>CAYGPZ010000001.1:0-693863 GCA_964352025.1 uncultured Hyphomonadaceae bacterium
GCGTAAAAAATGGCGCACCCAAGAGGATTCGAACCTCTGACCTCTGCCTTCGGAGGGCAGCGCTCTATCCAGCTGAGCTATGGGTGCGTATTTCAGTGGAATGTTTGGCACTATCCGCACCAACAATCAATATACCCTCACGACTAATTCAAACTCACATCTGTGTAGTCGCAAGGGGAATATCGATTTAATCGCTAAGCAGACTTTTCAGTATCGGTGAAAGCTTCTGCTGAATTACGGACCATGGTCAGTATAGACTGACGTAGTTTCGGGTCCGGAATAGATTGAAACGCAACAACCAAATCAACTGCATCTGCATCGATTAGACCTGTTAAGGCCTGATCTTTATCGCTTTCAGCAAAAGTTCGGTTCATAGCTTCGTCCATTTCTTCAACACCCATGAAGAAATAACTGATTGTCGTGTCTAGGACACGAGACATTTCAAAAAGACGTCCTGCGGAAATACGGTTTACACCTTTTTCGTATTTTTGAATTTGTTGGAATGTCAGACCTAGAAGTTCCCCCAACTTCTCTTGACTGAAGTTCAACTCGCGTCGCCGCCAGCGGACCCGTCGTCCAACATGTTTATCGATTGTATTCGGTAGCTTATTCTCAGACATTAATCACACTTTATATAGCCGCTGCCCCCGCACACAGCAGTCCGAAGATACATAGGGGAAACCCTAGCTCAAGATCCTTTTTCCACATGATATTGGCTAAAATGTCAACCTAAAGCTTTATTCTCGAGGTAAAGTTATCCAGCCAATTACAAGTAGAAACAGCAATCCAAATACAAATAATTCTCTTGTTTTACTGTAGAGAGTTGGCGGTAAAGCACTGGGAATATTTGCGTCTAATATACGTGATTTCCATCCCTTTGGATCACTCGGGTAATCAACAAAATCTGGTGCTTTTGCAGCAGCGGATACCCGTCCGTATGCATCCACTAATCCAGACACACCCCTAGAGGCTACTCGCGCCATTGGTAACCCCTCCTCTATGGACCTATACTTGGCATGCTCGAAATGCTGATAAGGAGCCCACAAGGGGCCAAACCAAGCATCAATTGATATATTCACTATCCACTCTGCACGCTCATATCCTGTATCCAACGCAACATAATCGACATCGGTTTCTTCATCTCTTTTGGGAAGCAAACCAGGAAACAATGCCTCATAACAAATCAGGGGCTGGAAATCAGGAATTCCTTCCACAGATAATGGTGCTGGAACGGGGCCCGCTTCAAAGCCCGCTTCCGCAATTTGCTGCAAAGCCTTGATCCCGATTACAGACGCGAGTTTCTTGAAAGGCACCATTTCTCCAAAAGGAACCAAACGGTGCTTTTTATATATAGCTTCAGCAACCGGACTATCAGATGATAGGACCGCCATGGAATTATACCATTTGGGTGGATGTTGCTGCCGATTTACAAAGCTGGTTCCAACAATAAGTTTGCGTGCACCTAAGTTCTCAAACACCGGATCCAATGCGTCGGGGTATTGTAATAACGCATATGGCACTGCCCCTTCGGGCCAAATAACGATCCGCGGGGATTGCCCATCATCGGGTTCTGTTAACTGTAAATATCGGCGCAATACCAACGGGCGGACTTCGGGTTTGAATTTTTCACCTTGAGGCACACCTACGTCAACAAGACGAACCCTTGGCCCCACGGCTTCGGTTTCTGCATCGCTTAACCGATGCGATCCCCACCCCCAAGCAATACCAAAAATCACGGCAGCAAATATGATCGGCATTGATCGACCAACTGTACCCATTTTAGCGTCGACTTGTGACCGTCCATCACACAATGCTGCCGGTGCGGCGAAGAAAAGAAGTGTTAGGACGCTTAGTCCCCAAACTCCAAATATCGATGCTGTCTGTGAAACAGCCCCACCCGGCTGCCAAACCATTGCGGGAATATTCCATGGAAACCCACCAAACAAATGGCCGCGTATCCACTCCGCGATAAATATCGTGAGCGCAAATAGCATCACGCGCGCAGGTCCGGGAGACCAAAAATTGACAGCTAACCTAACAATAATGGCCCATATCAACGCCAGCCCAAGTGGCAATAACATGGACATCCATACCAGTGCAGCGTGCGCTTTTGCATCTACCAAAAAAGCAAAGGCTACCCAGTGAAAACCCACTCCAAATTGCCCGAACGCAAATAAAAGCGTTCGCCAGAAAGCGGCTGACCGGGCATTTGGCTGACGGGTTGCGCCATCTAACAGCCAGATAAATCCGACTAAGCCAACCATCATCATTGGCCAGAAATTGAGCGGAGCAAATGCGAGGTTAGAGATTGCTCCTAAAATAAAGCAAACAATTAGCGCTTTTGTGCCACTCAATGCATTGAGAATATCATAGGGTTTCGCAAGGAAATTCCCACTTGGCGCGAATTGAACATCCTTAGGCACAAATTTCTCAAACATAGTCGTCCTCGAACTACGCCTCAGCTTGTTGCCTTGGCTTCCTCACTCATTTCCTTCTTGGTAGCAGGTGTATGGGGCATTCCGCAACGCACGCGCAGCTTTTTGATACGCCTTGGGTCTGCTTCCATCACTTCAAAAGCGACATTTTCTGGGTGTAAAACGATTTCGCCTCGTTGGGGAACTCGGCCAGCAAGGGCAAATACGAGCCCACCAAGCGTATCAATCTCGTCTTCATAGTCAGGCAATGCCAATGAAAGATCGGACTCAGCTTCGAAATCTTCAATTTCAGTACGTGCGTTTGCTTCCCAAACACCGGGTCCACGAAGTACGAAATGAGCATCTTCCTCATCATGTTCGTCTTCAATATCACCAACTATCTGTTCAACGAGGTCTTCTAGTGTCACGAGACCGTCGGTTCCGCCATATTCATCTACAACAAGTGCCAAGTGAATACGAGACGTTTGCATTTTGACGAGCAAAACAGGAAGGCGCATCGATGCCGGAACAAACAAAATCTCGCGTTTTATTTTCGCCAACAGTTTTTCATCGGCCATTGAATCAATGCTTTCTTCTTTAGAAAGCTCAGCGACCAAATCCTTGATATGGACCAACCCAATTGGGTCATCCAATGCGTCTCTATAGACTGGCAAACGAGAATGCGACTCTTCGGTAAATATTTTCAGCAAGTCTTCAACAGTCGTATCGACTTGAACTGCTTTAATTTCCACACGGGGAATCATCACATCTGAAACCGTAGCAGTTTCAAATTCAGATACGCGCAATCGCATTTCCGAAGGTGATGGCGTTGGCGAACTCTCGTCTTCAGCCAAACTATCAACGCTCTTTCTCTGTCCGGATCCAGAGAACAAGTTGGTCACTTTTGAGAAGATACCATCGTCAACACGATTGCTCTTCTCGGTACTCGATTCATCATCGGGCATGTCTATGCCGCATCTCCATATGGGTCTGGCAATCCAAGCGGTGCAAGAATTTTTGCCTCCAACCCTTCCATTTTTTTCGCATCATCTTCTGAGATGTGGTCAAACCCCACAAGATGCAAGAAGCCATGAACTAAAAGATGCATCACATGCAACTGAAAGTCACGCCCCAGTTTATCAGAATCCACCTTTGCAACGTCTAGGCCAATTGCAATATCACCTAAAAAAGGTTGCATCCCTGGCAAGGACGCCCCTTCGGCAGGAAAGGACAACACATCTGTAGGCTTATCTTTTCCGCGCCATTTGGAGTTCAACGCGTGCATTTCAGTGTCATTGGTGAGCAATACTTCTACCAACCCACTTTCACCAGCTCCACCGCCAGCGGCTTCTAACGCGCGTTCAACGATCTCGCTTATCTCTGGAATTTCAGAATTCCATTGTTCTTCTTCAATACGCAGATCTACAGATATCAAGACAGTTGGATCAGACATTTTAGCCTTGCTCATCTTTGTCATAGGCAGAAACAATACGTGCAACCAAGTCATGACGTACGACATCTTTAGTCGTTAAAGCAGCTTGAGAAACCCCTTCAACGCCGTCGAGAATTTTCATCCCATGCGCAAGACCTGATGGAGACCGATTAGGCAAATCAGTTTGAGATGGATCACCCGTCACGACCATACGCGAACCACGGCCCAACCTTGTCAAAACCATCTTCATTTGAGGAATCGTTGCGTTCTGCGCTTCATCAATAATGACAAACGCATTTTTCAACGTCCGCCCGCGCATAAACGCTAATGGTGCAACTTCAATTTCCTTGCGTTCCTTACGGCGTATAACCTCTTGAACTCCAAGCAATTCATCCAAGGCATCCCAAATGGGAAGCATATAAGGGTCAACCTTATCTTCCAAAGCACCTGGTAAAAACCCTAACTGTTCACCCGCTTCTACTGCCGGGCGCGCAACAATCAGTCGCTCGCGTTTACCCGATTTAAGTTCAGAGGCACCAATTGCGACCGCAAGAAAGGTCTTACCCGTTCCTGCAGGACCAGTTCCGAAAACCAATCCAGCCTCATCATCCTTTAGTTTTTTTAGGTATTCTCTCTGACCACTTGTCTGCGGTGTAATTGGCTTGTTCAAGCCAGAAATAATCTCACCACCATTCACAGAAGTTGGTAAAGCATCGTCCCGAACAAGGCGAATAACACCCTCAAGCTCAAACGCTGAAGGGTCCGCACCCGCTTCCACGCGATCTGAAAAAGCAATTAATGCTTGTTCTGCCAGTGCAGGGCCCTGCCCCTCACCATCGACACGAATTTCACCACCCTGACTTTCAACCTTTAGGTCAAAATCAGCGAGTTGGAGTTCCAAGGCTTGCAAATTCCTATGACCCGGCCCGCACAGATCGCGTAAACGCTTACTGTCTTCCATTTTGAAAGTGCGCGTCGATCTGTTTGCGCTCTTAGCTCTATTCTTCGAAGCCGTTTTTTTTACACTCAAGCCTAATGTCTCTTTATTTGGAACTTAACTCACCGGTGAGCGAGCTTAGGGTAGCATCTACAATTTCAACATCTACGATTTGACCAATCAAATGCTGAGCATTCTGAACATGCACTGATTGCAAGTAAGGTGATTTACCCAATGCCTGACCTTCAAGCTTTCCGTTATGAGTAAATAACACTGGAATAGTTTTTCCAATTTGTTGTCTATTAAAATCGGTAGTCTGTTCACGAATTAAAGCTTGCAAGCGTTGCAAACGTTCATCCTTCACATCTTCATCAACTTGACCAAACATTTCTGCCCCAGGTGTTCCCGGACGGCGTGAATATTTAAATGAATATGCAGACGCATATTTCACTTCTCTGACCAAATCCATTGTCGCTTCAAAGTCTTCATCTGTCTCGCCGGGGAAACCCACGATAAAGTCAGATGCAAGTGCAACATCCGGACACTGCTGTCGAACTTTGCGCATGGTTTCAATATATTCCTCAGCCGTGTGGCTTCGGTTCATAGCTTTTAAGACTTTATTTGACCCAGCCTGCACGGGTAGGTGAAAATACGGCATCAAAACATCGAGTTCGCCATATGCTGAGATCAGATCATCATCCATGTCTTTTGGGTGAGATGTCGTAAAACGTAGACGCTCCAGACCGCCAATTTTGGCTAAATGCCTTAAAAGTTGGCCAAGCCCCCACTCTGAACCATCACCATCAGGCGACGCACCGTGGAAAGCATTTACGTTTTGTCCCAGTAAAGTGATCTCTTTTACACCTTGTGACGCCAGACCACGCACTTCAGCGACGATAGCATCAACATTACGAGAATACTCAGCTCCACGCGTGTAAGGTACAACACAGAAAGTACAAAATTTATCGCACCCTTCCTGAATGGATACCAATGCAGAATTTCCATCTGCTTCGCGTTCAATCGGCAAAGCATCAAACTTCTCTTCAACATCAAATTCTGTCTCGAGAACATCACCCGTCTGACGCGATACTTTTGCAATCATCTCAGGTAATTTGTGATAGCTTTGCGGCCCTAGCACGAGGTCAACAGCAGGCTGCCGGCGCATAATCTCAGCACCCTCTGCCTGAGCAACACACCCTGCAACAGCGATAGTCATTTTACCGCCTGTATCAGCTTTCATCCGTTTTAACTGCCCTAGTTCGGAAAAGACTTTTTCAGTCGCCTTTTCGCGAATATGGCAGGTGTTAAGCACGACAAGGTCTGCACCTTCCGGCGCATCTGTCGGGGCGTATCCAAGAGGTTTTAAAACGTCCTTCATACGATCGGAATCGTAGACGTTCATTTGGCAACCATATGTTTTGATAAAAAGCTTTTTAGGGCTAGTCTGCAGTGTCTCTTTAGTCATGGGGCTGGGTTATGCCCTAAAACCAACAAATACGCTAGGAGATTCCACGCTTGATCAGCAAGGAATTTCATTCAAACTAAATTTTATTAAAAGTGGGCGTTCTATTTTTCAGCGTCATCGATAGGAACAGCATATAGCTCCAACCGGTGATCAACCAATTTATAGCCCAGTTTACGCGCGATTTCTTCTTGAAGACGTTCAATCTCTTCATTCACAAATTCAATCACTTCACCTGATTTTACATCAATAAGGTGATCATGGTGACCTGCACCAGCTTCTTCATAACGGGCACGCCCGTCTCGAAAGTCTAACCGCTCTATAATGTCATATTCTTCAAACAAGCGGACAGTACGATAGACGGTCGCAAGTGAAATATTGTCGTCGATTGCAGATGCACGGTGATGTAATTCTTCTGCATCTGGGTGATCTTTCGCGTCAGACAAAACTCTAGCTATAACGCGGCGCTGCTCAGTCATTCGCAGGCCTTTTTCGATACAACGTTTCTCAATCATGACGCACCTCTATCTTATCTGCTAATTGGTATGATCGCATCGAGCTAAATTGTCCAGTCAAGGTCGGGTGAGAGTGACGGGTATTCACGTCTATATCTGCAAGCTTCCGATTTTTGCGGAATAGATAATGGCGTCTATACGTTCATTATTTTGTTTTTTATAATATTTTTTTCTAACACCCACTTTTGTAAACCCTAGACCTTCATAAAATGAAATTGCGCTAGCATTATCGGCCTCAACTTCAAGAAGCCAATTTTTGTCGATGCTTTGGGGTGAAACCGAATCAAATTCTTGCAATAAACGCGTCGCCAACCCCTTTCTCCTGAAGTCGGAATGAGTTGCAATTGTTAGAATTTCTAGGGCATCACCAGTATCCATAACCAATATTAAAGCAGCTGGAATATTGTCTATTTTTAATAGGTATCCGGAGTTTGCTGATCGATTTAGTAGGTCGTCAAACTCGCTTATTTTCCAATATTTTTCAAAACAATTTTTATGAATTTCGGCCAAGACATCGCTATCGCTGGCAGATGTAGGAACAATGACAATGTTTGATTTTCCAGCATTCACTTTTTGGGTGCCATTGGCACAGCATCAGGTGCTCTCACATATTGAGGGTTAGCAGAAAAACTGTCTGCATTACTCATATCCGCTGCAATTCGGACCGCATTTTCTAGCTTCATATCAGCCTCTGAAAATTCGATTCCCTCGATACTCTCCAAACCCAAACCGAAAATCTGATCATGTTTTGCAGATAATTCTAGCAAGCGAGCCACATTCGCCTCTTCAGGCTCCGCGTTTTTAATACCGTTTGCAAAACTCTGCACCCACCAGCTTAAATCAGGCAATCGTCTTTTAGCTGGTAAAGCAATGAGTGTGCTTTCTGAAGAACCCAAGGGTAATGATGCTTCTAAGCTGGATACGCCAATAACCGGAATGTCTAATGCCAAACCCAGTCCTCGCGCAAATGCAACGCCCACACGAACACCCGTGAACGACCCCGGCCCAGCAATAACAACGATGCTCCCTATGTCATCATAGGTGACACCAGCATCATTGACCGCTTTTTGTGTACAGATAGCTAAGCGAACGTCATGACCTTTCGACATAGTTTCTACGATATGTGAAAGGTTGGTTTGAGCATCAAAAACGCCCGCTTCACACGCTTGGCCAATAGTACTTAAAGCTAAAACACGCATTCAAAATGCCTAAACAGCTGCCGCTTCGACCGCCAATACTTCTGGCACGTAATGGCGTAGCATATTTTCGATACCATTTTTCAGTGTCATTGTTGAAGATGGGCAACCCGCACATGCACCACGCATTTGGAGTGTCACAACGCCAGTGTCAGCATCAAATTTCTCAAACACAATATCACCGCCATCATTCGCCACAGCCGGACGCACGCGGGTTTCAATCAGTTCTTTGATCTCGGCGACGATTTCTGCAGTTTCACCCTCATACACAATTTCTTCTTTAGGTTCAGGGTCACTCATATCAGCAAGCACAGGCATGCCAGATACAAAATGATCCATAATGGCAGCTAACGCTTGCGGCTTTAAAACCGCCCAATCGGTTTCAGGTGTTTTTGTCAAAGACACAAAATCACTGCCAAGAAAAACTGTCTTCACGCCTTTTAGCGTAAACAAAAAGGCAGCCAAAGGAGAGACACTGGCTTCTTTTTCATTCTGAAATTCATACGGCGTACGCGGGGAGATCTCCCGACCCGGTAAAAACTTCAAAGTCTCAGGGTTTGGCGTCGCTTCTGTTTGAATGAACATGTGATCAGTCTCCTTATTGAGCACTGAAATGGCCCTTTTGACCGTGAAAAACAAGAGCTTTTACGTAATTTCCAACCTAAACAGTAGGATATTAGTGTTCAGCTCCGCCCATTTCATCTAATTCAGCGTCGGTCAGATTTCCTGGGATAATTGTAATCGCCATTGGACGATCTGTCAGAGACTTTCCTCGACCAATGCGCGAAACCAATGGTCCGGGACCGCTTCTACCTGCGCTTGCGCCCAAAACAAGGACCTTTATGGAGTCGTCAGCGTTCGTAATTTTACTGAGTGCGGCCTCTGGCTTACCTTCTTCAACAATCACCTCAGGATCTATATCAACGCGGTCTTTCACCATTCTAGCTATGGATTGAGTCTCAGCGAGAGCCGTATCCAAAGCCTCGGTCCGCATATCCTCATCTAGGCCGCGCCAATGTCCCATGCCAGTAACTTGAACTGCTTTCAATATCACCAAACCGGCACCAACACGTTTAGCGCGCATAGCCGCAAACAATATTGCAGAAAAACACTCTTGCGATTCATCTGCCAAAGTCAAAAATTTACGTGTTAAAGCCATGTCCCGTAAGCGCCCCATCTAATGCGTAGCGTCAATAATCCGTTTCCGGACCTTTCTTCAGTCTATTAGAATGTAGCACGCATTTAAAAATATGCGACGGTGCCGCTATAAAAAGTCTATTGAACTTCTATAAATCCTTGAGATTGAACAGTTTTTGAAACTTCCATCAAAACGAACTCAGCTTCCCGAACCTTCTGATAAAGCGCTGCGGGGTGTGATGGAATCAATATTCCATCTGCCGATCCATTTAACACAAGCAGAGGTTTAAAATCGCTAATCTGCTCCAAAGCCAATAAAGCAGATGCATGTTCTTGCTTTATGGATAGACCAATAGGTGCTTGCATAAAACTCAAAAAACGATGGGCGACATAAGCGCGCGCTCTGGCACGATACACTGCTTCTGTCGCAAATTTATTGAAAGTCACACTACTGGCGCTATTCGATGCTTCAGATAGCTCTGCAGCAGACTGTCGAAGCCATGATACCATAAGACCAAGACGCGAGACATATCGCGCTGCTGTTAGCGTATCATCATAGCGATGCAGCCTTACACCACCATTATAACTATACAGCGACTCGATCGCCGCACGTATCTCTACTTCAGAAATATCACGCGACAAAAGAAGTGCTGTCGCGCTTAAATCTGAATCTTCCAGATTACCTTGTTGCGTATTCACCAGTTCAACGAAATCACCGATCGTATGACCAAGCGCCATCTGGTATGCGGGCATAGCTGTCAATCTTGCAGATGGTGCCCAAACAGGCGCATCAGCTACCCAACCATTTAAATCAACTTCTCGTTCGAGTATCTGTGTTCCAACACCTGCCCACGGTGAAGACCAGTTTTGATTAATCGATTCGGGAAATGTAAGCTCGTCACCTATTTTATTCGAAAGTAAAATACTCGCCGGATAAGCAAAGAGCACTGTTATCGCAAGAAGGCCGAGAAAGTGGTTCTTCACCTTTGAAGGTATTTTTGAAGATTTTAAAGCTTGAACAGACCGAGTTTTAAGAGGAATCGGTTTATCTATTTCTACAATGTCAGGCTCTTCAGCGAATACTTCGCTTTTGCGACTAAACTGAAGCACACTCATAGAAACAACCTAAGTAAATCAACTTTGCTGCACACAATTAGGATACTGAGTGCAGCAATTTAACAACACCTATAAAGGTTACGTTTCATTAATGTTTGTGTCCAGCCCCATGAGACACATCTGGAACAGAAATTTCAAAGCTTGCAGTTGCTGATCTGCCAGATTCAAAAGAGAATATAACTTCTGCCACATCTCCTTCTTGCACATCATTCACTCCAAACAACATCAAATGCAGACCTTTTGGTTTAAAAACAGTCTCTTGGTTGGCATTCACTTCAACATGATCAAGTTTTCGCATCTGCATGACGCCATCTTGATGCGTGTGTTCATGGAGTTCAATTGATTCAGCGATATCAGATGATGCTGCAATGATTTTATCGTCACTGCCTAAAGTTATGGCAAAATATCCAGATGTTATATTTTTACCGCCCAATGGAGTCCGAATAATTCCATTCTCAATCCTAATCGTGGATTCTTCAATGCTATGATCCGGATTGCTGACTGATGCTGCATGAGAATGTGTATGCTCTTCCACGCTCTCAACTTCGGCGCTCTCAACCTCAGCAGTTTCTTTAGGAGAACATGCTACCGACATAGTCATTGCAGCTGCTACTAAACCAGCGATTTTTATTCCTACATTCTTAGACATTCTTCAAAACTCTCTCTTAGCAAAACTTCAGCTAGACAAATTATTAGCTGCCCCAAAATCCGACGATCTCACGCACTTCCTTTAAAATAGGCTGAGAAATAGCATTCGCTTTTTCAGCACCATCCTTCAATACAGCATCAATCTGCGATGGATCATCCATATAGTCACGCATGCGTGTGGTTATTGGTGCTAGTTTTTCCACCGCGAGTTCAGCGAGAGCTGGTTTAAATTTCCCAAACCCCTCCCCGCCAAATTCTGATAGGACCTCAGCGTTTGTTTTCTCCGCCAATGCTCCATAAATTCCAACAAGATTTCTTGCTTCTGGTCGTCCCTCTAAACCATCAACCTCTGAAGGAAGGACGTCTGCATCAGATTTTGCCTTCTTGATCTTTTTAGCAATCAGGTCTGCGTCATCAATAAAGTTGATTCGAGATAACTCCGAAGGGTCCGATTTGGACATTTTCTTCGTGCCATCTTTCAAAGACATGACACGCGCACCAGGCCCCTGAATTAAAGGTTCTGGCTGAGGGAAAAAGTCAGGTTTATCAAAATCTCTGTTAAAACGATCAGCAATATCTCTAGATAACTCTAAATGCTGTTTTTGATCTTCACCAACAGGTACGTGTGTACCTTTGAAAGCAAGAATATCTGCCGCCTGCAAAACAGGATATGTAAACAGACCAACCGATGCACGTTCAGCGTCCTTTCCTGCCTTGTCCTTAAATTGTGTCATACGCTCAACCCACCCCATACGGGCGGTACAATTTAAAATCCACGCAAGTTCGGCATGAGCAGGTACACTCGATTGCGCGTAAACAATTGATTTTTTTGGGTCCACACCTGCCGCAAGCCAAGCAGCTGTGATTTCACGCGTCTTACTTGCAAGGACTTTAGGGTCTTGCGGAACGGTAATCGCATGCAGATCAACGGCACAAAAAACACATTCCCAGCTTTCTTGAAGCTTCACCCAGTTTATCAATGCACCAAGATAGTTTCCAAGGTGCAGATCACCTGATGGCTGCATGCCTGAATACACACGTTGAGGACCGGTATAAGCTGTATCTGTGTCGCTCATCTATATTGCGCCTTTTAAACTGAAGTCTGGATAGCGGTCTAACGCACAAAGAGTTTGCGGTGCAAGTGTTTCAACTCAAGCTGCTATTTAAGTCGCACTTCGCTTCATTGAATTTCGAATTTCTCTTAAAGACACAGCCCCAGTCAGTAGAGCTAAAATTCCATAAAAGGCACCGCCAATCGCAACGATCGCTATCAATGTTAGAACTTTAGAATCCCATGCATAGGCCTGTACTAGGTCTCGGTGCATGTTCGCAAAATACAAGAAACCGCCCAACAAAGCGCAAGACACTGCAACTCGAATTAGGCGATTTAAAAGCAAACCACTCGGTTTATAATCACCACGTTTTATGAGCGTTACGAATAGCATGGTCACGTTCAGCCACGCGGCAAAACTCGTAGCCGCTGCAAGTGCTGGAAATCCAAATTCACCCTGCCCGCGCAACCAAAAGAAAGCGCTTGCCCCTAAAACCGTATTCACAATCACCGAAACTACTGCAAATTGCATCGGGCGTTTTGTATCCTGTCTCGCAAAAAATGCGGGCGATAAAACCTTCACCAAAACGAATGCTGGCACACCCCACGCATAATGAATAAGAGCCTGAGCGGCCATGGCAGAATCCGTTGCATCAAATTGACCTCGGCCAAACAATGCATCCACCAAGAAAAATGGAATTAAACCCAATGCAACAGCTGCAGGAAGGGTCAACGCCATAGCTAAAGCAATACCCTCATCCAATGTCCTGTGCGTATCCTTAGAAGTGCCCACCTTGCTCATTGCACGCGATAGTTTTGGCAATATCGCAACGCCAACGGCGACACCCACAATTCCGAGAGGCAATTGATAGAAACGATCAGCCGATGCGAGCCACCCTTTTGCACCTGCTTCAAAAGATGCAATTGAGGAAGACACAATGATATTGATTTGTGTCGCGCTAGCAGCCAATGCACCGGGAACCGCAATTTTCGCAACCTGTTTTACTGCGGGCGTAATGCGCGGCAAAACAAACTTTAGATGTACGCCTTGCCGTTTAGCTCCCCACCACAAAACGGATGCCTGCAATATACCAGCGATCAATGTCGCAACAGAACAGGCGACTGCAACTGTCCTTGGATCATTGAAGCTAAACGCCGCAATCAATAGACAGATATTCATCAAGGTGGGTGCAGCGGCTGACAGAACAAACCGCCCTGCCGCATTCAATACACCTGCGAACAAGGCTGATAGCGCCATTCCTGCCAGATACGGCATGGTGATTTGCGTGAGCAGTATAGATAAATTGAAGATATCAGGATTGCTGCGATACCCCGCCTGCAACACCATCATAATCCACGGCATACAAATCTGAGCGATGACAGAAAGCAAAATCGTCACCGTAAACAGCATCGATAGTGTTTCTGTTGCCATTTGCGTGGCGACATCATCACCATCTTCGGCTTGAGATTTGGAATAGAGTGGAACAAATGCTTGTGCAAATGCACCTTCAGCCAACAACCGACGGAATAGATTTGGAAATTGCTGCGCTGTTAAATACGCATCTGTCAGCGGTCCAGCACCAAGTTTTGCAAAAATAACAGCCTCACGAATAAAACCTAGAATACGGCTTCCAAAGGTGAGACTAGATTGAACAAATACGTTGCGCGCTAAGCTCATCAATCAGCCTATCTATTTTCTGAACTCTTGGCGCGTTTCAATGCTCGCGCTGGCGTTCTAGGAGCTTCCAATTCTTCTCGACGCAAAACGTCCAACAAGCTGCTTGTTAGCTTATCCTCGTTCAAATCTCGATTATCTCTAAGCTCCAGATAAAACACGTCATGCACCAACATGCCGTAACTTTCAGCATGTGCCGATAAAATTGAAAGACCTTCTTGGTCTAAAACATTTGCAATTTCCTGCATCAGACCTCTACGGTTTCGGCCCGACAGTTCGACGACAATCGCATTGCCAGAAGCCTGATTATCAATTGACACTATTGGTTCGACAATAAATGCCGCCTGACGACGCGAGGCTTTATAGGAGCTAGAATCTGAAATCATTTCAAACTCTTTACCATCGGCTGCGGCTTTTAAAGCTTCGCAGAGCTGATTTAAGCGTGTCGGGTCAGATTCAGCATAAGGCTCACCTGCACTGGTTTGAATTTCGAATACATCCAACACATGGCCATCACCCGTAGAAAACAACCTCGCGGACAATATGTCCGCGCCTGCGCTCATCAATACCTGACACAAATCTGCGTATAGACTTGGTCTATCTTTCGTAAATATAATTATCTGCGTTGCACTAAGCTCTTTTTCGATACGCGCATCGGCAACGGATGAAGATAGCGCCTTAGAAATTGCAGCTGCGTGCCATGCATGGATATCCGTTTCAAAGGAAATCCAATACGCATCTTCCAGTTTTGCGAAAATACTAGGCAGTTCACCAATTTGATTTTTTAAGCTTTCGCGGGCTGTTTCCGCACGCACAGAAATCTGAGATTTAATAGATTTTTCATCAGCACGCCCGCCACGTAACGCAGCTTCAGTCGCATAGTAGAGCTCGCGCAACAGTTGGCCTTTCCAACTATTCCAAACATCTGGTCCAACCGCACGGATATCACAAACGGTAAGCACTAAGAGCAAACGCAATCTTTCGACGGTTCCCACTTTTTTCGCGAATGTCGAAATAGTCCGAGGGTCTGAAATATCGCGTCTTTGAGCTGTGTCGCTCATTTCAAGGTGATTTCCGACAAGCCAAGCAACCAATTCCGCTTCTTCCGGCTCCATTCCCAAACGCAAACAGGCTGTGCGTGCTGTTTTAGCACCCTCTATTTGTTGATCCCCTTGGCCCTTGCCAGTGTCATGCAACAACATGGCGAGATAAAGCGCGCGGCGATGCTGTATTTTGGAAAAAATCTGTGTTGATAATGGGTGTTCATCTGCTAACTCACCGCGCTCGACATCGTTCATGGCCTCCACGGCACGAATGGTGTGCTCATCAACCGTATAGTGGTGATACATGTTAAACTGTGTCTGCCCGACTATCCGGCCAAACTCTGGTAGAAAACGACCTAAAACGCCAGTTTCATTCATGATTTTCAGTGTTGTTCCCGGGTGATCAGGAGATGTCACAACATCAAGGAATAACTGCTGGGCTTCTTTATCCTTGCGATAAGAAACCTTCAATAACCGCAGATTATCGCGGATAATTGCGATAGCGTTTGGATGAATATCATAGCCGTCATCATCAGCGACATTGAACAATCGTATTAAGTTAAGCGGGTCATCTTTAACTACATCTACGCTGGCATAGGAAACGCGTCCAGCATCCAATACATAACGACTATCTTCTAGAGGTTTTGCGGTTGGTGCTGGTAAAAAACGTAGCAATCCAGAAGGTTTTTTTTCCTCAATCGCCTCAAGTTTTGCACAAAGAATACGCGTTAAAGCGCCCACTTCTTTCGCAGCAATAAAATAACGCTTCATAAAGCGCTCAACACCGCTCATGCCGGCTTTATCTACAAACCCCATTCTAGACGCGATTTCAGGCTGCAGGTCAAAACTCAGCCTGTCCTCAGCACGTCCAGCAACATAATGAAGATGACATCTTACGGTCCAGATAAAACGAGCTTCCCGACGAAAGATACTCGCATCAGACTTTGAAAAAACCTGATTTTTTAGTACTTCGTCGAAATTTTTTCCACCGTGAATGTATTTGGCGAGCCAGAACAATGTCTGTAAATCGCGCAATCCACCCTTACCTTCTTTAACATTAGGCTCGACACGAAAACGCGAATTACCTTCTTTAGAAACCCGCCTGTCACGCTCTTCCAATTTTGCTTGAACAAACTCTGCTGCGCGCCCATCAACAATGTCTTTCTGAAAACGCTGATCAAGCTCGTTAGAAATTTCAACATCGCCAAAAAGATAACGTCGATCCAAAATAGCCGTTCGTATTGTGTAATCTTCTTTTGAAAGCCGTATACATTCGTCAATCGTTCTAAACGCATGACCAACTTTCAGTCCCAAATCCCACAATGCGTAAAGCATAAATTCAATCACGCTTTCCGCCCAAGCTGTCTGTTTATACGTGCGTAAAAATAACAGATCGACATCTGATGATGGCGCTAGCGCGCTGCGTCCATAGCCCCCAACTGCCAAAACAGACATTCTTTCACCCATTGTCGGATTTTTGGATCGAAACACATGTGTCGTCGTATAATCATAAAGCGCGTGAAGCACTTCATCCATTACGGCCGAGAGTAAATTAGCTGTATCAAGGCCATCTGCGCCAGATTCAAGTCGTTCCTGCGCAATCATTCTTCCGCGAAACATCGCACCGT
Source organism: uncultured Hyphomonadaceae bacterium (assembly GCA_964352025.1). Lineage (GTDB taxonomy): Bacteria > Pseudomonadota > Alphaproteobacteria > Caulobacterales > Hyphomonadaceae > Hirschia. The sequence continues at coordinate 16,255 of CAYGPZ010000001.1, forward strand.
GCAAAAGATCTAGAACACGCTGGCGGGCCTTGGTCTGATCATGCACATTTTCCATGTGCGCGGCTGTTAACTGTACACGTAACTTTATCGGATCGATAATATCATGGATACGCCATGCTCCCATTTTAGGGCGGCGAACGGGCTTTTTCGGGGGCGATTTTGTCTCTTGCATACCCCACTCCTACCCCTAAATTTTGCGTAGGAACAGTGCCAAATATGTTAAGCTCCGAGTTTTTGCTTAAGTGTGTACAAAATATCTAAGGCCTCTCGCGGTGACGTTTCATTTACATCAATTTGAGACAGCATTTTTTCAACTTCGGAAGGTTCTAAATCAGCAACAGAAACGGACTCAGCGACAGATGCAAAAAGTGGCAAATCATCTAATTGAGGACCACCCTGTTTCGCATCACTCTCTAGTCTTCCCAAAACATCTTCAGCCCGTGCTATTGCAGCAGATGGCATACCCGCCAATTTTGCGACTTGAACACCATAAGAGCGATCCGCAGCACCAGGTTTCACATCGTGGAGAAAAACTAGGTCACCTTGCCAATCCTTAGCTCGAAGAGATGCATTCGCAGCATAGGGAAGCTTTTCGGCTAAGTCCGTTAATTCATGATAGTGCGTCGCGAAAATTGCACGGCATTTATTCTTTTCATGTAGATGTTCAACCGCCGCCCACGCAATCGCCAAACCATCATAAGTGGCAGTACCGCGCCCTACTTCGTCGAGTATAACAAATGCGCGTGGCCCTGCCTGATTTAAGATTGCAGCAGTTTCAATCATTTCCACCATAAATGTGGAACGTCCACGCGATAAATCATCAGAAGCACCCACACGGGAAAACACGCGATCAACAAGACCAAGCTCGAATTTTTTCGCCGGCACAAAACTTCCAGCCTGAGCCAAGATTGCCAACAATGCATTTTGACGAAGATAGGTCGACTTACCTGCCATATTCGGCCCAGTCACCATCATCAATCTGGCATTGTCATCACCTTGTGCATCAAGGCGGCAATCATTGGCGGTAAAGCCCTCGCCGTCTTTACGCAATGCAGCTTCAACAACAGGGTGACGCGCACCTTCAGCAACGAAACGCGTCGATTTTTCTAGGATCGGTCTTACTGCACTGACATCTTCCGACCATTGCGCTAATCCGGCAGCGACATCTATTGCCGCCAGTGCATCAGCTGCTGCGCGCAATTGCGTTGATAAATTCTCAGCCTTCAAAACAAGGTCGTTAAAGATATCAAGTTCGCGCGCTTTGCTTTCTTCATCTGCTCTAGCAATCCGGCCATCAAGCTCACCTAATTCAGTCGTGGTAAACCGCATGGCTGACGCCAATGTTTGACGATGGATAAAGTCACCTGCATGAGGCCCGTTTTGCATAGCGTCAGCATTGCGTGCAGTCACATCAATGAAATAGCCAAGCACTTTGTTGTGACGTATCTTCAGGCTGCTAATACCTGTTTTTTCAGCGTACTGCGCTTGCAGGCCAGCGATGATTTTACGGCTATCATCTCTCAGGGATTTCACTTCATCTAAAGCTGCATCATAACCTTCACAAATAAAGCCGCCATCACGGGCAAGAACCGGTGCATCTTCTTTGATCGCGCGTTTGAGCGTATCGGAAAACTCGCCCAATTCCTTTTGATCCGTCAGGTTTAGTACCGTGCAGGCTTCTTCAAGTAATGCTGGAAGGCCGGCAATGTTCGAACGTAATTGCTTTGACGCTTGCGCACCTGCTTCTAGACCTTGAGCAAGCGCAAGTAGGTCTTTTGGTCCACCACGTCCAAGCTGTAATCGCATACGGGCGCGTTCAATATCCGCGCTTATACGCAAGGATTCTCGCACTTCTTCCCGCAAGTCTCTGTCTGAAACAAATAGCCCCACCGCATCAAGGCGTGCATTTATGGCGTCAATATCAATAAGAGGACGCGCCAAATTATCAGCCAAACGACGGGCTCCCGGCGCGGTAATTGTACAATCAATCGTCGCCAACAAAGATCCTTTGCGGCCACCTTGCGCAGACACGTCTATCTCTAAACTGGCGCGCGTTGCTGGATCAATCGCCATAAAGCTTTCACCGAGGTGACGCTTTGGAGGATCAAGCCGAGGGGCCTCCCCTGCCTGCGTGAGATTTAGATAATCCAACAACAATGCACTGGCAGACAATTCCGCATTTGAAAACGCTCCAAATGCATCGAGGGACTTTACGCCGAGTGCCGATTTTAATTGACGTTCACCAGACCCTTTGTCGGCCTTGGCACTTGGTCTGGGCGTAACAGCCGCTTTTAAATTTTCCAGCATGTTGGAAATCAAAGGACGTGCAAATGCGCTTTCACTTAAGAGCAATTCCTTTGGTGATAAGGCTGATAAAATCTCACCAAAATCTTCTGGCTGCGCTGTAAACACTTCAAATCGGCCTGTCGATACATCGGCCAATGCGATGCCACCTTCAGAACCACCAGCCGCCAAGCCAACCGCCGCCAGTATATTGGAAGAACGTGCGTCCAATAACGAGTCTTCTGTCAAAGTACCGGGGGTGACGATACGCACGACATCACGCTTGACGACAGCTTTATAGCCGCGTTTTTTTGCTTCTTCTGGTGACTCTAACTGTTCACACACCGCGACACGGTGCCCAAGACGTATCAATCGCGCCAAATATCCTTCAGCGGCATGATAGGGAACGCCAGCCATTGGTATTGGATCACCAGAATGTTGCCCTCTTGCTGTCAGAGTAATATCTAGATCAGCGGCTGCTATTTCAGCATCCTCAAAAAAGAGTTCATAAAAATCGCCCATACGGAAAAATAAAAGCGCATCACTGTGACGCTCTTTAATCTCAAGGTATTGAACCATAAATGGAGAAGGTGCTTTTGACATGGGCGTGCACACTAGTCACACTAATTTAAGCTGCAAGGGTGACAAAGCGAAGAAATTGCATTTTATCAATTTAAGAGCATAGATTGCCCTGTTTACTAACAGCAGAATTGATCCATAAGAAGAGAGATCTGCACAACTATAAAAAGAACAACACAAATATGCGGACATTCCGCAAAACAAGGACACAACGCACATGAGTTCGAAACGCCCGTCTTTTACAGATGAAGAAGCTCTAGCATTTCACCAAGAACCAACCCCTGGCAAAATTTCCATGCTACCGACAAAGCCAATGCAGACCCAGCGGGATCTGTCACTGGCCTATTCCCCCGGTGTGGCGGTTCCGGTTGAAGCAATCGCAAAAGATGAAGACCTAGCGTATGACTATACTGCAAAAGGTAATACCGTAGCGGTCATATCAAACGGGACAGCAATACTTGGTCTTGGTGACCTTGGTGCGATGGCGTCGAAGCCTGTGATGGAAGGTAAGGCGGTTCTATTTAAGCGTTTTGCAGATGTCGACTCATTTGACGTTGAAGTCGATACAAAAGACCCTGAAAAGCTGATTGAGTGCGTTCGTTTAATTGGACCAAGTTGGGGTGGAATAAACCTCGAAGATATAAAATCCCCCGAGTGTTTTCAAATTGAAGCGGAATTGCGTGAAAAACTGAAAATCCCTGTTTTCCATGATGACCAGCACGGAACCGCAATTATCGCTGCAGCAGGCCTGATAAACGCCGCTGAAATCACTGGGCGTAAACTCAAAGACATTAAAGTCGCAGTTTCAGGTGCCGGAGCAGCTGGACTATCTGTGGCAGGCCTCATCCATCACCTAGGCGTTCCAAAATCGAATATCCTCATGTGTGACCGTGATGGTGTGATCTATCAAGGCCGTACCAAAGGCATGGATCAATATAAGTCTGCTTTCCAGGTTAAAACCAAGAAACGTACACTTGCTGAAGCCGTAGATGGTGCTGACGTATTGATCGGTCTGTCCGTCAAAGGCGCTGTTAGCAAGGACATGGTAAAATCCATGGCCAAAAACCCGATCATATTCGTGATGGCCAATCCTGACCCTGAAATCAAACCCGAAGAAATCATGGAAGTCCGCAATGACGCCATCATTGCAACGGGACGGTCAGACTATCCAAATCAGGTCAATAATGTTCTTGGATTTCCATACATTTTCCGTGGTGCATTAGATGTTCGCGCTTCGGCGATCAATGAAGAGATGAAAGTCGCCTGTGCACGCGCCTTGGCGATGCTGGCACGTGAAGATGTTCCAGATGAAGTTGCGGCTGCCTATCACGGTGCACGTCCAAAGTTTGGGAAAGACTACATCATTCCAGTCCCATTTGACCCACGTCTGATTTCCTACATCCCTCCATTCGTCGCGCAAGCAGCCATGGACACCGGTGTCGCACGTAAACCAATCGAGGATATGGAAGCGTATTCCAACACGCTGGCACGCCGCCTAAACCCATCTGCTGGGTTTTTACAACGTTTCCAAGGTGCTGTACGTCGCGAAGAGCCAAAACGTATCGTATTTGCCGAGGGTGAAGAGCCCTCAATTATCCGCGCAGCATTTGCATTCAAAAACCAACAATTGGGTCATCCAATTCTTGTTGGTCGTGAAGAACGCGTCAAAGCCAATATGCGTTTGCTCGGTGTACCTGAAAACGAGCTAGAAATTATCAATGCACGCTTGTCAGAGAATAACTCAACCTATTTTGATTATCTCTACAAACGCACACAGCGCAGTGGTCTTTTGCAGCGTGATGTGCAGCGACTCGTCAATAATGATCGTAACGTATTTGGGGCCTGTATGGTCGCATGTGGCGATGCTGATGGAATGATAACAGGTCTGACACGTAACTATCACACGGCTCTGCGTGATATTCGCCTTGTTGCAGATGAGCGCCGCGGCGAACACGCGATCGGTATGTCAATCATTATTTCTAAAAATGGTCCACTCTTCGTCGCCGACACGGCAATTACCGAATTACCAACCGCTGAGCAATTGGCCGATACAGCTATTTTAACCGCCAAAGTTGTTGAGCGCATGGGCTTTGAGCCGCGCGTTGCTTTCCTATCAAACTCGACATTCGGATACCCACATGGCGTGCGTTCTGACGCAGTACGTCAGGCATCTGACCTCATGGCGTTGCGCGATGAAGTCGATTTCGAATATGAAGGTGATATCGCGGTTGACGTAGCGTTAAATCCAAATGCGCGCGAAACCTATCCATTCAGTCGCTTGAGTGCTCCTGCAAACATACTCATCATGCCTGCGGTACACTCTGCTTCGATATCAACAAAGCTTGCAGCCTATCTTGGTGACACAACCGTTGTGGGGCCACTATTACTAGGCCTCAACGCCCCTGTTCAGATATTGCAAATGGGCGCGTCTGTATCTGATATCGTCACAATGGCCACTTTTGCAGCCTATGACCCACAAAGCGAAGACTGATAGCCTTTGCAAATTTACTGCGTATCGAATTGAACTTATTATTGGGAGCCGGTGTTTACGCATCGGCTCTTTTTATTAAGAAGCGGCACTTTCACCCAAAGGTTGGTCTGCTTTGAAATGATGAACCAACCAAATAACTGCCATCGCAGGCACACCTACAAGCGCAGTGAGAATAAAGAACATCTCCCAATCCACGCGGTCAGCTAAAACGCCTGACATACTTGCCAATAATTTTCCGTACAAAGCAAAAAATGACGTGAACAATGCATATTGCGTCGCCGAAAATCCCTTCGATGTCAGGGATGACATATACGCAATGAAAACTGTCCCCGCAAAACCAGCCGCAATATTGTCGGCAGTTACGGTGACAAATAATTGCCAAAACACTGCTTCAGGTTGGTGAGCCAACCACGCAAAAGCGGCATTGGTCGTGATCATCAATATTTCACCGATTATCAGCGAGCGAAAAAAACCTAAGAATCTAACTGATACACCGGCAAACACCGCACCGACAATCAAAATCCATGGTCCAATAGAACCAGACACCAATCCAAATTCGGTTTTCGTGAATCCATGGTCAACATAGAACGGTTTAGCCATCACACCCATTGTGGTGTCAGTCATCCGATATGTTGCAATCATCAAGAGAAGAAGACCTGCTCCCGGTCCATATTTGCGCGCATAATCCACAAAAGCACCTAAAGCAACATTGGATGTAAGGTGCGGGGATGTAGGGCTGTTGCGGAGCCAAACCCCAAGCCCAGAGGCAAACAGAAATGGCGAAATTGCTAGCAGGATTAGCGCATATACGCCGCCGAATGAGATGAAGACCCCAAATCCAGAACCAATTCCTCCCAACACCCATTGAATACTCTCAACAATTGTTTTTACAGCTGATAAAATAATCCCGCCAATGGGAGCAATACCGCCCGCACTATTCCACTCAGAAATAACACTTGGCCACTCTGGAAACGTCCTAAATCCTTGAACAATTAAAAGTAAAACCAAACCCAGACCAACAATAAAGCCTACAGCCTTTGCGATCTCAGCTGGAATAGAAAACCCAGCTTGCTTTACCACTGACCTTGCCTGTGGAAGCAAAAAGCTAAGCGCACCTATAAACAGGGGAACCCATGCGCCTGCATAATAAAGCATGGCACCATTCCTGAATAAATTCAGTTCTTTTACCTGTTCTACGCCTTGTGCATCTACATACGATTGTTCTTGTGTGGGTACGACCATTAAAATCAAAGTGGCGAGTAAAGCCCCTGCAACGGCCAGAATAACCGACATCGCAATTGGTTTGTAAGATTGTTGATCGGCGCTCCACATAGAGCGATCTGGTTCACATGCTTTGAACAAGCCAATACCAGCAATAGCCATCAAAAATGCCATTGCCCAGTAAGCGCTGCTCCAATTTATCGCATCAGCAAAAGCGAGCGCGCCTCCACCAGCCGCAATCAACCCAAATCGATAGCCCGTTTGCGTCGCAGCAGCCATTTCACCATGTTCTTCATCGTCCGCTACATCAATACGCCAACCATCAATGACAATATCTTGTGTCGCCGAAAAAAACGCGACGATAATTGCGCACATTGCTGTCCAAGTCAGGTTGGATGCAGGATCACTAATTCCAAGAGTAATCAATCCGAAAATAAGACCAATTTGACATACAAAAATCCAAGCACGCCTATGCCCCAGAAGATTTGCTAATCCTGGAACCTTTAACCGATCAACTAGAGGGGCCCACAGAAATTTAAATGCGTAAAACAGGCCTATAAGTGACAAAAAACCAATCGTTGTTCGACTGATCCCTGCTTCTCTGAGACGAGTAGAAAAAGTTCCATAAATAAGTAAAATAGGGAGCCCCGATGAGAATCCTAAGACTAGCATTGCTGCTATTTTGGGACTGGTATACGGCCCCATTGCTTTCCTAATCGACTGAAAAATGCGTTCGAAGTTTTGATTGAGTTCGATCTGCATTAATTCTCTTTCCTCTCGGAAACGGCCCAGCTTAGAGCGAGGTCTCGCAAACGCTGGGGATCTATCGGTTTGGCCGCAACTAAACTTACGCCAGCTCTATCTGCTTTTGCCTCAAGGTCGGGATCTACATCCGCAGTCACAGCAATGACCGGCACATTACTTACCACCCCGTCTAAAGCGCGAATACGGCGTGTTGCTTCCAACCCATCCATAACGGGCATTCTGACATCCATAAAGACGATCGAATATGGTGTATTTGAGGCTGCCTCTATCGCTTCCGCTCCCGTGCCAACAGTGTCTACTGCAAACCCAGCCGTTACCAGCGCGCGTTTTGCCAGTAATGAATTGACCGGATTATCATCCGCGATGAGAGCGCGTGCCCCCTTAGGCGCAGTATTCTTGCTTTCTTGCGTTTCCTTTATCTCTTCACCGCGCGCGGCGATCTCAACGCGCTTAGCAATCGACGAGCCGCGCAATGGACGTATCAAATATCCAACACACCCCATTTCTCGAAAGGCAGGGATTTGCGCGCGGTCTTCCGGACGTAAGACCACCAAAGTGGGTGATTTCTTCGTGAGTTTCTTAATCTTGGTTGGAGAAAGAGAGGCATCAATAATCGCGACATCAGCCTTTTTTCGACCAGATACAACGCTGCATTTCAGGTTGGAATTCGCCAGTGCGCTCATCACAGCTATCTGAGAAGCGCAACTTGCTTGAAGGTCTACGTTTAGCGATTTGGAAGCTTTTTTTGAGTTATCGCTCGTCTTAGATGCTTGTTCAATTTCAAGCGGCAAAGTTAGAAAGAAACCAGCCCCCTGCCCAACTTCACTCGATATATGCAATCGGCCTTTCATCGCCTTTGCAAGCCGTTGCGCGATCGCAAGCCCAAGACCAACACCGCTATCACGCCCTGCATCTGAAGCAGAAACCTGACCATAGGCTGAAAATATTTTTTCATGTTCTGATTTTGGGATACCAGCGCCCGTATCTCTGACCGCAAAAACAAGCTCGCCCGTTTTATCTTGGCGTGCAGTAACCAATATGCCGCCTGTTTGGGTGAACTTGATCGCGTTGCCTGCTAAATTAAACAGGATTTGCCGAATACGTCCCGCATCTCCGATAAACTTGGTCGGCAGTCCCGGCATTGCAGCAGCAGCGATATCTAGGTTTGCAGCATGCGCGCGTGGAGCCAATAATTCGACAACATCCTGAATAAGTTCAGCCGTATCAAATGGCGCGATATCAAGCGGTATTTCGCCAGCTTCCAGTCTTGAATAATCTAATACGTTATTCAGCAAATCCAAAAGTCTTGAACCGCTTTTACCAATCGCCTCGACATATTCTTTCTGCACAGGCGAAAGGTCTGTTTCTTCCAACAAAGAAACCATCCCCAAAATACCATTCAATGGTGTCCTGATTTCGTGAGAAACAGACGCGGTAAAACGCTGAGATGTATCCAAACCCTCCGGCGCAGGTGGTTGGGAGGTCGTTTTCTCGTTCGATACAGGTAAAGACATCTTCTCACTCGCAGACTTATTCCTGATCGACATAGCTATCGGCTTGGTTAACAAAACCTTACATTCGGTTTTGTCAGGTCTGCATTTAAACGTTTAACAACTCATTTGAGTTCTTTGACAAACCAATTGGCCGATATCTGTAATTTAAAGCTTCCGCTATGTGTACGCGCCGAATCATCTCTGAACCGTCTAGGTCAGCAATTGTGCGCGAAACCTTTAAAACACGGTGATACCCCCTCGCCGATAAGCCCAACTTATCAGCTGCTTTCATCAACAGATCCGATCCGTCTTGCTCAGGCGTACAAAATTTCTCAATCAACGACATACCTGCATCGACATTTAACCGCCGCGCCTGTGTGGTGGACTGGTATCTACTTTCCTGAATAGCGCGCGCATACTGCACACGTTTGGCGACCTCTGCACTGCCCTCTTTGGGTGGCGGCAAGGTTAAATCCATCGCTGTGACAGCAGGGACATCAACAAATAAATCAATTCGATCTAAAAATGGCCCCGATACGCGTCCCATATAGTCTGATTTACAATGAGGTTTACGCCGACACATCGTTTCTGCCTGTCCGCCCCCACATTTACACGGGTTTGCAGCCGCTATGAGTTGAAACCGGCTTGGGTATTTTACATGCCTATTTGCACGCGAAATAACAGCCTCGCCATTTTCTAGTGGTTGGCGCAAACTATCAAGAACCTGCCCTGTAAACTCGGGTAATTCATCCAAAAACAACACGCCATGGTGCGCCAATGAAACTTCGCCCGGGCGCGCCTTTAATCCTCCGCCAACCATTGCCGCCATGCTCGCAGAATGGTGCGGGGCGCGAAAAGGTCGAATACGTGATAACTGGCCTTTTTCCAAAACACCTGCAATGGATTGTATTTGGCTGACTTCCAGCAATTCATGTGCACTAAGAGGTGGCAATATACCTGCAAGCCTTTGTGCTAACATGGTTTTTCCTGCGCCTGGAGGCCCCAACATTAACAGATTATGCCCGCCTGCCGCCGCGATTTCTAAAACGCGTTTTGCGACTTCCTGACCTTTGACATCTTTTAAATCAGGAATTGTCATTTCTTCTGTCAGCTCACCTGGCTTGGCAGCTCCAATTTGTTGGTTTCCTTTAAAATGGGAAATTAAAGCCATCAGGCTTTTTGCTCCAAGAACATGACCACCAGACCACGCCGCCTCGGCTCCACATATTTCAGGACAAATTAAAGTCTTATCCAAACCTTCCGCTGCCATTGCGGCAGGCAATGCACCGGGTATAGAAGCGATATTTCCATCCAGAGATAGCTCCCCTATCGCCGCTAGATTGTCCAACGCCCCATTAGGGATGACACCAATTGCTTGAAGAAGAGCGAGAGCGATCGCCAGATCATAATGGCTCCCCTCTTTAGGAAGGTCAGCAGGTGCAAGATTGACGACAATACGCTTGGGAGGAAGAGACAATCCAAGAGAAGAAAATGCTGCACCTACGCGTTCACGGCTTTCCGCCACTGCTTTGTCAGCTAAGCCAACAATTGCAAAATGAACCTGCCCGCTAGAAAGCTGGACCTGCACATCCACAGGATTGGCTGTTACACCCTCAAATGCGAATGTTGTAATTCGACTAACCATATCGTCCCCCAAATATTCCTATATGTGGATATCACACGCAAAGGAACATTTGAAGAACAAATTTCAATTTTTCTTAATTTGAGGCTACTTCTTCACCTGCAGGTATAGCTAATTCAGGCTCAAATGTTTCAATTTTTACGGATTCATCAACAGGAAGATCAACATCTCCCAACGCGGTCTTACTTTCGGTCTCACCGGTAGGACCAGAAAAATTAAATCCACCAGATGAATCTGCTGCAGAGTCAACTCCGGGAATGGCAAAATTAAATCCGCCGCTCTCAGATGATTGTGTTTCTTCCGGTTGAGCAGGAGGGTTAGCTTCTTCTTCAGCGGCACATGCTGCTGGGACAAATGCGATAAGCGCACAAGAAATCAAACCTAATGATGCGTTTTTCATGATATCTCTTCCCTTTAAATGGTTCAGGCTCAAACTCTGGAGCCTTAAAACATAATTCTGTTGCGTTATTCGACCCACCTCACACGGATGTGTCAACTTTAACTCTTAAATTATCTAACTATTCTTGAACTTAGACTGAATGACATCCCACATGCGGCCTACTGGATCGATACCCGTCATATTCTTAATGGCCTGAGCACCCGTTGGAGATGTTACATTGACTTCAGTTAGATAGCCGCCAATCACATCAATACCTACAAATATCAAACCGCGCTTTTTCAGTTCCGGTCCGATAGCCTCACAGATTTCCAGTTCCCGTTCTGTAAGCTCTGAACCTTTGGCTGTTCCACCAACGACAAGGTTGGAACGGATAGCTCCCTCAGGCGGCATTCTGTTTATCGCACCGCACGGCTCACCATCGACCAGAATAATACGTTTATCACCCGCGGACACGGACGGTAAAAAAGCCTGTGCAATAAAGGGCTCTGGTGCTTTTTCTTGAAACATTTCAACCAATGCTTCGAAATTTCCATCATCTGGCTTCACGCGCACAACCGACGCACCACCATGCCCGTATAAGGGTTTTAATACGATGTCTTTGTGTTTGTCTCTAAACACCTGAATAGCCTCTAAAGAACGACTGATAAGCGTTGGTGGCTGTAAATCTGGGTATTCCAAAGGAAATACTTTTTCCGGGCTAGACCGGACCCACTCAGGATCATTCACAACCAGTGTATCACCCTTGATCAATTCGAGAAGATGCGCACCTGTCAGGTATCCCATATGAAATGGCGGGTCCTGCCGCATCAAAACAACATCAACGTCAGCACGCATATCAATTAAAACACGTTCGCCTAGCTCGCAATGTCCATCATCACCACGAAAAACTTTTGCTGGCTTTACCCACGCCTTAACTTCTCCAGCGTCGTAAAAAAGATCATCTACTTGATACACCCAAATCGAAAACCCTCTCGATTGAGCCTCTTCTATCATCGAGAAAGTCGTATCACCCGCCGGATTTACGTCTTCTAGCGGATCCATTTGAACAGCAATTCTCATTTTGGGTAACTTCTCCAGCACATTATGGCTTCATCCAGCGCAATATACTGGTGAATCATTCTATTTCTAAAAGAGATAATGTCTCAGAAACGAATTGGAAGAGCTATTCATCACCAAAAGGGTCAGCATAGGGATCAGAATAGCCAGAATTACCTTCATTTACGGGTGCATCGGGAATCAAATAACCATCATTATCATATCTGGCATTCGGAGCCGCAGGATCGACATAGGGTTCTTGCTCTACACCGCCGTAGAGTTCAGTTTCTTCATACTGATAAACATCTTGCGGTGGTTGAGGGTCGACATATCCAACGTCAGAGTTTTGAGGCTCGTATTGCACAGATGGCGCTGTCTGAATTGGCGCGGGCTGGTTTCCGTAACCAGCAGGAGGTCCCGTTTGCGGTGTATATCCAGGTGGAAGTGAACGATCGCGCATCTTAACATATGAAACAACGCGCTCTACGCCTTTGATCAAACTCGCATGTTCCGCCGCACGTTTTAGCTCTGTTTGATTTCTTGCATAACCAAGCAGGTAAACAACGCCGTTAAATGTCTCGATGTTGTAATTCACGCTCTTAATTTCAGCGTCACCCAATAAACGCGAGCGCAATTTAGCGGTAATCCATTCATCATTGACGTTTTTTAGAAGCTTGGTTTCTGGCATCACCTCAATTTCATTGGCGACTTCATCAATAGTTCTAACGCTCCATGCAATACGATCAGCTTCTACTTTATCTTCTTCAGTTTCAACACGGCCTGTCAGCAACACCAAACGAGCAGTCACTTCGACATCGACCTGCTTAAACCTGCCAGCAGATTTCGAAAGAAGTAGGCTTTTTATCTGACTGGAAGCAGATGCTTCATCGAGACTTTCACCAATCGTCTTTTCCTGAACGACTGCACAACCTGCCATACCAGTTGCCATTAACAATACAGCGGCAATACGGGATTTCATTGGACGGCTCCTGACAAATTTTTGAGCATGGTTAACTATCAAACTACATAATGCTCAATGGATACGGCAATAAGTAGGCACAACAGAATTAATTTCCGTTCACTCTATTTATCTGCCGCAGATGTCAAAAAAACGTATACATTTTCATTTTCTAGCTTACGGCCGCCAGAAACTTTTCAAATGCTTTGGGAACTTCCTTGGACAAATGACAACCAGATCGTAGCGCCAATCGTAATTTTGAAATCTTGAAGTATGCGACATCCAAATTTCGGCTGTTCTTGAAATTCTCATCCATGCACTGTCCGGGACAGCACGAAGCCCTGCATCCAATGTTTTACGAGCTTTAACTTCAACGAAAACAACAGTCTTATTTTTGGTCGCAACAATATCAATTTCACCCGACTTCAACCTCAGTCGCGTTTTTTCAATTTTATAGCCTTTCAACCCCAACCAGATCGAAGCAATCACTTCAGCTCTCCGACCGATAACCTCTCGGCGTCTTCTGTCTTTGAAATCCTGATTGCTCATAATGCCCCCCAGCATTCATTCGTTTATGGCTGAGCTTCGCCTGATGCTTTTAACTCTAGCGCTCTGGCATAAACATCACGCTTTTTAAGGCCAAACCGCTCAGCAACTTCCGATGATGCTTGCTTGACCGATAGACTCTCCAACGCTTCTAAAATTGCTGCATCGATATCTTCGGTGGAAGCTGTATCGGCCCCATTGGGGGGGGCAATCAAGACAACTAACTCGCCTTTGGGTGGGCCTTCTTTCTCTATTTCCAGAACCAAATCATTGAGAGGAAGCCGCCGCGCTTCTTCAAATCGTTTCGTCAATTCTCGCGCCAGGACTGCCTCGCGATTACCAAAAACTTTTGCCATATCAGAAAGGCTTTTTGCCAATCGCGATGGCCCTTCGAAAAAAATCAAAGTCGCATCAAGGCGATCCAGTTTTTCCAAAAATTTGAGCCGTGCGCTCTGCTTGGGAGGTGGAAACCCCGCAAAGAAAAAACTGTTCGATGGAAGTCCTGATATAGTCAAAGCCGCTAAGGGAGCTGAAGCCCCTGGTAAAGCGGTTACATAATGCCCCGCCTCAATCGCTTCTCTTGCTAATTTATAGCCCGGATCAGAAATAAGTGGCGTCCCAGCATCCGAAATAAGCGCAATACGGTGCCCCTTCCCCAGTTCGCGGAGAATTCTTGGTCGGGAAATCGCCCCATTATGGTCGTGATATGGGCGTAGCTCTGGTTTTAAACCATAGGCGGACATTAATTTTGCAGCGACGCGCGTATCCTCGGCTAAAACTAAATCAGCAGAAGCAAGAACATCTAATGCACGTAAAGTTATGTCTCTTAAGTTTCCGATAGGCGTTGCGACGATATAAAGGCCTGCATTAAGGTCTGAATTAGGGCGAATCATAGGGTTAACAACAGCATCTCGCGCTTGTTTTGATCCCGTGTCAGCACTAATGTCCGCCTCATCTACCAAACCAGATTCTTCTGGGTTGGAATTTTCGGGGATCGAATTTGCGCCCTTTTGGCCGCTGGAGAAGTTAGAAGATGACATCATTGCCCAATGCTCGGGATAAAAAAAGTTTGTTCACCCTTAGCGGTCAGACGCTCGTTACGCTAGGGCTTAGCCTCGCATTACTTGCGGGATGCGCAACAACAGACCCTCGTCCATCTACGCCTATTTATCGTGGAGACGAACGTCCAGAGTCAACGCGGCCAGATCGTCCAGAACCTCCAAAGCCCAAGGAAGAAGTGATAATACCTAAAGAAGACCCAAAACCTATGGGTCCGGTAGCAAGCACTATTCCACGCCATATGAGTGGAATAGATCCAGAAAATTTCGATAATTTATCTGAAATCGCTATTCTTCTGCCGCTATCTAGTTCCAGCGCACAGGTTCGAAAACAAGCTGAAGGTATTCTCGCTGGTGCTGAAATGGCGCTTTTCCAAGCAGGGATAGAGAATGTTATACTACTTCCCAAGGACACTGGCGGTGTCCAATCAAAAGCGCGAGAAGTCGCCATAGAGGCGCTCAACGAAGGCGCGGATGCGTTTATCGGTCCGGTTTTCGCTGAAAATGTGTCTGTCGTAAACGAAATTGCAGCGCCGAATAATATTCCCGTTTTGGCATTCTCAACCAACAATACAGTTGCTGGCAACGGGGTGTATCTGGTTTCCTTGCCATTAGAAGAAGAAATTTCTCGCATTGTCGACTGGGCAACGCTAAATGGTGTGACACAGTTTGCGATGCTTGGGCCAGCAAATGGATATGGATATCAAGTTGAAAGCGCCCTACGGTTTGAAGCAAGCCAACGCAATGCTTCGGTGATAAAAACCGAACTATACGACCCCAAAGAGCCATCTCCTACTGCAGCCGCCGAACGAATTGCACAAGCAGTTATATTGGCAGACGAATATGCGCCCGGTGAGATAGCAGTTCTAATACCGGAACAGGGAACGCGTCTGCGTAGTGTGGCTCCACTGCTTCCCTATTACGACGTTGATATTAAAAGCATTCGTCTATTGGGAACCGGCCTGTGGAATACAACCGACGTCTGGAGAGAGCCGACTTTGAAGGGCGGTGTCTTTGCAGCACCTGACCCGACAGCAGTTTCGCAGTATAAAAGTATTTACAGCCAGATTAATGGTGAAAAAGCCTCGAGCATGTCCGCACTCGGATATGATGCAACGCTAATGTCATTGATGATGTTGAGTGAAAACTCTCTCAACCGTGCCTCACTGGAGCGCCAAGATGGGTTTATGGGAACAAATGGTCTATTCCGGTTCCGTCCCAATGGCACGATAGAACGCAGTCTATCTGTGGTTCAGGTGACTGGTGATGGAAGCGTTAGAGTTATCGAACCAGGCAAGAGCAGTTTCGATGTTGACGGATTCTAAGTCCGCATACTTCTAATATATAAAAAGGCCGTACAATTTTTTGTGCGGCCTTTTTTATGAAACCAACAATCGAGAACTTATATAGTCAGCTAATAGCCGCCCTGACTGGGTTAAACGAATTGATTCATTATCTTTGATCAACAACCCATCTTCGGCAAATTCAGATAAAATAACTGGATTTAACGGTGTTCCTGATAGGTCTTCAAAATCAGAGATTTTTACGCCTGTCGCCATTCTCAGCCCCATAACCAAACGCTCACTTGTAACATCATCAATTGAAAGTGCTTTCACACTGTTGCAGCCAGTTTTCGATTTAGTCACACAGTCAATGTATTTCTCGGGGCGCTTCTCTGCGATTGTTTCATACCGATTACCATTCACTGTAATTCGACCATGTGCGCCGGGCCCTACCCCCAACCAGTCGCCTGAACGCCAATAAATTATGTTGTGTTTGGCATGATGTTCTGTTGAGAGCGCATGATTGGAAATTTCGTATGCTGAAAACCCGTTTTGTTCAGTCAAGTCTTGGGTAAGGTCGTAAAGATCAGCCGCAGTGTCTTCTGTCGCGGGAAGCCACTCTCCCCGTTCAACTGCTTTTCCAAAGGCGGTTTTTTTCTCGATGGTCAACTCATAAAGGGAAAGATGATCTGCCCCTAAGCGCATAATTTTCTCTAAATCTGAATGCCATGAATCCAAAGATTGGTTCGGCAGAGCATAAATGAAATCAAGCGATAAAGATTCAAAATATCGACGTCCCTCTTCAATCGCTTTCATCGCAATTTTAGCGTTATGATTTCGGCCCAAAAATACCAAGGATTCATCATTTAGGCTTTGCACACCAAGGGAGAGCCGATTGACACCTGAATGCGCCAAGTCCGCGAAATATTCAGCGTCATCAGGATTAGCTTCGAGCGTAATCTCTGCAGCAGGATGCAAATCCCATAAAGTGTCTATTTTATCGATGAGATCTTCAATCGCCTTAGACGGCAAAAGTGATGGAGTCCCCCCACCAAAGAAAATCGTATCGACACGACGTGGACCCGTTTTTTGTCGCCAGTTTTTCAAATCAGCGTGAATTGCTTCCAACATCGGTTTTATATCCCGCTGTTTGGCGGCATAGACGTTGAAATCACAATACGGGCAGATCTTAGCGCAATATGGCCAGTGAATATAAATGCCAAACCCGCGTTCGGGTTCAAACTCAAGCATTAGAGCAAGGCTTCTTTCATGAGTTTAAACGCATTTGCGCGATGGCTCATCGCATGTTTACGCGCAGGGTCCATTTCACCAAAAGTGATATTCTCGCCATTCGGTACAAACATAGCGTCATACCCAAAGCCATTTTCTCCGCGAATTGGCCAAACAAGTTCGCCCTCTACTTCACCACGAAAAGTTATCGTTTCACCGTCTGGCCACGCTACGCATAGAACGCACACAAATCGCGCTGTCCGCTCAGCTGCTTTTTCATCTTCAAGCGCCTGATTGACCTTTGCCATCGCCAAATCAAAATCTTTGGTTTCACCAGCCCAGCGTGCCGAATAAATACCAGGCGCGCCATTAAGAGCGTCGACAGCCAAACCTGAATCATCAGCCAATGCAGGACTTCCTGATGCTGTGGCGGCAGCAAGAGCTTTGAGCTCCGCATTTGCTTCAAAAGTAAGACCGGTTTCCTCTGGTTCAGGCAAATTCAATTCACCCGCCGAAATAGGCTCAAATCCGAGAGGTTCAAGTAAGTCTTTCAACTCAACAACTTTGCCCTGATTGTGAGTTGCAGCAACTAATCGACCGGGTTGGAGTTTCCTTGATTTGTTCGAATCAGTCATGATATCTCTAGCGTAAATGTGTAAAATATATTGTTTTTCGATAAGTAGTGTGTAACATCTATAATATCTACAGCATTCGTGTAAAAAACGAAGGTCGATTTTGTAAATAGATTGAAGGAAGATCAAACTGAATGAGCAGCCTTGAGGATACATTGAAATTACGCGCTATTGGACGTGGATCTTTGTCGTCTGTTCTTAAAGTTTTGGTCGATGTGTTCTGGATTACAGCCTGCGCCGCACTTGGATTTATTTGGATCATCACCATCATCTCCATTATCGCCATGGTATCGGGCGGCGAAGTCGATAATTCAGTCATCGGAAAAATCTCACTTCACGCAGACCCGTTTAAAATGACAAGTCTTGCCCTTGTTGGTTCGATTTTGTGCGTCGGGATTATGCTAATCTCTTCAAAGCTTCGCGGCGTGTTTGAAACCCTTGTCGAGGGCGACCCATTTGTTCCCGACAATGCTAAACGCTTTCAATTGATCGCACTCATATTAGCTATTTTGGAATTGGCGCGAATTCTGATAGACCCCATCATTGTGTTCATACTGAGCATTTTTGGAGTAGAATCCGAAATGCAATCAATTAGTCTGATCACGCGTTTGATGGGTACCAATTTTATTACTTGGGGGGCCGTTTTGGTTCTGGTCGTACTTTCACAGGTTTTTGATGAAGGCGCTCGTCTTCGTGAAGATCAAAAGATGACCATTTAGAAAAAAGGCTCTATCCTAACTTCATGACGATTCGCGTAAAACTTGATCAGGTCCTATTAGATCGCCGTATGTCTCTAACCGAGCTTGGTGATCGCGTGGGTATAACACTTGCCAATCTTTCAATATTGAAGACTGGGAAAGCAAAAGCGGTCCGATTTTCAACCTTGGAAGCTCTATGTCGTGAACTTAAATGCCAGCCCGGTGACATTCTCATCTGGGAAAATGAAGAAGACGAACTAGACGATTCTAATCGCGAAGGTCAGCGTACAGCCGCAGAATAGGTGGATTGGAAAGCGCGCAATCCGCACTCTCCAATCAGTAAGCGCTTTTATTTAGCGTTTTCAATCGCTGCTTTTTGAAGCGCGAAAAGCTCTTTACAGCCAGCATCAGCAAGATCACTCATCGCCAAGAATTCTTCACGAGAAAATGGACGCTCTTCACCAGTACCCTGCACTTCGATAATGCGGCCATCTGAAGACATGATGAAATTAGCATCTACCATTGCATTTGAATCTTCAGCGTAATCCAGATCTAGAACCGGCACATCTTGATAGACACCACATGAAATTGCAGCAGCCTGCGCGTTTAGCGGATTTGTTTCAATAATGCCCTCTTCTTTGAGGTAATTAATCGCAATTGCCAACGCAACATATCCACCCGTAATAGCCGCTGTACGTGTCCCGCCGTCCGCCTGAATAACATCACAGTCTATAGTAATCTGATTTTCACCCAATGCCTTAAGATCAGTTACTGAACGCAAGGCACGTCCGATCAAACGTTGGATTTCTTGAGTACGACCAGACTGTTTTCCTGCGGCTGCTTCTCGACGACCACGCGTGTGTGTTGCACGCGGTAGCATGCCGTATTCTGCAGTTACCCAACCTTTTCCAGAACCCTTCATCCAACGCGGGACATCACCGGTCCATGACGCTGTACACAAAACATGTGTGTGGCCAAACTTTACCAGACAAGACCCTTCTGCATAACGTGACTTGCCCACTTCAAGGCTTACTTCCCGTAAATCTTGTGGTTCGCGTTTTGACGGGCGTTCGAACTGAGTCATGAAGAGCTCTTCCTAATCTGATAATCCAATTCCGACACAATTTAATCGGAAATATTTTAAAACAACTATGGAAAGGCGATACATGAACCCTCTATAGTTTGGCAATGCTGCATCACGACATTGCGTATTCTTACAGGTCTTCCTAAATTACCCATATGACTTCTAACCCTCCCTCCTCTCAATCTCAGCTATCTGCAATGGATGAACGCTCTCGGATGATTTTCCGTGAAATCGTCGATGCTTACCTTGAAACGGGAGAACCTGTTGGATCACGTACGATTTCGCGTCGCGGAATAAGCCTATCTCCAGCGTCGATTAGAAATGTCATGGCCGACTTAGCTGAAATTGGTCTATTGGACAGCCCGCATACTTCGGCTGGAAGAATGCCAACACACAGAGGTCTTCGTCTCTTTGTTGATGGCCTAATGGAAGTTCAGCAGTTAAAACTGGGTGCGGTCGATAAACGCCGAATTCAGAAACGTTTGTCTGCGGCGCAAGGCAAACCTCCTGAAGATTTTCTGGGTGAGGCGTCTGAAATGCTATCGGGTCTTGTTGGCGGTGCTGGTTTGGTTGCCAGCCCCAAAAGCAATGCCGCAGCCGTTAAACACGTCGAATTTGTTTCTGTCGGACCTAATCAAGCACTCGCAATCATTGTTTCTGAAGACGAAGATATAGAAAACCGCCTCCTAACCCTTCCAGACGGAATGCCTGTCTCAGCATTGCAGGAAGCAAGCAATTATTTAAATGCACGTATGCGCGGCCGAACATTAGCTGAAGTTAAGTCCGACATTCTCGCAGAAATACGCGAGAAACGCGCGCAACTTGATATTATGGCAAGTGCTCTTGTCGAAGAAGGATTTGCTCATTGGACTGGCGAAGACCCTGACCGAGGTCGTTCTCTTATCATACGTGGACGCGCAAATCTTCTTGGTGATGAACAAATTGCGGAAGATATCGATAAAGTCAGAGGCCTGTTTTCTTATTTGGATAAAACGGAAAGTTTAGTCCAAGTTTTAGACCGTGCCCGCGAAGCAGAGGGTATTCGACTGTTTATTGGTGCAGAAAACAAACTTTTTAGCCTATCTGGTTCAAGTGTTATCGTTGCGCCCTATATGAATTCTGAGCGGAAAGTTGTAGGAGCTTTGGGTGTTATTGGTCCTACCCGACTAAATTATGCTCGTATCATCCCGATGGTTGATTATACAGCGCAAGTTGTTGGACGATTATTAGACGGTGGATCGACCGAAGAAATAGAGGAAAAGCGATGAGCGAAGAGACGCAAACGCCAGAAACAGAACCAGAAGCAAAACCCGATATTGCTGAAGAAGCAAACACGGCTGAAGCCGCAAATGATGCAAATGCTCCTGTCGAAGATGAACCAGAAGCGCGTATTGCAGAATTAGAAGCTGAACGTGACGCATTAAAAGATCAACTCGTTCGCAAAATGGCGGACATGGAGAACTTGCGTAAACGTACGGAAAAACAACTCGCAGATTCACGTATTTACGCTGTTGAAAAATTCGCCGGTGATTTGCTGTCGGTATCCGACAATATGACGCGTGCCCTATCAGCCGTAAATGAAGAAGCGCGTGCATCTTTGTCTGAGCAAGGCAAAAGCCTGCTTGCTGGAATTGAAATGACTCAAAAGGAATTGCACGCTTCATTCGCGCGCAACGGAGTTGTTGCCATTGATGCTGCACCCGGCGCAACCTTTGATCCAAACTTCCACCAAGCGATTTCACAAGTTCCTTCTGACCAACCAAATGGTAGTGTCGCTGAAACATATCAATCTGGTTGGAAAATCGGTGACCGCACTCTTCGCGCAGCCATGGTTGCTGTTAGCTCCGGTGGTGGATCAGCGCCTAAAGCAGAAGACGAAGAAACAACCGAAGCTTAGAAGCTATAAATACAGACAAAACAAAGGGCGAGACATTTATCATGTTCCGCCCTTTTTCATTTATTCTTCTACGGTGTCACCAATGCCTGCTTGGCGCCGAATTGAGAGATTTTCTCGTCCCCAACCACGTAATGCTTCCAATACAGGACCTAAATCCCTGCCGCGTTCTGTGAGTACATAGTCAAAGCGCGGAGGACGTTTCTGATATTCTTGCTTTTCAAGAATACCAAACTCGACGAGCCGCTTTAATCTCTGAGCTAATACATGCCGGGTAATGCCTAGGTTTTTCTGAAAATCATCAAACTTGCTCACACCTAAAAAACAATCACGGACGATCAAAAGCGTCCAGCGATCTCCTACAATCGATGTTGCCCTCGCAATCGGGCACCAGTCATCTGATAATTGATCCCATTTCATATCAATTAATTATAAAACTGATTTGCCACGATCACAAACATTCTATTTTTGAATATTCAAAAATTATGCTGATATTAGACCTGCTTCGATTGCTAACTCACGTAGATTTGCTTCTGGGCGAGGTCCGTAATGGGATATGACTTCACTAGCGGCAAGATGACCGAGGCGTGCACAGGTTTCCAAATTTAATCCTTCGCTCAAGCCAAAGAAAAATCCACCAGCATATGCGTCCCCTGCCCCTGTAGCATCAACAACTTTATCCAATGGTTTTGTTGGGACGTTCATGCGCATCTCAGAATCAATCACGACTGATCCTTTTTCAGACCGCGTGACTGCTGCAAACTCAGTTTCGCTTTTCAATTGATTTACCGCTGCATCAAAATCATCTGTTTCGTATAGCGCCAGTAGTTCTTCTTCATTCGCGATGACCAAATCAACATGGTTTTTTATTAATTCGCGAAAGGCTTCACGGTGACGCTCAACACAAAAAACATCGGACATTGTGACAGCAACTTTACGTCCTGTCTGGTTCGCTATTTCAGCGGCACGTACAAAGGCTGATTTGGCTGCAGGTTTATCAAACAGATATCCCTCTAAATATAACCATTCAGATTGTTTGATCAGTTCACCATCAACATCCTCAGCGGTAAATTCAGTTGATGCGCCTAAAAATGTATTCATTGAGCGCTCACCATCCGGTGTTACAGCGATCATGCAGCGTGCCGTGGATATGCCCGTTGTCAAAGGCGAACCAGAAAAGGTCGCTCCAATTTTTTCCATGTCACTTATATAAGCTGCGCCGATCTCATCATCGGCAACTTTTCCCATGAATGCGGCTTTGGCACCAAAGCTAAGAAGGCAAGCAATTGTATTTCCTGCTGATCCACCAGACGTTTCCACCTTATCGTCGGGAAGTGCATCATAGAGAAAATTTGTACGCTCTTGATCGATCAAATTCATGCGTGCTTTGGGGATATCATTCTCAACCAAAAATGAGTCCTCTACGCTCGCAATGACATCCATAATTGCATTACCTAAAGCGATGACATTAAAGCGTGTATCTGACATAAGCCGCGAACTCTCCGAGGATAAAACAATTGGTTGCGCCTGTTATAGGCACGCTCTAGATATTCTCAAGTTGAATATTATCCATATTGGTAACCATAATGAATTTTATCTTTCTTGCATGTGAAATCACGCTGCCCAGCTCCCAAAACCCACCTGCAAGCACACTAAATTTCGAAAAAGAATTCAATCATCAATTTGGCGAGCTACAACATTCACTTGAAGCAAGTGGTCACGCGTTGAAAGCTGTGGATTGGAAAGCACCTCTTTCCGAATTTAAAGGGGCCGACGCGGTCGTAATTGGCACGCCATGGAATTATCAAGATTCACAAACTGAGTTTATCCACAAATTGGAAGCGATCCAAAACGCTGGGATCAAGCTTTTCAATCCTGCCTCTATGGTGAAATGGAATGTCAGCAAAACTTATCTGCGGGAACTCGATAAACGCGGCGCTTCAATTGTACCAACCACATGGGTAGACCAAGCCACCAAAAAAGATGTTGAAGCTATGTTTCAGCAATATGATGCAGATGGTGTTGTCGTTAAGCGTCAAATCGGTGCCGGATCATTTGGACAAACACTCTATAAAAAAGGTGACGAAGTACCTGACGGCGTTTTACTCGACCGTCCCGCGATGATTCAACCTTTCTTGCCCGCTATTCAAACTGAAGGCGAATACTCATTCATATTTATTGATGGGGATTTTTCTCACGCTCTCCTAAAAATCCCGAAACAAGGTGACTACCGTATTCAAAGCACGTATGGCGCAAAAGAAAAGGCAGTCGCGCCGAGCATGTCAGATATAGATGCGGCAAAGAAAATCCTCTCCTACATCCCTTTCGACACGCCCTTATATGCACGTGTAGACTTATTGAGAGGCATTGAAGGTAATTTATTGCTCATGGAAATAGAGTTGATTGAACCCTATCTATATCCTGTTGAAGGCCCTGACATGTCGGACATGTATGCAAAAGCCCTGATAAAACGTGCTCAAAACTAGACAGTTTTTTCCTTAAATCCACATAGATCGATTATCGCACATTTTTCGCACTTCGGTTTACGTGCAACGCAAACATAGCGCCCATGTAGAATAAGCCAATGATGCGCCCCTTTTTTAAAGGTATCAGGGACAACGCGCTCCAATAAGTCTTCAACTTGATCAGGGTTATTTCCAGGGGCCAGACCTGTCCTGTTTGATACCCTGAATATATGGGTATCCACAGCAATCGTTGGCTGTCCAAATACTTCGTTGAGAACAACATTGGCAGTCTTACGGCCAACACCTGGCAGTTTGACCAATTCTTCTCGTGTTTGAGGGACTTCTCCACCAAAATCATCGATTATCATTTTGGAAAGCGCGACAACGTTTTTCGCTTTATTGCGCCAAAGACCAATCGTTTTGATGTGTTCTGCCACACCATCAACGCCAAGATCCATCATGGCCTTAGGTGTATCAGCGACAGCAAACAAAACACGTGCCGCTTTGTTTACGCCAACATCTGTAGCTTGAGCAGACAAGGCCACCGCGACAACTAAAGTAAAAGGAGAATTGTATTCCAATTCTGTCTCAGGATTTGGACGATCATCTGCCAATTTGACAAACATTTCCAATATCTGATCCTTCTTTAATCGACTTCTTGGACGACTAACTTTCTTCTTTGTCGTCGTTTTGGTTGCTTTCGTTTTTGCTGTTATTTTTTGCGACGAAGGTGCTGCAGACATGAAAAATACCTAGAAACTAATTTCAAGTGCAATATGGTAGACCATAGTGTTTCATGGCAAGCTTATTTACCAAAACATCCACCACGTATTAGATAGTTATTTGGACATGTCAGAGGAAATATCCAAAATTTATATGGACGCGACACTCCAACCATCTCGTTCGCTTTCCAATCAGGGTATCAATACGACTATACTGACTCTTCTAAGCCTAAGTGTTGTGACGAGCTTACCATTTCTTGGATCTGGTTTCTCATTGATAATGTTCTTTATATCCTTGCAACTATTTGTTCTGTGGTTGGCTTTTCGTATTAATAACAAAGCATTATCACAAAAGACATTTGTGCGTGTCACTGCAGAGAACCTGTCCGTTCGCCATATCGACCCAAAAGGCAAAGAAACAAAAGCAAAACTACCAACTGCTTTTACGCAAGTCTCTCTGAATGCCTCTGCAGAAGAAAACACTTACATAAAACTCTCCAGTGCTGGAAAATCCTATGCGATTGGAAAGTTTCTGACGCCAGATGAAAGACTAACATTTGTCGCCTCTTTAAAAAATGCTATTCACACTGCACGCGCTGAACGATACGCCGCAATCGACCCTTTAAGGTAACACTGTGATACTACTCATTTCCCTCACCCTCATTCTAGTAATCTGGGCAGCCTACATCGTGTATAAATACAAATCGCTTGAGCAAGATGCTCGCGATATTTTCAATGCACAAAAAGAATATGAACCCAGCTATCAAGCTGTTGGGGAAACTGGGTTTGTGGAAGCCTATAAACGCGCATACAGCCCCAGAGGGCATGTGATAAATTTTGTCGCTTCTATTGTCGCGATTATTAGCCTTCCGACTTTTTACTTTGGGGCTAGCTGGATATGGAACACGATCTGGAATGCGACAGGCCGCGTCGGTGACCTAGATGAAGGCTTCGCACCTTGGTTATTTGGAATATCAATTTTATGCATTCTCGGCCTTATCCTGATCGCAGGGATAGCGGGACGAATGCAGCACCAGAACCGACCCAAACCACTCGAACAAGAAATTCAGGCACAAATAGAGGGTAAGGCCCAATCATGAGCATTCGCTACCTACATACAATGATCCGCGTATCTGACTTGGATAAAACTCTGGAATTCTTTTGCGAAGGATTGGGCTTGATCGAAGTAAGAAGAGAAGCCGTTGAAAAAGCTAGATTTACCAATGTTTTTCTCGCAACGCCTGACGATGTGGCAGAGGCCGGATTTACTCCGGGAAGCGGCAGTTTACCGGCAGGCTTACCTGCGCTGGAACTCACATTTAATTGGGATGTTGAGCCTTACCCTGATGGTCGCAATTTTGGTCACATCGCCTACCAAGTAGATGACATTTACGCTGTCTGCGAAAAGCTACAGGCCATGGGCGTCACAATTAATCGTCCGCCACGTGATGGTAAAATGGCTTTTGTCAGATCTCCTGACAATATCTCGATTGAAATACTTCAAAAAGACCAAGCCCTACCAGCTAAAGAGCCGTGGGCATCTGCTGAAAATATTGGAAGCTGGTAATGATAAAACAAATTCTAGCAACATGTTTTGCCGCCGCGAGTTTATCAGCGTGCGCGCAAGAAGCAGATGTTGCACCTGCACCTGAACCAACACCTATATCCACCGCCGAGGGCTTTAAAGGTGATACCTGGCGCAAAATAACACCTGAAAATCTGGTACTCATGCAGACGCAATATGGTGAAATCGTCATTGAACTAAATCCTGAATTTGCACCGGGTGCAGTTCAACGCTTTCAGGAAATGATCAAAGCACGCGCTTTCAACAATAAGGAATTTTACCGCGTCATCGACGGCTTTGTAGCTCAGGCAGGTCTTAACGAACAGAACGCGAAATGGCCGCCTATTGAAATAGAAGCAGAACAACCCGTTCTCGACAGCGATGATTTTCAACGACTGAGAAATCCCGACATTCACGCTGATGACGTTGGTTTTATCAATGGTTTCGCAACCGGAATGAATGATGAAGCAAGCTCTAAATGGCTGCTACATTGCCCCGGTGCCATAGCAATGGCACGAGGTCAAAACCCAAATTCTGGTGGAACTGATTTTTACATCGTTTTGGATTCGCAACGATATCTAGACCGCAATATGAGTGTGTTTGGTCGGGTCATTTCGGGAATGCAATATGTACAAAAGCTTAAACGCGGTGATAGAAATGTCGCGAATGGAGTCATACAAGCGCCAGATAAAGGCGATCAGATATTTTCTATGAAACTTGTATCCGAGCTACCTGAAAACGAACAACCTCATTATGAAGTCATGCGTTCTGAAACACCTGACTTCATGAATGTGATCAATTCTCAGCGTGTGAAAATGGACCCATTCTTTTTCAACACGCCACCGCAAGTCGTTGATATTTGCGATGTTGATATTCCTGTTGAATTGGTCGATTTTTAGACTTTGACTTATAGGTCCAACACATCACGAATGGAATAATATCCAGGTGATTGTTGGGCCGCCCACTGCCCTGCCCGAATTGCGCCACGCGCAAACACATTGCGATCTAACGCCGTGTGTCGAAGACTTATTAGCTCTTCATCGGACCCAAACATCACTTCATGGTCACCAATAACACCGCCCGCACGGCGCACAGAAAATCCGATTTTTCCGGCTTCTCTCGCACCTGTTATTCCATCATATGGCGGAGTCTGAAGATCCTTTAACGGCGCTTTACGCCCAGCCGCAGCGGCTTCACCGAGCATAAGTGCAGTACCTGATGGTGCATCCACTTTCCGGCGATGGTGTGTTTCTAGGACTTCAATATCCCAGTCATCACCTAAGCGAGCAGCGGCTTGTTCAACAAGCGCAGTCAGCATGGTTACACCAAGAGAGAAATTGCCTGCTTTCACAATCGCATAGCGCGACGCAAACGCTTGTAATTCAGCTTCCTGCTCTTCAGTAAAACCGGTTGTCCCGACAATAACTGATTTCACACTGCTATTTTCGAGCGCTCTAAGGGCAGCAAGCGTGGGTACAGGCGCTGTAAAATCAATCCAGATATCAGCGTCTTTTGCTGCTTCAAAAGCAGAATCCACGACCTTCACATCACCAGCTGAAACACTTGCTATATCGCCAATATTTTGCCCGACAAATTCAGAACCCGGCCGCTCGCTTCCGCCAACGACACTACAATCATCTTCTGTTGCGCAAGCGCGAACTAGGGATTGGCCCATACGACCAGCGACACCTGCAATGGCGATTTTATAAGTCATAGCAATAGTGCCTTGTTAAAATAACTTAGAGAAAAGAAACTTTAGTCTGCGTCGGCCGACGCGTCAAAAAAGCCTTTTACGCGGCTTATAAAGCCTTTATGCTCTGGGTTTGTATCTTCATCACAGCTTTCAGAGAATTCACGCAAAATTTCTTTTTGTTTTGATGATAGATTACGCGGTGTTTCAACAAAAAGCTCAACATACAAATCACCATGCTGACCAGACCGTAGAGAAGGCATACCCTTTCCTTTTAAGCGCATACGCTTACCTGTCTGCGCACCTTCAGGAATAGTAATGCGTGCTAGGCTGCCACCAATTGTTGGCATGTCAATATCGCCACCTAAAGCAGCTTTACAGAATGGCACCGGTGCACGCGCATAAAGATTAGGCCCATCGCGCTCAAACAATTCATGCTCTTCAACAGAGACGAATATATAAAGGTCCCCTTTAGGACCACCATGATCGCCAGCCTCACCTTCACCTTGAAGGCGAATACGCTGTCCATCTTCAATACCGGCTGGAATATTCACATTAAGCGTGCGTTCCGCATGGACATTCCCGCGTCCACCACAGCCCTTACAAGGGTTTTTAATGACCTTTCCACGCCCCTGACACGCACTACACGTACGTTCCATCGTAAAGAAGCCTTGCTGTGCGCGCACACGTCCCGCACCATGACATGTTGAACATGTGACGGGAGAAGAACCCTTAGCAGCACCAGAACCATCACAAGGCTTACACGCCTCTGTTGTTGGAATTTCTATATCGGCTTGTTTGCCACCGAAGGCCTCTTCAAGCGAGATATTGTAATCATATCGCAGATCAGCACCGCGTGCAGGACCGCCTCGGCCGCCACCTTGGCGCCCACCAAAAAAGTCTGCAAAAATATCGCTAAACACATCTTCTGGGCGTTGGCCACCAAATCCGCCACCGCCGCTACCAGCATTGCCCATTCCGCCTTGCTCATAGGCTGCGCGACCATACTGGTCATAGGCTGCACGCTTTTGAGGATCAGACAGACATTCATACGCTGAAGAAACTTCTTTAAACTTAGCCTCTGCCGATGGATCATCTGGATTCCGGTCTGGGTGATACTTCATCGCCTTCTTACGGAAGGCAGATTTAAGTGCTTTCTCGTCAACGCCACGTGAGACGCCTAGAAGTTCATAATAATCAGTATCGCTCATGCGCAGTTCTTTTCTTATACAACAATGTATTCGCGACCAGTCTTGAGACTAATCAGAAGCAAAGCTTATGTTGGGTCGTTAACTAGATCTGACAAGGTCTGCAAACTGCATTCCACCGCCATATCATATGGGTATTTAATGCCATAAAGGCTGCGAGTACCAATATTGGAAACATCGCAGCCTTATAAAGCAGTATCAGGACGAAATGTCCTGAGGTCTTAACGACCTAGCTTTTCGCGTCACCGTCGACTTCTTCGAAGTCAGCGTCAACAACATCATCGTCCTCAGCAGACGCATCAGCTGCTGCATCTTTAGCAGCGTCTGCATGTGCATCACCTTCTTGTGCAGCTGCGTAAATGGCTTCACCCATTTTCATTGCTGCTTCAGTTAGTGATTGCGTTTTCGCTTGGATCTCAGCTGTGTCATCTGTTTCCAGAGCCGCTTTTAGAGCATCACGCGCTGCTTCGATTTCTGCTTTAACTTCCGCAGGAATCTTGTCGCCGTGCTCATCAAGCTGCTTGTTTGTGCCATCGATGAGTGACTCACCGTTGTTTTTGGCTTCAACAGATTCACGAGCCGCTTTATCAGCTTCAGCATTTGCTTCAGCATCTTTCACCATGTTCTGGATGTCATCGTCTGAAAGACCACCATCAGCCTGAATTGTGATTTGCTGCTCTTTGCCTGTTGCTTTGTCTTTCGCAGACACAGACACGATACCGTTTGCGTCGATGTCGAAAGTCACTTCAATTTGTGGCATTCCACGCGGTGCAGGTGGGATACCTTCAAGGTTGAAGTTACCAAGCACTTTGTTGTCAGCAGCCATTTCACGCTCACCTTGGAGAACGCGAATAGTCACAGCAGCCTGATTGTCTTCTGCTGTTGAGAATGTCTGAGACTTCTTCGTTGGAATTGTTGTGTTACGGTCAATAAGACGTGTGAACACACCACCAAGAGTTTCGATACCAAGTGAAAGCGGTGTCACATCAAGAAGAACAACGTCTTTCACGTCACCTTGAAGCACACCAGCCTGAATTGCCGCACCAATAGCAACAACTTCATCAGGGTTCACACCTTTGTGCGGGTCTTTACCGAAGAATTTTTTCACTTCTTCTTGGACCTTAGGCATACGTGTCATACCACCAACGAGCACAACATCATCGATTTCTGCAGCAGATTTACCAGCATCTGCAAGAGCTTTCTTACAAGGCTCGATTGTGCGCTTCACAAGATCAGCCACAAGGCTTTCAAACTTCGCACGTGTCAGTTTCAGATTAAGGTGCTCAGGTCCTGCAGCGCTCATAGAAATAAACGGTAGGTTCACTTCGTAAGAGGCAGAAGAAGAAAGCTCTTTCTTTGCTTTCTCAGCTTCTTCTTTCAAACGCTGAAGCGCTTGCTTGTCAGATTTAAGGTCAATGCCTTTGTCTTTTTTGAATTCGTCTGCAAGGTAATCCACGATGCGAAGGTCAAAGTCTTCACCACCAAGGAATGTGTCACCATTCGTCGATAACACCTCAAACACACCATCACCGATCTCAAGGATGGATACATCGAAAGTACCACCACCAAGGTCGTAAACAGCAATTGTTTTACCTTCAGATTTTTCTAGACCATATGCCAGCGCAGCAGCTGTCGGCTCGTTGATGATACGTTTCACATCAAGACCAGCAATCTTACCAGCATCTTTAGTGGCCTGACGCTGAGCATCGTTAAAATAAGCAGGAACCGTGATAACAGCTTCAGTTACTGTTTCACCAAGATAGTCTTCTGCTGTTTCTTTCATCTTCTGAAGAATGAAAGCTGAAATCTCTTGCGGGGCGTAATCTTTGTCGCGACCTTTAACCCAAGCGTCTCCATTAGGACCTTTAACGATCTTGAATGGTGACATCTCTTGGTCTTTTGCCACTGTCGGGTCTGAGAACTGGCGACCAATCAAACGCTTGATAGCGTAGAATGTCTGCTCTGAGTTCATGACTGCCTGACGCACAGCTGGCAAACCGATCATGCGTTCACCGTCTTCGCGGAAAGCCACAACAGATGGTGTTGTACGTGCACCCTCAGCGTTTTCGATAACCTTGGCAGTTGATCCGTCCATAACGGCTACACAAGAGTTAGTTGTACCGAGGTCGATCCCGATTATTTTTCCCATATTTTGTCTCTCTCATTCCTTAGATATTGGCGGCCGCCCTTGCCCGATATGGGCCCAAAACTTGCGGCGCCCGGTTCAGGCGGTCCCCTAAAAAATTGAACTCGGCTCACTTATATTAAAAAAGCCAGGCTCGTAAGCCCATATGGGGTTCAATTCTTCAGGCTCAATAGGCAAACTCACATTTTCGTGATGAAGGTTATTAGTGCGGGTTATTAGACACATGCTGGACGGGTTTCAATTCCTACCTGACTATTTAGACAGACACGATCAGGACGAGCTGGTTGAAACGATACGTAACCATATGAAAAATAATCCTTTATTCACTCCCAGAATGCCCGGAAGTAATAAACCTTTCACTGTTAAAATGACTAATTTCGGTCAACTTGGCTGGGTTTCTGATAAATCTGGATATCGATATGAAAAAACACATCCAGAAACAAAAAAAACATGGCCAAGCATTCCGCGGCAGTTATTGAACATATGGGAGGACATTTCGCAATACCCTAATCCACCTCAGGCCTGTCTTGTGAATTACTATAATGTAACCGCCAAAATGGGATTGCATGTCGACAATGACGAAGAAGACATAAATGCGCCTGTTATTTCTATATCTTTAGGGGATTCAGCGCGCTTTCGTATTGGCGGTCTAAAGCGCAATAATCCGACCCAATCTATCAAACTCAATTCGGGTGATATCGTCGTATTATCAGGCGCTTCCCGCCTCGCCTATCACGGAATTGACCGCATATATGGCGGCAGCTCTAAATTACTCAAAAACAGTGGGCGGCTGAATATTACCTTGAGGCGGGTAACGGCATGAACAAACTTATCCAGTTTTCAAAAAGACAGATATTGCCATTAGCAAATCCTGATTGCTGCCTCGAATACCTGTCATTGAATAAGCATAGTCAGGCAATTTAACGAAATTGTTTGCTTTTTTGCCTAACGCCAATTTGCCAGATTTTAAAACATCATGCAAAGGCTTCCTAGGTACAAATTCAATCATTTCGCCACCTTGTTTATGATGGAAAATTTGTGCCGCCTCCAAAGCGTCCCATGGAATGGTCGTATCGTAGTTTTTGATAAACAGCCCCTCTGGTGACACCCGCACCATGACAGGCACAACGATCAATCGATAAAGCGCCACAGGCAATGCGAAGAGCGCACCAACAGCAAACAAGCCCATCAGCATACGCATATCTACTGGTGCATCAGACTGGTTCCATAAAATAAGGCCCGCTGCGGCAATCGCAACGGACCCTATGGCAATTAGAAATGAGCCCAACCGACTTGCTTTAAATTCAAACACCTCGGTTGGCATGGTTCAAACCCTATAAAATATACTTGGACAGATCCGCATCACCTGCATAACCGCCAACTTTTTCACGTACATAATCAGCCGTGACAGTGAAGGATTCGCCGTTGCGGTCTGGCGCTGTAAAAGAAATCTCCTCCAGCAAACGCTCAAGAACTGTGTGCAAACGACGCGCACCTATATTCTCTACCGTGTCATTCACCTGAACCGAGAGCTGAGCAATTGTATCAATAGCTCCATCTTCAAATTCAAGCGTCATGCCTTCTGCACCAATCAAAGCAACATATTGTTTGATAAGGCTAGCTTCTGGTTCTGTTAGAATGCGACGGAAATCTTCTTCTGTGAGACCACGTAATTCAACGCGAATAGGCAAACGCCCTTGAAGCTCAGGTAAAAGATCAGACGGCTTAGCGACATGAAAAGCACCAGATGCGATAAACAGGATATAATCCGTTTTCACAGCACCATGCTTTGTTGAAACTGTTGTACCTTCGATCAAAGGAAGCAAATCGCGCTGCACCCCCTCGCGAGACACCCCTGCTCCGCCTGCTTCCTGACGGGCTGCGACCTTATCAATCTCATCGAGGAAGACGATACCCTCTTCTTCGACAAGTTTAATCGCATCACGCACGACAGATTCCTGATCTACCAGTTTATCTGACTCATCTTCAATAAGAGGCTTATAGGCTTCTTTGACCGTTGTTTTGACCTGTTTCGTACGTCCACCCATGCCTTTGCCTAAAAGGTCACCAAGGTTGAGCATACCCATGCTGGCACCTGGCTGTCCCGGAATTTCCATAGACTGCATAGGTGAGCCGTTATCAGCGAGGTCAATCTCTATTTCTTTGTCATCAAGTGAACCAGCGCGTAGTTTTTCCTGAAAGGATGCGCGCGTAGTTTCTTTCGCTTCAGGGCCTACGAGAGCATCCAGAACGCGAGATTCTGCTGCTGCTTCAGCACGTGCCAAAACATCCTTACGTCGCTCTTCTTTGACCATAACAATGGCTGCTTCGACCAAGTCGCGAATAATTTGCTCAACGTCACGACCTACATAACCCACTTCTGTGAATTTGGTGGCTTCTACCTTGATGAAAGGTGCCTGAGCAAGTTTAGCCAAACGGCGCGAAATCTCAGTTTTACCGACACCTGTTGGCCCAATCATAAGGATATTCTTAGGTGTGACTTCTTCACGAAGGTCAGCATCTAATTGCTTACGACGCCAACGATTGCGAAGCGCTAAAGCTACAGCCCGTTTTGCATCTGATTGTCCGACAATAAAACGATCAAGTTCGGAAACAATTTCGCGAGGAGAAAATTCAGTCATTCTAGGCCTTATTCTTTATCTTTGCCGCTAAGCACATGTTCAGGGGGAAATAAGCGGCCCCATACACCGCCATCAGGTATAAAATTCAAAACCGCATTGCGTGCTGTTTTCCAACCAGCACCCAAGAGTACGACACTACCCCCTACTATGAGCAAGGGAAGTGCAACAACTTCGACACCAGAAAGTCCTGAATTTCCAACCAAAGAGAACACAACGAGTGTAAATGTAATCAATCCTGAAAAAATCAAGGCGCGTCGGTTTAAAGCAAGTGAGAGAATGCCTACGCCCAATAGAGCAATCAGCATCATTAGAGATGAACCACTTTCGGACTCTACCGTGTCACCGACAATCATAAAACGCATACCAAGCATGATTTGTGGCGCTGCCGCTAAATGGAGCCAGAATGCATTGTCGGATTGAATGGTCCGTCGTGCTGGGTCGCGCGCGTCGAAAAACATTGCAAAAGCAAGTGTTACCAGACCAACAAACAGAACCGCCCCTGCGCCTATCGCAGAAAAATTAAATCCATTACTTTGGAAGGTAAACGTATAGAAAAGTAACGCACCGGATACAGCTATTAGGAATAAGGAGAATGGTAATCTGAAGCGCAAATAGTATACAAAGGCTGCTACCGCACCTGCAATGATAGACAGATAACCATTGTCAAACATCCGGCCAAACATAATCC
The DNA here is from genome assembly GCA_964352025.1 of uncultured Hyphomonadaceae bacterium. GTDB lineage: Bacteria > Pseudomonadota > Alphaproteobacteria > Caulobacterales > Hyphomonadaceae > Hirschia. Next base: position 50,672 of record CAYGPZ010000001.1, read on the forward strand.
CTGGAACGTCTTTTTGTTGCTTACCTTCTTGCGCTGCCTGCACCAAAATATCGCCCGCATTATCCATGAGAAGTTTAGTCAGTATCGCACCGACACCGCTGCCCACCATAAAATAGAAAACTAATGCTAAGGCCATTGAAGGAAGGAGCAATCTTCTTCGCGCAGAAAAATATTCTGCCATCGCCCATGCAAAAGCCGCCATAATCAGCGCCAGAACAGAGGGAAGCAATGTCCAGGGCATAATACTTTTCAAAATCCAGCCGAGGAATAATGTCGCCCCAGACATCAAAATCAAGATGCCAAAGGTCAGGAAAATGTCGTTAAAGTTAGCAAGAAAGCTCAGGTTTTCAGGATCTTCAGAACCATACGGGTCACCGCCTTTGGAGAGATAACCTTGTAGTTTCTCTCCCTGTTCTTCACTCAAAACACCGTCTTTTATCGCCTGCTTTAACGCATCACGTTCCGACATCTAAGCTCTCCACAACAAAGCTATTATTTGTATACACACAAATCTCAGCTGCGACCTCCATCGCTTTGCGACCTAATGTTTCTGCATCGTCCTCATAGTCGTAAATCGCGCGCGCCGCTGATAATGCATAATTACCGCCTGATCCGATAGCGACGACATTGTGCTCTGGCTCCAATACATCACCCATACCCGTCAGAACCAAGGTAGAATGCTTATCGGCAACGATTAAAAGTGCTTCTAGTTTTTGGAGGTATTTGTCTGTTCGCCAATCTTTAGCCAACTCAACAGCAGCGCGTTGCAATTGACCCGGAAAACGTTCCAGTTTTGATTCAAGGCGCTCAAATAGCGTGAAAGCATCCGCTGTCGCGCCGGCAAATCCAGCTATAATATTACCGCCTTCACCAATTCTACGAACCTTGCGAGCATTACCCTTCATAACGGTCTGGCCCATCGACACTTGGCCGTCACCAATAATCACAACACGGTCAGGTTTTCTTACTGCCAATATTGTTGTGCTGTGCCAGCTTTGTGGGGATGAAGCCTGCGTCATTGAATTCTCCTAAGTCATATATTGCACGTATAGGTGAACGTTGAATCAGGCAGGATCAAGGATTTTTGTGAAATAGATTAAATTTTATATCGCCTTAAGGAGCGTATTTAAGCAAATTTCTTCGTCAAATTTGGTGCTCTCCAGTGGTGAACAAAAGCCTCAAATTCATGAGCTGGAAGCGGTGGAGAAAAGAAATAACCTTGTCCAATCGTACACGCACGACGACGTAAAAACTCATAGTGTTCTTGCGTTTCCACTCCTTCAGCAACTGTCTCTTGATCAAGCGCTTCAGCCATTGCCAATATCATCTCAATAATAGCAGGTGCATGGGGATCAGAACCATGTGCACGAACAAATTGCTGATCAATTTTAAACACATCAAATGGTAATCTGGTTACCGTCGTAAAATTGGAATGCCCTGTCCCAAAATCATCAATCGCAAAACGGACACCACGCGCACGAAGTGGCCTCATGATTTTTGCGACACGATCGGGATTATCAACCGCAGCAGTCTCGGTAAGTTCCAATTCAAGGCATTCAGGAGGTAATTTCGTTTCTTCCAATATGTCATTTACGATAGAAACAAAGTTTGGATCTTCAAACTGCAATGGCGATACATTTACCGCCAAACGTGGTTTTTTTCCGTTAAAGTCCCATTTAGCAGCCTGAGCACATGCATCCCGCAATATATTCTCTCCCATTTGCGGGATGAGACCCATTTCCTCTGTTTTAGGAATGAAAACACCCGGCGATACGACCGCACCATCGGGCCTTCTCCATCTGGCCAATGCCTCCGCGCCGCAAATCAATCCTGTCTCTAATTCTACCTTTGGCTGGAATACCGGAACAAATTCATGGTTTTCAATCCCGCGACGAATATCATCTTCTAGCGTCAAATTACGCTGAGCTGTTTCTTGCATCGAGGAATCATAAAATCGAAGGTTCTTGAACTTTCCGTCTTTTGCTGTTTTCAGCGCAAAATCGACATGCTTCATTAGTTCAGCTGCGCAAGTGCCATCTTCTGGAGACGAGGCAGCAGCGTACATCGCGCCAAGTTCAACGATACGGCCATCAAGTGAAAACGGTTTTTCAATTTGAAATCGTATTAGTTCGACCATCTTCTCGACAATTTTCTGAGAAACATGTGGAATTACGATTGCGAATACATCAGCGGACAGTCGGCTCAAAATAGATGGTGTTTTAGAACATTCATCCTTAGCACGAAATGTTAGTTCACTTTCCTTTAGATAAGCTCTAATACGTGCGCCAACCATCGATAATAATTCATCGGCTAATTGAGGCCCAAATTTATCATTGATGCGACTAAACTTATCCAAGTCAATTATAACAACTGAGACGGTTCTTTCACCTGCCACAGATATGTAGTCATCCGTTTTCTTTAAGAACTGCGATCGATTTGCTAGCCCTGTAATTGGATCACTTATCGACATTTTATAGGATTTGCGAATTATCGCCTCATAGCGATCCGTCATTTCCTTGATTGCGCCGGAAAGATTTTCGGAAACACTCTCTGCTACATCTACAATTTGCCCCCCCTGTCCTGGTTTGGCGCTGCGCATACTCTCTGCGAGATCATCTATGGGGGCCAAAACTTTATTAATATAAATGGAAACTAAAAGTCCCAAAATTGCGGAAATAACGAGAACAAATAACATCCCTGTTAGTAAGATGTTTGACGACCCCGTCATCAAAAAATTAAAAGCGATGGCGCTTGCACCGGAAGTAACCAATGCAGCTAAACTAACAATCAATAGACAGCGAGATAAATTCATTCGTTTTTGATCTGTGCTTCCATACGAATTCATCACATCTCACTTTGTAAATACGTTCAATATACAAGGGAAAGCCGATGAATACCTGTGTAGTGTTACTTTTTGAGCTGTAACGTTAATTATTGCTAAATTCTAAACAGAATACGGGTAATTTATGGCAAAATTCCCCATAAAAATTCGATAATTGTCGTGACAGACAATAATCTGTCGCGCTAGAAGGCGAGTATGAAAAAACTCGCTCTTATTGATTATGGCTCCGGCAATGTCCGTTCTGCTGCGCGCGCTTTAGAAGAAGCGGCGAAATTGGCAGACGCTGAATTCGACCTTCAGATTACATCTGATCCCAAGAAAATCGCGGTAGCTGACAGAATTTTTCTTCCTGGCGTGGGCCACTACGCCGACTGTATGAATGAGTTGCAGGCACGCGATGGATTGAGTGATGCATTGACCCAATCCGTGATCGCCAACGGGGTGCCCTTTATGGGTATCTGTGTGGGCATGCAGCTATTGGCTTCAATAGGTCTTGAAGACGGAGATACGCTCGGACTAAACTGGGTGCCCGGCACGGTTCAACGTATCACACCAGATCCAGACACTTTGGCCATTCCACACATGGGATGGAATGAAATCAAGAACCTCAACCACCCTATTCTTTCGGGTCTAGGTGAGGCACCGCACGTATATTTCACGCACTCCTATGTTTTTGAAACAGACAATCCAGATCAATCTGTTGCGCATTTCAATTATGGTGGCGATTTCACAGCTGCGGTCGCGAGAGATAATATTTTCGGTACACAATTTCATCCCGAAAAAAGCCAGAAATTAGGCCAAAAGATTTTGGCAAACTTTTTAACATGGAAGCCATAATCTCATGGAATTATTCCCTGCCATTGACCTAAAAGACGGTGCGTGTGTTCGCCTCATAAAAGGTGACATGGATCAATCGACCAAATTTAATGATGATCCAGCTGATCAAGCATCTCAATTTGAAAAAATGGGGTTTTCAAATCTTCATGTTGTTGACTTAAACGGTGCTTTTGACGGTCGCTCGACAAATGAAGACGCTGTAAAAGCTATTTTGGCTGCAACCAATGCACCCGTGCAATTAGGTGGTGGTATTCGCGACATCGCAGGTATCGAGCGATGGATAGAGGCAGGCATCTCACGCGTAATTTTGGGAACAGCAGCCGTGCGTGATCCTGAATTTGTGAAATCCGCTGCTAAAGCTTTTCCTGGAAAAGTCGCGGTAGGTATCGACGCCATCAACGGCATGGTTGCCGTCGAAGGTTGGGCAGAAACAACGGATATGTCAGCGATTGAACTCGCCAAAAAATTCGAAGACTCTGGCGTATGCGCGATTATTGCGACTGATATCGGTCGAGATGGTATGAAAACCGGCGTGAATGTTGAATTCACCGGGCAATTAGCAGATGCGGTCAATATCCCTGTTATTGCTTCAGGTGGCATGAAAGGTGTCGAAGATATCACATCCCTCCGTACACGGATTGGCACAAACACAGTATACGGAGCAATACTCGGTAGAGCACTATATGATGGCGATATTATACCTACCGAAGCTGTAAAAGCGGCTAAAGGATAGCATAGTAAATATTCGTTATATTTAGTACACTGACAAAGAACAGTGGAAGAGGCTGTGGTTTAAATATTTGGAATTTTACAATAGTTCCAAAAGTGAAGAAATATACGAAACTACATTTGAAAGATTCTTCTTGGATTCAGAATACGAACCCAGAGCAATCGTCGCTGAACGTATTGAAAACAATGACATAAAACTCATTGGGCTCGTTCATTATATGGCCCATCGCCATTGCTGGTCGATTGAGAATGTTTGCTATCTTCAAGACTTATATGTTTGTGAAAGCGAACGTGGAACAGGCGTCGGTCGAAAACTGATAGAAGCTGTCTACAAGGAAGCAGAGATCAACAACTGGGCCAATGTCTATTGGATGACGGCAGAAGATAACCAAACCGGACGCCAACTATATGACCGTGTAGGTAAACTCACACCTTTTATAAAATATCAAAAGCCCTAAACGGTACTTTCCCCAGATCTATCTTTACAATTAATTTTTCGAATGCAATCTATAGGTGATATAGAAATATAAAAAAATCCGGGGGGAATAATGTTTAAAAATTTCAGCATCACGATTCTATTGCTATCTTTCATTGGAATTGCAAACGCTCAAGTCCCTTTGCCACCAATCGAAGCTTACGGCGAATTACCGATTATTCGTTCAGTAGCTATATCACCTAATGGAAAAAAATTAGGTTATTTAAAAAAAGAAGGTGATCAAGAATTATTTCTCGTTACTGATTTGGAAACTAATGAAGTAACAGGTGCCAATACGACAGGAATAAAAACCAGAGGCGTTCACTTCATTAGCAATGATTACGCTCTACTTTCAGCATCTCAAACCACTAAAGTACAAGGCTATAGAGATAGATTCGAATACACAACTGCGTTTTCATTTAGCGTAGATTCAAATAGAACCACCCAATTACTTAAGCGTACAAAGTCTCTCTATCCCGCACAGTCTGGTCTAGGAAAAGTTGTCGGTTCCTTAAACAAAAAAGGCCAAGTTTTAATGCCTGGTTTTGTTGGAGACAGAAGCACACCAGCTCCTCCATATCATTTATTCCGTGTAGACCCAAAAGGCGGTACAGGTAGAATCTTCGCAAAAGGAAATAGACATACAATCGATTGGTTTGTGAATAAGGAAGGTGTCGTCCTAGCAAGAGAAGATCACGATGATGGATTGGAAAAATACGAAATACTAACGAAAAGAAATAAAAAATGGGAAACCGTGTATCAATCAGATGATACTCCTCTAGTTCCAATTAATTTGATGGGCGTTAAAAGCGACGAATCCAGCTTAATAACGATTAGCAGTACACCAGATGGAAAAAGCGATGCCATATATGAACTCTATTGGGATGGGACTTTTTCAGAGCCACTATATGTCAAAGAAAATACCGAAATAGACGGTGTTATAGCCGACAAAAACCGAAAAGTCTTTGGTATTAGATATTCAGGAATGAGACCATCATATAAATTTTTTGACGAAAACCTTAATGGTAAAATTCAGGAGCTTTATAGTAAATACCCCGCATTTTCTATCCGAATCGTATCTTGGTCTGATGATTGGTCCAAGATAATTGTCAAAATTGCTGGTGGACAAGAAGCAGACAATTATTACCTGTACCAACCTAATGACCAAAGTTTGATGAGTGTGGGCTCGTCTAGGTCTGTTCCAAGAGAATCAATAGGTGAAATTACTTCAATCGAATATTCTGCAAGAGACGGTACAAAAATTCCCGCAATTTTAACATGGCCTGTAAATCAAGAAAGTAAAAACCGTCAGAACTTGCCAACCATTATCCTTCCTCATGGAGGACCAGAATCATATGATCAAATTTCGTTTGATTGGATAGCTCAATACTTTGCAAGTAGAGGCTATCTTGTGCTGCAACCCAACTTCCGTGGATCTACAGGGTTTGGCTGGCAGTTTCAGAAGCAAGGACGAGGCGAGTGGGCCGGTTTAATGCAGGATGACGTAACTGATGGTGTTAAATCACTTATATCCAATGGTTTTTCCGACCCTGACAAAATTTGTATTGTAGGTGCTAGTTATGGAGGGTTCTCAGCACTGGCAGGAGGAGCTTTCACTCCAGAATTATACAAATGTATCGCAGCCTATGCCCCAGTTACGGATCTACCCATGATGCTTTCGGAAGAAAAAAGAAAACACGGTAGAAGCGATAGTGCCTCCTATGAATACTGGTCTAGAATTATCGGTAGTCCCAAGGAAAAAAACTTAAAAAAAATATCGCCATCATACCATGCGGATAAATTCAAAGCGCCTGTTCTGCTTATACATGGACGTGACGACACCACAGTAGAACACAAACAGAGCAATGTTATGTACAAAGCGCTAAAAAAAGCTGGTGCGGATGTTCAGTATTTACCCCTCAAGGGTGAAGACCATTGGCTCTCAACCAGCGAAACCCGTCTTGAAATGTTAAAAGCAATGGATGCCTTTTTAGCCAAACACAATCCAGCTTTCTAATGTCACGTTCGGATGTAGTTTTTCAATAAATGCAATCAAATAAATAAATAAATTGGGGGAGAGAAAATGAGATATTTTCTATCATTACTATGCATATTAACAGCTAGCTTGGGCTCACAAACGGCTAACGCAAATACGCCGCCAGCTATAGAAAAATATGGTGTCCCGCTTGTCAGAGGTATGGCAATTTCACCTGATGGAAAGAAACTCGCCTTTATTCAGAAAGAAGGTGAAAAGGAATATCTTGTTGTCACCAATGCAGAAACCGGAGAAAATTCTGGTCTTGATGTTTCCAATGTAAAACCTTGGTCTGTAAGATTTATTGACGATGAGAATGTAAGCCTTTTTGCAACCGAAACTAACGACAAATTGCTTTTCTTCGACAAGCTGGAATACGGCGCAACTTTTGCTTACAATATCAAAACCAAAAAACTTCACCAACTCCTTCAAAAAGAACGGTCTCTTTTTACCGGTGCAGGGGTTGGACAATTTGTTGGCTTAAATAACTCAAATGAAGTTCTCATCCCTGCATTAACGGGAGACAGGTACAAAGCAGGAAAAATTTTCTACCAACCAGACTATAACCTTTTTGCCGTCAATCACGTAACTGGAAAATCCAGAGAATATGCAAAAGGATTACCAAGAACTAAAGGCTGGCTCGTAAATTCAGAAGATAATATCATAGTTCGAATAGATTACTCTTCTTCAGAGAATGAGTTTTCAATTCTCCGCAAAAAGAAAAATGGTTGGGACAAAATATACTCTCAAAAAAATGTCTCAGAACCTCCGTTTTGGCCTACTGGTTTTAAGTCTGATGGAACAGGCTTAATTATAGTAGATGAATTGGAAGATGGATCAGGAGAAGCGCTTTACGAACTATCTTGGGAAGGAGAAATTTTAGCGTCAGTTTTGGTCAAAGAAAACGCAGAAATTGCCCAAGTGATCACGAACCGTAATAAACAAGTTTCCGGTGTTAGATATACTGGAATGCGCCCAAGTTATGAATTCATCGAACCAAAGAAAAACGAATTAATCCAGAAAATAGCTGATCAATTTCCGCTTCTTTCAATAGAATTTATTAGTGCATCTGATAAGTGGAAAAAAATAATTTTCAAGATCAGTGGAGGATCAGAAACGGGCAGCTATTATCTTTTCAATACTGAAACAAATCAAATGGATATAATTGCTGAAGCCAGAAATATTTCCAAAGAATGGGTCGCTCCAACTGCAACCATTGAATACAAAGCTCGTGATGGCGTGAGTATTCCTGCCCTTCTTACACTGCCGCCCAAAACTGAAATCCACAAAAACCTACCGACTATTATTTTACCTCATGGCGGGCCAGAATCTTACGACCAACTTCGTTTTGATTGGTGGGCGCAACATCTCGCAAGTAGAGGCTACTTGGTTTTGCAGCCCAACTTTAGAGGTTCAGGTGGTTTTGGAAAAAATTATTCTGATATGGGTTATAAACAATGGGGCGGACTCATGCAGGATGATGTCACCGATGGTTTAAAAGCACTTGTAGATGGTGGATACACTGACCCGAACAGAGTTTGCATAGTTGGTGGAAGTTATGGTGGATATGCCTCACTGATAGGAGGCGCTCTAACTCCTGAACTTTACAAATGTGTCGTGGCCTTCGCGCCTGTAACCGATCTGATCGAATTTCAAAAATTCGTAAGAGAAAGATCAGGCAGAGAAAGTTCTTCATTAGAATATTGGGAGAAATCTATGGGCACTGATAAAAAATTGCTAAACGCAAAGTCTCCCTCAAAATTAGCATCGAATTTTAAAGCACCTGTTCTACTTATACATGGAAAAGACGACGTCATCGTACCCTTTGAGCAGAGTAAAATTATGCATACCGCTTTGAAAAAAGCGGGGGTAAATTCAACTTTTATTGAGCAGAAAACAGGTGATCATTGGCTTTCAAAAGATGAAACACGGATTGAAACCTTAAAAGTGATGGAAGAGTTCCTCAAAGAACATAATCCCGCTCACTAATTTAAATTAAAATCTAATCCTTTTCGAAATGCCTCCCTATCAATATTCTTGGGGAGGCATTTTTTATTTGAGACTTGCCCCAATGCCTTGTCCCGCGTAAACCAGCGACCATGTTAAAAAATCGCATTATACCCTGTTTAGACGTAAAAGATGGCCGCACAGTCAAAGGTGTGAACTTTGTCGACTTACGCGACGCTGGTGATCCAGTCGCCTTGGCAAAAGCCTATGACGAGCAAGGTGCAGATGAACTATGTTTCCTAGATATTACAGCGACCAATGAAGGTCGCGGTTCAATGCTAGATGTCATCGAACGCACTGCAGACCAGTGCTTCATGCCTGTTACGGTTGGTGGTGGTGTCCGATCTCCAGATGATATGGTTACGCTTTTATCTGCCGGTGCGGACAAATGCGGTATCAATTCCGCTGCTGTAGCAGATCCTGATATCGTCAAAGCCTGTTCCCTCAAAGTTGGTGCACAGGCTGTTGTTGTTGCCATAGACGCACGCCGTGAAGGCGATAGTTGGGGTGTATTCACACACGGTGGTCGTAAATCTTCAGGTAGAGATGCAATAGAATTTGCCAAACTCGTCGAGTCCAAAGGCGCTGGCGAAATATTGCTGACTTCGATGGATAGAGATGGCACAAAATCTGGTTATGACATTGAATTGTTGAAATTAATGACCAACGCGGTTTCAATACCCGTCATTGCCTCAGGCGGCGCAGGACATGTAGATCACCTTGCTCCCGCTATTCTAGAGGGCGGAGCAAATGCCGTATTAGCAGCCTCTATATTCCACTTTGGGGAAGCGACAATTGCAGATGCGCGTCAAGCACTCAATTCGGCTGGGGCCTATGTACGCCCCCTTCCCGAACTAGATCTTTCTTAGGAGGCTTTCTTGGCCAAACTTGCACCTACAGATCAATTTTTCGAAGCTCTCAACTATCTCGCAAACACTGTTGATAGCCGCGCCGATGGGCAAACGAGTGACCAACCTTCTTATACCGCAAAACTGCTTGCAGATGGTCCTAGTAAATGTGCAAAAAAAATGGGCGAAGAAGCAATTGAAACCGTTATGGCGATCGCATCTGAATCTGATGAAGATGTAGCGAATGAAACGGCTGACCTACTTTATCACCTATTTGTCGCGCTGCGTTCGCGAGGAGTTAGCCTAGAAAGCGTCGGCCTTGCACTTGCAAAACGTCAGGGCATGTCAGGCATAGTTGAAAAACAAAATCGTTCTAAGAACTAACCTTGTTTACACGCCTTAAAAACACATAAAACGCTCCTGCTCCGCCATGCTTTTGGTGCGCTTGCGCATATGATGTGACATGGGCGCGGATATCAGGCTCTTCTAACCACCCTAAAAGCCTCTTTTTGATTATACCCTCACCCAATTTACCTTTACCTGTAATCACAAGAACGCATTTGGCACCGTCAAAACGGTGATGCATTAAAAAGGCGGATAGTGCCGACCTCGCCGCAATCTGGGTAAATCCGTGTAGATCGATACTTGCATCAACCGAAGATTGACCACGCCGAACACGACGATCGCCATCTTTATTGAACAAAGGCGTCTTCGGCACTTTTTCAAATTCTCTATCAACTAATTTACGCTGAATAGCGGTCGCTTTAGCTTGAGGTTCAGTATCTTTTTTCGGAGGTGTATTTAGTCGAAATTGGACTTTTTCATTCTTGGAATGCGAGGCCAACAACTTACCAAAATCTTCGACTTCAAGACGTTTCTTTACTGTTTGCTCTTTAAGGGGCTGAACCGTTTTTGCGACCTTGTTCCATAGCTTGATCTCAGCCTCAGTTACCCTACGCTTAGCCATCTTCATCTATCGCAGCTATTTGCGCCTCAGTCATATTCTTAGCCACGGTTTTAGGAAGCAAAACCCACATTTTAAGGTCGTGATTCATGCTCGCAGCGCGACCGCCTGCTTCATCGCCCCAACCAAAAAATAAGTCGCCGCGTAAAATTCCCTTTATCGCTCCGCCTGTATCCTGCGCTATGACCAAATTCTGGTATTCTACGCCTTTCCAGTCTCCTGGAGTTATCGGAACTTTCGTATCAATAAAGATCGGAGTGCCATAGGGGTGATAACGCGGATCTACAGCCATGGACGACATTGGTGTTAGAGGAACGCCTTGTGCGCCATTTGGACCTTTGGACGGGTCGGTCAATTCCTGCGGAGTAAACCAGACATAGCGAGGGTTCACATTCATCGCTTTCTGGGCTTCATCCTGTCCAACAGTATCCAGCCAATTTAGAATAGACTTCATTCCAGCCTGATGTCGTTCAATCTTACCCGTATCTATCAAATGCCGTGCAATCGATACAAACGGCTTGTGATTGTGTGCCGCAAACGCTGCTCTAAGGACACGGCCATCTGGGAATTTTAATCTTCCTGATCCCTGAATTTGAAGATAAAATACTTCACCTGCATTGGCGTAGGCTAAAGCTTTTTCAGGCGCGTCTAAAATGAATTCACGGTCTGGATATAGTTCCAGCTCCCCGGAAACGACCCTTCCCCACACTTTGCCTCTTGAGAATTTCTTATCAAATTTAGCCGGCTCTGCCCGAATAAGATCAGCTGGAATCCCCGGAACAGATTTCGTAAATCCTGGCTCGGGTGAATATCTTACCTCCAATTCAGGTTCAAAATATCCTGTCAGTTTGGAGATGTTTTCTTCAGGTTCAACCGAGAAAGGCGTGAAGTTATCTTCAAAAACTCTGACAATGTCTTCTTCACTTGCCGCAGAACGAATTTGTTCGCAGGAAGGAAGCCACTCCCCTACTTTACCGCTATAAGGCGCTGATTTCGATATAAGAGCGTCCGTTGAACGTTTTTCCCACCGTCCACACGATTCTAGAAAAGCTGACCTTGCAGACACAAAGTCTGTTTCCATCCAATTTGGCATTTGGCTATATGCGAACGGAACTAAGGAAAACCCTTTGTCAGTCGTCAATACAACTGGCTCAGTCGGTCCAGTAATGACCGTTTGAGCTACGGGTTCAGAAGTTTCAACTGGCGTTTGTGTCGTCGTCGCACATCCATATGCCGTAACAGCAAATGTGCCGACTATACTTCCTAAGAAGCTTCGGATACGCCTGCGAGAAGCCAAGCTGGGTCGGATGTTTTTAGAGCGCGCTCGAAAGTCCATATTTCTTTTGCCGTTCTTAAGTTTTCACCGTCACTCAATTGCGCTTCAAAGGATACAGATACTTGTCCTGTCTCGCCAGCAATAAGTTCAGCATCTGCAATTTCAGCAGATTTTAGTCGCATGAGACGCAAAGGCTCAGCACCGCTTTGCTCACGCGCATCTATAGCTGAAACATAGGCATCATACACATCGTCAACCAAAAGGTTTGAGAGCGTATCTTTGTCGCCTTCAGCAAACGCTTCAACAATCATTTCATACGCTTTTTTTGCTTTGCGCGTGAATTCAGTCGGCGAAAATGAGGAATCTAAGCGGGAAATCTCTTCCATTCCCGCTGCACCCGGACCGGTAAAAGCAGGACGGACATAATTTTCATCAGAAGATTCAGAAGGCTCTCTAGCTGCAACACGATTTTCTGTTGCCTCCTTAATTATAGAAGGAGGTGGTTCAGCACCGGTCTTTTTTCCTAAAACAGCATAAAGACGCGAAAGTACGAAAACAGCGACAGCTGCAAATATGATAAGTTCTAAGTTTTCCATAACAATTCTTATAATGTATCAATCCAAATCTTGCCACTTATATATGTAGGTATTCATTAGAATAAAGCCAGATGACTTGTTTGCTCACACAGCTCATGTTAGCTGGCTGTTTAGTTCCCCGTATATAACGGATGTAAAGATATGAATGACACGCCCTCACCTGAAGGCCAACCAGTAACTGATCCAGCACAAACAGCTGCGGAATCAGGTCCATCAATTCGCGTACTTGCGCAATACATAAAAGATTTATCTTTTGAAAATCCCCACCCGCTAACAGCAGGTGCAGGACAGAATGCGCCCGCTATCGAGTTAGGAATTGATGTCAAAGCCGAACCTCAACCAGAACAGCCTGGTATTTTTGAAGTCAATTTAAGACTATCAGCTCAAGCTAAACGTGAAGACAAAGTCGTTTTCATCGCAGAGCTCGTTTATTCAGGATTGTTTGAACTGAGTAATGCACAGCAAGCTGACGTAGAGCCACTATTGTTAATTGAATGTCCAAGACTTCTATTTCCATTCGCACGCCGCGTAATGGCTGAAGTCACTCGCGAAGGTGGATATCCTCCGCTATTGATCGATCCAATTGACTTTGTAGGGCTTTATCGTGCCCAACGTGCTCAGGCTGCCGCTGCACAAAACGGCACTACAGACACAGAACAAGCTTAGAATTTATATTTTGAAAAGCGATGGACCAAAACCTCCATCGCTTTTTTTATTGATCTAAAATTTTAGTCCAAAGTTGAGTTTCGCCCAACGTCGCCACAAACTCTCTATGGCTAGCATCTTCATCAGCTGTAATGCGTGAAGCCAAAGACGTTGGTCTTGCTTTTCTTGGCGTCCGTTTAACGAGAACTTCTTCTTTTTTATCGTTTTCATCTTCAAACGCAAAAGAATGAGCGCGTCCGCCCTTAAGTTCTAGGTAGACGGCAGCCAATAATTGCGAGTCGACGACAGCAGTGTGAACATCACGACTAGCAAGTGAGATATCAAAACGCTTACAAAGTGCATCTAGTGTTGCAGACGCGCCCGGAAATTTTCGTTTTGCTATAACAAGTGTATCTACAAACCGATCCTTTGGAAATTCTGATTGCCCTATCCGCCTCATCTCTTCATTAAAGAAACCACGGTCGAATTCTGCGTTGTGAGCGACCAAAGGTGCATCGCCGATAAAGTCCAAAAATTCTTGGTATACTGATGGGTCCCCGAAAACCGGTTTTCCCTGCAACATATCGTCTGTGATTCCGGTAATTCTTATTGTATCTTCACTGACTTTCCGCTCTGGATAAATGAGACGGTGAAATTCTCTACCGGTTGGTAGCAAATTCTCGATTTCAACAGCACCCAATTCAATGATCCGATCACCATCTCTAGCGCTCAATCCTGTTGTTTCAGTATCAAAAACGATTTCACGCAAATTAGGAATCCTCTGTCAATTTGGTGCCAGTCTTCAATGTTTGAATAATGTCTCGAACATCCTGTCTAGCCTGATCCATTCCTTGGTTTGTATCAATAATAAAATCAGCTTTTTTCCGCTTTTCAGCGTCAGGTAGTTGCTTGTTTAGAATGGATTCAAACTTTTCAATAGTCATTCCAGTTCTAGACATAACACGTTGTTTTTGAACGTCTTCAGGAGCTGTAACAACGAGTATCTTATCCGCTAGGTTTTCTGATCCAGTTTCAAATAGGAGGGGTATATCTAAAACAACCAGAATAGCTTTTGCTGAAAGATGTGTGTTTAGGAACTTCTCTCGTTCTGCCTGAACAAGTGGATGAACGATAGCTTCTAATCGCTTCATAGCGTCTCTATCACCGAGGACAACTTTTCCTAATTTTTGACGATCGATATTGCCATCTGAGTCTAGTACTCCTGGAAAAACTGTCTCTATTTTTTCGACTGCAGCGCCACCAGCACTGTATAATTTATGCACCGCTGCGTCAGCGTCATAGACTGGTATCCCCTCATCCATAAACATCTGAGCAGTCGTAGATTTACCCATGCCTATGGATCCAGTGAGGCCAAGTATAATCATATCAAGCTATCTTTTCGCGGCATAAATTTAACGCGCTTTCGACATCCGGCTTTTTATTGAACCAAAGTTCAAAGGACAAGGCTGCCTGTTCAACAAGCATTCGAAGCCCATCTTCAGTTTCCCAACCATGATTTTGTGCGTTGGACAAAATAGTTTTTGGAGCCTCTCCGTAAGATAGATCAAAAAATAATCTGCCTTTGCCAGTCGGAAACAAAATACTGTCGCCTAATCCAGCTTTCAGACTAATTGCATTTAGAACAATGTCTGATGCATCCATCTTTTCAGCTAAGTTTCCAAGGTCAGATGATTGGCCGTTTGGCGCTAAATCAGCAATCAACGCATCCGCTTTTTCAATCGTCCTGTTCGCTATTGTTAATTTGGCTCCGCGTTTATCTAAAATATATGCAACGGCTCGCGCCGCACCACCAGCGCCTATCAATAGGACATTCTTATTTTTCAGATCAATATTTGCGGTTCTAGCCATAAGTGCGTTGAAAAAACCGTATGCATCAGTGTTATCTGCGCGCCAACCACCTTCTTCAGCTATCAGTGTATTCGCAACACCGATAATTTTTGCATTTTCACTCACATTTACAGCAGCGGAAAATGCCTGTTCCTTATACGGCATCGTTACGTTTAGACCTTTGACGCCAAAACGATATAGAGATTCTATGTCTTGCGTTGCAGTGTCAGTCTGTAAATGGAATTTATTATAAAAAGCATCAATATTTAGCGACTTAAGCCAGAAATTATGAATGTCTGGAGACATAGATTGTTCTATTGGATCTCCAATAACACCATAGACTAAAGTATTTGAAATCAAACTCATTTTTCTATGACACCACGGTCTTGTAGCCAATTCAGCAATTGTATCAATGGAAGCCCCAAAATAGAAAAATAGTCGCCTTCTATTTTGCTGAATAATTGGACCCCAGGAGCCTCTAACCTGTATGCTCCCACCGTTGTGAAAGCTAATTCTCCTTCTTGTTTTAGATAATCATCTAAAAAAGATTCCGAGAAATTACGCATGGTGAGCCTTGGTTTCGTTGAAACCCTCCAAATAGGCTTTCCATTTTCACAAGCGACCAAAGCAGTTTCCAACGTATGCGTTTTCCCGCGCATTTTCAGAAGATTTGAACGCGCTTCATCCATAGATGTCGGCTTATCAAATTGCTCACCTTCAAGATCTAACATTTGATCTGCACCAAGAATGATACCTGGTGTATTCAAAGAAACTTTTATGGCTTTCATTTCCGCCAATGCTTCGGCCTGACGTTGAGTATTTTCTCCGTCAGCTCGCATAGCCATTTTAATCGCGTCTTCGTCAACCCGAGAAGATACCTGATCAAACTCAAGGCCAGCGCCTCGCATTAAATCTCCGCGCGATTTACTCTGAGAAGCAAGAATAAGCTTTGTTTGTTCCACACTTAAACCTTTTAACTACGTCGTGATTCGGAAATTGTATTTAGTATGGAAGCAGCTGTTTCTTCGACTGATCGACGAGAAACATCTATTGTTTTCCATTTCATGCGCGCGAATAGGCGGTTTGCCCAAGTAATTTCCTCACGAACTGAATCTTCAGACGCATACGCTGTGTTTGGGTCTTCTTGTATAGATATTAGGCGCTGTCTACGAATATCAACCAATCGTTTTGGTGATATTTTCAGGGCTATAACAAGTGGTGCATTCGGTCCTAAAAGAATTTCAGGCGGATCTACGCCAGGAACGAGCGGTACATTTGCAGCTTTAATTCCCCTATTCCCCAAATAAACACATGTTGGTGTCTTCGAAGTCCGACTAACGCCAACCAATGCAACATCGGCATCACCTAAATCATCAACGCCCTGTCCGTCATCGTGCGCCAATGTATAATTAAGCGCTTCAATTCGAGAAAAGTAACTAGAATCAAGCATATACTGACCAGCAACTGATCTATTTGAACGCATGCCCAAATACCGACTTAAAACGTCAACAGCCGGATCAATGACTGGCAAAATAGGCGTATGCGTTTGTGTACACCAATCTTCCAGTGTTTTTCTCAGATTTTCATCAGAAATCGTATACAAAACTATGCCAGGGGCGCCTTCAATCTCTTGAAGAGCCCTATCCAACTGACGTTGAGAACGAACAAGGTAATAATTATGTTCCAGCGGAGAAACATCTTCAAACTGTGCACATGCTGCTCGCATGACCGCATTTAGCGTTTCACCTGTCGAATCTGATAAAAGGTGAACGTTGAAATAGATGTCCATATTTTAGCGGTCGAGCCGTCCTCTACTGATAAAATTCCTAAAAAGACAAGGAATTACCGAGTTTTACTTAATTTTCCCCAAGAGACTGTGGAAAACCTGTTAATTGTAAATCTTGGTTAACTTTACTCACCTTTATTCACAATTCTATCTACAAGTAAGAAAACCTATAAAAATTTTCAGGTTCTTTCCACCAGAATCCCGTTAATTTGGACTCGACTCTGAATTAACCCTTATTAACGAAGCTGTTAACCTTAATGAACTGTAATTAAGATTAATGAAGCCAGTGTGAATTAATACCGCATTGCTTGTTGATACTGTGTGGATAAAAGTTCAAAACCATACTTGTCCCCGTTATCAACGGTCTTATCACAATAAAAGAATCTAAACTTAATAAAAGAATTTAAAGGAAAGAGTCTAAGTGGCACAGCCTGAAAAAAAATTGCTCGAAACGCTAAACGGCAAAATTTATAAATCTCCTCCAGTATGGATGATGCGTCAGGCTGGGAGACACTTACCAGAATATCTCGAACTACGTAGTCGTGCCAAGGACTTTCTTGATTTTTGCTATTCTCCATCTTTAGCCACTGAAGCAACACTTCAACCTATAAGAAGATACAATATGGATGGCGCCATATTGTTTGCAGATATTCTCCTAATTTTGGATGCGATGGGACGAAATGTTCGCTTTGTAAAAGGTGAAGGTCCACAATTAGATCCAGCGGCTAGCGCGGCAGACCTCGATAAATATCCTTTAGAGAAATTGTTGGATCGTATGTCTCCCGTATACGAAACAGTATCTCGTGTGAAAACGCAGTTACCTTCTGAAACAACACTTATAGGGTTTGCAGGGGCGCCATGGACTGTTGCTGTTTATGCAATTGAAGGAAAAGGCGGAACTGATAAATCCGTTTCCAGATTAAAAGCGTATCAAGAACCAGAAGATTTAGACGCAATATTGGATATTCTTGTGGAAACAACAGCGTATTATCTGAAAGCTCAAGCTGATGCTGGTGCTGATGTATTGATGATTTTTGATAGCTGGGCTGAAGGTTTAGCAGAAGACTCGATGCTTAGATTGGTAATTAAACCTACTCAGAAGCTCATACAGCGCGTTCGTGAGCTTGGCGTTACACAACCAATCATCGGTTTCCCACGGGGTTCTGGCGCCATGCTGGTGCCTTATGCAGCACAAACTGGTGCTACCGCGGTCGGACTTGATACAGCACTACCTGTCGAATGGGTAAATAAGGTACTACCAGAAGGGTTTCCGGTTCAAGGAAATCTTGACCCTTTAAGATTGATTGCTGGTGGAGATGGGATGGATAATCGCATAAGAGAGATTAAATCAGCTTTTAAGAACCGACCTCACATATTTAATTTAGGTCATGGTGTGACGCCTCAAACACCTATTAAGAATGTTGAACGTGCTGTGCGCGTTATTCGAGAAACTTAGGAATTATTAATGCGCGTAGCAGTTGTTTTATTTAATTTAGGCGGTCCTGATAGTTTGGATGCCGTCCAACCTTTTTTGTTTAATCTTTTTAGCGATAAGGCAATTATCGGAGCACCAAATCCAATACGTTGGATGCTGGCTAAATTTATTTCTTCAACGCGCGCTAATGAAGCCAAAGAAAACTACGCAAAGATGGGTGGAGCGTTCCCACTTTTACCGGAAACGCAAAAGCAAGCAGATGCATTGGAAAAATCCTTAAAGGAAAAAGGATTGGATGCACGCTGTTTCATAGCGATGCGGTATTGGAACCCGTTCACAAATGAAGCGGTAAAGGCCGTAGAGGAGTTCAAACCGGAGAAAACTATTCTCTTGCCGTTATATCCTCAATTTTCAACGACGACATCGGGATCATCTATCGAAGCATGGAAAAAGGCTGGTGGTACATCGGCGGCAACTATTTGTTGCTATCCAACTGAAGAAAAATTGATCAATGCCCATGTTGAAAAATTGATTTCGACTTGGAGAGATAGCGGTTCCCCAGATAATTTGCGCGTATTGTTGTCAGCGCATGGATTGCCTAAAAAAGTTGTTGATGACGGTGATCCATATCAATGGCAAGTCGAACAAACTTGTGCGGCTGTTAAAGACAAGCTCCCAAGCAATTGGGAAGTTGAAATTTGTTACCAGTCGAAAGTGGGTCCGTTGGAATGGATTGGACCATCTACAGACGATTCCATTAAAAAGGCTGGAGCTGAGGGTAAAAACCTTTTGGTTAGCCCCATTGCTTTTGTATCCGAACATATTGAAACGCTGGTTGAACTAGACGATGAATATGCTGAACTTGCAGACGAAGCAGGTATCAAAGTTTATTTGCGTGCGCCTGCGTTGGGAATAGCTGAAGAGTTTATATCCAGTCTGGCATCGCTTGTGAAAAGTGCTGTGCTAAGCAAAACGGATATTTTATCATCCAGTGATACGCGAATTTGCCCTAAGAATTGGTCGAAATGTCCAAACACTAATTTTGAAGTTTAGGATACTGATATGCCTTATGAATGGTTTCGAGCCGGGCACATTATTTGTGTCATAGCCTGGATGGCTGGAATGCTTATGCTGCCGCGTCTAATTGTTTATCGGATAGAAGGCCGTGAAAATCAGCAATTAGTTGAAACTATGGATTTGGCTATAACGCGTTTGAGAAAAATTATCCTGACACCCATGATGATTTTGACTTGGGTTTTTGGTTTGACGCTGGCGCATTTAAATTGGGAAAGCTTTAGTGCTCAGCCCTGGTTCTGGGTTAAGATTGCGAGTGTTGTACTTATATCTGGAAGCCATGGATATTTTATTGGACTGCATAAGAAAGAGATTGCGCAAGGCACTAATATGTCGTCCAAAAAGCTTAGGATTCTAAATGAAATACCTTTCCTGTTGGCGATTGTCGCAGTGATAATGGTGGTAGTTGAACCATTTACAATCTAATTGATTGAGACGAGCGTTTTTCGAAAGAGTGAACGTTTAGAATTTGTTGACATTTGCCTAAATTTATGATGAAGAGAATTTAAGCGGATATTCTTTCCGTTACGAATTTTGCGTGGGCATTCGCCCGTTCTTCTTCCAACTTCGTAATTTAGTTACTCATAGAAAAAGATAAATTGGTTCATGTCAGAGACTGAAACCCTTGAGCGTATGACGCTCGCGGAACTTAAACAAAAATCCCCTACAGATTTGCTAGCTTTCGCTGAAAAGTATGAAGTCGAAAATGCTTCTTCATTGCGTACTCAGGAATTGCTTTTTGCTATATTAAAAGAGTTAGCAGAACACGATATCGAAATCGTTGGTGGCGGTGTTGTCGAAGTATTGTCTGATGGATTTGGTTTTCTTAGATCCCCACAGTCAAACTATTTGCCTGGTCCAGATGATATCTATGTAAGCCCGCAACAAATCCGTCGTATGGGTTTGCGTACAGGTGATACAGTTGAAGGCGAAATCAGAGCGCCACAAAATGACGAACGTTATTTTGCGCTTGTAAAAGTCGAGTCAGTTAACTTTGAAGCGCCGGAAAAAGTAAAACATAAAGTTCACTTCGATAATCTAACACCGCTTTATCCAGAAGAGCGTTTTAATATCGAGATTGAAGATCCAACCCGCAAGGATCGTTCAGGCCGCGTTATTGATATCGTCGCCCCAATTGGTAAAGGTCAGCGTTCTCTAATCGTTGCGCCACCAAGAACTGGTAAAACAGTTCTTCTTCAAAACATCGCACAATCAATCGCAGAAAATCACCCAGAATGTTATCTTCTCGTTCTTCTAATTGATGAACGCCCAGAAGAAGTAACAGACATGCAGCGCTCTGTGCGTGGTGAGGTTATCTCATCTACATTCGATGAGCCTGCGACACGTCACGTTCAAGTTGCTGAGATGGTCATCGAGAAAGCAAAACGTCTCGCAGAACATGGTCGCGATGTTGTTATCCTGCTCGATTCCATTACGCGCCTTGGTCGTGCTTACAACACTGTTGTACCGTCATCTGGTAAAGTTCTTACCGGTGGTGTGGATGCAAACGCCCTTCAACGCCCAAAACGTTTCTTTGGTGCTGCTCGTAACATTGAAGAAGGTGGTTCACTCACAATTATTGCGACTGCACTTATCGATACTGGTTCTCGTATGGATGAAGTTATCTTTGAAGAGTTCAAAGGTACGGGTAACTCTGAAATCGTTCTTGAACGTAAGATCGCTGATAAACGCGTCTTCCCTGCTATTGATATTCTTAAGTCAGGTACGCGTAAGGAAGAGCTTCTTATGCAGCAAAAAGATCTTCAGAAAGTCTATATTCTTCGTCGTATCCTCAACCCAATGGGCGCACAGGATGCGATCGAATTCTTGCTTGATAAATTGAAGCAAACGAAGAATAACGCGGAATTCTTCGAGTCTATGAAAAACTAGACTTCAAGATAATTTGATTTCAAATGGGATGGTACATATACGTATCATCCCATTTTTGTATCCAACTTAAATTACTGGACAATCGATATGCTCATAATGACAGGTTTAAAATCGTGCGACACTTGCCGCAAAGCTCAGAAATGGCTGAATGAGAATGGGATCCAGTTTGAATACAGAGATGTAAAAGCTGATGGTGTTTCAGAGTCAGATTTAGCAAAGTATGTTGATAAACTTGGCTGGGATAAAGCAATCAACAAAGCCAGCACGACTTGGAGAAGTTTGGGAGAAACTGCCAAGTCGGATATTGATCCTGCTAAAGCGGTTGCATTGTTAAAAGAAAACCCAAGCCTAATGAAACGTCCTCTTTTTGATATAAATGACGAAATTGTCCTAGGCTTTAGAAATGCCCAAAAAGATAAGCTGCTAGAGCTTTGCAAATAGCGTTTGTTTCACGTGAAACATAAAATGTCTGGAAATGTAAAATGAGTTCAAACACTATTTGCGCATTAGCGAGTGCATCAGGAAAAGCCGGTGTGTCTGTCATACGACTATCTGGTCCGAACTCATCAGACATACTTGTCGAAATCACAGGTATTCAATTACCGAGTTCTCATAAGCTCGCCTTGAGAACCCTTTTTCACCCAACAGACATTTCTAAGAATGATCCTATGGATGAAGCACTTGCTGCTTATATGATTGGTCCAAATAGCTTTACTGGCGAAGATGTAGTTGAGCTACACTTACATGGCGGAACAGCAATTGTATCAGCTGTTTTAGACGCTTGCCTTTCGACAAAGAAATGTCGTTTAGCAGAACCTGGAGAGTTTACACGACGTGCATTCGAGAACGGCCGTATGGATCTCACTAAAGCAGAAGCTATTGGTGATCTCATAGACGCTGAAACGGAAGCTCAACGCCGCCAAGCTATTCAACAATATGATGGTGCTTTTCATTCACAGTGTATGGCTTGGCGAACGGAACTTATAAATGCAATGGCTTCTCTTGATGCAGCCATTGATTTTCCAGATGAAGATGACGTTCCAAGCGGGATAGATAGCCGTGCTTATCCAATTGTGACATCACTAGTTTCGCAGATAGAAAAAGCGATAAAGGCTTCTGGTGCTGGATTAGCAGTTAGAGATGGTTTCAAGGTATCGATTATCGGACCTCCCAATGCGGGTAAATCAACGTTGATGAACGCGCTTGCAGGTCGTGATGCAGCGATCGTATCCGATATCGCCGGGACAACGCGGGATATTGTTGAGGTAAGACTAGAGCTTGCAGGCTATATTGTCTGGTTATCAGATACTGCAGGCCTTCGAGATACGAATGATGAAATTGAAGCAGAAGGCGTAAAACGTGCGCTTAAACGTGCTGAAGAAAGCGACCTTCGGATATTCCTTTATGGTGTGGATCAGACCTGTCCAGACTTGAGCATTGCAAGATCCGGAGATCTTCTTGTTCAAAATAAAACTGATCTAGAAACGTCTGTAAAACCATCGACACAAACATTAGATGGCGATGTTGATCTTGAAAACATCCAAGTGAGCTTAAAGGAAAAAGACTCAGCGTTGGCGATCAAAGAAAAGCTTACATCAGTCGTCGTCGATCGAATGTCGACAGGTGAATCTGCGCCGCTGGTCTCGCGTCAGCGGCACAAAGAATTACTCATGTCCGCCAAAGATAACCTCTCGCATGGTCTGACGGGCTTGCAGCGCGATTTGCCAGCTGATCTTATCGCTGAAGACATAAGATTGGCAGCAAGAGATATCGGAAAAATCACTGGTGAGATAGATTCAGAGGATGTTTTAGATCGTATCTTTGGTGAATTCTGTATCGGTAAATGATGTTTCACGTGAAACAAACGGATCAATTTTACATTTCTGCACTCGACGAATAGGTCTATACTCACTACATCCAAGGCCTTGTCTATTGGAAGGAAGTTATGAGTACGCAATTTGATGTTATTGTTGTGGGTGGTGGACATGCAGGTGTGGAGGCTGCTGCAGCTGCTGCACGTCATGGGTCCAACACAGCGCTTATAACTCATAAGGCTTCTACAATTGGGGAAATGTCCTGCAATCCAGCTATCGGCGGATTGGGCAAAGGTCACCTTGTTAGAGAGATAGATGCTTTAGATGGAATAATGGGCCGTGCTGCAGATAAGGGTGGAATTCAGTTTCGTCTTCTAAACCGCTCTAAAGGCCCAGCTGTCCAAGGCCCCAGAACCCAAGCAGATAGAAAGCTCTACAGAAACGCTGTTCAAGACGCTGTGAATAGGCAAGAAAATCTTACCGTCATTGAAGATGGTGTTGACGATCTCATCATCGACGACAATCGCGTCGCTGGTGTCCTTGGAGAAAGCGGCCAAGAATACAAATCGCGTGCTGTTGTGCTCACGACAGGAACTTTCCTAGACGGTATTATTCACCGTGGAGACGAACGCATACCGGCCGGTCGTGTGGGTGACCAACCAGCAAAAGAATTATCAAAGCGGTTATACGCTCTTGAATTAAATATGGGGCGTTTGAAAACAGGTACGCCAGCTCGATTGGACAAAAACTCAATAGACTGGACTGCATTAGAAATGCAGCCTGCTGATGAAGTCCCTGTACCATTTTCATTTTTGACAGATAAAATTGAAGTACCGCAAATAGAATGCGGGATGACATATACGAATGAAGAAACGCATCGTGTAATCAATGAGAACATCAGACAGTCCGCTGTTTTTTCAGGCGCGATATCTGGTAAAGGCCCACGGTATTGTCCATCCATTGAAGATAAAGTCACTCGCTTTGCGGATCGAAATCAGCATCAGGTGTTTCTGGAACCTGAAGGTTTGGATGACGATAACGTCTATCCAAACGGTGTTTCAACGTCTTTGCCTGCCGAAGTACAAGATAAGTTTCTAAGAACCATGAAGGGTCTGGAGAACGTCAAAGTTCTTCAATATGGCTATGCAATCGAATATGACTATGTAGACCCTCGTGAGTTGACGGCTGACCTTCAAGTCAAAAAGCTTTCGGGGCTTTATCTGGCTGGTCAGATAAACGGCACAACTGGATATGAAGAGGCTGGTGCTCAAGGACTGATGGCTGGCTTAAATGCATCGCGTTCCTTGAACGGATTGGAGCCAGCAGTTCTCGATCGGTCTCAAGCATATATAGGTGTGATGATTGACGATCTGGTGACACGAGGTGTCTCAGAGCCCTATCGCATGTTTACATCTCGCGCTGAATACCGGTTATCCTTAAGAGCTGACAATGCTGATCAGCGTCTTACTCAAATGGGTATAAACTGGGGTATTGTTGGTGATGAGCGTAGTGGTGCATACCGTCAGAAAACATCTTCCCTAGAAAGCGCTAGGGAATTACTGACTGCTTTATCCATGACACCGAATGAAGCTAAAGCTGTAGGTATAAAGATAACGCAGGATGGTCGTCGTCGTTCAGCTTTTGAATTGCTTTCCTATCCGGAAATAAATCTAGATACGCTTGTAAGAAAGTGGCCAGAGATCGAGACGTTAGCTAAGCCTGTCCAAGAGCAAATGGAAATTGAGGCGATCTATGCGAGTTATTTGGATCGTCAGAAAGCAGATATTGAATCTTTCCAGAAAGACGAAAAACTCAAACTACCGTTGGAATTGGATTATAGCCTTGTTGGCGGATTATCTAATGAAGTGCGCTCCAAGCTGGAAACAATACGTCCATTAACACTGGGTCAGGCTAGTCGGATTGAGGGTGTTACCCCTGGTGCAATCACTGCATTACTAGCGCATGTAAAACGCGCACAGAGAGCCGCTGGTTGATGATTGCTTCAGACATTGATGAAGATGGTTTTCGTTCGAAAGACCTATCTGACTATTTAGATGTTTCACGTGAAACATTTGAGAAGATCAACATTGTGGTTGGCGTATTGGATAAGTGGCGTAAGACGCACAACCTTATCGGCCCAATGGAGCGCGCTCGTTTGTGGCGTCGCCATATATTGGATTCCCTTCAAGTCTATCAGTATCGTGATAAGGATGCTTTGAAGTGGATTGATTTAGGATCTGGCGCGGGCTTTCCAGCTTTGATTATGGCGTGTGCCTCAGCTGATTCGGAAGAGAAGTTCACACTGGTCGAGGCTGCTGGAAAGAAATGTGCCTTCCTTCGCGCGGCTGCACGCGAAGCAAATTTGAATATTTCTGTAGAAAATTCGAGAATTGAAGCTGTTTCACGTGAAACTTTCAATCATGTAACCTCAAGAGCGCTTGCATCATTGCCCCAACTCTACGAATATAGTGAGAGATTCCTCGCCAATAAGGCGAGCTGTGTATTCCTAAAAGGAAAAGAAGTGATGCAGGAAATAGAGTCTGCCCAGTCTGACTGGGAGTTCGACTACCAGCTTCACGAGAGTTTTAGTCATACCGAAGGTCGTATTCTGGTCGTTAAAGGACTTACCCGGCGAAATCCATGAGCACACGCATTATCGCAGTCGCGAACCAAAAAGGAGGCGTTGGGAAAACCACGACCTCTATAAATTTAGGAACGGCATTGGCAGCTGCTGGCCGTAAAGTTTTGCTAATCGATTTCGATCCGCAAGGGAATGCATCCACTGGTCTGGGCATCCCGCCATCTGAGCGGGATTTGACTGCTTATGATGTTATTATTGATGGATGCGACATCCGGTCTGCGTGCAAAGAAACCATTATTCCTCGTTTGCATATAGTACCTGGCGACGAGAATTTATCGGGCGTCGAGACTAAGCTTTCTGACGACCCAAGACGTTCATATCGCTTTAAAGACGCTATGGATGCGTATCGGGAAGCAGCAGATAATGGTGAGTGCGAAGAATATGATTTCGTTCTTATTGATTGTCCGCCTTCGCTAAGCTCATTGACGATAAATGCGATGACAGGCTGTGACGCTGTATTGGTGCCCTTGCAGACAGAGTTTTTCGCCATGGAAGGCCTCAGCCAGCTTCTAAGAACGATTGAAGTTGTTAGAGGAGCGTTGAATTCCGAACTGGAAATCCAAGGGATTGTTTTGACGATGTATGACAAGCGGCAGGCTCAATCTTCACAAGTGGAAGCAGATGTACGGTCATTCTTTGGGTCCAAAGTTTATGAGACGGTAATACCTCGCAATGTAAGACTTTCAGAAGCACCTGGCTTTGGTAAGCCCGCACTACTTTATGATCATAAGTGTAGTGGAAGTGAAGCTTACATTAAGTTGGCGAGTGAATTGATTCAAAGAGAACGGGAGCGCGCATAAAATTGGCTAACGATAGAAAAAAAGAAGATGCTGTAGCCAAACCAAAAAACTCACGCCTTGGGCGCGGGCTGATGGACCTTATTGGTGAGCAGGCATTGCAATCTGAATCTACGTCTAAAAAGTCATCAAGCGCTAAGCCGTCTGGTATGGGGAAGTTAAATGCTTCTGAGATTCCTATAAAGTCTATCTCTGCAAACCCTAATCAGCCAAGACAAACATTTAGAGAAGAAGATCTAGCGGAACTTGAAGCTTCTATCCGTACTAAGGGTGTCTTGCAGGCCATTCTTGTTAGGCCTGACCCGAAGTTGGAAGGTAAGTACCAAATCGTTGCTGGTGAGCGTCGTTGGCGCGCAGCGACAAGAGCTGGTCTAAGAACAGTTCCTGCGGTTATCAAGGATCTTGATGAGCTGGAAGTTCTTGAGATTGGTGTGATTGAAAATGTTCAGCGTGCCGACCTTAATCCACTGGAGGAAGCTGAGGCCTACCAATCACTCATAAAGCGTTTTGGTCGTACGCAGGATATGTTGGCTGAACATGTCGGTAAAAGCCGTCCGCATATCGCCAATACACTTAGACTTTTAAACTTGCCAGACGAAGCTCGTGATCTAGTCCGTGAAGGTCAATTAAGTGCTGGTCATGCTAGAGCAGCATTGGGTGCACCTGATCCAATGCTGGTGATTGAACGGGTGGTTAAAAACGGTCTATCGGTAAGAGATGCTGAAAAACTCTCACATAAATTCAAAATGCAGTCTGAAGCTGGAGACAAGGTAAAAGCTAAGTCGACTTCTTCGGGTAGCAAGGACGTGGACACTGAAGCACTAGAATCTGACTTGGCACATGCCTTGGGCTTGAATGTAGAGATAAAGCACAAGGGATCAAAAGGTGGCGAAATCAAAATCCAATACACACAATTGGAACAGCTTGATGATGTTTGCCGCCGCCTGACGTCGGCTAGAAATCCTCGATAGAGAGCTTTGCCTCTAACACTTGAGTGCTAGATTTGTCGTTTGCTAAATCTATCGACTACGATTTTGAGAATTGCTTCTGTTGATACGCCTGCTTGTTTGCAGGCTTTCTCTGCCGAATATAAGACTGAGAGCGCGCGATTGGCGCGCATTGAATCCCAATCCCTAAGCATTTTGTTGAAGGCTGGGCGCTCTTTTTCAAAGACGGGTGGCCTTAAATAACGAGCACCAGATTGAGCGTCGATAACTCTCAATAATCTGAAATGAAGGGTTCTAAGTGCTGAAATAGCAGAACCGCCTGCTTCCAAATATCTATCCAGCGACTTGTTGGCCTCGGATACATTTCCGGCAAGCGCTGCGTCGGCAGCATCGTCAGCACCTCTTGGTTGCTCAGTGGCACACACGAGTTTGATATCATCTATAGCAATTGAACGATTGAGTTCAAATGCATAAAGGCTAAGTTTTTCAATTTCTGCATTTGCCAAACGACGATCACCTGGAAGTTCTGACGCAAATTGTTCCAGAGCGTCCTTGTCTATTTGGACTTTGTCTTCACTTAAACGATGTTGGATATATTCAAATGTTTGGGCTTCTGATTCCGCAAAGAATTGTAAGCAAACAACATCGGGAGATGCCGAAAAAGATTCGCGTAACTTAGATTTCTTTTTCAGTTCGGGCGCTTCTACTATCAGGTAATTCTCAGGATATAATTGCCCTGATGCGATATCGTCGACGAGCGCAATAAACTGTTTTGCGAGGCTTTCATTCGTAAGCCTTATCCTTAGAGCCTTTTTGCCGCCCAAAAGAGACACAGCAGTTAAATGATCCAAGAGTAGAGCAGGGTCTCGCTTTATTTCTTCTTCTTGAAGGCGAAGAACTTCCAGTTCATTGTCTTCAAGTGATTGCCATTTATTTATCAAGCTAGTTAGGGCATCTGATGCAATGCCCAAGTCTTCGCTGAAACCCATGACGATTTTAATTCCGGCTTTGGGCCTTTTGCAAAAAGCGAGTGCTTTATCGCTAATTAAAATCACTGAATACGATCCAACTCGTCTCGAATGCTTTGCGCTTCACTGTCAGGGTCGAGGGCTTTTTCTTGTCTAGCAAGCTCCTCCTGATCAACTGCATTTTGCATTTGTTCTTCCTGACGGGCGGAAGTTGCGTCTAGGGTGAGTTGCTCTTGCAGGCGTCTTGCCAACAAATAAGCGACCCGTTCTCTTGCATCCGTTTGAAGTTCAATATCGCCAAACTCGGAATTGGCCACATCATAGGCAGTCTCGGATTGAACTCTTCCTGAGAGTAATATTTCACCTTCAACACTACGAAGTGTATAGCTAGCGCTCGCGATAATATTTGTTCTTGAGACACCAACGTTTGATTTTAGATTCAGACGTTGGAGGTTTTCGCGCGCAGTGACTGTTAAAAACGCACCGCTTTCAACACCGGGTAAACCACTACCCAGCGTTCTGGATAATTCCTGTCTCAAGCGGTGACCTATTCGGCCTTCTATCTCAAGGACTTTAATAGGACCATTAGCGGCGTCCATCGATCCATATACGGGCTGAAAGCCGCAAGCCGATAGGTGAAAGCAGGATAATGCAAGGATTATCGAAGATACGATGAAGCGCTTCTGGGTCATGATATAACTATATTCACAATTCTTCCTGGAACAACGATGATCTTTTTGACCGTTTTGTCAGCTAAGAATGCGGCGACCTTTGGGTCCGAAAGCGCTATTTCTTCTATTGTAGATTTGTCAGCAGATTTATCAACTTGAATTTCTCCACGTTTTTTTCCGTTGACCTGGACCGGAAGCGTAAGAGTGTCTGAAGACATAAGCTTAGGGTCTGCTATTGGCCAAGGCGCACTCGTAACAAGTCCGTCACCACCAAGCGAAGCCCAGCTTTCTTCTGCAACGTGCGGCGCGAAAGGTGAAACAAGTTGCGCAAGCGTTTTAAGTGCAAACCTTCTTGCCGTTGCAATGCCTGGTCCTTTAGCGTTCTCAGCTTTCTTTAGTGCATTCGCAAATTCGTGAATTTGAGCAACCGAGGTGTTGAACCGGAACTCTTTTATTCCGCGTGTTACACCATCAATTGTTTTGTGTGTGGTGCGGAGCAATTCAAGAGCTGGGCCTTCAGTTACTTTTTCATCATCATCAGCTGGAGCCGCTGCTGCTAAAGCCCACAATTTCTGGATGAATTTCCAAGCACCTTCAGCACCTGATTGAGTCCATTCAACGTCGCGTTCAGGTGGAGAGTCTGATAAAACGAACCAACGGGCGACGTCAGCACCATAGTCAGAAATGATTGTTGCTGGGTCTACAACGTTCTTTTTGGACTTAGACATCTTCTCAATGGAACCAATTGTTACTGGTTTTCCTGTTGAGATTTCAAAAGTTATTCCTTCTTTCACGTCGATATGATCAGGAGACAACCATTTTCCTTCTGATGATTTATACGTTTCGTGAGTGACCATACCTTGCGTGAATAAGCCGGCGAACGGCTCACCATTTGGTAGGTCGACCAACCCACAATCATGCATGGCGCGCGTAAAGAAGCGCGAGTAAAGAAGGTGTAGAATGGCGTGTTCAACACCACCAATATATTGGTCGACTGGTAGCCAATAACTTGCGGCTTCTTTATTCACAGGTTCGGATGAATCTGAATCACAGAAACGTGCAAAATACCAAGATGAATCCATAAAGGTATCAAGCGTATCGGTTTCTCGCGTGGCATCTTTTCCACATTTAGGACAGCTTGTATATTTCCACGTTGGATGACGATCCAAGGGATTACCTGGCTCGGAGAAGTCAGGGTCATCAGGCAAGGTAATAGGCAGCTGGTCTTCTGGAACAGGAACAACACCACAATCGTCACAGCGAATTGCAGGAATAGGGCAACCCCAATAACGTTGGCGGGAAACACCCCAATCTCGAAGACGATAAGTCGTTGAGGAAGTTCCAAGTCCAAGCTTTTCCAATTTTGAAATAGCGGCTTTGATGCCTTCTTCAGTACTTAAACCATCTAAAAAGTCAGAATTGATGAGTTTACCAGGTCCGGTATAAGCTTCATTTTCAATCGCGTAGCTAGTTTCGTCAGTGTCTGGCGGAAGCACAACTGGTACGACGGGCAAGTCATACTTGCGAGCAAAGTCTAAATCTCGTTGGTCACCCGCTGGTGAACCAAACACAGCGCCCGATCCATATGTTGAAAGTACAAAGTTTGCGGACCAAACAGGAATTTCCCATTCTGGATTGAATGGGTGTTTAACTTTCAAGCCAAGATCAACACCGAGTTTAGGTGCTTTTTCGATAGCTTCTTCTGTTGTTCCGCCTTTGGCAGCTTCTTTGATGAAGTCAGCAATCGCAGGGTTTTCTGCTGCAAGTGCTTTTGTAATTGGATGATCAGGTGCTAGCGCCACAAAACTAGCGCCATACAAAGTATCTGGGCGTGTCGTAAACACCTCAATACCGTCGTCATAACCATCAGGAGCTGAGCCTACGAAAGGCCACTTAAACGTGGCACCCAGACTTTTGCCAATCCAGTTGGCCTGCATAGTCCGGACTTTTTCGGGCCAGCGGTTTAAAGTCTCAAGGCCTTTTAGAAGATCTTCGGCGTAGTGCGTGATCTTCATTGTCCATTGTTCAAGCTCGCGTTGCTCGACTTCGGCACCAGAGCGCCAGCCTTTGCCGTCGATTACTTGTTCATTGGCCAGAACCGTATTGTCTACCGGGTCCCAGTTTACTTTTGATATTTTCCGGTAAACTAAATCGTTCTCCCAGAACTTCAGAAAGATTTTTTGTTGTTGGCCATAGTATTCTGCGTCACACGTCGCAAATTCACGTTTCCAATCAAGTGAAAGCCCTAGGGGAGCAAATTGCTCTTTCATTGCGTCTATGTTTTCGTGCGTCCAGACGCCTGGTTGTGCACCTTTTTCCATAGCCGCGTTTTCGGCAGGCATTCCAAAAGCATCCCATCCCATTGGGTGGAGTACATTGTATCCGTTCGACATGTGAAAACGGGCAACGACATCACCCATAGCGTAATTTCTGACGTGTCCCATGTGAAGGCGGCCAGATGGGTAGGGGAACATTTCAAGGACGTAAGCTTTTGGCATATCGCCTGCTTCAGCAGGGGACTTTGCTTCAAACACTTCTGCATCAGCCCATGCTTTTTGCCACTTGGGTTCCACTTCGCGTGCATTGTATCGCGAGACCATTATTCGCCTTCCGTTACCAAGGCATGGCCTTGGCCTTCTTTAATTTGGTTTTAGTTGCTTTAACGCCGACATCGTTGGATGCCGGCGTAAGTTTTATTTAAATGTGTTGAACGTAAATCCGTAAAACGTAATTACTCGGTTTAGTCTTGGATAGAAGACAGGCGTAGCTCACGTGCACGGCTCAATATCGCATTTTCCAATGCGATGCCCGTACCTTCGTCTACGCTAGCAGTCTGCCAGTTGCCGTTGACTAGAACTTCTTTTTGTACCGCAACCGTTACTCCATCTGCTCTAAGACGTGTATCTAGAATGTATACGGTTGTTTTAAAACGCTCATCCGGTTGTTCAGGATTTGCGTACCAGTCAGAGTTAATCACGCCGCCATAAGGGTCAGCGGATTTTAGTGGCATGAAACTAATTGTATCTAGTGATGCTCTCCAAAGGAATGCATTTACACCAATACCAGCCTGTTGCTTACTGTTTGAACTTACTTTTTTTACAGCAGCTTCGCCGGAACCGCCTGTGGATGAGCAGCCTGTCGCCGCCAGAGACGCTGCCAAAATAGCTAAGCTGGTGATCTTTACAGAGGCCATATGCCTTAACTCCATGTTAGAGGCGCGAAGTGTTGCACCGTTTTATAGTTCTTCATTAGCGGGCACATGCACTATGGCGCAAGTGTTGAGATGACTGGTCAATGCGATAAGTTTTAGGCATTAAGAGGTTTATTGGTTCATTTCGCGATGATTTTAGCATGACTAAAGGAATATTGAGAAGATGAAAAACACGACTTGGGTGTCTAGAGTTACGTTAAGTGTGTTTGGTCTTGGTATATTCTCAAGCCCTGCAATTGCGGATGAAAATTCTTTTTCTTTCAATGCTGAAGGTGTTTTTCTAGGCGATCTCACAAACGAAATAGGGCTCGCATCTTCTCAAAATTTCACAAGCGAAATAGGGGTTGGTGTTGAGAAAAAACATTATTTTGATAACGGCGTTATAGTAGGATTTGCAGGTGAATTAAGACTGCAAAAAGATAATCAAGCTCGCCAAGGATTTGCAGGAGAAATCCAAATTTCTGAACTGATGTCAGGATTATCACCTGAATTGGCGGAAGTGCATTCTCCTACAACGGGAATTTCTATTTCCGATCGGCTGAGCGATGACGATCCTTACGGTTCAATTCAAAGTGCATATATGAATGTGAAGTTTGGCTGGGGAGAGGTGAGTATCGGTCGGGATATAGGCGCTGCAGTCCGTTTAGATGCAAGACCGCCTAAAGTTTTACGATATGGAAGTCTTAATAGTCCCAGACTAAATTCCATCTCTTCTTCTGTTGTCCGCGCTAGAAATGATGTGACTGGTCCTAGTGCCAAAGTTTCTTATATATCGCCACGCATTTTAGGGCTGAGAGTTGGTGCATCATTTACGCCCGAATCTGATGCGCGGGGTATCGATTTTGACTCACGCCGGACGGGGTTGAAAAACGTTTATGAAGTGGGTGCTTCCTATTCCCATTATTTCCGCGATTCTGATGTTCGTTTGCGGCTTGGGCTCACGTCGACATTTGCCGATATGGATTTAGAGAACGCTATTTTTCAAAATTATGAAGCGATTGGTGCTGGGCTAGAAATTGAAAAAGGGAACTGGAAGTCAGGGCTTCGTTACCTTTCATCAAATAACAGTGCTGCTGCAGGTGGAGGAGATTATTCAGCTGTAGAAGTAGGGGTAAGTCGCTCTGTTGAAGACTGGACCTTTGCTGCTGAATACGGAAACGCGAAAGACGATTTTCTAGCTCTGAAAGGCACAAACTGGGCCGTAGGTACATCTAAAGCCTTGAATGAATATGTTAATTTGGGAATTTCTTATTTTTCCAGTGAATCTAAGATTGCAACTGAAAAGTTAGGTGGCGATGGTCTGCAATTTGAGCTGATTGTGAGATATGAGTAACACTTAATGAAAATTTAATCATTATTTCGGAGTTTTGAATGGATTGCACTTTGCGATATCCATTTTAGATAGTATCAAGGTGTTTGGAACGCATAAAATTTTAACTGGGTTGAAATGAAACTTTTCGCTGGTCTTTTTATATCTGCTGCATTGATTGCTGCACCTGCTTGGGCTGATGAGCCTGTTAAAGCAGATGCGCCTGCAATTGTGACAGATGTTAAGCCGGCTGCACCTATTAAATGGTATGAGAGTTTTGTTTATCGGGCTGACAAAAATTTCGATTCTCAATCTCTATTGGTAGCGCCGACCACTGAAACAGACGAATTTGGATTGGTCTGGGGCGGTAAAGGTCGTTGGGGTCTGACATTGGACATGACGCGTCGCCAAGGTGATGATGTTCATATTTTGCCAGGCGAAGAAATTTCAGCTGGTGCGTTTTATCAATTTTCTCCACGTTTCCGTATTGGTGGTGGAATTAGCGTAGGCGGTGAACAACTGTCTAAGGATGCATCTCGTTGGGATGATCAAGAAAATGAGACCGGTATTCGTATCGAGTCTGCTTTTTCTTTCTAATAAAACTCTAAATTTTTAAAATTCGAATCCTGATACTGCTGCAATTCCCGCATGTTTAGTAATTTTTGTGGCGTTATTTGAAGTAATTCCGCCCAAACCGTAAATTGGAATGCCGGAGTTCTGGCATAAAAATCTAAACTTAGTTGCACCCATCGCGGTAGGTGCACTTGAACTCTGGCTTTCAAAAACTGACGAAACGAAACAAGCGTCAAAATCATTTTGTAAGGCGGTACGAATTTGGCGATGTGTGTGAGCTGAGCTTGAATGCATGTAATTCTTGAATTGACTACGTTTTTTCAAGAATACTTTTGACTTAGGCCAGTGCATTCCATCAGCTTTGGTGCATTTCGCAAGATTGGCATCGTAGGAAACAAATAATTTAAGTTCCCGCGCTTTTGATATTTTAGATAATTTAAGCCCAACTTCAAACCGATTTTCCAACCCAAAATGCCTAAATAAAATTCCAGATCCCTTAGGGAGTTTTCGTGCAATCGAGATAGGGTCGGGCGTTCTTTTAGGGTCTGTGACGAAAAAAAACGCAGGCAGTTGTTTTCCTCCTTTTTGAAAGGGCACTGACAAAAGATGGGATCGTATTGAGGTGTAAAGCTTGCGATTATTCGATGTTTGCGGTTCAACAATATTCATGAAGCAATTACCTGATCTGTCTATTTCCGAACGTCGCGCTCAAATATTGTTGAGTATTGAAAAGGCGGCCATTTCAAACGGTGTCGATCCTGAAACTATATGTTTGACAGCGGTTTCCAAAGTACAACCAGATAACCGAATTGAAGCCATGCTTGCAACAGGCCAGCGTGTATACGGAGAAAATAGGGTTCAGGAAGCTCAAAAAAGATGGAAAGATCGGATTGAAAAACATCCTGATATTCAATTGCGTTTAATAGGTCCGCTTCAAACAAATAAATCCGAAGATGCAGTGGTACTGTTTGATGTGATAGAGACGCTAGATCGCCCTAAATTAGCTAAATCTCTGGCGAAAGCGGCAGAAAAATCAGGGAAATGTCCCGAGCTATTTATTCAGGTCAATATTGGACAAGAAACTCAAAAATCAGGTGTCTTACCTTCAGAAACGGATGCCTTTATAAAATCAGTCCGCAATGAATATGAACTGCCTTTATCTGGTCTCATGTGTATTCCACCAAATGTGCAACCAGCAGAACCATATTTTACGCTGTTAAAAGAGATTGCCGACCGAAATGGCCTGACCCAGCTTTCTATGGGAATGAGCAGCGACTTTGAGCTGGCTATTGCACACGGCGCAACGCATGTAAGGGTTGGTTCTGCATTATTTGGCGAGCGTGTATCTAGCCAATAAAAGTTATACTGAGCTTATTCTAACGATATCACCGGGTTTTGCGTGATGTAATAGCTCTCGAAGGTGTTCTATAGAGAGCGCAACGCATCCTTCAGTTCCTTCATAATCATTGCGTTTTATGTGCATGAATATAGCACTACCCATGCCAATAACGGGTGGACTGTCATTATATCCAAGTTCAACGATGATATCGTAGACGTGATCTTCCCTCCACAATTTTTCGTGACTGAGAGAATACGGTAGTGTGACCAGAGTATTGTAGTTTGCAGTATCGTTTGGATCATCGCTCCAGCCCATTTGATCGTTCAGCTGTATGACTTCCAATTTTGTAACGGGTTTTTCGACTCTGTCGGCTCGATAAAAAACACGGCGTATGGGCCAATCACCTAAGGGACTTTTATTGTCTCCCTCTCTTTTATCGATGGATGCGATAACGCCTGATTTTCCAATTGCACACCGATATTTTTTGGAAGACCATGTGATCACGCCATTCTCATATGCGTTAAAAATCGTGTGATAATCGTCTTTCATCTCTTTCGTCCTTCGATATCCGTGCTTACATTATAATCAAGGTTTAAGGAGTTAGGTTCTATAAAAGACTTAAATTCTCAGCGCTGTTTCTATTTAAGGAGAATAACGTGTCGCAGAACAAGACCATTCTTATCGTTGATGACGATAATGACCTACGTGAGGCGTTAGCAGAACAGTTTGAACGGCATGAAGGCTTTAAGATTGTTCAGGCCCCAAATGCTATTGAGGGTATGAATAAGGCTGAATCTCAAAACCCGGATCTGGTAATTCTAGATGTAGAAATGCCAGATATGGATGGCCGGGACGCTTGCAAACTGATGCGAAAGCACGGACTTCGTGTGCCGGTAATCATGCTAACAGGGCAAGATTCAGATTCAGACATGGTCCTTGGATTGGATTCAGGTGCCAATGATTATGTCGGGAAACCATTTAAATTTACGGTTTTGTTGGCGCGCGTAAGAGCTCATTTGAGAACATTTGAACAGAGCGAAGATGCAACGTTCAAAGTTGGACCTTACGAATTCAGACCATCAATGAAGTCTCTGACAGACGAAGCAGGCAAGAAAATTCGTTTGACCGAGAAAGAGACTAATATTCTAAAATATCTGTATCGCGCGGAAGGCAAAGCAGTCGCCCGTGATGAACTTCTTTCAGAAGTCTGGGGATACAATGCAAATGTAACTACCCATACTCTAGAGACACACATCTATCGTTTGCGTCAAAAGATAGAACCAGACCCGCAACACGCATATTTGCTAATTACCGAAACTGGCGGATATCGCCTACAAACGTAATTAACCAGATTGAGGCTGTATCAAATTGCTGATACATCCTTTAAATTGACCGTAATTGGCGCGTGATCAGATGGTTTTTCACCGCCACGGTCGCTTTTGTGGATCTCATATGTTGAAGGATCGGTGAGGGGGGCTGCTTTTGCGTTGGCCCAGATGTGATCCAAACGTCTTCCTCTATTGGATTTTTCCCAATCGCGCGCGCGATAGCTCCACCAAGAATACAGTTTTTCACTCACGTCACGATCAACGCGGGCGATATCTGAGAAACCACCCTGATCCAGAATTCTGTTGAGTGCATCAACTTCGATAGGCGTGTGGCTAACGACTTTCAACAATTGTTTGTGCGACCAGACATCGTGTTCACCTGGCGCTATATTGATGTCACCGACAACAATTAGAGGGTTTTCCTCTTTGGCGCGTGCTGAATAGTGCTTTTCCATTCGTGCCAGAAATTCCAATTTGTGGGCGAATTTGTCGTTGATTTCAGGATCTGGCTCATCTCCACCTGCTGGCACGTAGAGGTTATGCACCTCAACACCGCCAACTCGTACTGACATTGCTCGCGCTTCATCACGCATACAAAAACCTGGATTATCGAGGCGTTCTAATGGGTAACGAGACCCAATGGCTACGCCATGCATGCCTTTTTGTCCTGCTATTTCAACATAGGGAAGGCCGGCTTCTTTAAATGCTTTGAGAGGAAATTCGGACTCTCGACATTTTATTTCCTGTAAGCAGAGAACATCCGGTTTTTCGCGAGCAATGAAATCTGCAACGCGCGGCATACGCAGGCGAACGGAATTGATATTCCAAGAGGTCAATCGAATATTTGTCATGCCTAGTAGAACTAAGGAGCGTCGAGCAAATTGGCAAGGTAGTGAAAGGGGAAGTTCTCAACTTAGCAATTTACATACAAAGAGCGCCTGATTGCGGGGTACAATCAGGCGCCTGAAAGAGGTGGTGTAAGGGAGGGGATAGCTCCAAAATCCACAAGTCGTCACGCTCATATATGCTTGCGGGGGGATCCAAGCGATCACTACTGAGTTGACGTGATAAATTTGACACATAAAAACGTAAAAAACAATAGCTAATACATTAATTTTATAGTGTGTCTTTGATGTTTATGCATCGAAACCGCCATGATAGCGGGATTATCTTAGCGACGGTCTCGATCATCATCGTCTTCAAGTATGAAATAACGCGGTGCTATTTTGATATTTTGTTCCATGTCGATCAAATCGACACGCGTCTCATTGCCCAAACCGTCAATGGATACCCATCCGATTAGATCGTAAGTATCTTTATCAAATTTCAAAAACACCATTCCATCTAGAGCATCTTCACCATTTTTCGGATTGTCTTCGATGACAACTAAAAGAGAATCGGGAAGTGAACGAACATCAAGGATGTTTGTGTCTTCAGCTAGATCGAGATTTTTCTTTAAAAAGTGTTTTAGAGGCGTCGATGATAAGGGGACACGATCAATAGTTTCTAGGGATTTATCTTCGATTGCGACTGTAGAACCATCCGATACGATTAAGTAGGGCGTAGGTGCCGCATACTCAAACCTAACACGGCCAGGTCGACGTAGATAAAAATCGCCGGTTGTAACCTCTCCCAATGCATCTGTTTGGGTAAAACCACCGCGCGCAGATTTTGTTTCCGCCATACGCTCATTGATTTTTCCAAGCAATTCTTCGGAATTGAGTTGAACTAATGGCCCGTCTGACACGACGGATGGAGATGCATCATTTGCACCTAATATTTGAGAAGGCGACACCTCCACCAAATCTGTCGATGGTGTCTCCAAAGCAGATGCTTGGAGTGCGATGAAAAGCGAAAGGAAAGAAGATGCAATAATCATAGGTATAGGATTAATCCTCGTCTCGGCGAAAACAAGACGTCTGTAAGGTATTTTCCGCTAATTTGCCACGATTAGATGAATAAGGGTTCAGCTTGCTATCAAACTGAACCCAATAAAAAATTGAATATAATGTTTTGAATTAAGCCGCGCTGTCTTCGGGCATTAGAATTTCCCGTTTTCCAGCGTGGTTAGCAGGGGATACCAGCCCCTCAGCTTCCATACGTTCGATGAGAGATGCAGCACGGTTATATCCGATACGCAATTTGCGCTGAATATAAGATGTCGATGCGCGTTTATCACGACGTACAACATTGATGGCTTCGCGATATAGGTCTTCTTCCAAATCACCTGATGATGTACCCATCGCGTTGTCAGCAACTGAAACATCTTCTTCAGGTTCATCGGTAAGGCCTTCAACATAAGAAGGTTGGCCAGTGTCTTTAAGGAAGTTTACAACCGCTTCAACTTCTTCATCAGAAACAAACGGGCCATGTACACGGTTTAGCTTTCCACCTGATGCTTGATATAAAAGGTCACCCATTCCTAGAAGTTGTTCCGCGCCTTGTTCACCAAGGATTGTACGAGAGTCGATCTTGGTTGTTACCATATATGAAATACGAGTAGGGAAGTTAGCTTTAATCGTACCGGTAATAACATCAACAGATGGACGTTGCGTCGCTGTAATGAGGTGAATACCCGCAGCACGTGCCATCTGAGCTAGCCGTTGGATAAGCGCTTCGATTTCTTTACCAGCCACGATCATCAAATCGGCCATCTCATCGATTACGACGACGATGTGCGGCATTGGGCTCATATCGATAATTTCGTTTTCCCAAATAGGTTCGCCACTGTCGCTGTCATATCCGGTTTGAATAGGACGTGTGAAGACTTCACCTGTTTCACGGGCATCCTTAGCCTTTTTGTTGAAACCTGAGATGTTACGTACGCCCATTTTGGACATAACTTCATAACGACTTTCCATCTCTCTTACGGTCCATTTTAATGCCGCTACAGCTTTATTAGGATCGATAACAACAGGGGAGAGGAGGTGTGGAATACCTTCATAAATCGACAATTCGAGCATTTTCGGGTCTATCATGATGAAGCGACATTCTTCAGGTGTCAGCTTGTAAAGCAATGACAGGATCATCGCGTTGATACCGACCGACTTACCAGAACCCGTTGTACCCGCGATAAGTAGGTGAGGCATCTTCGCAAGGTCGGCGATTGTGGATTCACCACCAATATCTTCACCTAGTGCAAGTGGAAGTGCTGCACGAGATCGGTTGAATGCTTTTGATGATAATAGATCGCGGAAATAAACGGTTTCACGACTTTCATTTGGTAGC
Organism: uncultured Hyphomonadaceae bacterium; assembly: GCA_964352025.1. Classification (GTDB taxonomy): domain Bacteria; phylum Pseudomonadota; class Alphaproteobacteria; order Caulobacterales; family Hyphomonadaceae; genus Hirschia. The sequence goes on from CAYGPZ010000001.1 coordinate 90,785, forward strand.
TCAATACCAATCGCATTCCGTCCCGGAACAACCGCTACACGCGCTGCTGTCGCGCTCATGGAGCGGGCGATGTCTTCAGCAAGTGAGATAACTCTAGATGATTTAGTACCAGGTGCAGGTTCAAATTCGAATAATGTAACAACAGGACCCGGACGAACCTCTGCGATACGACCTTTTACACCAAAATCACCTAGAACGACTTGAAGAAGTTCAGCCATTTCAAGTAATTTGGCTTCATCATGGTCTGTATTACGTTCAGGGGCCAATTGTAGAAGGTCGATTGGAGGTAAGCGTCCATCTGTCATTATATTTGACGAGATAGATGACTGACTAATTGACGCTTTTGGTGGCGTAACTGGTTTTACTGAAACCGGAGCAGGTGCTTTCGTTTGAGCGACAGCTTGGTTAGGGCGGTTGCTGAAAAGCGAAGATTTTGGAGCTGCCTCGGCCTGCGGTGTTGCGTGCTGTGCTTCAACCACTTTTTCCGCAAGACGCTGACGAACTGGAATAGAAGGGCGCTCGGCATTTTCAATGCCTCGCAGAAATCCTTCCTCAGGGTCTTCAAGTTGAGGGATCTCTGATCCCATTTCTTGAACCGGTGCAGAGTGGACATTGCGGCTACGCATATTTTCAAAGAAGGAATTGGCGCGATCTCGCAGACCCGCAACATCCCTAACATCTTCATCAGGAGCGTGTTCATCGACAACTTCCATAGGAATTGCTTTTCCACGACGAAAGGATACCCATAATTGTTCGATAGTCCGGAATACCGCAATTCCGTCGTCTGCACCCAAGCCCATCGCAATGGCAGCAAACAATACACCAGCTAAACCAGTACCAATTGAAGCTAGAAGCACTGGATCAGGTGCACCAAATGCTGCAAATGGAATAGAAGAAAAATGGTTTAGGCGTTCACCTGCCATACCACCAAGACCTGTCGCGAGCGGCCAATTGCTTGGGATCGGCCAACCTGCAAGACAAATACAGCTCATTGCGACCGCGAGAGTACCCCAAAACCATCTAGACGGGCGACGAGGACCAATACCGAACGTACGATAAACACCACCTATCATAAGTCCGAAACCAGCAAGCCAAGCAGTCCATCCAAATGACTGCATAAGCAAATCTGCTGCGACTGCCCCAGTTGCACCAAAGAGATTCATTGTTGTTGCATCAGATGCAACATTCAGACTTGGATCAGTAGGGGAGTGAGAACCATAAGCACCACAGATGAAAACGCCGATGCAGAATGCAATGACACCCGTCATCATGCGTCCAAACCCGCTCGGCTTGCGACCTGGGATATGGTATTCAGCATCAATATGTTGTGGCTGATGTTGTACGCGCTTTGATAGTTGCGTTGAAGCCATTTTCTGCGTCCTCAAGACAAGGTGGTGAACTTTGTTTGTCCCTACCTTGACGTCCGGCTCTTAACGACGTGCAAACGTAATGTGATTTCTTTGTGTTTTTTATAAAAAAAGCTGGATTTTATTTTTTTGGTGTCACGCAAGCAATAAAAAACCCTCGGTAATTAAACCGAGGGTTTTCCAATTTAAATTTGAATTAGATCTTATTTGAAGTCTGGGTAGGCAGCTACACCAGTTTCGTTCATGTCTAGACCTTCTAATTCTTCTTCTTCTGATACGCGAAGACCAATTGTGAATTTCAGAATTGTCCAAACGATTGCAGAAGTGATTGTTACAAACAATCCAACTGAGACAACACCAAGAGCTTGTGCCCCGTAGGTAGCGTCTGCAGGAGAAGACAATGGAACAATCATTGTACCCCAGATACCTGCGAACAAGTGAACAGGGATCGCACCAACAACATCATCGATTTTCAATTTGTCAAGCAATGGAATTGTAAGAACAACTATCACACCACCAACTCCACCTATAAGGAGGGCCACAGGTAGTTCAGGGTCAAGAGGACCAGCTGTAATAGATACTAGACCTGCAAGTGCACCGTTGAATGCCATAGTTGCATCAGTTTTCTTGTACAAGATTGCTGAAAGGATCATCGCAGCCATTGTACCACCAGCAGCAGCAATGTTTGTGTTCAAGAAGATACGACCAACAGCGTTGATGTCGTCATATGTACCAGCAGCTAGCTGAGATCCACCGTTAAAACCGAACCAACCGAACCATAGGATAAATGTACCTAGAGCAGCCAATGGGATGTTTGAACCAGGCATCGCAATGACTTTACCGTCAACATATTTACCTAGGCGTGGTCCAAGGATGATCGCACCAGTAAGTGCTGCCCAACCACCTGTTGAGTGAACGAGAGTAGAACCCGCGAAGTCGTAGAAACCAGAGTCTGCAAGGAAACCAGCACCCCACTGCCATGAACACTGAATTGGGTAAATTACACCAGTCAGAACGGCTGTGAAAATAAGGAAAGGCCAAAGCTTGATACGCTCAGCAACTGTACCAGAAACGATAGAAGCAGTTGCAGCCACAAATACCATTTGGAAGAAGTGGTCGGAAGCAGCGCCGTAACCTATATCTAGAGAATCTGATTGAACCCAAGTACTAGGTGCAGCCAAGAAACCCATAGCTTTCTCTGCATCTTCTGCTCCAAATTGGATCAGCCAGTCACCAGAGTACAAGAAATTATAACCAATCAGCCAAAACATGATCCCAGCGACAGAATAAAGGGCAATGTTTTTTGTTACCTGCGTTGCAGCGTTCTTAGAACGCACGAGACCAGCTTCTAGCATACAGAAACCAGCTGACATGAACATCACAACTAGACCTGCAATAAGGAAAAGGTATGTGTTGTCTACATATGCTGAAATTTCAGACGCAGATGGTATTTCTGCTTCTTGTGCGAAGGCTGCCACGCCGCTTGTTATGGCAGCAAAAATGGCGGCCCCCGCCAATTTGCCAGTAATTCCGGATCTCATCGATCTGAACCCCTCTTTAAAAAAAATTGCATCGCACCCCTCACAGGCGCTATCGAGATCCAACAGATTGCTTGGAGTGCCTTGAGACAAGATTTCACATGTGATGAAAAATTAAACGATGCAAAATTGAGCAACCCACGGGCAGGGATTCGGCATTTCGCACAATTCCTGTGCGTATCTGGATTTATTTTAATGTGAGGCGTATGAGTTTCCGATGAGTAATTATCCACAAAAAAATACATCACATGAGATTATCATCTCTGGTGCAGGACCTGTTGGCCTCAGTTTGGGCATTGCGCTTAGCCAAATTGGTTTTTCTTGTCTTTTGGTCAGCAAAGACCCTGTTTTTGAATCTGAAAATCTAGATTTTGATGGGCGAGCTTATTCAATAGCGACTGGCTGTTGGCGAATGTGGGAAACATTTGGAATTACAGATGGGCTTAAAAAGCATGTGCAGCCAATATTAAAGATAGAGGCCGAAGCCGCATCTTTTTCTCCATTGAGTATCGGGCTGGAAGATACGGTCGAAGAGCGCCCGCTAGGATATTTGGTTGAAGCTCATGCAATATTAAAAGCGCTGTGGAAAAAAGCTCAATCCATAGACGCTTTGACAATTATCCATAATAGCGAATTAAGTGAAGTTGAGACGCTATCTGATAAGGTGACTGTCAGATTATTAGGAAACTCAAATTCGATCGAATGTAAATTGCTGATCGGGTGTGACGGAAAGTCGAGCTTTGTAAGAAACACCAGTGGAATTAAATATCCAGGGCATGATTATGAAGCCAAAGGTATTGTCGCGACTATTGCACTTAAAGAACCGCACAATGGTGTCGCGCGTCAGATATTTCTAAAGGGCGGTCCATTCGCAGTTTTACCATTGCCCAATAATCAAGCGAGTCTGGTTTGGACTGAACGTTCTCCAGTTGCTGACGCTTTGATGAAATTAGAGGATATTGATTTTGCGCATGAGTTATCTCACAAAGTTGGTGATTTTTTAGGGGAATTTGAATTACTCACCGGACGTTTTTCATATCCACTAAAAATGCGAATTGCCGACAGTTTTGTCGCTGATCGTGTGGCCCTTGCAGGAGATGCGGCTCACTCCATTCATCCATTGGCCGGACAAGGCTTGAACCTCGGGCTCAAGGATGTTGCTGCATTGGCTGAGACAATAGCGAATGCTGCTCATGTCGGCCTAGATATAGGCTCACCTTTGGCATTAGAGCCATATGAAGAGTGGAGACGCGCTGAAACTGTGAACATGGCCATTGCAATGGATGGCATGGAAAAACTATTTAAAACGCCTGCACCTTTGCGCGGCATTGCCGGTTTAGGGATGTCTCTCGTTGGTAAAAATGAATTTGCGCGTGGAATCTTGAGCAAAAGCGCGAGCGCCAGTTCTGGCACGCAACTGCCAAAATTATTTAAAGGAGAGCAGCTGCAATATTAGTCGCGGCTTAGCTCTAATTCTTTCATTCTCTTTATATAGGCCTTCATACGCGGTTTTTGGTCTTGTGCGAGTGAACGCAAATAGGGCCAGCTATAAAGACCAGAATTGTGACCATCAGAGAAATTAATGCGAATTGCATAGCGGCCAACCGGATCTGCGCTCAACACGGATATATTTCTTTTTCCAGTCGGAGGAGGTGGGTTTTCACCTCCATGCCCGCGTGTTTCGGCACTAGGGCTTTCAATTCTTAAAAGCTCATACGGGATTTCGCCGGAAAAACCGTCGTCATAGCTTACTTTGACTGAGGCACTGTCTTTATTAAACTTAATTTCCGTTGGCCAGCTGCCATCATCTTTTGGACGTTTACGCAACATAGTTATTCGTCATCCAATGCACGAGCTTCATCCACCAACATAATAGGCACACCATCTCTGACCGGATAGGCGAGGCCAGCTTTCTTGGAGATCAATTCATTTGTCTCTTTATCATATACAAGTGGACCGCGAGATGATGGGCAGATCAGCACTTCTAGCAATCTAGGATCAATTCCAGATTCTGGATTTTGTTTATCTGAAGGCGTATTTGTCATTGTAATAATCCACTATTTCCAGAAGCTTCCATTTGCAAAAGAGAAATAAGTGCTTCTCCACGCGCCTGCAGCGTTGGAAATTCTAATAGCATTTGTTTCTCAATTGTGGAAAAGGGGCACCCTGACGCAAGCGCATTTATAAGCGTTTCCATAGGTGCTTCAGCAACTGCTTCCCAATCTGTCTGAATCGCGTTGGCAGCCAAATATGTCTTTAGTGCTGATATTAAAAGGTCACGCGAAATATCTGGTTCTTTTGTACTCAGCGGTTTCATATCGTCCAAATAATTTCCATAGCTTACTTTTGCCATGCGATAGGGACGTTCCGCTGGTTCTTCTTCAATAATATTGAACCGACATAAACCACGTAGATTCAACATATATCGGCCATCATCAGTTTCCGAATAGCTATTAATTCGTCCCAGACAGCCGATTTTCAGAAGTTGCGGGTTCTCATTGACCGATGCCTCTTCCTTATCTTCAGGGATAAGAGGCTGAATCATTCCAATGACCCGGTCGGAATACATGGCGTCATCCACCATATTTAGATAGCGCGGTTCGAAGATATTGAGTGGCAAATTTCCGCGTGGAAAAACAATAGATCCTTCCAATGGAAAAATTGGAACGATTTTTGGTAAATCTTCGGCTATTCTAAATATTGGGGGAGACAAGCTATTTCCTAGAAATCTTTAGTTGAATAATAATGATGACAAGCGACGGCGGCCATTTTTGGAGACGTCAGCAGTTGGGCCAGCGGCTTCAAAAATTTTCAGCAATTGTTCCTTTGCCGCGCCTTCATTCCAAGTCACGTCTTTTTCCAAAATTGCAAGAAGCTGGTCAGCTGCACCATCATGATTGCCACTCGCGGATAATGATTTTGCGTACTCGAATCTTGTGTCAAAATCTTCAGGGTTTGACGCAATTTTGCTTTCAAAATCTGAAGTATCTTTTTCGTCAGCAGGCGCGTCGCCAGCTAGTTCCATAGCAGTAAGTAGCGATTTCACCTGAGGTGATTTTTGAGCCTCTTCTGGGATAAGACCGATTACTTCACGTGCTTTCTCAAAATCACTTTTGGCCACGAAACAGCGTGCTAATCCGGTCATTGCATCAACATTGTCGGGTACAGCTTGTAGAATTTGAGCATATATTGCGGCCGCTTGGTCTAGCTCTTGGTCTTGAAAAGCTTGAGCCGCAGCGGCCAATGCTTGTTCAACTTGTTCGAGCGCGCCACCAGCACCTGCTTTTTTGATAAAGTCCACAATCTGAGATTCAGGTACTGCACCTTGGAATGCGTCGACCGGTTGCCCGTCTTTAAACGCGAAAACAGTAGGAACTGATCTTACGCCCAATTGGCCAGCAACGCCTTGGTTTTCATCAATATTGATTTTTACCATGCGGACTTCACCGCCAGCTTGATTTACGACTTTCTCAAGTGTTGGGATAAGTGTTTTACAAGGCCCACACCATGGTGCCCAAAAGTCGACGAGTACGACAGAATGTTTAGATGCTTCGACAACATCGTCCATAAATGTTTGATCAGACCCATCAATAATCCATTGAGAGTTTTCACCGTCGGGTGGGAAAGAGCCTGAAGAAATATCCATCGATAAACGTCCTAACCTGTTCTTCTATGCCAGAGTCATAACCGGCGTGTTCAAATTATAGCATACTAAATGGTCGTCATTATAGTCATGCGCAATACCAACATGCTGCAATTGATCACTGATTGAAGCTAAATTTCTGTAAAATCAATATATTCGAGGTTTCTACCTGTCGATTTAACAAATTTCTCAAAATCACTTCGGGGAATTGATGTGGTCATATCATTTCGCAGAGGGTGGAAATTAACGACATCATATTCCAAGAGTTTAGCGTCTACCAAAAACCTCACGGTCAATTCGGTGTCATGTATGAGAGAAAAAGCTGACACAGACCCGGCCGTGACTTGCAGGTGTTTCCACAATAATTCGGGTTTGCCGAATGAAAGCCTATGTGTGCCGATTTGTTTGTGAAGTTGATTTAGAAGCAATTCCGCATGTGCCCATGCGCTGACAAGTACGATTTGACCTTTTTTGTCTTTCAAAAACAGGTTTTTCGTATGCCCGCCAGAAATATGTGATTTTAGGTCACTGGACTCACTGACGCTATGTGTCGGTGTGTGAGATATGGTTTCGTGTTTAATTTCGTGACGGTCAAACCAATCAAACACGGCTTGTTCTGGATTTCTGGAAAAATCAGTCGTGTCAGGCATATGCATTAGGGGAAGGGCAGTCATAACGATGTCTCAGGTTTTGGGTCGCGAATTTTTTATTTCATCGAAGGATATGATCAAGCATCATCCGTTGGCAGCGATAAGTGATTGAGATAACTATCATGCATATTAAGGGGCGAATATAGCCCTTATCTCTTTATTTCAGAGGCTTATTGTGAAACTCGATTGTTATAAATTGCATGATTATACTCCTGATCTGGTTCCGGGACGGTCGCGTCGAGACTGGATGGATGAATTTACAGATCGTCATCCATATCGGTGCTTGCCTTTGACCATGGCTAATTCAACGGGATGGGAGATTTTGTGTCAGGCAGGACTAACTATTGAGTGGGATGGTGGACCTAAAGCTGAGAATATAAAAATAACTTCGGATGAAGAATGGCCGCCTGTTGAAAATATGGCGGATAGCCATTTCCGCGAAGGTATTTTGACATTTCATACGGGTTATTTATTTCGCACTCCACCAGGGTGGGGCGTTTGGGTTCAAGGGCCGCCCAATGCGCCAAAAGATGGGATTTACCCTCTCTCTGGACTTGTAGAGACTGATTGGCTTCCATTTCCTTTTACAATGAATTGGAGATTCACGCGGCCTGGGAAAGTCAGGTTTGAAAAAGGGGAGGCGTTTGCTTTCCTAAATCTGATTGAACATAATCGCATGGAGGAAGTAGAGCCAACATTGCGAATGTTAGAAAACAACACTTTTTTGAAGCAGGAATATGAGGAATGGGCGAAGTCTCGAGGGAATTTCATAAATCGCCTAAGTGTTGGTGAAACGGGCGCGTTGAGAGAGAAGTGGCAGCGACATTATATGAGAGGTGAAAAGCAGTCAGGCGAAGCGGCGGATACGCACGTTACGAAAAGACGGATGAAAACACCAAAGCCACCTTTGCCGGGTCTGTGAAAAAACTAAAAAATTCTGCGATTCATTGAATTTTTTACTTGCAAGAATTTCTGCAATGCTGTTTAACAGCGCCTCCAACGCATTGACGTTGGCCATATCGGATGCGGGTGTAGCTCAGGGGTAGAGCGTTACCTTGCCAAGGTAAATGTCGAGAGTTCGAATCTCTTCACCCGCTCCAATTTCAATTTATAAAACACCCATATTATCAAAGATATAGGAGATTCTCATCCTCTATTGTCTTGCGGCTCGCCCAAATTCGTGCCACAAAACGGGCCTCAAAACGTGACACAGAGGTCGATTTGAAGCCGAACCAGTTCCTGCGATATCGTGATCATCACTGGCATTATAAGCGGCGCGTCCCCACCCGTTATGCGGCCTACGATGACCGCGGCGTGATCCGGTTCTCACTGAAGACCGACAGCCTCGATATTGCCAGGATCCGTCGAGATGCGCAGGTTCAAGCAGACGATCTGTATTGGGCGTCCCTTGTCGGTATCGAACGTGACCCATCGGATTTAGGACTTCAGCGTCAACGAGCGGTTGCTCAAAACCGATATAGAGCGGCGACGCTCAGGGCGCTTGCTCGCGGTTTCACTTATGCCACTGCCGATGACCTTGCGGATCGCGCTGACATCACAGAGATCGTCGAACGCTTTCGTGCCGTGGATGCAAAAGACACCGGCAAAAAGAGCGCCGGCGAGCAAGCAGAGGCCGAAGCGCTCCTGGGCGGACTGGAAGCACCGCCTTTGCGGATTTCCGATGCATTTGATCTCTACTGTGAAGAGATCGCTATTGATGAGCTCTTGTCGAAGTCGGAGTCGCAAAAGCGCCTTTGGCGCAAGACCAAGCAGCGTGGTGTCCAGTATCTTATTGATTTGATTGGGGACCGCCCCATCGCCGCCATCACCCGCCAAGATGCGATCAGCTATTACAATTGGTGGAAAGATCGTCTCATTCCGCAAGACGGGAAAGATGCGCTCAGCCCTAACACCGCAAATCGAGATATCGGAAATGTCCGGTTGCTCTATGAAGCGTATTTCAAACACATTGGTGAGGAAGACAGGTCAAACCCCTTCCGAAACCTGTCGTTCAAATCGAAGAAGGTCAAAGGTGAGGTTCTGCCGTTCGAGGATGACTGGGTCCGCTCACGCATTCTTGTGCCTGGGCTTTTCGCTGGCATCAATGATGAGGCCTGGCATATCGCTTACGCCCTTATCGAGACAGGCTGTCGCCCTGGTGAGATCGGCAATCTCGTCGAAGAAGACATTCTCTTGGACCACGAAGTTCCGCACATCCGAATACGGCCGAAGAAAAACAGAGAGATCAAAACGGCCGCGTCTGTTCGTGAAATCCCTTTGATTGGCGTCTCGCTAGAGGCGATGAAAGGGTTTCCGCACGGTTTTCCTCGGTATCGGGATAAACCAGATCTGCTGTCTGCAAATCTGATGAAAGCATTCACTGTGCGGCGGCTGTTCCCCACGCCGAAGCATAAGATTTACTCCTTCCGGCACTCCTTCGAAAAGCGCATGCTGGAGGCTGGCATCGATCATGATCTGCGATTGACGCTAATGGGGCATTCGAACAAACGCCCTGCTTATGGAGATGGTGGATCGTTGAGCTTTAGGCGGAATGAGCTCTTGAAGATTGCTCACCCTGTTCCTGATGGACTGTTCTCAGCGCCTTAACCGTCGGAAGCCTCTGCCCCAAATGTACGTTCAGTCTGGCTTCGCGCGACCGCCTGTCGCTAAGTTCGCGCTCGAGGCGTTCGAACAGTGGCCAATAGGCATCGCCATACCGATCTACAATCCGGGCGGCGCTACGGAGCGCATTTTCAATTTCACAACTCGTCGGCGGCATACCGACAAATATCGTACCTTTAGCTATGCAGCGGTATCTCGTTTTAGCGGCAATGTTCGCAAGTTTTAGCAAGGAGTCGGGAAATCGCCTAACTCAAACTGGATTGTTGCCAACTGCAAAAGGCCTATTTGCGCAGATTGAAAACTGGCTTCGATAGTGGGTAACAAGGCCGTTTGATTGCTAGCATCGACAATTTCTTGGAATTCTACGGTAGAGGTGATGCACGCTTCGCATCGAGATAGATTGAGCTTTGCACATGGAGTTGATCGTTCATTTTGATGACCCGCGGGTTTCCGGTAGGCACTTCAATACTCATAATCTCATCCGGTGAAACGCGAAACAGGACCTTGATGAGCGCACGAAGCGAGTTTCCATGTGCCGAGATAATCACACTTTCTTTTTTCTTCAGAAGAGGAGCGATGTTGTTCTCGTAATAAGGAATCACGCGATCCGAAGTCGTCTTCAAGCTCTCGCTGAATGGTAAGCTATCATTTGCATTCTGGTATTGACGATCATGATTTGGATTGAACGCATTTCCCTCTGTGATTGGGGGAGGCAGAACATCGAAGCTTCTACGCCACAGTCTTACGCGTTCATCGCCAAACCGCTTAGCCGTGTCTGCTTTATTGAGCCCTGTAAGGTCGCCGTAGTGCCGTTCATTTAGGCGCCAATCTTTGGAAACGGGAATCCACAGCCTGTCTGTTTCCTCTAACACGATATTCAACGTACTGACGGCCCGCTTTAGGGTGGAAACAAACCCATGGGCAAAATCTATGTTACTCTCGGCGAGGAGCGCACCAGAACGTTTAGCCTCCTCGCGTCCACGATCAGAGAGTTCAACATCCGCCCAGCCGGTGAATCGGTTCTCCGCGTTCCAAACGCTTTGCCCGTGACGGAGCAGCACCAATGCTACCATTGGAATTCCCCCCTTCTGCTGCGCTCTTTCATCGATGTGACCGATTATTGATTAGATCATCCACGACTGACGGATCAGCTAGTGTTGACGTATCGCCAAGATTGGAAAATTCATTCTCGGCAATCTTGCGGAGGATTCGCCGCATGATTTTTCCCGAACGAGTTTTCGGCAAACCAGGCGCCCACTGAATAATATCAGGACTGGCGATTGGACCAATTTCTCGACGCACGTGCGAGATGAGTTCCTTCTGCAAATCAGCAGATGACACTAGCCCGGCGCGTAATGTCACATACGCATAAATGCCTTGTCCTTTGATGTCATGCGGGTAGCCGACGACTGCGGCCTCAGCTACGGCCTCGTGTGCTACAAGCGCGCTTTCCACTTCCGCCGTTCCCATACGATGGCCAGACACGTTTATCACATCGTCGACGCGACCAGTTATCCAATAGGTTCCATCTGCATCGCGTCTCGCGCCATCGCCTGTAAAATATGCACCTGGATAGGTCGTAAAGTACGTCTCAATGAACCGATCGTGGTCTCCATATACTGTTCTCATTTGTCCAGGCCATGAACTTGTAAGAACTAAATTTCCTTCTGTTTCGCCCTCAAGCGTTGTACCGTCTGCATCAACGAGCGCGGGCGTGACGCCGAAGAATGGGCGCGATGCGGCTCCTGGCTTCATAGGACCCGTATTGGGTAACGGTGCCAACATGCAGCCACCTGTTTCGGTTTGCCACCAGGTATCCACGATTGGGCAGCGGCTATCGCCCACGACTTGATAATACCATTCCCATGCTTCTGGATTGATCGGTTCTCCTACCGAACCTAACAGTCTCAGCGACCCTCGATCCGCAGCTTTCACAGGTTCATCCCCTTCGCGCATCAACGCACGAATTGCTGTCGGGGCGGTATAGAAAACGCTCACTTGGTATTTGTCGCATACCTGCCAGAAGCGACTTGCGTCAGGATAGGTGGGCACGCCTTCGAACATAACTGTCGTTGTTCCATTCGCCAGCGGTCCATAAACGATATAACTATGACCCGTGACCCATCCCACATCAGCAGTACACCAATAGATATCATCTTCCTTTAGATCGAAAGCGTGTTCATGGGTCAGCGACGCCCAGACCATATAGCCACCCGTTGTGTGGAGAACCCCTTTTGGTTTTCCCGTCGAGCCTGAGGTATAGAGAATAAAGAGAGGATCTTCCGCTCCCATTGGCTCAGCCGGGCATATATCAGAAACACCCTTTGCTTCCTCATGAAGCCAGAAGTCGCGACCATTCTCCATGTTTATGGAACCGGCATGATGCTGAACGACGAGGACAGACGAAACAAGATCACCACAAAGAGCAAGCGCCTCGTCGACGTTCGCCTTTATTGGAATGATGCGTCCGCCCCGGACCCCTTCGTCTGCCGTAATGATATACTCGCTTTCACAGTCTTTGATCCGCCCAGCGAGCGCCTCGGGTGAAAAACCACCAAAAACGACAGAGTGTACGGCACCAATACGCGCGCAAGCGAGCATCGCATAGGCGGCTTCGACAATCATTGGCATATAGATTGTGACCCGGTCCCCCTTCTTAACTCCAAGAGCTTTCAAGACATTTGCGAAGCGGCAAACCGCAGTGTGTGCTTCACGAAAGGTCACGATCTGGCTGTCACCGGGCTCGTCGCCTTCCCAGACAATTGCAGGCTTATTGCCCCGCGTCTCGAGGTGACGATCAAGACAATTGGTGCATGCGTTCAAGACACCGTCTTCATACCAAGAAATTCGGAAATCCTGCTTGTTGAACGAACAATTGGAAGCGATCGTGTAGGGAGTAATCCAATCAATTCGGCAACCTTGTTCAAGCCAGAATTCCTCAGCGTCTTCCAGAGATTTGGCATAAGTTTCAGAGTAACTCTGAGGCGTTAGGTTGGCAGACAAAGCGAAATTGTCGCTGGTTTCGTACTTTATCTCTTCTGTCACCGGCTCAGCTCCATAGGCTTGGGGCCGAGCACCGCGAACATGACGCTTGAAAACAGTACTGCTCCGGAGAGCACCCAAAGCCCGGTTGTATAGGTCCCGGATCGCTCGAAAATGGTCGCCATCATGATCGGACCGATAGACCCACCGAGTTGGAACGCACCATAGGTAACCCCATAAATCCGTCCATAGGACTTCATCCCGAAATATCGGCTGATGAAGTAGGACATGAAGTCGAACTCTGCGCCAATCCCGAAACCAATGAGTCCGATCGCGATGAAGAGCATCGGGCCTGTGATGCCGGCGGCAATCATCGCGACGCCGAGGCTGGATATTGCTAAGCACCCGAAGGCAACCAGCGGCGCAGCAAATCGGTCCAGCAGATAGCCCGCGACGACGCGGCCGAAAATCAAAAAGACGCCTATCAGAGACAGCGCACGTGCGGCAACATCCGGAGCAACGCCGCGATCGCTCAACATCGGGGCCAGATGTACGGCCATGCCCATGGTAAACATGCCAAGTAAGAGAAACGCTGCCGCGAGCACCCAAAAACTACGGGTCATCAAGGCGGCTCTTACTGTTATGCCGGAAATTGGTGTTGCATTGTTGTTACCTGTTTCGCGACCGTCTGGGTTCTCTCCCAGGTCTGATGGATTGTTCACCAGAAACAGTGCCGCAATGGGCAGGACAAAGAGTATTGCCAATCCTGAAATCGTGAAAAATGCTGCGCGCCAACCAAACTCTGTGATGATTGCCTGCGTGATTGGCGGGAGAATTGCCCCACCAATACCTACTCCAGCAAGAGCGATGCCCAGCGCTAGTCCGCGCTGACGGTCAAACCAAGCGACAACGAACCGGGTGAATGTTGCTGGTAATGTTCCTGCCGCAGTAAACGGTAAGAGTAAGAAAAGTGCATAAAAAACCCATATTTCGCCTGTGATGAAGCCCATTGCAGCGACAGTGGCCGCGAACGCGATGATTGATGGGAGGAGTGTGTTGCGAGCGCCAAATCGATCGAGCGCTAATCCAGCGAGCGGTGCAGCGACGATCACCAACAAATTACCCAAAGAAAATGCGCCGGTAATCTGCGTTCGTGTCCATCCAAATTCTTCAGCCAACGGCTGGATGAAAAGACCGAACGCGTAAGCTACAAAAGTCGAATAGCAGACGACCAACCCGATCATGCAAGCGAAGACGATCCACCAACCATAGAAAAGACCGGTTCCATTGAGCGTACGGGCAGCTATGGGAACAGTCGCAGGTGCGTTACTCATCGCCGTCCCCGCTGATTTCTTCGCCGCACATCTTTTCCAGAAGACGCACCGCTTCCGTATGATCCGCGCCTGGCCCAAGAAGCGATTGTGCGGCCGCGGCCAACTCTCTTGTGATGGCACTGGAAGGGGTGGCCGTTTTCGTGGCTTTAGCCAAGTCCAATGCAATGCTGAGGTCTTTGACCATTAGGTCCAGTGAAAAGCCGCTATCAAAAGACCGGGTAAGAACGAAATTGGGAAACTTGTTTTTGGTAGAATTGTTCATTCCAGATGAGGCATTAAGGGCGTCGAGCATAGTAGCCGGGTCAAGTCCGAAGCGTTGACCCACAAGCAATACTTCGGCTGCTGCGATGAGACCTGATGCTGATAGCAGATTGTTCAACGCTTTGAGTGCGTGTGCCGACGCGAGAGCACCTGTATTGGTGACGGACGACCCCATAATTTCTAAGAGCGGCATCACCCGTTTTACGGATGAGGCCTCTCCACCGACCATTATTGCCAACGACCCTGTTTCTGCCCGTGCAACGCCGCCAGAAACAGGTGCATCGACCATTTTTCGACCCGCCGCCTTCAGCCTCGCGCCTACTTTTTCGGTCTCAACAGGGTGGGATGAGCCCATATCGATGAGGATCGCATCTTGCGACATATGACTTAGAATGCCGTCGTCTGAGAATACCACGTTCTCCACCACGGCACTGTTGGGGAGCATCGTAATGATCGCATCGGCGACTTTTGTTGCCTCTGCAATCGTGCCTGCTGATTTGGCTCCAGCGTCAGCAAGGCTTTCAACAGCAATTTCATTTTTATCAAACACAGTAAGCTGCATGCCTGCATTTAGAAGTTGATGCGCCATCGGAGCACCCATTTGGCCGAGGCCGATAAAACTGACTTTCATGAAAATCTCTTTCGACGGGCAAGTAAGTCCCGCGCGCCTTGAGCGGCTATTATAGTTGATCTAGTTCTTTGAGGGTTTGGGTAACAATTCTAAGTGCGGAGAGGCCTGCAGGTGCTCCCGCATATATTGTTGCCTGTAGGACGACTTCTCGAATTTCTTCAGGCGTGCAGCCATTGTTCACCGCACCTTTGACGTGAACCGACAATTCGTGGGATTGCGACATGGCGGTGAGCATGCCGATATTTATCAGGCTGCGCGTTTTCAGGGGGATTTGAGGACGGTTCCAGACATCCCCCCAGCAATACTTTGTAATCATCTCCTGCATCGGCAGCGTGAACGGATCCGCATTTGCCATAGACTTGTCGACATGCGCATCGCCCAGAACTTGCCGGCGCCTCTGTTCGCCCGCCGCGAGCAATTCATGCCCCGTCAAGTCATTTGTTGCGTCCTCCTCGGCGCTTCTCGTGCCCTTTGGCGTGTGGTCGGGGTGCTGCATAATTTGTCTCCAAAGCGGTTTTGTGTTCCCTCTCTGAAAACTGTAACACATTGAATGACCGTAATACAATCCTATAATTTTCATAATTTGTCTCCAAAGCGGTCTTGTGTTCCCTCTCTGAAAACTGTAACACATTGAATGACCGTAATACAATCCTATAATTTTGATGACGTTAGAGATATTCGAAAATGACCGATAGTTTGATGACAGTAGACAGCGGCACGGGCCATACCTATCCAATTTCTGGCTCATTTGACGAGCGCTTCGAGCCTGTCTTGAGCGCGTTCGCTGAAAACTTTCGGCGTGGTGAAGAGGTTGGTGCGGCTTGCTCTATTTATGTGGAGGGTAGAAAAGTTGTCGACCTCTGGGGGGGCTATGAAAACGCGGATCGAACACGACAATGGCGTGAAGAAGCTATCGTTTGTATGCACTCTGTTGCGAAAGCGTTTTCAGCCACCAGTTTACATATGTTGGCAGACCGCGGCGTCGTTGACTACGACACACCAGTTGCGAGTTACTGGCCCGCCTTTGCCGCCAACGGCAAAGCCGATATTCCTCTGCGCTATATTATGGATCATCGGGCGGGCCTGCCGATCATTCACGCTTCTGTGGACGACGTCACGATCTATGATTTCGATAAGTTCACAGATGAGTTGGCTGGCATGGCACCGTTGTGGGAGCCGGGATCACAGGCGGGGTATCATGTTCTGACGATGGGTTATTTGATCGGCGCTGTCGTTAAACAAGTAACGGGACGCACTATTGGTGCCTTCATTCAAGACGAAATCTGCGGTCCGCTTGGACTTGATTATTGGATTGGTTTGCCAGACAGCGACTTTGAGCGTTGCGTCGATTATGTTCCGACGATTAAGGGCACTTTGTTCGACCGAGACATGATCGATCAAAACACACTATCGGCGCGCGCCTGGGCGCAAATGCCGCTCGATGAAGACTTCAATTCGACGGCATATAGGAAAGCTGAGATCCCAGGTGCCAACGGTCATGGGACAGCGCGCGCGGTCGCCAAATTTTATGCGGCACTGATTGGTAGTGTGGATGGCGTGACGCTTTTACCTCCTGATTCTCTCAATCGGGCTATCGCCAAGCAGTGGTCAATGTTGGAGTGTGTTCTAAACCGAGAATATAATATGAGTCTCGGCTACCTGCTCAACTCATCTCCCTATGTGCCGATGGGTCCCAACCCCCGTGCGTTCGGTCATCATGGTGTGGGCGGGTCGATAGGGTTTGGTGATCCTGATGCAGAGGTGGGGTTCTGCTACGCCCCTAATCTGATGCATGCCCGGCTCGATAATGGGCCGCGCGCAGGGCGCTTGAAGGAGGCATTGTTTGAATGTCTCTAACCCACAATGAGATGATACTTGATGGTGCCCTTTTCGAGGCTCCCGCGGTGTCCCGCTTAGTAACAATTGACCGTGCGCAAACGATTTGTAGCCGTAATCCGGCGACTGGTGAGGATGTTGGTACGACAACCGAGATTGGGGCAGACCAAGTCGAAACCATCATTCATGCCGCGCGAGAAGCTTTTATCAAGTGGCGCGAGCATCCGGCCTCCAAGCGTTCGGAGAAATTGCGTGCCTATTTCAATCTGATCAGAGCCAATCGGGACGGCCTCGCGCAGCTAGTGACATTCGAGCAGGGCAAACCCCTAAGGGAAGCCTATGGCGAGGTCGATTACGCGGCCTCCTATGTAGAGTGGTATGCGGAGGAAGCAAAGCGGGCCTACGGCGAGACTATTCCGTCTTTAAACGCTGAGACTCGATTGTTTGTAGCGCAGGCGCCCGTTGGAGTGTGTGCCGCGATAACGCCTTGGAATTTTCCAATTGCGATGATCACACGCAAGCTTGCACCGGCGCTAGCGGCTGGTTGCTCTATGATTATTAAACCCGCGCCACAAACGCCGCTATGCGCTGTCGCTCTGGGCAACATGTGGCGGCAGGTGTGTGATATAGACGGGCTCGTTCAAATTGCTGTTGGTGACGCGCCGGTAATTGGTTCTGCGCTGCTGTCGTCTGAGCACGTTCGAAAGTTCTCATTCACTGGCTCAACTAAAGTTGGGCGGTACCTCTACAAGGCTGCAGCGGATACCGTGAAGAGAGTGTCTCTTGAACTCGGTGGGAATGCGCCGTTTCTTGTATTGAACGATGCGAATATCGAAGCCGCTGTTCAAGGAGCACTTGCAGCGAAATATCGAAATGCTGGTCAAACTTGTGTATGTGTGAATCGGTTCATCGTTGACGATCAAGTTTATGACTCATTTCGTGATGGGCTCGTTGAGGCCTCAAAGGAACTGACGATTGGCAACGGGATCGACGATCCTGACATTGGCCCGCTCATCGATGCCGATGCAATGCAGAAAGTCGAAGAACTTGTCGAGGACGCGCATCTAAAAGGCGGCAACTTGGTTCTGCAGCCTGAGCGTTCTGGGCTGTTGATGACCCCAGCTGTGATCGAAGCGACCCCTGATATGCGGGTTTCTCGCGAAGAGGTATTCGGTCCCGTGTCTACCTTGCTGCGGGCGAACGATACAGATCATGCAATTGCAATGGCTAATAGCTTGGATGTCGGGCTTGCGGGTTACGTTTATGGTTCTGACTTGAACAACACTTGGCGAACGGCTGAGCGGTTAGAAGTTGGCATGGTCGGTGTGAATACTGGACTAATCTCAAATGCGGCCGCGCCGTTTGGGGGCGTAAAGCAATCCGGTATCGGCCGTGAAGGCGGCCGCCAGGGCATGCGTGAATATCTGGAAGAAAAGTACCTTTGCGTCGGTGGATTTTGACGAATTCTTCCCAGTGTTGCATTTTTGTGATTGACTTACCGTCATACAATATGTCGATATGACAAAGACGGGTGGAAACACGCCCGCTGATAATCATCTAAGGGAGGTTTTGATGACCCAGTTCAAATTGCTAATGATGTCTACTTCTGCGGCGCTTGTCGCAGCAAATCCCGCTTTTGCGCAGGAAGCCGAAAGCGATCAACTAAGCGGCGCTCGCCAACTAGGTACGATTGTCGTCACAGCACAGAAGAGAGAATCCAATCTTCAAGATACGCCAATCTCCGTTTCTGCAGTAACGGGCGAGAATCTTGAAGCAAACGGTGATGTAACTGTTCAGGACATCGCGCTTACAACGCCAGGCCTTGTGGTGGGCGGAAACGCTGCGTTCGAATACTCCGTCTCAATCCGAGGCATTTCATCAGCTGCGGCCGGCATTGGTGCTGATTCACCGACCGGGACGTATGTGGACGGTGTCTATATCGGCCGTCCAGCGGGCGCTATCTTCGATCTTGCGGATATTGACCGGATTGAGGTCTTGAGGGGGCCGCAAGGAACACTTTACGGTCGAAATACCGTTGGCGGCGCTATCAGTGTATTTACCGAAAGGCCGACGGACGAATTTGAAGGAGTGATCCAGGGAACAATTGCTGAGCGTGGCATCAGAAGAGTTGCGGGCGCGGTCAGCGGACCGATTGTTGAAGACAAGCTCAACGGCCGTTTTAGTGCCTCCTATGGTGAAACCGACGCTTGGGTAACAAATCTAACCGGACCAGACATTCTAGACACGGAATCTCTTGTTCTTCGTGGCGCATTAGAATTTACTCCATCTGACACCGTATCCTTCCTATTGCGCGCCGACTATGGCGACTTAGACGATCCACTCTATAGTAAGAACATTACGACTGACGCGGTTTTTCCGCCTCAAACTAATCCGGAGTTGATCGGTGACTTTGATACCGTTTCACTAAGCGAAGAGAACTTTCAAACTCGAGAATTTTGGGGTGTTTCCCTAGAGTCCGCATTCGATATCGGTGAGCTGTCACTAACTTCAATTACGGCTTATCGCGATAACGAGCATGTCTATCAATTGGACACAGACGGCAGCCCGTTGAGAATTTTCCGTTCAGGTCACAATGAAAGCCAAGATCAATTCAGCCAAGAGCTCCGGTTGACATCGCCGGGTGGCCAAACGGTCGATTGGATCGTCGGCGCTTACTACTTCACCGAAAGCGCACAACAAGATTTTTATGTCGAGGTGCTAACAACACCGATCAACTTGGGTCGGTTCTCAGAGAACGAAACAACCAGCTATGCGATCTTCGGGCAAGCTGACTGGAACATCACCGATCGCCTGACCGCGACCGGAGGCATTCGCTACTCTGACGAAAAAAAGGACTTCAAGTTCGCATTCCAACCAATAATTCTGACGCCAGAGCAAGTTGGAGGTCCGTACAGTGCCGTCAATCGATTTGATCGCACAGTCGACTTCACAGAGGACAGCGCGTCCTTCGATGCGATTACAGGCAAAATCGGCTTATCATATGAGGCGGACAACGCTTTGTATTACGCGTCGATCGCACAAGGGTTCAAGAGCGGTGGATTCAATTTTGCTCCCTTTAATGCAACCGGAGATGACCCATTCGATCAAGAAGAAGTGCTTGCATACGAAATTGGCGTGAAGTCTGATTTAGCCGACGGCAACATCCAGCTAAATTCATCAGTATTTTACTATGATTACAGCGATTTACAGGTCCGGATTCCGATTGTCCCGGGGCAAATCCTTGTTGAGAACGCTTCAGATGCAGAAGTCTACGGCGTTGAATTTGAACTGCTCGCGACGCCTGTCGAGAATTTGTTCGTTCAAGCCGGTCTGGCGCTGCTAGAATCGGAGTACAAAGACTTCGTACAAGAAGGTGGTATTATACCACTTTGCACGGGAGGAGTTACTGGCACCAACAATGGCGTTGCTTTCTGTGATGTTAGCGGAAACGCTCTCAATAGAGCCCCAGACGTTACATTTAACATTGCCGCGGAGTACTATTTCGATCTTGGTGAGATGGGCAGCCTAACACCAAGGCTCGCTTATGCTCGCGAAGGAGAGGTTTTCTATACTGAACAAAACGACCCTTCATTTGGTCATGGCGGCTACGAAACGCTCGATGCGCAGCTGACCTACAAACCCGCAGGTGAGCAGTTCTCGATATCGGTGTTCGGAAGAAACCTGACTGACGACCGGGTTTACACTCACGCTATTCCAATTGGTACAGCCCCGATTGCATCTGGCATCAATGAGCCCCGAACATATGGCGTGAGCTTCAAAGCTGAATTTTAGAAGCGATAGAACGCTCTGAAATGCTGCGTAGCGCAATTCCTCCGGAAGTGTTTTCTCCCAGAACGTTGCGCAGATACTTAGATTGCTCCACCTTCAGAGTGGGGTCATTCTTTTCTTTACGAACGGCGCCAAAAGACCTACTTAATGGATATTGTCTTCTTGTCTGTTTATAAGACAAAATGAAAGAATGGATAAAAGAACAAAGGATCATGACAATGGCTGATCTCCGTGTCGTAAGTGTTTCCGCACCGTTGCGAAAGAAAGTTGTTGATACCTTACGCAAGGCGATCACCGACGGCGTTTGGCTGCCCGGCCATAAGCTTGGCGAACGAGAACTATGCGAGCAAACGGGTGTAAGTCGGACACTCATTCGAGAGGCGCTGCGGCAACTGGAGTCTGAGCATCTTGTTGAAGCTGTTCCAAATAGAGGACTGTTTGTTGCGAAAGTGTCGGCGAAAGACGCTGCGGACCTTTATGGTGTGCGTGCGCGGCTGGAGGCTTTCGCCGGACGATTGGTTGCGACATCTCCTCCTGAAGAAGTCACGCACAAGCTTCGGCGTGCATTAGACGACCTCTCCTTTGCCACGCAAAAAGAAGACTTGCCCAAGGCATTGCAGGCGAAGTCCGATTTCTATGCGTCACTGTTCGCTGCGACGGGAAATGACCTTCTTTGCGAGATGCTTGATAATCTTCATGCTCGGACATCGCTGCTGCGCGCCACAACGCTCTCAGCGCCGGGCCGTGCAAAAGCGAGTCTAAAGGAAATTGCGAAGATCGTTCGCGCAATAGAAAAAGGTGATCCTGACGCCGCTGCGGATGCATGCGCCGATCATGTGAACTCGGCCGCGAAAATTGCGCTCAAAATATTAAATGATGGGAGCGAGTTGAAAACGGCCGAAAGCTAACGCCGTCTCCTCTCCTGGTATTCTTAAGTCCGAATACAAACGTGTATAGGGCGCATATATTTTGCGTCAGTCTGGGCACCATCAACGGCAAGAAAACCCGGTCAATAATTGTCGTACGATAATACAATTATTGACATTCTGATAGCTCCTTGCTAATCTTCGATGGTCAAATAGCACGCCATATCATCGCGTCAGTATTGGGAGAGTAGGAATGGAAAAAAGCGCGCTTGTCCTCATAGAATTTCAGAAAGAGTGGGTGTCCGAAAACGGCAAGCTATTCAATTTCGCAAAAGATCGCTCTCAGTTTGAAGCTTCAATAAGTGGTGGTGCCAAAATCTTATCCATCGCGCGTGATGCCGGCATGCCCATTGCGCATTGTGGTTTAAGGTTTCAGCCCGGCCACCCAGAGCTCGGGGGCGGGGCAAATGCCGAAGGTGGCTTGACCAAAGCGATCCCGAATTTCGGCACATTTCCAATCGATGGGGAAGGAAGCCAATTTGCTGATGGCTTTGAACCACGACAAGGAGAGTTCGTCGTCTTCGGAAGGACCGGCGGGAGTGGCTTCGCGGGATCAAATCTTGATATTTGGCTCCGGAATAATCGGATAAACCGCGTTTATATCGCCGGGTTTGCGCTCCATGTTTGTGTGGAGTCCACGCTGCGTGCCGGGCATGATTTGGGCTACCAAATGGTATTGTTGGAGGACGGTTGTTCGGCTTTCACTGCAGATCAGAGACGGCACGTCTTGGAAGATGTGGTTCATCATTATGGTGAGAGGATGGATAACGCAGCATTTGAAAAAGAGCTCAGCTTGACGAGCGCGGTTTGAAGCCATGCGCGCACTCGACCGCCCTGTGAAAGAAGAAGATCCGACAACACCGTTCGAAGATGTTTTAGCTCTACTCCGAGAACGCAGCCGAAGTGCGCCTTCAACGGACGATCCTGACTACTTAAAAAAAACTAAAGCGATCTGGGATGTTTCGGCTGCGCCATTGCCGCGAGAAGACTTAACGGTCGATGTTTCTGGGATGCCGGCAGTTTGGGTCATCCCAGAACAACAGAAAACGCATCATCGGGTATTGTTTCTTCATGGTGGCGGCTTCGTCTTCGGCTCGCCAAAAACTCACTACAGGTTCGCGCAACATCTCTCGAACATGCTTGGTGCCAATTTCCTTATTCCAGATTATCGCTTGGCGCCCGAACACCCCTTTCCTAGCGCGGTTGGCGATGTCGAAACCGCGGCCAAATATCTCCTTAAAAACAGCCCGCTCGGCCAGCAAACCATCAATAAGATCGCGGTCATTGGCGATAGCGCCGGTGGAAATCTTGCCTTGACTCTAGGGTTAGGTGTTTTGGCACCCTCAATTTCAGCGCTTGGGCTGTTTTCACCATGGGTGGATTTGTCTCATAGAGCCTCTTGGAGAACAGCGGATAAACAATCTGACCCTGTTCTAACGCCAGATCGATTGAAAATCGCCGCGTCCGCCTATGTTCCAGGCGGCACATCGACAGATGCTTTAGCATCACCGATTCTGGGTGATCTGAAAAACCTTCCGCGGACAATGATCGCATATGGCGAGGGTGAACTGCTCGCTGACGATATTGCAAGGTTCGCAGAAGCAGCACCAATCAATTGCGCAAATCTCCAAATGCGCGAATGGACGGAAGTTGTTCATGCTTGGCACATGGTCGGCTCAAGTCTTGAGCAAGGGCGTCTCGCCATGAATGAAATGGCCGACTTCATCATGCAGTCATTCAAAGACGGAGATCTCGATGGAGCATGATCTCCCCCTAAGAATCGCGCAGTTTGTAAACTTGTCGGGTCTCGCGGCTTGGATGTCACTTGCGGTTTTCAACAATATTGTTGATCGAAGCACCAATGTGACGTTGCTTCATCGCATGTTGTCGATGTCTCTTCTGGATGAAGATCCAGACTTAGGAAACGGACTCGCAAAACGCGCGATAAAGAAAAAAAGCACAGCCGCAATTTTCCTGAACTGCGTGATTTTCGCTCAACTATTGATTTCTGGACTGATGATCACTGGTGCCGTTTTATTCGCAGCTGGTGTGATGGATGGATCAGCCAGCGCTTATTCGCTCGGCGTCGCCACCGCAATGTTGGGGCTGACCGCATTTGGAAGCTTATGGTTCTTCTTCTTATGTGGAGGACTGTATTTTGGCTATTGGATGAAAATGCAGCAAGTGCAGCAAGTCCATTTCACTTTGGTGATCATCACCATTCTCTCAACAATTTTATTGAGAATGTGAGGTGATCTTTGAGCGTGTTAGTTTTCGGCGCAACCGGACATACTGGACGTCTACTTTGCAAAAAGCTCTTCATGCACAGTTTGGAGATAGTCGCGGCTGTTCGAAATGCTGGTGAAAGAGATTTGTCTGATCTCGGCGCGACTGAGGTGGTCGATGTCGATCTGGAGGGCGATCTTGGAGATATCAGCATTGTCCCCGACTATGTGATATTTGCTGCTGGATCGGGTTCCAAAACGGTCGCGGACAAAACTGTTTTGGTTGATCTCAACGGAGCGCTAAAAGCGATTGATTGGGCCGCTAAGAATAAAATTAGGAAATTCGCTATGCTAAGTTCCATGGGCTGCGATCATCCTGACGCGCTGCCAAAACAACTTCGCCCTTACTTGCAAGCCAAAGCCGTGACCGATGCTGCACTCAGAGCGTCCCCGCTCGACCATGTTATTGTTCGGCCCGCACGTCTGACCTTCGAAAGAGCGGCAAGACAAATTTCAGCTCAACCGAACATCGAACAGTTCACACCAATATCTCGCGAAGATGTCGCGGAGGCGATGGTCGATCTATTGCTTGACCCTTCTGCGGCAAATCTCACCATCGAACTGATGGGCGGTGACACGCCTATTCGGGAGGCGTTAGCACACCTTACCCAAAACGAGGTGGCAGCGTGAGGAGGTCCCTAAACGAAGTAGAGTTCTTAGGCCAAGACTTGCACAGACCGGAATGTGTGATCGCCTGCCGGGATGGCTATCTTTACGCTTCGGACAACAAGTATGGTGTTGCCAGGATTTCCCCTCAAGGAGAGGTCGCATTTGCGGGCAAGCTCCCGAAACTAAAATCAGTGTTCGTGCCGAACGGGATTGCTCTTACAGGTAAGGGTGACTTTCTCTTGTCTAATATCGGCGATGACGGTGGGTTGTGGCGACTAAATTCCAGAGGAAACATAGTTCCTGAAATCACGTCGTTGAACGGCGCACCAATGCCGCCTGTTAACTTTGTGATGATCGACGAACTCGAAAGGGTTTGGCTTTCGATTTCAACCAAACAAAGCCCAAGGCATCTTGCTTACAATGATGATGTAGCCGATGGGTTCATTGCCATTCTTGAAGGAGACGATTGTCGAATCGTTGCTGAAGGGCTTGCTTATACGAATGAAATTCGTTTGGACCCGTCAGGTGATTGGCTTTATGTCAGCGAAACTTTCGGTCATCGTATCTCGCGTTTTCGAGTATCCAGTGATGGTTCTCTGATCGACCGCGAGGTGTTCGCCACAGTTCAGAGAGATGACTTCGTCGATGGAATCTCATTTGACGAAGAAGGTGGGCTTTGGGCGATCTGCATCGTTAGTAATCGTGTTTATCGATTTTCTGAAGACGGGCGTCGGCAGACCATATTGCACGAAACGCCTGAGGCATTTGTGCGCGACGTCGTCTCCGCTTTGGATAACGGAACAATGGGAAGAGCTCATTTCGATACGACTCCAAGCAAATCCTTGAAAAATGTTTCTTCAATTACATTCAGCGAAGCGAACCGAAAGACAGGCGTACTCGGAGGGTTATGCGCCGATTATTTGACTTGCTTCAATACGGGAGTTGCTGGTGTCGAGCCGCCGCACTGGGCCGTAACGCCATCCATGCAATTCAATGGCTCCCATGAGCTCGAGGAAAACAGTGTATGACAACAAACGTAGAACCCGCAGCAGTTGAACTGACAAGGCGCGTATTTGCAGCTTTTTCGTCGCGCGACTCCTCTCAGCTTGCAGAGGTTATTTCACCGGACTGCAAACTGATTGCAGTTCTTCCAGAAAGTCAGCCACACTTGCACTTGTACGGAACATTTATTGGCCCAGATGGAGCAAAGAGTTTTCTTGAGAACCTTACAGAAGCCTACGATACTCAATCATTCGATCTAATCGACGTATTCGGTGATGAAACAAGAGCCTGTGCGTATGGAAAATTTGCTCACACGATAAAACCGACGGGGAGGCTTTTTGAGTCAGATTGGAGCGTGGTCATTCGAGTAGAGAACGGCAAAATGGCTTTCTATCAGTTCTATGAAGATACCGCCGCGCTTGAACAAGCATTCGAGGTGGTCCGTAGGAACAACTAGAAGTATGGCGGGGGACCCAATTCTGTATGCACAAAATTGCGCATTCATCATCGCTCATGAACTTGTCATTGGGCTTGGATCTCACACAGAACAATCAGGCCGATTCAGCGAACGCACGCGCCATGTCGGAATCACGACTGTTTTTTCAAGCGACGGCGGCTACCACCTCAGCGAACGCACCGGCGTGGTACCGTTCGAAGAATATGCCGATGAGTTGACCGAGAGCCTTAAGCGAACAATCGAGCGCGTTCGAGAAGAGGATAATTGGAAAAGCTCTGACCGCGTTCGTTTGATCTTTCACGTGTTCAAACCCCTCAAAGATGTTGAGGCCAAAGCCATAAAAGATGCGGTTGAAGGTATGGACCTGGAAAATGTCGTATACGCATTCGTCCACATTGCGCCATTCCACCCGTTTTTGATCTTTGATCGTACCCAAGAAGGCCTACCCAAATACCAACAAGATCAAAGCAGACGAAAAGGCATAATGGGGCCATCTCGCGGTGTTCATTTGAAGCTCGGCGATCATGACTCACTCGTTGTGTTCGCCGGAGCTTCGGAATTGAAGAAGGCGTCCGATGGTTTGCCTCGCGCCTGTTTGCTCAAGTTGCACGATGACTCGACGTTCCGTGATATGACCTACCTGGCCCGGCAAGCCTTCGACTTCACCGCGCATACTTGGCGCATCATGTCGCCAGAACCGTTTCCGATCACCATTAAATACTCTGATCTTATCGCCCAGCGCTTGACGGGCCTCAAACAGGTGGATGGCTGGGACGATGATGCGATCCGCTTCAGAGATATCGGAAGGACGCCTTGGTTTCTGTGATGGATTTTAAATCGATCAAGACGGCTATAGCTTTGCAAGCGGATCAAATGGATCGATTGCCGGTTCATGTTAGCGCGTACTGTGCGTTTGTCAGTCCTTGGCAACGCAGTCGCGTAGACGATATCGCCACAGACACGGGCGTCATTTACCAAAACACTGCTGCTGCTGGATACAAGCTTGCCTCCTTCTCGAAAGCGCCAGGCTTAGAAGAAGAATTTCGAGCAGGCGTCGCGCAGCTGTCTGGACGGACGTACTTCGCACCGGGGCGCGCGCCGCGATTTGAAATTGACGGGATAGCGATGTTCGGAATTGCTCTCGGCTACCAATCCCTTGGAAGTTCCAAAGATGAAACCAGATGGCTCGTGAATTGCCTCGAGCAATCTAGCGAAGCGCTAAGCGACGACCCTTGGCAGTGCAGTTTCGTACTATTGGGATTGAACACTTTAAACGATAGCGAAGATTTTTCCGACATAGACCCGGTAATGACCGTTGCAATCAAGGCCGCAATGTCGCTGACACCTACGGAAGAAGAATACGCTGCTGGCTGGGCCCACTTGCTTGCTAATGTCGCAGAAGAGGAAGTCTCCAAAGTTTCTGCCTATCAAGCTGTGTATGAGGCGTGTGCGGCGGCGCTGGCGCGATTGCCTTTTCATGGGGCCGGTGTTGCGGAGCTTATAGAGATTTTGGTTGGTGTCTCTGAATCCATGTCACATTGGACGTATGAGATGACACGGCGCGTCAAAAACGTTGAGCCCAAGCGTTGGGAAATAGACCATGAATACCACGTCCAAAATCTCCTTTGGACGATTCTCCGCCCAGTGTTTCCTGATCTGATTGACGAAGAGACACTGAAAAAGCTGGGGCACAAATCAGCGCGATTTGATCTTGGCGTTCCGTCTCTTCAGACGATTATAGAGGTCAAATTCATGCGAAACCGGGGTCAAAGAGAACTTGCCAAAATTACGGAAGAGGTTGCAGCAGATCACTCGCTCTACCTGCGAGAGGGAACGGGTTTTACCAGAATGATCGTCTTTATCTGGGATGAAGCCCGGCAAACGGAAGAGTATAAAACGCTGCGCCAAGGACTTGAGTCGCTGCGCGGCGTCGAGAAAGTCATCATTCTTCCGCGGCCATCTAGTATGGAACGAGACCCGCAATCCTAAGCTGCTCAGCTTATGTCTGGTTTTGCGCCCGAAGGACCTTCGAACAGATGCAAATACCTTGATTGTTCACGCTCACCGATTGGGATTTTATTGTAGTGCTTCCTGTTTCTCGCTAAACCGCAAACTGAACTGAGGATTGCATATCGGCTTCTCGGGTCGACATTCCACTTCCAGAGTATACGTGTCAGTTTCAAGAGCTGTGAAATGGAGTCGATATGGACCGCCTGGCTCGTCCGACACAATTTTATTTTTACGCACAATCTCGCCGGTTTTCTCCCCGGTGAGTACGACATCGAAATACGTCTTATCATCTCCAGTGCCAACATTGTTGAAATAGAGGTAGTCGTTCTCAGTCGCAGTGAACTTGAATTTTTTCTTGTTTGACTCAGTTACACTCCAAGAGTGAGGCGGGCGATCAACTAACTGCACTATAAGTGCACCGCTTGCCGCAACTGCAGCGATTCCCGCAAAAATTGTTCCTGTTCTACTCATCCGAATTTTGTAGATGAAACTACCTCTCAGTTCAACAGAGTAGATCTATGAAGTTTGAAATCTTTGCTCATTACCTAATGTCTTCTTTTGCGCGCAAACCGGAACTCGTCAAATCTAGTTGACGGTATATGGATCATAGGCAAATACTTCTAACTAAAATGGGTGGGGGCCTTTAAAAATGCGCATGATCTTTGTTTCGCTAGGTTTTGCTTTTTGTCTAACGACTAGTGCATTGGCTCAAAGCGTAGTGAACCCGCTATACGAACTTAAACAAAAAGAATTGTGCAAACCGCCCGAAGGTCAGGCGCTAAACTCTGTTGAACACCGCGCACGTTTGGCAGATGCGGCAAAACTCTGGCTTCTGAAGAAATTTCCAGTCACCGCAGAGCACCGCTGCGAATTCGAGCTATCACAAAGAGAGCTGCTCAAATTGAGGATCGCGCCAATTGAATCGTCAACTCCAGAACAATGCAAAGGCAAGAAGGATTGGAGCATCAAGGCACAGAACTTGGCGCCGCAAATCCGCTTTAAAGATCAGGATAACGCTCTGAGATTTCGCAATAGCCTACTGAGAATTTTTGAGGCGTCTTTTTCTGGTGGTACGAATGGCTTTCTTGTCGTGAGAAATTCCACGAATCTTACAAATCCAGACGCAAAATTGAAGTCTTACCGACCTCTGCAAGACCCAATTCAAGATGACCTGGCCGTGCGACGCTTCTTGGATGGGCAAGATGATTTTCAGATTATCTGCGCCAATCCATCTCAGAGTGGAACACTGATGATCGCAGGTGTAAAAGTGCAAGGTAATGAGGGCGCGATTGAAACACGAAATCAAGATGATACTACCGCACGACCTACGCAATCAGAGTCAAGCTCAGACGTTTTGATAACCGCTAAATCGCAGTCATCTTCATGGGTACAACCTGTGAGAGGCGTATTGTCATCACTTGCTCAAAACCACAATTGGGCAGTTGATGAGGCTAAAGGGCACTCATGGACGGGACAGCTCAAAATCGTCAAAGATAAGTCGCAGTTTACCGCAACCAAGCCTGAAGGTATCTCAATCGGCACAGAGTTCGATCGCGACGCCTCAAGCAATCAGTCAGATCTCTCAGTGAATGCTGCGATAGGGTATCGATTTAACTTCGTGGATTTCAACCAGAAAAAGCCAACGGAGTTTGGAACTTCTTTGTCATTGGTTCCGTTTCTTTCCATCGACCAAAAGCAGGCTGACGTAGCGGTCCAGGATACAGACAATCCGTTCTTCCTGAACGGCGAACCGAACGTCACTAAAGGTAAATTTGCGTCCGCGACGATCTTCGGCGGCATACGCGGTGAATTCGAAAACGTGAAGCCTGCGTGCGCTAATCAAAATTGCGGCGGATACTGGAATAACGGCTTGCGTCTTCCAGGCCAAAAATTCACCGGAACAATTGGACTGTTTACCGACAATTATTCAGACCAACAGGGTTTCCAAGTCGAAGCTGGTTATTCTCCCGGATTCTTAAGCGTAATCCCCGGCTACCGGCAAGCCTCAAGGATCGATCTAGGCTCTGGAATGGTAAATAGTGATCCCGGAGAGCCGCTAGGTCTGTTAAACTCCTTCACGTCTGGCTATTTTGAGTGGAACGCGTCAATCATCGGAGATCGCGTAGAATACGCTCGAGCACCCAGAGACCGGGAATCATTACCTCCAGAAGACCGCTTAGAAAGTCCAGATGCTTCTCGCTTAGGGATCGACGCAGATTTCAAAGTTCGCTGGAACAACGTCTTCTCATTGCCGGGAGATGATGCCGGATTGCAGTTCTCAGCTAAATACAAATTTCGAGAAGGTTTGGAATCTGGGCAAAGGACCGTCCAAGATTTCAATTCTGAGCTTCTCTTAACTGACCTATTGAACAAAAGATACAAATTCGGCCTCACTTATCGAGTCGGCCGGGACCTTCTAACGTTGGATAAGTTTGATCTCGTGGGTGTCAAAGTAGAAACAGCGTTCTGAAGCCGCATAAGTCGATGCAACGGTTAGGTGGAGCACTATGCTAATTCGGGGTGCTCGTACCGACCGGTAGAAGGCGTACTTAGGCGTTAAAGGTAATGTCTGCTAAGCTCGCCAATCCGCCTTTACCCTTGTGGTCACAAACTTCACAAGATTGCTTAATCTAACACGCTGCGGCGGATCGCGAAATTCGACCAATTTCGTGCCCCAAAACAGGCCCCATAGCGTGCCCCAGCATCAACGCGCCTGGATTTAAGTTATTGATTATTGAAGGTTTTTATTTTGTTTTGGAGCGCTTCGCCCGCTCCAGATATCCTTCTTTTTCCTAAAATGATATTTAGACCCGATTGAGCGTATTTCTAGGTTCTTTCTGTTCAAATAAAAAACCCTCCATCATATTTCTATGACAGAGGGCTTTATAAGCAGAATTATTATCTGGCGTTTAAAATTATGCAGATTGGCGCATGTTTTCTAGGAATGACTCAATCCGTTCACGAAGAACAATTGATTGCTCAGTCATTGTTTCAGAAGAGTTTTTAACACGTTCAGCAGCTGCTCTCGCTTCTTGGGCGGCAGAGTTCACTGATGAGATATTGCCATCAACTTCTCTCACACCAGATGATGCGTGCTGTACTGAAGACGAGATTTCACCTGTAGCAGAAGCTTGTTGTGAAATTGAATCTGCGATTTCAGCAGAAGAGACTTCCAATTCGCGGATAACGTCCAGAATTTCTCGTATACCACTAACTGTTTCACCAGTAACAGATTGAATACCAGACACTTGTTTTTGAATATCTTCTGTTGCCTTGGCTGTCTGGCTAGCAAGGTTTTTAACTTCAGAAGCAACCACGGCAAAACCTTTACCCATTTCACCTGCACGCGCGGCCTCAATTGTTGCGTTAAGTGCGAGGAGGTTGGTTTGAGATGCAATATTCGTAATTAATTCAACAACTTCACCGATAGATGTTGTTGCGGTTTCAAGGCTGGAAACATGAGATTGCATGGCTTCAGCACGTTCAGCAGCCTGAGATGTTGCTTGGTCTGAATGTGTAATACGGCTTCCAATTTCGTTGATAGATGCTGAAAGCTGCTCTGCGGCGGCGGCTACATTCTCAACGCTTGCTGATGCAGACCCAGAGGCTCTAGCAACATCAGACAGGCGTTCCTGTGTGTTGGTTGATACGTCAGACATCGTCCCAGAACTTTGATCTAGGTTATCCATAGCGATGGACATTGTGTTGAGTGAAGATTGGACTTCTTTTTCAAATTCTTTTGTAATTTGATCCATATAGGCCATGCGGGCTTCGGATTCTTCCTCACGTTGTTTTGCAGAAAGATGTTCTTGGTGCGCACGTTCTTCGTTTTGGATCATTTCCTTACGGAAAAACTCGACCGCTTCTGCCAACCCGCCAAGTTCATCTTTGCGTGAGATGCCAGGGACCTGTAAATCGTGCCTACCGCCAGCGATTTCGTTCGTTGCGTCCGTTAGAGACTTCATAGGCTTGGTTATACGACGTGACAGTAGGTAACCTATAAGGCTGGTTAATATGATCATCATTGCTGAGATCATAATTGCCTGATTTCTCATACCTTCTGCAGGTTCGAGGACTTCAGCTTTTTCTCTTTCCGTAATGACTTCCCACTTAACACCATGGAATTCTAACGGAGAAACACCCGCATAAACTTCTTTGCCCATATAGTTTGTAAGGTGGATGGTTTGCTCTGTATCTTTCAGAAATTCAGTTGATACTTTTTGCTTAAGCAGAGTGGCTTCTTTTGATCGAGGCGCATTTGTCCGCATGATAGCATCAGCACCAATAACATAAGACTGTCCTGTATCTCCAAGCCCTTTTAGATCGTTGACCGAAGCGTTGAGGTTATCAATTGGCATTTGGAATACGAGTACGCCTGCGGAACCTCCATTTCCATCAGGAATAGCTATTGAAATGAAGCTGGCTGGAGCCCCGTGGCTAGGCGCATATGGTGCAAAGTCAAAGAATGAGATTGTGCCTGCTGATTTTGTGTTTGCTGCTCTGAAGGCATTTCCGAGATCTGAATCTTTATATTCACCTGTATTCAGATTGGTTGCGTAGTCCAATTCTTTAAATACTGAATAGACGAGATCACCTTCGTTAGAGAATAAGAAGATATCGTAATATCCGCGATCTCTAAGGAATTGACGGAACCAGTTGTGATATTCGCTGTGAACTTCAGAATAGAGAGACCCATCATTACCCGCATCCAGGTTTTCTTTTTGACCTAGAGGGTGTGGATTATCATTGATATAAATATCCTGAAGCGTATTTTTTTGGTTTCCACCAAGCTCATTCCAAGCAGATGTGAAATCCAGAACAGCGTTCGTGGTGTATGGGTTGGATGAAACTGTACGTAAATCTTGCTCAATGGAGCCGAGATAACGCTCTAGTGTCATTTTCCGTTCGTGAGCGATCTGCTTAAGATTGTCATCTACATTGCTGATAAGGGTTTGTTTTGCATCATTATAATTAGATACACCCAATGTGCCGCCGACAATCGCACCTGTTCCAACAACAAGTGTCGTCAATTTTTGAGACATAGACAGGTGATCAAATAGTTTCAACATCTTTGGAATTCCCGACGACCTTATAATTTACTGGTTGCAGGCAGTTGATATCAATTTCACTTATAGGAAGTTAAAAATCGCTTTTTGAACGTTTTTTATTTAAAATCATTCTAAAGTATTAAGATCGAATTCCGATCTGTTAGTAAAATACCAACTTGCAGGCGAATGCGGGTTATGGTTGACGAACTGTAACGAATTATTACTAAGTAAAATCAACATAATTTTTATTGGACGGAGAGCCCACATATGGCTGACTGGAACTTCCCTAAAGGTGAACTAATGGCTGGCAAGCGTGGCTTGGTCATGGGTGTCGCTAACCAGAACTCAATTGCTTGGGGGATTGCTCAGCAACTAGCAGCCCAAGGTGCAGAAATGGCATTTACCTATCAAGGTGAAGCATTGGAGCGCCGTGTACGTCCGCTTATTGAATCTATCGGCATGGACACAATGATCTCGGCGGATGTCACAAATGACGACGAGATGGATACAGCGTTCGCAATACTTAAAGAGAAATACGGCAAGCTGGACTTCGTTGTTCACGCGATTGCTTTTGCGGGCAAAGATGAACTTAAAGGCTCAATGGTTCACAATACAACACGTGAAGGTTTTGCGCGTGCGATGGACATATCAGTATTTTCTTTCATTGATGTATGTCGTCGTGCGTCAGACATGATGGAAGAGGGTGGCTCAATCATTAACCTGACTTACCTTGGTTCAGAACGTGTTATCCCTTCATACAATGTTATGGGTGTTGCAAAAGCAGGTCTTGAGGCGGCGACACGCTATGCGGCACGTGATTTGGGTAAACAGGGTGTACGCGTCAACGCTATTTCTGCGGGTCCAATGCGGACATTGGCTTTGATGGGCATTAAAGGCTCAAAAGGCTTGATGTCGGCAGGTAAAGAAATGTCTCTTCTTGGCGAAGACACCAAAATGGAAGGTGTGGCTGGTTCTGCGCTTTATCTACTGTCTCCAATTGGTGAGTCTACTACTGGTGAAGTTCTTCATGTTGATGCAGGTTTCCACGTTGTGGGTGTTCCTGAACCATCTGAAGATTAAAATACATGCGACACACCCTGATAGGATATGTTTTCACTTTCAGTGCACTTATCCTTTCAGGGTGCGCGCACAATGCGCCTGTTTTAGAGGAGCCAGCTAACCCCTCTGGTGAAACTAAAACACCTCAACCCCAAGAAAAACCGCTAGAATTTTTAGAATTGAGTCAGGGTGTATGGCTGCACACTGGCTATAAAGTTGTACCTAGCCATGGGAAGCCGGCGGGCCGCGGGATACTTGAAAACACCGTCAAAATCACCAAGCCTAAATCAAGCTAGTTGGTATACTGACCTTAATATTTAAGCCGTGTTGGATTCCGAATAATGAATGCCTCTTCTACTAAACTTTCTGATATTGGTCCTGACCCATTAGACCCGAGACCCATTCAAGATACGGCATTTTTAAAAGCCGTGGTGAATTCTCCCAATATAGAGGTTGGAGAGTATAGCTATTACAATGATCCTAAGGGACCAGAGAAATTCGTTGAGAATTGCGTCAAATACCATTTTGATTTTATTGGCGACAAACTCATCATTGGAAAGTTTTGTGCGATAGCGACGGATGTCCAGTTCATTATGAATGGGGCTAATCATGCGATGGGTGGATTTTCGACCTTTCCATTTAATGTCTTCGCGAATGGTTGGAAGAGCGGGTTTCATCCGGCAACAATTACTGATGGATTACGCGGTGACACAGTCATTGGCAGCGATGTGTGGATTGGAAGAGGGGCCACTATTATGCCCGGTGTGACAGTGGGTCATGGTTCCATCATTGGTGCGATGGCGGTTGTGGCAAAGGATGTCCCGCCATATTCCATCGTCGCGGGGAATCCAGCAAAATTCATCAAGCAGAGATTTGATGAGAAAACCACGCAATCCTTGTTAGATTTGGCGTGGTGGGACTGGCCCATCGAAAATATAAACAAAGCCATCAATGCAATACGCGGCAATGATTTAGGGATATTAAAAGGCCTTCGTCCGCGCTAAAGCTTATTAAGCCAGACCTTCATCCTGCAAAAAGCTCCAGACGGGTGCCAAAAGGCGCGCTTCAGCTTTTGCGCTTGGCTGACCAACTTTTGCCGCCAATGGACCCTCATCTTCAATAATCAGATCACACATATATTTTGCTGGCGCAGTGTATTTCGCATGGGCGGGCCGTACGAAACTGAGATATTGCGCAATCACACGGTCCAGATCACGTCCACGTTCAGATACGTCGCGTTTAATACGGCGGGCAAGGCGAATATCAGCTGGTGTATCAACGTAAATCGTCAGATCAAACAAGTTGAAATATTTCTTTTCACAAAGCGTATGCACACCCTCGCAAATAATAAACGGGCGCGGGGATAGCAAAGTTTCTTCACCCACAATGCGGTCATGTTTGGAAAAGTCATATATGGGCTGACCGAT
Organism: uncultured Hyphomonadaceae bacterium; assembly: GCA_964352025.1. GTDB lineage: Bacteria > Pseudomonadota > Alphaproteobacteria > Caulobacterales > Hyphomonadaceae > Hirschia. The sequence continues at coordinate 126,261 of CAYGPZ010000001.1, forward strand.
CGTTTCCCCCTGTTTTAGCGAGACCATATGGCTTTCATACATGTCCATATTCTTGGTCGCAGGATCATCAAAATCGATCCGCTCTTCCATTTCCTGATTAGACCATAAAGGCGCATCAGTGTGCTGGTGTTCGCGCGGCTTATAATAATTATCCTCACCAATAACGAGAAGCTTGTCTTCACCAAGTTTCTCTTGCATCGCGCGGGCTAATGTCGATTTACCCGAACCAGAACCACCTGTAATCGCGATCATATAGGGAGAGGCCATGAGAGCAGTATTCCAGTCGGATAATTATAGGTATTGAGAGATTGTAGGACTAATTAATAGGCGATGATAGAGTTTTATTCACGATCCGCCAGCCATCGGCAACCTTTTGAAGATTGAGGTAATCCGTGCTCGTCGTGCCTCTCACAACATTTGTAATATCTATCCGTGCGATAGCCGCGTGACCCGACACATCTATAATTTTAAAAACGCTAATCCGGTCTGGCGTATCCGCTGAAATTTTAGATACTCTTTCCCACCAGAAATCCTGCGTGAGCGTGCGCAATGCACCATTGCCGCTGACGGACATTAATACGGCCACGGGATGAAATGATTTTTCAATGGCGGCTTGGTTTTGATCGTCGGTCACCGTCAGATAGATTTTCAGCGTTTCAAGAATAGCCAATCTGTCTTCTTCAGGTCCGCTACCCATTATACCCACAAGCGGGCTTTCCATAGGTTTTGAAGGTGTCTCTGCAACGGCAATATTGCTAAATGCAAAACAGATACAAATGAAGGCGAGTAATTTTTTCATCACGTGTTTCTTTCCCCAACTAGATTGTATTTATAGTTGAAAAAAGAATTTGTCTTTCATAAGGCACGGGAGGTAGCTGGAAACACAAATATCTCCGCCATCGAGACCGATGCGAGAGTTTGCAAATATGGGCTGTAAGGCATTGCCATTAACAGCGATAATAATAGCTGGATCGCTCCAGCAGTAGAAGTAGCTGCCTCTGGCAACGCCTCACCTGATATTCTTACCGCAGCTAAGTCCTGTCTTACAGAGGCACCATGAACCCCAGCCAAGTCGCTTTCGCTCTTGGTTCACTTGTTGGATCAGCGCCTGAAAGCTCATTTCTGCTCTACCGATATATGAGCAGCGAGTTCCATCAGGATATCAGTCCTCTTATCAGAAATGCTAAATCGGTCGCGCAATTCCGCCCACACAATGCGATAAGAAGATGAAGGCAGTATGTGGGGCGATGTGAGGGAGGGGGATTAGTTTTGGGTTGTCCTGCTTTAAATGTTCCTATAATGTTCTGGCTATGGTTTATGCTGTTTACATTGTTGCATCCAAAGATCGGGGCACGACCTATATCGGCGTGACCAATAATATAACGCGCCGAATTTGGGAGCACAAACAAGGTACAATCGACAGTTTTACCAAGCGATATTCTGTCAATCGGCTCGTTCGCATAGAATGGTTTGATAATATTGAAGCTGCGTTCAAGCGTGAGAAGCAATTAAAAGCATGGCAGCGAGCTTGGAAAATAGCATTGATTGAAAATGATAATCCGCAATGGAGCGATTTGTATTTTGATCTTAGTCCATTGTGAGGCCTCACAATGTCATTCACCTCGCCATAAACACACACCTGTCATCCCAAACTTGATTTGGGATCCACTTTAGAACATGGACTGGCTACGAGGTTGAAGGTAGGTGGTGTCGTCTCAAATGAATTCTTATCATAGTAAAGCCACTCTCAATCGACTGGTGGATCCTGAATCAAGTTCAGGATGACAATAGGTCGAAATTACTCTCGCTCTTGTTCAAATGGCCGGCTGACACATTCTTGCAGCCATGTTTGATACTGGCATTTGAAAATGCAGGAACGAAAGTTGTTACACTTACCTCGCGAACAAGAACAACTGTCATCCCAAACTCGATTTGGGATCTACGGTGCAGTGTGGACTGGCATTGCGATTTCGGGAGCTGGATTCCCAGACGCTTCGCGAAGGGGATGACTGGGTGAGAAATGAAGCCTCAAAAATCCAATTGAAAATGATTACTTACTTCTATGCAAAAACCTACGCTAGAATTGGTATATTCATCGATTTCTTGTCCTAATGGAACTAACTTACTGAAATCCAAATTCCATTGATCTTCGTTCCATTCGTTTGTTTTTGTCGGAACAAATCTTCGAATTTCTATCTTGTTAGTTTGCATATTAATTCTGGAAAACCCGTGAGCTAAATAGTTACGAAGCTCGATTAGAATTAAAAAGTGGTCTGATATAAAAACAGCTTGTTCTCTGAAAGTTAGCAAACTGTCATTGGTCTGAAATACTTGTTTAAATAAATTTGCACGAGACTCAGCGCGATAAGGGAATTTATTTAATCCATCGAATTCGTCAGGACGTTCTTTCATTCCAGATAGTAATCGACACATACTAAATTCTAGCTGTGCAAATCCTGACAAAGTACCACCTCGAAACCACCTAAATTGATCGACGATTTCTTTAGCTTCATCAGACGGTTCCGATACTAACGGCATTTCAATTCCCCCATAAAAAACGGCCGCATCATTTCTGACACGGCCGCTTTTAATATTCAATCACTGCTTGTCATCCTGACGAAAGTCAGGATCCACTTGTCAATCTAGTCTGGCTTTGAGATTGGCTTGTATTTGTCATTAAGACGATGAGCCAATCCCAGTTGATAGGTGGATCCCAAATCAAGTTTGGGATGACAGTTGCTTTTAGTCTTCAGCGACTATTTCTTTTCCTGTTTCTTGGTCAACCACTTTCATGGATAGACGCACCTTACCGCGGTCGTCAAAGCCAAGAAGTTTAACCCAGACTGTCTGACCTTCTTTAACAACATCAGATGTCTGCTTCACGCGCTCTTCAGCAAGTTGAGAGATGTGAACCAAACCGTCTTTTGCGCCGAAGAAGTTTACGAAAGCACCAAAGTCCATGACTTTAACAACTTTACCTTCGTATACGACACCAACTTCAGGCTCGGCTGTTAGGCCGTGGATCCATTTGTAAGCTGCATCGATAGACTCTTTGTCCACAGCTGCAATCTTAACAGTACCATCGTCTTCCACAGATACTTTCGCGCCTGTTTCTTCAACGATCTGACGGATAACTTTACCACCCGTCCCGATAACGTCACGGATCTTGTCTGTCGGGATCTGCATTGTCACGATGCGTGGTGCGTTACCAGAGACATCATCACGTGATCCATCAAGGGCTTTGTTCATCTCATCAAGGATGTGAGCACGTCCGCCTTTAGCCTGCTCAAGAGCAGTCTGCATGATCTCTTTAGTGATACCAGCGATCTTAATGTCCATCTGTAGAGATGTCAGACCTTCTGTTGTACCAGCCACTTTAAAGTCCATGTCACCAAGGTGGTCTTCGTCACCAAGGATATCAGACAGAACAGCAACGCCGTCTTCGTCTTTGATAAGACCCATAGCGATACCAGACACTGGACGTGTCAAAGGCACACCTGCATCCATCATAGCCAATGAGCTACCACAAACAGTCGCCATTGAAGATGAACCGTTTGATTCAGTGATCTCAGACACAATACGCAATGTGTATGGGAAGTCTTCAGCTGTCGGAAGAACAGCTTTCAGCGCACGCCATGCAAGCTTACCGTGACCGATTTCACGACGACCTGCACCACCCATGCGTCCAACTTCACCCACAGAGTAAGGCGGGAAGTTATAGTGAAGCATGAAGTTAGATTTAGACGTACCTTCTAGACCATCGATGAATTGCTCGTCTTCACCTGTACCAAGCGTTGCCACACAGATTGCCTGTGTTTCACCACGTGTGAACAGGGCAGAACCGTGTGTACGAGGCAAGATAGATACTTCACCAAGGATTGGGCGAACCTGATCCAAAGCACGGCCATCAATACGAATACCTGTTTTGATGATGTCGCCACGAACAACTTTAGCTTCAAGAGATTTGAAGATACCTTTGAAGAAAGCTTCTTTCCAGCCTTCTGGGTTCTCTTCAGATGCAACCAATTGTGCAGCCGCTTTATCGCGAGCAGCACCAATAGCTTCGTAACGGTCAGTTTTTTCTTTGATTTTGTAAGCAGCTGAAATGTCAGAACCTACAAGAGCTTCAAGTTGAGCAAGTTCAGCAGACTTGTCTTCCGGTTGGAAGTCCCAAGGCTCTTTAGCTGCACGTTCTGCAAGGTCGATGATACCAGAGATAACAGTTTGGAAGCTGTCGTGTCCGGCCATAACAGCGCCGAGCATTACTTCTTCAGAAAGCTCTTTAGCTTCTGATTCAACCATCATCACAGCATCTTGCGTACCAGCAACAACGAGATCAAGCTGAGTGTCTTCCATTTGGTCAAGTGTCGGGTTGATGATGTACTCACCATCTTTATAGCCCACACGTGCGGCACCAATTGGACCCATGAATGGAACACCTGACATTGTTAGCGCTGCAGAAGCAGCAACCATTGCAACAACATCCGGGTCGTTTTCCATGTCGTATGACAGAACTGTCAAAACAACTTGAGTTTCATTTTTGAAACCCGGTACGAAAAGCGGGCGGATTGGACGGTCAATCAAGCGTGATGTCAGCGTCTCTTTTTCAGTCGGGCGAGCTTCACGTTTGAAAAAGCCACCTGGAATACGTCCAGCGGCATAGTATTTTTCTTGGTAGTTCACTGTCAGTGGGAAGAAATCCAGATCAGGATTTGCTTTCTTGGCTGCGACCACTGTCGCAAGAACTGACGTCTCACCATAAGTGGCAAGAACAGCACCATCGGCTTGGCGTGCAATGCGACCTGTTTCCAGTGTCAGTGGGCGACCAGCCCAATCGATAGTAACTTTTTGAATGTCGAACATATAATTTTTTCTTTCCTACATACGAAAACCGCCGGTCCCGAGGACCGGCGGGTGAATGGATAAGCCCTAGCGGCGAATACCCAATTCTTCAATAAGAACCTTGTAGCGGTTCACGTCTTTAGACTTGGTATAGTCTAGTAACTTACGACGCTGAGAAACCATTTTCAGGAGACCGCGACGTGAGTGGTTGTCTTTTTTGTGTGTTTTAAAGTGTTCAGTCAAAGTTGTGATGCGCTCTGTTAGGATTGCAACCTGTACTTCTGGTGAACCTGTGTCGCCTTCTTTAGTGGCGAATTTTTTGATTAGCTCAGCTTTACGCTCAACAGTAATCGACATCGTGTTACTCCGTATTAAAGTTAAATACACGAACCGGCACAAACCGACCCGCACGAACTTCGCCAAGAGCCACAGCCTTTTCACCTTCTTTTGCTAAAGCAATTCTGGAAGCGTCTTCCCCGTTCACAATACGAGGGCGGCGCTTTTCCTTAAAAGCTTCAACCAAGTGTGGCAAAAGGACGATTTCGCGACCTTGCCTCAGTTTTGAAGCTTCTTCCTGATTGATGGCGAGCGCCGGGATGTCGTCCAGCGCCGTCTCTATCGGGACTAATTGAGCTTCAAGTGCATCTCTATCGCCGATTTCTGCGAACTTTTCTAGTGCTATTGATGATTCTTCGGAAAAACTTCCGACTCTTGTGCGTCTTAAAGCGGCAACATGGCCTTCAGTTCCCAAAGCGGCACAGATATCACGCGCCAAAGACCGTATGTAAAAGCCTTTGCCGCTTGTCACAGAAATAACGGCTAGATCTTCAGACGGGCAGTTTTCAAGCTTTGCAGAGTAGAGGTGGACTTTACGTGCCTCCAATTCAACTTCCTCACCGTCGCGAGCTAAATCATACGCGCGTTCGCCATTGACTTTGATGGCAGAGAATTTGGGTGGAACCTGATCTATCTCTCCTACAAAGGTTTTTAGAACCTCTTCGATTTGTTCAGGAGAAGGACGTACATCCGAAGAGGCATAAACATCACCTTCTCTGTCTTGTGTCGTTGTTGATGTTCCAAAGCGAATGGTGAAGCGATAGTCTTTAATGGCTTCCATCACATAGGGAACTGTTTTCGTGGCTTCACCAAATGCAATAGGAAGAATACCAGAGGCGAGGGGGTCTAGTGTGCCGCCATGTCCCGCTTTTTGTGCATTTAGCAACCAACGTGTTTTACCAACTGCCTGTGTTGATCCCAATTCCTCAGGTTTATCCAGAATGAGCCAGCCGTGAACAGGTAAGCCTTTTTTACGTCTACGTCCCATGAAATGTCTCCAATGCCATATAAGCGGATTGGACGCTCGATATGGGGGATTTATAATTCTATATGTAGTTGGAAAAACGAACGAAAACTAGCTCACTCTATATAAGCAAGCTTTGGTTCGTGTTCGATCTATTGTCACTATATTCTAAAAGAAAGAAATTCTATTCTGAAATATAGGCGTCAAAAATATTTTGCTCGATAGGCGCAGCTGCACAGGCAGTTAATGTGGCAAGTAAAATCACAAACAGGGCGCTACAAATAGTTTTTTGTTTCATCTTCTTCTTTTTCTACGAGATCACGAGCGACTTCGGGTGACGCTAGTAATTCTCCAATTTTTCCTGCTTCCTCATAAGATTCATCAGGAAGAAAGCGCAATTGCGGCGTAAATTTCATATCGATCTCTTTGCCGAGTCGACCTCTAAGAAAGCTTTTAGCACGATTTAATCCGTATACGACCCTCTCTTGTGCATTTTTATCGCCGCCCAATGGTGCAACAAAACAAGAGGCATGTTTCAAATCAGGTGAAACACGTATTTCCGAAACAGTCACCGATATGCCGGAAAGATCAGGATCAGCAAATTCTTCTCGCGCCAAAATATCCACAAGCGCATGACGAATTAACTCACCGGCACGTAGTTGGCGTTGGGATGGTCCTTTGGAGGAGTTAAATTTTCGCTTCGCCATTTTCAGGACCTTTCCAGAGTATTGCATTCACCACCAGCTCAACAAGCTTTAGTGGATAGTGTGCTCAATGACTTTTATTTCGTTTTAAAATTGGTCACTAAGCGTTGAAGGGAGGTGGCCTTAGAGCAGCTATTTTTTTCGCAGCTTCCATCATTTCCTCACGGCTATTGAACCAGTCGTTCGGTATGAAAAAGTCGTTTGCGCCTTCAACAATGAATGCGATGTAGTGCTTTGTCGTGCGAATGTCCACTATTGCCGGCCATTCTATCGTATTTTGGATGTGTTCTCGTTCTACTAATATGCCAGTAGCGTCAATTTTGATATCGCAATTCTTGGACACTTCTTCATCGCGGCCAAGATTACTTCGTTGAGCTAGCCGATTGAAAATCAAGAACCAAGATAATCCCGCACTTGCTGCGAGTAGGGTTGCAAAAAGGTGAGTCCATTGAGACTCAAGGTCTTGTTGATGAAAGAATGATTCAAACAACTTAAAGGTCGATGCCGAAATTACCGGAGCGACGACGCCAGCATAATATATTGTGGTTGGACCCAATCCTCGCGTTCGACGTTGACTGATAAATTTCCTGAGTTGTTTGGAGGATATATATCCTGACGCAGATACGTGGTCTTTATATGAAAGGTCGATGCCTTTGGCGTGTTCCGGACGAAAAGGAGTTTCGGACATCGTAGGTTCTTTCTGACTTATTGGCCTGTATTTCAATTATTCTAACCATCCAAACAATTCATTTGGATTAACTGCTTCGATAATTATTGAACTAGAAGGCACAAAAAAGCCGAAGCGCATTTCCACACCTCGGCTTTTAATTTCTAATATGAAGTCAGTTCTAATCGAGCGAACGTTCAATCATTTCTACTTCGAAACACTCAATGACATCATCAGGTTTCAGGTCTTGGTAACCGACAAAGCCCATACCACATTCCATGCCGGATTGTACTTCTGAAACTTCGTCTTTGAAGCGTTTAAGTGTTGAGAGGTCACCATCGTGAATAACAATGTCATCACGCAGCAAACGCACACCACAACCACGTTTCACAACACCTTCGGTAATAAGACACCCAGCCACTTTTCCAAGCTTGGAAATGTTGAAGACTTGCAGAATTTTTGCGTAACCAATGAATGTTTCGCGACGTTCTGGAGCCAACATGCCGGATAGAGTTGCTTTCACATCATCGATCAATTGGTAGATGATTGAGTAATAACGGATCTCTACGCCTTCTTTTTCCGCAAGTGCAAGCGCTTGTTTGTTTGCACGAACGTTAAAGGCAATGATTGGTGCTTCTGATGCTTTAGCAAGAAGGATATCACTTTCAGAGATACCACCAACGGCACCGTATACAACGCGTGCCTTAACTTCATCAGTTGAGAGTGTATCAAGTGAATGCGTGATCGCTTCAATTGAACCTTGAACATCACCTTTTACAACAAGCAGTGCTTCTTTAGCCTGTTCAGTTGTAACACCATCTTTTAGACGGGCCAGCATGTGCTCTAGAGATGCACGGGCACCTGGAGCTGAAGCTGCTTTGTCTTTCATGAGGCGTTGACGGTATTCAGTAATTTCACGCGCACGTGCTTCACTGTCGACCACAACAATTTGATCACCCGGAGATGGGGCACCATCAAGACCAAGTACTTCGGCAGGAACAGTTGGACCAGCATCTTTCATTTGCTGACCGCGTTCGTTGACGAGTGCTCTGACTTTACCCCATTGGCTACCTGCAACGACGATATCACCACGTTTTAGTGTACCACGTTGAACGATAACCGTTGCAACAGGACCGCGACCTTTATCCAATTTGGACTCAATCACGATACCGTCTGCTTCACGGTCTGGGTTTGCTTTCAATTCAAGAATTTCAGCTTGCATTGAAATCGCATCAGTTAGCTCATCCAACCCTGTTTTCTTGAGGGCAGATACGTTGATCGCTTGAACATCACCGCCCATGGCTTCAACTTGAACATCATGTTGAAGAAGTTCTGTTAGAACCTTCATTGGGTCAGTGTCTGGCTTATCACATTTGTTTACCGCGATAATGATCGGCGCTTCAGCAGCTTTAGCGTGCTTAATCGCTTCAATCGTTTGCGGCATAACACCATCATCAGCTGCAACAACAACAATAACGATATCAGTTACATTCGCCCCACGTGCACGCATTGCAGAGAATGCTGCGTGACCTGGTGTATCTAGGAATGAAATTTTATCGCCAGATTTGAGTTTAACCTGATAGGCACCAATGTGTTGTGTTATTCCACCGGCTTCACCACCAACAACATCTGTTTGACGCAAAGCATCAAGAAGTGATGTCTTACCATGGTCAACGTGACCCATAATCGTCACAACTGGCGGACGATCTTTAAGGTCTTCTGCGTTGTCTTCAACACCTTCAAGACCGATCTCAACATCAGATTCAGATACACGTTTGATTGTGTGGCCAAATTCTTCAACGATCAGTTCTGCTGTATCGGCGTCTAGCGTATCGATACCGCGGATCATTTCACCTTGCTGCATCATGAATTTCACTACGTCGGCGACGCGTTCTTTCATGCGGTTTGCAAGTTCTTGAACCGTAATAGTCTCAGGAACGATGACCTCGCGAGATTGTTTTTCAACCTCTTGCTTGCTCATTTGCAGACGACGTTCACGTTCTTTTTGTTTCGCGCGGTTGTAAGATGCGAGTGAACGTTGACGATCCTCATCCGCACCAAGAGCAGCTGTAATTGTCAGTTTACCCTGACGACGTTTGGGCTGGCTACGGCGTGAAGGCGCAGGTTTATTTCCACGATTGTCCTGTGGCTCTTCCGCAGGCCGCGTTTTTTTGATGCGTCCACCTAGTTCAGATAGAGCATCTGGGTCAGGAGGAGGACCTTCTGCCTGTATCTCTTTGGGTTTAGAGCTTGGCTTGTCTGGCTTTGTTATACGTTTTTCACGTTTTGGATTTGGAGCAGCTGTACGGTCACGCGCAGGCTTGTCGTCATCACTTTCTCGTTCTTTTTTCTCGAACTGCGCTTCTTTCGCTGCGGCTTCAGATTCAGCTTTAGCTCTTAACGCTGCCTGCTTACGTTCTTCTTCTTCAGCTTTGCGGCGCTCATCTGCGTTCACACGCTCTTGCGCTGCAGCTTCTAGAGATTTTGCTTTTTCAGCACGTTGCTGGCGAGCATTGTCTAATGCTTCACGCTCAGATTTGCGCTTTACTTCAGCGGCTTTCCGCTGAGCAAGAGCAGTCTGGCGAGCTCTCAATTCCTCTTCGGAAAGACCGAGCTTGCGAGCAGCAGCAGCAGCAGCAGAGAGCGGCTTACCGCCTTTACCTTGGCCGCCACCCGGGCGTCCACTTTTATTGGGGACAACTACGCGCTTTTTCTTCTTTGTCTCGACAACCACTTGTTTGGATCTGCCGTGAGAAAAGCTTTGCTTGACGGTTCCGCCCGATCCGCCAGCCACAGAGAGGGGCTTGCGACCGGAAGAGTTTCCGCCAGCATTGGAGTTGTTATTGTTCTGCGCGTCTTTAGTGTCGCTCATGCAAATTCTTCATGTTGTGGCCGGCTCGACAATCGATACGACCTAAAAAAATCAATTAACCGCCAAAGACATCCAGTCTGACGGACGCAACGGACGAAAACCGCCCAATCGCTCTACCTCGGTGATCCAATTACGGGCGGATCGACCCTCTTTAACGACAGCGTGTATCACATGCTCCCGCCCTAAGGCCATGCCCAATTCTTCAGAAGTGAAACATCCGATAATTATCGGTTGCTCTGAAGCCTCGTCATCACCGAAAACGGCTTTGGCGAGAGATAGTATTTTTTTACGGCCATCGCTAGCGCCATCTGACGCTTCGATCAAGCAAGATGGTTCGGCGAGCCGAATTTCTTCCCTAACCTGTTCAAACCCTAAGATAAGGTCTCCAGCCCGTTTTGCGAACCCCAAAAGGTCAAGACAACGTCGAAACAACAATTGGTGTGTCTGTTCAGCAAGTCTCGTATCCGATTGTACAGACTTTTTAAAGGCTCTGGAAAAAGCTTTTTTCTCAATCGCCATATTTATTGCTTCTGCCGTCGCCGTGACCCATGCACCACGACCCGGTAAACAGGCTGCAACATCAGGTGTGACTTCGTCATTAGGGGACACCACAAATCTGATCATAGCAGATTGCGGTTTATTTGTCCCTGTAGCTATACAGCGGCGTTCGGGATCGTTTGATCCACCATTTTTCTTCTTTGGTGGACCAGTATCCGTCTCTACTTCAATGTCTAGGCCAGACTTCCCGTCTGGTACGACATCATTCGTCTGTTTCCGGGGCAGGTTCTGATTCATCAGGTGTGCCCTCCAGGTCAACGAATGCAGCTTCCGCTGCTTCTAGATTACCAAGTTCACCTTCAAACTCAGCTTCGGCTGCTTCAAGCTCAGCAGCACGTTTGGCAATTTCTGCTTCAAGAACTTCAGCCTCTACCCAGCCCGCAGCAACACGCGCTCGCAGGATAAATAGCTCAGCAGCATCACGTGTCATCTCACCTTTGGCCAATAGACCAGGCTGCCAGCGTGACTTACCTTTTGCATCAGGCTCTTTCCAACCGATAAGGTCGTCAGGCACTAGACCCGCAAGATCATCGATTGATTTAATACCATCATCACCGAAGCGAACAGCCATGACAGGTGTTACACCATCCATGAACGCAACTTCGTCGCTAACGCCTAGATCTTTACGCTTCTTGTCCATCGCAGCGGCAAGAAGGTCTAGATATTCACGTGCACGCGTTTGAAGTTCAGAAGCAACAGCCTCGTCAAACCCGTCAATTGACGCAAAGTCTTCAAGATCGACATAAGCGATTTCTTCAATTGTCTCAAAACCTTCAGAGGCTAGCAATTGAGCCAGCATTTCATCAGCATCAAGCGCACGCATGAAGAGAGCTGTACGCTCTTGGAATTCTTTCTGACGGCGTTCTGAATCTTGAGCTTCAGTTGTCAGGTCAATCTGCCAGCCTGTTAGCTGAGATGCCAAACGTACGTTCTGACCACGACGCCCAATTGCCAATGGGAATTGGCTTTCTTCAACAACAACTTCGACGCGTTCTTCATCTTCGTCGACAACAACTTTAGAAACTTCCGCAGGTTGAAGCGCGTTAACAATGAATGTCGCATCGTCTTCAGACCATGGAATAATGTCGATTTTTTCGCCTTGAAGCTCAGATACAACGGCTTGAACACGCGCACCACGCATACCCACACATGCACCTACTGGATCAACAGATGCATCGTGAGAAAGAACACCGATTTTGGCACGCGAACCTGGGTCACGAGAACATGCTTTGATCTCGATAACGCCTTCATATACTTCCGGCACTTCTTGCGAGAAGAGCGCAACCATGAAGGATGGGTGTGCTCGAGAAAGGAAAAGTTGAGGACCTTTTGGTTCGCGAGAGACTTTATATAGTATCGCGCGGACACGGTCGCCTGCATTCAGGTTTTCACGAGGCAGACCATCATTACGACGGATAATACCTTCACCACGACCAAGGTCGATGATAATGTTTCCGTGCTCAACACGTTTAACAATACCGTTGATGATTTGACCTTCTTTATCTTTGAACTCTTCGTATTGGCGCTCTCGCTCAGCGTCTCTTACTTTACCAGTAATGACTTGCTTTGCGGTTTGAGCTGCGACACGTCCAAATTCGAAAGGAGGCAGAATTTCTTTAAATTCAGTTCCGATTTCCGCTTCTGGATCTAATGCTTGACCTTCCTCAAGAGAGAGGTGGTGTGCAGGATCTTCAATTTCTTCAACAACAGTTTGGACACGCACAATCGTCGTCTCACCAGACTTTGGGTCGATGGTGACGCGGATGTCATGCTCTTGGCCGTAACGGGAGCGGGCTGCTTTTTGAATAGCCTCTGCCATTGCTTCCAGCACGATCATTTTGTCGATCTGCTTTTCCGCTGCCAAGGTATTCGCGATTGCCAGGATTTCCAGCTTGTTTGCTGAAACGCCGATGGTGCTCATCAGTCATCCTTTCTTTGTGTTGCGTCGTCGTCATTATTGTCGGCGACCGCATTGTTGTTTTCTGTTTCGTCTTCAAATTCGTCAAACTGGTCTTCACTTAACTCAGGAGCTTGGCCGCGTGCTTGGGCCTCTTCAATGAGCCTGTCATTCATAACCAATGATGCTTTGACCATGTCTGAAATCGGAATTTCTGCTTTTGAACCATCTTTTAGGTCCATATGCACCATACCATCAATTTCGTCAGTGATGAAACCGTGAAACCGTCGGCGTCCATCAACAGGAATACCTATCTCAACGCGGGTTTCATACGTCTTCCAATTCGCAAAATCACCTTCACGTGTGAGTGGGCGATCTATGCCGGGAGAAGATACTTCCAGATTATACTCAGTCGTAATCGGGTCTTCAACATCGAGAACGGGACCGATAGCGCGTGATAGTTTAGCGCAGTCTTCAACATCCATTGTGCCATCTGGCTTTTCAGCCATGATCTGCAGAATAGGAGTATTCGCGCCCATCATTCGCACGCGCACTATATCCAATCCCAAGCTTTGAGCTTCGGGTTGGATTATATCCAGAATTCTTTTTTCTAATTCAGATAGGGCGCGCAATGTGTGTCCGTTTTTACTTCAATATGTGTTTTTGAACGAAAAGCGGCGGCCTGGAGAACCGGACCGCCGCTGTTTGATTTCAGCTTTAGTGCATTCGTATACGCCATGTTTTTACCGTTGTCGAGACCACCATGAGGTATATTAAAAATTGAAAGCTGAGGTTTGAAAATTGTGACCGGAAATTTTCTGGAAACCTCTGATTAGTAAACAAAATAACACGATATATTAACTTTATTCGGAAATATTGGGTGAATAAGTCGAATTGGATATGGAGTAGGGCTTTTGGAAGTTGAAAAATTTGAAGCACCGCGAAGAGATCCAAAAAATCAGCAAATTCTTATATATAGTGAAAATATAGAATTAATTCGGATGCAGCGGGATATGCTGAAGTCCTATGGCGTTAGAAATATCATTGCAGCCAATAGTGCAGATGAGCTCATGGATCACTCAAGTGCGACTGGTCTTGGGACTATTCTTGTCAACGGAAGTAGTCAGGTAGATCCACGCAAAATTATCTCTGCTTTACGCAATAGTGAAAAAGTTATTGACCCATTTGCTCAAGTCTTTTTTGTAACTGGCACGAGTTCCGCACCATTGGTCAATATGATTATTCGGTCAGGGTATGATGGTATTCTTATTTTGCCGTTTTCTAGAGCAAGACTATGGAAATCCATTGAAGCCCTGAGCTTATCTCAGCGTGAATTTGTGCGAGATGGCAATTATTTCGGACCTGACCGCCGAAAAGCGCCAGTTGCTGCGCGTCCAGACTCTGAAGAACGAAGAAAAGAACTTCTTCTAAGAAAAGCTGGTTTAGATAAGGCGCAAGCAGGTTAAACCTTTACGAAATCCAAGTATATCGGGGCGCAATCTCCCAGTCCTTTGACCTGATAACGCGTTGTCACATGATCTTTTGGTGGCGTTGTGCAGTCTTTAATATTGTCTGCTGTCCATTTGAAATCATTGGACTCCTGGAATTGTTCGAGCGTCCATTCCGCGTAATTTTCCCAATCCGTTGCAAATCTTATTTGTCCCTGAGGTTTTAGAACGCGTGAAAGTGTTTTTAGGAAATCTTGCTGGATTATACGACGCTTATGGTGACGTGCTTTGTGCCAAGGATCGGGAAACATGATAAAGACGCGATCAAGGCTATTGTCTGAAAGCTTTTTTAGAACTTGACGCGCGTCATCTGCGTGAAGGCGTACATTTTCGACCTGCGTTTCTTCGATTTGAACGAGTGCTTTTGCGACACCTTCTAAAAACGGTTCAGCACCAATAAAACCAACATTCGGGTTGTTTTTAGCTTGTCCGATGAGGTGTTCAGCACCGCCAAATCCGATTTCAAACCAGTACGTGTCATATTCTGATGTAAATAGCGCGTTGGGATCGAAATCATCTTGTTGATTGGCAATATCAACAGCGATTTTTGGAAGCATTTCATCCATTAATCGCTGTTGGCGTTGAGATAGGGGACGACCACCTGTTCGGCCAAAAGTCCGCATTGGTCCAAAGTCAGGACCATTGCTTGGTTTTTTATCTTCAGATGTCGTCATGTTAAAACGTAGAACCTATTCTTCTGCAATCTAGAAGAGCGGTTCTATGCCAGACTTTTCAGAGAGTCGACAAGATCTGTTTTTTCCCATGAGAAACCGCCATCAGCATCTGGTGCGTGACCAAAATGACCATAAGCTGCTGTGCGTGCATAAATTGGCTTGTTAAGGCCAAGATGTGTACGGATACCGCGTGGAGAAAGATCCATAAGATCAGGAATTGCCGCTTCGATTTTCTCTTCGTCAATCTTAGCTGTTCCATCAGTATTGATGAAGATAGAAAGCGGTTTCGCAACACCAATGGCGTAGGAAAGCTGGATAGTACAGCGATCTGCAAGGCCAGCAGCAACAATGTTCTTTGCTAAGTAACGGCTGGCATATGCTGCTGAACGATCCACCTTAGTTGGATCTTTTCCAGAGAATGCTCCTCCGCCGTGAGGGGCGGCACCACCGTATGTGTCTACGATTATTTTACGTCCTGTCAGGCCGGCATCTCCATCTGGTCCACCAATAACAAAGTTACCGGTTGGATTGACGTAGAATTCATCTTCTGGGGGGAACCAGCCTTCTGGCAGAACTTCTTTTACAATTGGACGAACCATTTCGCGAATGTCCGCAGGCGTGAAGCCGTATTTGTGCTGGGTTGAAACCACCACAGAAGAAACACCTACTGGACGCCTATCTTTATATGCGAGCGTGACTTGTGATTTTGCATCTGGTTCGAATTCAGGCTGTTTGCCAGATTTACGAAGTTCAGCCATGCGCTTAAGTATCTGGTGAGAATACATGATTGGCGCAGGCATAAGCTCAGGTGTTTCGTTTGTTGCAAAACCAAACATAATGCCCTGATCACCAGCACCTTCTTCTTTAAAGTCGCCAGTTCCTTCATCAACACCCATCGCAATATCGGTTGATTGACCGTGAAGACGGTTAATGAGCTCCGCCGTTTTCCAGTGGAAACCTTTTTGATGATAGCCAATGTCGCGTACGGCTTCTCGCGCTGTATTTTCAATTTCTTCTAGGGACGGCATTAAATCATCTTCAATGCGCATTTCACCGGCGAGGACAATTAGGTTGGTAGTTGTTAGCGTTTCACACGCCACCCGCGCTTCGGGATCTCTTGAAAGAAACAAATCAACGATTGAGTCAGAAATACGATCTGAAACTTTGTCTGGGTGTCCTTCGGACACACTTTCGCTGGTGAAGTAATAATTGGGTTTCACTGAGATCACCTTATGAACAATTGCACATATAAAGATACCTTTATATGATTTAGTTTGCGTTTTGAAAAGACCCGAATTCTATTTCTCGCCGATTAAGCAATAAAAAAGCTCTCGGAAGATGTTTCCGAGAGCTTTATAACAGTCATTGCAGTCTAAGTCCTAGACTTTGGAAAAAATCACGGACCCGTTCGTACCACCAAAGCCAAAGGAATTGGACATCACCATATTAAGAGCGGCATCTCGCGCATCTTTAACGATATTCATACCGACAGCTGCGGGATCCAAGTTTTCAATATTGATAGATGGTGCGACAAATTTCTCTTTCATCATAATAAGAGAATAAATGGCTTCATTCACACCGGCAGCACCCATGGCATGTCCAGTCATGGACTTTGTACCAGAGATCATTGGTTGATCTGCGGCATTATCACCAAATAATTTGCGGACGCTTTCTAGCTCAATCATATCTCCAACAGGTGTCGCAGTTGCGTGCGGGTTTAGATAGTCCGGCTTTGCGTCAACAGTTGCTAGTGCCTGTTGCATCGCACGATATCCACCTTCACCGGAAGGAGCCACCATGTCATGACCATCAGACGTAGCACCATAACCAGTGACTTCACCATAAATCGTCGCACCGCGTTTTTTGGCGTGCTCATATTCTTCAAGCACCAAAATACCTGCGCCACCTGAAATAACGAACCCGTCGCGGCTTTCATCGAATGCTCTAGATGCTTTTGTTGGCGTGTCATTATACTTGGATGACATAGCGCCCATGGCATCAAAGAGAGCTGAGAAGCTCCATTCGACTTCGTCTCCACCACCAGCAAACATAATGTCCTGCTTACCCCATTGAATTTGCTCTGCGGCAGCACCAATACAGTGAAGAGATGTCGTACATGCTGAAGAAATTGAATAATTCACACCCAAAATCTTGAACATTGTCGATAGGGCAGCGGAAGCTGTTGAGCACATTGCCTTTGGAACAGCAAAAGGTCCAATACGTTTAATGCCTTTTTCGCGACCAACATCTGCGGCTTCAACGATTGCCCGCGTTGAAGGGCCACCAGTTCCGACAATCAGTCCAGTACGCGGATTGGAGATGAGGTCTTCAGACAAACCACAGTCTTCAAGAGCCTGTTCCATCGCCATATAACAATAGCCGGACCCATCGCCCATAAAGCGCATTGCGCGTTTTTCAATATTGTCTTTTGGAACAGCTTTGGGTTTACCAACGAGATGGCAACGAAATCCTCTATCAGCGTATTCCTGACTGAATGTGATTCCCGACGTACCGTTTTTTAGACTTTCAGTTACTTCTTTGATGTTGTCACCAATAGAAGAAACTATGCCCATTCCTGTAATAACAACGCGACGAAGACCAGATGCACTCATGTTGTGCTTACCTTTTTTAGTTTGGGCGTGCCTGTTCTGTTTGGCACTGCCTCTATATTACATAAGAGCTCATGAAGCAGGTTTAAACAACCCAACTTTCAAGTCCTTTGCTTGATATATCTTTTCATCATCAGCAAAGACTCGTCCATCAGCAATACCCATAACCAAACGTCCACGAATAGAACGTTTAATGTTGATTTCGTAGCGCACTTTTTTGATGTCGTTCGTGACCTGACCAGTGAACTTAACTTCACCCACACCAAGGGCGCGACCTTTACCAGGTGAGCCAGACCAACCAAGCCAGAAACCAACAAGCTGCCACATGGCATCTAGACCAAGACAACCGGGCATGACCGGGTCGCCAGGAAAGTGACATTGGAAAAACCAGAGGTCCGGATTTACATCTAATTCCGCGATGAGTTGTCCTTTGCCGTGCTCTCCACCTTCAAGATCGATTTTCAGAATGCGATCAAGCATGAGCATTGGCGGTGCTGGAAGCTGGGCATTGCCAGGTCCAAACAATTCGCCTTCGCTGGATTTTATGAGATCGTCATAAGAATAGGAATCTTGAGACGTGTGGTAATCAGCAGGGCCGGACATAAGAGGTTTTTCTCCAAAATATGAGGTTACTTTCGTGTGTCGAAGGTTCAACATACATAGGTAACACTAACTTTGGAGACAGGGGTTAGCACGAGGTTTGAGAAGGGCAAACCCTATTTGTAGCCTCAAATGGGTAAGATTTAACTATAATTACCCTAAATCATCGACACCCCAAATTGCATTGCGGTGCATCCAGCCGCGACGGCCGTCTATATTGATGCGACACCAATCGCCTTCACATTCTGCGATTTCGGTGATGACGCCCATTGCAACTTCCGCAACTGGAGCCGAGCTTTCATCTGGTTTTTGGAACATTAGGATTGAGTTGGATGTGATCCCAGTGCGTCGTGCACCTAACATGCGTTGATGAACCCAGACTTCATCTCCTTGAGGATCTCTGATCTTTCTCCAGATGCCAGATTCACGAATAACAAGAACAGGTAGTCCGCTACGCTCATATTTCCAACGAACCGGATAATCCAGACTTGGTCCTTGGCGTCCATTTACGGAACCATATTTTAGGCTTGCATATCTTGGGACGGGCATGCTTGAAAATTTGGAAATACGTCGTTTTTCCGAATGCTCAGTAAAAGGTATTAAGCTTGTCTGTTCGATTGAAAAATCTTCTTGAGCAGACGCTGAAATAGCGGAGGTAGCAGCTAATCCAAAAAGGAATAGCATTGAGGAGGCGATAAGCCTTCCAAAGAGAGCATTTTGACTCGTAAACATAAACATGACCATCATTTAATGATAAACTAAGATGTCTATTCATGATGAACGGCTTGTTAATCTTAAATTTCAAATTTCCTGTACTAGTGAATTTAATTCCGAATTTGGTTTTTTTGTGCCGGTTTGCTATTGGCTCATATAAAACAAAATATAATGGAGACATTTAATGTCACGGGACAAAATCAAAATTGTAATTTCGCGAAAACTACCAAGACCTGTTGAGCAGCGTATGGGCGAATTGTTTGATGTTGAACTTAATGAGAATGACATTCCATTTACTGAAGACCAAATTGTGGATGCTCTACAAAGAGCAGATATATTTGTACCCACCGTCACCGATAAACTGCCTGCCGAAGTTATAAATAAAGCGGGTGATCAACTAAAAATGATTGCTCAATTTGGTGCGGGTGTAGACAATATTGATGTTAAAGCGGCGGCAGCCAAAAGTATTATCGTCACAAATACCCCGAGTGTGCTGACTGAAGATACAGCAGACATCACCATGGCGCTAATTTTGGCGTTGCCGCGTCGTATGGTTCAAGGCGTGGATGCGCTTAAGAGCGGCGAATTTAAAGGATGGTCCCCGACATGGATGTTGGGACACCGTATTTTTGGCAAACGTATCGGTATTATCGGGATGGGCCGGATAGGGCAGGCCGTTGCCCGTCGTGCGCGCGCATTTGGACTGGAAGTTCACTACCATAATAGAAACAGGGTTTCGCCAGCAATTGAAGCGCAGTTTGCGACGACATATTGGGAAAACCTCGATCAAATGATTTCCAGAATGGATATTGTTTCTATCAATTGTCCTGCTACGCCGGCAACTTACCATCTTATGCATGAGCGTCGCATAAAGCTGATGAAGCCAGATGCATATCTTATCAATACATCTCGTGGCGAAGTCGTTGATGAAGAAGCATTGATAAGCGCGCTTGAGGCAGGGCAAATTGCTGGTGCTGGTCTTGATGTGTATGAAGATGAGCAGAATATAAACCCACGTCTCTTGGCGCTAAAAAATGCAGTTCTGTTACCTCATATGGGGTCTTCAACGGTCGAAGCGCGGACCGAAATGGGTGAAAAAGTTATCATCAATATTAAGAATTTTCTTGATGGACATATGGTGCCTGACCGCGTTCTGCCGCCAAGCATCTAAATTCAAAACTAAATTGTTAGCACCTTAAAAACTCCCTCTAGCAGGGAGTTTTTTGTGTTTTCTGCACGTGTTTGCAGAATTGCATAACGGCACTGCAATATTTCATGAACTTTCTGTAACTTTTCTCGTGACATTAACTTTTTTTAAGGACAATAATGAAATTACTGTAATCTAGTGTAGTTCGCGTATTTGAGGAGTTTTATCGTGAAACTCAAAGTTTTGTGTCTTAGCCTTATGGCTGTAATGAGCTTGGCCGCTTGTGAGACGGCAGAAGGATATCGCAAGCAACTTACTCAATATCAGGGACAGACCGTTCATCAGCTAAAAGCTGAATGGGGAGAGCCTGACAAAGTCAACCATCTTGAGGATGGTCGTGAAATCTGGATTTACAAAGCATCCAAAGATTTACCACGCGGCGGTTACTTTGATCACCGCTACTACAGAACATCTGCAAAATTTGAAACAGAAGAGGGTGCTCTGCAAACGCGCAAATTCATTGAATCGCGCAAAGTCTGGGTGCCAAGATACACTCTAAAATCAACATGCAATACTCACTTCATTGTACAACATGATAATGTCATTGAAGAGTTCTCATTTCGTGGGAATGGGTGTCTTGCGAATGAATGGGGTATCTAAGTCAGCTTATTTAGCTGCTTGATCGTCATTTTCATCTAAGCCGATAGTTTCAAGTTCTTGTTCACTCGAAGCGCGTATAACTGGTTTTTCATTTAAAAAATTCAAAACATCGTCAAGGCTACGCTTTGGAGCTTCCATGTGTAGATTGTGGCCGAGCATTTCATACATGATTATTTTAGACGCAGGCGAGAGAAGTTCGATTTTCTCAGCGGTATGATATGGTGAGATATGATCCTGCTCGCCTCGCAAGATCAGCGTTCGAGATGGAAACTCCCTTTCTATAATTTGGCTTACATCTTCTTGCAGGGCGAGTGATATCAATTGGCTTCTATGATATGGGGCATGTGCAAAATCCGTCAGTTGCTGAAGGAGTAGACTACGATCCTGTTCGGGAGCTGAAAAACTCTTTTCAATGCGTTCCTTGATTAGGAATTTCATGTCCAGCTTGCGAATGATGGGTTCCAACCAAGGGTATTGCCGTAAATCATATATGATTGGATCATAGGGCTGGTCTTTGGATTTTGCGTTATTTTCTGTTGGCCCCACAAGAATTAGAGACTGAATTTTGCCTGGATGTGTTAGGCTATAATTCCAACTTAGGCTCGCGCCCATTGATATCCCTCCGATTGAAAATTCAGATAGATCAAGCGCGTTTGTGAATTCGTCGATAAAGCTGATTAAAAATTGAGAGTTGGGCTCAGATTTTTCTGGTGATCGCGTAAGCCCATGCGCAGGTAGATCAACAGCTATAATGCGATATCGTCCTTTCAATTCTTTTATCCAGTCGCTCCATTCAAAAGAGGCGCTGGAATACCCATGAATTAAAACGATAACACCTGTTTTATTGGGAGTTGATCCGGAATCTAGATAATGCGCGCGAATACTCGATGGGAGGTCGATAAATTTGGACGCTGTGACGGCGTACTTTTTCTCTAACTCCGCATAGGGAATATCTGGATGTTGAAGCGTGAACCATGCCGCTATGATGGAGAGAAAAATAAAACCAAAAAAGCCGATTATAATACGCTTCATATAGGGGCCGTCCCTTCTATCTGCAGGGGTACGCGAATAGATGACTACCTAAAATGGTAGGGGAGAGCTGTTGATCCGGCAATAGTGTATTTTGAAATTATGAGGCCCTGAATTCTAACCTGAACAACACGGGCATTCAGGATCAGCAGGTAGTTTCACAGTGCGCCCATCGCCTGATAACGCATCATAAATCCATAATTTACCGGCCATGGATGTCCCAGCTTTCGTGATTTCCTTGACCGTTTCCATAGCCATGTGTGCACCGACAATGCCCGTGAGCGGGCCAATAACGCCAATTTCGGCGCAACTGACTTCTGTTTCAGGTAGTTCAGGTGTCAGGCAGCGATAGCAAGGGAGTTTGTTTTTTCTATCGCCGTCTTTTGTGTGGCCTGATTTATAGACCGAGACTTGGCCAGCCCATCGGCCAACCGCTCCCGATATTAGTATGCGTTCATTTTGGTGGCAGAATTCATTGACTTGAAAGCGTGTTTCAAAACTATCTGACCCATCCAGAATAATTTCTGCATCACCGATACATTCAGCGGCGTTATCTATGGACAAGCGTTTTTCGACAATTGTGATAGTACAATCTGGGTTTAAAGCCGACAATCTTGCCTTGCCGCTTTGGACTTTCGATTGCCCCACTTCATCGGTTGAAAACAGGATTTGTCTTTGAAGGTTAGATAAAGATACTTCATCATCATCTATCAGCCTGATATTCCCAACACCCGCAGCGGCAAGATAAAGCGCAGCAGGCCCGCCCAAACCACCAGCACCGACCAATGCGACAGAGGATTTCAGCAATTTTTGCTGTCCAGGTCCGCCAATTTCACGCAGCATGATGTGGCGGGCATAACGTTGTATTTGTTCTGACGATAGATTCATGCTTTGTACCTAGCTGATTTGCTGCGAATCGATACTGAAATATCGATGACAACTGTTCGCTTTTGTGCCGTTGTATCAGCATAAGAGCCTGAAGGAAGCCTCAACTTGGTGATTTATGTAACCCCAGACAAGGACAGTGAGTCTGCGACTTACGATCCTTTGCTCAAGGAGATATTGACGGGCAACCGCAATCTCTTCCTGACTGGTCGCGCGGGTACTGGTAAAACCACCATGTTGAAACGTCTTCTGCGTTCTACTGGTGACAAGTCGGTCGTGCTTGCGCCAACGGGGTTGGCGGCGGTGAATGCGGGTGGGCAGACCATACATTCATTTTTTAAATTCCCGCCTCGATTGCTTGATCCGGCTGATGTAAAGAAAATGCGTAATCAGCGCCTTGTGAAAACCATGGAAACGCTGGTCGTTGATGAGATTTCCATGGTGCGCTCAGACATGCTGCAAACCATGTCGGATATGCTGCGATTAAACCGCAATGATAAACGGCCTTTCGGCGGCGTCCGCGTTATTCTTTCTGGTGACCTGCATCAGCTTCCGCCAATTGTA
This sequence comes from uncultured Hyphomonadaceae bacterium, assembly GCA_964352025.1. Lineage (GTDB taxonomy): Bacteria > Pseudomonadota > Alphaproteobacteria > Caulobacterales > Hyphomonadaceae > Hirschia. The sequence goes on from CAYGPZ010000001.1 coordinate 149,491, forward strand.
GAAGGCGAGGTTGAACCCATCCTGCATGATCGGTTTGGTGGCCCTTGGTTTTTCTTATCTCAAGCCTTTAAAGACGGTGCATTTCAGCTTGCAGCGCTCAAGCACGTGTTTCGTCAGGAAGATGAGCGGTTTTTAAATGTGCTCAACGCGCTACGTAATGGCCGTCTTGGACCTGAAGAAGAGCAAACCCTAAAAGAACGTGTCTCAAAACGCTCTCCGGCAGATGCATCAGAAACGCATATTGTCCTCACGCCCAATAATGCGGCGGCTTGGCGTATCAACCAACAACGCCTTGATGAGCTTCCTGGCGTGCCGACAAGCTATGAAGGCGTGAGCGATGGCCAGTTTGATGAACGGTCTTTCCCGACAGATGCATTCCTTGATCTGAAAGTTGGCGCGCGTGTCATGCTCATCAAGAATGATCCAGAGGGCAGGTGGGTGAATGGGTCAATCGGTACGATTGAGGCCATGGGTGAGACATCTGTATTCGTGAATATAGAAGGAGAGACATACCGCATTGCCCCCCAAGCTTGGGAAAAATACCGCTATGATTTTAATTCGGATAATAAATCGGTTAGCCGAACGGTGGTGGGATCATTCAAGCAATTGCCATTGCGCCTTGCTTATGCGGTGACCATTCATAAATCCCAAGGCATGACGCTGGATAACGTCTATATCGATTTTGACAATGGCATGTTTGCGCATGGTCAGGCCTATGTTGCCTTTTCCCGTTGCCGAACGCTGGAAGGATTAGAGCTATCGCGAGAACTACGCCCCCGCGATATCATCATCGACCGCACAGCCTTTGCCTTTGGAAAGCTGAACATGATCGCCAACACAGACGATTACCTACTCGCAGACATGCAAGGCGAACCATTTAAGCTGGAATAGGATTAAGTGTTTAAAACGGCAGGAGTTGGCCCTAAACGGACGTTTGTATTAGCGCTGTTGAAATTTATAATGTTGTACTGCTTGTTTAGTAACGGTTTCAACCCACTCACTTTTAAACTCTTGATAATCAAGTTCTAGTACACCTGAAGCGGAAGATTTTTGGCGTTTTATGTGTCCATATTGTGCTGCTAAATCTGGTTTGATTCTTAAATAATCTCGAAACAAAATATGTTTACGCACCGCTGAATTGCCGTTTTCAAATGCATGAAGATGAAAACCATCTACACTAGTTCTAGTTTTTTTACTGAAATACCGCCTCTTAGGAATTCCATGTTCACCACGAGGTTTATATCCAAGCAATTCAAATTTGCTATTCAAATGATCCAGCTCTGATAGAGAGCTAACAACGAGCAAGATATCTATTATAGGTTTTGCCGGAATTCCAGAAATAGCTGTGCTACCGATATGATGAATATCTACCGCAATGGGACCCACAAGCTTTGTTAGAAATCCCGATTCAATTTCGAATATCTCTTTCCATTCAGGATTATGTTCAACAATTTTTTTCATTGTTTGAGAAATACACGCTTTGCAGATGAATATCCAGAATTCTAGCTTCCGTCCGTTATTGGCGAAAGATTGCCTGATCAAGAGGGTATTTGTGGCCCTAACCGGACGTTCGCGATATTTGCATATACGGTACTTCTTTACTTTAAGATAGATTTCTTCTTAAAGTTGCTGATGCGCCTATAGGGGGAATATTTGGTGAAACGTGAAATTGAAGGTAAACGGTATAAGGTCTGGAAACTGCCAAACTTAATCCTTGTACATTGGATTTTAAATCCGGGGATTGCGATTGTTGAACTTATATTCGGTCAGCGTACCCCCAAAGTTATACTTATAGATCAAGAAAGTAGTGACTCGCTTTTTCATCGCCAATATGTGGAGTGTCCCCACTGCGGAAAACTAACTAATGCTATAGTTTGGCAAAATGCAAAGAGACAATTTGGCAACTGGTACGGCCTTGCATGCCCTAATTGTGAGGAAAAAATTCCGACTCTGTTAAATGTGTTCTCACGTATTATTTTGTTGCCACTATTTCCAGTCCTTAAACCAATTGAAAAGGCACTGGGCTCTCATTTTTTGGTGAAGCAAGCTTCTGCTCTTAGAGAAGCGGAAGAGTTTCCCCCAACAAAAATACAAACCAAACATAAATCAGCTAAACACATCAGTTTAAAATTGGTTATCGTAATCAGTTTCCTCTATTTTTTAATGTTCTTAGTTCAGATATATTTTAAATATCAAACACTGGAATTACTTACTATTGTTATAGCAGCTGCTTACGCAATTTTTGGTGGAATTTTATATTATAAATTATCAAGCTTTGCATCAAATTTACTGCATTCGATAAGAGATAAATTATCAAGCTTTGCATTAAATTTAGGGCACTTGATAACAGGAAAATGACCGTTATGGGAAATAACCGTCAATCGCCTTTCCACTATTTTTTATGAATATTGAATAAAAAATAAGCTGTCAGAATGATCGAAAATATAATCATAGGGAGTACTTCGATATTGTTAGATGAAGTCCCAATAGCAGGTGATAAGATGTCCTGCGTTAAAACTCCACACGCAAACGCAATCAAGGTTCCGAAAGTTAGATCTCTAGTGTAACGAAGCAATTTCATCCCCCACTTGCACCACTTCAAGGTGCAATCTATATTCAAACTCAGAAATAGACAAGCGACAGCTTTTGGCGATTGATACCCTGTTCATCTGTCTGTTATTGGCGATTTTCTGCCTTATGTAGGAATATGCCTCACTCCCCAAGATCCCTTCATTCTAAGGGAGGAGCGGATTTGAGTTGGATGACCTTCTTTGTCTAATTCCACTTAATTCTTTACTTTGAGTAACTCCAACCCTTTGGCGGGTCGCGAATTGATCGTCGCCTTACATATTTTCAGGTGTGATTGACAGTCGGCGCTCTAATGTATAGGAGTCCTACGTATGATCAAAGTTCACTTATCAAATGCGTTCTCAAAACTCGCAGCTCTGTCTCGCCAAGGTGAGTGGGCTGTTGGAGAATTGGAAGACCTGACGCCAACTCAATTAGAGGTGCTGCGATTACTTGAGCAATATACCGATGGACTTGGTATTAAGGCATTGGCGGCATTGCTTTCGGTTACGCAGCCGACGGTAAGTGATGCCATATCGGCTTTGGTACGCAAAGGGTTTATCACGAAGGAGAAAGACCCTGAAGATAAACGGGCAGTTCTATTATATTTGAATGAAAGCGGCGCAGGATTAGCCCATCGATTGCAGCCTAGTTTTAGCCCAGTTGTTGAAGCACTGTCTGCTGAAGATCAGGCATCCCTTCTTGGAATACTGTCGAGGGCGATTAAGAAACTGCAAGAAGATGGCAGGGTTTCTACTCAAAAAATGTGTTTAACTTGCAGTTATTTTGACGCGCATAAATATGCTTCAGAAACACAACCGCATCATTGCCGCCTCATTGATAGCCCAATCGGAGAGTCTGATTTGCGTATTCACTGTCCTGAACATGAGCCTTTTAATGAATAGCAGATAAGAGATTTAGAATTTTTCCAGAAAGGCGTGTGTAACGCCTTTTTATTTCCACTAAATATATAGGAGTCCTTAGTATGAGAATGTATTCATTGTCCATTTTGGTTTTGATCGGAATAGGTGGTTGCGCGTCTGAAGGTGCATCCGATGCTGAGAAGGGGATAGATCATTCCCATCATCACGCAGCGCATGTTCACACGGGAGGTATTATCGCAGAACCTACGGAGGCCGTTCTGGCACCGTTTGATATCATCCATGCTAAAATTTCCACATCTGAGAATAACGCCGTTTTCCACATGGGATTGTCCAAAAAGGCAGGTGAAGTTAAGCCAGAAATCACTGGAAAATTCTCCGGTAGCCAAGTCTTTTCTTATGTTTGGCCCACAACTATAGATCCTTCAGAAGTTGGGTTTGAAGCAGGCGCTGGAATTTTATCATTTGCAGTGACGTCGCATCCTGATTTTGATGACACACCGCTCTATGACGAAAACAATGATGGAAATGTCGCTAATGACGGTGGTGTTTGGCATTCTCACTGGGTAGTGCTCGGACCAGATGATGCTTGCGGTGAAGGTGCTCTAAAAGTCATTGATATACCTGATGGAACAAAGCCTAGATTGCCGACGACATGGCCTGGAGTTCCTATTTTGCTGGATAGTCCGGGGTGGGAACCTTTGTTGAGCAATGACGTATTGGAGGTGAAAGTACCATTCGACGATATTTCAGTTGTTCAGAATGCATCATTTGATGGAGTGACTGCAGGGCTGCGTATTAATGAGAGTGCACACGCCCCATTGTTGTGCGTTGTTGATGTGTTTGATGTTGCCTCAGGAGATTTATCTCTTCCAGGCCAAGTCAATAACTAAACTCAATAGCTTGCCGTAGCTCGCATGCGGGTTACGGCGAACCAGCTTAGTCACTTGTAAAGGAGATTATCATGAATTTCCAAAAAGCCCCTGAATTGCAAATCAAAGAGTGGGTGAACACATCCGCTCCCATTGAATTGAAGGAATTGCAGGGAAAGGTTGTGTTGATTAAAGCCTTTCAAATGCTATGTCCGGGATGTGTCTCGCATGCATTGCCTCAGGCTATGAAAGTTCAACAATTGTTTGACGGCAAAGACGTTTTTGTTCTTGGGCTGCATTCGGTTTTTGAACACCATGAAGCGCAAGGAACAAGCACAGCATTAAAGGCTTTCTTACATGAATATAGAATTGAATTTCCCGTTGGCATAGATGCGCCATCAAATGTCGGAAATCTGCCTAAAACAATGTCATCGTATAAGATGCAGGGTACACCAACAACGATTATTATCGATCAGCAGGGGAGATTGCGCCACCAGATGTTTGGTCATGTCGATGATATGGTTCTGGGCGCAGAAATTCAGGCACTTCTAAATGAAAGATTGCCTCCAACTGCACAGGCATCGGCTAGCGACCATCGAGTGTGCGATAGTCAGACTGGTTGTGCTTGAAACAATCGAGATATCTAACTGGTCCCACCCCGTTGGGCGGGTCGCGAATTGATCGTCTGCTAGCATAATTTGAAGGTATGAGACGTCGTGTGAGCGACCCGACCAATCTGGTTAAGAGTAAGGAGGGAGAAACTCTTATAGGGTTGGTACACCTTTAAGGTCTCACATTACAGTTTATCCATCTTGAGTCAAAAGTAAGAAATTTAAGCTTTTGACTTAATCTTTTGTTTACAGTGTTTTACTGGTTCATCGTCCCGTAGACCCAAAGCCGCCAGTGCCGCGATCTGTGCTTGAAAGCTCATCGACTTCTTTCCACACGCCTTGTGTCACGGGGGAGACCACCATTTGGGCGATACGTTCGCCGCGTTTAATCACGAATGGTTCTGACCCAAGATTGATCAGGATAATTTTCACTTCGCCGCGATAATCAGCATCAATTGTTCCAGGTGTGTTGAGACAGGTAATGCCATGCTTGGCGGCTAATCCAGAACGCGGGCGAATTTGTACTTCATATCCGTGTGGAATTGCCATGCTAAGGCCGGTTGGCACCATATCACGTTGCATAGGTGCAAGAACAATGTCCTCACCTTCGCCAATCGCTGCGCGCAAATCCATGCCAGCCGCACTTGCAGTTTCATAAGCCGGCAAAGCCAAACCTTCAAAATGGGGAAGGGGCTTAACTTCTATTGTGGCTGTGTTGGCTGGCTGGGTCATCTGGCATGTCTCCTCAATCTGGAAACATGCTTAAACTGGTTTGCCCCTGTAATGGAAGAGCAAACTAGTTTTGAAAATTCTCGGAAATGCGTTTAGCGATGTTTTGCGCAACCGCAGCTTTATCCATGCGGGGTAGATGTTCAATACCATCGCGCTTGATAAGGGTGATTTCGTTTTCTGATCCGCCCATCACATCACCTGATACATCATTAGCGACGATCCAGTCACAGCCTTTACGCTCCAATTTGCCTTGGGCGTGCTGTTCGACGTCATTGGTTTCAGCGGCAAAACCAATGACAAGTTTAGGGCGCTTACCCTTTAGGTGAGAAATCGTTTTGAGGATGTCTGGGTTTTCGACTAGCGAAATCGATCCCAATCCATTTTTAGTGGTTTTAGCTTTGATCTTTTTGTCAGCTCGGTCAGCTGGGCGCCAATCGGCCACTGCAGCGACTGATATAAAGATATCCGACGGTAAATTCGCTTTTACCGCATCCAACATTTCAAGCGCGGTTTCCACCTGCACAAAATTGACTCCCGCAGGTTTTGGCAAAGCTGTTGGTCCAGATACAAGCGTGACGTCAGCGCCAAGGCGGCTTAATGCAGTGGCAATGGCATAGCCTTGCTTGCCCGATGAGTGGTTGGAGATGTAGCGCACTGGGTCCAGTGCTTCACGTGTGGGGCCAGCAGTCACAACTGCTTTTTTACCAGCAAGAGGTGCATCAACTGGGCGCGCTAAATGATCCAGAATTTCGTCTTTAATTCGCATGACATCCGGAAGACGACCGGGTCCATATTCACCACATGCCATTTCACCCACATCAGGTTCCATAACTTCGACGCCATCAAGACGAAGCTGAGCGATATTGCGCTGTGTTGCTGGGTGATCCCACATGCGTACATTCATGGCGGGTACCATGAGCACGGGTTTGTCTGTTGCAAGGAGAGTTGTGGTGGCGAGGTCATTGGCTAGTCCGGCTGTCGCTTTCGCCATCAAATCTGCGGTGGCAGGGCAAACGACAACAAGATCAGTTGAACGCGATAACTGGATGTGGCCCATATCGGCTTCATCGTCCAAATCGAACAATTCGGAGAATACTTTTTCGCCGGTTAAAGCTGACACTGTCAGCGGCGTTACAAATTGCTCCCCGCCTTTTGTCAGGATGCAGCGCGTGGAAACGCCATTGCGGCCAAGTTCGCGGATAAGCTCAAGGCTTTTGTAAGCAGCAATACCACCGCCAATGATAAGAAGAATTGATTTATCGGCCACGCGAAAGAGTCTCCAAAAATACATGTAGGCATTTGTTATAGCGTATATTTATAACAAATGCATTTATTGGGCCGAATTGATTTCGTGGGACTCTTAAGAAAGTTCTAAGTTAATCCTCAGGTGGTGCAAACGCCGCGAAAACTTCTGCGCCTGTCATCCGATGAGTTTTGCCGGCAAATGCGTAACCGCGCGGTTGTTCGTCTACGAAAATTTCGGTCGTCAGTGTCATATCTGAAATATCTTCAATAACACCGGCTGACATATGTATCGCTCCGGAGTGCGCACCGGGTGAAGTCACTTTATAATAAAGATTAGCCCCGCATTTTTTACAAAATGCACGTTCGGCCCAATCGGATGATGCATAGGAGGTTATAAAATCAGCGCCTTTTATGTCGCTTAGTTTTGCTTGAACAACCATGGATGGGCCACTGGACCATTTTCTACACATTTTGCAATGGCAGACCCCGAGTTCTTTATCATCCAATTTTGCCGTAAAAGAAACTGAACCACATAAGCATTTGCATAGTTTGGAAGTCATATTTATGTCCTCAAATTGCGGCGTACTTAGTTAGTTTAGAATTTTACTATATTTGCCCAATCAATGAAAGTTATGAGACTAGCTGTCATTACGCCGAGTGCGAATACGATTATCCAACCTAGAGGATTGGATTTAGGTTTTTCCGGCACGGGTGGAGTTTCAAATTGTATCAGTGCGTTTTCAACTCGGTCCATAAATTCGGGTAGGCGCTTAATACGGTTGGTAGCTTCACTAGCCACGCTCTGCGCGAGTTTGGATGCACCGACAGGCCCAAATTCACGTGCAACCCAACGCTCGACAATTGGACGCGCTGATTCCCAGATATCATGCGGTGGATAGATTGATCTTGCGACGCCTTCTACCTGAACCATGGTTTTTTGAATAAGAACAAGTTCAGGACGCATGCGCATTCCAAATTGTTCTGTAATATCAAATAGTTGCATTATTATTCGACCCATAGGCAGGTCTTCAGCGGTCTGTCCGTGAATAGGTTCACCCACAGACCTTAGCGCTTGTGCAAAATCATCCATGGAGTGTTCAGTTGGCACATATCCATTTTCAAAATGCACGCGCGCAAGACGTGTGTAATTGCGTGTCAAAAATCCGTTTATGATTTCTGCCAGAAATAGTCTTTCTTGCGGACCGATGCGTCCCATGATTCCAAAATCAATAAAGGTGAGTTCATATTGATCACCTTCTTTTTCTGGAGCGTGCAATATCATATTGCCTTCATGGATATCGGCATGGAAAAAGCCGTGATCCAGAGCAGACGCTAAAAAGCTGCGATTGACCTTATACGCGAGTGCTTTCCTGTCTTCGTCAGCCATGTTTTCAAGTTGCGTCATGGCTAAGCCAGAAATCCACTCGGTCGTCAGAACGCGTTTGCTTGTTCTTTTCCAGTCAACTTCTGGCGCGCCTGCATAACCATCGATTTTGAGAACTTCTTTAAATTCAGATGCGGCTCCGGCTTCAAAACGTAGATCGAGTTCTAAAGTAAGCGAACGGGCGATCGTTTCCACGGCATCGACAGGTCTCATACGGCGTGAGTCCGGAACAAATTTTTCGACCATTCGTGCTAGACGCCTTAAAGCGCGTAGTTCTTTTTCGATGTGTTTTTCAACATCAGGCCGTAAAATTTTGAGCGCCTTAAAACCGTCTTCTGTTTTGATCTTGTGAACTTGAGAAATGGAGGCTGCTGCAATAGGGGGCTCTAGCTTTGAAAAGAGCGTTTCACATTCGTCACCAAATTCTGCTTTTAGCGCTTTTTCGGCCAAGGCAACGGAAAAAGGCGGGACCCTATCTTTCAGCCTTGAAAGGTCTTGGGCGTTTTTGATACCAATAATGTCGGGGCGGGTCGCGAGAATTTGCCCGAGCTTAACATAAGCAGGACCCATTTTTTCCAGCGCAGTCGCAAGGCGCTCACCCGTGCTTTTCTTTTTATTCCCGCCTGAGAATAAGCGCAGCATCATGCCGACTAGCTTTCCCGGCCAAGGCAAATGGCGGCGAATGTCATCTGGTATTAGGACATCATGTCTGGCGAGTGTCAGTCCCGCTTTAATCAAGCGGGTATAATCGGCGATAGCTTTGAACATTGTGAGTTAGACCGCCCAGCCTGTGTGAAGGGCTGCGACGCCGCCAGTATAATTTGTGAAGGAGACTTTGGAGAAGCCAGCTTCTTCTATCATTTGCGCAAATTTTTCCTGTTTAGGAAAACGGCGGATCGATTCAACAAGGTATTGATAGCTATCCTTGTCACCCGTGACGAGTTTTCCTAACTGTGGAATCACATTGAAAGAATAGGCATCGTAAGCGGCCTGCATCTCTTTTGTGGCCATGTGCGAAAATTCAAGACAGGCAAAACGGCCACCCGGTTTGAGGACGCGTCTGAATTCTCTAAGGGCTGCGGGGATATCAACGACGTTGCGGATACCAAAAGATATTGTCACCACATCAACGCATTTGTCAGGAATAGGTAGGCACGTGGCGTCAGCACACGCCCAGATGAGACCATCATCGCCGCGTTGGTCTAGTCCGGCTAAAAGCATGTCATCATTAATGTCAGTAACGATGGCTCTGGCAGGTTCACCGCCACGGCGTTGGCGTACTTCTTCGGCTTTGGCGACAAATGCACGAGCGATATCGCCTGTACCACCCGCACAGTCGAGAAGGACTTCACCGGGTTGCGGGTTGAGGCGGGCAATTGTGTTTGCTTTCCAGATGCGGTGGACGCCTGCAGACATCAAATCATTCATGAGGTCGTATTTCGTCGCAACTGAGCGGAAAACACCCTTGACGCGTGAGACTTTTTCTTCTTGTGAAACGTCTTCAAACCCGAATGATACTTTTTCGTCCGTCATCAATCTATTCCGTAGATTCGATTTGTATATTTTGCTTGTAACACCATAGGCGAAGCTTTCCTCTCACGCTATAGCTATATCCATGCCAGAGTTGCCAGAAGTTGAGACTGTTCGACGCGGTTTGATTCCCGCAATGGAAGGTCGCGTCATAGAACGCGTTGAATTGCGCCGTTCTGATCTGCGTTTTCCATTCCCTGATGAATTTGCCGAACGCCTAAAAGGTGCGCGAGTTGATAAACTTTCAAGGCGTGCAAAATTTCTTATGGCGGAGCTCTCGTCTGGTGAGTTGCTTACTATGCATCTTGGTATGACGGGGAGATTTTCAATTGAAGGGAAGGGGTTTGAGGTTTTTGCGCATTCGACAACCGATAATCCCAAACATGATCATGTGGTTTTCCACATGGAAGATGATGTGACGATAACATTTAACGATCCACGCCGTTTTGGATTTATGGAATTATACGGGGTTGGAGAGGCTGAAAAATCCAAACGATTTTCCGAATTAGGGCCTGAACCTTTATCTAATCATTTCTCGTCAGCACATTTAATTAGTGTGCTTCAGAAAAAATCTTCTCCTATAAAGTCAGCTTTGCTAGACCAGCGCATCATCGCTGGATTGGGCAATATATATGTATGTGAAGCATTATTTCGTGCGGGTATTTCACCTCGGCGAAAATCGTCCACGATAGTAGGCAAAAGAGCTGAGCGTCTGGCTCCTATTGTGAAAGATGTCATACGAGAAGCCATTGAAGCGGGCGGCTCTTCTATTTCAGACTTTGCGCAGACAGATGGGAAACTAGGTTATTTTCAGCATAGTTTCTTGGTTTACGGACGCGAAGGAGAGCCTTGCAAAACCTGTGAGCATCCGATTGAGCGTATTGCGCAATCTGGTCGTTCAACATTCTTTTGTGGGGCGTGTCAAAAGTAAGATTTTGACAAGAATAGGCTGCTAAACACTTATTTAAAGGCCATGCCTTTATGGCAACAGCCCACTATAAATGTGAAAGGGCTAAGCATGTTATTTCGTAAACACAGTATATGTCGTTTTTTTGCTTCAACGTTGTTTGCTCTTGTAATGTCATTGAGTTTTGCTGTACCAGCCAGCGCAGTAGATTTTTTAAGAGCAATTCAGGACCTTCCATTACCATCAGGGTTTGTGGAATTCGGGGACCCTGTTGAGTTTGAAACACCTTTTGGCAGAATCGTAGAAACGAAGGCTGAAGGGGCAGGAACGATAGATCAATCTTTAGCCTTTTATAAAGCGTCATTGCCAGCTTTTGGGTGGACGCTTGTTAAGGCGCCATTGGTGTTTGAGCGCGGAACCGAGCGGCTCTACATTGATGTAAAGAGTATTGATACTGGTGTTCGGGCTGAATTTAAATTGGTAGTTCAGCCTGCATCATCGATTATGAATGACTAGAACGGCTTATGACACGCCGTAAGGAGAGCTTTTATGAGCTATGAGATGATTGAAACCAACATAGAAGAAGCAACGGGAGTTGCATCTATTGTTCTAAATCGTCCAGAGCAACGTAATGCTCTTTCGTCCCAGCTTATGACTGAGCTTAGTGCTGCAGTCGAAGAATTTGAAAAAGACGATCGTGTTGGGTGTATTGTTCTCTCTGGTAAAGGCGTCAAAGCGTTTGCTGGTGGTGCTGACATCAAAGAAATGGCGGACCGCACATTTGCCCAGAATTACAAAGACAATTTTATCACCACCAATTGGGAGCGCGTCGCGCAGTGTCGTAAGCCGACAATAGCTGCAGTCATTGGTTACGCTCTTGGTGGTGGATGTGAGCTTGCGATGATGTGTGATATTATCGTTGCTGCTGAAAACGCCAAGTTTGGTCAGCCAGAAATTAATTTGGCTTTATTGCCAGGTGCGGGTGGTACGCAACGTCTGACTCGCTTTGTTGGAAAATCGACTGCTATGGATATGTGCCTGACGGGTCGCATGTTGTCGGCGCAAGAAGCGCTTTCTTCTGGGCTTGTTGCACGCGTGGCACCGACAGATGAATTATTGGATCTAGCAAATGAGATGGCCAAAACAATTGCAGGCAAGTCTCGCATGGCGTCCATGATGGTAAAAGAAGCTGTTAACACAGCATATGAAACGACGCTTTCTCAAGGTGTTCAGTTCGAGCGCAGGGCGTTTCACTCTGTATTTGCCTTAGAAGATGCAGCTGAAGGCATGGCTGCTTTCTCTGAAAACAGGCCTGCGCGCTGGCACAACAAGTAAAAAACACCCCTAAACAAAAGGAAATGTCAGAATCTGAAGATTCTACATTGACGAAAAATACGCCTGTTGGTATCTACGCCGCTTCCGAGTGGTCCGCTATATGTCCTGCAGGTCGCTCTAATTCAATTTTATGTCCGGAGACTGCACTATATGGCCAATACTAGTTCCGCCAAAAAAATGGTACGCAAGATCGCCCGGCGGACGGCTGTTAACAAGAATCGCCGTTCCCGTATGCGTACATTCATTCGTCGCGTTGAAGAAGCAATCACAGGCGGCGACCAAGCTGCTGCTAAAGCTGCTCTTCAAGCTGCTGAGCCAGAAATCATGCGTGCTGTGAGTAAGGGTATCCTTCATCGCAACACTGGATCACGTAAAGTATCCCGCTTGAGTTCTCGCGTTAAAGCGATGGCGTAAGCAAAATCAATCATTTGATTTGAATTTGAAGGCAGGTATCATAGCTTGCCTTTATTTTTGCCTATATTATTGCTAATAGCAATATCCAGACATTTGGATCGCTGTGAGTAAGTTTTTCACAGTCTGTGTCTTGTAAATAATTCGTAAATGGGCAAGCCGATTCGTGTGTATAACTCATCCGTATGCCGAGTAGTTTTTTTATAAAAAAAGAGTCTTTTTTCGCTTGCGTTTTTTCTTTTTTTTATACCCCGCTGGAATCTATTGAGTTTTTATTTTTTTCCTCGATTTGACAAAAAAAATCTTTCGGCGGGTGGTGCTATAGGGTGAATTTCGCCGTTGACTGGTAAGGTTAATTTTGTTGATTATAGGCCCTCAGTAAAGTTTCTTCTTGTACTATAAAACGGGCTCCACACACCAACTGTTCCATGGGTGTGAACAGGTGAGGTTTGTCCGAAAATATAATAGGCGGGAAGGGACGAAATAAAAATAAGAATTTGGGCTGTGGGTAAGATGGATAACCAAACGAAAATAGAGTCTCAGTCTCTTTTGGGAGAACTGGATTTACAAGCGGAAAGATTGTCCGAGGGTGGTCGTGGACCTGCCATTTGGAATGACGTTCGCGCTAAACTACGTGATTTATACGGGAGCAGCACTTTCAATAAATGGATGGCTTCTTTGGTCTTTGTGGCTGAAGTAGAAGGCGTGGCAACTTTGTCTGCCGAATCCAAAATTGATCGTGAAAGAATTGAGCGCGATTACATGCGCAATATAATAGGTGTATGGGCTGCCCTTGACCCCAAGGCCAGGCCATTAAACCTTGTCGCTGACGCTGATCTTTGTGGCGATTTGAAAGATTTGGCACGTCGCAATCGGGTCCACCAATTAGGTGGTTCCGAGAATAAAGAAAGTCGACCTACTGAACTTGCTCTTGCTAGCGATCAGACAACGACAGATTTCGCTCAAGGTGTCGACCTTACACAGACGTTTGATACATTGGTCGAAGGTGACAGCAACCAGCTAGCTGCCAATATTGCTCGCAAAGTTGCGGCTGGTATTGTCGGACCAGTTTCAGTTGTTTTGTTTTATGGTGCGCACGGTGTTGGTAAGACACATTTATTGCGTGCTATCGAACATGACTGTGCAATTCAAAATAAAGCTAAATCTGCAGTATATATGAGTGCAGAAGACTTTATGCTGACATTTGTAGAAGGTGTGCGCCAGAAAGATACGAGTACTCAACGCAACCGTATTCGTAACGCTGATGTCGTCTTGCTTGATGATCTTCAATTGATCACTTCTAGAGCGGCAACGCTGAAAGAGTTCTTTCAACATCTACGTGCCGTGACGTCTAATGGCGGAAAGGTCGTTCTTTCTGCGGATGCGGCGCCAACTAGATTGGAAAGTTTAGATGATCGTATGCGCGACGATATTCAGGGAGGTGTCGTTGTTGAAGTGCACCGTCCAGAAATCGAAATGCGTGCAGAAATTATCCGATCGAAAATTGCTATCATTCAAGAAGATTTTCCAGAGTTTGAGTTGGAAGAAGCTTGGATTGAACAAATGGCCGAACGCCTAACTGCTTCTGGCCGTGCATTATATGGAGCTGTGCGAAACGTGTTTGCTGGAACTGTGCTTGCGAATAAACCTGTGACAGAAGCCGCTGTTGAAAATGCAATACGTCTTATCGTAGGTGAGCGCCGCGCACCTAAGATTGATACGATCAAGGACGTTGTTGCAAAATTCTATGGCGTGACGAAAGCAGATTTAGATGCAGCTTCTCGTCGTCGTAATTTGGCTCAGCCCCGTCAAATAGCGATGTATTTCTGTCGCGAGCTGACAACATGTTCTTACCCGTTGATTGGATTTAATTTTGGTAAACGTGACCATACAACAGTAATCTACGCTTGCCGTAAGGTTCAGGAACGTATGGATGACGAGCCGGAATTGGCAGAAGAAATTACAAAATTGCAGCGTCAGATCCTTGATGACCCTCGCAATCAGCAATTTAAGTAGATTTTTCGTGCATTTGGGGGGGCTTTCGTCAGGTTTTTTGGAACTTGACGTTTGTAGAGGCTTCCCTCACATAAAAAACTAGCTAAAGTTTCGGCCCGCCCCTATAAAGGTGGGCCGAAACTATATGGGTTTAGGTTTAGCGAGTATTTCTTGCTATATGACATTCGTTCCAACGCAGGTGACTGCATATGAAGCTGACAATCGACCGCGGTGCTTTGATGAAAGCACTATCTCACGTTCAAAATGTTGTGGAGCGTCGCAACACGATTCCGATTTTATCGAACGTTCTTATCGATGCCGAAGGCACGAGTTTGCGGTTGACTGCGACTGATCTGGATATGGAAGCGTCAGATACAACGATTGCCCATATTGAAAAGTCTGGCTCTATAACGGCTCCCGCGCAAACACTCTTTGATGTTGTTAGAAAATTACCAGATGGTTCTGACATCGGATTGTTGCTTGATACAGAGACACGTCGATTGACGATCACGTCGGGCCGCTCCCGATTTGCATTGCCGACTTTGCCTGCGGACGATTTCCAGACAATGTCGAAAGAAGAAGCGCCTAATAGTTTTGAAATTTCTGCGTCTGAGTTCCGTCGTCTAATCGACAAGACGAAATTTGCGATCTCGACGGAAGAAACACGCTATTACCTAAACGGTGTGTTTATGCAGGGAACTGAAGTAGGTGGTTCTACGAAATTGCGCACTGTTGCAACAGATGGACACCGTTTGGCGCTTGCCGAGACAGATGCACCAAAGGGTGCTGAAGCTTTGCCGGGTATCATCATTCCACGCAAAGCTGTTGCCGAAATTCGTCGTCTATTGGACGATGCAGCTCAAGACAGTGATGTGACTGTTTCAACGTCTGAATCTAAGATTGTTGTGAAGGTTGGAGACGCAGTCATTACATCCAAGCTTATTGATGGTTCTTTCCCCGATTACACACGTGTTATTCCGCAATCTAACGAGAAAATTCTTGTTTTGAAGAATGCAGAATTTAAGAGCGCAGTTGATCGTGTGGCAACTGTATCAGCTGAACGTTCGCGTTCTGTGAAATTGACGATTGAAAATGATAAGCTTGTTTTGCAGGTTTCTAATGCTGAAACAGGGCAGGGTGTTGAAGAGCTAGAAGCTCAATACAATGACGAGCCATTGGAAATTGGTTTCAATGCGCGTTATTTGCTTGATGTGACACAGCAAATTGAAGGTGATGACATTCGCTTTGAATTGAATGATGGAGCATCTTCAGCGCGCGTAACAGATTTAGCCGATCAGGCTGCGCAATATGTCTTAATGCCGTTGCGCGTCTGATTTTAGCTACCTGATGGTGGCCTCGATGGAAAAGTCTATAGACATTGATACAGACAAGTCAGGTGAGACCTCTACAAAAGGGCTCACCATTCAGCGTTTGGCGTTGAGTAATTTTCGAAATCACGAAGCCACTGTCTTAGATCTGGATACGCGTCCGGTTTGCCTTTTTGGCGCAAATGGAGCGGGTAAGACTAATTTGTTGGAAGCTGTATCCATGCTGGGGCCCGGGAAGGGGCTTAGAGCCGCGTCCTTGCCGTCTCTCGTGCGTTCTGAAGGCGCTGCGCCCGTCGAAGGTGGATGGGCCATATCTGCGCGTATGGATGATGATGGGCTGGATCGACAAATTTCTGTCGGATTAGAAGTTTCTCCCGAAGGACGATCACGCCGCGTCGCAAAACTGGATGATGCGCCTGTCAGTCAGGGTGATTTATCAGAACTGATTAGGGTGGTGTGGCTTACGCCAGCAATGGATCGCGTGTTTGCTGGCCCTGCAGGTGACCGACGCAAGTTTTTTGATCGGCAGGTATTAGCTCATATTGCTTCACACGGATCGGCTTCTGCGGGCTATGAGAAAGCGATGAGAGAGCGCAATGCGTTGTTCGAGCAAGGTCGCCCAGATCCTTCATGGCTTGATGCATTAGAAGCGAGAATGGGCGAGTCCGGTGCTTCAATTGCGATTAATAGAGCAACTGCTTTAAAGCGTATTCAGCAAGCGATTGATGCAAGGCAAGATGGCCACTTCCCCAAAGCGGATCTATCAATTCAAGGTGAATTTGAGGGGATGGCTTTGCAAGGTGATTCGCAGTCGGCTATTCATGATGCGATATGTGATTCGTTGAGGCAGGGAAGAGGGCGAGATTCTGTTGCTGGAAGGACACTTTCGGGCGTTCATCGCAGTGATTTGGTGGTGTTACACCGTCCAAAACAACTTCCTGCGTCTCAGTGCTCGACAGGAGAGCAAAAAGCACTCCTTATGGGGATGATATTAGCAAATGCAAAAGCACTATTAGAGGGCGACTTTGCCCCTAATCCTCTGCTATTGCTAGATGAAGCGGCAGCGCACCTTGATTCGGATAGGCGCGCTGCTTTGTATGATGAATTGGCCGTCTTGGGCGGTCAGGCTTGGCTGACGGGAACGGATGCGACTTTGTTTGATGCTTTTGGCGATCGCGCACAGAAATTTTGTGTAGCCGATGGTAAAGTTAGCAAGGTATAGTTTCTGTTGTCTGGCTGTGAAATGAAGAATAAATATGGGCGGAGGTCCTCGACATGACTGAACCAGCAGAGAACGCTGAATACGGCGCAGGCTCGATTAAGGTCCTAAAAGGATTAGAAGCTGTACGTAAGCGTCCGGGTATGTATATCGGGGACACGGATGATGGCTCGGGTTTGCACCACATGATTTATGAGGTGGTGGATAACTCGATCGATGAGGCGCTCGCCGGACACGCAGACTATGTGACCGTAACGCTGCATCCTGATGGGTCTGCATCTATTTCCGATAATGGACGTGGTGTGCCTGTCGATATGCACCCAACCGAGGGCATCTCTGCGGCAGAGGTTATCATGACCCAGCTTCACGCTGGCGGTAAGTTTGATGATAACTCTTACAAGGTTTCAGGTGGTCTTCACGGTGTGGGTGTGTCGGTTGTGAACGCGCTTTCCGAATGGCTACAACTGTCAATCAACCGAAATGGTAAGACATACTCAATGCGATTTACGCATGGTGTATCTGATGCGCCTCTTGCGATCGTTGGTGATGCACCTATGCGTGCCGATGGTAGCCGCCATGAGACGGGTACAGAGGTGCGCTTCTTGCCGTCGACTGATACTTTCACAATGGTGGAGTTTAAGCGCGAAACGCTTGAGCACCGCTTGCGGGAATTGGCGTTCTTGAACTCTGGCGTAAAAATCGTATTCCGTGATGAACGCCCTGCAGAGCCAATCGAAACTATTCTTCAATATGATGGTGGTGTCGTCGAGTTTGTTCGCCATCTCGACAATAAGAAATCAGCTCTTTTACCTGACCCGATTTGGGCGACTGCTGAAAAAGACGGGATTACCGTTGAAGCTGCGCTTGAGTGGAATGATAGTTACCACGAAAATGTGTTGTGTTTCACGAACAACATTCCACAGCGCGATGGTGGAACCCACTTGGCGGGTTTCAGAGCAGCATTGACGCGTGTGATCAATAAATACGCTCAAACAACTGGTGTCGCGAAGAAAGAAAAAGTCGACATTTCAGGGGATGATGCGCGTGAAGGTCTGACATGTGTGCTGTCGGTGAAAGTGCCGGACCCTAAATTCTCGTCCCAGACAAAAGATAAATTGGTATCTTCCGAGGTGCGTCCAGTCGTTGATAATTTGATGACAGAAGCGCTTTCGACTTGGTTTGAAGAAAACCCGAATGAAGCCAAGCAGATTATGTCCAAGATCGTCGAGGCAGCAGCTGCACGTGAAGCTGCACGTAAAGCGCGTGAGCTGACACGTCGTAAGACAGCGTTGGATATTACATCGCTTCCAGGGAAATTGGCCGACTGTCAGGAAAAAGACCCAGCCAAATCAGAACTCTTCATCGTGGAGGGAGATTCAGCGGGTGGATCAGCCAAGCAGGGACGTAACCGTGAAAATCAGGCAGTATTGCCATTGCGTGGTAAAATCCTGAACGTGGAGCGCGCGCGTTTCGACCGTATGCTTGGATCAGACCAAGTAGGAACGTTGATTACAGCGCTGGGTGCTAGCATTGGTCGTCGTTCTGAAGAGAACCCGAATGAGGGTTTCCAGCCGGACAAGCTTCGCTATCACAAAATCATCATCATGACCGATGCGGATGTCGATGGAGCGCACATTCGTACGTTGCTTTTGACATTCTTTTATCGCCAAATGCCCGAGCTTATTGAGCGGGGTCACCTCTTTATCGCTCAGCCTCCGCTTTATAAAGCAGAGAAGGGGCGTTCTTCACGTTATCTGAAAGATGACGCTGAAATGGATGCATTCCTGATTGATGAAGGTACGGCAGGCGAAGCGCTTGTTTTGCGTTCTGGTGAACAAATTGGTGGTGAGGACTTGCGCGAGCGCGTTCGTGATGCGGCTGCGTTCAAGCTGACATTGTCTCGTCTTTCTTTGCGCGCGCCAGCCTTTATTCTTGAGCAATCAGCTCTTGCTGGCGCTATGTCTGAAGGTGCAGGGGAGGCAGAAGCTTCACTTGCGGCTGAACGTTTAAACCTTCTTGCCGAAGAAGGTGAAAACAATTGGACCGCTAAATATGAAAATGGCGGCCTTGTATTCGAACGTGAAGTTCGCAACGTTATGGAACGCGCGGCGCTAGATGCTTCGCTGTTGGCTTTGCCTGATGCGAAGAGATTGGCTGAACGCGGATCAGCTATGGCTGATATCTACAAAGACCCAAGCGTTCTTCGCCATGAAAAAGGCGGCGAAGTGGAAGTCTATGGTCCGCTATCTCTATTAGCTGCTGTTTTGAAATCCGGTGCCAAAGGTATCAAGATCCAACGTTATAAGGGGTTGGGTGAGATGAACCCAGACCAGCTTTGGGAAACGACACTCGACAAGAATGCACGTTCATTGCTTCAGGTACGCGTTGAGCATGCAGATACTGCCGATGAGATGTTTACCAAGCTTATGGGTGATGTCGTGGAGCCGCGACGAGAATTCATTCAAGACAATGCGCTTGAAGCGGAAGTTGACGTTTAAAATTATCAAAAGGCCGAAGCATTGTTTTTCGGCCTTTTCTTTTTGTTACAAATGCTTATCTCTATGCCTGCACACTTAAAGGCATAGGGGTTTAGTATGACGCAGATATCAGTGACGACATTCAATTGTGAGAATCTGATGATGCGTTGCGATTTCTCCGGAAACATAATCGCCAACCTTGAAGATAAAATCACGCTGGTTGATGACGCCGATAAGGCTAACCAGATAGATTCTGTATTTAATGTACTTGAAGAAGATGATCGTACACTGACTGCCCAAGCACTATCAGCTGCGCAAGCAGATGTGTGTTGTCTGCAAGAGGTTGAAAACCTCGTCACCATGACTGCTTTTCACAATCGCTATTTAAGACGCTGGTTACGCAAAGGCTATCATTATAGAGCGTTGATTGAGGGGAATGATCAGCGCGGAATTGATGTTGGTGTCCTGTCGCGTGCAAAAATCATTCGTAAGGAAAGCCACGCAACCAAAACATACGCTGAAATGGGAATTACACCGCCTAAAGGTTATCACCCCAATGATCGTGTTTTCCGTCGCGACTGTTTGGAGATTGAAGTCGAAAAAGAAGGCAAGTCTCTGACACTGTATAATTGTCATTTCAAATCGATGAATGGCGGCAGGTTAGAAACAAAGGGCATTCGCGAAGCTGAAGCTCTGGGCGTGAGAAAACTGATTGAACAACGTTTTGAAAATCCGGCCAAAGCTAACTGGATGGCGCTGGGTGATTTCAATGACTATTTCGAGTTAGATGGCGATACTGTAAACGATCACGGATTGGGACCATTGATAGATGATGGGTTTTCGGTTGATGCTGGTCGTTATCTGGAGAAAAATCCGTTAAAACGTTGGACCCATTTTTATAGTCGTGAAGAAGTCTATGGTGCATTGGATCATATATTCATTTCACCTTCACTTGCTTCGCGTAACAAGGATGCAAATTTACGTATAGTTCGGGCTGGTCAGCCTATGCGCGCAGAGAGATATATCGGGCATCGTTTCCCCGGAATTGGATATATCCGGCCCAAAGCATCTGACCATTGCCCAATGAAGGTGACTCTTAATCTATAATCATCAATCTGTTGCTCAGAGTAGGGCTCAAATGACAGATCTGATCAAAATATAATGACTTGTTGATATCTCCGCGATAAATACAAATTAAAACTGCTTTTGCCGAAAGAGAATAAAATGACGAAGACAACTGATGCCACAAAGTTTGAAGAGCTATTGAAGCATGCGGGCGAATATCAGGAATTGGCGAAAGAAAATTATGATCGTGTGCGCAGGATAGCGACAGGTATTCAGTCAGGTTTTTGTAAGTTTCTGGATGCCAAAGATGGTGTGTGTGTGCAGCTTGTTCCTCCACAAGGCGCGTTTCAGCCTAAAGACTATGGCGATGCGGCTTTCTCCATGCCGCCACGCGGATTTCGTCACATAGGTCCGATCGCTTTTGGTCTCGCAATTCGCGTGACTGCTGGTACTGATTGGTTGAGAACCACTTTAGTGTGTTCCAAAAAAGGTGATAATTTTGAAGTGTCTATCGTTGAAGGTGAGTCACATCGCTTTGACTTGCCTTTCACAGATGACGACCATCAGGAATTCTATGAAGCTCTTTATAGCCACATCACAGAATGGCTAACCGATAGAATTAATCTCTATCGTGAAGGTGATTATAGTTCGCGTAGTATCGGATTTGACTTCTCAGATGAAAATGTGCCGGGAGATGGTCTTGCTCCCGAAATTTCGGTTTCAGCCAAGATTTCCTAATGGGCCTTTAGGGGGCGAATAAATGCACGATAATTTGATCCTCGCCGTTGCCATAATCGGCGTGCTAGGCATTGGCGCGCAATGGTTAGCGTGGCGCTTACAAGCGCCTGCTATCGTATTGATGAGTGCGGCAGGGCTTATTGTCGGGCCAATTTGGGCTTGGCTGTTTGGTGATCCTTTGCTCAATCCATCCGAAGTGTTTGCTTCAGGTGGTAAAGATGCGAATGGGGAACCTCATGGTAGCTTATTAGGGCCAATTGTTTCCCTCGCCGTGGCGGTTATCCTGTTTGAAGGTGGGTTAAACCTTCGCTTTCATGAGCTAAAAGAATCCGGGAAAGCACTTACACGTCTAGTGGTGCTTGGAACGCCGATCGCTTGGGGATTGGGAACCTTGGCCGCACACTATGCAGCGGGGCTATCATGGCCGGTTGCGATATTGTTTGCGGGTATATTAGTGGTAACAGGGCCAACTGTTATCATGCCATTATTGCGTCAATCAAAACTGGGCGGAAAAGTCGGCTCGACTTTGAAATGGGAAGGTATCGTCAACGACCCTGTCGGCGCGTTGTTGGCGGTTCTCGTTTATGAGGCGCTGCGTGTTCTAAATGCCGGTGAGAACCCGCTATATGCAGCTGGTTGGATTTTTGTAACCGCAGTGATTGCGGGTATATTAGGTGTGATATTTGGTTTTGGTTTAGTCCACGCATTTCGCCGTGGTTGGACGCCAGAATATCTGAAAGCGCCAATTCTACTGTCTGCGGTTATCGCTTGTTATTCGATCGCTGAGCTTATCGAGCATGAAACCGGTCTAGTGGCCGTAACTGCATTTGGTATGGCGATGGCGAACGCGAAATTCGCGAGCCTTCAGGAGGTCCGCAAATTTAAAGAAGACATCGCTGTTCTTCTTATCTCCGGTGTGTTTGTCATTTTGACGGCTGATTTAAAACCAGAAGATATTGCCTCTGCGTTTAATCTACCGACACTCGCATTCTTGATCTGTATGCTATTTATTGTCAGGCCTATTTCTGCAGGCCTCACGACGCTTGGCCCACTGAAACTCAAGGAAGCTGCTCTCATTGGGTGGATCGCACCACGTGGTATTGTGGCCGTTGCAATCTCAGGTTTTTTTGCCGAACGCATGGTGGCTGCTGGCTATCCCGATGCTGAGCGTCTAACCACACTGGCATTTGCCATGGCGATCACGACTGTTGTCCTGCATGGCTTTACCATCAAACCAATTGCAAGCTGGCTTGGACTTATCCGGACAGGTCGACCAGGTACACTTATTGTCGGGTCGACGCCTTGGAGTATAGGCTTTGCCAAAGCACTTAAAGAAGCTGGTGCTGATGTCATTCTAGCGGATTCTAATTACGGGCGTCTTCGCGGTGCGCGTCAGGCTAATATCGATCGCTACTATGGTGAGGTTGTCTCCGAAGAAGCCGAGCTCCAACTTGATCACTCCAAATTCGATAGTGTTGTCGCTGTGTCGGCAAATGACCCTTACAATGCACTCGTGTGTAGTCATTTTGGTCCTGAACTTGGACGACATCACGCATTCCAGCTGGCCACACAGGACGTAGAAGAAGACAATCCACGTGCGATCAACCTATCTGTGCGAGGTCTTACGCTTGGCGGAAAAGGGCGCACATATGATGCGCTTATTCGCGATACTTATCGTGGTTGGACTTTCAGCAAAACGACATTGTCAGATGATTTCACATTGGATGACCTAAAATCACGTCGTCCCGATGCTGATCTGCTTGCAGAGTTAAAGCCCGATGGAAGTATGATTTTCCTTGGACCCAATCGCCCAGCCAAAGGCGGGGCAGGTGTGACAGTTATCAGCTTTGGTCCAGAGTTAGCGTCGACGGATCCAGAGGAGAAAGAAAACTCTGATGATCAAGACGATAGCGATAAAGAGGTTCCTGAACCTGTTGCAGAACCAAAAGCAAAGTCTAAAAAGCTTGGTCTTTTAAGTCGTGTGAAAAGCCAAATTTCTTCAAATGAAGGACCGTTTGTCTAGCTGCCGATTGCGTGGAGTGCGCGTCCATTTGCATTTAGCCATTGTTTGGCAGGCTTAACGTCGGGAATACAGCGTGCGACATGAGCCCAGAAACGGGGTGAGTGGTTCATTTCTAGCAAGTGGGCGCATTCATGCGCAGCGACATAATCTAGTACAAATGTTGGCGCACAGACCAAGCGCCATGAAAAGTTGAGATTGTTCTTTGAAGAACATGATCCCCACCGCGTTTTCGTATCTTTGATCGAAATACTGGCCGGTTGAACGCCAAGTGTTTGCGCATGAACATTGACCCGACGTGTGAGGTCGGCACGTGCGGCTGCTTTTAGAAAGCCAACGACCTTTTTAGGCGTTAGTTCAGCACGCCCCGGTACCATGATTTTATGTATAGGTGATGTATCATCAATATAGACTTGGCGACTTTTAATAGCTGTTTCAATAAGGTAGTTATCTCCCCGCAGAGGAACGTAACTACCGATTGTTAGGTGCTGTTGAGTAGGCAGCTCATTTAGACGTTCTATTATCCAGTCGATTCGTTCTTCAGCGAATTTAATCGCCGATTTTTCATATTTTTTATCTGGCGCTATCGCAACGGCTTGTCTATTTTTTGTATCTATTTTCAAAGAGATACGACGTGCGCGTGGGTTTGTCTCAAGCCGAATTTCAAGAGTTTGACCGCTCTTTGCCATAAGATTGACATGGTGTATGTGCTTCTTAGCCATATGATTGGAATTACAGCTGTCCGTTGAAGGACGCAAGCAGTTTTGAGGAACACTGATGAGACATATAATGATTGGTGCAAGCGCACTTGCGATATTAGCTGCTTGTGGAGCAGATGACAGTCCAAATGATAAAGCCAAGGATGCTGTTAAATCGGTTTCTGAATCTCTTGAAATCAGCGACATCAAAGTTCCAGAACTCAAGTTCAAAGCTAAAGATTACGGTCAAACAGCCGAAGTTCTTGCTGCGCTTAAATTGGACGGTGAATCAAATGAATTTATTTCATTTGCTGACAGCTCGACCGCAAAAGGTGGAGCGGTTTTTAAAGATGTTTCCATAAAGCCAAAAGATGAAAATGGTAAAGCCCTTATCGCTAAGACCATGACTTTTGACGGTCTTAATATGACCGATGAAGGTCCATCTTTTGATCGTCTCGTTCTTTCAGACATGTCACTCGTCGATGAAGAAGAGGGTGTAAACCTCGCAATTGGTGATATCTCAATTGTTGAGCCGAACGCTGCTGCTTCTCAATTCTTTGCATCTCTTATTCAAGGTGAAGAGCCAGAAGATGTTGCGCCTTTTAGCGAGTGGGCATTTGATCGTTTGTCTTTGAGCGACTTAACTTTGTCTGCGACGCCTAAAGAAGAAGACGGTTCAATATCCGCAACAATCGGCGAGCTTTCTATGAGTTCACTTGCTGAAGCTGTCGCAGGTAATACTTTGTTCTCAGATATTAAAATTGATTTTGATATCCAAGATGGCGATATGCCGATGAAGGGTAATTTGAACCTAGACAAATTGAGCCTTGCAAACATGCAGGCATCATTCTTCGATACGCTTGCAGAAGCTAGCTCTGACCCAGAAGCGATAGCGGGTCTAAATGAAAAATTGATGGCAGACTACACAAGCCCGATTGATCAAGGATATGATCAAGGTGTTGTTGAAGGTTTATCCTTTGATGTGTCTGGTTTGAGTTTCTCAATGCCACGTTCTGCAACGAAAGTGGTTCGTGACAAAAATGGTGTTGCAACTCAAATTGTAAGTCCAAAAACAGAATTTAAACTATCTGCGGATGCCGAAGGCGGCCAGATTGGTGCTCAATTGGCCCAAGCGCTCGCAATGTTAGATTATACAGACCTTGAGTTTGCGGTTGAAGCTAAAGCGTCTTACGACCCTGAAACACAAGAAACACGCTATGATGACTATGTCATTGGAATGAAAGATGGTTTCGAACTGTCATTCAATGGTGGTGCATTTGGTTTACTTGATGCCATGAAAGGTCTTTCTTCTGGAGAGCCAGGTGAAGCACCAAACATGGATGCTTTGAGTGGTATGAAATTTTCAGATATGGAAATTTCACTAGAAGATAAATCGCTTCTAGATCGTGCATTCAAAGTCGGCGCGCAAATGCAAGGTATGGAGCCTGCTCAACTTAAGAGCATGGCGACAGGGTTTCTTGCAATGGGTTCCATGCAGATGAACCAATCTGGTGTTGATACAGCTATTGTGAACCAGGTTGTTGGGGCTATTACGACATTCGTTGAAGATTCAGGAACACTGACAATCAAGCTTGCGCCAGAAGCGCCAATCGCGATGTCAGATTTTGAAGACCCAAGTAAATTGACGGTTGAATCTCTTGGGTTCTCTGCTGAAACAAAATAGGTCTTTGATCTAAAAAATATAAAGACCGGTAGCGAATGTTACCGGTCTTTTTTTATGTCTAATTTTTACTTCGTCGCTAGCTCGCTAATACAGTTAGACACTTTTTCCGGTGTGGCATCAGATGTAAAAAATGTTTTGAGTTTCCAGTCTTTATCCATCAAATATAAAATGGACAGGTGGTCCATTGTGTAGCCAAGGGTACTGTCTGGCATATCCATTCTTTTGAAACTGGTCTTAAATCCATCTGCAACAGATTGTAACTGTTCTGGCGTTCCCGTTAAACCTATCATGTCTTCTGGAAACCCATTGCTTTCAACGTATTGAGATAGAATCTCAGGTGTGTCTTGCTCGTGATCGACCGAAATCAAAACAGTTTGTGGCGTCTCCGCGCCTTCTGGCAAAAGATCCATAGCTGCGCCAACGACAGACAATGTAAACGGACACACATCAGGGCAATTGGTAAAGCCAAAATACACTAACGTCTCTCTGCCTTTAAAACTCTCTTGCGTTACTTCTGCGCCCGTATGATCTGTCAGTGTGAATGGACCACCAATATTGTCATAGGCACGTGATGCGCAGCTTGAATTACCACCTGTTGTATTGGCAGTTGTCGAAGGTGGGGCTTGCCCACAGGCGCTAGTCAACAAAGCGACTGATAGAGCAGAAGTTAGAAGAGTATTTTTCATGGTAGGCACTATCTATGAAATGGGTTTGAAGGCAATGGGCGTTTAGGTCACATCTCGCCCTTATAAAAGCTGCTTGAGCAATCACTAAGATCATTTAGTGTACATCGCTATGAATTATACAGAAAAACACAGTGCCGATGTCCGGCCCAATGATGTCACTCCGCTGATTGATCTTGCACCTGAAGGGTTAGCGGGTGTTGGATCGGTGTTTGGTAGAACGCGGGTTCGAACACTTGTCAGTTTGAGATGGGTGGCAGTTATCGGTCAGGTTCTGGCGGTATTATTTGTCCATTTCGGGTTAGGCTATAAACTTCCATTGTCTGGATGTCTGGCCGTGATTTCAGCTTCGGCGTGGGTCAACGTTATTCTAACGGCGTTTCACCCCGCGCAGCGCCTTGCAAGCCAGAAAGAAACAGCGCTCCAATCTGCATTTGATGTTGTCCAATTATCTCTACTGATCGGACTAACGGGTGGGTTGGATAATCCGTTTTCCTTTATGATTGTTGCGCCAGTTACTGTTGCTGCATCGCGGCTGCGTCCAAGCTATGCACTGCTTTTACTAGGATTGGGATTGTTTTGTTTGGGGACATTGTCTCTGGTATCTGCACCTTTGCCTTGGGGAGAAGGAGAGGTTCTTAGCCTTCCACCCACTTATCGTTGGGGATTATTTGCGAGTGTCGCAATTGGTTTGGTGTTTTTCGCGGCCTCGGCATGGCGCACTGGACGAGATGAAGCGCGCTTGGTTCGCGCTTTGGAGGCCGCTGAAGAAGTGCTGGCCAAGGAACAGCGCCTTTCTGCATTGGGCGCTCTTTCGGCCGCCACAGCGCATGAATTAGGGACACCGCTTGCGACGATTCACTTGGTCGCAAAAGAATTGCAACGCGGCACACAAAAAGACAGTGAGGTGTATGAGGATGTTGCCCTGATAGCGGAACAGGCCGAAAGGTGCCGCAGTATTTTAGGGCAGATATCTCGACGCGGCGAAGCCAATGATGCGGCGCACGCGAAACTTCCTGTCATGGCGCTCATTCGCGAAATTTCAGAGCCACATATGGGACTTGGGATCAATATCGATTTGACCAGTGAACCGTTGGAACAGGTTGAAGGCAATGATCCACAGCCTCCGGAAATTCGAAGACGTCCCGAGATTATTCATGCGCTGGGGGCATTTGTTGAAAACGCCGTGAGTTTTGCAGATAAGGAAGTTCAGGTTGCCGCGCGTTGGTCAGATGACGAGTTACGGATTTATATTATCGATGATGGCCCCGGTTTTTCCTCGACAGTGCTTCCAAAACTTGGCGAACCTTATTTATCTCAGCGCGGCGAGAACCAGATTGGGGGCGGTATGGGCTTAGGTTTTTTCATCGCTCGAACGCTTCTTGAAAGAACAGGCGCACGCATGAAACCTTATAATCGCCGCCCTCCAGAGAGAGGGGCTGTTGTCAGGATTTCGTGGAAGCTAAACACTATTCGTGCTGCACCCGGCTGGTCTGAAGAATAGGGGAGAAAAGGTCTCATTGTAGGGACTTGCAAACCAAGACTAAAAGTTTAGTTTGAACGATGAAGAAATATCAACAAATCACCTGATTTCGACCCGAAAACAAGAATGTTGTTGATGGATAGGGATAGAAAAAATGGACGCGGACTTCGAGCCGGATGCAATAATCGCTGCTTTGGAAGATAAATCCATATTGGTACTAGATGATGATGCCCCGTTTAGAGGGCGTCTTGCGCGTGCGCTTACGCAACGTGGTTTCACTGTATCGGCGTGCGCAACGGTTGCGGAAGCAAAAGATGTCGCGCGTCTAAATCCACCTGCATTTGCAGTCCTTGATTTGCGTCTAGAAGATGGGTCTGGCTTGGATGTTGTTCAAGCTTTGCATGAGCACCGTGAAGATGCTCGCGCAGTTATTCTGACGGGTTATGGCGCAATAGCGACCGCTGTGGCCGCAGTTAAAGCAGGCGCGGTGGATTATCTATCTAAGCCTGTTGATATTGATGATGTTGTCAAAGCGTTATTGACCAAACCGGGCGATAAACCTGAGCCCCCAGAAAACCCGATGTCGGCTGACCGCGTACGCTGGGAACACATTCAACGTGTATATGAATTGTGCGATCACAATGTTTCGGAAACAGCGCGTCGCCTTAACATGCACCGCCGTACCCTGCAGCGCATTCTGGCCAAACGCGCGCCTCGATAATCTGGAAGGTTACTTTATCAAATGGGAATAGGTTATCAGTGCTCCTGAATAGATAGCCTGGCTGAAAGTGAACGAGTATTGTAAAAAATATACTCTCAACTAATTTGTCGTTTAAGATATTGAAAATTTAACTTTTTTATAAAATATTTGACCCTTCAATAAAATTGGGGGGAATTATGAGTAAATACGTTGCGTTGTCAGCTTTGGTTTTAGTTGCGGCTTGTTCAGGTGGGGGAGGTGGCTCTGTGCCTACACCAAGCCCAACACCAGGCCCGACGCCAACTCCTCCCATGAATATGGCCCCTTCGGTCTCAGTTTCCAATACATCTATTGTCTACGAAGGTATTACAAAAAATGTAGCTCGAATTACAGCGTCTGATCCTGAAGGCCAATCAATTATTCATAGTTTGGCAGGAGACGATGCGGCATTTTTTGAATTGATTTTTGATGACATCGGGCCTTATGTTTCCGTTATCGAAAGGTTAGATTTTGAAAATCCAATCGATACAAATGCGGATAATATTTACAATGTTGAAGTACGTGTAAGTGATGGAACAGACACGTCATCTTCTAATCTTGAAATTACGGTAACCGATATCGAGAAAGACGGTATCGTCCGTATTACCGATGGGAAAGCAGTGATTGGGACTCCGGATTTAACCGGCGATGGAGTCGCTGATCTGGTAATGACCTCTGATGCACCAGGTGAATGGACAAATGGTTCGGAATTAGTCGGAGCTATAGTCTCTAGGGCTGCAATAACGTCTGAAGAACAGTTAGCAATATCCCTTGCAGATTTATATACGGGCGGTACTGGTGGAGTAGGGGCCCGTGCCATTATAGTTGATGACGATAATATACCTTTTCAACGACTTTCATTTCGATCAGGGTTTGCTCCTAGTATGAGTGATCCAATTCCCTATTTGTCGATGTCAGGAAGTGAGTTCGAACAACCTAGTTTAAACAATGACACGGCAACTATTTTTACTGATACTTACTCAAATGTATTGGTAGACGCTGGTGAACTCGATCTTAATAGCATTTTGCCAATGGGCATTCGTACGACGAAAGATCAGGCGATGTCAGGGGTTCAGGCATTTTTACCGGTCGGCGATTTAAACGGTGATGGTGTGTCAGAAATTAGAGAGGATGTTTTTAATCTAGAAAACTTCGGCGAGACGATTGCTGGGGTTGAGATTGAAACAAGTTTTTCCTTTTTTGATGGAACTGACATTCGTAGTGGTGGATCGGGCAATATGTTTGCGGATGTTTTGGATGCGGATACAGAAGCGCGTTTGCTACTTTTTCCAAGATTAGAATATATCGCGAACCAAATTCTCCTTTTACCGAATGCTAAACGAGAAATTGGGGAAATTGATGTAACTGGAGATGGAGTTGATGATTTCATTGTTAATCTAGGACTGCGAGGCTCCATTCCTGTCGAGGCCGGCTTAGTAAATCCCGATGGATATGTGATTGAAATCATTTCTGGGGCCGCGTTGATGGCAGAAACGCCAGGTCCGATATTGATCACTTCTATGGCCGCTCCAAATCGATTGCGTATAAAAGTTCCATCTGATTTCGCCCAACCTTTTCTAGCGGATGTGGCAGATTTCAATGGAGATGACTTTGCTGATATTGTCCTTTTAGCGCGTAATAATAATGACCCAGGTTCTCGTGGACGGGCCTATGAAGTTTTTATTATCTCTGGGGCTGCGTTGGCAAATGATCCTGAAGGTGTAGTTGATCTAGCGGATTTTCCAGGGCCAGCCGGTACCGTTATTAATACTGTGACACCGCTTCATACACTCACACAAGATGCGTTTTCAGTCGGTGATATGATTGGTGGAACAACAAATGATCTAATCCTGACCTATACGAGACCTCACAGGGATGATCCGACAAACAGACCTGTAGCTTTTATACTTTCAGGCGATTTGTTTGAAGATGGATTTCCTGAAGTTCTTGATATTTCTGATTCAGAAACGCAGTCACTAAATGATAAACTTCAAGAGCTGCCAGCTGGTTCGGCCGTACGGATAAATGGAGCTTTTGTATCGTTTCATGAATATATCACCGGATTTGCATTTGCAAATGCAGGTACTGATATTGGAGATGGTGATGGAGACAATCACCCTGATCTAGCGCTTACTCATGTTCTTGAAGATATAGATACTAACGAAGAAAAAACTGAAGTGTTCATTATTCCGTCTGGTATTATACGCGCAGCCAGCTTGGCTGGGGAAGCAGTCGAAATAGATACTATGATCGATTTCGGAAGTGAATAGCTGGAGCAAGGTGATGCAATAGAATATTCAATTGATGGAAAATACATGGACTTTCATCACCATATTGGAAGCTTTCTCGATATAAGCCTGTGCAATCTGGCTATCAGGGTAGCGCGTATGGGCGAGTTTGGCGAGCGTTAAACAGGCCTGATATTGGCATGTGAGATAGTTGTGCTTGATAAGGGCTTCCATCATTTTTTGCGGCGTTGCCGGCTGTCCCATACGGCGCGATAGAGTGGCATATTCAGTCGGTAATATTTGAGGCAGCTCGATATCGATTGTCTTGCAAAGTTCGACATATTGTTTGATCAAACCCCATGGGGTCATAAACGGGTCATGGCCCGTTCTGATATCAATTAGATATTCGATTTCAGCGCGCGCGGTAGCAAGGTCTCCATCTTCCAGTGCTTTTTGTGCTTTATCACGTTTTGGCTGGGTAAAAGCACGTGTGTCGATCGTGCTTTCTTTAAAGTCATTGGAGCGGATATAGCTCTCAATGCAGAGAGCCAACATATTGATCGTTTTAAGCTGTTCAAGAATAAAATGACCCGCACCATTTAGCTCGATGAAGCTTGTGTTTTCTCGATCCGCTAAAAAATAAGATACAAATTTCGCGTCCGCTTCTTCATCTGGATCATACACAGTCAGCACGTTGTTTTGCGGGGCTGTTATCTGTCGCAGATCTTCGTGTTTGATCTCAATATTGGGATTGTACGAGCGTAATCCCTCCATATAGCTATGTATTGGTAGGCGGGGCGCAATTGCCAAAGTGCGTGCCTGCAAAACACTACCAAAATAAATAGCGGCATATCCTCCCAAACTCGTCCCATAGGTAACGATATCTGAGTGGTTTTTCGCAATGGGTGAAACAGCTTCTAGAAAGCTCTCCAAAGACAAGCTTTGAAAGAAATCCTTGGATGAACAAGCCACATTAATCTGGCTGATATTCAATTGCTCCAGAAAGTCCTTGCCAAAGTCATCCTCTAACGTCTGTCCCATCGAATTAAACGTAATGACAAGCTGCGCAGACCCTCTATCGAAATAGGTAATCCGGCACTGCTGGGTGCTCAGTAACGTTGTGTACTTAGCATCCATTGATTGTATTGTACGAGCCATAACTGAACTATGTATACTTTATCAACCTAGCATCCAAATTTTACGTCTTCGTGGTCGTAAATGATATAGGCGTCCTGTAATTCGTCCCATTCGGCGAACACGGTGTATTTGCATTCATCTGTCATATCGACGCCGATGACCCGGTCTCCGATGACAGTGGATGCAACATTGTCTGGTTTTTGCTTCCATTGGAATGCTTTGGCATTGTGCGGCATGTTGATGATTTGATCAGGTTCACCGCGTTCCAGCATAATATATTGGATGGGTTTGCCGTAGAAATTGGAGATTTTTTTGTCCGTGGAGGAACATGCCGCAAGTGCGGAAAAAGTCAGGGCATATACAATAAATTTCCGCACTTTGAATTCTCCAGTTTGGATTAGTTATTCATCGCAGCTTCGATACGTTGACGTGCATGTGCGGAATCACGAGGCTCTAATCCCATCATTTCAACGAGTTTGCGCACGAGTGCATCTTCGTTAGGATCGCGATTTTCATCAGAAAGCACAACACTCCATAGGCCCTCTAATACGACAAGGCGGTCGCCTTCGGGTAGGCTTGTTTTGATCAGGTGGGTAAATCTGAACGTGTCAGCACATTCACTTTCAGCAGCTTCACCTTCTTTGCGAAGGGCAAGAGCTTCATCGCCACGCAGCTTGTATATATGGGCCAGAATAGACGTAATCAAATCCTGTTCTGTGTCCGTATATTCGTGATCGACATGTGCAGCATGAACAAGAAGTGCAGCCACAGCAGTGCGTGCATCACTCTCATTGAGATATTCAGGTTTGGCGGATTGTGCGTCGCCTTTAAGGCGCTCTAGGAATGATTTTAACATGCTGAAAATTTAGAATGAGCATTCAATTGATGCAAGTGATTTGTCACCTGATGTTGTATGTAAAATGAGAATTTTAAAATCGAGAATTGTCGATGAATTTTTACAATGTCTCCTAAAAATCATATTCTTGACACATGGAGTTTGCTAATACTTGAAAATAATATGAGGTGGGACACATAAAGCGATGCAACATGCTTAAGCTCATTGCAGAGAAAATGGAGACGAATAAGGGGGCTCAATTGGGCCGTCATATTAGTGCAGTAGCACTGATTTTTTCTCTACTTATGGGAACTAGTATCGCCGTTTTTTCAGCAAGTCGGCCTCAGTTAAGTAGCGCTGCTGCCTTAGCATTGTTTGTTTCAGCGCTCGTCATTTCTATTCTAATCGCACAATTATTCTTTGAACTAGAAGGTTGGTTTGAACAAAGACAAAGAGACATAGATGCTGATCGCATATTCCAGTCTCTTAATGGTGACCAGCCACTTGATGAGATGTTTATTCTCTATCTTCGTCCATTTGTGTCCACTGGTAAAATTGGGGCAGAAACCACCAACGTGATAGGTTTGCGGTCTGGTCCAATTGGACAAACTCAATTTGCGGTCATGAGCGATCGTGTGGAGTTTGAAGAAGAGATTGAAAAAGCGCTTCGCCCGCTTGGAAAATTAGTCGCCTTAGGCAAGCCGCTTGAGCATATGGGGGCGGGCCGCATTCGTGTAGAAGATGAAGTCTGGCAAGATGCTATCAAACTATTGATTGATCGAGCCGAGATGATTGTTCTTTTACCATCGCCACGTCCCGGTACATGTTGGGAAGTAGAACACCTTCTGACATCTGGTGCTTTGAAAAAAACGATTGTCGTCGATCCACCTAATGATCGTGGATCTGATGAAGATGAATACGACCCTGTGGCTGAATGGGCGGGTGTACGTGAAACATTTTTGGCGCATGGCTATGTCTTGCCTGAAGATGAAGAAGAGGGATCATTGATGATTTTTGGCGAGGGGACTCAGCCAATTAAAACATCAAAAATTGGTCTGGGCGGCGAAAACAAAATTCGAAAATTTGCAAAACAACTATTAAAGTCACGGCGAAAGAGTGAATCGCTAAAACAGGATTGAGGGTGGGTATGAGAAATTTATCTAGTACAGTTATGGCCTTGGCTGCGATGGTTCTTTCCAGCATGACAACATATCTGACGTTTTTTGACGCGCGTTACACGCTGACGGCGGCGATTGCGGATGTGAAGGGACAGGTTAGTCGTGGCTATGGATCAAATGGTGAAACCAAAAGCGTCAACTATCGTTTCTATATCGACTCATCTCTTGTGCTCTCCAATCGGGGGACACGTTCATTGGTTGTATCCGAAGTCACGGCAGTTAAATCAAATGTCATGGACTCATGTGTCGCGGATGCAGAGGCTAAGCGTATTCGCGTACAGGAATATACAGAGGATGGCAGTCGAACATTTTATATCAAGCCATTCATCGTGGAGCCCGGAAGCGTTGGGGCCAAGACTTTCTGGGTAAACCCATCCGCAATCGACCGCGAAGCCAAGGTTGATGAAGTGTTTGACCTTGAAGCAATTGATCAGCTTTGGTGTCTGGAATGGACTGTGTTTGATCCAAACGGGCAAAAGCATGAAAACATGATGCCGGCTTTCCGCATGGCAGCGGACTTTAATCTTGAAGAGGGTGAAACAACACCGGAAGCAACGTTGAGGCTGGATGGAAAGAATGGGCCGAATGAATTGCTAAAACGAGGTCTTTTCTAATTATCTAGAACCGGGGTATTTCGGGCGTGATTTGGCTTTATAATTGCGCTTTGAATACCCATCTGCATTCCGATAAGGATCGAGTTTCTTTGCGCTCGTGCCTTGGCGTTTCACATGTTTTTCTTCTTTGGATGGCGGAATGAAAGTGCTAGATTTAGGATCTGGCTTGAGTGATTTGTCAGCCTTGGATTTGTCAATCAGGCCATCACGCTCATTTGTCGATAAGGGACGCCATTTGCCTTCGGGCAGATCGCCAATATGGACATGGCCAATGCGGATGCGAAATAGGTCGACCACATGGAGTTGGACAAGTTCAGCCATGCGCCTGATCTGTCTATTGCGTCCTTCCGTCAATATGAAGCGCAGCACTTGGTCGCCCTCATGAGTGACTATGGCGGGCTTTAGGTCACGTCCATCCATACGAAGTCCGTGACACAATCGTCTGATTTTTTCATGCGTGATCGTTCCATTGACGGTGACGAGGTATTCTTTTTCACTATCTGCATCCGGACCAATAACCGCTTTGGTCAAAACACCATCTTCAGTCAGTATGAGCAATCCTCGCGAGTCTTTATCGAGACGTCCAACAGGGGCAAGGCGGGTATCGCGGTCTGGAATGCTATCTGAGTTTCCTGAAAGGTTTGCTTTAGTTAGCAAGCGTACTGCTGGCACTTCGCCTTCATTGGGATGAGCAGATACATAATCAATTGGCTTATTCAAAATCACAGACATGGCGCTAGAAAGCTTATCTGTTGCGGCATCCGCTAATGTAAGTGTCTCACCTTTGATGATTTTACGGCCCGGTTCAGTGACAGTTTTCCCATCAATGGAAATCAGCCCTTGTTCGACAAGACCTTCGGCCTCACGGCGAGAACATACACCTGACTGGCCTAACCATTTATTGATGCGTTGTGGCTCTTCACCATCATAAGTTTTCGTCCAAGCCATAACAGATCCGTAAATAATTCAAGCTGCTGAGCTTTTTGACGTGGTTTTGTACTTATGTCACGCGTTTATGAAATAACGGCCCTATTTGGCCCTTTCCAGTCGTTCAAGGATAGTTTGGATATCACTATCTAATCTCCGATATAATTTGGATAATCTTTGGAAAAATGAGACTGGTTATTTCGTTTCATCCGATAATACTAAAATGGAGTTATTCCTATAGTTTCAAAATCTGCAATCAAGCAAAAATATTGATTGCTGCCACAATCGATGGTGCATTTGTATTTGCCTCATAGCGCTTTCTGAAAATTGTATTTACTCCGACACCGTCCTGAACGGGGCGGATGCCAATCTGCATGCTTACTTTCTTGCCTGTCCGACTTCACTGTATAGGCCGTTGGGGTCGAACATAGCCATTGAACGCAATTGAATGGGATTTCCATCCGGTCCTGGCGCTTGCCAATGCGCAGGTGGAGAGACAATCGTGGCTCCGTTTGCAATTGCGCGTTCATGGGCGACGTCTAGGTCATGCGCCTCCATTACAAGAATGGAATCGCCCAGTCGCAATTTCTCTGGCCTTCGACCAAATTCTTTCAACTGTGCTACCGGTTCCAAATAGCTTAGAAAGCCAAGCATACCGATCTTGGGGTCAGGCCCTTTGAGCATAACGAGACGCGCCACAGCTCCGTCTGGCGCGAGGGGCGGATAACGTCCATCGACAGGAAACTCATTATCATACCAGGTGTCCCAGTCGAACACAGCTCTGTAAAAATCAGCAGCTTTAACCGCATCTTCTACGACGAAAGTAGTTCGTTTAAAAAGGCCATCAGCCATCACTATTTCCCATCAAAATGGTTGCGGGCCAAACTGGCAATCTCACTCGGAATAACTTCAAAAATACCAAAGCCATGATCGGGATAGTCTATAATTTTGACGCATGGTCGAATGGCAAGCGCCTTAGGAGTAATTTCAAAAAGGTCATCATTTGGATTAATGACTAGCAAAGGTGAAGTGGCTTGCTTTAGTCGGGACTCAATATCATGACGCATGACAGCTCGCGCGCCCCACCAACCTCGTTCGCCAGCAGATATTTTAGTCAGGAATGCGCGTCTTACAGATGCATCTGTCTGTCCCGGTCCACGCCATTTATGCGTGCTATTCCATTCGTGTTGTAAGTGGGAACCATCGGCTTCAATGGGTCTTGGCCATGGGCTGTTAAAAAAGCCTGCTCGTTCTTCTTCGTTAAACAGCGCCAATCCTACCAGCATCATAGATTTGATTTGATCGCTCTGTAACGCCGCTATTTCAAGCGCAATTGAAGCCCCTGTGTGATAGCCAACGATATCAACTGGACCGAGTTTTTCATTCTCGAGAAACGCCAGCATAGAACGCGCATAGTCGGCGATTTCAGGCGGCTCAGCGAAACTATCGGATTCTCCCAAGCCTGGCGTATCGACGGCGTAGACAATACGGTCTCTTGCAAGTTCAGATATAAATTCAACAAAGACCTGAGACGAGTTAGGTGTCTGGTGCAGACAAAGCACTGGCGTTTGTGATTTTAGCTTAGTCTTATCAATCGGCTCGGCGCGACGATAATGCAGCTGCATACCGTCCAGACCATTTCCGAATCCGCGGGTTACCCGAACTGGCGAATCTCCAAGCCTATCCCGATCAAATGGCATAGCCCGTGCTCGGATTTGCGTTGAGAAAACAGCGGCCATGCCAAACAAACTGGCTGAGAAGGCCCGGCGATTCAATCTGTCTTTGGTCACCGTGCTGGTTCCTCCGCAATCTTTACAATACGCTTACCGATATTGGCACCGCTGAACAGGCCGATCAATGCTGCTGGCATCTGCTCCAAACCCTGCATTCCGTCTTCCAGCCCAACAAGCTGCCCTTCATCCATCCAACTCGCCATGCGCGCTTCAGCCTCTGAATAACGATCCTTGTACGAATAAATGTGAAAGCCGTTCATTGAGACGTTCTTATAAACCATCTCAAAATAGTTGGATGGACCGTACTTGCGACCGTCTTCAGAAGTATATTGAGAGATCGCACCACATATGACTATACGGCCATTCTCCGCCATATTATCGATAGCAGTTTCCAATATATCACCGCCAACATTGTCGAAATAGACGTCGATCCCGTTGGAAAACAGCTCTGCTACGCGCTCCGCTACATTCTCAGTTCGGTAGTTTATAGCAGCGGCGTACCCCAATTTCGCAACCGCGAGACGACATTTCTTGTCGCTTCCACATATGGCGACGGGGCGCGCCCCCCCAATGCGCGCCAACTGCCCCACCACGGATCCAACCCCGCCGACAGCTCCGGAAACCAGAACATTTTCACCTGGCTGAGGTTTCCCTTTATCGAACAAACCAAAATAGGCTGTGAACCCGGTTAGTCCAAGTACACCAAGCCCTGATGATATGGATTTCCCCCAAGCCTTCATCTTAAAGACCCGCCCAGTTCCATCAGAACAAGCATATTCCTGCCAGCCAAATGGGCCATGTACTACGTCACCGACGTCGAAATCAGGATGGCGCGAGTTTATGACATACCCGACGCCGCGTCCCATCATCGTAGCCCCAATCGGCAATGGGTCTTCTACAACTCCACCGTCAATCACATAAGATCTCATGACCGGTGCTAGCGAGAGATAACAGACACGAACGACAAACTCACCATCATCAGGTTCTGGAACAGCTTGCTCTTCTAAGGAAAATGTATCTTCCTCAATCTGCGTTGTTGGACGTTTCGCTAAAACCCAGGCGCGATTCACTTGAGGAAGACATGAATCAAGATGAACCAACGCCTGGTCAGCCGTAGAGCCTTCACTCATTGGCCAAGCTTTACAACTAGTGAAACACCATAAGTCGCCCCTTCGCGCGCTGTCACAAGCCAGGATCTCTGGAATGGGGGTAGTTGGGTATATGTACCGGACGCATCGAACCAACGCACACCGACATAAGGCGTATCGTCATCGGTGATATTTTTACCGAATAGTGAGAGCTCATAGCGGCCGCTCTGTATACCAATACGCGCATTCATGTTGGAGATATCGCCAGTTCTGGCAAGGTTGGCTGGAACCGAGAATTGGCTCGATTGCATGCCGTAATCGACACGAGCAAACCAGTCCATCGTGCTGGTCAATTGACCTTCATACTCACCAGTGAATGTAAGCTGGTGCTTACTAGTACGGTTGATTTGATTGCCCGATACATCTGGTCCGATAGGCAGATTAGCAAGATCTGGATCCAAAAACTCATCAAATGTAGGGTCGGTGTAGGCGTATCCTACTGTAAAGTCTAAGCCAACATCAGTAATCCATTTGGCGTCGACCTCTAACCCGCGAACAGAAGATTCAGCAGCATTCGCCGTGTACTGGTTCGAGGATGCACCAGCAGCCGACAAACCAATAACCTGCTGATCGGAAACCTCGATGTAATAGACCGCACCATTGAATAGAAGCTGGCCTTCCGCGGCTTGTGTTTTAACACCTAACTCATAAGTCCAGTTAGATTCAGGCTCATAAGTCCGTTCTTCCGGGAAGAGATTAGCAAAGGTGTTGAAACCACCTGTTTTGAAACCTTTTGCAACTGAACCATAGATCAATGTGTCTTCATTTGCATCAACCGATACAGTCAGACGCGGCAACCATTCCTGCCAATCAGCGCTAAGGTCAAACCCAGGACGCTTGAGTGTTTTCTCTTCATCATTGTAACGCAGTTCACCTGTAACATTCACCATGTCTGTCAAATCGACAGACAGCGAACCGTATAGGCCAACGGACTGAGTTGTGGATTCGTTCAAAACCCCGTCTGGCAGTGATTGACCAAAGCCAGGCAAGTAACTTCTCGCTACCAGATCATCTTCGAAATTATAGTAAGATGCACCTACAAGCCACTGGACTGACGAGTCGGAATTAGAATTGGAAAGGCGAAGATCTTGGGAGAAATCCCACTTGTCAAATTCTTCAAATGTTCGGTTAAAGAAAAGTGCGGTATAATCCGCATCAAAATCGTAGAAACCTTCCTGTGCATTATAACCAGTGATGCTCTGTAGCAGCAGATTATCAGAAAGATCAAAGTCCGCATTGAGAGATGCACGTAAAGTTTCACGCTCTACTCCTTGGTGTTCGGGATTAGTGAAGAACCCGGCACCGGTCGTTGGGAGTGTCCCCGTGAAATAACGTGGAAACCCGTTGGCAGGATTAGGCTGAGAGTTGGCTGGTGCCAAGAAGTGCGGTGGAGGGCCGTCTGCTTCATCAGACCACAATACCTTAAAGTAAAGTTCCGATGCATCTGTTGGATTCCAAAGCAAGCTACCGAGCGCGGCTGTAGTTTCATTCGAGCCAATATCTGGACCGCCCGCTACCCCATTCTCGAAATCCCCACCATAGGTCGCACCGTATATTCCGGCACGTCCCAGAAGAGAGCCATCCTCGGTCAATGGTCCTGAGACCTCTAACAGTCCACGACCCAATTCATTGCTTCCAGAATCTAAGCGGAAATTACCTTCAAACTCATCTGTTGGACGTTTGGTGACATAATTCACTGCACCGATGAAGGCATTACGACCATAAAGCGCGCTTTGAGGGCCTTTTGCGACCTCAACCCGCTCAAGCCCAAAATAGCTAGCGTTTAGGCCAGTACGACCGGATATATATACCCCGTCAACGAAGAATGCGACGGTCTGCTCTTCACCTAACCCCGCATTGACCAAACCACGAATTGAAGGTGAGGCGTTTATCCGCCCAAAGGGAGAGGATGAAGTTAGACCCGGTGTAAGGAGCGCTAGGTCTTGAACATCAACAGCTGCACTATCTAAAAGTTCATCCCCGCTAATTGCTGTGATCGAAATAGGAATATCTTGGACAGTTTCCTCCCGAAGACGCGTGGTCACAATCACCGTATCAAGCGTTTTTGACTCAACTTCTCCGTTTTGCGCATGCGCCACGAAACTTGGCCCAACATTTAGGGTAAGCGCGGCAATTCCAGCCGCGTTTAAAAGTCTTATCGCTCTATTTGATTTGTTTTTTGTCCGCATCGCTAGGCTCCAGTTTGATTTCCGCAATCAGCACGCGGATTATGTGAAGGTTCACAAATTAGGGTAACGTCCGCTATACATCTACTGGCATGAAATATATATCAGTCATGCAAATTGTGATATATCAGGAAATATAACTCATAAATGAAGGTTCGTTTTCGCTCATGTCCAGGAAACTTTCTCTGTCTCAATTGGAGCTGTTTCAGCTTGTCTTCAAGTCGGAGAATCTCTCGCGAACTGCCGCTGCGCTGGACACATCACAGCCAGCCGTTTCAAGAAAGCTAAGTGCACTTGAAGATAATCTTGGCGTGAGATTATTCCATAGAACCGGTCGCGGCGTTACGCCAACTCAAGCAGGCCATCGCTTGGCGCGACATGCCCAAACGATACTGAACGCAGTCGATGAAGCCGAGATTGATCTAAAAAGAGAGACCAAAGCGCTAACGGGAGAGGTTCGTCTCGGGGTGACTCCTATGGTGGCGCAGGCCATGACCGGACCTATAATCGCTCGCATGGCAGAGAAACATCCTGCCGTCAGCGTGGTCGTCATGGAAGGCGCGAGTGTCGCTGTCACTGACTGGGTCATTAGCGGTACGGTTGATATTGCCATCATGTATAAGCCGCCATCACAGTTCAGAGAAGGTGCCGAAAGTGAAGTTCTTTGGGAAGAGCCTCTGTGCCTTGTTGGGCAGCAATCGCTGACTGGAAAGGGAGAGATAACCTTCAAAGAAGCCATGAAAGGCAAGGTTGTTCTGCCGAGCCCCCTTAACGGAATGAGACGCCTACTAGATCGAGTCGCTGCTGAGCAGGAAATGTCGCTGGAACTTGAATCTGAGATAGATTCCTACGCGACCATCCTCAGTATGGTGAGAAGTGGAGCCGCCGTCACCACCTTGCCAGCACTTGCAGTAGAAGATGAGGTTAAGCTTGGGTTTGTAGAAGCTCGGCCCATATCAAGTCCGCAAATCAGAACTTATCTCAGCATGTATACTACGCGGGCTCACCCGATAAGAAGGAGTGTCACA
Organism: uncultured Hyphomonadaceae bacterium; assembly: GCA_964352025.1. GTDB lineage: Bacteria > Pseudomonadota > Alphaproteobacteria > Caulobacterales > Hyphomonadaceae > Hirschia. The sequence goes on from CAYGPZ010000001.1 coordinate 191,110, forward strand.
GCGTTCATTGATCTGGCCAAACACCGCGCGCGCAATCTGGGCACTAAAATCTGAAACACAGTTTGAACAAGACGAACTTGACAGTATGTACCTGCCTGACAAAAAGGTTCAAGATTAAAATCAGTAGGCTTCATAATAACCGACTTGCTCTACCATAAGCTTCAGTCATTGATATTTTGAAAATACACCTTCCTGTATGGCGACCATTTACCAGGCATAAGCTGCTTGTTATATAACGTTTTAAGTCTCTGATAGTTAAGCGCTTAGGGGCTCAGCAACATTGGATAAAAAGCAATGCTCCAAATAAGATATCGACAATGTAACTTTGAATGTCCGTTATTGGCGAAATCCAGACATTTGCCTATGGAAGAATTGGATTGTGATTACATACATCCATACAATGCTGAGATGAGGCGTTGGGCGCGTTCGTCGGTTTGTAATTGGTTTGATTGGCGGTTCATTACATAGGCAGCTGAAAGATTGCGGTCTGGATCTCCTAGGCCCATCGATCCACCCCAGCCTGCATGGCCGAGCGAGTCGATATTTGGACCGTAAATGCGGTTATTATTGCGCATGACACCCGCTGCAAATTCGATTTCATAGGGTAGGACGCGATCTTGTCCGAGGCTGCGGCGTTTTGAAAATTCTTCAAACTGACCATCTGCGTTGATGATGTTGTTATTGCCGATTTTACCACGGTTAGCGAAAGCAGAGTAAAGACGCGCAACAGCTTTTGCTGTACCATGACCATTCGCGGATGGTATTTCCATCTCACGCCACTCTGAACCGCCGCGCTGTGGGGAGGCCCATTTCGAGTAGAATGCGGTTTTCTTGAACGCGTTTAATGTGCCCAATTCTGGTGGTTTTGTCGGGCGGACAATGTCAGCCACGCGATCATGTTCACTTGCGGGTGTGCCGATCCAGAAATCAATAATTTCAGCATCAGCATTTGCACCATCGGAATTGGTGATTTTGGTTTTTAGCTGTGTGCCTAGTGTTTTACCAGAAACACGCCAAACCAGTTCCGCGATGAGATAGCCCCATGTGAGTGGGTGGTAGCCTGACCCGTCTGCGGGCGTCCACATGGGTGGGCTATTGGCGAGTGCATCGGCGAGGCCATGACTATCAAACCACAAATTTGGGTCGATCTCATTGACAAATCCGGGCAACCCACCCTGGTGGGAAAGCATTTGTCCAATAGTGAGCTTGTCTTTTCCATGCGCCGCAAATTCGGGCCATGCGTCTGATACTGGCGTTTCATATGGGTTATCTAGCTTATCGAATAACTCCATACATGCTGCCATTGCAGATATAGGCTTTGTTGTTGAATAAACGGGAACAATTGTGTTTTCTGTCCATGGTTCGGACTTGCGTCTGTCTTTCCAGCCGCCAGTCAGATTGACCACTAATTCGTCACCGATATAGGCGGCAAATCCTGCGCCCAATTCCTGTAAGTCGGAAGGCGAGCGATCAGCCCCTGCGGGAGTATCTGCGAAGTTTTGCTCGAACGCGTCCTGTACAGCTTCAAAGCCCGGCGCGACGTATCCAGAAATATTATCAATCATGTATTGTTTCGTTCAACGCATTGCGTTTTTCGTCAAGTACTTTTGTTGATAATGAGGCTAATGTAGGCGCTTGATTTGAACTTTGGGCGGCATACGAATGAGATCGCCTGAAGCTGCTATCGGAAGATCTTTTAGATTTTGCGTTGTCGCTGCTTCGATAATAGCTGATGTTGACCCAATTGTCCGCGCTAGAGCTTCTTGAGGTTCATGGTTTTCGCTCAGCATTGCCGCTAGCATGAGCGTGGCAAGGTCACCAGTTCCATGAGGGATATATCCGTTGAGCTTTGGTGTTTCACAAAACCAAGCGCTCTCATGTGTCTTGTCGACATAAAGTGTCCCTAGACCAATGTCGGATGGGATAGACGTGACCATCGCATCACACGGTAGGGCTTGACTAGCCTTCCAGACATCATCAGCCGTTTTTAGAGATTGAAAGTCAGTGCGAGTAAGATATGCAAATTCCCAGAGATTGGGCGTGATGACATCGGCACGTTTGATAAGGTCGGATCGTATTGCCGTCGCGGTGTCTTCACGAATATAGAGACCTGAGTCTTCATCTCCCATAATTGGGTCGACAACGATGAGTGCTTTTGACGGTGGAAGCCAAGGTTTGGTGTCGGGACGTTTGGAAGCCCGAACTTTGTCAATCGTTGCGGCGGCGACCTCGACCTGATCAGGTGATGCAAAATATCCAGTGATGACACCTCGACACGTGTCAAATTCACCGTGGGCTTCGACGCCCTCCAACATGGATTCAAGTCTATCTGCGGGAACAGCGCTCCCACCCGGAGACCCTAGGCCCGGATGGCGGCCCAAAAGCGTCGTAGGCGCTAATGCGCAATCAATTCCCAAATGAGCTAAAGTTGCTGGTGCAATTGAGCCACCTACACTTGAAGCGGCTACAAAAGAAGAAATCACCAGCATTTGCGTCATACAAGGTCCTTGCGCACGTTGAAATTTGTCAGTTTCACCCCGTTGGCGACAGGGTGTTGTTCAGCCACAACTTTATAGCCCCGTTTTTCAAAAAATGGGCGTGCGACATAACTGACGTCGGACTGGATAGACTTCACATTGTGCGCGCGAGCAAATGTTTCCAGTGTTGAATAGGTCTGTGAAGCGGCACCCTTGCCTGAACAGCGTGGATGCGAATAAGCGAAATCCAACACACCATCAGGTGTTAAAGACATAAAGGCAGCAAGGCCTTCATCATCTGACGCTGTGAAGAGTAATTGATCTGCAAAGCGCTTTTTGGCTTTCTCACCCGTGTAGGGTTCAGGTGCCCATGCTTTTAATTGTTCAGGTGAGTAGTGTGAATGAGCCAACCCATGAATACTCTCATAAATTAGTTGCCCAATAGCGTTCAGGTCAGCTTCTTCAGCTGGCTGAATATCAATCGCGTATCCCATCTTATGCCCCGTATTTTTTTATATTTATCGGGTGATACTATCTCAAAAAGGTGTTTTCGAACAGGGGGTAGGACAGTTGGTGGGCTTTTCAACAAAGATATATTCATTTACTCAACGCTTCTAAAGTCCAGTCGTGAACGGCGTTAAATAAAAAAATACAAGGAAGTCAGAATGCAGGATCGCTCTTTTTTCAGTCGTCCACGTCGATCATGCCTTTACATGCCGGCAAATAATGATCGCGCTCTTGAAAAAGCCAAGACGATAAATGCAGATACGCTGATCTTCGACCTGGAAGATGCTGTTCCGCCCGATATGAAAACGGAAGCCAGACAAAAAGCTTGTAAGGCTGTGAAGTCTGATGGCTATGGCAATAGAGAAGTCGTTGTGCGAATGAATGGCCTAGATACGCAATGGGGCCATGATGATTTGTCCGCGATAGTGGCATGTAGTCCAGATGGCATTTTAGTGCCCAAAGTATCGTCCGCTGATGAAGTGAATTCTCTGGATAAGGCACTTTCTGACGCGGGAGCCGCTGATACTCTGGCTCTGTGGGTGATGATTGAAACGCCGCTTTCTATCTTGAACCTGCAGGAAATTGCAGCTTGTGCAGATACGACGAGATTGGCTGCTTTTGTAGTGGGAACGAATGATTTAGCCAAAGACATGCGGGCGATCATGAGGCCTGAACGTCAAGCATTTCAGACACAATTAGCCATGACAGTGACTGCAGCCCGTGCGTATGGACTGGTTGTCATTGATGGTGTGTTTAATGATATTAAAGACGCAGATGGCTTAGAGAGTGAATGCGAGCAGGGGCGTATTATGGGGTTTGATGGCAAGTCCCTTATTCACCCTACACAGGTCGAATTATGTAATCGAGTGTTTTCGCCTTCTAAAGAAGACATAGCTCAGGCGGAAGATGTGATTGCAGCATTCGCAGCCCCTGAAAATGCAGGCAAAGGCGTTATAAAGGTCAATGGTAAAATGACTGAAATCCTGCATTTGGAAGAAGCGAAGCGTGTGGTCGAAGTTGAAAAAACTATTCAATCGCTTTCTAGGGACTAGCCTGCTATGAAAGCCGCGTTAGTTTGCTGGCAGAATTTTGGAACAAGGTGTGTTCCTTCATAAAGAGATGGTGCGATGACATATATACTTTTGACAAACCCAGCCTGTTCGACATGCCGAAATGGTTTAGCGCTTTTGCAAGAAAAAGGCATTGAGCCGACTTTGCGCAAATATATGAATGTCTCAGAACAATTGTCTGAAGAAGAGTTGCGCGATATCGCGAAAAAACTGGGCAATGTTGAGCCACATGCTTTCTCACGTCCTAAAAACCTGAATGCTGACGATCTGGACCCAGAAATGTCATCTGACGAATTGTTTAAAGTGATGGCAGCAAACCCTAAATATATTCAACGACCGATTTTGATTAAAGGCGATAAAGCCATATTAGGTCGTCCAATCGAGAAAATGCTGGACCTGATTTAGATTTCTAACTTCTCTCAAAAATAATAGTTAAACGACATCCTATCGTGGATATAGGAATGCTTGGAGTATCCTTATGAACCAATCTCTCAAAGATGCGATGGCGGGAGCCTTTGGACAAGAAGTTGTTCAAAAGGCTGAATCCAAGTCCAAAGTGAAATCTTCCAAAGGGAATTACTTTGAAGATTTTCACGTTGGTATGCGCATTATTCACCCAACACCAAAGACGGTGACAGAAGGGGATGTGGCTCTAAACACTGCGCTGACCAATAGTCGTTACGCTTTGTTTTCTTCGGACAGGTTTGCACAGGATTGTGGGTTGGAAGCAGCGCCGATTGATCCATTGTTGGTGTTCCATATCATCATAGGAAAAACGGTTGCCGATATCTCGATCAATGCCATTGCTAATCTTGGTTATTCTGACGCTATTTTTGTAACGCCTGTTTTTCCGGGTGATACACTACGCTCAGTGTCTGAGATTATAGGCCTGAAAGAGAATTCTAGCCGCCGGAATGGTGTGGTTTATGTGCGCACCACTGGATTGAACCAGAATGATGAAGTCGTCTTCTCATTTGTGCGTTGGGTTATGGTGCAAAAGCGTGAAGAGTCGTCGCCAGCGCCGGAAAAAGTGATCCCTGAGTTGCGCGATCATGTTCCTGCGAATGAATTATTACCGCCTATGATGGATACTGATAATTGGAATTGCGATCTTTCAGGTAGTCCACACTTGTTTGAAGATTATGACATTGGCGAGAAGATTAATCACTATGATGGTGGTACAATTGAAGAAGCTGAACACCAAATCGCGACACGTCTCTATCAAAACACTGCAAAAGTACACTTCAATCTACTTGAGCAAAGAAAAGCACGTTTTGGAAAACGTCTTGTCTATGGTGGCGCGGTGATTTCATTGGCACGGTCTTGTGCTTTTAATGGTCTGGCAAATGCTGCGCAGATACTTGCATTTAACGGGGGTGCACATGTGAACCCGACTTTTGCGGGAGACACAATCTACGCATGGTCAGAAGTGCTCGATAAAGCAGATATATCAGCTGAATTTGGTGCACTTAGATTGCGCTTGGTGGGTACGAAAAACCTACCTTGTACAGAATTTCCATACAAAGATGCTGACGGGAAATATCTGGAAAACGTTGTGCTTGATTTTGATTATTGGGCAGCCATTCCCAAAAGGGGCTAATGTGATGGATGCGTTTTCTCTTGCGACATTGTCTATTGCTGTTCTGCTGTCTTCCATTGTGCGGCTCATTCGTACTGATGCCGCTTGGAAAGCTGTCGATGAGAATTACGCGGGGGCGGAACATCTTCGTGATCTGACTGGGGTTATTAAACGCGAAAGCCTTCAGGATATTTTTGGTCCGCCGACATTGGAAGGTATTTTCAATGTCAGCCGACCCGAAGTAGAGAAAAATAGGCAGATCACAGGCCATTTGATGGGCAATCTCAAGTTTGATGGATTGTCTGTTCTTATTGCTTTATTGGCCCTCATCTGGAAGCCATATGGAAGTTTAGGCGATGTCCTAAATTTATTCTTGATGATTGCCGTCCTTTACCAGCTTGCAGGCTGGGGGGCGACGGCAATGCTGATGAAGGACAAGGCCTAATTTACTTGTAAGGCGCGTTGCTTCTGCCAAAGGTCAAACCGCGTGATGCCAAAGGCGACACCCACCATTGTGAATCCTGCAAGGACGACAATGCCTGGTTCAGCGCCAAACATATCAAATAGTTGGGTGTAGAAGTGTATCGCTAAAAATGTTGCGGCGGTATTAGCAAGGAAGCGTCTGTGGTCTTTCGTTCCGAGCCAGATACAGATGATTAGAAATAATGCCCAACCGAATGAAAACACTCCCTCAGAAATTTGGAAGGCTGTTTCTCGCCAAGCATTTCTTGCTTCCCAGCCATCATCCGATGCCCATATCTCACCGACATAATCACCCCAGAGTGACCCAACCCAAAAAGCAAAATTGACCATGAAGAAGGATACGCGCGCTGCAACGGTTGTGATTGAATGCCACTGTTCTTCAAGCTTATCGCGAATGAAATAAAGACCGCCTGCTATAAGCGTAAATATGATGATTGTGATCAGGGATTCTTTGACAAAAATGGAATAGCTTGCGTGCCAATACATTGTTCCTGACCCGATCAACGTTCCTACGGTCAGAGGGGCAAGGGCTGCTAGAAAACCTTGGCGGAATAATATTGCGCCACCGGTAAAGAGACCTAAAGCCACGAATTGCGGCACCATATTCATATTCTCTGGCCATGTTTCTGCGGCTTGCCATGCTGTCCATCCAGCAAGGCCAAGACATCCCATGACAATAAGCGCGTGAGAGAGAATACGCCAATCGTCTGATTTTATGAAGAAGAGCGCGCTTCCTGCACCAAGTGAGAGGATGGCGAGCATAAGCCCCATAGTTGCTGATGGTTCTAAGGCGATAACACCCGCTGCAACTGCAATGGCACCGAGTATCATAAAGATATTGGATATTAATCCATTTCGTTTGGAAGGTACGGCAAGGGAAATAAGCCTATCGGCTTCCTCTTGCGTTATTTTTTGGTCCGCAATTAAGCGATCCAATTCCAGTGTTATCTTCATTTTCCTGCTCTTTTAATTATCGAAATGTAAATTATTTTTGATGTTTGGCAGTTGAATTTGTCTACATTACGACAGTTTTATGTTTCGTTTTCTACTTTCAGGGTGGCCTAATCTGACGGATTCAGCAAATTTGAGGAAAAATCGGTTCTAAGAAATGCTTTGTTGATGTCTAAATTATATTTCCACTACGCGGCGATGAATGCGGGAAAATCTACACTGTTATTGCAGGCTGCCTATAATTATGAAGAACGAGGCATGCATACTTTTTTGATGACATCATCTTTGTATGCTGATGATGAAAATGGCGCGATTTCCTCGCGATTGGGTTTAGGTGCGGACGCGACATTATTTGATGAGAATAGCGATGTATTCGCCGTCATTTCCCAATCACAACATACAAAATCTATAGATTGTGTGTTTGTCGATGAAGCGCAATTTTTAACAGCCGATCAGGTTTGGCAATTGGCGCGTGTGGCAGATCGCCTTGATATACCGGTCATGTGCTATGGTTTAAGAACTGATTTTCAAGGAAAACTCTTTGAAGGTTCCATGCAATTACTGGCGATTGCGGATCACTTACGAGAGATTCGTACGATCTGCCACTGTGGTTCCAAAGCGACCATGGTCCTACGCAAAAATTCAGATGGTGAAACAGTCACGCAAGGCGAACAGGTAGATATTGAAAAGTCAGTATATGTGTCGCTATGTCGTCGTCATTGGGAAGATGAAGCCGGCCTCTACTAGATTGCGATCAACGCCCAGGTGAGGGTGGCTGAATATGCTATCAACATAATTCCTGCTTTTGCCAACGCTATCCCCGCATGGGTCCGAACGATGGGAACGCTCGCTGTTGCGGCGACTTCAGAAATGGCGTCAGCGATTTGCTGGGATATGTCTTCTTGGGAATAGCGAGAAAGCGCGATCCAGTATTTAACTTTGGAGTCTTTGGTTTGTTCCATCACTTGTTCATAAGCATTGTCAAAAACAGTGGCAGCCACCATTTCTCTGACGGCTTGAAACAGGTTCCATTTATGCCTTTTGCTGAGTGTCCATAATTGTTTGATAGTCGGGTAGGACACGATTGCGTCGCGAACTAAGAAAAGCGCAAGTGCAAGAGCGACCACATACCCCATGGGTTCGCGCTCTAATACACCTAGAAAATAAAGAGCGACAATGAACGCGATGAATACCGCTTTGAAAAGGAGGTTTTGTATAAAACCTCTAAGTTGTTCACTCACGATCGTTTTAACTTGAGCTTCTAGATCGAGGATCGCGTTTTGTTGGGCTTCTTCTATTTTGGCTTCGATTTTCTGCTCGATTTTTCTATCGAGCTGATTGCGGGCCAAAGCGGCTCCGCCCGTGAAAGCTGCTGCGGCTAATCCTATAACGCGAAATATGGACATTTAGTGGTGTACCGGTTGGTCTATTCTTTAGCGTTTTCGCATTCTAGAATGTTATCAAATAAAGGATGCCGTGGCGCTAATTTTTGTGCTCTGGTTTGAGCTTCCCATGCTTCATCACATTTTCCTAGGCTTGTATATGCAAGCGCTTCATTGAAATGGATATTCGGGTTTTTATCGTCTTGTTCCAGTGCGATTTTGCAAAATGGCAGGCCTTGTTCAGCAAGTCCCATACGCGTCAACAACAAGCAATGACTGCTTAAGAAGAGGGGATTGTCTGGCTGACCACTCACGACTTTTGCGGAATATAGAAGGGCGGCATCAAACTCTTCAATGCTCGATAAAACACCAGCTCTTCGCGCAGCATCCATTAAAGAGCTTATGGGAAGGGCCTGATATTGCTTTAGAATGTCTGTCGCATTTTGCGTGTTTAAATGGGCAGTAACTGGAACGAGTACTTCTAAAACGGGTTCGAGCAATTCTTCATCGAGTTCAATGTCGGTATTGCCGCCAAGTTTGTTTTCTTTAATCCAGCGATGTGCAAATTCTGCGTGATTTCTCGCTTTTGTATCTTCGCCCACGCGCCAATATGTGCTGGCTCTCAAGGCGTGGGCATATGCATCCAGCTGATCGGCACCGCCATCTGCTGGTGTGCTTAAATCAAAAAAACGCGCTGCCGATTGATAGTCTTGATTGAAATAAGCTTGGCCACCAATATTGGAATAGGCGAGCATTGAGGCCTGCGTACCTGGATCTGCTTGTTGTGCACAATCGACCCATTTTGAAGGATCGTCAAAAGCTTCAACACAGGACTCCGGCACAGCCAAAGTTGGTGTTTCTGTCGCTTTGGATTCTTGCGAATGTGCAGGCTGGCCTATACAAAACGAAATCGACATTATGGTTAATATGGTAGACATCAATTTCGAATGCTTCTGGATAGGCATATGTCAGTCTCCAAAATGTTTAGACGTTGTTTGTCTCATCCTAACAGCCGAATAAGACGATTTGAGGTTGGCTGACAGCATATCTTCGAAATAACGGGCAAAAATGTGTCACGAACTGTAGAATTAATGATGATTTTTGAAAGCGTCTTCATAAAAAAATCAAATTCTGTATGTCATAACGTCATCATGAATTTTAGATCTCAATCCTTTCCGCAAATTCTGCTTTTCGGCGCTGGTATGGTGTTCGGTGGGCTTATCGCACTTTTTACGTGGGGTATGCTCCGGCAGGATGATCCTGCAAGTTCGTTGTTCTGGTTTGAACTACCTTATCAGGACAAAATTCTGCATTTTGTTGCTTTTGGCATGATGGCGGTACCCGCAGGATTAGTCCTTCCAAGACGTTATTTGGGCTTTATTTTTATGTGTATGACAGCTTTGGCTGCAGGCATGGAGATAGCTCAGGAAGCCAGCAATATGGGGCGTACTGGTTCGGTTTATGATTTTATAGCCAGTACTTTAGGTGCGTTGGTTGCCTGTGCTGGACTATTGTTTCTAAGACGAATGGTAAGCCGGAAATTTGATACAAATACCGATAATATTGCTGAAGCTTAGGCAAATTACTTTCGATTAAAATTTATTCTATTCTTGTCTGCCTCGGCTCTATGGTTAATATGGGCACCAGTATCGTATAGCCGATAGGTTGGTGGGACAGATGACCGACGAATTACAGGCGAAGAGCAAGCTTTCAGATATCGATTCCGATACCATTGATTTGGTATTGATTGCCCCCTTTAGCAAAGAAGGGCGGGCTGAGTTTGAGAATTTTTGTAATGAAGTTGTAGGACCTGCAGTTATGCGGGTGGAAAACCGCACGGGGCGGCGCGTTCAAACGGCTTTTCTCAATGACTTTCTATATGATGATGCCATTGAGCATGAGAACATATATCGCTTGCTTCATTTGGCGGACATTGTGATCGCTGACGTGACGTCCAAAAATGGAAAACTCGACGATAAAGTGTTGAGCGCGTTTTCTATTCGTCAGGCTTTGACGCCTAATCCAGCTATTCCAGTGTCCAGAAATAATGAATCTGCGGATTATCCTTTTAATATTGCGTCTCTGGTTTTAAGTGCGTTTTCCGAGAATGGGAAAATCAATGCGCAGACCATATTGTATGGAGAAATTTTGTCGGCTGTGGAAGGAAAACCCAGCCGAAAATATATGAGTGATGTATATGCGAGTCTGAGTGCATTGCGTTCTGACTTACGGGGTGCTCCTAATAGTGAGGATCAAGCTCCGCAATATGAAAAGATTGGCTATCGTCCAAGGCATAATCGACCTGACGTACATCCGCCTAGCTTTGAAGTCGCAATTGGTGATTTGCGGCTCGTTAAAAATATAGACGTCTGGATCAATCCTGAAAATACTCACATGGAAATGGCACGTGTGTTTGATTCATCTATCTCGGGAATAATCCGGCATATGTCTGCGCAATGGTCGAACTCGGGACGACGTTCTGATGACTATGTTCGTCGTAAGCTTGCGGAAGAAATGACAGGTGAAATGGTTGCTCCCGGAGCGGCACTGATGACGTCATGTAAAGGGCGGTTACGGGAAGAGCATCGCGTTAAAAAAGTCGTCCATGTTGCAGCCATCTCCGTCAATGGCGATGACCCGGGATGTGGCTATGTCGCAGTAGAAGATGTTGGTGTCTGTCTTACGCAAGCGCTTCAGAAAATTCAGGATTATAATCTCAGTTGGATGGGACGAGGGCACAATCGTTTGGCAAGTGTCATTACGCCTTTGCTGGGGGTAGGTTCGCACCCTGAGACGGCATCCAAAAACGTTCATTCAATGTTGAACCATGCCGTGCAGTTCTTTGACTCAAATCCCGATTGCCTTATCGATAGGTTTGTTATTTTAGCGTATTCTGTTGAAGACAAACGCCTGATCAAAAAAGCGCTTCAGCGGATTCCGCAATTGAGCAACTCACTTGGAGTCGCAACGCCTCAAACGTCTACTCATTTGGATAATTCGATCATCGGAGGGAGTTGATGGCGATTGAATTTGAAAAAAATATAGATCCAGCGCCAAGCGGTAGTATTTCATCAGTTGATGCGCGGCACAGACGTAAAGTCGCGATTAAAAACCGTAAGAAAGAGAAGTATTCCAGAGATTTGGGTTTTGACTCAGAGCGTTCAACCTATTGGAGCCGTTGGCTCACAATTTGGAATATTATTCGGCCTATCTGGCCACTATTTATGGCAAATTTGTTCGTCATTGCAGTTGCTTTCGGGACTGATCAAGGGCGTGAAGCCGCGAAGTTCGCGATGACCTATTCTGGTCAATATCCAATAGTTCGTCCAATAGCGACTGCTTTGGCTTTGACGTGGTTCGCGATATCTCTGCATGAAGTGTGTTTGCGCGCAATAACGCGGGATTATCCATTTACGACACGCGCAAACCCGATGCTGAAGCATCGGTTTGTTATCGCATTCATCGTCTCGCTGATTACGCCGCTTGTTTTCTTCATTTTCTATGTGAATACATTAGTTGATGTTGCGGGGAATGATCCGGCCATTATGCGTGGGCTGCCTTTTGAAAGCTTTTTAATTGATGGAAAATACCTAGACCTGTCATTGGTCACCCTTGTAGGAGCTATCGCTTTATCAGCGACTTATGATGGATTTGGGTATTTCTTTCGACACCGCATTGTAAAATATTCTCGGCCAATTGAGCGTGTCGCTTTGAATATGTTCCCAATATTATTGGCTCTATTCATTTTAATGTTGGCTTGGAATTATGTTCTTGCCCCGCTCGTTTGGTTGCTTGTGGCCATGGTTCAGGCGGGTGGAATGCTTGAAGAAGTCGCAGGGCGCCAAGCAGCTCGCACAGGTACGATTTTGACGGCTATGTCATTGGTCGGGTCTGCGTGCGTTATAAAGACAGTTCACCGTGTCAGTATGCGACGCCATTACGCGAATTTTCATCAGTTCGTTGTGTTTAGGGCATGGCATAATTGGGCCATGGGCCTATTGTTTTTAGTGTCACTTGGAATGGCTATCTTATACCTGATTATTCCTGGTATTATGGCGTCTCTTTTTGGTCCTGTATTTACCCTGTTGGCCAGTGTGGGTTTGTTGGCAGGCATATTTACATTCCTTGCAATTCTCGCATCTCATTATCATGGTTTTCCCACGATCGTGGCAGTCGTCTTTTTAATGGGGCTTGGACCAGTTTTAGGCCCGGTGAAATTTCATAACATTGCTCTCACCCAACCAGACGCCCAATTGGTGACAAAGAAAAGCACAGGACTACCAACCCATACTGATCTGCCGATTATGGAAGATGCAGTCAGGTTATGGCGGGAAAGTCGGCCTAGCGATGCGCCGGCAATAGTGGTTTTAGCTGAGGGCGGAGGCATACGAGCGGCGCTTCATACGGCGAGCTTATTGTCGTGCTTGGATGAAACACTCTCTGGTGAGCTATACGATAACATCTTTACGATGTCCGGCGTGTCGGGCGGTGCTGTTGGGGTTGGTAGTTATTTAGCTGCGCGTGCCGATGGTATGGCTGATGGTATGTCGCCTATGACCCAAGAGAAATGGAATGAAGATCGCTGTGGGTTTGATCTAGAAAAGAGGCGAGGGGAGTTTAAAGCGACACCTAAAATGTCCGCGCGAAATCTTTCAGAATTTCTTCAAGCAGATTTCTTTTCACCCGCTCTTGCCGGATTGGTATTTCGAGATTTCCCTCAAGATATCTCGATAGTGTGCGTGGTTTTTGATTGTGGTTTTGCTGACAGGGCGAAACTATTCGAGGATGCTTTTATATCGACCTACCGCATGATGGGGGATCGTCGCAGTCGTAAAAAGACCGAAAAAGCGCTCGCGCCAGGGTATGATGGCGATTGGTTTGCGGCTCCATTTCTAAATGTTGTTGATGCCGCTAATCAGCGCGCTGACATAGATGAAATTGGCCCAATCGTAATGCTAAATTCGTTTGATGCGAAGTCTGGGCGTCCGGCTGTGGTGTCGAATGTGTCGTTGAAAAGCGACGGCTGGGAAGATGAAGCCAAATCTGGCGGTAGCGTTTATGGAATGACGAATTTGCTCGAGAAAATGTGTGGAGGCCAAAGTATTTCACTTGCGACTGCAGCACACCTTTCTGCACGTTTCCCGCTTGTCAGTCCTCCGGGCCGTTTGGAATTGGATGATTGTGAAGAACGCGCAGAGCAGGCCAAATTAGACGACCCGAAAGAGGCTGGCATAGGTTTGTTCGTGGATGGCGGGTATTTTGACAATTCTGGTGCGGCTTCATCTCAAGCCGCTATTAAATTATTGCGTGAGCAAGATAGAGAGCAATGCCTGTCAGATTTAAAAGCTGCATCAAATGGTGGCGCAAATGCGATACGCAATTGTTCCAGACCAATAATTGTTCTGCACGTTGTACATCGTTCTCACGCTGGTGAAGCAAGAGATACGCGCCTTAGCCCATTTTACGAATTAGCGACCCCAGCAGAGGCTGTGATGGCCGCGCGGGGCGTGCATGGCGATGTTCCTATTCAACGGTTATGTGAGAGTGCTGCAGGTCGTATCAAAGCGCCTGTTGGATGTCGCAAGTTGAATGGTTGGCTAGCGGATGCCGATCTGGAAGTTTCTGAACGGGAATATGCTGAAAAACTTATTCACGATGAAGATGTCGTGTTCGAAACATGGATTGATTTTGATCAGAATAATGCGGCACCCCGCTTAATCTGGATGAGGTCGCCGCTCCAGTTCGCTGCGGATGTCGATGATGTTGATGTGCGTTTGCCATTAGGGTGGCTGCTTGGAGAGACAGGGCCAACTATTTTGAAACGCGTGGATGAGCACGTCGATCGTATGCGCTCAAGTTTGCGCTGTTATGTGCAGGATAATTATTCACCAGAGAATTTGCTTCAATGTCAGGCGCAAGCCTTTAACTGACGGGAACTAATGATGTGGCGTCCCCGGCAGGATTCTAACCTGCGACCTGCCGCTTAGGAGGCGGCTGCTCTATACGGCTGAGCTACGGAGACACGCACAATCCGATTTTAGAATATGTTGCCATTGATAGCTAGTGTTCCGGCCATTGCTTGGTATGAGCCTAAGCTGGGCCTTTAACTTCGCCAACTTAGTGTGCGTGGTTCAATCGGGTGTTCGGTTCAAACGTTTGAACCGATGTTAAAGTAGATCCAGATTTTACACGGAAATTTTTCACATAAAGCGACGGATTTACCAAGGCACGTACGTTTACTTGTTATATCCTTCCGCTCGTGTCTTTTGTGCAGAGAATGTGTTTATGAAAAAATCAATTTTGGCTGTGAGTTTATGTGCTGGTTCCGTCAGTTTGAATAGCATTGCGACGGCTCAGGACGATTTAAATTTAGACACGATCGTTATCGAGAGTTCGAAGGTTTTAAATGCTGAACTAGGTATTATCAAACCAGAACTTACACTGGATTCATCTGATATCAGCGCATTTGGTGTGACTAGTTTGGAAGACCTTCTTACGGAAATTTCGACGGCAACGGGTGGGGGAGGCGGCCGCCCGGAGCTATTGCTGAACGGTAAGCGTATTTCGGGCTTCAGAGAGATCAGAAAATATCCGCCTGAAGCATTGGATCGAGTTGAAGTTTTGTCAGAAGATGCGGCTCTGCGGTACGGATTTCGTCCTGATAAAAAGGTCATTAACTTCATTTTAAAAGAGTATTTTCATTCGTTAACGGGTGAAGTGTCGTGGGAGACTCCTTCTGATGGAGGACTGCTTAATACAGAACTTGAGTTGAATAACTTGAGGCTGGCAGGTGAAAATCGTCGTTGGAACACGGATTTTGAATTTAATACTCAAGATGCACTTTTTGAGAGTGACCGGGATATTTTCGATGCCGATGAAGACAATGGGTCAGTTCGGACACTAGTGCCAGAGAAAGATACGATCGATTTGGTTGGCAGCTTTTCACATAAGCTTCCCGGTAAAATAAATGCGACGTATTTGGGGGCTATCGTCAATGAAAAGGCCAATAGTGTGTTGGGTGCCAATGAAGATGGCAATCTGAACATAAGAGACCAAGATACACTAAGTGGTGAGGCTAGTTTCGTCCTGAACAAAATGCTGGATACAGGCAATTGGACATTAAATGGGAGCTATACATACGAAAATGTTGATCAGGTCATAAGTATCGCAACATTATCGGACGATATTGCGGAATCGCAGACGACGACTGACGAATATTCCTTCGATGCTGTTTATTTCCGTAATTTGTTTTCATTGCCCGCAGGAAATGTCGGCACAACATTTCAGGCAGGTTATAGCAGTATCAATCTTTCCAGTACGTCTATATCAGATGGAGAGGTTGAGGATATCAAATTATCCCGCGATAATATAATTGCTCAAGTCAGCCTTGATGTCCCGATCCTAACCAAAGATTTTGCGTTGGGTGCTTTTTCAACAAATGTAAATGGCCAGCTGAGCGATCTTTCTGATGCGGGTGATTTGTTGTCGCTGGGCTATGGCTTAACTTGGCAGCCAGTCAATCAATTACAGATGATGGCTTCTTCAACTTATTCAGAAAATGCACCAAATGTATCGCAATTAGGCGCAGCTTTTCAGGTAACGCCTAATTCTCGCGTGTTTGATTTTACGACAGGCCAGACCGTTGAAAATATTGAGAAGATCACTGGTGGAAATGCAGCTTTGCTAAATGAAGAAAACCAGCTTTTACGATTGAACGCATCTTGGAAACCGTTTTCTAAAAAGCGATTAGATATCGTAGCAACTTACACCGATGAGCGCATTGAGAATGCAATTTCTTCCTTTCCGGATCTCTCACCAATAATTGAAGAAGCCTATCCTGAACGCGTGGTACGAAACGACACTGGACAGTTGATATTAATTGATACCCGTGCATTGAATTTTGCGGAAAAAATAGAGAAAAAACTTAATATTAGTTTCAATTGGTCTAAATCACTTAAGGCTGGAAAACGTCCAAATTTATCACCCGAAGAGCGTCAGAAGTTAAGATCTGTCTATGGCAAACGTCGCAGCAAAGATGCAGATCGCCCACCGCAAAAGGCTCGGCAAGGGGAGAATGCGGAAGTCGTACCTTCTGGCCAAGATGCTTCAGCTCAGGGTAAGACTAGGCGCGGCGGACGGCCTAGTGGTAGAGGGCGAGGGCCGTGGGGACGTGGTCAGGGTCGCATATATTTCAGAGCATCTTATGATTGGGCGCTAGAAGATACATTATTGATTTCCTCGGGAGGAGAAAAACTTGATCTTTTGAACGGAGATACAGTCAGTTCTTCTGGAGGAACACCTGAGCATACGATTTCAGCGCGTGGAGGGTATTCTAAAGGGGCAGTTGGATTAAACTCACGGATGAATTGGGAAAGTGGCACGCAGGTAAATGGAAGCGAATTGGGCATTTTAAGTTTTGACCCGTTGCTCACCATCGATGCGCGCATACGCTATAATTTTGACAGGAAGCCTGCGTTGATTGCCAAATATCCAATACTAAGTGCGACTAGTATTTCTCTGGCAGTTGATAATATTTTCAATGAGAAACGCAGTGTGACGAGTGAAGATGGAAATGTGCCTGTTAGTTACCAGCCAGATATATTCGATCCTTTAGGGCGGACCATAGAATTTAAACTTCGAAAGCTGATCTTTTAAATAGATGGTGTTTAACTGCGCCAACTTAGTGTGCGTGGTTCAATCGGGTTTTCAAATTCACGATCTTCGGTGCGGCTTGCGGCCCATTCACGTTTTAATTGTTGATACCATTTGGCCTGCACATCGATATCGTCTATCCACAGCATGGCTTTTTGGTATTTCATGCCGCGATTCTGCAGATCGACCATTTCCTTATCCTGCAGCAAGAATTTCCGGCCCATACGTTTCACTATAGGTGTCGCGAGCTTTAAAAGTGGCGCATTCTCAATCCAAGTTATTTGGGTGACTTTTGTCAGCTTTTCTTGGCTAGGTGTAAGGCAGGTAAGGGTAAAAAATCTCGCCTGTTCGTTTTCAACAACTTCCCACCTTAAACCCGGAAGCTGGAATACGATTTCCGTGCTGACATTATCACCAAACACCATGGAATATAGCTTGGAGTTACCAGATGGCTGATGGCGCGCTATGGCCCAACCACGAGTACGTGGTTCAAAAGGCTTTTTCTTAATTTTAAATCCGGATGAGGGTGGTCTCCACCACCATTGATTATGAACAAACGGTACGTGTGCTGGGTCCATCAGGCCGACCACAGCATCATCCATGTGTGCGTTGAAGTCTTCTGATATTACAAATGTTGGACTGTCAGGCAGTTTTCCAAATTCGGGTGGCGGTAGAATTGGTTCGCCATCAAAGCGCGGATTGTGAGAAATATAGATATAGACGACGTCATTGGCTTCATGCAGCGGGTATTTTCTAACCTTTACGCGAGAGGGCTCCATCTTATCATCAGGGGTGAGGGACGGCATATGCTTGCAAACACCATCAGCCGTACCAAACCGCCATCCATGATAGGGACATTCTATCGTCGGGGAGCCATCGGTATCTAATTGACGACCCGCAGATAGGGGGACAAGGCGGTGAGGGCAGATATCACGCAGTGCAAAGGCTTTCCCATCGCCTGAACGTCCTAGCAGAACTGGCTGACCAAGAATTTCAAGGTGCGTGTGTTTTCCAGCAATAAGCTCTTTTGACGTTATCGCGAAATACCAGCAATCTGTTAGCCAGCCCTCCTCTGTAATGCCGATCTTTTTCTTTGCCGGAGCTGGTGCCGGTTTGAGTGAAAGTGACGGTGTCATATTTGAATTGTCTGGCATGCTCGCGCTCGTATTCTTAGACGCTTAGAGGGTATTTGATCTTCCATGCGCTTTTGCGAACCGTAATGCAAGAAGATTGAAAACACTAGATGAGCATGCTCAGTTTGCGAAGTGGTTTATTGAGCCACAGTCATAGAATGACCTGACACGTCTTTTTCGCGGTTTCCTATTGTATTCATAAGTTTAAGACTCAAAATACACGCGGCTAGCATGAAAGTGATCAAGTTCGCGATTATAACTGGCCAGCTGACCACCATTATACCGTAAACAAACCATAGGGCGACGCCTGTCGTGAACAATGCATACATGGCTAGAGAGATGCCGTCAGTATTACGGGATTTTAGGGCCAAAATTGCTTGAGGGAGGAATGAGCCAGTCGTAAGACTTGCTGCGGCAAGGCCAATAATTTCTGAAATAGGCATGTACGGTTCCTCCTTGTGGGTGCTTAAAGTGAAGGCTTGGATTCGTGATAGCTATTTGGACATGATTTGTCGAATTGCAAATTGTAGGTGCCATGCAATTTTGTATGCCTGAAGCGTGAGTGCGAAGCCTGCCTATGGTTTTGGGGTGGGTAAAGTGATGTAAAAGTGCTTCAGTTATTCGGTTATTGGAAAATAAGTTGGTGTAGAAATTGTACTAATTTTATCAGTATTTACGTCCTTAGTATGTATATACTGCGTTGATATTTAAGTGAAAGAGTTAGTTTATCAAAGTATATCCTGTGAGTAAATGTTCCGTATTTGTGTAAATATTGCATTTCAATTTGATATTTTCTCTTGATTGTCACCAGACTGTCGTGAAGAATCGCTTACATCTACGATTGCAGAACGCGTTTTTATAATTCTGCATGGTTTACGGCTGCTAGCCGCGAACGCGGCGCAGCAGCCTCTGTATACAGGAGGATCGTTATGGCTGAATTATTAGCGAAGCAGATTGCTTCCTCGCCTGCGCTCGTCTTGAACGCAGACTTTAGACCGCTTTCTTATTTTCCGTTGTCATTATGGCCGTGGCAAGAAGCGGTGAAAGCAGTGTTTTTGGAGCGCGTAGATGTCGTGGCTCAATACGATTTCACTGTACATTCTCCATCTTTTGAAATGCGTGTGCCGTCTGTTATTGCCTTGCGGGAATATGTTAAACAGGACCGCGCGCCAGCATTCACACGATTTAACTTATTCCTAAGAGATGGATTTCAGTGCGTGTATTGTGGATCACCGGATGATTTAACTTTTGACCACGTTATTCCAAGATCAAAGGGCGGTCGTACGAGCTGGCAGAATATTGTGACGGCTTGTAGTCCGTGTAATTTGCGTAAAGGTGGGCGTATGCCAGCCGAGGCGAATATGGTGCTCAATCCGCTACCCGGGCAGCCAGATACGCACCATTTACAAAAAATGGGACGTAAATTCCCTCCCAATCATTTGCACGAATCTTGGTTGGACTATCTATATTGGGACATTGAATTGCAAAATGACCCTAATAATATGGCCAATGAACAAGTAAGAAGCTGAGCTTCATTTTTGTATGCATGTGAATAAAAAAGCCCCGTCAGAAATATCTGACGGGGCTTTGAATTTTTATTCGCTGGGAAGCTTAGTGCTTGCCGCGGTTACGCTTACGGTCATTCGGGTCTAGCCAAACTTTACGTAGGCGGATGTTTTCCGGCGTGACTTCAACCAATTCATCATCTTGGATGTAAGCTAGAGATTTTTCCAAAGTCATTTGAAGAGGTGTCGTCAAACGAACAGCTTCATCAGTACCTGATGAACGCATGTTTGTAAGCTTCTTACCTTTAAGACAGTTCACCTCAAGGTCGTTGTCGCGTGTGTGCTCACCGATAATCATACCTTCATAAACTTTTACACCAGAACCGATCATCATTGGACCACGGTCTTCAAGGTTCCAAAGTGCAAACGCTACAGATTCACCCGTCGCGTTTGAAATCAATACACCTGTGTGACGGCCACGGATGACACCTTTGTGAGGTGCGTATTCGTGGAAGATACGGTTCATTGTTGCTGTACCACGAGTATCAGATAGCAATTCACCTTGGTAACCGATTAGACCTCGTGATGGTGCGTAGAATACTAGACGCGTACGGCCACCACCGGATGGCTTCATCTCGATCATATCAGCTTTACGCTCAGCCATTTTTTGAACAACAACACCTGAGTGTTCGTCATCCACATCGATCACGACTTCTTCGATTGGTTCTAACTTGTTGCCGTTTTCGTCTTCTTTGAGAACCACTTTCGGACGAGATACGCCTAGCTCAAAGCCTTCACGGCGCATTGTTTCGATAAGAACTGAAAGAAGAAGTTCACCACGACCGGAAACTTCAAATGCGTCACCTTCACTTGCGCGTGCAACACGAAGAGCAACGTTACCTTCAGCTTCTTTTTCCAAGCGGTCCCAAATCATGCGGGACGTCACTTTTGTACCTTCAGTACCTGCAAATGGTGAGTCATTCACACGGAACGTCATCGTGATTGTTGGTGGGTCAATTGGCTGAGCTTGGATAGGCTCTTCTACGGAAGGGTCACAAAGCGTGTCCGCAACAGTCGCCTTAGCCATACCTGTCAGAGAAACGATATCACCTGCGACACCTTCATCTACAGGGGAGCGTTCAAGGCCACGGAAAGCAAGAACTTTAGATACACGGAATTGCTCGATGAGAGTTCCGTCACGTGACATTGCCTTGATTGTTTGGTTTGGCTTAACCGTACCAGATGCAACACGACCAGTTAGAACGCGGCCAAGGAAGTTGTCAGCTGAAATTGTTGTCGCAAGTAGACGGAAAGGACCTTCTTCAGTGATTGGCTCAGGAACATGTTCAACGACCATGTCGAACAATGAGGCCATGTCTTCTGTCGGGTTGTTGTAGTCAGTCCCCATCCAGCCAGCTTTTGCTGAACCATAAAGGATTTTAAAGTCCAATTGTTCGTCAGTCGCATCAAGGCTAGCAAATAGGTCAAAGACTTCGTCGATAACTTCATCTGGGCGACGCTCAGGCTTATCGATTTTGTTGACAGCAACAATAGGTTTTAGACCAAGCTTAAGCGCTTTTCCCAAAACGAATTTTGTTTGCGGCATAGGACCTTCCGCAGCATCCACAAGGATAATACAACCATCAACCATGTGCAGAATACGCTCAACTTCACCACCGAAGTCAGCGTGTCCCGGTGTGTCAACAATGTTGATGCGTGTGTCTTTCCAAACAACAGACGTGTTTTTCGCAAGGATTGTAATCCCGCGTTCACGCTCTAGGTCGTTTGAATCCATCATACGTTCTGATGTGGCTTGGTTCTCACGGAAAACACCAGACTGTTTCAATAGGCAGTCAACAAGCGTTGTCTTACCGTGGTCAACGTGAGCGATGATTGCGATGTTACGCATCGATGTGGTTTGTTCGGCGGTCATGTAGCGTCTTCCGGGGAGATAAAAAAACTTAGATGCGCGAACAGTTACGCAACACCATTTGGGCGCGACATACAGCAAAGAATCGCATTTGGCGACCCCTGACATGATTTGGAAGCGATTGCATGCCTCTTAAAGATACAAATTGGGCTATAAAACGGCAAAACGCGCTGTTACTCATTTTGTAGCAGCGCGTTTCTTTGAAGATTTATATAGTAGCTTATGCGAGCTTCATGGATGCTTCACGGACTGTATTTGTGGATTGCTCAATCTCGCGGCTAGTCGCTGCAATATCTTTAATGGCGGAATTGATTGATTCAATACTTGTTGCCACACCATGCATAGAGTGAGTGATCTCAGATGTAACACTTGATTGCTCTTCAACTGCTGTAGATACTGCAGATGCCACATTATCGATTTCTGAAATCAGGCTTCCAATGTTCGAAATAGCTTCGGCAGCTTGTCCAGATACCTGCTGTACATGAGAAATTTGAGCGGAAATTTCTTCAGTTGCTTTTGCAGATTGGTCAGCAAGACCTTTAACTTCAGAAGCAACAACAGCAAATCCCTTACCTGCGTCACCTGCACGTGCTGCTTCAATTGTCGCGTTAAGTGCAAGTAGATTGGTTTGTTCGGCAATATCATTGATGAGGTTGATGACTTCGGAAATTTTGCGTGCTGATTCAGTTAGTCCACCAACAACACTGTTTGTCGCTTCAGCTGTTTCAACCGCCTCACGTGTCGCATCTGTTGCTTTTGAAAGTTGAGATGCAATTTCGCCAGCGGAAGCAGATAATTCCTCAGCACCAGCGGCCATTGCCTGCACAGAGCTTGTCGCTTCTTCTGATGCAATTGCAACATTATTGGACTTAGTTGCAGAATTAGCGACGCTTTGTGCGATAGCGTTTAAGTCATCACCGATTTGCGCTTGATATTCACGACGTTGGTGACGTTCCTGTACCATAGCAGTAATATCGCTAGCGAATTTTACGACGCCAATAACATTGCCTGTTGTGTTATATATTGGATTATAAGATGCGTTGATCCAAACTTCTTTGCCACCCTTACCGACGCGGCAGAATTCACCCTGTTGGAATTCACCGCTTTGAAGCTTTCTCCAGAATTCAGTATATTCAGGACTATTTTTCTGGTTGCCTGGCATAAACATGGAGTGGTGCTTGCCGACGATTTCAGTGGCGGAATATCCAACCGCGCCAAGAAAGTTTTGATTGGCTTTTACGATCGTGCCATCCGGCTTAAATTCAATGACGGCTTGCGAGCGATTAATGGCATCAATTTGACCGGAAACCTTGGCTTCCATAAGTTTTTGTTCTGTGATGTCGGTTGCAAATTTGACAACTTTGTACGCTTCCCCACGATTATTCAGTAGAGGGTTGTAAGTTGCCTGAATCCAGATTTCCCGTCCATTTGCGCCAATGCGTCTAAATTCAGCTGATTTGTATTCACCTTTACCAAGGCTTTGCCAAAATTGTTTGTATTCAGATGAATCGCGGTCTTCCTTAGGGACGAACATAGAATGGTGTTGCCCTTTAATATCCGAAAGGCGGTATCCTAAAGTAGTGAGGAAGTTTTCATTTGCATGAAGAATTTTTCCCTGCGTATCAAATTCGATAACTGCCTGAGAACGACTCAATGCCTGAATTTTGGCTTCATTGTCTTTGCTGTTAGAGCTAGCTTTTCTTAGCATTGTTTCTTAACCCCTGAATGGACATCGCATTAGATGAAATTCCCCATAAATTTCGTCTAATTTTTAGGCATTAGGTCATAGCTACGTAAATCATACGTAAACAATCAAAAAATTTTCGATTTGGGTGATCCAGCTAATAAACCCTCTCGTTTTATTGGCCGCTTTAAATTTCGCCCTTCTATTCTGCGTTACCGATTTGCTTGTAATCTTTGGCTGATCTCTATAAAGGTGATGGCAGTTAATTGGCTTATTCAGGATAGATAGATGGCAGTGACTTTGCCGCCACGTTTTGAGAACTTACGTGTATTGCATATGATGGCGGGCGCAGGCGTTGGCGGCGCTGAAATGTTCTTTCTAGATGCAATTAAAGCGCTACATGATGCAGGTGTTCAGCAACATATTATTACGCGTGACTATGACCACTATCTAAAAGCATTTGATGAACGTGATATTAGCTATGATGTGGTCAAATATAATGGAATAGACAAACTTTTTGGTACAACGAGCAGATTGGTCAAAAAACGAATTGAGACATTTGACCCAAATTTACTTCATAGTTGGCTAGGGCGGGCATCGTCCTATGTGCCGGGCGGTCTTCAGTTGCCAGTTCTTGGTTGGTTTGGCGGCTATTATGACTTGAAGCGATTTAAGAATTGCCAGTTTTTTGCCGGTGTTACGCGGGACCTCAAAAGATACCTTGTCGAACAATCTGGTCAGGAAGATCATTGTTATTGTCTGCACACATTCGGTACTTTGGAAGAGGCAGCGCCAGTTTCTCGTGCTGATTTTGATCTTCTGGATGATGATAAGTCCATTATCTTATTGCTGTCGCGAATGCATTGGAAAAAAGGCGTCGATACGCTTTTGGAGGCAATGAAACAGATAGACGACGCATATGTTTTGTTGGCGGGCAGTGGACCTGATTTAGAGAAATATCAGGCTATGGCGACAGAGCTTGGCGTTGAAGATAAGGTCAGATTTTTAGGGTGGAGAGATGACCGAAAAGCATTGCTAGAATTAGCAGATGTTTGTGTCTTGCCTTCTCGTTATGAGCCTTTTGGAACTGTCATCGCTGAAAGCTGGTTTGCTGAAGTACCTCTCGTAGCTGCAAAAGCTCAAGGCGCTGTGCAATATGTTGAGCACGATAAAAACGGTCTGCTTTGTGAAATTGATGATGTGGATGGGCTCGCATTGCAGCTTCAACGCGCAGTATCAGACGATGCACTGAGAACCAATCTTGTGTCAGAAGGTACCAAAATTTATAATGAATTGTTTAGTCGCGAAGTGGTGACGCAAACCATGATCGACGCATATGGGGATATGTTGTCGAAATATACGCCGGACTAAAGCAATTTGCTCGAAGTTTATCACGTTACTTTTGTATTTGAGCGAGTGAGTGAAGATTGAAGTGTCTGGCGGGTTGCCTTACAGCCTATGAAGGCGTAGCGTCCGGCTCGTTTTTTAGGAGTTATAAACATATGAGCGCGTCTTATCGTCTCTTTGGCGCGGAAACTTCCGCTTTTTCAGTTAAGTTGCGCAGCTATATGCGTTATAAAGGGCTTGAGCACGAATGGCTCGTCCGTACGGCTGAATCAGAAGAGACTCTCAAAGAAGCGGCACGGTTTGCTACTCTTCCAGTGCTTGTCACATCCGGTGGTTTTGCTGTTCATGATACGACGCCAACAATTGAGGCGTTGGAAGCAGATAGCCCAGAGCCTGAAACAATGCCTGAGGATGCTTCATGTGCCTATTTGGCGGCGATTATGGAAGATTATGCTGACCTTTGGTTGTCTAAAGTCGTTATGCATTACCGTTGGGGTCGTAAGAAAGATCAAAAACAAGCTGCGATCAGAGCGCTTGATGAATATTATCTAGACGATCAGCCTGAAAATAAAAAAGAGCTTATTCAGACATCTATTGATCGAATGACAGACATGTTTCCGAGCATGGGCTTGAATAAGGAAATGGGTAGTGTTGTTGAGAAGAGTTTCAAACGCTTTGTGAAACTGCTGAACACGCACCTCGAAAAGCACTTGTATATTTTTGGTGGCCGTCCATCCATTGCTGACTTTGGTTTGTCTGCGCAATTGTCGCAATTGCTAAAAGATCCAACGCCCGCAAAAATAATTGAAAAAGAAGGTCCATTCGTAAAAGCATGGTGTGAATTTATGGATCACCCTAAGCCGAATGGTCCATTTGAAACGCTGGACAATGTGAAAGAAACATTGGCTCCAATCTTCAAAAAAGAAATTGGTGTTACCTTTTTGCCTTGGGCAGCGGCGAACCTTGAAGCATCATTGTCACGTCAAGAGAATGTAGAAGTTGTCCTTGGTAAGGAAGCTGTCAATCATGTACCTTTGAGATCAGCGGCACGTTCTTTTAAAGATGTTCGTCGTAAATTCTCCGCTCAAAGAGAAAATGAAGCTTTGATTGCTTTTGTCGAAGAGCTTGGTCTTGGTGAGTTCTTGCGTCGTCCCGAGCGCCCTAAACGTGATGATGATGATGACGGGCGTGGTCGTCGCAGAGGACGCCGCAAGGGTAATCGTCACAAGCGTAATCAGAATGAAACTGTAGACGAAAATGCGTCTGCAGCGGATGATGCTTCTGAGAGCCCGGAAAATGCTGAAGCAGATAATGCTGCGAATGCAGAAGCGACAAAAGAAGTCGTTTCAGCGCCTGAGAAGGTGGAAGCTTCTGAAGATCAAACCAAAGTTAGCGCCGAAGAAAGCAAAGAATAGTTTTTTTGACGCGATAGGGCTGGGCCAATGATCGAATATCTTTTGCAAGCGCCCATTACGTTGGCCATTATTGTGGCCAACGTTGTTTTCTCGATGATGGCGCTTTCCAATGAACGTCTTTTTCTAGCCAATCATCTGGTCGTTGGGCGTGTTGTTGATAAAGGTGAATGGCATAGGCTTCTCACATCAGGATTTTTGCACGTATCCACGGGGCATTTATTCCTGAATATGCTGACGCTCTTTTTCTTTGGTCCATTCTTGGAATTACGGTTGCTAGGACCGGTGGGATATGTCGCAGTATATTTCGCGTCGCTTTTAGCTGGTAATATATGGGCGATAATCGAGAATTTTGACAATAAGGACTATTCTGCGGTTGGAGCCTCTGGGGCTGTCTCGGGCGCATTAATATCTTATTGCCTATTTGCTCCATTCTCTTTGATATTCTTGTTTCTGATTATCCCTATTCCAGCCATTGTTTTTGGCGTGGGATATATTCTTTATTCAGCTTTCGCTTCCGGAAATGAAAAATCCAGAATTGGTCATGAAGCTCACCTAGGCGGCGCTATTGGTGGTTTGTTGGTGACAATGTTGCTGCACCCGGGGATCGTGAACAGTCTTGTCGATGATGTTATGAGGCTCATTCAGCGTTTCATCGCCTGATGAATCACAAAAAGCGACACCGCGTCTAACCCTAGGGAGGGAGGGGAGCGGTATCGCTTTCCTGAAAAAGGGAGGGGATTTTCAGGGGCGATTATCGATACGAAATATCTATATCGAAAACGGCCTTGTTTCTATCGGGCCGAGCCTTACGCAGTTCCGATTTTCTTGACTTTAGTCTTCGCTTTCGCATTGCCTTCAATAGCTGGAGGCGTGCTCTCGGTCGCAGTGCCAATTGCGATTTTACGTGGCTTCATTGCTTCCGGAAGTTCTCTCACGAGGGTGATTTTAAGCATTCCGTTCTTCAAATCAGCTCCGGTCACAATAACGTGATCGGCGATTTGAAAGCGACGGACAAAACCTCGCTCTGCAATTCCACGATGTAGGAAGTTACGTTCATTTTCTTCTGATGATGTATCAGGTCCTGCTTTTTTACCAACAACTGTCAGCTGACCTTCTTTGACTTCTATATCAAGGTCGTCTTCTGCAAAGCCTGCGACTGCAATTTCGATTGCAAATGCATCTTCGTCTAGTTTTTCAATATTATAAGGGGGATAGCCTTGGGCTCCATCCAATCGCTGCGCTGTATTGATGATATTAGCCATGCGATCAAACCCTACCATTGTCCGGTATAGGGGCGTTAAATCAATCGTACTCATCGTCTGTCCTTTACTAAGCTACAGTCGTATCCGGGTTTCGATTGTGTCCAGATACTCAATTTAAAGTTCCAACAGGGTGCAACTAATGTTCATCACCTTGTCAGTGAGACCCGTTATCGGCGCCTCTGTATTAGAGTTAGGAAGTCGTTTTAGGGTGTTCAAGAGGGAGAATATGGATAATCTGTATTTTTATTGATCTTCGGTATGAGAGAAACTGTTATGTCCATGACCAAAATATTGTTTTCCAGTGCTGCAGCGTTTGCGTTACTGGCTTGTGTGCCTGACGAGGCTGGTGTTGAAAATGAAGTTTCTTCTGTTGAAGAAGTTGCTGAAACTGTTGAAGCAGTCACAGAAAAATCTCCAATGGAAATAGCATTGGGTGGTGACTGGCGTGTCGCACCTGAAAGAGATGCATGGCGTAACCCAGCTGAAACATTAGAATTCTTCGGTGTTAAAAGCAGCGATACAGTCGTGGAAATTTGGCCAGGTGGTGGATGGTATACATCTGTATTGGGCCCATATTTGAAGACAGGTGGCGGAAAACTTTTGGCAGCTTCTTTCAATCCCGATTCCTCTGATTGGGCAAAAAAAGCGGTCGATAAATTCACGGAAACATTTGTATCTAATCCAGATACATATGGTGAAATTGTTATGACAATTGCAGATCAGGATTCTGAAGCTCTAGGAGTTGATGGAAACGCCGACGTCGTGTTGACGTTTAGAAACGTTCACAATTGGATGGCGCGAGGCTATTCAGAAAAAATGTTCGAACAATCTTTCAAAGCGTTGAAGCCTGGTGGTATTTTGGGTGTCGTCGAGCATCGTTTGCCGTCTGCAGCTGAACAAGATCCTGCAGCCAGTAGCGGGTATGTCCA
Source organism: uncultured Hyphomonadaceae bacterium (assembly GCA_964352025.1). Classification (GTDB taxonomy): domain Bacteria; phylum Pseudomonadota; class Alphaproteobacteria; order Caulobacterales; family Hyphomonadaceae; genus Hirschia. The sequence goes on from CAYGPZ010000001.1 coordinate 219,416, forward strand.
CGAGTCTTTAGTTATTCAATATGCTAAAGAAGCTGGTTTTGAGTTTGATGGTAGTTCTGAAGTAAATGCAAACCCAGCAGATACAGCGGATCACCCTTTTGGGGTTTGGACATTGCCGCCAACTAGCCGTTATGCGGCATGGGGTGAAGAGCCTGCTGCGGACTTTGACGGTTCAAAATATCTTGCAATTGGTGAGTCAGACCGCATGACGCTGAAATTTATCAAGCCCGCTGCTGAATAGATATTTGAATTATTTCTGCTTCGCCCCGTTTTGATAAATGGGGCGAAGCTTTTTATGCACCTAAGGGGTTTTCATTGACCTTAGGAGATACTTTATTGTTATTTAGGACTACCATTTATCTAAGGTAGTCGAACGCTCATTAAAGCAATTTGCCTCGTTTGGGGAAAGGAAACTCACCATGGATTTGCAAGCAATTACGGCGAAGATATCTGAGGTCGTGTCTGCAGGGACAGATTTAGACAATTCAGTGAAGTTTGATTTTGGAGATATCGGCAAGCTATTTATTGATGGGGCCAATAATGCGGTTTCAAACGAAGATAGCGACGCAGATGCGACGATCTCTGTAGACTTTGAAGATTTTAAAAAGCTTGCTCAAGGCCAGATGGATCCAATGATGGCATTTATGCAGGGCAAATTGAAAGTTGCTGGAGACATGGGCGTTGCCATGAAGCTTCAGGGACTGTTCTCTAGTCTAATCTAGTGCGGGCCACTTATATTATTATCCTCGAACAATACCCGGCACGAAACTGTCGGGTATAGTTTTATTTAGAGTGTCATAGCATAATGTTGTCACTCACATAATTTGGGGAAGAGTTTTCACATGGTCGAATTCGTTGTCATCCCAGAAAATCCGGCTCCCGAATTTGCGGATATATTTTATTATCGCAATGCTGAAAATCAGCAGATGCGGGGTATGATTGCTCTAGCGAGTTCTCAATACTCTAAACCTCGAGGTACGATTATCTTATGTCCTGGGCGGACTGAATTCGTTGAGAAATACTTTGAAGTCATTCGAGATTTGCAAAAGCGTGGTTTTTGTGTTGTCGCGTTTGATTGGCCTGGCCAGGGATTATCATACAAGCTTCTAAAAGACCCATTGGTAGGACATATCGACGATTTTGATAGTTATGTTGCAGCCTTAAGACTGGGGTTAAATGCGGTCGAAGATAAAACAGTTGGACCCTATGTCTTGCTGTCTCATTCTATGGGCGGTGGTATTGCGCTTGAAGCATTGCGCCAGCAAGCAGTTGAAGTAGAAGCAGCAGCGTTTTGTGCGCCGTTATGGGGGCTTCATCTTACCTCATTGGCAAATCCACTCATTCGTACAATGTGTGCGTTGGGGCTAAAAAAACTTAAGGCTCATTCGCATAAACATGTTTTAGAGAATGAATTTGATACTAATATTGTGACCCATGACGAAAAGCGGTGGACTATTCAGCAATTATTGATCGGTAAGAATAGTGCTTTAGCTCTTGGCGCGGTTACATGGGGATGGTTAGCCGCTGTATTGAACGTCACAAAACGATTTACAAAGCCAAATGTGTTGGATCATTTGCAAATTCCAATACTGATTGCGTCAGGCTCTGAAGAAAAGCTGGTTGATAATAAGAGTCACGCCTTAATGGCGAACCGGATAAGGAGCGCAGAGCATATTGTTATAAAAGGCGCGCGCCATGAAATCCTAATGGAAACGAATGCGAAGAGAGATCAATTTTTCAAAGCGTTTGACCGTATGCTCGACAGGGCAGGGATATAAATCTTCTATCCGCAATCAAAAGCACGTGCTGAACGGCGCAAAGATATAAGTGCTTCGTCCAATATCTCCTGATTGGCTGCCGCAACAATTTGTCCGCCGAGAGACGCAGGCTGTCCGCACCAATCTGTGACAATGCCACCCGCATTTTCTATAACGGGAATAAGAGCTGCGACATCATAAGGCTGCAATCCGGCCTCTGCCACCATATCCATTGTACCAGCCGCGACGCGCGCATAGGCATAAGCGTCCAATCCGTACCGTGTTAGTTTGGCTGTGGCTCGTAAGTGCTCAAAAGCACCGCGTTCGGGGTGAGTGAATATAAAATAATCGGTGGTTGCGAGGATGGCGTCGGTTAGCTTTTCGCAATTACGTGTTTTCAAACAGTGTCTCTGTCCTGCTTTATCCATCATGTAGGATCCCGATGGCGTGCCGACATAGCGTTCTTGGAGGTAAGGTTGGTCAATAATGCCAACAATGGATTTATTGTCTCTCACAAGTCCTATAAGTGTCGTCCAAACGGGAAGGCCAGATATAAAAGCGCGCGTCCCATCAATCGGATCTAGATACCAAGTCCAGCCAGATGTCCCCGATTTTTCGCCGTACTCTTCACCGATAATGGCATCATCAGGTCGTTCAGCATCTATAATTTCACGAATTGCACGTTCTGCTGCTTTGTCCGCTATAGTCACGGGATCAAATCCCGACGTTAGCTTATTTTCAGCAATAGACCCTTCACCTCTGAAATAGGGAAGAATTGCTTGTCCAGCAGCGTCGGCTAAGCGTTCTGCGAAAGCGGTGAGATCAAGTATTTCTTGTGCATCAGTCATGTCGGCAAGGATGAACAGTGCCGCGAACGAATGCAAGTAGAATATCTCTAAGGTTTGTAAAATATCTGCGCGTCTAGGCGTGCAAATTTACATTTCGCTATCACTTAGGGGTAGGTGATAGATTAAACGCCCGAAAAGGGGCAGCCAAGGCTACCCCGTCGGAGCATTTTCTAAAGTGAAGGTGACTTAAGCAGCACCTTGACCATTGCTGTCTTCTTCAAGAGCTTTTGCAAGATCAAGAAGACGACGACGAGGACGTTCACTCAAGCGGTAATAAGCGCGAACGAGCTCTAGTGTTTCTTTTTGAGAGAGAATGTCACCTGAAAGTGTGTCATTGCCATCATTTGCTGGTGCTTGCTTCCCATCTGGAGCGAGACCGTCAAAGAAATAGCTCACATTGACTGTAAGTGCGTTTGCAAGGTCGAATAAACGGCTTGCTGTAATACGGTTTGCACCACATTCATATTTTTGGATTTGTTGAAAACGTACACCAATTTCTGACGCAAGGTCCTGTTGGGTCATACCCAAGAGACGACGTCTACGGCGTAACCGTTTGCCTACATATATATCTACATCTGTTGCCATTTTATACACTCCGACCATGAAGGTACGTTTTTCTATCGTACCAATTGAAGACCTATCGAGGTGTACTGAGCAATCTATGGGCCAGTTGACTGAATTTATTTGAATTAATTTCAAACATGGTAAATTTAACCATGGTGTCGTCTGAGCGAGGATGTTACTGGCGATTAGATGTGCAATTTTTTTGCCCTTGCAAATAGATTGGGCGTTTTATGATATATTCTTACGGCGGTTTCTTTTTTTATTGAAAGAAACGATTGAGTAGAATGTACTGGGTTGGACGGCACTTGTTGTCGTTCGTTCTGACACTTTCAGGACGTTTCCTCCCTATATTTAACTTTACCACGCTTTCGGGCGTGGTTTTTTTATGGGAAAGGAAAATTACGTGTTTAAAGGAGATCTGGACGATATTTTGGTTGCCCAAAGACTAACATCTCTAAAAATATCAATGATATTAGTCTTAAACTTTTCTGCGTTGGAAGAGAGTTTGACATTCTCTTCGTCTAGATAAAGCTTCCGATTAATTTCAATCTGTAACGCATGGCGCTGCTTTTCCGGTCTGCCTTGAGATTGCGTAATAAACCCACCCGCATAAGGTCTGTTGCGAGCGACGCTATATCCGCGTGAAACAAAAGCAGTTTCGATTTTCTCGGTTAATTCCGCGGTACATGAGGCACCAAAGCGATCACCTAACACTATGTCAGGAAATGTTGCACCAAGTTCACTTTGAGACGGCATTGAGTGACAATCGACCAAAAACGACACACCAAATGATTTACGTGTTGCATCAATTAGCGAGTTTAAAGCGCTATGATACGGTCGATAAACGGTATCTAGACGGCGTTGAACTTCTTTAGGCGTAAGTTTGCGGCCATATATAACGCGCCCCGAGTGTGCGACACGTGGAATACACCCCAATCCAGCCTGCACGCGCGGTGTCCTATTGGGGCGTGGATTTCTCATTGGCGGGTCAATTATATGCGCGTCTAGTTCATTTGATGCGCGATTGAGGTCTAAACAGGCTCTGCTCACAAGCGCCGTCAGAAAGGGCGCGCCCCAATTGGGCGCATCGGCAAATAATTGATCAACATATGCGTCTTCAACGCGGCGCAAGTCAGAAGGCGCAGCAACACAGGCGCTAAAAAAATCTGCTGGGAAAAGTCTGCCTGAATGAGGAGAGGCAAACACAATCGGACTTGTTTGCACTTCTGGCATATCTATTCTGAAACTTTCTTCTCCATCAGGCAGTTGATGAAGGGAAATGAATGCATCCAAATCTAAGGATTCTTCATTCGAAGGGGAAAGTGTACCGTGCATCCTCTGATATAATCCTTGACTCAATAAGAATGCAATCGATGATGTTAAGGAAGTTAGTAATGATTGTTCATCGGAACTTTACTCATTTATGGTAAGTTTTCGTAATACTGATTCTATGGTGCGGTGAGAAAGAACATTATGGCCAAAATTATTCTTGCAGAAGACGATAACAGTCTGCGTGGTTTTCTCGTGAATGCGCTCAAAAAAGCGGGACACACCGTGCGTGATTACGATGATGGTGAGACAGCACTTGAAGCGCTTCAAGAAGAAGTGTTCGACTTGTTGCTTACAGATATTGTTATGCCGGGACTTGATGGCATTGAATTGGCCCGTAAAGGTGCGGAACTTGATCCTGCAATGAAAATTGTATTCATCACAGGTTTTGCCGCTGTTGCTTTATCTAACGGAAGTCCAACACCTGCTGGTGCAAAAGTACTTTCTAAGCCTTTCCATTTGCGTGAGCTTGTTGACGAAGTCGAACGCGTTATGGCTGCTTAGAGCTTTTATAAAAGCAAGATAAGGCCGCTAAGTTCTGCTTGGCGGCTTTTTTATTTGGTTTGGCTAAATTTTAAAATTGTGCTCCAAGGGTGCCATGTCTTCTGAAAATTACGATATCATTGTTCTTGGCGCTGGCGCGGCAGGACTGTTTAGCGCCATTGAGGCAGGAAAACGTGGCCGTTCGGTTTGTGTAATAGATCACGCCAAAAAGCCCGCGGAAAAAGTGCGCATTTCAGGTGGGGGACGTTGTAATTTTACGAATGTAAATACACACCCATCTCGATTTATTTCGCAAAACCCTCATTTCTGTAAATCGGCGCTCAAGCAATATACGCAACATGACTTTATTGCGCGGGTACAAGAAGCCGACATCGCTTTTCACGAAAAAACGCTCGGCCAATTATTCTGCGATGGCAGTGCAACCGAAATAATTGAGATGTTGCTTGAAGACTGCCAAGCCAACAATGTCGACATCAAGCTGCGTACGGAAGTCACAGAAGTTTCAAAACGCGATACTGAGTTTCACATTAAAACCAGTGTTGGAGGCATGCATTGTGAGTCTCTTATTGTTGCGACGGGTGGGCTATCCATTCCTAAAATGGGGGCGACACCTTTTGCCTATGAGCTTGCGAAGCAATTTGGGCTGAATATCGTTGATCCTCGGCCGGGCCTCGTGCCATTTACATTTGGTGGCGAGCTGCTCGCAGCGATGTCAGAATTGTCAGGTGTTTCCACCAAGGCAAGTATTGATACGGGTGAGATCGCATTTGATGAAGCATTGCTGTTCACGCATAGAGGGCTGTCAGGCCCCGTTGCCTTACAAGCATCGTCTTATTGGAATTTGGGCAATGAGATTGAAGTTGATCTTGTTCGGGGCGTTGATGTGTTGGCACGTCTAAAAGAGGGACGTGAGAATGCACCTAAGAAAAAGCTGTCGAGCATTTTAGAAACATTCATGCCGTCTCGTCTTGCGCAATACATTGCTGATGAAACGTTTGGCGATTTAAGAATAGCTGATCATTCAAATGCAAAGCTGGAAGAAGTCGCTAAACGTATATCTGCTTGGCGATTGAAGCCAGTTGGTACTGAAGGTTATCGTACGGCTGAGGTCACTATTGGCGGTATTGATACAAATGACTTGTCATCAAAAACCATGGAAGCGCGAAATGTTGCTGGCCTATTCTTCATCGGAGAGGCCGTTGATGTCACTGGTTGGCTGGGCGGTTATAACTTCCAGTGGGCTTGGTCTTCTGGTTATGTTGCTGGGCAATACGCTTAAGAAACGATATTGAAAATTAGAGGCTAATGCGCGCGTTCCAAATGAGCGGACAATGATTCAATTCGTCCTGCAGCATCCGTAAGCGCTTTGGCTGCGCGAACTTCGATTGCAGCAATGCGTTCATCCAGAGATTTCACACCTGCATCAAGTTCAGCATCTTCTAATTCATCTAGAAGCGACAATGCGGCAGCGAGGAATAGGCGTTCGATGCCGATATCACCCATTGCATCAGCCATGTTGGATACACGTATGTTTAGACGTTCACCTAGCTCGCTCAATCTCTCTTCTTGCCCGTCTTCGCAAGAAATAACATAGCGCTTATTGTTTATAACAATTTCTGCCTTGCTCATATCTAACCCCTAAAAGGATTGGCCCTATATCGTCTGATATCCTAAATTTCAGACTTTGCCCAATGCTTCTCTAACTTCTTTAATAGCCGCCCCTAGCGCACTTGATGCTTCATCGGCAAGTTGTTGTAATTCTTTTTCGCGCGCTTTCGCGCTATCTAAGTCTAGCGCTAGACGTGCGCGGTCCCGTCGCAATGCTTCTGCTTCTCTTTCTGCAGGTTTCGCATTTTCCAATCTATCGAGCATTCTATCAATTCCGCTAGATAATGTCGAAACTGCTTTGCTTAAGCGCAATTCCGCAACACCGAGTGCGTCTAAATCCGTATTTGGTTGCATGGATACATTTGTTTCTTGCTCGCTCATATTAACTATTTTGCGACACTAAACAGTTGGATGCAATCAATTTTTGAATTTGATGCGACGTTAAGAACCTATTGAGGGGGTCTTGACGTGACGGATAATGCGTTTAACCCACTTTTAAAAATAATAAGGGAAGCCATTATGACATCACACGCAGTCGCCAATCGTGACATGGCTAACGCCATACGCGCATTATCAACTGACGCTATTGAGAAGGCTGGAATTGGACATTTAGGTCTGCCGCTCGGTATGGCGGATGCAGCGACTGTCCTGTTTACTCAGTTTTTGAAATACGACCCAACGTCTCCGAAATGGGCAGATCGTGACCGTTTCGTACTGTCCGCTGGTCACGGGTCAATGCTTATCTATTCATTGCTCCACCTGACAGGTTATCCATCTGTGTCTATGGAAGACATCAAGAACTTCCGTCAATTAGGTTCAAAAACACCGGGTCACCCTGAAAACTTCGTGACTGAAGGTGTTGAAACAACAACCGGTCCATTGGGACAGGGGATTGCAACGGCAGTCGGTATGGCTATCGCAGAGCGCAGCATGAATGCACGCTATGGCGATGACCTTGTGGATCACTATACATATGTGATTGCGGGTGATGGGTGCCTTATGGAGGGTATTTCCCAAGAAGCACTTACCCTTGCCGGACATTTGAAACTTGGAAAACTTATTGTTCTCTTTGACGATAATGCTGTGACGATTGATGGCGGAACAGATGTTGCCGATTCAACGAAACAGACAGCACGTTTTGCTGCGTCTGGGTGGGATGTTGAAGCGATTGATGGCCACGATCCAGAAGCTGTTGCTGCTGCGATAAAGAAAGCGCAATCAAAAACAGACCAACCAAGCATGATCGCTTGTAAAACAACTATTGGATTTGGTGCGCCTACTTTTGCAGGTCAAGGTAAAGCCCATGGTGGACCTTACCCAGCTGATGAAACCGCTGCACTGCGCCAAAACCTTGGATTGCCAAGTGACCGTTTTACAGTTGTTCCAGATGTTCTTTCAGCTTGGCGTGACGCAGGTACTCGTTCTGTTGAAACTCGCAAAGCTTGGGAAGCGCGTCTTTCCGCTTCTGATAAATCAGCTGAGTTTGAGCGTGCAGTATCTGGTAAGCTTCCAGCAGGTGTGGAAGAAGCGGCGAATGCTCACAAGAAAGAAGTTGTAGAAGGGCAAGCAACGAAAGCGACCCGTCAATGGTCAGGTGCGGCGCTGGAAGTGCTAACGGGCGCGATCCCAGAAATGATTGGTGGGTCTGCTGATCTGACTGGTTCAAACAACACAAAAACATCACACACTACTGCTTTAAACAATGAAGATTGGGCAGGACGCTACATGCACTATGGTGTACGTGAGCATGCGATGGCTGCGGCGATGAATGGTATGGCCCAGCATGGCGGTGTCATTCCATATTCAGGAACATTCCTAGCCTTTGCTGACTACTCACGCGGGGCTATCCGTTTGGGTGCATTGATGGGTGAGCGCGTGATTCACGTGATGACACACGATTCAATTGGTTTGGGAGAAGATGGCCCAACACACCAACCTGTGGAGCATGTGGCTTCTTTGCGCGCTATGCCAAATATTCATGTCTTCCGTCCATGTGATGGTGTTGAGACTATGGAAGCATGGCAAGTGGCTCTAGGTCGCGAAAATGGTCCATCCGTAATGGCGCTAACACGCCAAGGTGTTGTACCTGCGCGTAAAACACACACAGATGAAAACCTTGTCGCTAAGGGTGGTTATGTCCTTTCAGAATCTGAAGGTGATGCGCAAGTCGTGTTGATCGCAACTGGATCGGAAGTTGGTCTTGCACTTGAAGCTCAAGAAAAACTAGCTTCTCAAGATATTGCGGCGCGCGTTGTTTCTATGCCGTGTATGGAATTATTCCTTGAGCAATCTGACGCATACCAACAAGAAGTACTTGGCGGTAACTTGCCGAAAGTCGGAGCTGAAGCAGGTGTACGTTTTGGTTGGGATAGTTTAATCGGATCAGACGGTGGTTTTGTGGGGATGAATGGTTTTGGGGCGTCCGCGCCTGCGAAAGACTTGTTCAACCATTTCAACATTACATCTGATGCTATTGTAGATGCCGCATTAAAACAAATCTAATTGGCTGACTCATATTGATAAAATTGCGCTACGGGGCCATGTATTCCGTAGCGACATTTCTAGGACTGGATAAGGAAATTTAAAGATGGCTGTACGTGTATCAATCAACGGCTTCGGTCGTATCGGACGTCTAGTATTGCGTTCTATTATTGAAAACAACCGCACAGATGTGGAAGTTGTATCAATCAACGACCTAGGCCCTGTTGAAACAAATGCTCACCTTTTGAAGTATGACTCTGTTCACGGTACTTTGCAGGCTGATGTTTCTGTTGAAGGCGACAGCATTATAGTGAACGGAAAAGCGATTAAAGTTACAGCTATTCGCGATCCTAAAGAGCTTCCGCACGCTGAAAACAAAATTGACGTTGCAATGGAGTGTACAGGTTTCTTCGCGTCTAAAGAAAAAGCATCTGCTCACCTTGAAGCTGGCGCTAAGCGTGTTCTTGTGTCTGCACCTGCATCAGGCGCCGACAAAACAATCGTATACGGTGTGAACCACGATACTCTAACAGCTGATGATTTAGTTGTTTCTAACGCATCTTGTACAACAAACTGTTTGTCGCCAGTTGCTAAAGTCTTGAATGACTCAATTGGTATCGAAAAAGGTATCATGACAACTGTTCACTCATACACAGGTGACCAGCCTACACTAGACCGTATGCACAATGACCTTTACCGCGCACGTGGTGCAGCATTGTCAATGATCCCGACATCAACTGGTGCTGCTAAAGCTGTTGGTCTGGTTCTTCCTGAACTAAACGGTAAATTGGATGGTTTCTCTCTTCGTGTGCCAACACCAAACGTATCTGTTGTTGACCTGAAGTTTGTTGCAAAGCGTGACACGTCAATTGAAGAAGTAAATGCTGCTGTTAAAGCTGCGTCAGAAGGCGCTCTAAAGGGCGTTCTTGGTTACACTGAAGTGAAGCACGTGTCTTCTGACTTCAACCACGACCCACACTCTTCAATTTTCCACGCTGACCAGACAAAAGTGATGGATGGTAACTTCGTGTCTATTCTGTCTTGGTATGACAATGAGTGGGGTTTCTCCACACGTATGGCTGACACTGCAATCGCTTTGGCGAAATTTATATAAGATAACGACAACATTGTCGGTCTCGGGGCCGGCTCCGGTCATACCGGGGCCGGCCTTTTCTCATAGTTCAAAAGGGAAAAATATATGAGTACTGGTTTTAAAACCCTTGATGACGCTGAACTTGCTGGCAAGACCGCACTCGTTCGCGTTGATTTTAACGTACCTATGAATGATGCAGGCGAAGTGACAGACGATAATCGCTTCAAAGCCGCGCTTCCAACGGTACAATATCTAAGAGAGCAGGGCGCAAAAGTTGTCCTCATGGCGCACTTTGGTCGGCCTAAAGGACAAATCGTTCCTGAGATGAGCTTGAAGCCAGTTGCGGCTGCTTTTTCTGACTCTCTTGGTGTACCAATTGATTTTGCTCAAGATTGTGGTGTTGGCCCAAAAGCAAAAGCATTTATCGACAGCCGTATGCAGGATGACGTTATTCTTCTTGAGAACACACGTTTTCTACCGGGTGAAGAAAAAAATGACGCTGCTTTGGCCGAAGAAATGTCCAAGCTTGCTGATGTTTATGTCAATGATGCTTTTTCTGCTGCTCACCGTGCACATGCTTCAACTGAAGGCATCACAAAATTCCTTCCTGCATACGCCGGTCGGTCCATGGAAGCAGAGCTGAAATCTCTTGATGCGGCTTTGGGGAAACCTGAGCGTCCCGTCGTGGCCGTTGTTGGCGGCGCGAAAGTGTCATCAAAGATCGATCTTTTGAAGAACCTTGTTTCTAAAGTTGATACATTGGCTATCGGCGGCGGAATGGCGAATACATTCTTGTTTGCGGATGGTGTGAATGTTGGAAAGTCTCTGTGTGAGTCTGAGCTGACTGACACGGTTGCTGAGATTCAAGCTGCAGCTGCAAAAGCTAACTGCAAGATTTTGCTTCCGACAGATGTTGTTTGTGCCAAAGACTTTAAAGCACGCGCTCCGTCACGTATCTGCGATGTGAATGACGTTGCTGCTGATGAGATGATACTTGATGCTGGACCGATTTCAGCTGCGGCTCTTGTGGATGAAATGTCCAAATCTAAGACAGTAGTCTGGAATGGTCCTTTAGGTGCATTTGAGCTGGAGCCATTTGATGAGGCTACAGTTGCAGCCGCTAAGGGAGCTGGAGAGCTAGCTAAATCTGGAAAAATCACTGCAGTTGCTGGTGGTGGAGATACAGTTGCTGCGTTAAACCATGCCGGTGCAGCAGGTGATTTCACCTTTATTTCGACAGCTGGTGGCGCATTCCTAGAGTGGATGGAAGGTAAGGTTCTGCCTGGTGTTGAAGCACTACGTGCATAGAGAACGTTACAAAACTGACGTCTTAGTTGTATAATACTCAGACAAACAAAATAGGCGGCACGGAATCTGCTAGGGATTTCGTGCTACCGTAAAATAGCAATAATCGCGAAAACGCGAATGCATATGGGACACTGAAGAATGACTAAACAAGAAATGGCGCAACAAGCAGCCACTAAAATCGGATTCGTAGCTGCTCTGGATCAATCAGGTGGATCAACGCCTAAAGCTCTTAAAGGATATGGCGTTGAAGAGAGCGCATATTCAAACGATGAAGAGATGTTTGCGCTAGTACATGAAATGCGTGCACGCATTATCAAGTCTCCAGCTTTTACCGGTGAAAAAGTTATTGGTGCGATTTTATTTGAACGTACAATGGATGGCGAGATTGATGGCATCCCGACAGCTGAGTATCTTTGGAATGAGCGTCGCGTCATTCCATTTTTGAAAGTTGATAAAGGTCTTGCTCCAGAAGCAAATGGTGTTCAGATGATGAACCCTATGCCAGAACTTGACGCTTTGCTTGAGCGCGCTGTGACAAAGGGCATTTACGGTACAAAAATGCGTTCTGTTGTAAATGCTGCGAACCAAGAGGGCATTGCCGCTGTTGTTGCTCAACAGTTTGAAGTTGGTAAGCAAATTATTTCACACGGCCTAATGCCAATCATTGAGCCAGAAGTCACAATTACAATTGAAGATAAAGCTGAAGCTGAAGAAATTCTCCGCGCAGAAATCATCAAGCAACTAGATGCGCTTCCTGAAGATCAACAAGTTATGTTGAAAGTGTCTCTTCCAACGGTAGCTAACTTTTATAAGTCTTTAGTTGATCACCCACGTGTTCAGCGTGTTGTGGCTCTATCGGGTGGATATGCTCGTGAAGAAGCAAATGCTAAATTGGCCTCCAATACAGGCATGATTGCAAGCTTCTCTCGTGCGACTGTTGAAGGTTTGTCCGCTCAACAAAGCGATGACGAGTTCAATGCAATTCTTTCTGCAACTATTGAAGAGATTGCGAAAGCATCTGCAGCTGGTTAAGGCTAGACGCAAATCGATTTTTAAAGGCGGTCTCTTCAATGGGGCCGCCTTTTTTATTTCAAAGTCATCTGACGGGCGTAAGAAGTGGCTTGCCTTTTAGGAATGCATCTATGTTCTCTTGAATGAGAGCTGCTTGAGCGTGCAGTGCTTCAATGCTTTCACCTCCTTGGTGAGGGGATAGAAGGACATTGGGAACGCCTTGCCATATTTCAGCATTTGTTGGTTCTTGATCAAAAACATCTAGTCCGGCACCGGCCAAGCGTTTCTCGTTAAGGGCAGATATAAGTGCTTTTTCGTCCACAACATCTCCGCGTGCGACATTAACGAGTATGCCTTCTTGCCCTAATGCAGAAAGGATATCTTCATTGATCAAATGATGTGTGGATTGGTCGGAACGACAGCAAACAATCAACGCATCCGCCCATTGCGCTAGTTTTTTCAAGTCAGATTCATATGTGTCGGGTATTTCGGGTTTGGGGCGTGGTCCCCACCAATTTATATCTACACCAAAAGGTGAAAGTCGCTTTGAGATTGCTTGGCCAATAGCTCCCATACCGACGAGACCTATTTTACGGCCAACAATAGAATGACGTTGCGGTGTTGTTTCTTTTTTCCATTTACCGGACAAAACGAAATCATGTTTTTGAGGTAATTCTAGCAGTAAACTCATCGTCATTGTGGCAGCAATATCTGCAACATCGCCAGCATTTAGGCCGGGTGCATTACAGACCGCTATATTGCGCGATTTTGCTGCGTCTAAGTCGACCATGGAATATCCAGCAGCCACCAAAGCAATCAGTCTTAGATTTGGAAGTCGATCCATCAGGTCAGCGGTAATGGGCGTCGGTTTGGCTGAGATCAATATATCAATGTCGCTACCGTGAGTGCTAACCATCTCGTCAAATGGCTCACCCCCATCGATAACGCGCCAATTGTCTGGGGCATTCTTAAAAAGACTAGCCATGCCAGCATGACGCGTGAGAAGTTTAGGCGGTTCCAAATTATTTTCCTCAAACAATGACTTACTACACATATCTGTGCTGTTGGTTTAAAGTCAATTTTGTCCATTAGTTCTATTTTAGAACTAACAAATATTTCAGATCGCTTAATTGAAAATGTGATTGGGTTATTGGTCTTATGTCTTAGAGACGAATGATATAGGTGACAAATAGGATTGAATTGAACTAGTTATTTGCGGACTAGCCATTTGAGAATAAAAAATGAACCAAGAATGTCGCCTGTATTTGATCACACCTCCTATCATTGAGGATATTGACGCCTTTATTTCGCAATTGGAAAGCGCGCTTGAGGGCGGCGATGTCGCAAGTCTTCAAATACGTCTTAAATCATTCGATGGCGTTTCTGCTTCAGATGAGCACATTGAGAACGTGACAAAGCGTGTCCTGCCCATTGCCCATGCCCATGATGTTGCTGTGCTGATTAATGATCGTCCTGATTTGGCGGTGAAGTTGGGAGCTGATGGAGTGCACATTGGCCAAGGTGATGTTTCTTTCAAGCAGGCGAGAGAAACTGTTGGCGATGACGCTATTATTGGGGTGACGTGTCACGATAGCCGGCATTTAGGCATGGAAGCTGGAGAAGCAGGGGCTGACTATGTTGCTTTTGGTGCTTTTTACCCAACAAGCACGAAAGACCCTAAAGCAAAGGCCGAACTTGAAACCTTGACTTGGTGGCAACAATTTATCGAACTTCCATGTGTCGCTATAGGTGGTATCACCGTTGAAAACGCAAAGCCTCTCGTCGAAGCAGGCGCAGATTTTATTGCCGTTTCATCAGGTGTCTGGAGCTATGATGCAGGACCGAAAGAGGCTGTAAGGATGTTTAATCAACAATTCGCGCGATAGGCGAATTGAAATTTCTTACAGTAAAGTATAGTGCATACATTAACATATCGGTGTATCCCATTGAAAACCATGCGGTAAGCATGTGTTTCCATAGCCTTCAAATTTTGAGGGTTTTCTGAGGCTGGGTAATCGGGATTGGGTTCAGTGGTAGATATAGATGCGCGTCAACGTCTTAAATTGTTAGCTGGGGCAGCCAGTGCCGCACTATGGGGATGTAGTGGAGGTGGCGGCGGCTCGGATATGGGACCCGTTACGCCAAGCCCTACACCTCTAACGCCCACCGCTTTTGAACCTAGCGATGGCCTGCTGCGTAATACATTTCGCAACAATTTTACGGTTGGTGCAGCTGTTCAGACATCTCAAGTCAGCAATAATTCCGCGATTTCAGATATTGTAACTTCGCAATTCAATACCATTGTTTCTGAATTTGAAATGCAACCCAATATTATTGCACCGACGGAGGGGACGTTCGATTTTAGCGCCGGTGATGCATTGGTGCAGTATGCTGAAGATAACGGGCTAGAGATCCACGGTCATTCTCTTCTTTGGCACGAGATAACACCAGATTATTTCTTCGAGGGTACGCGCGACGAGATAAAAGCCCGCCTGCAAAATTATGTGACGACGGTGGTATCCCATTTCAGAGGTAAAATATCTGTCTGGTATGCGCTAAATGAAGTCGTTGATTCAACAGGTGTTGGTACAACCCTACCTTATCGGAATTCTAATTGGTATCAGGCAGCTGGTGGTCCGGAATATCTTGATTGGGTTTTAGAAGCCGCACGCGCTGCTGACCCTGATGCGAAATTATACATCAATGAATACACGACGGAATTGCCCGATAAGCGTGCGCGTTTGATCCAGATTGTTGAAGACTTGATTGCGCGCGGAATCCCATTGGATGGGGTGGGGCACCAATGTCATTTAATCTTACAAGACACTGCTCAAAGTGTTTTAGATGCAATTGATGCTGTGGATGGATTGTTCGCAGGACTTTCAAACCGAATTACAGAGCTTGATGTCTCTGTTTACAGTGATCCTGGTTCTTGCTGGGAAAATGGTACAAATTGTGACGCTGATTATGGTAGTAATATTCCTGAAAGCGTACTGGATTCTCAAGCTCAGTTATTGCGAGAGCTGTTTAACGGTCTGATCCTAAAGTCGACCTTAGATTCTGTGACTTTCTGGGGCGTTTCCGATAGAGATACTTGGCTAAATAGATCTCCGGTAATGCGATCTAACTATCCTTTATTGTTTGACCGAAACCTGAATGCAAAAACAGGTTTCCGCGCAATAACGGATAGGAATTTTGTGATTTAATGGACTTTGCAAAGAATAAATCAAGTATCTTTTTAAGTTGAAATGACTTGAAACTATAGAATGTCTTGAAAAATTGTCCTGACTAGGATAGACGGCCCGTCTTGTATTTTACTTGGTAGCCTCCCACAAAGCTAACCAAGACTGCTCTTAGGATATCTATTAAAATGGCTCGACCGTCACCTACCGTTTCGATTATGATTGAAGCTGCGCAAGTAGCTGGCCGCAAATTATTGAGAGATTTTGGGGAAGTCGAACAATTGCAGGTGTCTAAAAAGGGACCTGCTGACTTTGTATCTCGAGCGGACAGAAAAGCAGAAGAGATCTGTTTTGACCGTCTTTCTAAAAAGCGTCCTGGTTACGGCTTTTTGATGGAGGAAGGTGGTGTCGTTGAAGGATCTGATAAATCGCATAGATTTATCATCGATCCACTAGATGGCACGACGAATTTCTTGCACGGTATTCCTCACTTTGCAGTATCTATTGCACTAGAGCGTGATGGAGAACTTCACGCGGGTGTTGTCCACGATGTCGTGCGTAATGAGATGTTCTGGGCTGAAACAGGCGAAGGCGCATGGATAGAAAACCGTCGCTTGCGTGTGTCCAACCGCCGTAAGCTTGGCGAAAGCGTTCTAGCAACTGGTATCCCTTTCATGGGACGCGGTGACCATCCAGAGTTCTTAAAAGAACTAAATATTCTGATGGGTGAAGTTGCAGGTATTCGCCGTTTTGGTGCGGCTGCCCTTGATCTAGCTTATGTGGCAGCTGGCCGTTTTGATGGCTTTTGGGAACGTGGCCTAGAGCCATGGGACACAGCGGCGGGAATTATTCTGGTCAAGGAAGCTGGCGGTGTTGTGAAGGGATTGGGCGGCGCTGATCCGGCGAAAGATGGAAGTCTTGTCTGTGGAAACTCCACAATCGTTGCCAAAATGGCCGATCGCATTGAAGGGCGAGTAAAGCCAAAGTCTTCAGATACATTCTAGAAAATAAGGCCAGATAATCTCTGGCCTTTATTGTATGCGCCGTTAATCGGGCGTGAGGGGTATGTCCGTATCGCCAACATCAATGCCGATTTCTTTGAGCATTTGCGTCACCTGCCCGCGATGGTGGGTTTGATGGTTGAAGAGCTGTGAAATACATAACCATTTGGGTTTTACAATCATATCTCCGCCCCATGGCGGCACCCAGCTTATGTCACCTTCGATTTGATCATGCGTCAGTTTGAGGGACCAATCGACGATATATTCCGCCATTTTGGCGTGTTCAGTTTTGAGCGTTTGAAAATTATCAAATATATCTTCGCCCATTCCGGCTGATTTAATAGGGTAGTCTTTTAGAAAAATACGATTTGTCCAACGAATATCGGCCCACATTAAGTGGTTCATTGTTGAATGAATGGATTTGAAGAAGGCACCTCTGTCCTGTTTCAACTCTTCATCTGACAATGCGCTAGCTGAATCGTAGATTTTGTTGGTCATCCACTGATTATACCGAGCCATTTGCTGATAGGTTTGGATCAAACTCATATGAAGCCCCTAGATTTGAACTATTGTGATTGGAGTTGTTCAGCTGATTTCATTAATCTGGAATTTATCTTGAGCAGGCAGATTGAAGAGACGTCTCATTGTTGCACCTGAAACTATCGTAATAAAGTACTTTCACCACAATTATGACTCGATTGGATGAAGAGTGCATATTCTGTTTTGGTAACTCTATTTGGCAAAGGGTTTGGTATGGCTGAATTTCAGCGTTTTTCGGGTTTGATTGCGAGTCTTATTCTAGGACTTTCTTTTGGATCAGTGTCCTTTGCCGAACAGGCCCCACAACAGGTTGAAGAACAGGTTGCAGAGCAGGCTGACATACCCGATATAACTGCGCCCTCATTGGCACCAAAGCCGCCATCCATGATTGATCTTAGCTATATCAATCAGCGGGTCGAAAGACTGATGGAAGAAGACCAGATGGTTGGTTTCGCATTGGCGGTAATAGATCGCGGTGAAGTCAAACTTGTCGAAGGGTATGGGGAGACATTCCCGGGTGGGCCAGCAGTCGATAAAGACACTGTATTTCGCTGGGCATCACTTTCCAAAGGCATGGCGGGAACACTCGCTGGAATTTTGAAGGAGCGCGGTGAGTTAGACCTTGATGCACCTCTATCGAAATTTAATACATCCTTGAAATTGCCAAAAGCTGGCTTGTCAAAACTGAATGTTGGAGATGTTTTGTCTCATCAATTGGGCATTGTGCCCAATGCGTATGATACGCGGCTTGAAGACGGCGTAGACCCAAAAGTTATCCGCAAAGACCTAGGCAAACTAAAATACATTTGTACGCCGGGCGAATGTCATTCCTATCAGAATGTGGCTTTTGATACGATCACAGAGATTGTGGCCGATGTGACGGGCAAGAAATATCATGATCTGGTTACGCAACACGTTTTTGCGCCGCTTGATATGAGAACCGCAAGCCTGACGCGCAAGGACTTGAAGCGCACCGGCAATTGGGCGCGCCCATTTGGTTATTCGCGTGGACTTTCCATGGTCCGTCCTGTCGATTTGAATGATAATTATTACAACGTGCCTGCGGCTGGTGGCATGAATTCTTCAATTGAAGATTTGGCCAAGTATATGAAAGCTCAAATGGGCTTGGTCCCAGATGCCATTCCTGAGTCAGTTCTAGAGGAAGTGCACGCTCCCAAGACAGCAACTTGGAAAGAACGCAACCGCATGCGTCGCAAATCATCCCATGTCACCCATGCGGATTATGCATTGGGATGGCGCATTTATGACTATGCAGGGCGCAAGCTGGTAGGGCATCGCGGTGCCGTTAAAGGCTATCGCGCGATGATCTTGTTCGATCCAGAATTAGATACTGGAATTGCTGCGCTTTGGAACTCTTCCACGAATAAACCTGTGGGCCTCCAGTTCGAAGTCATGGATATGGCCTATGGCTTTGAGCGCCAGAAATGGATGAAACTCACCTCTGATGAAAGCGAGCCCATCCGTTCGGGTGGGGATTAGGGCGCTAGACTGTTTATTTTTCTAAAACGCGCTTGAGCTCTTTTGCGACGGGCCAAAAAACTGAAAACCGCGCGCCTTCGCCAAGGCTAGACTGAACAGTAATCCTGCCACCATAATTCTCGACTGTTCGTTTGACCATTGCCAGTCCTAGCCCTGAGCCATGATTGTCATTATCGGAAGGTAGCCGACTAAACTCTCCGAAGATCATATCGTGGTAATTCGAGGCAATGCCCGGGCCATCGTCAGTGATGTCGACTCGGAATTTGTTGCCTTCATCAACAATAGAAGCCGTTATCAAGCCATTGTCTCGATTATGGTGCTTGATCGCGTTATTGATCAAGTTGCGCACCACAAGCTCGAATGGCACAGATAGAGTGTCTAGATGCTCCACCGTCCCTTGGTAAGTGAACTTGAAAGACCGCCCAGGTGCCACAGAACGGAAAACACCTTCCAGAAAAGGTCCTACATCGAGCGTCGCAAACTCGCCGTGATTATTGCCCATCAAGGAGTAGCGGTGAAGATCGTCAGTGATCCGCGCCATATTTTCCGCCCCCTCCTTAATCATACCCAATAGCTCACTTACTTTGTCGGTAAGTTTTCCTTCTAGTTCCATTTCCAATAGATCAGTGGAGAGCCGCATATACCTTGCTGGGGCCTTCAAATCGTGGGTAACCATATTTGCGAAGGAGGCGAGGGCTTGGTTGCTACGCTCTAGTTCTTTTGCTGTTCTCTTAAGGTTCAGCGTCATCTCTTCAGCGGCCTTTTTACGGCGCAGAAGTTCGCTTTCGAGTTTACGTCGTTGCGGAGCACTAAATATCGACCAAATAAATCTTTGATGCACTCCAGCGTTATCAATTCGAGCATTCAAAAGAACGGGCACCTCGCTGCCGCCGCTTGCAAGTAGGTTTACATAAATTTCTTTGATTGCACCGTCTCGCAATAGAGTTGGTATAATATGGGTCTGTAGGAAGATGCGCGTTGAAGGAGTCGCAAATTCATTCAACTTCCGGCCAAGCGAAGATGTGTTGTCGACACCGAATTCTTGTTCCCATTCAGTGTTGCACTCGATCAAGACAAGATCGGGTGTGGTGACAATTATGGAAGCGGGAATGTCGTCAATGTTGATGGAGTTCATCGTCATAACACTTTGGCTCGCGGCCTTTGCCCCTTGTCCATGCACTCGGGAAATGCTGGCGCTTTATAGGTACTGTTTGACGGCATCTATAACGATCTGTGGGTGGCTCATGTGAGCACAATGACCAGATACATCCATAACTTTGAACGTATTATGTTTCAGGTTCTCCTGCAGGTATTTACCCACCTCTTCGGGGACAAGGTTATCATTGGCGTGATGTAGGATTAAGCAGGGAGTATCAACTTTTGGCAGGTCATGACGATTGTCCGCGAAGAAAGTTGCTTGAGCGAAGGTTTTAGCAGCAACCGGATCAGTCGAACAGAAACTTTCTTCCAGTTTCGCAGTTGTGGTCGCAGTTTCAACTTCACCAGATACGACAGGTGCCAAATATGACGCCCACCCCATATAGTTACTTTCCATCAGCTCCAATAGGCCCTCGAGATCAGGCTTATCAAACCCGCCTTTATAGGCTGGGGGATCGTTGAGAAAGCAGGGCGTTGGACCGATGAGGATTAACTTGCTGAACAAAGAAGGGCGCTTGATGCTTGCCAGCATGGCGATCGTGGCGCTAACCGAATGTGCGATAACCACGACGCCTTCTGTCAGATCGAGTGCATCGCAGACGTCGATAAGGTCGTCTGCATATCCATCAAGAGATGCGTATCTTTCCTTGCTCCATGCAGAGAGATCAGAATTACCACTGCCAACATAATCAAAAAGAACTTGGGTATAGGTGTCTTTAAAAGCAGGTGTAATATCAGCCCACATGTCTTGGTTGCACCCGAAACCATGGGCATAGACAATTGTTTGGTCACCTCCAGGCAGGATGTTCACATTGTTACGTTTGATAACATCCGCCATAGAATCCCCCATTCGAAAAGATGATTAACCATAATATAGCTCAGCTCGGGCAACAATAGCTTGATGTCGCTAATGCCCACAATCATTGCTACGCTTGGAGTGTCTTAACATTCGCGAAAGGCCAACGGCTGTCAGCTGACCCTTTACGATTGTTCCCCAAACTTAACTCCCGCTAAACTGTAGTTCCGCAAGGTGCGCGTAGATACCGCCTTGTTTAACGAGGCTTTCGTGATCGCCTTCTTCGGCGACATGGCCTTTATCCATCACGACAATGCGGTCTGCGCGGCGGACAGTTGCTAGCCTGTGCGCGATAATCAGCGTTGTGCGGTCGTCAGAGGCTTTATCGAGGGCTGCTTGCACCAGACGCTCATTTTCTGCATCCAGCGCGCTGGTGGCTTCATCTAGCAGCATGACAGGCGCTTGGCGCACCAATGCACGCGCGATAGCAACACGTTGGCGTTCTCCACCAGAGAGGTTTTTTCCGCGGGCACCCAATTCTGCATCAAGTCCTTGCTTGGCCTTTAGGAATTCCCAAGCTTCAGAGGCTTGGAGCGCTGCTTGGACTTCAGCGTCAGAAGCGTTCTCCGAGGAGAAGCGAACATTATCTCTCACCGAGCCAGAAAACAGTGCAGCTTCTTGTGGGACATAACCAAATTGGGATCGCCAGTCTTGCGGCGTAACCGATCTTGCATCGACACCATCCAGTAGGATCGCGCCAGCATTAGGGTCGTAAAAACGGAGCAACATTCTAAACACGGTGGATTTACCCGCACCTGATGGCCCGACGAGCGCAACTGTTTCGCCTGCTTTGACTTGTAAATCGAATTGGTTGAGCGCGGCGGCATCCGTGTCATTGGCGTATGCGAATGTGACGTTATCAAAACGAACTGCGCCCGTGATAGGGGAGGCCAGATTGCGAGGATTGTCCGGTGCCTTGATGTCAGGCTCTTCATTCAAGATTTCTGCACAGCGCTGAATAGCGCCAGATGTGCGCATAGCGGCATTGAAAACATCTGCAATCATACCAAAACCAGATACACCAGATACCGCGTAAAATGCGAATTGTGTAAGTTCTCCTGCGCTCATTCTTCCGGCCAACACTTCTTGGATGGCTAACCACGACATAAGCGCGATACCGGTGAATAGGGCGAAGATAACAGACGCTGACATTAGCGTTTGTGCACCAATTCGTTTGCGGGCTGCTTGAAAGGCGATCTCACAGGCTTGTGTAAAGCGATTGGAGCGCGTTTCTTCCTGACTGTATGCATGAACCAGTTCGATGGCTTCAAGGCTCTCTGAGGCCTCACCAGCAGCGTCAGCAATACGATCTTGTACGGCAGTGGAAAGTTTGCGAACGCGCGTGCCGATAACGAACATGGGGATCATGATCAGCGGCACAGCAATGAACATTACACCGGTCAGTCGCCAGTTCAGGACAAACATCATTATCAAGGCGCCAATCAGCGTAAGAGAATTGCGCAGGAATATAGAGGCAGATGACCCAAGAAAGCTCTCTATCAGTGTGACGTCTGCGGTAAGACGTGAAACAGCTTCTCCTGAGCGCAGACTCGAATAATAGCTAGAAGATAGATTGATCAGTTTTTTATAGACATCGGCTCTGAGGTCAGCGGCAGCGCGTTCTCCCAGAAGGGACATGAAATAGAAGCGGGCCGATGTCACGAGGGTCATGACGATGACCACTCCCACAAAGGATATGAAGCCATCATTGATGACTTGGATATTGGACTGGCTTAGGCCGTTGTCGACAATACCCCGAAATACCACGGGGAGGTAGAGTGTGATACCGACGCCAGCAAAGAGTAAAATAAGAGCCGGCCAGAAAATCCAGCCTCTGCCGGATACATATGGCCACAATTGTACAAGTGGTTTCAGGCTCTTGCTTTTGGGACGATCAGGAAGTCCCGCACTACCACGCTTTCGAGTACCCGCTTTGCGGTCCAAGTCAGCCTGAGAATGTTGTTCGCTCATATTTTATTCCACTCTAAAACCCAGTTAGGGGTTGATAAACGTTGTTATATCCGCTAAGCGCGCTGCTTCGATTTATTAAACTAAGACCAATGCGTTTAAGGGCCTCGTACCGATGAAACAA
Source organism: uncultured Hyphomonadaceae bacterium (assembly GCA_964352025.1). Taxonomy (GTDB): domain Bacteria; phylum Pseudomonadota; class Alphaproteobacteria; order Caulobacterales; family Hyphomonadaceae; genus Hirschia. Next base: position 242,248 of record CAYGPZ010000001.1, read on the forward strand.
GACGTACATCCGGACTATCACTTCATTACTGTCAAGATGACAGATGGATCTTCTTACCAAACTCGTTCAACAATGGGTAAAGAAGGTGATACTCTTCAGTTGGATATTGACCCTAAGACACACCCAGCATGGACCGGTGGAAACCAGCACATGATGGACCGTGCAGGTCGCGTATCACGCTTTAACGATAAATTCTCTGGCTTTATGAAAAAGAAATAGGATTTATCCTATTTGACCTGCATTTATTTGTTGGTGCTAGAAAATAAGTTATAAAAAAACCGCTTCGAGTTATCGAAGCGGTTTTTTTATTTGAAACTTTTAATTCGATTATTTCTTTTCGCGCCAGATAGCTAGTGGGTCAAATGCACCGCTCTCAGCCATATCATTCAGACGTTCCAATTGTGACATCACCGGATTATCGACTGGTTTTTCTTCAACTGCGAATAATTGCTCGTCTAGGCGCCATACACGTTCGTATAAGGCACGTGAGCGCACAATAAGATCAGTTAGGGGTTCTGGAAGGACTTTAACTGCTGATAATTCACGAAGTTCACTGGGTGCAGATAGGCGGAACTTATCTTCGGCAGCTTCATCGGATGTCATATCGCCTTCACGTACGGCGCGTTGTACAACTAACCAACTTGCAGATTGCATAAGGCGCGTTGTGACTTCCATACTTTCTGCAGCATATACAAGCGCTTCTTCGCGATTGAGTTGGCGGCTTTCCTGTCTACCAGGCCCATCAAGATAGGCTGCGGCTTCTTCTACAAGGGCCATGCCTTCTTTGAATAGACGATCAAAGACCTCCGAGGCTGCAAATTCAGATACGCGATTTTTCCAGTCATTACCGACCAAGGAAACAGATTTCATTCAGACACCCAATACCTTCATAGCCGCCAGATCTTATTCGTTTTTTTGATCTCAGGCTAGGATCATATTTCTAATTATAGCATACAGAGTCTTATTTAAGTCTCTACATTGTGTTCTAATATGCAGGGACGAGTCCAGTTTTTAGCGTAATATGACAGTTTTATTGTCCAAAAATGGCATCAGCAGCGTTTTTTACTGCTTTTTTCTTAGTAATCTCGTCTTCACAACGCGTTATTTCTTCCTTCAACGTTTCAATTCGAGAAGTCAGTTCATCAATAGACATATCTTCAAGTGTTCTTGAAGGTTTCGTGGTGGGTTCTTCTTCAAACATAGTGTTGCGCCCTTCTTCTTCGATGAAATTCCATTTTTGTCACAATATATGTTTTGCGCTCTATCGGGAAGTTTTCGAGCGAGCTAATAAGTAATTCAATTCCTATTAACAAAGATTTTTATAGAAGTTTGCATGATGAAAGCTGTTTTGGTCGACGAAGATTCAACGCTGAAATATGTTGAGGTTGAAAAACCAAAACCAGCCACGAATGAAGTTCGAATAAAAGTTGGAGCAGCTGGTGTAAATCGCGCAGATATTTTGCAGCGAAAAGGTATGTACCCACCTCCAGAAGGGGCACCCGATATTATGGGGCTGGAAGTTTCCGGATATATTGATGCTGTTGGCGAAAAAGTTGAAAAGTGGGCCGTTGGGCAAGAGGTTTGTGCGTTACTGCCTGCCGGTGGGTATGCAGAATTCGCACTTGCTCACGAAGGTTGTGTATTGCCGGTTCCGAAAGGTATTGATCTGGAAAATGCGGCGCTTCTGCCGGAAACTGTCATGACTGTTTGGGCCAATGTATTTGACATTGGCGCGTTGAAATCAGACGAAACATTGCTGGTGCAGGGTGGCGCGTCGGGCATAGGGACGACTGCTATTCAGATGGCAAAGGCTGTGGGGGCCAAAGTTATTGTTACAGCCGGTAGTGATGAGAAATGCAGTAAGTGTCTCACATTAGGTGCAGATGCGGCCATAAACTATAAAACGCATGATTTTGAAGCTGAGATCAAGAAATTGGGTGGAATGGATGTTGTTTTAGACATGGTTGGCGGAGATTATCTTCCCAAGCATATCAATATTCTAAAACCTTACGGGCGTCTGGTTCATATTGCTGTGCAGGGCGGTTTAAAAGGCCAAGTCAATATTCTAAAACTTATGACCAAGCGATTAAACGTCACTGGGTCAACGCTTCGCGGACGCAACGATATAGAAAAATCTGAGATTGCGACTGATGTTGTAAAAAATATATGGCCACTTGTTGAAAGCGGAAATGTGAAGCCAGTTGTCGACTCGGTTTTTGCAATAGAGGACGCAGAAAAAGCGCATCAGCGTTTGCTGAGTGGTAAGCATTTTGGAAAAATACTTTTGAAAGTTTAGAATTGTAAGGTGAATTTGTTCGACATAAGGAATTCACAAATGATGCAAATACGCTTATACTGAATGCAATTAACGTTTTGTCTCATGGTTTATGAGATCAAACCGCCCGGCCAGAGTGCCGGGCGAAATTGTTTTTGGAGGCGACAAATGGCCAATATTCTTATGCCGAAAGCGACAGCTGTTTGGCTTGTCGATAACACAGCTCTGACTTTTGAGCAGATCGCTGACTTTTGTGAATTGCACCGTCTTGAGGTGAAGGGTATCGCTGATGGTGAGGTCGCTGAGCATATGCGCGGTGTGGACCCAGTCTCCCGCGGAGAACTTACACGTGACGAGATTGAACGTGGTGAAAAAGACTCAAACCATGCTTTGAAGCCGGCTTCACCTAAGTTTGATAAAGTTGTTGCACCACCAAAGCGTAAAGGTGCGCGCTATACACCAGTGTCTCGCCGTAGTGACCGTCCAGACGCGATCTCATGGTTTCTTCGTCATCACCCTGAAATTTCGGATGCTCAAATTTCGAAAATCATCGGGACGACCAAAAATACGATTGAAGCTATCCGCACAAAATCTCACTGGAATAGTGAAAATTTGCGTGCGATTGACCCGGTTACGCTTGGTCTTTGTACGCAGCTTGAGTTGGATGCATTGGTTGCTAAAGCGTCTGCTAAACGTGCGAAGATGGAAGAGAATAACGAAATCGGATCAGGAATTGATCTTCTTAAAACAGCTGAAGATGGGTCACTAGAGAAATCTGATCCATTTGCTGTTTTTGGTGGTGATATTCCCAAATCTCAAACGAATGCAAACGAGCCAAGTGCAGATGATGTATTTGCTAACTTTGGTAAATCTTCAGATTCTGAAGAATCTTAAACTTACTAAGTTTATAGATAAAATATCAAAGGCAGGAGCAATCCTGCCTTTTTTGTTTGTCCTGATTAATCTGTATCTTTTTCAAATGCATCGGCGGAATATATGCCGTTAAGCGTTGATCTTCCACCATCTAGGACAATAGATTGCCCCGTCATATTAGCTGCACCGACGCTAGCAAGAAAATGAGTGGCTTCTGATATTTCTTCGGCAAATGAGTGGCGCGCGAGGGGAGTGCGATCCTTTAGCCAAGGCTCTTCATTTTCAGCACGTGGACGAACTGCGATAACAGAATTTGTGCGAATGTGTTTTGCTGCAAGGTCAATTGCTGTCGCTTTTGCGGCCGCTAGCGCCATTGACTGGGCCACGTGCTGTGAATACGCGCCGGGGTCGCCATATAAAGCCCCCAAGCCGAATATCTGGATAAAGCTAGGGTTTGCAAACTTTGCGTCCGCTGGATCCATGTCATCAATTTGTTTGAGCATTTGATCGCAAAACAACCGCATAACTGCTGAAACTGAACGTGCGGGCGCGATTATCTTTTCTTCGAAATCACCAACTGATGTTTCTAGAAAATTCTTAGCAGGTGGCAATTCGGGAATATGACACACAGCATCAACGCGTCCAAATGCACTCATTGCACCCGATAGGATGTTATTGAGGCCCATTTTTGAGGTGATACTTGCTGGCGTTAGCGTGTCGACTTTATCGCCAAGGCTCTCTTGAATGGTATTGAGGGCTTTGGAGTCTGTATCAGCGAGAAAGACATTCCAGTTGTTTTTTATGAATGTGTGAGCGCACTGTTCACCAATGCGCTTAGCTCCACCGATAACGACGAGAGTGTGGGGGGAGGCAACCATTCAGCAAACTTTCCTAATGCATTCCAAAACTGAAAATCATCTAATCACTTTAAGCTGCTATATTCTGCCAATTCAAAATATAACAGCTTATGTGTTTGATCTTATTTAGAAAAAGAAAATTATTTCTTAGCTTTTTTTGTCTTTTTTTCTGACGAAACTTCGTCGTCATTTTCTGCTTCTGCTTCTGCTTCTGCTTCTGCTTCTGCTTCTTCAGCGACTTCGGTCTTTTCGACTACAGGCTCTTCTTTGACTTCCTCAGCAGGAGCTTCGTCAGTTTCTGCATCTGCAGTGGCGTCTTCGACGTCAACATCATCCCAGTCTTCATCTTCTGGGCCCCATAGGGATTCATTTAGAAGTGTTATACGTTCATTGAGGCTGTGTTGTGCCGCAAGGCTTTCACTAAGCAGACGGATAATCATCCAGATTGCTAAAGGCACCGCGATAGCCATTGCACCGACTAATAGAGCCGTAAATGGTCTCCACTGGAACAAGTGTCCTAGCGCGTGCAGCAGGCCTATGCCTGACAATGCTGCTAAACAGACAGTCAATAATGTGTTTGCTGATTTTAACATCCCTGGGGACAGCAATTGCTCAGGGTCTATTGGTCCGCGCATCTATACAGCCTTTCATGTCATCTGTGGCAGCTTATAACCGATTAAGATGAAGAGAGAGCAAATACGAAGCCATAAATCTGAAAAGAAAAACAGCATTCTCCAAATAGGCGAGCTTAGCCCGCCTATAAAATCAGGAATGTTGTGGAATGATGAGAGTTTACGCTGATTTTAGCGCGACTATCTCATCCTTAATTCGTAGTTTTTTTCGTTTTAGATCATGCAGTTCTTGATCTGGGGTGGAAGGGTGCTTTCGTTTGGATTCTATCTTGGTCTCAAGATGTTTATGACGTTCACTTAGCTCACGGATACGTGCGTCTGTGCTCATTCAAACCTCCTTCTGAAATGTCTTTAAATTAAACCATAGACATCGTGAAGAGTCATCAGTAGAGCGATCAAAATATGTAATATGATGAAATTCTTATTTGACGAAATACATTTGATATTCCCTAAAAATCAGGCATAATCAAACAAATACCAAAGCGTTGATTGGCATTTATGACATCACCATTTGGTTGGTTTTTAGGAGGTCGCATATATGGATTATTCTGAAACTGGCAATGATTCAGATCCCGCAATTTCGACTGCGGAACGACTCGCGGAAATAGAGCAACAGCGCAAAGACTTGAATGCACGGATAGAGGCTTTAACGCAGCAGGGAAGTGCCGATCTTGAGATTGCAAATTTGAAAAGGCAGAAACTAAAATTGAAAGACGAGATGACCCGACTGATCGATAATTCTCTGCCCGATATTATCGCCTAAATGGGGAAAATATAATTTCTCAGAATTGAAAACTAACTGGCTTCAGAGGAGCCGTTTGATTTTCTGCGCATTTTAGCGGCGTACATTGCTTCATCTGATCGCGCTATTTGTATCTCAGCTGTCTCATCATGTTCCAATGACGCTACACCAAAGGACGCATCAATACTTAGGCGATGTCCTTCGTGTTCAATCGAAATATCTTTAATGGCTTGCGATAATTGCGCAGCCTTTTCCTTAGCTGTGGTTGGCTTAACGCTTGTGAGAACGGCTATAAATTCATCTCCGCCCAAACGACCTAAAAGGTCTGACTCGCGAGTTTGCTGAATAAGGACGTCGGCTACAGCGTGTAGAATTTTATCACCTGCAGCATGTCCAAATCTGTCATTGATTTGTTTGAAGCCATCCAGATCAAAGTAAATGATGCTGGCATCTAGCCCATAGCGGCCCGCAAAAGCGATGAGGCGCGATAATTCTCTGACAAATGCGCGCCGATTGAACAGCGGAACAAGCGCATCATGGTCAGCCATGCTCTCGGCATTTTCCAATGCTTTGCTCATTGCAGTATTTTTAATTCGAAGGTCGGTAATTTCACCAGTCATCGCCGCAATAGCCGCGCGAACAGCCGGTGTTAGCTCGGCATCAGATATGCCAAACAGTTCAGACGCTTTTTCAACGCCTATATCGCCATTTTCAACTGCATAGCGGGTTTTTCCGTCCGCATTGCGCTGAGCTGAGAAGATTGAGAGAAATTTCATTACCAGTCCACAATTCTCACTATGGTTAATGAATACCTGTTCACAGTTAGCGTGTCGTTAACAGCATAACGTAAAAATTAATGAAGTGCGACTCGGGGTTTATGTGCGGTGGCTGGATAAGGAGGCATGTTCAAACTTTTGATAACTTTATTCCACCTCATTCACCATTACCGGAATATTCGCTGTTCCGGCGCTGCCTTTGCCATCAGATATATAAGCAAATAGGCGATATTCACCGGCTGTTGATGGGGCGATAAAGATTGCTTTGATTGCGCTTTCGGGTTGGATTTGCAATTCCACAATATCTGCTTGCTCTTCATGCGCGCCCGCAAGAGATCGTGCGCCAACTTCGTAGCGCAATTCCCAGCGCGTAGTCAGATTATCCCCGTCTGGATCCGCGACATCTAAATCGACGACATATTCTTGGCCAGCATTTAGATAAATAGAATCTTCCGCTTTTTTGCCATCTATCAGCATGCCTTTGACGCGGGGGGCGCGGTTTTCTGGATATTCACCCGTCCAGAACTGGGTCAATAAATCCACAGTCGAGGTTTTCAAACCATCTGGCGTAAAAAAGCCATACCATGTCGGGGTGCGTTCTTGTTTATTGCCCCATAGAAAAGCGTAGTGTCCTAAAACTTGTCCAGTTTGATCTTCCTGAATGCCTTTTTCAATCCGCCATTTTAGTGAATCAGCTTTTTCTCCAGAAGGTTCTTCTATTTCGCGCCCCCAAGCTGTTTTGGGCATTTCCCAATGACCTTTTACGCCGTATTCCGTAATGAAGAAGGGTTTGTCCAAACCATATTCAAGAAGGCGTGTTTGCACGTTTTGAAGGTCCCAATAAACCTGAATGGATATCGCATCTAAATTGTCTGTGTATTCCAACGCGTAGTCGATATCGTCTGGATTAAAGCCTGCAAAAGTCGTTGTCACAGGGTGGTTAGGGTCAACCTCGTGAATGTAATCCGTCAGTTCTTTTAGGCTCTCATAAACAATGGGCTGAACGCGTTGGATGTGACCGTCTTGATTGGTTGAAATATTCAATTCATTGCCGACAACCCACATCAATAAATTGGGATGGTTTTTATAGGCATCGACTTGCGCTTTTAACTCTTCCAAATGAGCCGCGATGATAGCATCATCTTTATAGTCGAATTTCCCTTTTTGTTTTCTGAGATTTAATCCCATGGCCACCATGACATCATGTTGTTTGGCTTGTTCCAATATTTCTTTGGCATTGTCGGCGCGCCATGTTCGGATAGAATTTCCGCCGGCAGCTTTCAGCTTTGCAATTCCATCTTCCAAACTTCCATTATAGCCAACACCTTTGGCGATAAATGGTTGGCCATTGACCAGCATTTGATATCGACCATCTTCTGTTTTTGTCAGTTCGACGTTGGATGGCGCTTGCTCTTGAGAATTGATCCAGAAATAGCCGCCCAGCGCTATGGCCAGAACTAATAATGCTATGAAAAGGCGTTTCATTGAGTGTCCATTCAATCGATCGATGCCTATTTGGTGCGTTCTAATTCTTATCTTTTTGTTCGGTATGAACAAGCTAAATTCGACATTAAAAATATGCACCCTTGTACACAGGCGAACTATCCCTATACTCGCGCGCTTTCCTGATGCTGGTCCTTATTTTTAGGCACCGCAATCATTTGCATTTTCGCCTTTAAGGGAGGCCGCCACATGGCTGAGAGTTCTGTGTTATCAAAGTCGGATACACCATTAGTCGGCGTTGTTATGGGAAGTCGTTCTGACTGGCCAACCATGAGGCTCGCGTCTGAGTATCTGACCAAGCTTGGCGTGCCCCATGAAACAAAAGTTGTCTCTGCTCACCGGACGCCTGATCGTTTGGTTGACTATGCAAAGACCGCTCAAGACCGTGGGCTAAAGGCGATCATAGCAGGCGCAGGTGGGGCAGCACACCTTCCGGGCATGTTGGCATCAATGACAATCGTGCCAGTCTTGGGTGTGCCCGTGCAATCGCGTGCGCTTTCCGGTGTTGATAGTCTTTATTCAATTGTGCAAATGCCGAAGGGTATTCCCGTGGGAACGCTTGCTATTGGTGATGCTGGTGCTGCAAATGCAGGTCTGCTAGCTGCTGCTATTGTAGCAGGGCATGACGATGAAGTTGCCAATAAATTATTGGCATTCCGCGAAGAACAATCTCAGTCAGTCGCTGAAACAGTCGAAGACTAATTCAAATTCAAAGAGTAGGTTCAGGTAAGTGAACAAGATAGCGCCAGGTGGCGTCGTAGGTATTATTGGTGGTGGGCAATTAGGGCGTATGCTCTCAATGGCAGCAGCACGCATGGGCATGGACGTCATTATATACGCACCAGAAACTGATAGCTGTGCCTCCCGCGTGAGTGCGGACGAAGTTATTGGCGCGTATAATGATGTTGCAAAGCTCGAAGAATTTGCAAAACGCTGTGATGTTGTGACGTTCGAGTTTGAGAATATTCCAGCGGCGACCCTCGAAATCATTGAAAAATGCGGAACGCAGGTTTTTCCAAAAGCGAATGCGCTTGGTGTGTCCCAAGACCGTTTGAAAGAAAAAGAATTCCTCAATTCCATCCATATCCTTCCTGCGCCATTTGCACGTATAGACGGCCCAGAAGATATTCCGGCAGCACTTACAGCGCTTGGCGGCAAGGGTGTCCTAAAAGGTCGCCGTGAAGGATATGACGGTAAAGGGCAAGCTCGCATCGACTTGAACTCAGATGTGGATGCAGCATGGGAAACAATTGGAAAAGCGCCAGCTGTATTAGAAGCCTTTATTTCGTTTGAGCGTGAGATTTCTGTTTTGGTAGCACGTGGCCAAGATGGTGAAATTGCCATCTATGACACACCAGAAAATGACCATGCTGGCGGTATTTTAAAATCTTCGACTTTGCCTGCAAATGTGTCTGAAACTACGCGCGCACAGGCTAAAGTTCTAGGACAAAAGCTTGCAGAATCTCTCGATTATGTCGGTTTATTGGCGTTAGAGCTTTTTGTATTGTCTGATGGGTCGCTTCTCGCCAATGAATTTGCGCCGCGTGTCCACAATACAGGGCACTGGACAGAAGAAGCGTGTTTAATTGGTCAGTTTGAGCAGCACATGCGTGCCGTCTGCGGTTGGCCTTTAGGGCGAACCGACCGCTTTATTGATATCAGAATGGATAACCTTTTGGGCGATACTGATATCTCTACATGGGAAGATCGCGCAAAATCTGGCGCAACGCCTCGCATTTATGGCAAACGCGGCGGCGGCGAAGGCCGCAAACTCGGACATAGCAATCAAGAACTAAAATAGCGCTTAGCTATCACCCCATAGGGCCAGATTTTGGAACGCACTTTAGCAAGTCCAGTGGATCGGGCATTTTATCGGTAAAGCCTTTGACTTGAGCTTTTGCTTTTTCAAATTGCATGACGTTTTCGATCCGGTCATCCAGATAGGCCCAGCTAGCTTCGTCTTCATCTTCTTCGGATGCTAGCCATGTCGAAAATGTAGAGCCTAGAACGCCAGACAGTACTGCGCGCTTGGAATACCAGTTCGCATCGGTCGATTTGTCTCCCAGTGCTGACCAGATCGTGTCAGCGGCATTCCATATAAGTTTAGGGCCAAGTGTTGCGCGCCAAGGTGCTGCAACTGCATGAGCGGCGCGGCGGGCTGCCTCTTTATTGTCTGAGAAGTAAGCAATACGTGTGCGCACACCCAAAGCGATACGTTCTCGGATTTTAAGATCGGATAGATCTTCGGTCACCAATACTTGCGTTGTGTGATTGTCCGCTTTTTCGGCCCAATATTCTAGAAGTGTGGATATGCCATCAGGCGCAGCCAGAATTCTGTCGCCTTCGCTAATATCAAGCCGTTTTGCTGTCTCTTTCAGCGTGCTATCATTCCAGCCATCAAAGACGGAGTCCTCTATGACACCGTCGAGGAGTTGCTTCAGAATCTTCCTTGAATGAGGAATTTGTGCCGATTCACGTGATTTTTTAGCGTTCATAGTGTATACTCACGTTAGTTTAGAGGTAGGCAGGTACGATTCTTTGTGCTAGATCCGCCCCTTCGGGCTTCTATAGTCCAATCAGTTTAGCAAAGTTTGACACGTTTGACGCCCCCTAATAGGCGCGACACTTGTGTTTAATTGTTTTTAATTCGGGAGATTGAACAATCGTTCAGATCGTAGTCCGCGACAACAATGTCGATCAGGCATTGAAAGCGCTAAAAAAGAAAATGCAACGTGAAGGCCTTTTTCGTGAGATGAAGCGCCGCAACCACTTTGAAAAGCCTTCTGAAAAGAAAGCACGTGAAAAAGCTGAAGCCGTTCGTCGCGCTCGCAAGCTTGCACGTAAACGCGCCCAGCGTGAAGGTCTTCTAAAAGCTAGATAAATTGTTGCATTGTGTCGCTAATATTTAGCGCACAATCCAATTTATACGACTTTGCATCTGATCATTCCCGATTGATCATATATAACTGCACATAGCCGCTCGGTTTTTCCGACGCGGCTTTTGCTGTTTCTGGGGTAGGGGAATGGGGCCGGAAGTGGCCCAAAGCAGTCCCATTGCAGTGTTTTAACTCAAATGCACTTTCGTTGTATTGACCTATTGAAAGCAGAAACAGTCAATGTTTTTAGCTTAGTGATTTGATCAAACAAAAACATTTTAAGGCTAATTTGGCGGCGCTTTTTTTTGCGTTGTAACAAGGATGATACCAGCGATAGTGCCACCGACAATATAACTGAATATTCCAGCTTCAATGCCAAAGGACTTTAATGCCAAGCTAGCTATTATGCTTGTTGATGCGCCGAGGGCCGCTACTAATAAAATTGATTTAAACATAATTGTATCTCGCGCTATCTATGCATAATTTGCTACTTAAGATACTACTCTAGGGTGTAAATAAGGTCAAAAGCGACCTTGTTCCATGCGATTTTCACAACGTTTAACTCAGGAGGGGTGTATGACAATCTTAGCACGTTTGACCGGAGAGCCAACGACGTCTTTATCAGTAACGATTGAATGTTTTATTGTCACACTTTTGATTTCTGTGGTGCTTGTTGTAATTGCTGCGAAATTAGGTCTTCCGCAGCCAATTCGATTAGTACCAAGCTTTTTGGCTTTGAGTATATCAGTTAGCTATTATGCACGTATTTTTAATTCTGCTGACTAAACGAACAGCTTAAGCTGAATGTCCATTATTGGCGATTTTTAGCCGTCCGTATTCCCAGACTTGATCTGGGATCCAGCGAATTCAACATGTCGCGCTATGCGCGGCTTTATTTTTGGGCTGGATTCCTGCCTACGCAGGAAAATCGGAATGAGACGGGTGTTTAGGCGAATAATTCGCCTGATCAGCCAATCCAAATGTATCAAGCAGCTACTTCGCTTTCCTGACTGTCTTTTTCTTGAAAAACCTTGTGATGTCTTTCATGCCGGTGCCGTTTACTGCGCCAGCACGGTATATGCGGATTGAATACCAGAGCGCTGTGGAGGTGGCTGCGATCATGATAATCAGGTGACCAATCACTTCCAATAATGGGGGCTCTAACGGCGCGCGTAATATCATGAGGAAAGGCGTCATTATCGGCACCCAGCTCATCATAAAGACAAATCCGGACGCAGGGTTTTGCAATGCCATGATAACGATGAAGAGTGGGGTGGTCAGCATTAATATAAGCGGTGTGGCCAATGCTTGCGCTTCTTGGATGGTGTCACACAATGCTCCCAAGGCAAGGAAGATGGCACCATACATAATATAGCCCGCCAAAAAGCCGGCAATGGCGGGTAGGATGAGTTTTGGGTCTAGTGCTGCGCGGACAAATTCCCATGTGGCAGGACTAACGGCTTGATCGACCTGAAGGGCTGCCCAGCTCGCCATTAGGACCCAAGCTCCCATGAGGGTCGCGGACAACATTAATATTCCCAACAGTTTCCCAGCCAGTAAATCAGTGACACGGACACTGGTGAGAAGGCTGTCAAAAATCTTGTTTGAGCGCTCTTCAATCGTGCCAGTCAAAAGAAAATTCACGACAGAGAAAATCAGGAACCACAATGCAATCGCAATGGCAGACGCGGCGACAAATGGCGCGCGGTCGGTAAGGGTGACTTCTTCATTCTTGTCTTGCGCAGCATCGATAGAACCGGGTTTTCGTACAAATACAGAGGCTATTTCAGCATCTGCAGATCTAATCTGGTTGGACGTTAGGCCTGCTCCGCTAAGCAATTCAAAGCGCGACAAATATTTTAATGCGCCCGTTGTGGCCTGTCGCAATTCGGAATTGACGATATCAGGCGAGATATAATCCACACTGGATATTTCGCCGACTTGATCACGATTGACGACGATTGCTGCAAAGAGGGTGTGTTTGCCATCAGGACCATTAAATGTCTGTCCGGATGTTAGATAGCTCTCAATGTCGTCAATGGATTTATTAGGCAGATTAATGCCGTGAAACTTGATTGGCGCAGCTTGCATAGGGAAGGGTAGGTTTGCTGCATTCAGTGCTTCTTGCGGTGACAGGCCGTTCGCATAGGCTTTGTCATAATCACTGAGAATGCGTCTTTTCTCTGCAGGCGATACGGCATCTAAGGCATATCGCAATTCAACGAGTGTGTCGCCGCGTTGCCAACTTTCTAATTGCCATTTCAATGCGTCTTTAAACTCATCTTGCGTGTCGACAACTGCATAATAGCGCGCAGGCTGAGCCTTCATAAGAAGCGTTGGTAATAGCAGACCAACGGCCAAGCCAATCGGCGTGAGTATGAGGCCTAACCAGAAACCGATTGCCGAGACATAGCCAATATATTCGCGTCGCGCTACGAGCCATATAGAACGGATCATGCTTGGACCTCTGTCTCTTCTTGTGGAGTGTCTTCGCCGACAAGTGACACAAACACATCTCTTAATTTGGCGCGGTGCGGAGTGAAGGATGTAATGGGTGCGCCTGCATCGATTGCTGCGCGTAAAACATCTTGAGCGCGCTCTCCATGAGATAAATCTATGCGCCAATGACGGCCCATCTCATCTTCCGTATCGTAGGAGGATTGGAAGCCCGCACTTTCCAATGCAGCGTGAAGATCAAAATCGCCCTCAGTACTAATATCAGCTTGTTCGGGGATGAGGCTCATCGCTTCATCGATTGTTCCATCGAATTTTTTCTCGCCGCCGCCTATGATGACAAGCTTATCGCAAAGGCGTTCTGCTTGTTCCATAATGTGTGTGGAGAAAATAATCGTGGCACCACGCGCATGTTCTTCGCGGATCAGTATTTCCAGATCATGCTGGTTGACTGGGTCCAGCCCTGTGAAGGGTTCGTCTAGAATAATAAGATCTGGACGGTGAACGAGCGTGGATAAAATCTGGACTTTCTGTGCCATCCCCTTGGAAAGGTCGCAAACCTTGGTTTTGAAGTTGTCTCCAAGATTAAAACGCTCCAGCATTTCTTCTGCGCGTTGAAGGGAGGATTTTTTGTCCATGCCTTTTAGGCGGCCATAATAGGATATGACAGATCGGGCATTCATTTTGCGGTATAGACCGCGCTCTTCGGGCAGGAATCCGACGCGTCTTAGGTTGGCAAGGCTTGGTTTCTCACCAAATAGAAGGGCTTCACCTTCATCAGGTGCAAGAACGCCTAACGCCATGCGTAGGCTGGTGGATTTACCCGCGCCATTGGGGCCAAGAAAGCCTAGTATTTCGCCCTTGGGAACATGAAAAGAGACATTGTTCACAGCGGTTTTACCGTTGAAACGTTTGACTGCACTTCGAAGTTCGAGAGGAGAATTGTCTAACGGACTATACGTTTCCATGAAAATCCCAATAAAATAGCGCGTGTGATGGTGTATCACACGCGCCAATATCACTTAACATACTGTTTCATTCAAGCATGAAGCCTATGTTAAAATCTTGTTTTAACCGACGTTTAGGTCGTCATCATCCTCATCCCGTACACGTAGGTCGTATTCGCGCACTTTTCGATAAAGTGTTGAGCGGCCAATACCGAGGCGACGCGCGACTTGAGACATGTGTCCAGAATAAAGATCGATCGCGTATTGGATCAGGTCACGCTCTACACTTTCAAGCGGACGCAACTCACCTTCATCATCCATAATTGAAACAGGGCCACCCAATGGGCTACTAAGTTCAGCGGCGGCTTCTGCTGCATTTACCGGTGCTGCGACACTGGTCGCTGCATTCAGGATATCATAATTTGGTGTCAGCCCAGAGATTTGCGGGAAATCAATAGGTTGTAGTTCTTCATTTTCACACAAAATCATTGCGCGGAAGATTGAGTTTTCCAATTGACGAACATTACCTGGCCAGTCGTGTGCTGCAATCATACCAAGTGTTTCTTGGGATGCGCCTGTGATGGACATGCCTTCACGCGCGTTGAAGCGGCGGATAAAGTGTTCAACCAATGCAGGAAGGTCTTCCTTGCGGTCGCGAAGGGAAGGCATCTCGATTGGGAATACGTTCAAGCGGTAATATAGGTCTTCACGGAAACGACCTTCAGCAACGGCTTGCGCAAGGTCTCTATTTGTTGCGGAGATAATACGAACGTCAACTTTAGTTGGTTTGCGAGAACCCACAGCGTCAACTTCGCCTTCTTGCAGTACTCGAAGCAGTTTAACTTGAACATCAAGAGGTAGTTCACCGACCTCATCCAAGAATAAAGTCCCTGTGTCCGCTTCGGCAAATTTACCAAGCTTTTTCTCGTGTGCACCCGTGAATGCTCCTTTTTCGTGACCGAATAGGATAGATTCAACGAGGTTTTCCGGGATTGCTCCACAGTTAACAGTGATAAAGGGCTTACCAGCGCGATCAGACGCACTCTGAATGCAGCTCGATACCACTTCTTTACCAACACCACTTTCACCAGTGATGAGGATAGGAATATTGCTTGTCGCTGCACGTTGGCCTAGGCGAACGACTTGGCGCATAAGTGGCGCACCAGCGATCATGTCATCAAAACCAAAAGAGCCTTCTGATTTTTTTGACAGGCGTTTAACTTCACCGCGAAGGTCTGACACTTTAAGAGCATTGCGCAATGATACGACTATTCGTTCAGGCGAGGCTGGCTTGACGAAGAAGTCGACAGCACCTGCGCGCATGGCTTGAACGACAGTATCAATTCCGCCAGATGCAGTAAGAACGATAACAGGAAGGTCAGGGCGACGTTCCAATAAGCGTTCAAGGGTTTCCATTCCAGAAAGACCCGGCATAATAAGGTCTAAAAGGACAACAGAAATGCCATTTTTTGCATCGGATGCTTCTTCTAGAGCACGGTCGCCATTTTCGACTAAACGTGCACGGAATCCTTGGCGTTCTACAGCCGCTTGCATTAATCGGCGTTGAGTAGGATCATCATCAACAATAAGAACAGTTTTCGCCATCATCTTAACCATAATTTAAACGGCCGTAACAACGCGACCTCGTTTTCATGGTTCAACTTGGCACGAACTTATGAAATTCAGTTTAAATACTGTAGTGTAATTTAAAAGGACTGCACTAAAATGGTGCCAAATTGGCTCAAAATGAACCGAAATCGGACTGGTGGATGGAAAAAACGTCTTTACCAAAGTCCGAACGACTCTAAATTGCTGGCGGACAAAAAACGTTTAAAAGCAATGGTTCAATTACTTGTAAGTACACGTTTAGCCGAAAAACCTTACTATTTCTCCGATCTGGAGCAGGCATTCGCGCTGCTTCATAGAATAAGACTGTTCCTCCATCTGTATATAGCGTTAAGCGAAGACTTAAACGATGAGATGGAAAGAAAGTCATTATCTATACTTAAGGAACTAAATACAGAACGCGTACAATTGCAGGCTTTATCTATAGAATCTGTTTCCAGTTTGACAGATGCGCCTGCTAAATGGAAAGCATCTCAGCGGCGTAGAGGTGTTTCGGTCATGCGTTGGCGCGCAGCCGTAAGCTTTGCTGAGCAATCTCAATTTGCTTCTGATGAGCATTGGATTACGCAATATCGATATGACAAATCCCTGCACACACTGGCTGAGCGTTATGGTGGTCTTGGTCAATTGGGAGCTAGCCTGCGTTCAGCCGATGAAAAAGAACGAATTGATGCTGCTTCGAAAATGGGAGAATGGTTGCGCGGTGCTGGTGAGCAGGGGGATACATTATTTCGAGCTCATGCACGTCTGGCCAAAAAGAAACGATTTAATTTTGCTGCCATTGATGCGTCTGAAAGAAGCCTAGAACTTGCGCGGCGTATTTCATTGCAAAGAGCGCCTGCATTGGCGCAACTGTATTATAAAGAAAAAGCCCACGCTTTAGAGGCGCATTCCAAAGCGCTAAATTGGCATGACCGATATGCGCAAGCCGCCAAAAAGCAAGATGAAGTCTTGGCATGGAAAGAGGTAAGAAGAAGGGCTGAAAAAGCGCTTTCATCTTTTCACAAGGATATATCGAAAGCGGCAGTAAATTTATTCTCGTCAGACCACCTTATCCAGCCTCAGGGGCGTGGCGGTGGGTTTACCACACCTGTATTTTACAATTCAAAAGGTAAGGTAGAGGCGGGTCCTTTTATATACGCGCCTTTTGATGGATCGGCAGATAGCGCAAGAACACTAGCGCATGAAATGGGACATGGCGTTCATGCTGAAATGTCGGCGTATCTAGGGCCAATGCAAGCTGATGCTGGTTGGGCTGTTGCAGAAACAATTGCACTGACTTTCGAGCAGTTATCTCTGTCCAATGATCGGTGGGGACTTTCAGATCAAGATTTTGCAATGTTGGTTCATCAGCCCGCCATTGGAATGTTTGAGAGGGAATTAGGTGTTACCGATACAGAAGTGCCTGTTGATGCAGTATGGATAAATGCTCTGCGATCTCACTACGGATCGGAGATTTCATTGAATGGGTATGAGCCCTTCTGGCGTCGCCATTCTTCCAGTTTATCAGCGCCAGGATACCCTATGGCTTATCTATTAGGCTGGGTTCTGGCTGGCTTTATCGTCGAGAGACAAAGAAAATATCCTGATCGTGTGAATGATCCTATGCTTGAGGTGCTAAAATCGGGTGGGGCGGTTGGATTTGACGATATTGCATCTCAATTTGGGGTTCGCGATATCAGTGAGCTTGTACATGCCGCTTATGATCGAGCAGAGCGTCGGCTCTCTAGTGATAGCTTTTCGCGCGAAGGTGGGCCGAGCAGTCATTCTAATGAGCTGGTATCAGAAAAGCGGTCCAAGCAGCCCAAAGCTAAAAAGCAACGCGTTAAAATCAGATAGCTAGTGCTGATCTTTCTCGTTTTTCCAATTATCCCAATATGGGTTTGACCCGCCACAATGTTCTGCCAAATATTCAACCAACACTCTGACGCGCTTAGATAAATGTCTTGTCGGGGGATAAACAGCGTAGGCACCCAATTCATTCCAATTTAGCTCAGTCAGAATGGGGATAAGACGACCAGATTTAAGGTCATCATAAAGAATGAAGGTTGGCTCTATTATTACGCCAAGCCCCGCTATCGCCGCATTTTTTAGAAACTCCCCATTTGAAGCAATCATTTTGGGCTTTAGCTCTATGTCGCCAGACATCCCGTCTGGGCTAGAATATTGCCATCTTGAGTGGGGGCGATAGCTATACCGAAGCTCAGGATGTTCGGCGAGTTCTCCTGGTGTTTTCGGCATGCCGTGTTTTTTGATGTATTCAGGGCTCGCCGCAACAATTGTGCGTA
Source organism: uncultured Hyphomonadaceae bacterium (assembly GCA_964352025.1). Taxonomy (GTDB): domain Bacteria; phylum Pseudomonadota; class Alphaproteobacteria; order Caulobacterales; family Hyphomonadaceae; genus Hirschia. The sequence continues at coordinate 260,097 of CAYGPZ010000001.1, forward strand.
TGACAGCGAGTTTTCGAGCAATAAGGGTCGAGTCTGATAATTGACCTATACGGATAGCTAAATCCTTGCCTTCAGCGATTAGATCAACTCGGCGGTCACTGAAGTCTATGTCGAGCTGAATTCCCGGATGTTGCTCCATGAAGGAAATGAGTGCGGGGCCAAGTCGATTTACGCCAAATGATAATGGAGCGGCTAATTTAATTGGTCCCTGTAAAGCGGCATGAGTGTCAGTGACATTTGCTTCGATTTCATCCCAATCTGACAAGAGTATTTTGGCGCGTTCAAAAAGTGTGCGCCCTTGTTCTGTCAAATTTAGCTTTCTGGTGGTGCGCACTATCAGCTGCGTACCGAGGCGACTTTCAAGGTCTTGGATACGGCGGCTAATAGCAGATTTTGCGACGCCCATGTGTTGAGCGGCAGCTGTAAAGGAGCCGGCCTCTATTGTGCGTACAAACGCTTCTAAATCTTCATATTTGCTCATATGTTGCTAATATCAGAACAATCAAATCACATAAAGGGGGCTAATGCTGCTTAAGAGGACAATATATATGAGTTTCACATGGTTGTTGTAGGAGAATGCAAAATGGCCGACGTGAACAATATTCTTAGAATTGATGCAAGTGCGCGTAAAGCGGGCTCTATTACTCGCCAATTGGCGGATGCTGTTATTGACCAATTATCTGCCAAGTGCGGCGTTCAAATAACGAGCCGCGATGTTTCAGCTGGTGTGCCTTTCATTGATGAAGAGTGGGTGAACGCAAACTTTACAGCTGTTGAGGCTCGCAGTGATGCTCAAAAAGCCAAACTCGCAATTTCAGACAAAATGGTGTCCGAATTAAACGACGCTGATACGATTCTTATCGGCGTGCCTGTGTATAATTTTTCTGTACCAGCGACATTAAAAGCCTGGATAGACTTGGTTTGTCGCGCCGGTTTAACATTTAAGTATACGCCAGATGGACCCGTTGGATTGCTGGAAGGTAAGCGGGTTATTGTTGTTCTTGCTTCTGGAGGGACTCAATTGGATAGTGACATTGATTATGCGGCTCCGTATTTCCGTCACATAATGGGTTTTATCGGAATAACGGATGTCACTGTTTTTGCGGCTGATGCATTGGGGCAAAATACTGATGAGAAATTAGATGCGGTTCGGTCAGCTATTTCAAATTTGTAGATGACTTGCCGATGCTCGCCTACGAAACAGAGCATCGAGAATAGATCAATAAAACATCCAATGACCCATCATAAAAATCGGTTTGTTGGATGTTTTTGTTTTAACTGCGACTCTTTGCTTGGGGTAGAAATTCATCTCAGTCTGGACCTTTTCTCCCGTTGAGGATATCTCAAGGTTTCGCATCCTATATCGAAGTGAAATTCAATATTGGTGCAAAAGAATATTTTTGTTTGATTTGATTGTTTTGAGAAAAATGATTTCGTTATAACTACGATTTATACCGTAGATATGGGGTAAATTTCTCTCTTGTCACATTTCAAACGGTAGTTATTTATTTGTCGATCTAAAAAGGTGAAACTAATGAGCGAGACAGGCGAGTACGTACGCGGTCAAATGGACGTGAAGTCACAGGTATCAACATATTCAGCATTCCTGAAGATGACAGCTTGGACATCATTGCTTCTGACTTTGATACTCGGTTATGCGATCTTTACAATCACTATGGGTGTCAACTGGATGGTAGCGATGGCAATATTTGCTGTTGTTGGCGTTGTTGGCGGCATGGTGATGGGGCTAGGCGGAGGATTTCTGCTAGCGGTATTTGGTCTGATTTTTCTGGGCATTGTTGTTCAGGGATTTGTCATGCTCGGCGGTGCTTTAATGTAAGACACACGAGACGACAATGAAAATAGCCGTTCCTAAGGAGCGGCGCGAAAAAGAACTTCGCGTTGCCGCAACGCCGGAGACAGTCAAGAAATTGACTGGCCTTGGGCATGAAGTGAAAATTGAACAAGGTGCTGGGATTCTATCTGGCATTTCGGACGATGAGTATAAAAATGCGGGCGCGAGTCTAGCAAAAGATGCCAAAGCAACGCTTTCAGGTGCTGATTTGGTTTTGAAGGTGCGTGCACCTGACGCTAGAGAGAAGTCTCTTTTGTCTAAAGGGCAATCATTGGTTGCTCTTTTAGAGCCTCATGGTGCTGTTAAAGAAGCACAAGCCTATGCGGATGCAGATGTAACTGCCTTTGCAATGGAGTTCATCCCAAGAATTTCTCGTGCACAATCAATGGATGCTTTGTCTTCACAGGCAAACCTGGCTGGGTATCGTGCGGTATTGGAAGCTTCTCATATATATGGGCGGGCTATGCCAATGATGATGACAGCAGCGGGAACTGTTGCGCCAGCTAAGACATTCGTCATGGGTGTTGGTGTTGCTGGACTACAGGCGATTGCGACTGCACGTCGTCTAGGTGCTATTGTATCTGCGACTGATGTGAGACCAGCTACGAAAGAGCAAGTAGCCTCGTTGGGCGCAAAATTTGTTGCTGTGGAAGATGAAGAGTTCAAAGCTGCGGAAACTGCTGGTGGTTACGCAAAGCAAATGTCTCCTGAATATCAGGAAAAGCAACGTGAACTTGTCGCGAACCACATTTCCAAACAGGACATTGTTATTACGACGGCTCTTATTCCTGGCCGCGATGCGCCGGAATTGATAACTGAAGATATGGTGAAGTCCATGCGCGCTGGCTCGGTCATTATAGACCTTGCTGCTGCGCAGGGCGGGAATTGCAAGCTTTCCAAACCAGATGAAGTTGTTGAAGTTCATGACGTCAAAATATATGGACCAACAAATCTACCTGCAGCTATCGCGGCAGATGCATCATCCTTGTATGCGAAGAATTTGTTTAACTTCATTGCTTTGATCTCCGGAGAGAATGGAGAGCTTCAACCCAATTGGGAAGATGAAGTTGTGTCTTCTTCTGCTCTCACGAAAGAAGGCAAAGTTGTTCATCCATCGCTTGTTTCTGAAAAAGCAACAGAGTCTGTCTAAAGCACGATAATTCCTCAAATTGTAAACAATTAGCAATTTATTGCTTTTTGAATTTGTGAGGAGAAGGGTCATTATGTCTATTTTAAAGCCTAAATCTCTCGTGAGTTGTCTCGTTTTAGCGACGCTCATATTTACACCGTCCGCGTTTGCCGAAGCTGGTAGCGAAGCCATTGATCCGATAATTTTCCGATTGGCGGTTTTTGTTCTGGCTGCATTCATTGGTTATTATGTGGTTTGGGCTGTAACGCCTGCACTTCACACACCTCTAATGTCAGTCACAAACGCCATTTCAGCTGTGGTTGTCGTTGGTGCAATCGTTGCGGCAGCAGCATCAGCGCTTGGGTCAACAGATCCGGACATTGTTCAAAAAGTCTGGACCGCCAAATGGCTGGGCGCAGGCGCGGTGGCATTGGCCTGTGTCAATATTTTTGGAGGCTTTATGGTCACCAACCGCATGTTGGCCATGTACAAGAAAAAAGAAAAACCAGCTTCTGGTTCTTCAGACAGCTAATCACAGACATAAAGGAATATAATCATGTCTACGGTTGATATCTCAGCCCTTTTATATCTTGTCTGTGCGGTGTTGTTTATCTTCTCCATTCGCGGACTTTCGAGTCCTGAAACAGCAAGACAAGGAAATAAAATTGGTATTCTCGGCATGGCTTTGGCTGCCGGAACAACTTTATTTTTGGTCAAAGACCACTTGAATGGAGCAACATTTGCGATGATTGCAGGTGGAGTTGCTCTTGGTGGTGGGGTGGGGGCGCTATTTGCGACCCGTGCACCAATGACATCTATGCCGCAAATGGTTGGTATGTTTAACGCATTGGGCGGTATGGCATCATTGCTAGTTGCTTTGGCAGCTTTTTATGCACCTGCTTCTTTTGGCTTGATCGGTAGCGAAGGTGTTATGGCACCTAGATCCCTCGTTGAAATGTCTCTGTCTGTGTTGATCGGGGCAATCACTTTTTCTGGATCTGTCATTGCGGCACTTAAATTGAACGGGTCTATCCCAGGTGGTCCGGTTATTCTTCCATTGAGGCACTGGCTTAATCTAGCAATTTTGTTGGGTCTCGTTGCGCTGACTGTCATGCTGGCAATGTCTCCCGCTGCTCAGGCCGGCAATGGAAGCTTACTGCTTATTATTGCAGGGCTTGCACTTATCGCAGGAATTACGCTGGTTCTGCCAATTGGTGGAGCGGATATGCCTGTTGTGATTTCAATGTTGAACTCATACTCGGGTTGGGCTGCTGCGGCGCTTGGTTTCACGCTCGCTAACTTCGCACTGATCGTGGTTGGTGCTATCGTTGGGGCCTCTGGTGCTATCCTTTCTTACATAATGTGTAAGGCGATGAACCGTTCTTTCATCTCGGTGATTGCGGGTGGTTTTGGTGGCGAAGATGCAGATACTGCGACACGCGCTGATAACTCAGATAAGCCAGTCAAAATTGGTTCAGCTGATGATGCTGCATTCATTTTGAAAAACGCTTCTAAAGTTATCATTGTTCCGGGTTACGGGATGGCTGTGGCTCAAGCTCAGCATGCGCTTAAGGAAATGGCTGACAGTCTGAAAGAGGCCGGAGTGGATGTATCATACGCAATTCACCCTGTGGCAGGGCGTATGCCAGGGCACATGAATGTGCTGCTGGCTGAAGCTCAAGTGCCTTATGACGACATTTATGAGATGGATGATATCAATTCATCTTTCAAACAGGCTGATGTTGCTTTTGTGATTGGTGCCAATGACGTCACGAACCCTGGCGCTAAAGATGATCCAGCATCACCTATTTATGGAATGCCGGTTCTTGAGGTTTGGAATGCTGGAACGACTATGTTTATCAAGCGCTCTTTAGCATCTGGGTATGCGGGTGTTCAGAATGATCTATTCTATCGCGAAAATACAATGATGTTGCTCGATGATGCCAAGAAAATGGTCGAAAATATAGTAAAAGCGCTTTAGGCGCTTTTACTATCCAAACAAGTTTTGATGGCCTGATCGAGCGTGTGCTCATTCAGGTCATCTTTCGTTAAAATAGCCTGAATATATTGCGAGCCCTCAATGTTTAGGTCAATTTCTATGCTATCTCCGCTTATGAGAAGTATGGGGCCTACCCAATTTGCATCTAGCAAAGATTTAATTGACATTTTGTAGTCGAAATAGGGTGGAACCCTATTGTCCAATACAACTAGATCGAATATTTGTGTGCTCAATCTTTTGGTTGCGCTGTTCACCGAAGTTGCATTCTCCAGCGTGAAATTGTGGTGCTGAGTTCTCAAAAGATATGCAGAGAATATTTTTGCAAATACGCTGTGGTCATCAATGAGCAGGATGGCCGGCATTTAAATATTCATCCAGTTGAGTGGGCTTAAATTGTAAGCTGCACAAAGTTAATTTAAGTACGTTGGGTTGTTGGCAACAGTAATGACGAGTTCTGATATAGATTTCAAGTCTCGACAACAGTTGGAACTGCTACGCTTTCGAGAGATGTGGCAGGCTGATGATGTCACTAATACTATGATTTCAGAGATTGAATGTGAATCTGCAATTGTTGAAATACATAATATTCTACAGTTAATACAGAACATATTGAAGATTGAATTTGTAGGATATCAGTGCGAAAAAACGGAACAATCAATATACTTACATGACGGAAAATTAAGAAAAAAAACGAGTAAATTTATTCCTGATCTTTCGCTATTGAATGAAGTTCATGTCCTAGACGAAGGAAACAGGGCTTCTTCCTTGGCGTTATGCCGCTCTAAAGAAGCAGCTGAGGGCTTAGAGAAAACTGATTATTTAGCTTGTTTTAGTGTTGGTAGTGATGAGCGTGTTTTTGGACAATTAATCTTGGCTCACAAGGCCGCAAAGAAATTTGGTGTCTCTGATGTGCAGTCACTGAAGATATTTTTGGCGTTGTTAGCCTCTTCCTTGTCTCGTGTATCGCAAGATGTGGGGGTGAAAACAGACTTAGAAATAAGTTCAGAGATAGCTCGTCTCCAAAAGGCTTTTGAATGCAAGAGTGGAGAAATTTTTGTCCTGAATGTACAAAATTTTCGCCTGTTAATGGTGAACTCACGTGCGCGACAAAGGTTAGGCTATAGTGATTTAGAAATTGAGAGCCTCGAGTTTACCGACCTTTGCGGCATATCCAAAGAGCAGTTGGGGCTACATTTAGAATTACTTCAATCTGAGCCTCAGCAAGAAATAACATTTGAAACGAGTATTAAGCCTAAGGATGGTGAGCCATATCCGGTTCGGGTGACGTTTTCGCTCGATGTGAATGGAAAGTTTCCGGTCCTTATTTTTCAAGCCGATGAAAATACCGACCATAAGAAAAAGAGGACAGATTTTGTTTCGTCGACCGAGCATAAATTAGCTGCGCTTGCCGTCTCGAGAGAAGCTGGAATTGGATTGGAAGCAGTATTCGATGGCGTCGGAGGAATTGCTGATTTCATTGTACGTAGGGCAAAGTTGGGAAAGTTCTCTTTCTTGGTTGATGATTCTAGGAATTTGATTGGCCAACCTTTTTCCGAAGTGTTTTCTACAAAAAGAGCTAAAGGTTTTTTTGAAAATTGCGTCAGGGTATTGTCGACCGATACGTTGGAAATATTTGAACAAGATTTTGAAGCGGAAAATGGAATTGAGTGGTTTAGGGTTTCTGCGATTCGTGTGGGGGATAATTTTCTTCAATTAGGTCTACGTTGCATTTCCGAAAAGAAACGAAGAGACCAAGCATTTATTGAGCTGCATGAATTATCTACGAATCTGGGTATTGAGACAGATGACTATATCAACAAAATGCTGCATGCGGGTCGCATTGCGTTGGGTATGGAATATGCCAAGCTTGCTATTGTAAAAGAAAATGGAATTGAAACCACACATTTGGATGGGTGGGGAGATAAGCTGAGTGTGGGTGAATTTATAGATCGTGGAGATTCTATATTTCTATCCAATAATTTATTGGGTGGCCCATTTTTCTTGAATAATTTGAACTTTATTTTGGATAAACAGAAGCTGACACTTCAGGCATATGTGGCGGCGTCCTTAGATGTTTCGGGCGAGCAGTCTAGCTTTGTATCTTTCATGTCGAGCTTTCCTAAAGACAAAGACTTCGATGATTTCGAAGTTGGTATTGTGTCTGTTATTGCAAAACTTATTTCCCAGCGGCTAACTTTAGACAAAACTCGTCAAGAGCTAGAATCAAGCCGAGATGAACTACAGCTGATATTTGATAATGTGCCCGCCAGAATTTGGCGTAAAGACAATAAAAACAAATATTTGACTGTAAATAAAGCTGCAGCTGAACTGTTTGACCTTACCCCTAATGAGATGAAAGGAAAGCACCTACGGGAGCTAGTCAATGACTTAGATGAGAGTATTTTAGATGTTGATAGGCGCGTTCTAAAAACGGGTAAAGCCGAGTATGGTATTGAAGTAAGGGGGCTTTTAGGAAAATGGCCTTGGGAACGTATAGACGTTGTTCCAGTTAGAGGAAGTTCCTCGGAAAAAGATGGTCTTCTGGTTATTTGTTCTGATATTTCCAAGCAAAAAGAGGCTGAAGAGCAATTGGCTGCTGCGATTGGTGATTTAGAAGAGGCGAACAGGAATCTAGCCCAATTTAACGCTGTCGTGTCTCATGATTTAAAGGCACCGCTTAGGCATATGAGAATGCTGTCTGAGTTACTCTTGGCGGATGCGGATGCAGGTTCCGAGGCAGCCGAATATGCAAACCATATTCGTGAAAATGCGGAACATTGTCAGGCGATGATTGATGCTTTGAATACATTGTCAAACATCACGCGATCTGAACTCAATCCTAAAATTACGAGTATCGAACAAATTGTTAGATCTTTGTCTGCTGTAATGGGAGTTAAGCTGGATGAAATTGACGGCAAGATATGCTGTGAAGAGTTGCCTGTTGTGCCCGTAGATGCCGAGCTGGTTTCAAATCTGTTTCAAAACCTCATTGAAAATTCAATTAAATACAGATCCGATAAACCACTGCGCATCAATATATCTGCGGATCAAAGTGCTGACATTCCAGTGTTTTCCGTCTCCGATAACGGAGCGGGTATTGAAAGTGACTATAGAAATTCCATTTTCGAAGTGTTTACACGATTGGTGGACGAAGATTTTGCGGAGAAAGGTGAGGGCGTTGGCCTATCCATCTGTCGTCGAATTGTAGAACGTCATGGTGGTAAAATTTGGTTGGATACAGAGTTTAAAGACGGTGCCTGCTTTAAATTCACGCTGACTTCCTAGGCAATTCTCTAATCCTTTTTTCCGCCTTGAATGACACGAAAGGGTGACGTTGGTTGTTTGCTTGATTTTTTCGATGGCGAATTTGCAGCGGTTTGGGTGGGGTCTTCAATTATTTTCAATTTAGGTGGGTTTGTCTTGCTGGGAGGTTTAATCACCTCTTCATCGACAAGGTCCTCATTGATATCCCGACCGCGTGGTTTAAAATTGGATTTGCTTTTTGCGTGCGATTTCTTGGGCTTAAAGCTTGAGCGTTTAAGCCCCCCGTCTTTTTTGCGGGACTTCTTATCGATTTCGCGAACAATATGAGTTTGCTTGGCTGATAAAGCGCTATCCAGATTACCTTTTTCGGGGTCTGCAAATGCTGACCCAAAGGTTTCCAGCCTTTCTTCGACGCCATCGAAGAATTCTTTTTCCCAATCCGTTAGTCCAGGGCCATCTTTAGATTCGGCACGCGATTTAGCTTTGCGTAACTTACGCAAAGCTTTTTTCGTCTGCTTGTCATCTATATCGCGAGCCATAATGACTCATAAAATAGTCGTCTTGTTAGATTTCGCCAAGAGCCGCGAGGTAAGTTCCGAGGACGAGTTCCTCTTCCTCACGTTTATCTGGATCTTGTTTGCGGTGTTTGATCACTTCTTTCATCGCTTTTGGGTCAAAGCCAAACGCTTTAGCTTCTGCGAACACTTCTTTGATTTGTTCAGCGACTTCTTTTTTTTCGATTTCCAAACGTTCTACTTTTTCAATTGTTTGGCGTAATTTGTCGCGTGTAGTGGGGTCCATAGAGCCCATAGATCCAACGACGTTGTCTTCTTCGTCCATTCCAATTCCTTAAGGCAAAATTCCAGAAAGAGTGGGGACATTATCGATTATAACGCTCAGGTCCAGCACTCTTTTTAGTAGATTTGTATCTTTTACACTCGCGCTGTTAGTGAGTTGCAAACTAGAGCTGAAAAAGGTGTATTTTATAAGGATCTGCCTTCAATTAAAGGTTCTAATCGTGCGACCGCCTGCTTGGCAAACTTATAATAAGGGAACAGTTTTAAGGACTGTCTGTATGCAGATAAAGCAGCTTCTCTTTGTTCCACCGCTTCAAATATCGCGCCCAAACTCAACCACGCATCAAAATGCCTAGGCTCTAACGATAGAGCGTGCTCAAAATCTAGAATCGCCTCGTCAAATTTTCCTTCTGAATAGAAAACTGTGCCGCGTCGATACCAAGCTTCAGCGATATCGGGTTCAATTAGAATGACGCGATCATACATGTCTCTAGCAAGCTCAAGATCGTTTTGAGAATGGGCGTCTATCCCGCGCTCAAGAAGAATATCGACTGTCGGTCCGCCAGAATCCAACCATGCAGCGAGCACATCTTCATATAGTCGATAAGCTTGATGTTCGTTCTCTGCCACTGCGAGTTTATCAAGCAGTTTTTGCGCCGGACTCGTCGGGGAATCCGCAAATATTGGGGACCAGTCTGTCAGCATAGAAAGGCTGAAGCAAAATATGGTGGCGAGAATTCTCATGATTTATATATGTGCAAAGCTTAGAGGCATAAGCAAGGCATATAGGGCGTGCTATCTAATTTTTTAGAATGCCCGCTTCCAAAAGGTCCAGTCTCATTTGGGTAGAGGTGGTGAAAAGCTTCCCGTTTATACCCAATTTGTGTGCGGCATCGACATTATCTTGGCGATCGTCGAAGAAGATAACGTTTGCTGGATTTGGTGAGCCTAACCGCTTCAGTGTCAGCTCATATATGCGGGGATCAGGTTTGACCATTTTCTCGACGCCAGAAATGACGACATCTTGAAATGATTTCAATACAGGAAAAGCATGCGCTGTCTCATCCCATTTTTCCGCAGGGAAATTGGTCAGCGCATACAATGGCACTGCTTCATTGTGCAATTTCTGAATAATCTCAGGGACGCCAGACACATAGCCGTGGAACATATCCAGCCAGCCCGTGCGCCATGCATGTATCAAGTCTGATTTGTCTGGAAATTGCTCGATTAATCGAGCGGCATTCTCGCGCATATCCATGCCACGATCATGATGTGTATGCCATTCAAGTGTGCATACCTCATTGTAGAAGCGTTCAGCTTCTTCCTGAGATTTTAGTAGTTGGGCGTAGAGGCGTGTTGGATCCCAGTCAACGACAACGTTACCCAGATCAAATAGCACAATCTGGTTCGTCATTGACTAAGCTCCCCCAAGCTAAATCAAGCTTAACCTTGTTTCGCCTTGAAACGTGGGTCAGTTTTGTTGATCACGTACACACGGCCTTTACGGCGCACAACTTTACAGTCTTTGTGACGGTTCTTAAGAGACTTAAGAGAGCTTCTAACTTTCATCGTTCTTCTAGCTTTCTGCGGCCCGATTATTGAGCGGCCGTGAGCGGTGTTATTAAAAATTTGAGCGCGGTACATACGCGGTCTTAGTGGCATGTGTCAACGATGATTCACTATGAGATTCACAATTCTTTGTGCCGAGTGATCAAAAAACCAAAAAATAACGCATTCGTCATGTAAGAAATGATGGATAGCATTGTAAAACATGCTTAATGCTATGAAGAATTTCATTCAACGGAATAGGGCGGGATTAGAATGACACATATAAAAAAGTGGATTATTGCGCTAAGCACATCTGTTATTGCGTTGTCAGCCTGTGCGACAGATCAACTGCCTCTTCCTGAGGATTTTCCAGGGGTTCCATTACCTGATCAAATACCACAGCCGACGCCATCACCTGCTCCGAAACCTTCTCCTACGCCGTCTAAAGACGTCAAAGTTCCGCTCTTTGTGCCTTCAGGAAATGTCGAGTTTGATGCATGGCGCGTTAAGTTTGCGCAAAAGGCAGCAAATGCGGGTCGCGACGTTGGGATAGTTCACAGCACACTGCAAAGTGTCACACCAATGGAGGTCGTAAAAGCAGCCGCCATTGGCGATGATCAGGCTGAGTTTGTAAAGCCGATCTGGGATTATGTGGCATCAGCGACAAACCCTAACCGCGTTTCCTTTGGACGTGAGAAACTATCTGAAACGAGTGCATTATTTGGTTCACTAGAATCTAAATATGCGCCGCCCCGTGAAATATTGGCATCTATCTGGGGTATGGAGACAAGCTATGGCCGTATCCTGGGCAGTAGCGATGCGGTTCGCCAGTTAGCAACCCTTGCTTACACTGGTCGTAGAACCAGTTTTGGCGAGAGCCAGCTCATGTCTGTATTCAAACTGCTCGAACAAAAACAGGTCACGCGGCAGCAGCTTAAAAAAGCGAGTTGGGCAGGGGCGTTTGGTCAAACTCAATTTATGCCAGGAACATTCATCGTTCACGGGCGGGACGGTGATGGTGATGGACGCAAGGATGTATGGAATTCCCGCGCTGATGCATTGGCCTCAGCTGGTAATTATCTAGAAGCATCTGGATGGAAACGCGACCAGCCTTGGGCTTTGGAAGTGAAGCTGCCGAATAATCCAAATTACGCTTTAGCCGATGGTACAAAGCGCAAAGTCGAAATCTGGCAGGCGCTTGGGTTTGAAATTGTCGGAAACCGTGCAGCAAGTCCGAAATTGCAAGCTGAGCTATTTCTGCCTGCTGGTTCTTATGGGCCTGCTTTCCTGCTGTTTGATAATTTCTATGTGATCAAGACATATAATAATGCCGATAGTTATGCGCTGTCAGTGGGTTTGCTTGCTGATAAATTAGCAGGGCGTCCCGATCTAACAAAGTCATGGCCTACTAACATGAGAATGTTGAGCAAGGGCCAAGTGAAAGAACTTCAAGCAGCGTTGAACAAGCTTGGGTTTAAAGCTGGCCCTGTTGATGGGTTGGCAGGGCGGGGCACGCGTGGCGCGCTTCAACGCTTCCAAAAAGATCGTGGATTATTGGCTGACGGCTTCCCAACATTGGAAATGTTAGCTGCTGTGAAATCGGCCGCCAGAAGCTCTTAGAGAAAACACTGGATTTTGTCTGAAATTGTCATCCTGACGAAAGTCAGGATCGCGAGTGGTAGCTGTTTATCGCTTCTAGCCAAGATGGGGGTAAGTTGATTGATCTCAGGGAGTCCTTAGTGGTATGGATTATGGGTAGATTCTTAGTCCGGCATTATAGAGGTGATGCGATATGAGGATGCCAATGGCCATCATTTTTGTCGTCATTGCGGCTCTCCTGCTATCCGGCGAGGCCGCAGCCCATGCTGTTGCACAGGGTGACAAGGGCTACATTCAGGAGATCACGGGCGTTCATCTCATCCCGTTTTTCTACCTTGGTGCCAAGCATATGGTCACGGGCTATGACCACATTCTATTTCTACTCGGCGTGATATTCTTCCTGTATAGAATGAAGGATATCGGGATCTATGTCAGCCTGTTCGCAATCGGCCATTCCGCTACCATGCTCGCTGGGGTCTATTTCGACTTTGGGATCAACAGCTATATCATAGATGCGATAATTGGCCTGTCGGTGGTCTACAAGGCGCTCGATAATATGGGTGCCTATCAGCGCTGGTTCGGGTTTCAGCCGAACACGAAGGTAGCCACGCTGATCTTCGGCTTCTTTCACGGCTTTGGTCTCGCGTCGAAGATCATCGATTATGAGATTTCGTCTGATGGGCTGCTGCCAAATCTGCTGGCTTTCAATATCGGCGTGGAGGTAGGTCAGTTACTCGCCCTTGCAGCAATCCTGATTGCCATGGGATATTGGCGTCGCACGCCAAGTTTTCTAAAGCACGCTTACATTGCCAATGTCGTGATGATGGCTGCGGGCTTTATGTTAATCGGATATCAGCTTGTCGGCTATGCCGTCAGCGTTTGAGGAGAAAAACCGCCATGTTCAAAACTGACATGCCGACGCGAGCCGAACTTCCTAGTACACGACGGCTCGTTCGTTCGACCCTGATCGCGCTCGTCACCGCGATTATTCTTCTCGTGACCGTCGTCCTTCCATCAGAGTATGCCATAGATCCGACAGGCGTCGGCCGAATGCTTGGACTGACCGAAATGGGTGAGATCAAGCAGCAGCTTACCGAAGAGGTGGAAGCGGACTCTAGAACGGGAACAATCGCACTTGAACCTGCGCCGGAGGTGCCTATTGATGAAGTTGTCTCTGCCGAGCCTGTTCCACTACTGGCACCGACTGCTGCGGAAGGCTCTGACTTATCGGGCACTGATCTGGATGCATGGAGCGATGAGGTCAAAATCGTGCTCGCTCCCGGCGAAGCTGCGGAGATCAAACTTGTAATGCGAGCCGGAGGCGTTGTGAAATTTGAGTGGACTGCTGCGCCCGGACATCTCAACTCAGCCCTGCACGGCGATGGAACAGGAGGTGAAAGAGCGACCTACCGGAACGGGCGCGCGGAAACCGGACATACCGACGAGCTTGAGGCTGAATTTGATGGCACCCATGGCTGGTTTTGGCGCAACCGTTCTAAAGTGTCAGTCACGATGACGCTTCGCGTGCGAGGGGAGTATACCGAAGTAAAGCGTGTACTTTGATAGCAGTATTGAACCGGTCGATCAGTTTGCGGGCGGAGAATGTCTTTTAACGAGATAGACACGTCACTCAACCGGCCAATCCAACAAGTTTACTTAGGGCAACTCCACCCCTTTAGCGAGTAGCTAAAACGAACTATCCCGCAGATGTCGGGTTTGTAGGTTGGCAGCCGCCGGGGAATTGTGTGGCGTTTGTCACTTCCCAGTTCACACATGCCATATTTAGATTACCCCAGATCGCGCCCCATTCCATGGCGTAATCTTTATGCGCATTTCCTGCTTTATTGACGATCGGGTCTTCAGGCACTGTTGAGTAGATAATCCCATCAAGGCATTTCAGGTAAGAGCGCGCATCATTCATATAGGCTTCGCCCTGAGCATGTAGGCCCTTAAACTCAGGTAGGGATAGTTGTTCAACGTTTTCGGGGACTTGTATCTGAACCGGTTTTCTACAGGAGCCGACATCAGAGAACGCAGGTGCGCAGACAGTTAGTGACAATGTTGCGGCAAGTAATGCGTTTTTCATGAGGTGTCTCCCATTTCGTCACGTTGTTTTTTAACCATAACCAACAGATGTTTTGTGTTGATAAAGGAAGCTTGTGGCATTTTCTAGTTCAATACGCAGCAGGCATGCCGCATTTTGGACTGTTTGAGATTAAATATCGGTTGGAATTGCAACCGAAGATGAATGCGCTGCAAATATCTTATGAAGTAAACCCTAACGGAAACTGCCTGATTTTTTGTTCGTTCACACGTAACATTAAGGATAACAAGGCATAAAGGTATCAAATGAAGTTGAACCCTTTGGTGGATAGTCACGATGTTTCAGATTATTGGTTTATTAGTCGTGTTCGGCATGGTCTTCGGTGGCTTTGCGCTCGCTGGAGGAACGTTCGACGTTATTATTAAAGCGGCCCCATTCGAGATGATGATGATTGGTGGTGCGGGAGTTGGATCATTCCTGATCTCAAACTCGATGGGTACGATCAAAGCTGCTCTTGGTGGATTTGGTAAGGCCTGTGCGGGCCCCAAATGGAAGGCGAAGGATTATCAAGACCTTCTTGCGCTTCTCTTTGTGCTCACTAAAACAATGAAGACAAAAGGGGTGGTGGCGATTGAGCCGCATATTGAAAACCCTAAAGATTCAAACATATTCCAAAACTATCCGAAGATCCTCAAGGATCACTTCGCGTGTGATTTGATCTGTGACACGCTTCGAATGATGACGATGAATATGGAAGATCCGCATCAGGTTGAAGACGCGATCGAGAAACAAATCGAAAAACACCACGGTGAAGCCCACGGTGCCGCACATGCGGTTCAAAACCTCGCGGATGCGTTTCCGGCGCTAGGGATTGTTGCTGCGGTGCTTGGTATTATTAAAACAATGGGGGCGATCTCCCAACCCCCAGAATATCTTGGTAAATTGATTGGTTCGGCGCTTGTGGGTACATTCCTTGGGATTTTTATCGCCTACGGTATTGTTGGTCCATTTGCTGCTCGCATGGGTGAGGTGTTGGATGAAGAAGGGCAATTCTATAAGATTATTAAAGACGTGCTCGTCTCTCACCTTCACGGAAACGCTGCTCAGATTTCAGTTGAGCTTGGCCGTGGTTCTATCCCAACATCATGTCAGCCTTCATTCTCGCAAATGGAAGAAGCTTTGAACGCTGCACCTCAAATATAGTCAGCAGATATTGAATTAATTTCGTACGCCGTCTCGCCTATCGTGGTGGGGCGGCGTATTTGTATCTGCATGATAAAAAAGATTGATTCATCAAAATCTCGTCTACCACCGCGCCCCGATTTGGAGTGGGGTGAGGATGGTATTCCGCGTGACCAGATAAATGATGATGTCTATTTCAGTGTTTCCGACGGTTTAGAGGAAACACGTGAGGTCTTTTTTCGTGGGTGTGGATTACCAGAGCGCTGGACCGACAAACAAATTTTCACAATCGCAGAATTGGGATTCGGGACTGGCCTGAACATCGCTGCTTTGATGCAGCTTTGGCGAGAGAATAGGCCATCAACTAATGCTGTGCTGGAGGTGGTTAGCTTTGAAGGTCGTCTTATGTCTGTGCAGTCGGCCAAAATGGCGTTGAATGCATGGCCTGAATTGGCAGATGAAGTTTCAGATCTGCTGGCAAATTGGCCTGACAGGGCGCGTGGCGTGCAACGTATCGATCTTGGGTGGGGCATCTATCTCACATTACATCAAGACGACGTGCTGGATGCATTGCGCAATGCCAAGTTCAAGGCACATGCATGGTTTCTGGATGGTTTTTCACCATCAAAAAATCCAGATATGTGGTCCCAAGATGTCATGCATGAAATTGCCAATCACTCAAATATCGGTGCGCTTATCGGGACATATACAGTCGCGGGGCTTGTGCGGCGTTCATTGACGAATGCAGGATTTGAGGTCTCTAAACAGCCTGGCTTTGGAAAAAAACGTGAGAGACTCGAGGCCATATATTCAGGTTCCAATCCGATAGAGCAGGCCCCTGATCCATTATTGCTAAGCTGCGCGCCCGAACATCCCAAAAGCGTTGTTATTATCGGGGCTGGCATTATGGGGGCTTGTCTGGCCAATTCGTTTCAAAAGAAGGGCTGTCATGTCACTGTTCTAGATGCTGCAGACGACATTGAGCACGGTGCCAGCGCCAATCCACTTGGTCTGGTTGCTCCCAGAATTGACGGATATGACACACCTCAAGCGCGGCTATTGATCGATGCATATTTATATGCGCGGCGGTTTTACAAACAGTTTGTGGATGCCGCGTGGTCTGTGGATGTCGAGCATTTCTCAAATACCGCAGAAGAAATAAAGCGGCATCAACGAATATTAGAAGAGCCTCCGCTAGATGTAGACCTGTTAGAAGAGCTCGGCACACAAGAGGGCCTCAAATATCTTGGAGGTGTTGCTGTGTCACCTATCGCGGTGCGACATAAGCTACTCGAAGATATCTCTATTCAATGGGGCGCAAAGGTCAGTAGTATTGACCTTAACGATCAAGGCCAAAGGGCCGTTGTTGGGCGCAATTCAAATGGAGAGGCTTTCTCCTATCAGGCTGACCTCGTAATTTTGTCTTCCGGTATGGGAGTAGATGCGCTGTTGAGTGATGGTAGCTTTTCGCTGCGTGGGCGCGGTGGGCAGTTGGAAACAATTCCATATACTGGTAACCCGGTCGCACGTTCCAAAGGGCATTATGTCGTTGGCGTCGACGGCAATTTGGTCTTTGGTGCGACTTATCAAGATAGCGATGGAGCACATCCTGATGTGTCGGGCGATGCTCGGGATCAAAACCTTGAAGCATTGCGTGAATTAGCGCCTGGCATAGAGCCCCAATTGAATGAAATTAAATCACGTACCGCGGTGCGTGCTGCGACATCAGATCAATTGCCGTTAGCGGGCAGGGTTCCTGATATTGTGGAATATAGGTCGGTTTATGGTGAGGACTTGCGAACTGGACGGCGTTTGCAAGTCGGCAAACCTCCAGTGAAAGAAGGTTTATACGTCTATAGTGGTCTTGGATCGCGCGGTCTGACATGGGCACCGTTTCTAGCGGAGTGTGCGGTCGCTGAAGCGTTCGGCTCACCTTTCCCGACGGGGCTGGCAGGGCGAGAATTGCTCTCACCTGCGCGTATAATAATGCGTCAGTTGAAACGCTCAAAAAAGGAAAAAAGCTAGGCGCTTTTCTGAATATCTTTAAACTCGCGCTTCAGTGATTGATCTTCATCCAACGCCAAGCGCTCAAGCGTTTCTATGCGTGAGAGCGCATTATCAAGCTTGTCCAAAATTTGCTGATTTTCGGCTGAATTCATTTTCTGTTTGCTCTTTTTTTGAGATTCTGTGTGAATAATGAAACCCACAAAAACAAAACTTCCGATGACGGCTATGGTGATAAAAGTAAATACATCCATTGAGGTGTCCCCTGTATAAATATGATTGCTTTAAGCGCTCTTTTTGATGTTCTTAAATTCACGCTTGAGAGAACTCTCTTCATCTGTTGCAAGGCGCTCTAATGTCTCTATCCGGCTTAATGCGGTGTCGAGTTTTTCGATTAATTCCTGAAATTGCGCTTTTGAAACGCTTCCGCCTGCTTTTACCTTCTCCTCAAAGTAGGAGGTAATACCCACGATAGCGACGATTGTGGTGATGAGTAGAAAAGCAAATATGTAATTTTCCATGGATTTGACCTTTTCAAATTGGAGTTAAGCGGCGCAAAAATTATAGCCGATTTATTTGGCGTTTCAGGTCTTGATCATTATCAACAACCAGGCGTTCTAATGTCTCTACGCGGCTAATCGTTTTATCGAGTTTTGCTATAATTTCTGTCAGCTCGGAGTTGTTGATTTTGCTGGCTTCTAATTTCTTAGATTTTGCTTCAAAATAAGAAGTGATAACCCCTGTTCCGCAACCGATTGCGACGATAATTATAACAAAAACAAATATATCCATAATTCTGTTTAGCCTTTAATAGCGTTCTGAATCGAATGATTTTCGCGCCTTGGACACATCGGATTTCAAATCGCTGAATTCACGTTTTAGTTCGCGGTCTTCGTCGGTGACGATTGTCTCCAAAGCCGATAGTCGTGCTGTGATGCGGTCAAGTTGGTCATTCATCTTGATAAGTAGCTCTTCGCTTTCAGCGGAAGCTTTATTGTCTCGTTTTTTGCATTTCGTTTTAGATCCAGAATCATCAATGCCAAAGATAGCTTTGATAATGCCTGCTGCCATTACGAGGCCAACAATCCAGACGACCATTTCCTGTCCAGAATCCATTTTAGATATTCCTCCAATTCAAGTTCAGATTAGCAGATTTTGATGTTTTTAGCTCAAAATTTTCGAACTCGTCGAATTCCCTGCTTTAGTTTGTCTTTTCCAGTTAATATCCAAAAATGGGCAGTGGGGCGGGCATTGTTCATGGTTTATGACGAGCGCAGTTCCATGCTCTGATGGTGCTTGCGTGAGCGTAACCTGCAAACCAGCCGATCGTAAGCTGACTTCACCAGAATGGGATGCAATGGCCAGACTTGCAAGGCTGGCGGTCAATAGGCCTGCGGCGGCGAAAATACGAGTAGACAATTTCAACGTCATAATCTTCTTCCCTCTAAACCCCGCTTTTCCAAAATTGTTTTCTATTTTAATTGGCTGCGGGGGATTTGTTTTAGCCTTTTTCTAAGTCACGAAATTGCTTGCGAAGGTGCCAGTCATCCGATGTGACGTCTTTTTCAATGCCTTGCAGGCGTTCTTCCAAATCCATGAATTTATACCGGATGTTGGATAGAGTGACCTTTGGACGGTCCGTGACGCCTTGCCAGAATGTTTGCTCTTCCTCTGATAGGTCATATCGGATCCGACGACTGGGCGTGACGGCCCATGTGATAAGGTAGCCAACAAACACCACTCCGGAAAAAACACCGGTAATCATCGATACGACTGCAGCTATTCTAACGAGTAGCGGGTCCCATCCCATGCGCTCGGCAATACCTGAACATACGCCACCTATGATGCGTTCATTCTTTGGGCGGAAGAACCTTTTCGGGTTTCTGTATTTTGTGTACTCGTCCATTTTCTAAGTCCTTGCTTCTTTGGGCTGATCAACTGTCGAAGTCGCGCGGCGTGTCGCTGTTTTGGGGGCGGTTTCTGCTACTGCGGTCTTCAGGTTCGATCAGGCGTTCAATTGTTTCAATCCGGCGCTCCATATTGCGAGCGGAGCGCCATAAATCTTCCAGCATTCTCTCATCATCTGCTGAGAGCCCTCTATTCCCGCGCCAGAGTGTGAAGTAGTGAAAACACATGCCTGGAAAAATCACGAAGATTGCGAGGATGGCGATAATTGGGATTAGCAGAGCCGGGTCCATTAGTTATCCGATCCAGATTTCTTACGGGCTTTAAGGGCCTTCAATTCTTTTTCGACGCTTTCTTCAGCTTCTAGTTCGGCAAATTCGCTTTCAAGAGTTTTGCTCTTCACATCATAAGTGTCGGCATATGCTTCTAGCTCGTCGACTTTGCGTTCCACGGCTGCGTAGCGGTGAAGCGCGTCATCAACTTTTGCATCATCGATGCGTGAGCGTACTTTGATGCGTTCTTCAGCAGCTTGACGACGAACCATTAAAGCGCGGTGCTTGGTTTTTGCTTCTTCAAGTTTTGCTTGCAACTTGCCTAAGTCATCTTGACGTTTGGCGGCTGCATCATCGACGGCTGCGAGCGCAGACTTGCGACCTTCAATTTCACGCTCAGCACGTTGCTTGGCTGAAAGCGCGCCACGAGCTAAATCTTCACGATTTTTTTCGATAGCGAGTTCGGCTTTTGTCGCCCAGTCATCGCGTGTCGCTTCGAATTCACGCATTTCGCGTTGAAGCTCTTTTTTGTCAGCCATTGTGCGGGCTGCTGCTGTACGCACTTCGACAAGTGTGTCTTCCATTTCTTGAATGATAAGACGTGCAATCTTCTCAGGGTCTTCCGCCTTGTCTAGCATGGCGTTTAGGTTTGAATTTATGATGTCGCCAAAGCGAGAAAAAATTCCCATTTCTTTATTCCTTCAGGGTAAAATTAAAAAAGAATACGCGCGATAATCACGCCTGCTGCAAAGAAGCCCCAATTCTCGATGGGGCGAGACTTTAGCCAGTTGCCCACTCGCTTCAGTGTGTCCTCTGTAGAGGTGTTTGAGTGATCCTTTTCCGTATACATTCGCGTCTTCTCCAGTTTTTGCGACCCCTAATGTCGCTGTGTATGCCAATATCTTTGCAACAGGCGTGCCAGTTTTGAATTAATTTTATTGTGCTTTGTTTTTGTTGTATATTTTAATTTAATGTGCGATTTATGTTAATTAAATTGGTAAAATAAATACATTTTAGAAGTGGATAATTTATACATTTAGTGTATAAATTAACTATGATTGGATCTGCACCCGAATTAATTGGTCAATCGCCAGCATGGCTAGAGAGTCTAGAGCGCGTCTCTATCGCAGCTCCTATCGATCGCCCTTTGCTGGTTGTTGGGGAGCGCGGAACAGGTAAGGAGCTGATCGCCGAACGCGTGCATTTTCTGTCACAGCGCTGGGATGGCCCTTTTGTGAAGGTCAATTGCGCTGCACTTTCCGAAGACTTGCTGGATTCTGAACTCTTTGGTCACGAGCAGGGGGCTTTTACAGGCGCGACCAAACGGCGGGCTGGACGTTTTGAGCAAGCCGACAAGGGCACTTTGTTCCTCGATGAAATTGCGACAGCCAGTATGGAAGTGCAGGAAAAATTGCTGCGGGTCATCGAATATGGAGAATTTCAGCGTTTAGGTGGCGAGGATGTTCTGAGCTGTGATGTGCGAGTTGTCGGAGCGACCAATGTTGATCTCCCATCACGCGCAGAGGATGGACGGTTTCGTGCCGACTTACTGGATCGTCTCGCATTTGATGTCATTACGCTGGCTCCCTTGCGGGCACGCGGCGAGGATGTAGCGGAACTCGCCGAATATTTCGGCAATCGCATGGCGCGCGAACTCGGTCAGATATTTCCCGGTTTCTCCAGAAGCGCCATCGCAGCATTTAAAGCGCATGACTGGCCGGGGAATGTGAGGGAGCTTAAAAACGCTGCCGAACGAGCCGTATATCGTGATCTGGCGCTACGAGGTGGTGAAGAGATCGAGACCCCCATCAATCTCAATGCGGATGCGTTTGACCCGTTTGCATCCGGATATCGGCCAAGTGTGGAACTAGGAGGTCAGTCTGCATCCAAGAATAGCGAGCAGGATGTGGAAGAGGCGGACTATCTTGGCGAGGCGCTAGACCGGATATCACCAAGTGCGCCGATTGATTTTGAAAGGCAGACAGCCGCCTTCGAGCAACGTCTTATGGATGATGCCTTTGCTGCTTGTGGTGGCCACCAAAAGAAAACAGCGGAACATTTAGGGCTTAGCTATAATCAGCTGCGCGGCCTGATGCGCAAATATGGCTATCAGAAAAATCTGCCGCGTGAGACATCTGACGAAACGCCGCTTCCATCCAAAACGCTTGATGGTTCTACGCCTATTCCGGGCATGTAATATTATTCCTTACAGATTGTTTTGCATTTTAAGACTAGCGCTCGACTCGCGTTTGAGCGTAAATTTCAAACATGGTGAATACAGCTTGTTTGAATAGGTGAAATCATGACGACGGCACGTCCTTTGACATATATGTCTGATGAAACTGATCTTGAGCTCACAACCGAGTTTCTCAACTGGATGCGGCGTTTGGAAGTGCGCACAGAAGAGATTGAAGAAAGCTCGCTGCATTTCCCGCCAGATTTAATCCTTGTCGGGAAAAAGTCCGAAACCTTCCTCATTATGGACCCATCAACTGCTGAAGGCTCGCAATATGTGGTTCTAGATAATGATCCTCCCAGAGATGTGGCGAAGGGCGTGTTTAGAATAACAACAGCCGATATGTCAGGCGTCACCAATGAATGGCGCAATCTGCTGCACGTTATTGGGCGTCAGATCGGCATGATGAGCCTGACCGTCCGGGCACAACAGATATTTGAAGAGGGCGATGATTTCCTCGGTCAAGATTTTGACCAGCTTGAAGAGGGTATTCGCCAAGACGAATTTGAAACCAATAATCGGTTTGTGCAGAATTTCGCCAATAATGCAGGTATTGAATATAAGCGATTGGTTGAAGCCCCCGATTATACAGACGAGGCAGGCCAAGCCTTTATCTCCGCTAGATATGCACAGCGACGCGCCAATAAAGCAGCTGAAATTGCGCGCAGGGAAATGGGACGTTTTTTCTCGCACACCAAACCAGATGAAGCCGACATTTGTTGGGGCCGCATTTCATGGAGCGATACTGATTTTGTCTCAAACATTCACTATGAGGGCGAAACAGACGGCATTGATGCGCATGGCTATGGTATTTTAAAGCAGACTTTTAAAGGCGTTGAACAAGAATATGCCGGCCAGTTTATTCGCGGGGAACGTGTCGGGTTTGGCGTGGGCCGCGATGATATCCTGACATGGGTCGGCGCGTGGTTTGGCGATCAACCAAGAGGGCATGGCGTTTTACTATCTGGTAAAAATGTCGCCTCCATCAATCAGGCCCAAGGCGAAGTCTACCTACCTAAAGACAGCGCCAACTATGTCTTCAAAAAAGAACACAATAAAAAACTAGACGGCTTCAGAGGATACTCACGCGGCAAAGCGATAGTAAAAGCGGTTGAGTAAGTCCCGTTGTTGAGCGCGTCTTTCCTGCGAAGGCAGGAATCCAGCCTAAGAATAAAGCCGCGCAAAGCGCGACATGTTAAATTCGCTGGATCCCAGATCAAGTCTGGGAATACGCTGGTGGCAGAAAATTGCCAAAAGTGGACAATTCAGCTTCAGCTGTTCGTTTAGTCAGTAGAATTACAAAAACGTGCATAATAGCTAATTGATATACTCAAATCCCAAAAGCTTGGTACTAATCTAATTAGCTGCGAAAGACCTAATTTCGCAGCAATTACAGCTAGCGCCACAGAAATTAAAAGTGTGACAATAAAACATTCAACCGTTGCTAGTAAAGACGTCGGTGGCTCTCCAGTTAAATGTGCTAAGATTGCCCTACACCCCTCATGAGTTAAATGTTGTGAAAATCGCATGGAACAAGGTCACTTTTGACCTTATTGACACCCTAGAGTAGTATCTTTAGTAGCTAATTATGCATAGATAGCGCGAGATACAATTATGTTTAAATCAATTTTATTAGTAGCGGCCGTCTACGCATCAACAAGCATAATAGTTAGCTTGGCATTAAAGTCCTTTGGCATTGAAGCTGGAATGTTCAGTTATATTGTAGGTGGCATTTTCGCAGGTATCATCCTTGTTATAACGCAAAAAAAAGCGCCTCCAAATTGGCCTTAAAAAGTTTTCGTTTGATCAAATCACTAAGCTAAAACATGACTGTTTCTGCTTTCAATAGGTTAGTACAACGAAAATGCAATTAAGTTAAAACATTGCAATGGGACTGCTTTGGCCCAAACACAGCCCCTATCGCTTCTTGCCAAACAGTGCCTCGGTTTTGGCTTCTTGGATGTCGGCGAGGCGCATGACTTCGGGGCGGCGGGGGAGGCGTTTCTTGGTGCGGTTCTCCATCATAGCGCGCACGAGCGTCAGGAATAATATCCCCAGATCGACCGCGATACTGGCAAAGAGGGCGATGAATTCCTTTTCGCCAAAGGGTACTTTTTCCGACGTGTCAGTTTTGAGTAAATTGGCAGGTGCTTTCGCAAGATTAAAGAAAGCCGCGCGGGTCGCTTTAGGGCCCTCGGTAAATTCAAATTCAGGGGCGGCCATATCACCAATCGCACGCAAGGACTGGGCAGAAGCGTTCAGCTTTTCGGTTAAAACCGTATCCCAACAATAAGAGACATCATCCGTGCGCGATGGATCAGGGCGGTTCGGGTTTGCCGGATCAGGCCCGACATTTGCGGCAAGGTTTTCAAGTCTATTGGCAAACAATTCTGCATTTGAGGCGCGTAATGCATTAGCTTTGGCGGTAAATGAGCGCGCATCATCAAAGACTTGTGTAAACACGCGTTCGCGATCTTTGGAGGACAACCGCGATGCTGTGGCTAGCTTGTCCAATAGGGCTGCTTCTTCAGCGTCAGATACGCCTGTGGGCGTGATGCTGGAGGAGAGGGCAGTTATTCTTTTTTGAAGGACAGCGCGGTCTGATGTGAGGCGGCCAATCCAATTGTCAGACACGTCATCTCTTAGCGCTTGTGCGCGATCGGCAAATGCAAAACGTGCGCGGGTGAGGGGGCCATCGCCTGATATGGAGTCAGGACGGTTAGAGCATGTGCCGCCTTGGCGGGCTTCTTCGTCGGCACGTTCGCGCGCGGTTGTGGAGGCGCCAATCACGGATGTCTCAACTGTGCTGAGGGCTTCATTGGCGGCATCGACGGAACGAGAGACATTTTCAATGGCGGCGGAGAATTGATTGCGGGTAAATTCTTCGCCAGCCAACTCTTTCCAGAAGAAGCCATATCCAAAACCAACGGACCAGAATGCGAAGAAGAGATAGAAGAAACAGGCGAGCAGGCGAACGATGAAGCGCGACCAGATGAATTTTCCGCCTTGATGTTTCTTTTTCGCATTGGCGTCATCGATTTCCGGAATGCCGGTCGCGTTTGGTTTTTCGACGACGGGTTTCATCCCAACGCCTAGCGCCGCGTTTAGACCAGCCACCATGGTCAGAACGACAAAAACGGTAATGCCCCATATGGGCGCTGCTTCTGCAAGGGAGAGTGAGGTTTTACCGGCATTCGCCATGCGTAGGTCTGTAAAGCCCATAGCCGTGGCTATAACAGATACAACGATAAACCCGCTAAGTGCGACGAGGCTTGCACCTGACCCAGTAAGATAGGACCAAAATCGGCTGATTTTTGAAGCGGCGGAATTGGTCACACAAACTCCCAGAAACATGCTGGCAAACTATACAAGGGCCTAACAAAGCGCAGAGCTTGAATCGCATCAAGTGCGAAACTCTTTTATTCATCAGATTTCGTTACACATCCTTATGAATGTGAGCAGATTTGTAAGTTAATTATGAGACAGAATTGCGTATATTTGTAAAGAAAGCTGAAGTTTCATTCCAAATGAAATTAAACGCGTGGAAAGGTCTCGCTTAGGCGTCCACCAATCCGAATTGGGTCGATACGCGTTGCTAATCCGGTTTTGTCATCTGTTTCGACGAATACACCGCACATTGTGCCGGGGCCATCTGCTGGTTCCATACGTGGACTAGGCAAGCGCGTGGTCTGGCGTTGGATGATGATTTCTTTTTTCATCCCAATCACACTGTCATAATCACCGCACATACCGGCATCCGTTTGATAGCCAGTTCCGCCTGGATAAATCTGAGCATCGGCGGTTGGCGTATGTGTGTGTGCACCAACAACAAGTGAGGCTTGCCCATCAACCAAATGCGCCAAACAGGCCTTTTCAGATGTCGCTTCGGCATGAACTTCAATAATGATTGCATCTGCGACTACGCCTAAGGGGGCTTCATCGAGTGCCCGCAAGACGCCCTGAAAGGGGTCATCAAGGCTGTCCATAAAGACGCGTCCGTGAATTTGGATAACATATACGCGGCGACCATCTGGAAGTGTGTAAAGGTGCGCGCCTCGGCCCGGAATTTCCAATGTTTGCGGGTAATTATATGGGCGGATCAGGCGGGGTTCGCGCTCGATATAGGTGAGCATTTCGCGTTGGTCCCACGAGTGGTTTCCAAGCGTAATACAGTCTGCCCCAGCATCGAAAATATCGTTTGCAATCTTCTCTGTAATGCCAAATCCACCAGCTGCATTTTCTCCATTCACGACGACGAAATCGAGGCTGAGATCGTGACGAACATCAGGTAGATTATCCAAAATGGCTGCGCGTCCAGATTTACCGACCACGTCTCCGAAAAAAGCTAAACGCATGCACTTA
Organism: uncultured Hyphomonadaceae bacterium; assembly: GCA_964352025.1. Taxonomy (GTDB): domain Bacteria; phylum Pseudomonadota; class Alphaproteobacteria; order Caulobacterales; family Hyphomonadaceae; genus Hirschia. The sequence goes on from CAYGPZ010000001.1 coordinate 286,293, forward strand.
CTCACTAGAGGAAAAGTGAGGTGTTACGCGTTTGCAGTCCAAATGTGAATAGCTGATTTATATAGAGTGAAAGACTAGTGGGCTTCTGCAATATTTTCGATCAGTGAAATTTTCATACCCTCGCAGAAAATTTCTATAGAATCATACGCATCACGTGACACGCCTTGGGAATAGGTCGCGCCAGTTTCAGCCTGTACAGGTGCGGGTGATTCCACGAGGTCTAAAGCCAAGACGTTGTCAGTTGAGTTTTCTTGATTGGGTTGAAGCAATGCAAATGCTGCTTCAGGAATAAGATCAACCTTTACATGAAGCATTTGTGAGCGCGGTGGTGTCTTCGCATCTATAACGGCTATGTGAGGCATTTTATTGACCCACGCATAAGATTGAGAAACTTCAAAAGGGCAGCTGTTGGCGTCTGCCAATGGCGTTGCATTTGGCTTTGCGTGACAGCAGGCAGCAATTCCAATCGTAACCGAAAGCGCCGCGCCCAATTTCAAAAAACGGGTTCTATTCAATGCCATTACCGAATCCCTTTGTTTATCTCAATTATAACAACCCTAACTTATTCAATTGAGGTTGCAAAATATCTGACCAGATCAAAGCGGTATTAATGAGGCGAAGCGTCGTTAGGATACTTCTTTAGGCGGCTGTGGCGCAGCACGAGCCAGAAATAACGGAACTGAATTATTCGGTGTCTCGGCCCAATCCAATGAAATGTCGTGTGCTTCAGCAGGAACGGCATCGACTTGTTGTTGAGAATAGCCAAGCCCGACGAAAAAACATGGACCATCTTCTCTTAAGTCTTTGATCGCGCGGTCATAATGCCCTTTGCCATAGCCAAGCCGCGTGCCGCGTGCATCAAAAGCTAGAAGCGGGGCGAGAACGAGTTTAGGGCGCATTTCTACTGCATCGGATGCAGGTTGCAATAGACCAAAAGGTCCTTTGACGAGGTCTTCCGGTTTTTCATGCAGACGGAATGTCATGTCGCCTGAGTTTTCGACGCGCGGAAGTACGATTTTAGCGCCTTTTTCTCTCAGTTTTGATAGAAGTGGGAGCGGATCGAGTTCATCACCAATGGCGTTATAACCAGCAACAACAGGTCCAAAACGGTCTAGCAGCTTCATCGGGAATCGATCGGCCAGTTTTTCAGCTGCATCAGGATCGCGCGCTGCTGACTCGGCGCGAATTTCCTTCATGTGAGCACGAAGTAGATCTTTTTGCTGTGCAGTTGGAGAGGTCAAAAATCAATTCCCATTCAGCTTAGTGAAGGTGGTGCCACAGTCGCCGTGGGGCATGTGTATTCCCATCGACCCAGCAAGCTAGGTGGGCGCCAGGTAGTTAGGACCACGATCCAGACCAGAGCCAGCTCCCTGATGAAAATGTAAGGTCGCTGGAATATAACTTCCCAACACTAACGCCGCAGCAAACCACCAGACATCCATGTAAGCGCGTTATGGGTTCACAACAAGTGAATGTTTGCAAACTTGCCGTTTAAAAGCTGAATATAAATGCCGTATAGCCAAAGAATGTCTCGTCTTCATCCGATGCGTTAGGGGCATTTTTCGCAAAATCACCCTTTAAGAAGACAGACGCTCCCATATCAAATCTAAGGCTGTCAGGTATAACCCAATACCGCGCGCGTCCATCTAATGTGTGACCTATAAAGTCGCCCGATTGTCCCGTGGCATCGCGTTGTTTGGCGATAACCCATGCATCAGTGTCGGATGCTAGGAAAGCGGCAGAATAGGCAAGACGTGCATCCCAGCGATCATTTGGTTTAACTTGTATTCTGGCTCCCGGCGCAGACAGGTTAGCAGGGGTGAGTGGTCCATGAATGGATGTGTTGTTTAAGTCTGTTCTGCGGGATCCAAAAAGACGTTCATATTGGTCAAACTTGTTGTCGCTTGGGTCTTCATCACCAGATGCGTAATAATATTCTAGCGCTAAGCGCGGCTGCCAAGGCGCGTTAAACGTATACCCAACCGCTGAAAACAACATTTGCGCGTCTACATCAAGATCAGTTGTATCTGTTGGCAAAGATGTGGCGCGTCGAGAGCCCGTTCTCCAGACGCCTTCAACATCCATATCCCATTGTTTTGTCTTTGGTTTACGATAAAGACGAAATCCAGGACCTATATAATCTCTATTAGGCGTGGCGGTGGTCGAGTTGTCCTCTTCATTGAGGCCATAGACGAACACCTCACCCCAAATATCTTCTGCGATAGACGGGATGAAATTCGCGCGGCGATAATGGATTGCCCAGATGCGGCGGTCCCATTCTTCACTGTCGCCAGAAAGACTATTGTCATCTAGATCGTTGATTCTGTCCGCCGGATTGCGATCAATGGGGACAACATAGGCAAAGTGTAGCTCGTCGCCGCGATCATTTTTCGAGAGGGCGTGAACTCCTGTATAGGCTTTGATGACATTCGCAAATGAAACACGTTCGATTTGTCTTTTAGACCCAATACTGACTGTCTGGCGCCCAATTTTGACGTTGGTTTTGGAGTCTGATCCGAGAAGTCCAAATGTATCAAATTGTGCGTACAGTTGAAGAATATCGAGCGGGTTGGTGATGCTGCTCGAGTTTGGTGTGCCATCATCGTCCAGATAAGTCCGGCTATCTTGGAGTTCTAAACCGAATGTGATGGGACCAGTATCAAGCTTTGTGTGCACTAAAGTCCGAAATAACAGCATTTGGTCACTGCCGGTGCCGCCTGCACGAAACTGTCCATCGAGTGTTTCATACCGCATTCGCGTTTCACCAGAAATACTAAGGTATTCAGGGAGGTGGTCGTCAAAGCGGAATGCATCTTCTGCAATTGCGTTGCCAGCAAATATTGTGAAAAGGCAGACGCTTGTTAGACTTGAAGCCGTTTTAATTGGAAGACGCATGAATTATACTCGATGAAATTGATTTGTTCTCGGAGCATACTTCACAGATTTATGTGACAGATAAATGAAACTTATGCGTCAAAGACGTGTGGCAATATCAGAGATGCTGGATCTGCTTTAGGATCACCTCGAGATGGCGTTGGTCTACGACCATATCTATCCATCCCAAACCAGTATTGTCCTAGGTATTCTCCTACCAATTCCAATCGATCCATATTTGTCGTGGCTGAGTTTTCCAATGCGCGCATGGATTTTATCAAGCCTTCGACACCTTTTTTAGGGAAGTCGCCGAGGAATTGATTGCCACTAAATAATTCATCTCCAATGAGTTCACGAATAGAAGCTTCATTGAGTTCAACATCTATGCGTTGAAAGTGAAGAAGAGATTCGTTCATGATGCCCAAATCATCCATATCACCCAGCTCGGAATTTATGAAAGCAGGGAAGGCCGGATCTGACATGGCTTGTAGCCAAGTAAGCCCGTTCGTGGATGTGTCAGGTATCATACCGCGAAGCGCTTCGATCGCCTTGAGGCCTGCCATGCGACCTTTAAAATCTTTCACATCAAAAGTAGGGCGATAGGCTCCTGTGCCTAAAGAAAGAACCGAGATATTCTCTGCACCTGTTTTCCAGCCAAATCCAAATGGAGACTTTGGATCGCCTTTCCATTTAGGCCATGGCTTTGCGTTGTCGCGCCATTTCGCGGTGGCGACCAAAAATGCTTGCATTGCTGGATTATTATGAGGGCTAACACCGCCATCAAAGAAAAGAGCTTTCTCAGCGGATGAGATTTGTTTCTCTACAGGGCTTAAGAAAAACGGCGCGGAAGCAGAGGCCTGCACAACTTCTTGAAGGATGTAGTGTTTGTTTGCGATGAACTTTTCGCCGGGTCCGCCATTGGCTTTGTAATATCCCTGCCAGTGCGGGGAATTCCACTCCCAATATTTTGCTTTTGGATTATTCGTCAGCACCCATGGGCTACCTTTATCAATCCGTTTTGAACAAATCATAAGGCCGGTTTGAAGATAGTCTGTTCCAAGTTCTAATCTGTGCTCTGGGTCTGCGCCTTTACTGATCAGAAAGTCTCTAAAACACTCATTGATGACTTTAGTCAGTTTGCGGGAATCAAACTTTGGCACCATGCCGATAATACCATGTTTTTTCTCGCCAAATACATCATTTGCGAGCGTTCGATAGAGAGATTTAATATCGCTGACTTTATATCCTAGCGCCAATAATGTCGCCATGATTGCGCCTGTGGATGTACCGGCGATTAAATCGAAATAATGGCATAACCGAAAATCTTCGCGCTGGTGTTCAGGGAGGCGAGCTGCGAGTTTAGCCTCGACCTGTTCGAGAATACCGCATGTGAGAATGCCGCGAACACCGCCGCCATCCAATGCTAAAATACGTTTTCGGCCCTCACCAAATAAGTGAGCCTCAAGTGATTTAGGCTTTAATGCATCTCTCATCGCGTATCCCTCGCTATGATCCCACATTAACTATGGCAGGATAAGAGAAATAGAAAAGGGGGTATTTTGTGAATGGAGAAAAATCGGTTTTTCTACAGCAATGCGTGAGGTATTAGCCCGTCGTCTCAGTCGACTTGATCACCTTTGGTTTTATTGCATTGGGCATGTGCCAATTGAAGGTTTTCCAATTGGTCTTTCCCGCCTTTGGACTTTGGGTGGATGTGGTCAAAGGTGGGGCGCTGTTTCTTCCAGACATTAGCGTGTGGCGTATCGAAACGATTGCGCGGCATAGGTGTATTGCAAATCACGCAAATTCCATCTTGCTTGGTCCACAAGGAATGTAACCAAGCTTGAGGGAAAGGCTTGCGATGTTTTGAAAGAGACAAGTTTTACGCGTTTATTGCTGTTGGAATTTCCCATCCGCGACGAGAACATGCAGCCAGCACAGTGTTTTGAAGCAGGCATGCAATCGTCATCGGGCCTACACCACCAGGTACTGGGGTAATGTGACCTGCAACAGCTTCACAACTATCAAACTCAGCATCTCCGACTAGTCGCGTTTTACCTTCGCCGCGTTCGGGGGCATCAATACGATTAATACCGACATCGATGACGACGGCACCTGGCTTGACGTAATCGCCTGTAATCATTTGCGGACGTCCTACAGCTGGTACGAGTATGTCAGCCTCGCGACATACTGCAGGTAGGTCTTTGGTACGTGAATGCGCAAGCGTGACCGTGCAGTTTTCTGCCAAGAAGAGCAGAGCTGCTGGCTTACCGACTAGAATTGAACGACCAACGACGACAACGCTTTTGCCGGATAGATCATTTCCAAGCGCGCGTTTCGCTAGGATAACACATCCGCTTGGCGTACATGGACGCAAACCGGGTTTACCCAAAACAAGTCGACCGGCAGATGCTTCTGTTAAGCCATCAACATCTTTGTCAGGACTGATCTTTTCAATGGCTGCGTCAGCGTCCAATCCTTTTGGAAGAGGCAGTTGCAGCAAAATACCGTCTACATCAGGATTGGCGTTTAAAGCTTCGATCTCGGCTTCGACCTGTGCCTGATTTGCGTCGGCGGGAAGAACTTTATGCAAGGAATGCATACCGCATTCTTCTGTCTGTTTAATTTTGGAGTTCACATAGACCTGACTGGCAGGGTCTTCACCAACAAGGATGACCGCGAGTGTTGGCTTAGATGGCAATTGAGAAACAGCGTCAGCAACCTTGGCACGTACATCTGCTGCAATAGCTTTTCCATCAATTCGTTTTGCCATCAGGGCCTCCATAGGCTTGTTAGAGCTGCTCACATAAGTAAACACCAATTGTATCTTGAATGCTCTTTAGCTGATCTATTATGTCTTTGACCACTAGTCCGAGCCGAATTTATTAAAAAGGTATTCTTGAGTTTCTAAATACCGAGATTTCTAACCGCTGGGTACAAATACTGGATGATGAAGCTTTGTAAAAAATAGATAATCAAGATCAAGACGATGAATGAAAGATCTAGACCACCCATAGAAGGAATGAATTTTCTAATTGGACGCGTCAAAGGGTCTGAGATCTGGTGTGTGAAATTATAGATCGTTGCCACAAATTTATTGTGCATGTTCACAACGCCAAACGTCACGAGCCAAGAAAGCACGGCTTGGGCGATTAGAACCCATACCAATAGCCTCAGAATAATCATGACGACATCTAGCACAGCCAGCATTTTAGAACTCCTTAAAATGATCAATGCGAATCTATACGCACAAATCGTTCCACTTTTTATTAGCTATACTCACTAAAGGTTTATCTTCGAAGTTTACAAGAGGGTTTTTCTGGATATGTCCCGAGAAGCTTCTTGAAAATGCCTTATTCCGGTCACTTGGAAGTAACGAGTGCTTAAGGTGGTAGGTGTATGAATAGCCCTATGAAAAACCTTATTGCTCGATATTCTTTGATTGCTGCTATCGCATTGGCGTTTGCTGGACCGATAGCGCATGCTGCTCCAGCGAAACCAAAAGCTGGTGCAATTGACCCGACAGCTAAGAAAATATCTGGATCACAAGACTACGTGCCTATATTTGGTATTCGTGCGTCTGTGACATCTGGGTTTTCGGTTGCAGGTTTTTTGGCTGTGGATGCAGGGCTTCATATTGAAAAAACCAAAACTCGAAAGCATGTTGATTCAATTCGTCCACGTATATTGGATGCCATGCGCATGGCCGTAACGTCATACGCTAATGGTCCTTATGCGAGCGGAGATGTTCCCAATCTGGATGCATTGCGTGCAAGAATGCAGCGTGCTGTTGATAAGCAGTTGGGCAAGGGGGCCAGCAAAGTTGTGCTGGCGTCCGTTATTTTCTTTGAAAGTGATTGAATAAAAAAGCCTACTTCGATTGAAGCTGGCTTTTTAATATAAACTCCGAAAACCGCTAATTATTCAGCAGCGGTCACAGGTGCGCGAACACCGCATGCAGATGGTTTGTCAGCAAATGTACCTTGCTCAACGCCCATTGCTGCCAATAGGGCTTCATCTTCACTCATTTCGGGATTGTCAGCTGTTAGTAGTTTCGAGCCGACAAAGATTGAGTTAGCACCAGCTAGAACACACATCATCTGACCTTCTGCTGACATTTCTTCACGTCCTGCAGACAAGCGAACCCAGCTTTTTGGGAATATAATACGTGCTGTTGCGATCGCACGAACCAGTTCAACGATTTCAAGCGGCTTTGCTTTTGAGATTTGATCGCCAAGCGGGGTGCCTTCAACAGGGACCAGCATATTAATTGGAACGCTTTCCGGGTGCGGTGTCAGTTGGGCGAGTTCGTGCAATAGTCCAATGCGATCTTCACGACCTTCGCCCATACCAAGAATACCACCAACACAAAGGTTTAGGCCGGCATTGCGGGCTTTTCCGAGTGTTTCGATACGGTCTTCATATGTGCGTGTTGAAACAACTGTTTCATAGTATTCGCGTGATGTATCTAGATTGTGGTTATAGTAATCTAGACCAGCTTGTGACAGCGCTTCGGCCTGGCCATCTTTAAGCATTCCAAGCGTTACACATGTTTCCATGCCTTCAGCTTTTACGGCTTCAATCATGGAACAAACTTTAGGAAGATCGCGGTCTTTTAGGGAGCGCCATGCAGCACCCATACAAAAACGGTCTGCGCCATTTTCTTTAGCTTTTTTCGCTTCTGATACAACGGCATCGACATCCATGAGCTTGGAAGCAGGGATACCTGTATCAAAATGAGCTGATTGAGAACAATAGCCACAGTTTTCTGCACAGCCGCCTGTTTTAATGGATAGCAACTGAGATTTTTGCATACGCCCTTCAGGCCAGTTGGCCTTGCGTACCTGTTGAGCTTTTAAAAATAGATCTGGAAGTGGCAATTCGTAAATTGCGGATATTTCTTCTTTCGTCCAATTCTGGCGTGGCTCAAGCTCTGGCGTCATCATTCGATATTCTCACATGTCCATATTTGTTTTTTTGTAGCAATAACGTGTTCTACGGGACTCTGCAAATACTAGAGAGAACATATATTTATATGTATTGTCGAATTCCTAATTTCCGAGAAAAACTTATCCGGAAAAGTTAGTTTTATTCCAATATCCGTGGTGTCTAATACCGTCCAATAGTTTTGGCCCAGCTGCGTAAAAATGGAGCTGGCACTGTTTTTGCTGTAAGATAGGGAATTCGTCTATTGGGCGAAACTTACATCATAACCAGTTTTGATTGGGGTTTTGGAATGAAGAATAGATTGTTGGTCGCGACTGCTTTGGTCGCTGGAATATCGGGAGCTGCGCTTGCAGATGGCCATGGTTCTCACAGTCCAGTCGATATGTTGCCTCATGCGGAGGCAGGGCAGTGTTTTGCACGCGTTGCCATTCCTGCACAGTATGAAAAAGTTCCTGAAACAGTCGTTGTAGAAGAGGCCTATGAGCGCCTCTCCATTATTGATGCCCAATTCGCACCATCTTCTGTGGATGTTAAAGTTAAAGACGAAGGCGTTCAGTATGTTGTTCGTCAACCACGCTATGAAACAGTCACTGAACAGGTTCTGATTAAGCCAGCGCACGAACGTCTTGTTGTGACACCTGCTCAGTTTGAAACAGTGACTGAGACAATTATTGTTCAAGAAGCGCGTAAAGTTTGGAAACCTGGCTCAAATCTGTCTTCACACCGTAAAGTAGATCAAGCGACGGGGCAGGTTTATTGTCTTGTTGATATTCCAGCAAAGACAAAAACAGTTTCGCGTCGCGTGCTTGTTCAGCCTGAACAAACATCAGTTGTGATGGTTGATGCTGAATATGCCACTGTTCAAAAGCAGGTTCTTGTGGACCGTGGTGGTGTTGATGAAGTTCCAACTGCGCCAGACTTTAGAACCATCCAGACACAAGAATTGTTGAACGCAGCGCATACAGCAGTTGCTATTAGTGAACCGCGCACGCAAGTGGTGGAGCGCGTTGTATTGCGTGCACCTGAGCGTTTTGAGTGGGTTGAAGTTTTATGTGATACGAATGCGAAGTCTTCTTCCATCACTGATCTGCAGCGTGCTTTGAAAGATCGCGGTTACTATAATGGACCGATTGATGGAATTATCGGTACACAGACAGAGACTGCTGTACGTAAGTTCCAAGAAGCGAACGGTTTGCCTCATCAGGGCTTCGTGACAATGGATACGCTTCGTGCATTGGGACTACATGCACCTGCGGCTCACACAACGTCTTCAATGACTAATACTGTATCTCACGCAGCTACGACTTATTCTACGCCAGCATTTGAGCAGCCTCAAACTGCGCAACGTCGTTTCCAGCCTGAAATTATGCCTCAGCCAGCATACACGAATGTGCACAATGCGCCTGTAGAGCAAGGGAGCACTGTTCACCGTAGTGGTTCAACTTGGGAAGATAGTGCGGCTAGCATGGCTGGCGAATTTGAAGCACATGCGTCTGCATTAAAAGGACGTGAGACTGCTGATCAAATGCTTGCAAACGGCGGTGGAACATATGGGCTAATGACTGAAGAAGACTTAGCTAATGTTGCGCCTTCGGTTGAAGAAGCTACGCCTCTGACTAATCAGACGACGTTCCAAAGACCTAAACAGTATTCGGTACGCAACCGTTTGAACTGGGATGGTAAGTAAGTTCAAAGTCGAATTCGATTAAATACAAAAAGGCGCTCAATCTAGTATCAGGTTGAGCGCCTTTTATTATCGTTAGCTAGTCCTCTTTAGAGGGGACATCTACATCACCATTTTTCTTGTGCATCGCCACCACAACACTTGAAAGTGCAAGGATTGCGATCAGGTTGGGAAATGCCATGGATGCATTCGCGATATCCCCAAAGCGCCACAAAGTATCAGTGCTGGTGACAATACTGCCCGCAAAGACGACTGCGACCCACGCAAAGCGGAATGGATGCGTTGCCCATTCTCCTACGAGATAGGTCAATGCTTGCTCTCCGTAATAGGACCAACCAATTATGGTTGTGAATGCGAAGAAGAACAATGCGACTGGAACTACCCATACGCCTATGACGGGCAGTGCGGCAGCATAGGCACGCGTTGTGATGGCGGCTGAATCTGCATCAGATTGCCATGCGTGTTTTACTTTCGTGAGGGACGCATCGATTTGCGTATCAATCTCGGCAAGGCGTGTTTGCGTTGCTTCAAGTAGGTTTACGTCATCTCCAGCTTCGGATTTTGCTTCAATTAAAGTATCATATTCCGGACCAGAAATCGTTGCGAGTATACTTGGATAAGCAGCTTCTAGCGCTTCATCGGACACAAGCGAAGCATCTTTAGCTTTACATGCGAGAAGCAATTCTTTGGCTGTCGCACCATTATTGGCGAGAAGAGAGTTTCGCCCGATCTTGCTGGCTTTAGGGAATAGATCGCCCTTAGAATAGGTTTCTCCCTCCACTGGGTGAGCCGGCATAGAAATGTGATCTGCAGAGAAGCATGCATCAGCGGCCAGAGTCGCCGAGTTTTTCCTGAAGTCTCCTTCAACCGTCAGGATAACAAGTGCCGTCATGGTACAAATCACCATCGTGTCGATGAATACACCAATCATAGCGATTTCACCCTGTTGAACAGGGTTTTTCGTTTGAGCAGCCGCGTGGGCGATCGGCGCTGAGCCTTGTCCTGCTTCGTTCGAAAATAGACCGCGTGCGATACCAAATCGAATAGCTTGCATGACGGCATATCCAGCCGCACCACCAAAGGCTTGTTTAAATCCGAAAGCGTGCGCGAAAATTTCACCAAATGCAGCAGGTACTTTTGTGAAATTCATCAGCAATACGATAAGGGCAATAATGACGTAGAGACCCGCCATTACCGGAACAACTTTACCAGCTACGGATCCGATGGATTTAATACCACCAATGATAACAGCAAAGACGAGGCCTGCTACTATGGCCCCAACAATCCAGCCGCTTAAATCATAGTTGAAATTCGAAGACGCAACCTCTTGTACCGCTTCGGTGATTGAATTTGCTTGAATCATTGATCCAGTCGCGGCGGCGGACGCCAATGTACCAAGGCAGAAAAGAACAGCGAGCCATCCCCAGTTCTTTCCCAATCCATTCTTGATGTAATACATTGGACCACCATTAATGCGGTCATATTCATCTTTTTCACGGTATTTTAAAGCAAGGCTGGATTCGGAAAAGGCGAGTGCCATACCCAAAATTGCTGTAATCCACATCCAAAATATCGCACCTGGACCACCCAATGCTAACGCCGTGGCAACACCTGCCAGATTTCCCGTTCCAACTTGTCCGGATAATGCTGTTGAAAGCGCTTGCCAGGGTGTGATGGCACCTTCTTCGCCTTGAGCTTTGCGTCCATCCCAGACTTCTTTTAATGCGGGGACAAAGCGGAGCAAAGGACGTCCACCCAATCGTATCATCATATAGATACCAGTTCCCACCAAGAATACGGCTAATAGACCAACAGGGAGGATTCTATTTCCATCCCAAGTTCCGCCCCAAATGAAGTTGCTCACATTGTCTATGAGACTGACTAAAGCTTCCATGAAATGCTCCCCGCATGAAAGTCCATTGCGCTAAATAGCAGACTAATTGGGGGCAGCTTAGCCATGCTTGGGCATATGTCGATGAGTTCAGGGTGGAAAAGCGTCAAATTTATTGAATTGTTTTCACGAATAGGTCGATCTAAAATCGTATCGTCTGAAGATGTAATTGTTAGGGTTGTAGTCGAAACCTTGGCTTGTCGATTGCATAAATAGAGCCCAACCAGCTAAAATCAGACTCCATATTGAGAAAACGATGAACCAAGACGTCAAGTCAGTTGATAATGTAATTACTACTGAAAAATCTGAGCTTTCCGAAACTGTGTATGGGAATGGTGTGTTTCTTGGCCATGACTGTACCCATGTGGATGCGCGCAAGCGGACACTGGCTCTGGAAAGTGCGGGTGTTAAGCTCAAAGGCTTCTTTTTTCGTCGTCAGAAAAATAATGCTGACTATCAACCGGAATGGGACAATGTTGAATTAGGCGTCACGGTTGATAACAATTATCTCAAACGCATTCCGGCTTTGTTGAATGGCCTTAAGATACTGGTTCAACATAAGGCGGATCTGAAAGCGGCCAAATTCATCATGGCGCGCAATTTTGATATGATGTTTATCGGAATGCTTGCAAAAATGCTGACCGGTTCAAAAGCAAAACTCGTTTATGATGTGCCAGATATTCAAGAATTTTTCTTTGGCGGAGGCCTTAAAGGAAAAGTCTTTCGTTTTCTGGAAAAGATTATTCTTCGCAATACATCCTTGCTGGTTGTGACGTCTCCGGGGTTTGTGAGTGGATATTTTGAAAAGTATCAAAACTATTCAGGCAAACACTTTGTCTGGGAAAATAAGCTTCTCTCTGAGCAAATGGGTGAGATGCCGTCTGCAGACCAAATGAATGCGTATCGAAAACAAACTGAAGATGGCGGCGAGCCGTGGGTTGTCTGCTGGCACGGTACACTGCGGTGTCCAAAATCAATGGAAATTCTGTCTGAGGCCGCGAAGCGTCTTGGTTCGAAGGTTAAATTCTATTTTCGCGGTAAGCAGACAATCTATCCCGAACTTTTCGAAAAATCATTCGCTGGTATAGATAATGTAGAATTTGGCGGCGAATACCGTACGCCTGATCACATTGAAGAAATTTATGGTCCGGCTCACTTTAACTGGTGTGTCGACTATTTTGACCCGAATGGGAATTCCCCACTATTGCTGCCCAATCGTATCTATCAGGGTGGGGCGCTTGGTGTTGTGCCATTGACCATTAAGGGACAGGAAAGCGCCAATTACGTGCGAGATCACAATTTAGGACATGTTTTACCTGAAGCCAGCGCTGATGCTGTGGTTGAGTTCTTGGAAAACGCGAATTGGGAAGACTATCTATCTGCGCGTGAACGTAACTATGCTGCTAGAGAGCATTTATTCTTGGAAGATGCGACGGACCTGCACAAATTACTTGATGCTATTGAAGCCAGCTAAACCGATCTGGTTTTTAGGGCTTTGATATTTATGTATCTCGCCCTAAACCTTCGGATTGTTAGATTACATTCTTTCTCAATCTTCTATCGCTCAGCACCATTTACTAAAAAAGCGAATATTGAGATTGACAAAGTCTACCTTAAACTCCTAAAAACCGCTCTTCTAAATGCGACCAACAGGTCTGCGCGCGGTTAGCTCAGTGGTAGAGCACTACGTTGACATCGTAGGGGTCACAAGTTCGAACCTTGTACCGCGCACCATGTTTTCAATGACATTCATGTGTACATCTATTTTTCTGCACTAATATGAAGTGCCGATTTTATTGCTAGTTATCCAATTTCATTTTGCACGAAGTTTTTATGGTAAATAAAGTTACCACTTTTGTTTGGAAAGTTGCGGTATACAATGAACGATAATTTCAAAGTGTAATGTTATTTGTAGTTAGAAAATAAAATAATCACAGAACTACACAATATGACCCAAAAAATTATCAACGTAATAGATGATTCCGTTAATATAGGAAAAATCACGCTTTCTGTAGTCGTGATCAGCGCGGGTATGGCTTCGTTTCGTGATGTCGCAGGCGGCCTTTTTTCAATAATTCACTGAATTGTTTTCAAAAGTAAAAATTATCAGACAATTTATTTACAGCTGTAAAACTCTCGTTTAGTTGAGTTCTGCAATTGCCCCGATTTACAATCCCATAGTTTAACTATGTTCGTGGATACTACCTTTGATTTATGATTGAAGGTTAGTTTTATTGTCTAAAAATAACTCCATATACCAATATGCGGGATTCCGGTCGTACATAGCGATGTTTGCATTGCTGGCCGTCGCTGTATTGTCTGCGACGCCTGTGGATGTTGCTGGACAAACAGTCTTGGCTGGCACGACGGTATTTCTCTTTGTGTTGGTGGGATGGATAGACCCGACTCAAGGTCCTCTGCGGATATTCATGTTTTTGCTGACCGTGTTTACAAGCATGCGCTATATGTTGTGGCGTGCTGCAGAGACGCTGCCAAGCGAGGGATTTCTCGCGATGGGATTTGGTGCGGCATTGTTTGGTGCGGAGCTTTATGGTTTTGCTATTTTGCTTCTTTCAACATTCCTGTCGGTCGATCCGCCAGATCGTGAGCCGGAACCTGCGCCATTGGCCGCAGATGATTGTCCGACAGTTGATATTCTTATTCCATCATACAATGAAGCAGATGATTTGCTGGAGGTCACAGTGAGGGCGGCCAAGGCCGTCAACTATCCAGCAGGCAGGGTCAATGTCTATCTGCTGGATGATGGTGGAACCGTTGCTAAGCGAACGCAGAAAGATGCTCAAAAGGCAAAAGAGGCACAGGAACGCCATGAAACTTTAAAGGCACTTTGTGAGCGAACAGGGGCCTCCTATCTGACACGTGAAAAGAATGACCATGCGAAAGCGGGTAACGTAAACTCTGCATTAAAGCAGACAAATGGCGAGTTAGTTCTTATTTTAGACGCTGATCATGTGCCGACTGCAGACATTTTAACGCGAACAGTTGGTTACTTTACAAATGATCCGAAACTTTTCTTGGTTCAGACGCCACACTTCTTCTTGAACCCAGATCCACTGGAGAAGAATCTAGATACTTTCAAGGATATGCCATCAGAAAACGAGATGTTCTACAGTGTCATCCAAAAAGGCCTTGATGGGTTCAATGCTTCATTTTTCTGTGGTTCTGCAGCTGTATTGCGCCGCGAATACCTGATGGAAATCGGTGGGATTCAAGGTGAGACGATTACAGAGGATGCCGAAACGGCACTGGAACTTCACGGCCGCGGTTACAATAGTGCGTATGTTGCAGAGCCTATGGTTGCGGGTCTGGCACCTGAAACATTTACGGGTTTTATCGTTCAACGCATGCGCTGGGCACAGGGCATGGTTCAGATATTTCTTTTAAAGAATCCTCTCTTAAAATCAGGACTGACAATTGCGCAGCGCCTTTGTTATATGAATTCGTGTTTTTTCTGGTTTTTTCCATTGGCCAGAATGGCATTTATTATGGCTCCGCTCGTGTATTTGCTTTTTGGCGTACCGATTTATTCGGTCGAACTAGGGCCGTTCCTTGCCTATGGACTGCCGCACATTGTCGGCGCGGTTCTTCTGTCTGCAACATTGTATGGCAGAACGCGCTGGATACTTGTTTCTGAGCTATATGAAGTCATTCAGTCCGTGCATTGTGCCGGTGCGATTTTGCAGGTTTTCAGAAACCCTCGCGCGCCTACTTTTGCTGTTACGCCGAAAGGCGAAAATTTGGACAATGCGTTTATTTCGCCACTTGCGAAACCATTCTATGTGCTAATTACGATTTTGATATTGGGGCAGATTGGCGGAATAATACGTTGGATTACAACGCCCGAAGATATGGGTTACATCGTCTCCGCCCTGACGTGGAACACCCTCCACCTAATATTGATGGTTGGTGCTCTTGGCGTACTTTTCGAACGTTCACAACGCAGAGAATTTCCGCGAATTGAAATCGAAAAAGACGTTCACATTCTTGTCGGGGATGAGGTGATTGAATGTCGTTCAGAAGATATTTCAGTGACTGGTATGGGCGTTAGACTTTCAAAGTCGATGGCCGGGAAAATCGAAGTGGGTGATACCGTGTCGATGGATGCTTTGGATCTAGGCGCAGTATCATCATCAACTCTCGATATGCGTGTTCAGGCAGTCATCGATAAGGGCGACTATTTCCTTCTTGGACTTATCTTCAAACTCGAAAATGCCGAGCAATGGAAATCAGTTATTTCACTTGTTTATTCGCGTAGTCGCAATTGGAAAGAATTCCAATCCAAGCGAAGTACTAAAGGTAATATTTTCGGAAAAGTCATTATGTTGCAGAGGCTTATCTTCAATCGTGCAACGTCACACATCAATGTTATTTTTAACAGGGGTAGCTTATGAGAAGTCTCCTAACCATTTTTACAACGACTATTATTGCAGCCGTTACAACGTTTCAAACAGGCGCTTGGGCACAAGAGGATGTATTTGTTCACGAGCGTCCCGATGGGCAGATTTCCGAGGTAGAACTGGCCGAAAATTCTTACAAAGTAAGGGTTCCTCTGGCTGCTGTTCGATCCCAATCTGGATCTATCCGATTGTTAGGTGTGGATGCAGTAGATGTGCTTTCAGTAGAAATTGCACCTCAAGCGAATATAGAATCTGCGAGATTGGTTCTTCGCCATGCATCCAGTTATGCCATGAGAGAAGCGGATCCTCACTTGCGGCTGGATGTGAATGGTCAGTTTGCGACCCAATTGCCAGCTTCAACAACAAACAATGCCGCTGTTGATCAGATTACGATCAATCCAGCGCTTCTGAAAGCCGGGTTCAACACTTTCCGTGTAGAAGCAAAACAACGTTATACTTACGAGTGTCAGGATCCGACGGCCGCGGAATTATGGACTGATATTGATACACAATTGTCCTATCTGGAGCTGACTTACTCTCGCCGCGAGTTTAATGGAACGATTGCCGATTTAGATGATTTTGTTTCTGCTGGCGTGGGTGGCATTGATGATGTGACGATCGTTACCCCAGCAAATGTATCAGACGAGCACTTAAAATGGGGAACATTGCTTTCGCAAACGATAGCAAACCGTCTTGGATATAGAATGCCAAGCCTCAAACATGCTGCGTTAGGCGACCTGACACAGGTAGAAAATTCGGATCTGTCCGGTGATCTGGTTATTGTGGGCACATTTGACGAAATAAATGCAAAAACAGGTTGGGATTTATCACCAAGTGAAGAGGCGGGTGGAGAGATTATTCTTCGTTCTGCTCCTCAGAATTCAACGCGTTTTGCATTGATCGCGACTGGACGCACTGCAGAAGAGGTTGAGCTTGCAGTTGAAAGTCTTATAGCAACAGAATTTCCATTCGCAGCAGTCGATCAGCTGTCAGTTCTAAAAGAAGATGTACCTTTAGGCTTCAAAGCTGACGCACGTTTGTCGCTTGAAGATGGTGTCTCTTACAAGTTCTCCGATCTAAAGTTTAAGACTCACACATCTATTGGACAGCAAAGCGCCTGGATACCACTTGAATTTGAACTGTCTTCAGACTGGTTCCCGCATGAAGAAGAGCAAGTTAAGCTTTCACTTGATTTTGCTTATGGTGCGGGCCTTGAGCCGGGTTCAGTCATAAACATTCACGTAAATGATGTGTTTAGAAACGCAATCGCTTTGACGAACCCAAATGGGGAAGCTGCACCAGGGTATAATGTATTTCTACCTGTTAGCGCATTCCGTCCTGGCTCAAACCGTATTGTATTTGAAGCACAGCTTGATGATGAACAAGTTGGAGCATGTTCGTCACGTAATATGCGCAATCTGGCTTTTGTTCTTGAAGACACATCCATTTTACATCTTCCAGAAGCGTCTCAATATGTAGAGCTGCCAAATTTGGGCCTGATGAAAGAAACAGGATATCCGTATTCTGGTGCGGATCAGTCTGATTTCTCTCTTATTGCCGCAAGTAAAACGAGTGAAAATATTGCAGCGACATGGACGGTTGCCGCGCGCCTAGGGCAGGTAAAAGCAACAGATTACCGTAATGTAGATGTGACTTTTGGTGGTGAAATTCCAAAGCAAAATGCACTTATTGTCGGGTCACGTCACCAGCTGGATAACGTATTCAAAATCCAGAACAGATTAAACATTGCTTCGGGTGAAGATAACTTTGTTCGCCGTGTCAGTTTGAGCGCGTTGGGTTCCAGCGGCCTCGTTGTTCAAGGTGTGAACCCCGTCTTTAAAAACGGACTCGTAACAATCGTTACAGCTGAAAATGATGCAAGTTTGCTAAAATCAGTCAGAAACCTTGTGGCTCACTCCCACTGGGGACAGCTAGATGGTGAGCTGGCGGTATGGAGAAAGAAAGCAGACACGTTTGCTGTTGAGTTGCCTCAGGCCACTTTCTTCGTTGGCGACCTAGAGCCAAAAGATAAAGCTGCTTTCCACAATGCGCGTGAGCCGTGGAAATGGGTTGGATACTTGTTTGTTATTCTTCTTGCAATTGCCTTCGTTCTTACAGGTGTCACAACTTACATTCGTAGACGGGTAAGGGGAGGCGGTTAATGCAAATCTCTTCTGTCTTATTTCGAAAAATTGGTGAATTGGTGCTTGTATGCTGCTTAGTCGGAATGGCTTTGCCGTTAGTGCATGCTGTGCCTTCGACGGGTGAGGGGCGTATTGTTACCTCAGTACGTCTGGGTATCCCTACAGAAACAGCTAGTGCGGCAAAGATAGAAAGCTCTGCGAAGTTCGTTGATGAAAGTGCAATTCATCAAGCGCTAACGGCTCAAAATTGGAAGCTTGCGAGAAAGCAAGTCGAACAAACTCTGTTGGAGAACCCTGGTTGGCTTCCGTCGGTACACATCCGTTCCAGCATAAATGAGGGACTTTTTCGGGAGACCTTGGAAAATTTGGTCGAAGAAAAGAGCTGGCATCGTGTTATCGAATTAACAGCACATGCTGACTGCTATGGAGCTATATCGTTAGAAGCGCGTCTTACTGCATTGAATGGTCTTGGATGGAAAGATAGCGCGACAGGCTTACTGTCTAACGCTGCACGTACTTGCTATTCGCAGGAGCGTATTGCGGCTGTTGTATCGCTATCGATGGAGAATCTTGGTTTAGAAGGTTTGGAAATATTTCGCGCAGAAACCGCGAATTCCTTTGGTATGGAAAAGGCGCTGACTGACAAGTTAGACATGAAGATTTTCCAACTTCGCTTTGAACACGCTTTTGAAAAGAATGATTTTGAATTTGCGTATGATTTGGCAAAAAATGAAAAAGATACCGGGCGGTTAACTCAGATTGGTTGGAAAGCTCTGGATGTAAATCCGGATCTAGCTGAAGCTGCGTTTACGCAAGCCATATCAGTCAAGAATACAAATGACGCCTATTACGGGCAGACACTTGCTCAGTTTAAATTGGGGCAGAATGAAGTGGTCGTTGCTAAAGAGACATTAGCGAATACAGACTACGCTCATAAACAAGCTGAATTGCAGGCCTATGCTGCCCTCAATATTGCGAATGCTGCCTTGAAGGCTGGGGATACTGCTATAGCAGTTTCAACTTCTGAAAGATCGATTGAAGCTTACAAAGGCTTTGAGGGATCGTTCAAGGACGTCAAAGCGCGTGCATTGTTGAAAGAAGCGGCAATGGCTCACGAGAATGCGGATTTCCCAAAGGCTATAAGTCTTTCAGTCAAAGCGTTAGAGGCAGATAATTCCAATGACCGTGCGAAATATCAGCTAGGTTGGAGCTATTTAGAGGCTAAAAAATATGTCGCTGCGATTGCGCAATTTCAAAGTCTATATCAGCGTACTTCGAGCAAAGAAGCGGCGACTGGTTGGATGCTTGGATTGCAAAAGACGGGGCGTTTAAACAGCGTTCGTGAAATTGTCAAAGCAGATGAAGGTCCATTAATTCAAGCTTTCAGCAACGCAATGTCAGATGTCGTAAGAGGGAAGCGGCATTACCTGACAGCTTACGAATTGGCACCTGAGAAACATGAAGACCTAAAAGGTATTGATATGCCTTGGATTGAGCAGACTGTAGCTTTCCGCAACAAAACGGGTGAGTGGGGTGCTGGAAGGTTGTCTGGATATGTGGCTGATACCGAAATCGGAATTCAAGTGGATAAGTGGAGCGTGAATGCGGGCGTCACTAAATTTGGATTGAGCGCAGGACGAGATGAAGCTGGAAACCGTCATGAGACGAATGGCTATTCTCCGCGATTAAAAATCGAGCGCGAAGGTGATCTCGCGACAACCCTGACATTGGGCACAACTCCAATAAACGCAGTCGTGTCAGCTAAGCCAACAATTGACCTCAAGGTGCGCTGGAAAGATCAAGTGCAAGCGCGTGCATTTAACGTAGCACGGGCAGACAGTACGACATCGTTGAGTGGTCGTGAGCTTGGAGGAGTTGAAGATTGGGGCCGCGTTGTTGAGACGGGGGTGAAAGCTCAGGTTCAAAATGAAGTCGTAAAAAATTACAGCGTCAAATTGTCAGGACATGGGACAAATCTTGAGGGTAAAAATGTTGAACGTAATAAGCGCGCAGGTGCGATGCTTGCTGTTCACAAAAACGTTTTTCACGAAAAGCTGGAATATTTGTCAACGGGACCTTTCGCAAGCACAGACGGTTACGACAATAATGAGAATTTCCACACTTTTGGTAAAGGTGGATATTTTAGCCCAAAGTCAATGAATAGAGCCGGGTGGTCGCTCCACTTGCAGACAAAAGATGCGCGTGATTGGGTTGCAAAACTAGACAGCGCGGTCGCATACGAAGCGGTAAAAACAGACGCAGAAAATCTTGCAATCGCAGGCGTAGACAATCTCGTTCGCGTGGAAGGTGAAAGTGAATCCAAACTGGCATTATCCGCGAATTTGAAGGTTGAAAAACGCTTAAGCGAAAAATGGTTTGCGGGTCTATCGACGCACTTTCAATCCAGTCAGGCATTTTCTGAAAGCTATATTGGCGTATCTCTACGGTTCACACCTGGAGGACGTAACACAGTTGTCAGCCGTGATTTCCTTGAAGATCCCTTTATGGATGGGGGTGTCTAAAAATGAGTATTCATTCAATAGCGCAAGACGCTAGCGCGGGCTCCGATAACAATATCTTTTCCTCTGGTTTAAAGCATTCTCGCCGTAAGAGGTCTTTCTCCGATCCCTTATTGGCGATTGGTCTTTATACCATTTTGGTATTGGGACTCCTGCTTGGGTTGGTTGCGTTTGTGGCTGCAACTTCGGATGCATTGAAGAATGAGGACAGAGCTCATGCAGATGCCAGCGCCCAGATTGGTGCCTTGAAAGTCGATAATCTACTACGAGTATATGAAACGACTTTGGAAGATTTAGAAGAACCTACCCTTGCTGCAGTCAAGTCCGAAGATCCGAATGAAATTCGTCAATTGCGAAGAGATATATCTGCAAAGATCAGCGGTGTCTCTGCATTAGGCATGATTGCTGTAAACAGAAACAATGATGTTTTATTCAGTGTTGGAACTTCGCTAGATGAAGGCGGTTATCTTCAGCCATCTAGTCAGCTCTATTCGGAAACAGAATATTTTGAAGATGAGTTTCAGCTCATCCCGCAAACAGGTGATATTCTTCACTTGTCCCAGCGTGTATCGGACGATCTACGCATGGTGTTTGTTATCAAACGTGCGGCACTGGACAAATATTTGGTTTCTGGAGAAGGCCAGAATTTATCATTAGCTGCGTTAGTAGACTTTCGTGGACGTGTCTTGAGTGGTGGACAATATAAAGAAAACCGATTTGTTCCACTAAGAGAAATAGATGCTGACCTGCCGCGAGCGAAGAATGACGTCATTGTGGGGTGGGAAATGTATAACCCTGCTGAACGAAAATACCTTCAGGCTGCACTCGTTTCATCAAAGTATGAAAGTCTAGCCTATGTGTTCGGAAGCCGCCCATCATCTTTGCTCCGTATTTTGAAAGAAAAATACGCTTGGTTGCTTATCATGTTTGGTCCCGGTGCACTTTGCATGATGGTCTATGGTTTGATGGTGCAGAATGAATGGAATAAGCGCGACAGGCGTATCAATGTGAATGACGATGCGATTGCGCGCGCGACAATTGCTGCTGATGTTCTAGAAGCAGGAATTATGGAATGGACCGTTTCAACATCAGCGGTGACTGTGTCACGTGGATGGGTAGAACTGTATGAATGTGAAAAACGTCCTGAGTGGAATGACATTCACAGCTGGCTCAACCTTGTGCATCCTGACCACAGAAAATCAGTACGCGAAAAGTATCAGTCGATCATCGATGGAAAAGTGCGGTCTCTCGATCATACTATGCTTGTTTTGCTTCAGGATAATTCCTTCAAACTCATTCGAGAACGAGCAGCTGTTCGTATCAATGAAAAGGGAGACATAAGTCGCGTGATTTTTGTTCATATGGCTGTGAATAGCGATAAATAGCTTCCACATTATCAGTATTTTTAGGACAGTTAAGCCTTTGCCAGTCAGACCCGAGTTAGGCGGCGCTTTGCGCTGAATTTGTCGCGGATTGGCGGAAGTATTCTTCAAGACTGTTCAATATGTGGCTAACTTCATTGGCTTGCACATTGGCGTGGCTGGGCAATGAGATAGTTGTGGCGGCTAGTTTCTCAGTGACTGCCAAGTCACCTGCTTTGCACTGCTCAAAAGCTTTCATTTTATGGCAACCAGTGCTCCACCATCTACGTGTTTCAATGCCCTTTTCCGTGAGGAATGATTTCAATTCGCCAACATCTGAATTTTCAAGCTGGATTTGGGTCGTATTGCTGAACCAGGATTGACCAAAGCCGTCTTGTAGTTTGACGCCATCAATACGTGAAATGCCGTCGGAAAGCTGGCTACATATGTGTAGGAGACGGCGCTTTGTTGATTGCCAATCCTTGAGTGAAGCAAGCCCTATGGCGGCGTGATATTCGCTCATTTTGGCATTCATGCCAGAATAAACGGCTTCTCTTGATTGATAAAAACCAAAATTCGTACCGGCTCGAAAAGCATCTGCATTGTCGTCTTCAGTCGCCAAAATGAGACCGCCTTCACCGGCAGGCATGACTTTGGTTGCATGGAGACTTACGCATGTTGTTATTTTTGAAGCGCGCGTTGTGTCAAATGCTGCTGCGGCATCCAAAATAACGGGAATATCGAATTCACTTTGAAATGTTTCCCATTTTTCCAGATCAATAGGTGATCCATATGGCGCAACCAAAACAATTGAAGCTACGGCATCTGGCCCGAGTTTATTTAAAGCGCGTAATACTTCGCGAAATGACAATTGCTGCGTATCTTTGTCCACGTCGAGAAAGTAGGGCTCGAGGCCGGCGGCTTTCACTGCGTGCGCTGTTGCAACAAATGTCCATGACGGTAGGAGGCAATATGATGCGCCTGTCTTCTTTTTCCCGAGGATAGAAAGATGTAGAGCCGATGTGCAGTTTGATGTGGTGATAACGCGTTTAGCAGGTACATCAAATGTGTCTGCGAGTTTTTGCTCAAAGCGACGAACAAGTGGTCCTAAATTGGTGTAGATCCCACTGGCATCGATTTGCTCAAGATATGGCTGCAGCTGGTCGAAACGTGGAAGCTTCGGCTGCATTATTTTTATATTATGTTTGCTGCTGTTTTTCATAATATCTTTCTTAGATACTTAAATTTGCACGCAAATAGTTAAGGTATTGCTTATAATTATTTCTTGTATTGCTAGTCGGGGTACGGAGTATTCATGTTAGATAAACCCTCGAAACTGATGGAAAGACTGTCTCGTAGAGGTATGGACCCCGTCGCTTCAACTATACTTGCCAGCATTGAGGCAAACCAAATTTATGCGTTTGGTCGAAACGAGCATGCTTGGGCACTGAATGAAGCGCGTTCATTGGAAGGGATTGTTGATGATTTTACATCCGATTCTGAATGGAATGGTCTACCGATCATCAAGTTAGAGGATTTGCCGGAGCGCGCATGTGTTGTGAATTGTGTGTTCAGCATTCACGCCGTATCAGCTTACAAAAGATTGCTTGCAATCGCTCCTGATCAGTCTGTTTCTTATCATGATTTAAGTCAGTTGCTGCCGGACATCGTGCCAGAACTGTCCTTTGCAAAAGAAGCACATTCGAGCTTGGTTCAATATTCTGACAAGTGGGATTGGTTGGATGATCAGCTAGATGATGAAAAATCCAAACAGGTTTTGAACGATTTAATATCTTTCCGGATGACGGGCGATGCCGAGTACTTGAAGGAATATCAGCTTGATTTGGAAAATCAGTATTTTGACCCAGTCGCTCCGATAAAAAACGGTGATGTCATTGTCGATGGCGGAGCATATGACGGTGATACAGCGAAATTGTTCTTTTCACGTTATCCTGAGGTGAAAGCTGTTCATCTTTTTGAACCTTCTGCAAAGAATATGTTGGCCGCAAAACAGAGCTTTAAGGGGCAAGAAAAAGCTCATTTTCATGAAAAGGCACTGTCAGATAAACGAGACATTGTGCGCTTTAATGATGTTGGCGGCACTATCAGCGCGATTTCAGATTCCGGTCCCATAGAAGTTCAAGCAGATACGTTGGATAATTGCCTGGCGGGTCAAAGCGTTTCTTTTATAAAGCTGGATATAGAAGGACATGAGATGGCCGCTCTTAAAGGGGCGGAGCAAACTATACTGAAAAATCATCCGACATTGGCGATATGTGTGTATCACAAGACGGATGATTTTTGGCAGGTGCCAGAATATTTGCTGAGCCTAAACAAAAATTACAAAATCAACCTACGTCATTATACTGAAGGTTGGTCTGAAACAGTTATGTATTTCACGCCTATAAAATAGACCTGTATTGGAGCTTATCGGCTTTCTCTGAGTTTATTTTTGATTTTCCAGGAAGTCTATTTTCGCTGTTTTTAAATGCGACAATAATATTGTGGATGACTCTTCGGGTGTCATGAAATCACTTACGCGTTTCTTGGACTTTTCAATGTATTCATTGCGTATGGTTTCGTTCGTGACAACGTCTTTTGCGAGTTGCTCTAGTTCAGCTAGATCGGACACTGCTGCATCATTCAGAATACCCATCTGAACATCACAATCATCAAGCGTGAGTATTGGCAGTGATTCAAGCATGGCCAAATATCCACCGCCGCCACCACCTTGCCTAGGCGGGTTGAGGAAGGCATCACAAAGACTGATCACTCCGCGTAAATCTGTTGCAAATTGCACAAGACGGAGCCTGTCTTTGTGAGCATGTAATTCGTTTAGTATTTCAAATTTTTCTGCACCGAGAATGAGCATGTGAACTTTTGGGTCGTGTTCTAGAACGCGGATCATGAGTTGCTGAAACTCAGTTGAAAGCTCTTGCTTGATGCGTGCGCCGACAAGGATAAATACAAATGCATCTTCGGGCAATCTTAGTTGTTCTCGATCAACCGAATGCAGATTGGGAATGTTATTCTGTGTATCAAAATCTTGTTTGATCAGGGTAGGCGGTGCCAATTTGAGCTTTTTCCACTCTATTTCCATTTTGTGTGGTTCAATGGAGCGGTAAAATTGTGTTGGTGCAGAACTAATAGGTTCAGTCTGTGTTGAAGGCCAACACACGACTGGCCAATACTGGCTAAGAATTTCTGCTGACACCATACTGTCGCCAATAGTGAGTATAGCGTCAGGGCCAAATTTGGATATTTCATCGATAATTTGCTGCGCTTTTTCAACGCTTATGACGTCGCTTGTCGCAGTATACAAATCCAAAGTACTGCCGTCGAATTCGGAGGTTGAATAACCTGTTTCATTCGTTCGGTTTCCCCAAAATGGTGGATGAAATGTGGATCGCTTTTTAAGCGGGAGTTCGGACGCGTCAACAATCAATACTTCAGCGCCATTATGATCAATAAAGCGCTTGGCAAATTCAGCGGCAGCCATCGTCGGTGAATGTGGCGGCTTAAGGTATTGAGCGATGAGTATGACAATGCGATCTACATTATCGGAGTCTGAAACTTTGTGATCGCATATTATGTTTTCTCCGACTTTTTTTGAAAAACGAAAAAAATGTCTCGCCAATTTTCCATACAATAATTTGTTGTGGGCTTTTTGATCGAGTTGTCCGCTAAGTGCAAACAATTGAGATCTAATACTCCAATATAGGCCGACGAATTTTTCAGGTTCATCATAGTAATGCGTTAGAATATTTGCACATGCACTTAGATAAGTCATGTCGTGTTTAATTTCAAAAGTACGCGAGAAAAACTCAACAGCACCGTCAAGTCCACGCTTTTTGACTTCTTTTTCAACTAAGGTTTCAGCCGTTATTTTTGCCATTTTATAATTGCCTGTTTATTGGCGAGACGATGCATCTAAAAGAATATCTATAAGGCCATTCACCTGCCTGAAATTATCTTGAAGAAAGTCACTTTCTTCGAGTTCGATATCTAATTCGTCTTCAAGATCTGAAACCAGACTGATCAAGCCAAAAGAATCCACAATCCCTTTTTCGACGTAATCAAATTGGTCAATTTCTAGAATATTTGCAGGAAGGGGAGCACGTTTAGACAGTATTTGGGTTACAAGCAGCTGGATTTTTTCTTTTGTTACGGAAGTCATATGTTCCAAATTCCTAGCCTAAACATTTTCATCTAACTTGACCCATTCTCGCCTATCGGATGAGGCCTTGATGGCGTGCATGAGTTGAATGCTTTCCAAAGCTATGTCGACGCCAAATACTTCATTTGAATTCGACAAGTTTTCAACTTTACGCGTCAGTATATCTTCGTGAATATCCTTATATAGATTCGCGAAAGCTTCAATATATCCTGCCGGGTGACCGACTTTGAAACGTTCTATACCTGAGCTGTATCGTGCTAAATCTTCTGACGAACGATCAAGTGTCTCGCGTCTTCCATTCGCGTGATTCAATTGGAGAATTTCTGGGTTTTCCTGCACCCATTCAGCAGAAGCTTTATCTCCAAAGGCGCGTAACTTAAGTCCATTGCGGTGGCCAATGGCGGATTTGGAATACCAGAGCTGAGCTGAAAACCCTGCGCTATAATTGATCGTCGCGTTAACGTCATCAATAACGTCGAAACTTCCATATTTTCTTTGAGTTGCGACAAGTTCAGCGGGGGTTGATCTTAATAGGTAATAGACGAGATGGTGAAGGTGTACGCCAAGGTCTAGGTGGATTGTAGCAACTTCTCCATCTTTAAGTCTCCACGATTGTGGAATGAGAGGTTCCCCTTGCGCATTTAGCCTCGCAAAGCTTTCTTGGGGCATTTCCAATTGTAAGTGTTGAATCGTCCCTAAAGCATTATCTGCAATCATCTGCCTCAAGTGGCGGACCATTGGGTATCCAGAATAGTTATAAGTAACAGCAAGATAAGCGTTATTCTCGATGACTAAACGTCGTAATTTTTCAGCATCATGTTGATTGCTAACCAACGCTTTTTCACAAATGACTTTATACCCAGCTTGAATCGCAGCGGACACATTTTCAAAGTGGTCTGGTGTTGGCGTTAGAATTAAGAGTGCGTCGAGTTGACCTTTCTCAGCGTCTAATAAATCACGCCAATTATTATAAACGCGGTCAGGTGTCACATTATAAGTTTGGCCAGATTTTGCATTGATTTCTGGGTCGGCACTAAAGCACCCAGCTGTGTATTCAAACAAGCCATCTATATTGCACGCACTAAAATGTGCATACCCAACAGCGGAGTTTATTCCTCCGCCTATGACACCTAGTTTTAGTTTTCGGTTTTGTGTCATTTAATTGGGTGTTCCGTACATGTCTGAAAGTGTTGCTCTATCAAGTTTGCTGACGTGGTTTAATGGGAGTTCGTCAACGAAAATTATGCTCGTTGGCAATTGGTAATCTGCCAATCTATCAATGCAGAATTTTCGGATTTTGCGGGCCGTTAGGCTTTCTCCGTCATCAGAATTGGATTTTACGATTGCGACGCCGATTTGGTGGCCCAATGTGTCATGTGGTTTTGCAAATGCAGCACATTTATTCACACCATCAAGCTCCAATACAGTGTTCTCAATATCAGTCGGGTAAACATTGATACCGCCAGAAATGATCATGTATTTCGTGCGGCCACAATAGGTAAGGTATCCATTCTCATCCACGCGGCCAAGATCACCTGTCTTGAAGTATCCATCCTGCATGACTTGAGACGTACGTTCGCTATCTTGATAGTAGCCAGAGAATAGGAGCGGAGTTTTGCAGGCTATTTCACCAACTTCACCGCTTTTTATATCCAAACCATTTTCATCAAGTATCCGAACTTGGACTTCTGGTGCAGGTGTTCCGACTGTGTTATTTAGAGCGTCATCTGAACCAATTTTTATTGATGTGGCTATCGCGATTTCTGAAGTGCCATAGCATTCAAATATATCGCATTGAAACGCTGACATGACCCTTGTTTTTTCTTTAGTCGGTAGCGTATCTGATGAAGAAACCAGCGTTTTGAAATGCCCTTCAGTGTTGAATGCCTGCTGCCCAGTGGTTTCTAATTGACCGGTAATCGAAAGCACTTGAGATGACACAATCATCGAGAAACTCGCATGGTGTTCATCAACACTTTTTATCCAAGCCTCCGGTAAAAAACGGGGCATTAAAATCGCTGTTGCACCGGTTAAAAGAGGCGCTAATACGAGCCGCATCGCCAGTGAGTGATATAGAGGAGTTGCCGCTAGAAACGTGTCATCTGCGGTCAGGCTATAAAGATCACATAGCGCCGTTGCACGGAGTATCTTTGTGTTCTGGCTAAGTAAAATAGGTTTTGGCTGACCTGTAGAGCCAGACGTCATGGTCAGAATATAGGGTTGATCGTCTGGGAACGTATCGGCATTTGAAAGAGGTGATAACTCTTTCTCGGTGGAAGTCGGCAGGTTAGTCCATTTCGGATTTGTGTCTTCAATACAGATTGTATTTTCAAATCTGCTCAAGTCTTCATCAGGGACCTTCGCAAGTAAATCTGGCTCAGCAATCAGATGGGTGGCCGCCACAGCGTCTTTCATCTTCATCATTGTATGAATGGGCGTATGCGGGCTTACTGGCACTAAGACAGCCCCTAAATCAGCAACAGCAATCAAAAGGGCGGCAAAATTTACGGAGTTCTTTGCAGCAATAAGGATTTTATCGTCAGCTTGAACACCAAGGTTTTTTAGGTAGTGCGCGTATGTAAGACTGATCGAAACAAATTCTCGATACGTGTAACTATCTTGCCCGCAAACAAACGCCGTTTTGTCTGGAGATTTTTCCGCGTTTGAAACAATTCTCTGGATGATTTTTGACAAAACTTACCCCTGCAGTTTCGCAAATTTCATAAAAGTCCTAGATGAAAGTCTATGTGTTTGGCCGGCAGGACTTAAAACCACTTGATCATCTTCGATCGAGTTCGCAACAAGCGTATTAGCTGCGATAAAAGCACTTTCACCAATAGTGATGCCGTGCACAATATTCGCGCCGATATTTATGACGCTGCGCTTGCCAATCTTTGTTCCGCCTCCAACTGAAACACCTCCGTTAATCCAAACGCCTTCTTCGATGATGCAGTCATGGCCCAAGTTAACTTGGGACGTTAAGAAAGCGTGCGGTCCAATGCGAGACCCAGTGTGAATGGAAACCTGATCTAAGATTATCGCTGTTGGGTGAATGTCCACATCATAATGCCGGATCAGATCAGGGTGCTGGTAGCCAACGATATTATAGCCTCGGGCTTCTAGCTCTGAAATTTTTTGGAATTTTAGAGCGTTCATATCCCGATACCCAACCGTAACAATGACATTGCAGCTTTCTGGCGTGATGTATTGTTCTAATTGGCTAAAGGGATAAAGAGGGCGTTCACAAAAAGAAGTTTGTCCGTCATCAATACAATCATCATCAACGGTAAAACCAATGACGTCGGATGTTTCCCTGATAAAGGAATAAATGACGCGAGCCATCGCGCCATTGCCAAATATCAAGACTGGCGCAGCTATATCAGATACCGTGTTGGACATGATTTGAGACTGTATCTGAGTCACCTAAAGATAGCAAAAGAAACGGCGTCGTATGAGCCATTTCTATTTTTCTGAATAGAATTCAGAAATACACTGATCAATGTCAGACCTTAGTATCTCTGCGGAAGCTGCTTCAGCTGGGAAACTAGCGACCTGAGCTTTAGATTTTTCTGAGTAATCTTTATACACTTCAGGGTCTCGAATGATTTTCAACGCAAGTGCTTCAAGTTCCTCCAGGGATTGAACAGCTGCATCTTGTTGAATAGTCATTTGAACATCGCAATTATCCAAAGTCAGAATTGGAAGGCTTTCAAACATGGACCAATAGGCCGAGTTTCCTCCGCCTTGTCTTGGAGGATTAATATAGGCGTCACATTGCGATAAGCATGAGCGAAGATCACCCGTAAAACGAATAAGTCTAATTTGGTCAGCGAACGGAACCAATTGCGGCGCATACTTCATCGTATTTGTACCGACAATGATTAGATGAGCCCGAGGTTCGGCCTTTAATATTCGCACGAGCATGTCAGCAAATTCTTGCGAGATTTCCTGATGAATTCTGACGCCGACTATCGCGAATAAAAAAGCATCCTCTGATACTCTTAGGACTTCGCGTGTGAATGTGCCCTGACTTTCGGGGACGGTTGCCAAATCAAATTTTTGTTTGATGAGAGTAGGTGGCGTACGCTTTAAGCGTTTCCAGTCAATACTGACATCGGGTGCCTCGGCAGATCTATAATATTGCAGGTTCGCCGTAGAGATAGGCAAATTCTGGGTAAGCGGCCAGCACAGGGTAGGGTAGCGGTCAGCTAAAAGATCTCCGACAATGATATTGTCACTGGATAGAAGAAGGACATCTGGATCGAATTTTTCTATGTAGTCGACAATATTCTGAATGCTATAAAGCGTTGTTCCTTGCTTTTCATAGCTATAAACTGGGACGTCTTCATCTAGATAAGAGTAGGTCGTGTCGCCGATCACCTGAGATTCTACCGCCCAAAAACTATCATGGAATGTGGTGGCTGGCTCGGGTGGGTATTCGTTTGTGATCAAGAGTTTGACGTCTTCAAACCCGCCAATGCGGCTTAGTCTGGAGAGTGCCAACATACACATTGTTACAGCGTGGGCGCGGTGAAGGATTTGTTGCCCAAGAACTAATATGCGTTTGGGGTTGTCAGATTTCTCTTTCTTTTCAGGAAGCCGTATCTGACCTTCTAAGTGTTTCAAGAGACGAACATATTTTATAGCCAGCTTTTTATATAAAAGCTGGTTTTGCTGTTTCTCGGGAATGCTTCCAGCGTAAGTATGGATATGGCGTTTTAGCTGCCAGATGAGTGAATGAAATACTGTCACGTCATCATTAAAGTGATTGAGCAGATCGCTACACGCTAGTAGATAGTTGAAGTCCTTTGACGCATCATATCTTTTGGACAGAAATGACAATGCTTGTGGCGGGCTCATCTTTTTTAAGGCGTTTTCAGCGATTTGTACTGAATTCGTAGCTGCCATGAAATTCGCCTTTATATATCTATCACTTAGCTGAAATAGCGTCCTTGCTATTGAAATATCTATTTTAAAATCGGTTAATTTTTGGTTGGCGAATGATTAACAAAATAGATGAATTAAGCAGCTATTCCTTTGAGATAATGTTCTTGAAGGCCGGCCTGTTCGATATTGGTGATTATCTCTGCCATGGATTGAACACCTGCTGGAATAATAGGAAGTTTCTCGCCATGTATTTCATTGGCATGTCGCCAATCTTCTGCGTTTCGAACGACAGCGACTATTTTTCCTGATCGGCCAATTGAAGTGTGATTTTTTATCCACTCGGCCTGTCGACCGACACCCCATAAAACGATTTTTTTACTGGTGTTGTAGGTCTCAATAAAATCGATTGGGAGGTTTTTGGATTTGAGGTGTTTAAGAATGTGCTCAATGTCTGAATTTTGGATATTTGTACGGTCTCTGATGAGGTCATCCATGAATACATGATGGGCACCGGCCATGAATAATCGGGTGGCGAGTTCATAGAGCTGAGCCGTGATCTCTAAACTATTGCTTTCACTTTCAAAATTACAGCTGATTTGAAACAGGCAATCTTGTAATTCTCGCGTAGATATTTTCTCTACAAAAGCCGCTAATTCTTCGCTGGAGCCGTTTTGCGTTGTCAAAATATACTTAATCGTCAGACGTTTAGGGTCAGATATATGTGTTTTGTATTTTACAAGATTATCGATGACATCGTCTATTTTTCCGCGACCTCGAATATCAGAAAAGACTTCCTGTGTGCCTGCATCAATACTTGTAACTAAATGATATTTCTCAAGTTTTAGATTGGCTTCAAGGTGTGACGAATATCGCAAACTATTGGATAAGACGCGCACTTTGTTGACCCGCTCATCCGAGGATAAGACTGCGTTTACACCATTGAAAGACGGGCTTAGCGTCGGTTCACCGCCACCCCAGACAACGTGGCATCTATCCGACAATAATTCTTTTTCTCGAGATACATCTTCTATGATTGAGGTCGTAGAATAGCTTGCCTCTGTGCCACCATAATAACGCGGCGAACAATAGGTACAGCGCATGTTACAATAAGAAAAATTCTCAAATGAGATATATTCGATCTTCGATTTTTTTGTTTCGCAGCGTTCTATATAGGGGCATCCACTGCACTCGGATGCCTCTCCTGAATTGAGACGGGCAACAAGATCGGCTTTGGCATTATTGATGTCTGAAAGCGTAATGTCTGGATTGGCTTTTAGTAGGACAACATCACCCTTGCGCTTATTATCGACAAAGAAGCGTTTGCAGCATGCTCTAATCTCGTCGGGACCTAAAAACAGAGAAGATTCAATATCTTTGCAAGTTAAATGTGTATCGAATACGTTGTGAATGTGCGTAAGAATTTCTTCAGCATCACTTTCAAAATTATGGACAAGCTTTTGGACCGCAAGCTCGAAATTGGGTGATGTATCAGATACATTGCGCGTCGCTTGAAGAAGTAATTCAGCATAATTTCTTAGCGTGAGTTCGTTCTTTAATGTCTTCACTAGCTCTTGGGCAATGTTTGGATCTTTTTCTCTGTAGATAAGAAGTAAAATTACGCCAACACATTGAATTAAAACCTGATTTGATTCTGAAATCAGTTCTTTTTCGTCTAGTTCGTGAAAAGCGGTCAAATATCCGCTGATACGTTTTGCATTCATCTTGGCAGTGATAGCATCATCAAGAACATTTTTCTCAATGGCTTTATAGGGATGAGTACAGACCAATCGAGATGTAAGAAGTGTTTCAACAACAAACCTTATATCTTCGTGATAACCTTGTGAGAAAGTGATGCCATGATCCACAAGAAGATTACGCTTTATGATAAGATTGTAAACTTCCTGCTTCTCGCGGAATAAAAGTATATTTTCCGCTAGATTTTCTGCAACCTTTTCGGCATCCCGTGAGTCATATTCATGATCAAGGGAGTGAGCAATTACATCCTTATCCAAGTTTTGAATCAGTGTTTGAAAAAGCTTAGGAACTTCATCCGATAAGAGGTCATCATCATCATCTAGAAACCAGACCCAATCTCCTTTTACCACGTTCAATCCATTGTTGCGGGCAATTCCTGGGCCTTGGTTGGTCGCATTGGTGCGTATTTTTACACGTGGATCATCTTCGAAAAAACTCTGAAAAAGGGGGAGGGGAGAAGGTGTTGATCCGTCATCCACAATGCAAAGATCGAGCGCAAGATCGAATGATTTAGCAGCTTGATTGAGCATGTTCCAATTAGAAGAGATTTTTTCTAATGCGCGTTCGCCACGATTATAGGTGGGGACAATTATTGATAAAGAGGGCTTGTTTTGATCTGACACCGCCGTGCCCTCGATTCTCTATCAAGAGTTTATGGGTTGCATTATATTTTCTGATTATCCTTAACTTTTTACAAATATTTCTTCGAATGAAATTAAATAAAAAAGGCGGCCTCATTTCGATGAAGCCGCCTTTTCAATTATATTAGTTCGTTGGCTTATTCGCCAGCGCGTTGCACACCGCTAAGGGCCACTTCGAACATGAGGTCTGATTTTGGCGGGATAACTGGAGGACGGCCAGCTTCACCATAAGCAAGTTCATACGGGATATACATCAACCAACGGTCACCCGGTTTCATGAGTTGAAGACCTTCAACCCAACCTGGGATAAGAGCTCCAGCAGGGAATTGCGCTGACTCACCGCGTTGGAATGAAGAGTCGAACATTTTGCCATCTGCTGCTAAACGTCCTTCATAGTGCACATCAACCATGTCTTGTTCGCGTGGGCTTGTTCCAGCTGAGTCACCAGATTCAAGCACGATGTATTGAAGGCCGCTTTCGGTCTTCACAACTTCTTCAGCATCAGCTGGCCACGTGCCATATTTTTCCCAAGCGGCTGTGTCTGCTTTTGGAGAAACCATCACATCATTAAGGTGAAGCATGAACATTAGGTCTGTGTTTGGCGGGATTGCGCCACCAGCACCTTGCTCGCCATAGCCAAGTTCTGCTGGGATATAAAGCATCCACTCATCGCCGGGTTTCATAAGTTGAAGCGCTTCTACCCAACCTGGAATAAGACCACCTGCTGGGAAAATAGCTGCCTCGCCGCGATCAAAGGATGAATCAAATTTCTCACCATTTGTTGCCAAACGACCGTCATAGTGCGCCACAACGCGATCTTCAGGAGATGGGCTAATGCCGTTTGCGTCACCTGATTTCAGGATCACATATTGAAGGCCACTTTCAGTCTTTACGACTTCTTCTGAACCTTCTGGCCATTGTGCGTATTTCGCCCAGATTGTTTCATCAACAGCGATAGGTTTAGGGCCTTCGATGACGTTTTGTAGTTCTACGCGGAAAACAAGGTCTGCATTTGGCGGAATATCACGGCCAGCACCTTGCTCACCATAACCAATCTCCGTTGGTATGTAGAGCATCCATTCGTCACCAGGGCGCATTAGGCCAAGTGCTTCGACCCATCCTGGAATAAGACCACCGGCTGGAAAAGTAGCCGGCTGACCACGATCGTAAGAAGAGTCAAATTTCTTGCCGCCATCTGCCAAACGTCCATCATAATGAACTGTTACTTTATCCGTTGGGAGAGGGGAGGTTCCGGACGTATCTCCAGATTTGAGGACTATGTATTGTAGTCCACTATCACTCTTGATGATGTCGGAACGTGAATCATCCCAAGGAATGACTGTTTCAAATGGATCGGTCAAAGAAATCTCCGGTGATTTGGTTTCAGAACATGCTGTAACGAGAAAAACAGCGAATAGGCAGAATAATATACGGTTCAGCATGAAGGACTCTTTTTTCCTGCTGGTTAAGGATGTCGGGTCCTTAGCATTCAATCGGCAGAGACAAAAGTGCTAGATGCATTTTGTCCTTAAACCTTAAAAATTTGTATGCTGATAGCCTTAGTTAGACTGCCGCTAAACGCTATTTTTTGAGCGTGGCGGGAAGCCAGCGCGCGAAAGCGCATCAACGATTTCTTGTGTGTGTTGAGCGTCTCTGGTTTCGATAAGAATATCAAACTCAGCACCTTTAGCCGGCACATCCAAAGCAATTCTATTGTGCGCGACTTCAATGATATTTGCACCACCTTCACCGATAATGCGGGAAACTTCTGCAAGTAAACCTGGGTTATCACCACCGACAATGCGTATTGATGCCAAACGTTTCTCACGTACCAATGCACGGGTAAGTACAGACGCAAGTAGGCGCGTATCGATGTTTCCGCCACACACGACTAGTCCTACGCGGCGGCCAGCGAATTTGCCCGGATAGGCAAGCAATGTTGCAAGCCCAGCGGCACCAGCACCCTCAGCAACTGTTTTTTCAACAGTGGTTAGCAGTGTAATGGCGCGTTCGAGGTGTTCTTCTTCAACGAGAAGGACTTCTTCCATAAGCTCTTCACAGATGGCGGCACCTAATGCACCAACCTTTTTAACAGCGATACCTTCAGCAATAGTTGCGCCGCCAACATGCGCTTCTTCACCGCGCATTTCTGCAGTAAGTGACGGATACATGCTGGGTTCAACGCCGACAATGCCAATCTCAGGTTTCCGGTGTTTGGCAGCGACGGCCATACCACCGATTAGACCCGCGCCCCCAACAGGCACAATGAGGTATTCTAGGTCGGGCTGATCATCCAGCATTTCCAGCGCGATCGTGCCTTGCCCAGCGATAACTTTAGCGTCGTCATATGGGTGTATAAAGGTAAGACCTTCTTTTTCTTCCAGTTCACGTGCAAAAGCATCTGACTCCGTCAGCATGTCACCGTGCAGGATGACGCGAGCCCCATAATTTCGTGTGTGTTCGACTTTCACAAATGGTGTTGACTTAGGCATGACGATTGTTGCAGGTATGCCAAGGCGTTGCGCGTGATAGGCGACACCTTGAGCGTGGTTACCCGCAGACATAGCGATAACGCCCGCTTTTTTCTCTGCGTCGGTCAAGCTCTTCAGTTTGTTCAACGCACCACGTTCTTTGAAGGCAGCAGTAAACTGTAAGTTCTCAAATTTTAGCCAGATTTCAGCGCCCGTAATTTCAGACAAAGTACGAGAATGGCGCAAAGGCGTGCGTTCGACTTCGCCTTCAATATTCTTGGCGGCGGCCAGTATGTCTTTGTATGAGACGGGAGTTGATTTGGTCACTTGAATAATTCCTGCAATAAAGATTGCGGGACACTAATCGTGGATGGCTATTGCATCAACGCATAATTTGCAAAGATTTCTCAGTAGGTGACGATTTGAGTGAGTTGATGATAAAAAAATTCGCTAATACCTATATTATTGATAGATTTTTGCGGTTAGCAGTTTTTTTCATTCATGCCGCGCCAGACATCAACACGGCGCATGGCTTTGGCTGGCCATCTACTCATTGGACCAAGCGGTAATTCTTCCATTGTTTCACGCAATTTATATTGGAAACTTCTTGAAAGCGTCGCCAAATTTGTTGATCCGATAAATCCAGGTCCGGCAGACCGTATTTCTGTTGATAGGCTGTGTTTGAAACGATATTCACCGCCACCCAAATCGAGGGTCTCATATCCTTCTTCTGCCATCGCGCGTAGGGTTTCTACAAAGAGGATTAGTCCGGGAGAATAAGTTTCATAATCTCTAGAATACCCGACAAACCAAGCGTGAAGGACTTTATCTAGCTTAAGCGCATAGAGAGCGGCGACAAGTTCGCCATCTGCTTTTAGCGTGAATAATTCACCGCCAAAACCATGCTCTGACATATCAAATGAATCAGAAATAACCTGACTGACCCATGGCTTGGACATGACATCTATTGATTTTGTGCGTTTCCATTGATCACGCTTCCATTGCATCAGCGTGTCAAAATCTGATCGATTGTTTGTGAATGCTTCAAAGGTAACATTTGGGCATTCTGATTTCATTTTTTTGAATTTTTTACGCGTGCGCTTTAGAACGCTTGATCCCGCGTTTCTGCGATTCTCCTGATAGGCTTCCCAGCCGTTCGAGATATCAACAATCATCCCGCTATCTTGGGACTTGATGTGGGGAGCACAACAGCCGTGAGCATCCAGTAAACCAGTAAAGTCTATGCGTTGCACGTTCAGCGCGTCTAGCGCCAGTCGCATATCAAATTTATGACCCGGAAGAGCGATGAGGCTCTGATAGTCACAAATCGGCCCACCAAGTGGAAGCGCGATGTGATTGTGTGATTGTTGAACTGGAAGAAATCCAATCGGGTTACTGTCTTTGCTAAATACAACAACTTTTGAATCAGATCGTACGCGATTGACGAGATTGGCCCAAGCAGGGGAGAGGTAAGGGCTGCGGTATTCAGGCTGTTCAGCAAGAATCTTCCGCCATATGCCTAACTCTTTTTCAGATAGGTCATTGGGAGATTTGCTTTCTGCTTTCACAACTAACGGTCCCGTCTGATACCACATAGATTTATTACTTCTAAACTTCGATTAATCTTACACCACTCAATATTCATAAACTAAATTGGTGAGATTTCTGTTGAGAGTATCAATCTAAATTGTTGAACAAATTAGTCTTTTGGTCACCATGTTTGTGGTGACCAACCCATAATGCTTTCAGCCATATTCTCAGCGTTCTAACTATTCTATATCTTTATCTTCAACCACGATTTCTTTGTCGGATGGGCTACCAGTACCTTCCTGTGAAGATTTAGGTTCTGTAGCCTTTGTCTCCAAAGGCGCTGGCAAGGCAATATGAGCGATTGTCTCTAACTCACCGCCATAGGTTTCATACCGTGGGTGAATGAGGTTGCCACCATCGCCAAAGGCATAAATTAAGCGCGTCCAGTCATCATCGGTGAAGTTGAAAGCCCGTCCATCAGTGTCGATATCCGACCAATCTGCTTCGCGTGCAGCGGAGGATGCAAGGCGAGACCAAGATGCTGATTTTTCAGCTTCGTTTTTCCCAACAAACACAGCTTCCATCAGGGTGCAAAGCCGCGTGGTTTCACCTTCTCTCATGAGGTGGGATAGTGTTTCTTCTGCTTCACTCCAATTGCCTTGGATTAAGGCTGCTTCGGCTAAAAGAATTCTACTTTCCCGATGAGAAGGATTGATATTTGCGAGTGTTTTTAAGCGCTTTGCTTGCGCTGTTGTTGTTTCATTCCGTCTTAAGTCACGCCACAACAAAGACAAAGCAGGGTGAGGGCGTATACGCCATGCGCCTTCGACAGTTGATTGCGCCTTTGATGTTTTTCCAGAAGCGAGTTGTAGGCTTGCAGCGATATAAGCAGCTGGTGGAAAGCTTGGGGCCATTCTGGCGGCGTCTGATGCCAAACGTTCTGCTTTTTCTGGTGCATTTTGACGAATGTGAGCGGATTGCGCAGTCAATAATACGGCGCGACGACGGCGAGCAACCTCGAGATCAATCGCTTTGCGCTTCTCACCAATGGAGAGCGTTTCAGTTGCTCCCTCCCAATCAGCAGCCTTTGATTGAAGCTCAAACAGAGTGCTAAAAGGCCAGCTTGCTTTTGTATTCAGTGCGAGTGCTTTGCGTGTATGCGTTTCGGCTCCACGTAAATCTCCGCGTTCAATGGCAGCGGCTGTTAGTCCGCGTAATCCGACGAGTTCTGCACCTTTTTCGCGGGATAAGTCGCTATAGGCGTGCTCTGCTTCGCTCCAGTCACCATTGGCCTCCGCAGCACGTGCGGCCAGTAGATATGAAAGCTTGCGATCACTCGCATCTGATTTTGCAAGATTGGCTGACTTGCGTGCTTTTTTAAGAGCGTCAACTGCGTCACCGCCTTCAGCCGCGATCAATCCATCTGCCAATGCATTTCGTGCTTTGCCAAAACGTGCGCGTTTGGCTGTGCGGTTCAATGCGAATGGGAAACGAAATAGTATGGAGATAATATACCAACCTACCGCCACGACCGCCCCTAAGACGAGGACAAGAATAGCCGCAGTATATCGAGACATCCCAATTTCAGTGCCTTGGAGTGCAATTGTAACATCATCTGGCGCATTGAATGCGTAAGCCACTGCCGCGATAGTTGCGATAATGATGACGAGTATTATGACTATTCGCATATTCATTACTGACTTTCTTGGCTTTGGGGCTGTGGACTTGTTTCAGACGGATTCTCATTTGACGGCGGTGTGATGACGCCATTTTGTTTGAGAACTTCCTGCTTAACAGCGGCCATATTCTCTTTAAGAGCAGCACTTCTTCGGGCTTCTTCTAGCCATTCCTGAATGTCTTGTGCTAATGGGCCGTCAATACTTTCTGCATTCGCTACAACATCTTCAAGCTTGTTGGCTTGGAGCGCTTTTGTAATGTTTTCAATACGTCCTGCATTGTCGATATTCTCACCTTCAGTGCGTTTGACTGATACAACGCCGCCCAGCGCATTTCGGGCCCAATCCCAACCATCATTTTTGTTTGAGAGAGTTGCTTTCTTAGCGAGGGATTTTTCCATTTCGACAAAACGAGTAGATAGCTCTTCCAACGGAGGTGCGCCCCGACGCGCTATATCTTCAAGTTGGTCGACATTCTTGTTTTCTGGCAAAGCTTCAGACAGTTTTTTCCAAGCCTCATAGAAAGGTTTTCCTCGGGCGGAAGATGCTTCAACTTGAGCTAAGGCGAGGGAAGCATCAACGATTGCTTCTTTCTGTGTGCGTGCTTTGGCGCGTTCAATTTCGGCCTCAGCTCCAGATGTGATTTTTGCTTTGCGAAGATCGACAATGTCAGCTTCAACGCTTTTAACTGCTTTGCGGGTTTGAGACAGGCCAACATTTAATGCCCGAATGGCGTCAGATCGCGCTTGCATTGCCTTCTTTAGGTTTGCATCTGTCTGTTCCACCTTGGAAAGGCGTTGCAGAAGGCCCGCTAACTCTTGGCTGGATGCATTTGTTTCAACACTTGGTGAGGCATCAGTTGGTGCTTCAGCGGTTTCATTTAACTGGATCTCGAGTGTTTCAATACGTGCAATCAGCTTTTTGAAGTTCGCATAGCTAGACCCGTAGGTTATGGCTTCACCACTATTGGAAACTGCGTCAGCAACATCGCCGCCATTTTCGGGTGTTTCGCTATCTGGAGAAAGCGATGCATTTGCTGCGGGATTGTCGACGATTAATTCGAGGTGAGCAGTCAATAGCTCTAACTCTTCGCGGATAGACAATTCGCCTTCAATGCGTTCTTCGAGAATGAGGTTAAGTTCTTCAACCGAAGAGGTTTGACGTGCGTCTAGTTCTGACACAATTCCCCAAACTTTTTGAACACGTTCGTTTAATTCTGTTTGTACTTTTTCGACGGCAACAATCTGATTTTTGACTTCAGCGGGCGCAAATTTTGCAGTATCTACTCCACTAGATCCTGTGGCGACCATCGCTATTGCGGCACCTATAATGGACGAGAAAGCACCCGTCGTTAAAAGTGCACCCCAACCAGGGCCGGTTTTTTCGGCGCTTGGTCTTGGTTCATAGGGTGTCGTGTCTTCCGGCTGATCTACGTCTTCAAAATCGGCGTCGATGGGCGTATCTTTGGCTGCATTGGTCTCTTGATCGACGGATGAGTCCACCTTTTCCGAATTTACGTCTTTTTTTGTCGTGTTCTTTTTTGAATCCGGTGTGTCGCTCATGGTTTAGATATCTTTCTAAAAATGCCCCCAAAATGCCGAGCAAGTATTGCGCCAAAAAGAGGTATTATTCAAGTGATTTAAGCTGTTCTAAAACACTATTTTCATTAGGTTTTGCAGCGATAAACATAGCCTCATTGAAGAGATCAATAAGAGGATTTCCCGCATCAGGGGAAATGGCTATGATTTTTGGTAGATCAATTTGAGACAGTTCGGACCAGTCATTGAGAGCCATATCGATGAGTGACGCTGCAAGTGGTGAATGCACGAGTATGACGTCCAGTTTCAAATCCATTTTGAGCCGCGTACGAAATTGGTCTTCAAATGTAGGCGCGGGCAGGGATTTATATACGGTTAGTAGGCGCGCATCATAGTTTTTATCTTTTAGTTCCGGAACAATATTTCCACGCGGTCTGTCGCTGCCCATGTGAATGAGGGGGCCATCTTCCGGCTTCCATTGTTCTTGTATCAGGATTTTTAATGCTTCTGCATCACCCTGAGCAGATTCAATATTCTTAAATCCAGCTTCATGGGCTGCGCGGGCTGTTGCATCTCCTACGCAAAATACCTTTTTTGCCTTTCGAAAAGGCGCACGTGGTGAAAACTGAACGCCATTTTGGCTCGTGAATATAAGCGCTCCCTGATAATTGGCT
The DNA here is from genome assembly GCA_964352025.1 of uncultured Hyphomonadaceae bacterium. GTDB lineage: Bacteria > Pseudomonadota > Alphaproteobacteria > Caulobacterales > Hyphomonadaceae > Hirschia. The sequence goes on from CAYGPZ010000001.1 coordinate 327,480, forward strand.
TCGTTAAAGACCACAGGAGATTGTGTGAGCTGTATCGCGGGCAAGACTTCTGCGAGTAGTCCCATTTGCGTCAATAAACGAGCTGTTTTGGCTGCGCCAGGTTGGGCGCGCGTGACAAGGACTGTTTGCAAATTGGGCATCAGCTAACTTCCTAACCTTTTGCTTGAAGACCAGCGACTTCTTCACCAAGCGCTAATCCAAGTGCTTCGGCTTCTGTTTCTGATGGGATACTCGATACACGTCTTTCGGCATGCCATTTTTGACTGCCATCATCAGCAAGGACTTCGCCAGCAAAATGGACCCCATTCTCTTCAAAGCTAAGGTGTCCTGCAATCGGGGTACGGCAAGATCCGTCTAGACGTTTGAGAAATGCTCGCTCTGCGACGGCGGCTATGCGAGAATTGGACACATCAATCTTGTTGCAAATGTCGATAATCCAGTCAGGAGCATTATTAGAAAGCGTCGCGCAGACAATCCCTTGTCCACATGCAGGCAGCATTTTGTCTTTGGATATAAATCCAGTTGCTTTTTCGGTCATACCAAGACGGTTAAGGCCTGCGGCGGCAAGCAATGTTGCATCAGCCAAACCTTCGTCAAGTTTGCGAAGGCGTGTCTGCACATTCCCCCTGAACATAACGATTTTAAGGTCAGGGCGTAAGGATAACGCCTGTGCAGATCGACGTAAGCTGGCCGTGCCAAGAGTAGCGCCTTGGGGTAGTGCTTCGATGGATTCATACCCTCCAAACAATGCATCTCTCGCGTCTTCACGTGGCAGGTAGCACCCCATCGTAAGACCCTCAGGTAATACCGTTGGAACATCCTTTAGCGAATGTACGGCGATATCAATTCGGCCTGCAATTTGTGCTAAATCCAGTTCACGTGTGAACAGGCCTTTTCCACCCGCATCCTGAAGTTTTTTATCAAGAAGCTGATCGCCTGATGTCGTAAATGTCAGGATTTCCGTTTCGACATTCGGTCCAGCAATTTTCTTGAAACGTGCTGCAAAGTCTTCCGCCTGTTGAATGGCTAGTGGAGAACCGCGCGCACCAATTTTTACGATCTGACTTGCAGGTTTAGCGTTGTCTGGTGATGCAGAAGTGGTGTTTTGCGAGGTCACGGACAGAATTTCTCCAGTTTATTCAATTTATTTGGCTTCAAATGACGTCAATTGCTTGGACTTGGTCCTATTGGGGAGTACAAGCGCAACAATCATGACGCAAGATACACATATATTATCCGATAATCCTATAATATTAGGTTTGGAATCCAGCTGCGACGAAACCGCCGCTGCGCTTATCAGGCGACGCGACGACAATAGTATTGAAATATTGTCGGAACGAATTGCAAGTCAGGATGATAAACATGCTGCGTATGGCGGAGTTGTGCCCGAAATTGCGGCACGTGCACATGTCGAACGTATGGATGGTCTCGTCAAAGAAGTCATGTCTGAAGCCGGCATAGGTTGGGGTGATGTGAAGGGGGTCGCAGCGACGTCTGGACCGGGACTTATTGGTGGTGTTTTGGTTGGTCTGATGACGGCCAAAGCGATATCCTTGGCGCGCGATATCCCCTTGATGGCGGTCAATCACCTTGAAGGCCATGCTTTATCGCCCAAGCTGACCGGACAGATTGAGTTTCCCTATCTATTGCTCTTGGTGTCAGGCGGGCATTGCCAGTTCTTATTGGTCAAGGCGCTAGGTGAGTATGAGCGCCTAGGGACCACGATTGATGATGCGCCGGGTGAAGCTTTCGATAAGACAGCGAAATTAATGGCGTTAGGGTTTCCCGGAGGCCCTGCTGTTGAGAGATGGGCGAAGGCGGGTAATCCGGAAGCTATTGATTTGCCACGTCCGTTGCTCAAGCGCAAAGACACGCTGGATATGTCGTTTGCGGGTTTGAAAACGGCGGTGCGCAGGGTAGTTGAATTGGAACCGTTAGATGATGCCCGCAAAGCTGATATCTGCGCGAGTTTCCAAAAAGTTGTTGCAGATATTCTCGCTAAACGAACGTCTCAAGCGATGGATGTTTTTAAGGACCGTGTTTCAGCGCAGAATTATCAGTTTGTGGTAGCTGGCGGTGTTGCCGCTAATCAAACTATTCGCGCGCGATTAGAAGAAATTGCTGCGTCCAACGATTTTGCGTTTGCATCTCCGCCCATGAAATGGTGCACCGATAATGCAGCTATGATCGCACTTGTGGGGCTTGAGCGTTATGAGCGCCAAATGTTTGATGATCTTGATGTAGGCGCGCGCGCGCGTTGGCCACTAGATAGGGACGCGGCCATGCAAAGTCCCGCATATGGTGCGGGACGCAAAGGTGCCAAAGCATAGTATAATTTTGGGTGCTGTCCTTTTTCTTGCCGAAATGACTTGTTTCCCTTCACAGGCCAACTAAACAGTTTCAAAGTTGGCAAAGTAGTATTCGGTTTTGATTTCCTGAATTGGAGTTCGCGTGAGTTTTCAATCTATTGGCGTTATTGGCGCAGGTGCGTGGGGAACTGCTTTAGCTATTAATGCTCAGCGGGCCGGACGTGATGTTATGCTGTGGGCGCTTGAAGATGATGTGGCCGAAGCCATCAATAAAGATCAAGCCAACCCAAAATATTTGCCAGACACCAAGGTTGAAGGCATTCGCGCTGTTACGGATATGGCGGAGCTTTCAAAATGCGATGCGATCATGGCTGTATCTCCCGCGCAATTCATGCGTGGAAGCCTTGAAGAATTAGCCAAGTCTGCACCTGAAGGTGTATCTGTGATGTTGGGTTCCAAAGGGTTTGAAACCAAGTCACTAAAGATGATGACGGATGTCTTAGAAGAAAGCATTCCAAGTGCGAAGATTTCTGTATTGTCAGGACCATCATTTGCCAAAGATGTCGCGTTGGGCTTACCGACCGCGGTCACATTAGCGTCTTCATCTCCTGAAGAGGGCGAACGTTGGGTGGCGGCAATTGGCCGTCCAGAGTTTCGCCCGTATTTGTCAGAAGACCTTATCGGAGCTGAAGCAGGTGGTGCTGTTAAGAATGTTCTCGCGATTGCGTGTGGTATTGTTGAGGGTAAAGGTCTTGGGAAATCAGCGCATGCCGCTTTGATCTCTCGTGGATTTGCTGAACTTACACGATTAGGCGTTGCAATGGGCGGGAATGCCGAAACATTAAAAGGCCTCTGTGGGCTTGGTGATCTGGTTCTGACCTGTTCCTCTACGCAGTCTCGTAATATGAGTTTTGGGTATGCTTTAGGGCAGGGACAGACCGTTGCTGAAATTCTTGCGTCTCGGAATGCTGTAACTGAAGGTGTGGCAACAGCGCCTGCTATTGCTGAATTAGCAAAAAAACTTGATGTTGAAATGCCAATTTGCCAAACAGTAGCGGATATTGTTGCGGAGCGGATAACGCTTTCTCAAGGTATAGAAGCTCTTTTGAAGCGACCTTTCAAAGCCGAACTATAATAGCGGAGTTTTCCAATGGCTTATTTTTCTATCTATGCAATGGATCGCCGCCCAGATGGTCCGACAATTCGTGCAGAAACGCGCCCAGCTCATTTAGAATATTTGCGTCGTCTCGGCGATAAGCTAAAACTAGCTGGTCCTGTTATGGCGCATGATGGTGAAACAGTTGCTGGATCACTCATCGTGATTGAAGCGGATTCAATTGATGACGCGCATGAAATAGCGGCAGAAGACCCATATGCAAAAGCTGGTCTATTTTGTTCTTCTGATGTGAGAGCATATAACTGGGTGTTTAACGCGCCGGAATAAATGACGCTTAAAGCGTTTTGGAAGCAGCGGTTTCATCATCTGAAGCGGCTGCTTTTTCCTTTTTAACCGGTACGATTTCAGCCGCACATGCTGTTAGAATAATACTAGCGACAAAACACCATGCACCGGGTTGGCTAGCGGCGGTGGCAAATCCCGATCTATGGGCTGTATAAACCCCCAAAGCCAGAACCAATACATCCAGCATTGACCACTTACCCAACCTTGCGAGCCATTTTGTGATTGGCGCAAAATTCGAGTTTGGAGAAATGACAAATGCGGTCAGTAGAGTGAGCTTGGATATCGGAAAGAACAGCGTGAAAACAATGAGTATGCTGGCGAGGAAATAGTCTTTCTCATTTGTTAGCCCTGCTATAATTGATAACAGCGAAGGCGTTTCTGAGAAAAACCTTAGCTTGGTGAGTTGCAATAGTGGCAGCAAATAGCCCGCAGCCAATAAAGGCCAAGCCATAACAACAAACAAAGTCGATACTGATCTGCGAAGGGCTGTCATTTCGCCCTCCTTATATCGGGCCTAGCTGCGTACTGCGCTTAAAAGATCATTTTGAGCTGCTTCTATGGCTGCATCAATAGCAGCGTCCCATTCTTTTGCAGTTGATGCATTTTGAGCTGTTTCAGGGAATGTGATGGAGCGGGACGCATTTACGAGTCCACCTTCAAGTCCATTAGAGCCTTCAACAAAACCTGCGACAGCATCTTTAGCGCCTGCGCCTTGTGTTCCATATCCGGGCACAAGGAAAGGGCAATTGGGTGCTGCTTCACGAAGCTTTCTTGCTTCGTCCGGCCCAGTGGCACCTGCGACAAGCATGAGGCCTGACCAATGTGTGTCATTACCTTTTAGGCGATCTGCTAATGGGTTTAGCGCTTTGGCGACACACATGAAGAGGGGAGCACCCTCGAGGTCTTTGGCTTGAAAGTCTGCTGATCCGGGATTGGATGTACGCGCCAAAACAGCGATACCTTTGCCTTCTCGAATGGCGACTTCTACAAAAGGTTCTAGCGTGTCCAGGCCCATATATGGATTGACTGTTATCGCATCTGATGGGGCGCAGGCATCTGCCCCCAGATAGGCTTCTGCATAACCAACAGCTGTTGACCCGATATCGCCGCGTTTGGCATCCATCATAATAAGTAGGTCAGCTTTTTGAGATGCGACACAGACACGTTCTAGCGCGGCGACTCCTTTAGAACCCCAACGTTCAAATAAACCAGCTTGCGGTTTGACCATTGCAACTTTCCCAGCGCAACGTTCAATAATTGCCTCTCCCCATTTGGCAATTGAAACCGCATTTTCTACCCCAAAAAGAGAGGGGATGCGCCCATAATGTGGATCAATACCGACACACAGAGGGCCATGCTTTGAAGTAGATTGCATAAGGCGATCTGCGAATGGAGTTGGATTATTCATAAGGTTCCAAATTTTGGTTAGTTTGAATCTGCCTGACAGATAACTTTCACAACTGATAGCTCTCGGCGAAGACGGTCTGCGGCAGCACCGTAATTTCCGGTTCTGAGGCGAAACCCACCTTCTGTATTGGCAGAGACTTCATTTGAGTTGAGCGCTCTTACCATGGATTCAGGGGCGGCTGTATAGATACGACCGCGTCTCGGGCTTTCAGCAACTGTTACACCGACGATGCGGCCTTCAGTATCAAATACTGGTCCGCCGCTAATGCCTGCAAGTGTTCCTTTAAGACCGCGTGTTCGGCCCATTTCTGCCCATGTCAGGACAGGTTCTTCATTGCGATATCTACCACGCGTGATCAAGCGAGAGCGGGAAAGCAATCTTGAGGATACTTCACCAGGTTCACCTTGCGGGTATCCAACATGAAAGCCTGCTTGGTTGAGACGAAGGTTTTCGGACGGATCAATCACGAGGCTTTTGGGCGCGCGAGGTGTTTTTAGTATCGCAATGTCAGATTCGTCTGATTTTGAGATTTCGGTAACGGGCATAATTCGGCCGCCACCATAAAGAAGCCCAACATTGTCACACGCATCAACCACGTGGCGAGCCGTCATCCACATGCCTTCTTGATTTACCGCGAAAGCTGTCCCGATGCCGTCAGCTGCATCGCCTATTTGAACGAGGACTTCTTCATCATAGGGGTGGGGTTCAGGTAAGAATGATCCGTTGTCGCCAAGGATTTCTGTTGGAGGAGCCTCAGGGGCATCCGCCTTATCACGAGCACCAGAAAAGAGAGCCCACAGCACGACCCCTAACACAAGAAATAATATGACCCAATCTGGAATACGCATATAGCTTCTACTTTCTCGCCTTACCTTTCAACTCGATTATAAACGGGCCACATTAGGGTCCCAAAGTGCTGCTGATATAATAAGCGCAGATGCTATCTTAACCGCAATTAGCAGTATTGCTGCACCTGCTTCATCGTTTTCAATTCTTTTTGGGAGGTCCCTAAGAATAAGGTCAACGAAACGGAATGCTAGAATTTGGATAAGTAGTGAAACAATGCCCCAGATAATTAAGTCTGCGAGTGAAACAGAAGACGCCAAACACGAGGCGATTGGAATAGCTAGACCAATTATAACACCAGCCAATGCTAGACCAGCTGAAGCATTTCCCGATCTCAAAAGGGCCATTTCTTTTTGCGGCGTCAGCAATATGTAAAACGTACAGGCCAAGAGTAACAGTGCTCCGGCTGTACCTGTGTAGATAAGGAAGTCAGGAAAACCCGAAACAAAGGATTCAATTGCAGCTTTCATGAAAGTCTATTCCTGTACTAAGCGGTTCATATTGCGAAGGCTCTTTCGCAAAAGACGTATTAAATTTTTAGCTCGGTCAATGAAGCGGGGCTTGGTCCATTGGTCAAGGTATTGTTAATAATTCCGCGCTGCTTTTTTTAGTATATTTTTTGAAATTCTGGAATGTGCGGGCATTTATAAATTGAAAGCGGCTAATGTTGCGCCAAGTCCAGCAAAAAGTGTTTGTATAAGAGTCAAAGCAACCGCGACCATACGCTTGCCTTTTCTGTTTTCCCGCATACCCGTCACACGTGGGCCTTTGCGAGGGGCAAGTGTCCAGACATTTGTCAGGAAACCTAGCGCTGTAATTAAACACGTAATAAAGGCGACAATTGCGCCGGCTAGAAGAGCTAAAACAGCTGCCACACCAAGTAGAATTGCTTGAAAGTTTGATGCGATGAGGAGGGTGCGTCTTAGTTGGCGGTCAGCGCGATTATAATCCAGCCCATCAAATGCAACGTTTGATACAATGACTGCAACCGTCCAGCCAGAAGCAGCTGCACCTCCGGCAAAAGCTGCCGAAAGACCACCAAAAATGCCTGCTAGACCATCCATTTTATTCCCACCTTATCAAAGTTGAGCGTTTTCAGAGGGGTACACAATAATCTACACAACGTCACTAGCCCATATCAGAATGGGAAGGAAAAATATGCTTAACCGTTATTAAGGAAAAAGAAACGTTTACGAATATGAACAAAAGTTTCTGACGAGTGAGGGGAATTATAAATTCCTCTCTGTTATTCAAGCTTTAAGAGCGAATTGGCAGCTTTTCAATTCATTGCTCAGACCAACGCATGGCGGCGTTTGCGGGGGATCCGATTTCATACTGACTGATTCGTCAGTCCTCATATTCTTATAGAATTAACGATCGGCTCTCCCGCTCCATGCGTTTATGGCTTTTTAGAGGTCAAATCGGCCAAAAATTCCTAACAAAACGACAATTATTTTCGTTTTTTCTGCAGTTATTCATATTCTGTAAATGATTTTTGCGGTATATGTATAGTTAGTAGAGTATGAGTAGATTGCGTAACGGCGGGAACTTCCTTCATGGCAGTATCCGCCGTTTTTGCATCTACACTTTGCTTGATGGAATTGAGCTTAGCCCGTGTTCTTCCATGAGTGTCCAAGCTTCTTCAGGCGTATTTGCATACGAGAAGAGATCCACGTCTTCAGGATTTATCGTTCCAACATCAATGAGGTGTTGAAGGTTTAAGGCTGATGTCCAAAAGTCTTTATCATATAGAATGATTGGAAGAGGCGTCGTGATTTTCATCGTCTGACGCAGGCATAAAACTTCGAACAATTCATCCATTGTTCCAAACCCACCTGGGAAGACAACCAACGCGTTTGCACGCATAGCGAGGTGCATTTTACGCATAGCAAAATAGTGAAACTGGAATGTAAGGTCTGGTGTTGAATAAGGGTTGGGCTCTTGTTCGTGGGGAAGGGTAATATTGAAACCAATATTTGGGGCACCAACATCCTGCGCACCGCGATTTGCTGCTTCCATAATGCCTGGACCACCACCTGTTGCGATAACATTATGGCGGGGATCCTGTTTTTTCTTCAAAGCGCCACCGCGTTCAGACACGATGCGGCCAAGCTCTCTGGCATCGTTATACCATCTGGCGTGATTTTCTGGACCATCCGGCTTGAAACGCGCCGAACCAAAAACAACAACAGTAGAAGCTACACCCCATTCGCGAAGCAATTCTTCAGCCTTGGCGTACTCCAACATAAAGCGCACGCCGCGCATGCTGTCGCCCAGTAAAAAGTCTTTGTCGAGAGCCGCTAATTCATAGGATGGAGAATCCATATTAGCAGGACGTTCGCTTGAAGGTTTGGAAGTGGATTTTGATTTGGTCATGATACTCTTTGAATAAAATTAAATGTCTTAGCTGTTTTTATGATGAATTGAGCTGAAGCAAGTCTGAACGTTAAAAAGAAAGATGTCTCGGTTTTATATGACTGCCTGAAGGCGAGGTTTCGACAGAGAAACCATTTGGAATCGTACGTTTAACTTCATCAACATGCGAAATAATGCCGACGAGCCGATTATTATTTGCAAGATTTTGAAGTGTCTCTAAAGCGAGGTCCAAAGATTCTGGATCAAGACTTCCAAACCCTTCATCTATAAAGATAGCATCTAGCCGCACACCGCCCGATTGTTGTTGTACAATATCTGAAAGACCCAGTGCGAGTGATAATGAAGCGAGGAAGCCTTCTCCACCAGACAGCGTAGATGTCGCGCGCAGACTTTCGGTATGAGTATCAAATATCAAAGTATCCAACCCCCGAAAAGCATGTCCGCCCGTGGCACCTGCTTCACGGCGCAGCTCAAATCGACCATCCGTCATTGGCCCTAGGCGTTGGTTGGCAGCTTCCAAAACGTCATCATACATGGCTGCAATTGCAAAATCAGTCAGCTTGATTTTATACGGGTTCGATCCGTTCGTAAGGTCTGCCAATGTACCTAAGGGCGCATATTCGGCGTCTAGTTTGGTGAGTTCTGTATTTGCATCGGCGACCGAAGATCTTACCGTTTTAAGGTCTTTTAAACGATGGGAAGCTGCATTGGCGTTTTCATTTTTCTCATTCAGCTTTTCTTCAAGAGTATTTAACGCTGCTTGAAGCGCGGCCAAATCTGGAGGCTCTTTGTCCTTGGTTGATTTCTTCGCCATTTCTTGGCGCGCTTTCGCAGCAATAATTGCATTTGAATGAGTGGAAATATCAGCTTCAAGCTTGTCTATTTGAGGAATGAGAAGCTTTGCATCAGTATAGCTGCCAAGATCAAGTTTGGATGTTTTTAATGCCGTGTCGAAAGCGATTTTTGAAGTTTCAAATCGCTTTTGAGTCCGATTAACAGTTTCTTGTAGCTCTTTTTGAGAAGTTTTGCAGTTTTCAAGCGCTGTTTGAGCATCTCTCTCGGCTTGGGTTGCCGTTTTTAAATCTTTTGTGAGCGTATCTATTTGAGCAGAAAGTCTTTTTTGTTCCTGCTGAAGGTGCCTACTATCAAGATAGGCTTTTGGTAATTTCTCTAGCGCGTCGTCATGCCGTGCCTTAGCAGTGTCATGCTTAGACTGGTTTGCTTGATGCGTTTTTAGAGCTTCATCGAATTTGTCAGTCTCTGCTTTTTCTTTGGCAAGCAGCTTTGTCGTCTGTGCTTCCAGTTGAGGCAGAGTGGGGAGAGCGGACAGCGTTTTTAATTCTTTTAACTGGAGCGTCAGGGCAGTATTTATTTCATCCAGTGACAGGTCTGGAGCTTGAGCATCTTTGAGGCGCTGCTTGGAGGTTTCGTATTTAGCAGTCTGGTTGATCAGTTCGTTGTTTACCTCCCGCTCTTCCTTTTGCGATTGTTGAAGCTTATCTTTGGCTGATCTGAAAGCTGCATCTAATCCTTTTGAGCTCGCGTCACCATGGGCTGGTTTGGGATGATCGGTGCTTCCACAGACAGGGCAATTGTCACCGGTATGAAGTTTGGACGCGAGGTGGACGGCCTGCACAGATGAAAGAGCGGCATCAGCATTTTCAAAATCGAGTTGGGCGGTTTGTAGTTTTTGAAGAGCTTCTTTGTGCTTGGTATCACTCGTTTTTACGTCACTTAAAAGCTGAGCTATTTCTGTTTCCAGCTGTTTCTTTTTTTGTAGTTGCTCAGATTTTTCCTGAAGGTCTTTGACCGATTGCTCAATTTTCAGAATGTCATTGCTTCTTTGAGCTGCCTGAGACGTTTGTTCGTTCAGGTTCTTAATGCCAGATTTCGTTCTGTCGATATCTTGTTTCAGTGCGTTGACCAAAGCATGAGAAGCTTTGCGGTTCTCTTCCGTGGCAAGCAATTCTTTTGAAAACTTAGCTGCTTGCGTATGGATATCCAGATAGGTGTCGAGCTGGATTTGGATTTTGGATAATTCATCCAATTTAGAAGCTTGTTTTTGCATATCGGAGAGCTGTCGCTCAGCGTCTTTATGCGCTTTTTCGGCATTTGAAACATGCTCAACAGATTGGTCGAACCGTGTCTGTGCTGTTTTTTGATCATCCTTGGAAAGTGAAAGTGCGCTTTCTGTCCCTAGTAGGGATTGAGCATTTTTAGCAAGTGCCAATTGTCCTTGTTTTTCTTCAATCTGATTTTGCTTGGAATTTAAGTGTGCAAGATCAGCTGCCGCTTTTTCCAACTCGATAAACTGGGCATTTGCGGCTTTGGCTTCTTCTAGTGATTTTATCGCTTTGCTATGATCTGTTTTTGTCAGTTTGAGCTGCTCATTAGCTGCCTTGGCTAGTTTCTCAGCTTCGGTAATCCCGACCTCTAATTCTTCAAATGATTCATGGCCAGCTTGGGAAATGCGATCATCACGGCGTATGCGAGCCTCTTTTACTTTTTGCTCCAGCATACGTGACTTTTCTTTGAGCTGTTCTTGAAGGTGCTCATAAAGTGAGACATCGAAAAGCTGTTTTAGAATAGTCGAACGTTCATTTGTATTTGCGTCCAATACCTTTCGAAACTGTCCCTGAGGTAAAAGGGTAATCTGACGAAATTGATCAGAAGTATATCCTAAAAGCTCCTGTATTGCTTTGTCGGTTAAGGAGATTTTCTTTTCAGCAATCGCTTGTCCACGATTCCCGTTCTGGATATCGCAAGCATCTAATCCTGTAGCATCAAACAACCATGCATTATGCGCTTGAGCTGTGGTTTTATCGCCCCGTTTGGATGCGCGTTCTTGAGCTGGAATCCGATGGATGACATATCTTTTCGTGCCAAGATCAAATATGAATTCGACCTCGGTTAGAATTTCTCTTGAGGCATGATCAGACCGAAAGTCTCTGCCATCACGCTGGGCACCAGAAGACTGGCCAAAAAGAGCAAAACATATCCCATCAAAAATAGATGTTTTCCCTGCACCCGTCGGACCGTATATGCCAAATAGTCCGATATCCAATACGCTCTCGAAATCTATGATTTCCTTGCCAGAGAATGGTCCAAAAGCTTGAAGAGATAAACGTATAGGGCGCATGGGCTATGCTTTCTCGCCGCGAGGTTCATTCGCAAAATCATCTAATATGGACTGTTCATCCTTAGAGAGCTTTTCTTCCCTGACGTGTTGAATGAATTCTTTTATGACGGCTGTCGGGTCATCTAATTTGGAGTGCGCACGCCCAGACGTTTTCTTAGATAGGTCTTTCTTCTTTGCGCGCTCAAGCGACATCACATTAGGGTATACTTTTCGTAAGCGTGCCATTGGATCAATTAAGCCGCCTTCATCCGTCAATATAGCGTGTATGAAGTCCTCGCGGGCGGGATCATTCGTCATGTTTTCCAAGTCTGCTAGCATACCAGTTATTTGACGGACTTTGCGTAAAGGTTTGATAGGAATGATTTTAATATCGGTGACTTTGGAAGCGCCAATCGTGACGAGCGAAACTGATTTTTCATTCCCGACTTCGTCAAACGCAAATGAGAGAGGGGAGCCGCTATATCTGATATGATCTTGGCCAACTTTTTGGGCGCGATGTAGGTGGCCTAAGGCGACATATTCTGCATCGTTGAATACGTCTGCATTCACTGTTTCTATGCCGCCGACGCAAAGGCTTCGTTCTGATTCAGTGGTTGAGGCTCCGGTTACAAATGCATGAGCTGAGATAACCCATCGTGCGTCTTTGGGCACGAATTGGTGGGCATGTTGGACCTGTTTGTTTAACACATCTGCTGGTGTTTTGATGTCTGGATCATCAAAGAATGCGCGTGCAGCATAAATCTCGCAATATGGAATAGCCGATATCGCAACTCTTCCATGTTCGTCGTCGATAACGAGTGGTTTTTCTTGATCAAGAAGGCGTCCCCGGATGAGGACACGGTTGGGATCTGCAAAAGCACCATTAATACCTATTCGATCACCTGAATCATGATTTCCAGCTAATATGACTAATGCCGTTTCAGTATTGAAATAGATTTCGCGTTGAAACTGTTCGAACTGACTGATTGCGGATGCGGGTGGTGATGCGCGGTCGAAAACGTCGCCAGCAATAATCAGTACATCTGGTTTTTCATCTCTGACTATAGTCAGAAGCTGATCCAAAAAATGTTGGTGATCATCGATTAACGGTTCATTTTTGAATGTTCTGCCAAGGTGCCAATCGGATGTGTGAAGTATTTTCATATCAATGGCTGGGATTATTGCGGTTTAAAAGGTGTCAATAAATTGTGATGCAGTCATCACTTGGCGAATCATATGAGGACGTTAAAGTAGATAACTTATATAGGGAACTTGCTTGGCGTTACTAAATATAAAACATCATAATAATCAAATAGTTGAATTTAATATTGATTAGATAGGCGCAGGAAAGACTATGAATTTCAAACAAAGATTACTTAGAAATACTGCAGCTGCGTTCGCAATATTGGCATTGGCAAATTGTGGTGGTGGCGGCGGATCTACGCCCACACCCGTATCGCCAACTCCGACACCTACGACGCCAACACCTACTCCTGATCCGGTCCCAACACCTAGTCCAACGCCCGCACCATCCCCAACTCCAGCGCCGACATCAGCAACAATATCAATTGATATCAGTTCGACTTTGCCGCTAGTTACGGACGGCGACATCAATGACATTAATTCGCAGCAGAACGAGAATAACTCAGCAGCAAGTGCGCAAAGCATTGAGAACAATACATTTGTGTTGGGTTATGTAACTGCAGTCATTCCATTAAATAGCCAAAATCAACCAACGGGTTCTTTGGGAACAAACTCCTTAACCGACCAAAATGATTATTATCGAGCCAATTTGATTGGCGGCGAAATTTTAAGGTTGGAGATCGCGCAGGAAGATTCTGATAACCCTCAATTTGATGAGATTGATCCAAGTTCGGGAATAGATCTCGATTTAGAATTACTGACGACTGCAGAAGTATCGATCGCTGTTTCTAATAGTAGCACGCAGGCAGTTGAAGAAATAATTGTCCCATCGACCGGCGAATACCTCATCAAGGTGACCGCTGCAGCAGGTAGTTCAGCTTATGCGCTTACGTTGGGGGGAGATCAGTTCGAAGGAAATAAAGTCTCTCAAGTCACAACGAGCCGCGTCGCGCCAGGGAAAGCTATTGTTGCTAGCAAGCCTCGCACAGTTGCAGCATCTGGTCGCAAAACCTCTAGCAAGTATGATGCAATGGCTTATGGTGAAGATATCAGTTTATCTCTTGAGAGTTATCTTCCCTCTACAATCTCAAAACAAAGTGGATCAACAGCTAAACGAAAGACATCACTTAGAGATCGTCAGCGCGCAACTCTTGAAGCTATTAAGCAGGTTAATTTGCAAGAGGGGCGGGAAGTGCTCGTTCCTTATGTCTTCCCAAAGAAAGCTCAATTGACATCGTTTGATCGATTAGGGTTGAACTCGAATCTAGATCCGACTCCGTCGGCAACTTTTCAATGGAATTTATCTCAGATTGATTGGACTGATGCGAGAACAGCTTTGGATGCTCTAAGTATTTCACGAGAGCCAGTTATTGCTGTTATTGATTCAGGTTTTTTGACGTCGCATCCTGACTTGGCCGGCCGCATTATTGATCAACGTGATTTTGTTGAAGCAGAATTTGATGGTGATGGATTTGATGCAGAAGCTGAAGAAGAAGTAGATGCCGATGACGTCAACTCAAACATTTGTCATGACTTTCACGGGTCTCACGTCGCGTCGACTGCTTTAGGTGCAAGCAATAGTCAGGGCATGTTGGGAGTTTACCCAGAGGCGCGTCTTATGGCTTTGAAAATTGGCTATAGTAAAAGTATCAATCCAGATGGCTCGGATTCAGAAGGTGAAAATTGTGAATTCCTTCCGGGTGATCTTGCAAATGCTATTCGTTATGCAGCCCAGCTTCCATTGGTTGGCGTAAGTGAGAGTGTACCAACAGCGCCTGTAAAAGCAGATGTTATCAATTTGTCTTTATCTAGCGAGAGTGCCAGTCCTAATGTTGAAGCAGCTATCAATGCAGCCACTGCGGCAGGCGTAATTGTTGTGGCCGCAGCTGGTAATGATGGCGGAACAGCGTTGGGAAAAATGCCAAATTTTCCTGCGGCATATGACAATGTGCTAGCAGTTGCAGCGACAAATATAAGTGGTGGGCAGGCTAACTATAGCTCAGAATATGCTGAAGTAGATATCGCTGCACCCGGCGGTTTCGTGGGTGTGGATTCAAACTCAGATAATTTAGTTGATGGTGTTATTGGTGCGAGCGCATTTGCCGACGGCGGTGCTTTCACGAATGATTTGGTTGCAATTCAGGGTACTTCCATGGCGACACCGCATGTTGCTGGAGGTGTGGCGATGATGAGGGCTGTTAATTCTGCTCTTGCGACATCTGATATTCTGACCATGCTTCAAGAAGGTGTTTTGACTACTGATACTGAAGCAGCTGGTTTTGATTTTGAAACCGGTTACGGAATTATGTCTTTGACGCGTATGTTGAATGCGGCGCAAGGCAATAGTGCTGCCAATCCGGTTACAACGCGAATATCTGTAAATCCTGATCAAGTGATAATGGATTTTGTAAGTCGAAGTGGGAGCGTTGTCGTTTCAAAAGTTGGTACTGACACACTTTCAGTTTCATCTGTGATAGACCAGACATCTGTGAGTTGGTTGACGATTACGCCAAGTACTGATGTCGATTCAAATGGTGTTGGTACTTATAATTTGACGGCCGATACGACCGGTTTAACAGGCAATGTATTTTCTGCGACTGTGAGAGTGACGCTATCTGATGCTTCCACATTTGATGTACCTGTGACACTGTTGAGGGAGGCTAATCTCCCAGCTGCGCCAGCGCCAATTTATCCTGCTTTATATTCTATTCTACAGCAGCAAGGTGAGAACGGAGCTTTTGCTCAGGTTGGCGATACAAGTTTTGATGCAGGCGGATCTTCATCAGATTTCTCATTTGCAGATACTGATGTTGGTAGCGGATATCGAGTTTTGGTGTCGACTGACCTCAATGGAAATGGGATAATTTGTGAAGACGGTGAAATGTGTGGATATTATCCCGACTTTGAAAACCCATCCAATACTATAGATCTTTCAGATGATGAAAATATAAGCATTGAGATCAATTATTTGGGACGTACAGGACCAATTGGACAGACCGAGGAGGCGAGCGCGTCTGTTTCAGCCTCTATCGCTGGAGAAGACGGTCTAGTTTCAAAGTTAGCGTCTGCACCTTAGTCATTTTTGTTTTGTTGAAGGCGGATAAGGACGCCATTTTCCATCGCGGCCACGAAGGTTTAGTTTTCCATCCACTTCTTTCGCATCGGAAGGGGTGACAATTGCTTTTGAAACGCCTCCGGGTATGTCGACAACATATGTTGGTGTGCAAAGCCCACTAAGTGAATCTCTGAGGCCTTGAACTAATTTCTGGCCTTTTTGCACGGACAATCTAAAATGCGATGTGCCACGGGCAAAGTCAGGGTGGTGCAAATAATAGGGCTTTATTCCATTTTCAATGAATGTGCGCATGAGCTGGGATAAAGCTTCGATGTTGTCATTTACGCCAGCCAATAAGACGCTTTGAGACACCATTGGTATTCCCGCTTTTACAATTCGTTTGCAGGCAGCTCTCGCGGAAGGTGAAAATTCGTTCGCGTGATTAGAATGCAGCGCGACAATGACAGACTTGGTCTCACTGGAGATAGCCGAGACATATTCCGGGGTCACAGCATCCGGTTTTGCGACCGGCATGCGTGTATGCCAGCGAATGACTTTCACATGATCGATTTTTTCTAGCCTTCGGGTGAGTTCGGAGGCGCGACGTGGAGAGAGCATCATGGGATCACCACCTGTCAGGATGACTTCCCATATTTCACTATGTTGTGAGATATAGTCTATTGCAGCATCCACTTGTTCTGGGCGCAACATATTGTCTTTTTCAGGTCCCACCATTTCTCGCCTGAAGCAAAATCGACAATAGACGGGGCAGACGGAAACAATCTTAAGTAAAACGCGGTCTTGATGGCGGTGTACCAGACCTTCTACAGGCGAATTGGGCCAGTCTCCAATCGGATCTTCAACTTCCTCTGGTGTCGTGATGAGTTCATTTTCTGATGGCAAGAATTGCTTGAGAATGGGGTCTTCGGGATTGCTCTTATCGACGCAATCGGCCAATTCGCTTGTCATAGAAACGGCATATGATTCAGAGACATTATCAATCGCTTCGTAAGCCTTATTAGACTTGATAAGATTGTATTTCTGAAAATCAGACGCTGTTTTGAGTGTTTTTGTCATTGGCTAGGAAAAGGCGTCCATAAAACATCTGAAATTCGCCGCGCACCCGACGCTAGCACAACCAGTCTCTCAAAACCCAATGCGACACCAGATGCGTCTGGCATGTCATGCAGAGCAGCCAAGAAGTCCTCATCGATTGGATAGGTTTCCCCATAGAGTTCTGATTTTAGAAGCATATCGCTTTCAAAACGGTTTCGTTGTTCGGTAGGGTCCGTCAATTCACCAAATCCATTGGCCAATTCTACACCGCAAGCGTACATTTCAAAACGCTCAGCAAAAAGGTCATCATCTGGGCACGGCCGTGCGAGCGCCGCTTCACAAATAGGATATCGGTGCAGGAATGTTAGCCTCGATTTGCCAAGTTCAGGCTCGATTTTTGATACGAGGACCGCTGAGAAAATATCTGACCAGCTTGCGTCTTTTTGCGTAATCACACCAGCTTCGGCTGCTGCCAATGCGAAAGCGTCTTTATCATTCAAGACTGATTTTAGATCGATGTCGACATAGTGCTGAAAAGCTTGGCATAGTGTTAGGTATTCTGGTTGTTGGAAAGGATCACAAGTGGTGCCTTGCCAGGAAAATTCTTCAACCTCCATTACTTTTGCGGCATGCCTAGCAAGGCTCGCACAGTCATTCATCATATTGATCAGTGGAGCGTCTTTTCGATACCATTCAATCATTGTGAATTCAGGAGAATGCAGTTTTCCAGCTTCACGGTTGCGATAGACGCGTGCAAAATCAACAATTTTCGTTTCACCAGCAGCAAGAAGTTTTTTGCAGGAAAATTCTGGTGATGTGTTTAGATAAAGAGTCTGGTTTTGTGTCCCATCTTCGTTCAGGAATTGCGTTGAAAATGCGTGCAGATGCGTTTCGTTTCCAGGCGAAATTTGAAGGGCACCAGTCTCCACTTCCAGAAAGTCCTGATTTTCAAACCAGCGACGCAATTCAGATTTGATTTTGTTGCGGGCGATAAGGAATGGACGGCGATCTTGATGATTGTCTTTATTCCACCAGATAGGTTCAGGCGACCATATTTGATTGGCGTGTTGCAATTGCACGTCGTGCGTATTGCGATTGTGAACAGTGAGATGCTCATACTCATACCAACGAAGATAGTCCTTGATTAAGCGGATTTCATCGGCATTGGCTTCGGCCTTTAGAGCAGATGCACGTTCGGCATCTGACAAAACAAACAATAACGCTTCGAACGTGAAATTATCAATTTCGGCACGGTTTTTCACATAGTCTATAAATTGCGGCAACCAGTAGAGCAAAGCGGCTTCGCTGAGATAATAAAAGGCGCGGTGATCAGTGTTGGTGATATCCAATTTTGGAAATCGATCAGATTTTTCCGCATGGATCCAATGCTTATCCGTCAAAACGGATGGACGACAAAATCGTCTCTGGATCTCTTGAGCTTCCATATGTCCGTCAGCAGGAAAGTAGGATAGTATTTTCACCGGTAAATGCCGCGTCATGGTCTGATATGCTCGTTTTCTTTGGTCTATATGCGTGAAATTACGAGTTAGACTTGGCGAAACTCGTATTGCCAGCTATGGGAAGGGTCAACTTCGCAAAATCGCGCGTTGGTCTTTGTTTTGTCTTCTTGATTTTCTCTTGGGCAGTGCTTTAGGCCATAACCCGCATTCAGGCAATAAAGGTAGGTAATCGTGGCCGTAGAAACAGCAGCCAATATTCGTAAAGGTAACGTCATTGAGCACACTGACGGTCAACTCTATGTCGTGCTGAAGGCAGAATCTTTCCGTCCAGGTAAAGGGACGCCGACAACAACAATCGACATGCGTCGTATTTCTGATGGCATTAAAGTGTCAAACACATTCAAGACGCAGGAAAAGCTTGAAAGAGCTTTTGTGGAAGAAGTTGATTATACTTATCTATATCAAGAGGGTGAGAATTTTGTGTTTATGCACCCAGAGACATTTGAACAAATCATGGTTCCTGAGGGCTTGATTGGTGAATCTACACCGCTTCTTCAAGAAAACATGACTGTTATTGTCCAAATCTTCAACGAGACACCTGTACTTGTGAAGTTTCCGGCGCGTATGACATTCGAAATTTCTGAGACTGAGCCAGTTGTCAAAGGTCAGACAGCATCTTCTTCATACAAGCCAGCCACACTTGAAAATGGCTTGCGTATCATGGTGCCACCTCACATTGGGGTGGGAACACGTATTGTCATCAATACTGAAGAAATGACTTACGAGACACGCGCTAAAGACTAAGTCTTTTTACATGTCGTCTCAACATTAAAAGCCGTCCCATTTGGGACGGCTTTTTTTTAGTTCGTAATATTTTAGTGCTTGAAGTGACGCATGCCAGTGAAGACCATAGCGACGCCCGCTGCATCCGCTGCTGCGATGACCTCTTCATCGCGGACAGAACCGCCTGGTTGGATGAAGGATGTTGCACCAGCTTCAATCGCGAGAAGTAGACCATCCGCAAATGGGATAAAGGCTTCTGATGCTGCGGCACAACCCTTTGTGCGCGGCTCATCCCAGCCAGCTGCATCCGCTGCGTCTTGTGCCTTTATAGAGGCAAGACGCGCAGAATCTACACGGCTTACCAAGCCCATGCCAAGACCAGCTGTTGAGTCTTCTTTTGCGTAGACCATACAGTTTGATTTAACGTGTTTTGCAACACGCCATGCAAACAGCATGTCTTTCATTTCTTGCTCTGTTGGCGCACGTTTCGTCACGACTTTTAGGTCTTCGATCTCAATGCGGCCTGTATCGCGTTCTTGTACCAGCATACCACCAGCAATGCTGCGATAGTTAAGGGAAGGGGCTTTCGGGTCAGGCAAAGCATCGGTGATGAGAAGGCGAAGGTTTTTCTTTTTAGCGAAAACTTCTTTTGCTTCGTCGCTTGCGCCAGGTGCAATAACAACCTCTGTGAAAACCTGTGTAATTGCTTCCGCGGTGGCTGCATCAAGAGCTGTGTTAAGAGCAACAATACCACCAAATGCTGAGACAGGGTCACAAGCCAATGCTGCTTTGTAAGCATCAAGCGCGGTGTCACCAACGGCAACACCACAAGGGTTGGCATGTTTGATGATGGCAACTGCCGGACGGTCAGCGGGATCAAATTCGGCGACGAGTTCGTATGCTGAATCTGTATCGTTCAAGTTGTTGAAAGAAAGTTCCTTACCCTGAATTTGCTGGGCAGATAGAACACCCGGACGGCTGTCCGGTGTGGCGTAGACAGCAGCTTTTTGGTGCGGGTTTTCACCATAACGGAGAGTTTGTTTAATCGCTCCACCGAAAGCTCTGATTTCAGGCGCATCATTTTCATTTTGCTTTGTGAACCAGTTTGAAATAGCAGCATCGTAAGCAGCAGTGCGCGCATATGTTTTAGCTGATAGGTGGCGACGCGTAGATTGTGTTGTCTGGCCATCATTAGCGACCATGTCTGCAATGACTTTATCGACATCAGAACCATCAGTACAAACAGCAACGAAGTCAGTGTTTTTTGCAGCGGCACGTAGCATAGCCGGTCCACCAATATCGATATTTTCGATACAATCTTCAAAACCTTTACCTGCTGCAACGGTTGCTTCAAAGGGGTAAAGGTTCACATAAAGGAGGTCGATTGCACCAATATTGTGGTCTTTTGCTGCTTGAATGTGTGTTTCTAGATCGCGACGGTAAAGTAGTCCGCCATGAACAACGGGGTGGAGTGTCTTTACACGGCCATCCATCATTTCTGGAAAACCTGTAAGGTCAGAAACATCTTTGACCGGTAATCCTGCATCGGCAATAGCTTTCGACGTTCCGCCCGTAGATACAAGCTCTACACCCATATCGACCAATTTTTTCGCGCGTTCTATAAGGCCGGCTTTGTCCGAGACAGAAATGAGGGCGCGGCGAACGGGTGAAAGGCTATTAGTCATATAAGGCTCCAGCTATAAGTCATCTGCCTTATTGGGTAGGAAAGCCAAAAGAATAAACTAATGGGGTGCCCATTATCATGCGATAAGACAGATTGAATGTAATTTTGCATAGGGCGATATCACGTGTTTGCCAAACGTCAAACAAGCCTATTCAATTTCAAACTAATGGGCCGCACGCTGTATTGTATTTACGGTAGGCAAATTCTTATTTGTCTTTGGATCTTTTTCGCATTGGAAGTACGTTTGAATTGGCCCTATTTCCCTCTGTAAGGTTTTGGTTCTCTAGAGGCGGAATACCGTCATAAATTCCTAGTTCTGGGGCAATAGAAGATAGCAAATTAAGCGAAATATTGCGTTCTCTATTTTTTGCAGCGTCGACCATTTTTTCAATGGTTGGGGCTATAGCCGAGAGTGGTGGATATTTTGTCTCAGCTTTCAAAATATCTTCGACTTTAGTCTTTGCGACGCCTTCTTTCGGATAGAAAACCGTTTCTGATAATTTTTCACCGGGACGCAAGCCTGTGAAAACGATTTGTATGTCTTCGTTTGGTCTATACCCCTTAAGGCGGATCATGCGCTCGGCAAGTTTAAGGATTTCAACAGGCTGTCCCATGTTTAGAACAAACAGGCTGGCTTCGTTAGACGCTTCGGTTGAATTTTTTAGAGCAGAGGCTTGAAGAACGAGAGAAGACGCTTCTTCAACGCTCATAAAGTATCTGGTCATGTCTTTGTCAGTAACTGTAACCGGACCACCTTCAGTTATTTGTCTTTCAAATAAAGGTACGACCGACCCTGTAGACCCAAGCACATTTCCAAACCGAACAATAGCAAAATTAGTTTGCGGAGCATTGGGTGCGAATGACTGGATGAAAAGCTCTGCGGCGCGTTTTGAAGCGCCCATGACATTGGTAGGCTGAACTGCCTTATCTGTTGAGATGAAGACGAAATTTTTAACGTTATACTCTGCTGACAGTGTGGCTGCTAATCTTGCTCCTTCAACATTTGTAAGAATAGCTTCGTTGGGGTTTGTTTCCATGAGAGGAACATGTTTAAGCGCCGCGGCATGGATGAAAATGTCGGGCTTTGCATTTTTAATTGCGGCACCTAAGCGTTTCTCTTCGCGGACATCTCCCAAAAGAGCGCGCCTCTGAACATTGGGGAAATGTTCAGCAAGATACATATCAATTTCATAGAGATTATATTCAGCGCTATCGTAAAGTGTGATCTCAGCGGGCCCTAGGCTGGCGCATTGTTTTACCAATTCCGAGCCAATAGTTCCTCCTGCTCCCGTTACAAACACGCGGGAACCGGAAATGAGTTTACTGACAATTACCCGGTCTAAATTACGTTCAGCACGAGACAGTAAGTCGGCCGGAGATACGAGGTTGTGATTTGTTTCACCATCAAAGCGAAGGCGTTGAACTGTTGCGTTATATTTTGATGCGACTTCTAATACCTTGTCCATTGAATCCCGGTCTAATGTCGAGCCTATCATGGCTAGCCATGGAGGAGCACCGTAGCGCGTGGACATGATGGACATGGCTTCATTGAGTTTTGATGCATCTCCCAGTACTTGAATGCCGCATATAGCGCGACCTGTATGATCACCACTTGTTTCGATAATGGCGAGTGGGCGAACGGGAAGGCCGTCAGGGAGGTTGTCTAATTCTCTGATAATAGATGATATTTTTGAAGCGCGACCAACAAGAATCGCCGGAGGCTTTTCATCATCCGGCATTCTGAACGCGGCGAGTAATTGGCCGGTTGCGCGCGCCCGAGATGCCATCCGACCAAGTATCATTATCAAGATTAGGAGCGGTATTTCGATAAGTACGCTCGACCTGAAAAAACCCTCAAGCCTGTTGGTCAGGAACATTATCGGAAGAAAAATCAAATTAGCGAGCAATGCAGCTTGCACGATTCTACGTAAATCACTAGCGCTCGTATGGCGCCATACTTGGCGATAAACTTTAGTAATAATGAGAGCTGCTATCATGGCGATGGCTAGCTCGGCAGCATAGAGTGCCGTCGTGATTGGCGGAGGTGGGAGCGTTTCTAAAGCATTTCGGATATGAATTGCCGCAACCATCGAAACGATTGCAGCTATTACATCATATCCGATGCAAATAGCGATAGCCCTCCAAGCTTGTCGTTGACCAATTGTAATAGCTCGGATCAAATCTTTACGGGTCAATAAACTATACTCTCTACGCTCTGTACAAAATTCAATTTTCTGAAATTCGACTTAATGCCCATCGTAACCTGTTTGGCGCTATCGTTCCATCTCCCATAGGATTAACTTTACAATAGATTGCAATTTGTGCTGCATGTTTACGCATTCCAGAAGCAGTGTATACCATTTTTTCAACACTAAGTGGCAGCTCGGATCGTAACTTCCAGACATTTTTAGTGTCGCTAATTTTTAAAAACGCTGTTGTTTCATCGTCGCTTTGTGCGACATTTACATCTGGATGAAGCTGAAAGCGAAGCGCACAAGATATTTCTTCTTCAGTCACTTCGAGTGTTTCAGATAGCGGACGATAGACAGAGTCTTCGCCGGTTATCCGATTTCCATTTTTAGCGACATAAAGTCTTCGGCGATGAACGAGGCCATATTGGTCGCGCCATCCCGAGTGTTGACCTTCAAGGAGAAATTGGTCTCCTTCTTCCAGTCTTCTTGCAGAAACACCCGGTGGGCCAATGATTTCGTATAGGCCTGAGTCCGCGTTTCGAACAAACTCACCTGAATTTAGGTCATCGAGAATTAAGGTTGAAGAAGCCGCTGTCTGTCTTGCAGCATGGGACCATTCAGGATCAAGGTCTGGGTGTGACCCCATTGAAGTGATTATTTGGTTGGGACCATCAGTGACGTGGATCGAAAGACATGAAGCACTAGCAATCTCTGTATTCTCGCCTGTTTCAGACGCGCCGGTATCCATATAAAGGCTTAGGCTTCCTGCTTTAATGCGCTGAAACCCTGTTTGTTGGGCAAAGGCAAACTTTCCGCCACCATCGCCAAAAGGCGCTAATGCTGCTTTCGCTAAGCTATTCCATCCATCCGACCCGCTATTGGCGACAATCAATCCTTTTCCTTCAGTTTGAAGGAATTTGAGCATATTTTGCATGCGTGTTTGAGCGCGAGAAATAAAAGCAGGTGATTCTTTTCCCATTCTCAGCAGTAAGTCTTCAACAATAGAAAGGTCGATGAGTGTTTCTGCTAGGCGCGAAGGAGAACGGGAAACATGCCCTCCATCTTTGAGAATTTGTGCATCAATAACCTGTTCGAGCTCATTGAGCCCAGTTTCCAGATATTCTTCTCCGTCTGGAAGGCAAACTCCAGCGAGTGTTAAAGCAATGCTGCAACGAAATTTTGCACGCAATGATTTTGCATTCGAATAGCTCAACGAAATATGGTGGATTTGGCGAGCTAAGCATTCGAGCAGGTTTGATTTTTTTGATTCCGGGAGGCGCGAAATTGTAATTGGAGATGCAGATAGCCAATTGATAACGCGATCTGCTGTGACATCAATTCGCCAAGCTGTTTCATCCCATTTTCCAAATGCGTTTACCCAGCTAACGGTTAGACTGCGTGCGAGTTTCTCGCCATCTTCACCACAAGCTAACAGGTCTCTTAACCACTCAAAGCGATGTATTCGGTCTGAAAAGTTCACACTTGGAAATGGAGGTCCCCACGGAGCGCGTGCTGGTGGGACTTCCAGTCGATCAATTCCAAATTTCCATTGCCCAGCGAGTATGCTTTGACCTCTTTGGAGGAGGGCAGGGTGTCCGGATTTTGGACTTGCAAGTAAATTTGAAAATTTTGACGGCGTTAGCCGCATACGATACACGGTTGACGATTTCAATGGTTGACCATCTACGCCAGTAAACTCACACCAGCTTTCGGCATCTTTCATTTTTGAATAAATGTCGGGGATAGGTGGTGCTGTGGGTGCATCGGATTCAGAAACAGATTGGGGTGTTGTTTCTTCAGTTTGTTCAAGCTCATCAGAACTATCTGTATGAGGATTTTCCGATGTCATATTATTCTTTTCTCCAGCGCAATTAGAATTAGAATCAAGCAGTGTTCATCCTCTTAACGTGGAAATCGCGGCCGCGTAATTTTCTGGGCCTTTTTTAAAGACTGCAGATCCGGCAACCAGAGCATTTGCACCAGCATTGATGACTTTCTGGCAATTGTCGGGAGTAACGCCGCCATCGACTTCGAGAATTGTTTTTGTGCCTAATTTATTTATGCGCTCTCTTATTTCTTCAATTTTACGCAATTGATTTTCTATGAATGATTGCCCACCAAATCCTGGGTTCACACTCATTATCAGAACAAGATCAAGTTCTTCTAACACGTAGTCTAGGATTGAGGCCGGTGTTGATGGGTTGAGTGCGGCTCCCGCCTTCTTGTTTAATTTCTTGATCGCTTGCACAGTTCGGTGAAAATGCGGGCCTGCTTCTGGGTGGGCCGTAATTAGATCTGCACCTGCATTGGCAAAAGCTTCTAGATAGCTGTCCACCGGAGATATCATCAGATGAACATCGAATGGCTTTTGAGAGTGCGGACGTAGTGATTTGACTACATCTGGTCCAATTGTGATGTTCGGAACAAAATGTCCGTCCATAACGTCAATGTGGACCATATCTGCGCCAGCTTCGTCAATGGCGCGGACTTCTTCACCGAGTTTTGCAAAGTCGGCAGCGAGAATAGAAGGGGATATCAAAATTTCAGACATAATTTCGCCTATCAGGAGTAAGTAAGGCGCGCAAGCACCTTACCTGTTTTCTCTGATATTTTATGTCTTGATACTAGTATCCGACATTAATATTTTGAGGAACAACGCGTGCGCGCTCACCATATTCGATAAAGATATCAGTTCCGTTTGGCAGTGCCATATCTCCTGCTTGCGCAATTGATATGATTTCATCATTCTTCGCGAGACGGATCTTGTATTCATAGCCTTTTTGTTTGCCGCCTGATTTGGCGACTTGTTGACCGGCTATCGCGCCCCCAACAGCACCAATAACACCAGCGATAGCTTTTTCATCATCACCACCACCGATTTGGCTACCTGCTATGCCACCAATGACCGCACCGGTCGCGACACCAAGTAAGCCATTATTTTGAGCTGTGATTTCTATTGCTCTGGATGCAACGATCACACCTTCATCAACACGAGAAATCCGACCAACTTCACTGCGTGAGTAGTCATCCGTGTTTTGGCTGGATGCACATCCGGTTATTGCAAGCGTGGTTCCGGCGAAAAGGGCGAAAGCCAGTTTTTGGACTGGCTTTGTTTTTGACTTGGTAATTGGCAAGTTCATGGGAGGTCTCCAGACTTGAAATCTAATGTGTGTTCGACGCACTACCTACTTTATGTTTGAGGCTTATGTGAGGCGAAAACACAGTTCTATCTGCCTAGAAAACTGTCATTTTGTTCATGAATGGAGGCTGAATAGACTTAGACCTTTTCAAGACGAGCCATGTAGAAAATATCAGATGTAACAATATCTTCTGGACTTTCGACATCGAAGTTTGGCAGACTTAAAAGTCCTCCATTCTCATCTATCGCATGCTCATACCCGGGCGCTTCTTCAGCTGTAATGGGCTTAATTTTCCATTCCCCGGAAGAGATTGCTTCTTTTACAACTTCAATGCCTTCGCCTGGGAGGGGCGTACAAACACAATACATCATTGTGCCACCGGTTTTAAGCATTCCATGCGCTGCTTTAATAAGCTTGAGTTGAAGATGTGAGTATTTGTCCAACGCACCATCTTCGCGCCGCCACGCACCTTCAGGGTGCCGTCTCAACGTCCCAAGTGCAGAACAAGGAGCATCCAGCAATACTGCATCGAAGGGTTCTTTGGGTCTCCAATGGCGAGCATCTACGACGTGTGTCGTTGCTTTCAAGCCAGTGCGCTCAAGGTTTTCACGAACACGTTCAATGCGTTGCTCAGATAGATCAATGGCGGTAACTTTTGCGCCTTTGCTTGCCAGCTGCATGGTCTTTCCACCAGGGGCCGAACAAAGGTCCCCAATATGCAGACCGTCGACATCGCCAAATAATTTGGCTGGCAGCGTCGCAGCGACATCTTGAATCCACCACTCACCGTCAACATAGCCTTCAAGTTCGGTCAGGCTTGCACCAGTAGGCAGTCTAACCGATCCGGTTGGAAGTGCTGTTCCGCCAAGTTTTTCTGCCCAAGCTGCTGGATCAGATTTTACAGTCAGGTCGATGCGTGGTTCTTGAAGCTGTATTTGGGCGATGTTTTGCGTTGTTTCATCACCCAATGCTTCGGTAAATCGGTTTGCTAACCAGTCTGGCCAGATATGGCTGTTTGGGAGAGCTTCATACGCTTCTGGTTCACGACCTGCGCGGCGCAATATAGCATTCACCAATCCGCCTCCACGAGAGGCCGGTTTCCACTGGCGTGCGGCTTCAACTGTCGCATCTACTGTTGCGTACGACGGAGCCTTCAAAACCCATAATTGCGCACAACCAATGCGGAGTAGGGACAAAACTGGCGGGTCCATCTTTTCCAATGGTCGATCCAGATAGGTTTCAAGGGCATCGTCAATCTTACCAAATGCCCTTAGAGCGGCTGATGCGATAGCGCGAGCGAAACCGCGATCAGGGCCTTCTAAATCGTCAAAGAACTTGGATGAGCTGAGTGCCTCATCCATGTCTGCGCCTTCATGGACAATGCGCAATAGCACATCGGCTGCGGCGCGTCGGCTCTGCCAACCATTTTGCGGAAGTTTTCCACCTCTGCGCTGAGTTGAATTGTCTTGCGGTTTGGAGCGCTTGTTTTTGCCCGACCGCGATCTGTTACTAGGTTGGCCGTTTGAAGCTGAACCAGAACGAGTTTTAGGCTCGCGTGATGAACGCGAGCCATTATCTGAATTATTATTGCTCACTTAGATAAGCGTTTCAGGCTTGGACTGAGATTGATTGAAATCTTCAGCTTGGCGGCGAAGACGTGCAATACGTTGTTCGGTCGCAGGGTGAGATGAGCGGTGTGTTCGTTTAGAAGCGTGCAATGGGTCAACCACGTATATATGAGCTGTCGCAGGGTTCTTCTCAGCAATAGGGTTGAGAAGAGATACGGTATTGCGCTCTATCTTTTCCAGAGCTGACGCAAGATCAAGTGGTTTTCCACAAATTTTTGCACCATCACGATCAGCCGCATGTTCACGAGACTTGGATGCAAAGACCTGAGCGACCGTTCTGGAGATGAATCTTGAAGTTATATTTGACAGACCTAGGGGCGCAAATATGACCCATGTGAGGCGGTTTAATAGCCCGGCGATTGCCGATGCAATACCCATTGAAAGACTATCGCCTCTTTTAACATGTGCTAATTCGTGGGCAATGACAGCACGTGTTTCTGCGCGATTAAGAGTCATGAGGAGGCCGTTTGTAACGGCTATTGAAGAATGAAGTGCATCACGACCAACTGCAAATGCGTTTGGTTGGTGCGCATCCATAATGTAGAGACGCGGACAGATCATGCCGGCACTTAATGACAATTCGCGGCATTCTTTAACAAAAGTACGTACCATTGGAGATGGGTGGTTTTCATCGACTTCCTGAGCTTTATGGATGCGCAGGACCAAGCTATCGGCCTTCCAGAAAACCGCGATATGAAAAACTAGCGCTATGGCCGTGGCGATTATTGCGCCATCATTTCCGTAAACAGCCCATCCAATCCCCGCAAAGATTGCGTGGATGAAGAACATGAATAGTGTGGCGCGTAGATAGCTCACGGGATTTCTCCAGAACATGATGCGCAGAACGCATCTTTGATTTTAATTTGATAGGCTTTGTTAAGTTGTCACTCATGAAGGTTAATGAATTCCGACTCAAAAAGGGCTGGACTCAAAAAAAATCAGAATTATCTATTCAGAATGACAGAAAAAAATGAAAAACAGCCTTTCAAGGCTTCAGCGGTTGATCAAACTGGCCAAACTGAGGATCGTTTGGCTGCTGCACCAGGTAAAGAAATTAGTGATATTGCCCGAAGAGCCCTTGAAGAAGCCGCTGAACGCCGTGATGCCGAGAAACTGGCTGACCTCAAGAAAAAGACAATTGAAGAATGGAATGGTCCTTCTGGGGAAGAGCCAACCCGTTATGGCGATTGGGAACGCAAGGGCATAACTTACGATTTCTAGTGTTTTTGAGCGAGGGAATTAAAGTGTTAAATTTCCCGCTATGAGCGCGACTTCTTGCATCAATTAGATAGATTGAGTTAACCTCTCATTAATAGTTGTAATTGTGAGGGTGTTGATATGGTTAAAGCATTATTTGGAGCTGGTATAGCAGCGGCAATTGCTGTTGTAGGACTATCTCAACCGGCTTTTGCAGATGGAAAAAACGCTCCATCCGTTCATCGTCCAGCCCCCGCGCCTCTGAATGTGCAGCCTGCTATGAAGAGTTCTTCATCAAATGGTCCAGTTATTCACTACGCCAATCCAAGTGCTGCAGGCACCAAGATCTATTCTTCAAACTGTGGATTTGCAAATGCCGAAGTGTGTTCTGGGCAGTTTGTGTCGACGGGGCGCGTCGTATTAGCGGGAGAAGCACCTGCTTACACAGAATCAGTTGAGCCGGTTATATATAACTCTGGAACGTACCGTGGAACGGTTGCGCCAATGGCATCAAAGGCAATTCACGTCAAAAAGGCTAGCAAGCATTGTGATTGTGATCACGGCCACCACCATCACGGCAAACAGCAAATTAAACTTGATGGTAATTTCACAGGTGGCGTAGGTGCAGGCGTTTCCAGCAATTGGAGTGGGGGCGGCGGTTTCTATAGCGCTCAATATCCAATGGTAAGGTCACGTTATTCCGTCATGCGTCACAAATCTTCTGCATATAGCAAGCGTAATCGCTATTAGGACGCTAGTTTTGCGGCTGAGTGGTGGCAGTATTTAATTCGCGATGTCTTCTTTTGAGAATATAGCTTGATAGGCTTTCAGGTAGAAGCTTGTTCAGGAGATAGAGCGTTTTATTGACTGTTCCGGGAATGTAGATAGCGGACTTTGAATTTCTCGCTTTATAGATAGCTTCCGCGACATCTTCAGACGTTTGCCAGAGGAGCTTTGGAAGTGTTTTTAAACTTTCTCTTTGGCCGTTTACATCATGAAACTCAGAATAGGTAAGACCGGGGCATAGCGCGACAATATTTAGGCCATACTTTTGGTTTTCCTGATCGAGAGATTGAGAAAATTTGATCAGCGCAGACTTGCTTGCGGCATACAGAGTATGACCTCTGCTACCTGGAGCAAACCCTGCCATTGAGGCGATGTTTATAATGCTACCAGAGCCTCGTTTTTTCATTTGTGGTAGAAGTGCGTGAGCAAGTTCACTAGGTGCATTTAGCATGAGTTGAAGAAAGTCAGCCTGCTCCTGCCACGTCGTATTGGTGAATTCTGGCTCCAAACCAAAGCCTGCATTATTGATAAGAATATCTACACTCAATTCTTGCCGATCTAGATCTTCGACAATGCCCGTCGCAGCATTTGTTTTAGAGAGGTCAGCACAAAAATAGTGAGCCGTAATGTCATGCGCCTGTGATATTTCTTGGCATAGGGATGAAAGCTTTTCTTCTCTTCGAGCTACTAGGAAAACATCATAACCTTCAGATGCATAGACACGTGATGTTGCCTCTCCAATGCCTGATGATGCCCCTGTAATGAGCGCTAGTTTATTTCTGTTTGGAGAAGGGGGCATTATCTGCTCTTTATTCTTGTGCAATGTTCTAAAACAATCGCATTAGTTACACTTGTGAACTTTTTGGGAAAGGTGATGGCGCATGAAAATATTAAAAATAATTGGATTGATTGGTGGAACAATCCTGATTGCCTATTTATCAGGATGGGCATTGCAGGAAGATAAAAGCAAACCACCGACATTTAAGGCAGTTGCGCCCGACCGTGATGGCAAGCCTCCAGGAAAACACTAGATATGTGAGGCTTTTTTTGAATTGTTAGAAATTGATAACAGTCCTACCTGTTAACGAATGCCCTCATTGAGGGTATGACTGTCTTTATTGTTTTGTTCTTCAACTGAGGTGTCGCGTCATGGAACAGATTCTAGAAATGCTGAATAAGCTTTTTGGTGATGGTGGTGATCTTGCTGGTATAGCGTCGGCTGCTGGTCTTGGAGGGGGCGCAGCGAGTGCTGCTGCCGTAGTGGCGTTTCGCGGTATGGTGATGAAGTTTGTCGTTCGTATTCTCACAACAGCTGCATTTACGGGTGCTGGGTTTCTGCTTTTATTAAACCAGCTTGGTTTTGAAATCGTGCCTAAGGACGAAGTTGCTCAGATTTCTTCTAATAAAACAGCTACGTCTCCGCTATATTCTGATTGGGTTGGCGTAGAAGGAACAAGCACGGCAACGGTTATGAACCGGTTGGCAGAAGCAGAACGCGCTGGAAAACGTGTTATAGTGTTGGGGCGTCGCTCCAAGTCTGACAAAGAAGATTCCTAGTGCTCAAACCAAACCGGATATAAAGTTGCTGCCAGCGTTATAGCTGCTGTGACGTTGAATATCCGAGCTTTTAGCGGGCTATTGAGAAATTGCTTAATTTTGGTACCAACTAACGCCCATATTGTAATGGCGGGGAAGTTGGCTATCCAAAAGAAGCCCGCAATGAAGAATAGACTTAGATAAGGCTTTTCTTGAACGGTGTATGCAGAAATGGCGGTAAGCGCCATCGTCCATGCTTTGGGGTTAACCCATTGAAATAGGCACGCTTGAATAAAAGTGAATGGTTTTGACGCGTCGGAAGCCTTTTCTGTAGATGCATTCATCGGAGAGGCATTTGCAATTTTCCAGGCCAAATAGAGCAGGTAAATTGAGCTAACAACTTTTAATACAGAGAAAGTGATTGGTACTGCTTCGAAAATTTGCATCAGGCCCAGCCCAACGAGAATTAACATCAGTACAAATCCACACGAAACGCCCAACATGTGAGGGAGTGTGCGTTTTAATCCAAAGTTTGCTCCGGACGCCATTAGCATCAGGTTATTTGGGCCTGGTGTAATGGACGCAATGAATGCGTATGCGAAAAGTGCGTAGAGAAGTTCTGTTTTCATTATATCACTGGCACAATTGAATACTTGCTACGTGTTGAGGCTGAAGATCTGAAAGCTTATAAAGCGTTTCACACTGATGTTTTGGGGATGGTGGAGTAAGTCGCCAGTATTACATCCTTCATCGTGATGGGTACGACAAAGGATGAACGCGGATAGATACTGTTCGAAAAACTATTCTTGCGGTTCTGGTGGTGCGTCGTGTGTCATTTCAACGCCGAAAAAGGATAGAATCTCTTCGGGCGTTTCTATACCTGACTCTCTGGCCGCCTCAGCAGATTTCATTGTGACAGTTGTCTCCGGTCTAGCGGCGAATTCAATCTTTCCACCTTTTTGGACAAAATCAGCAGCCATGTTGGCCCACTTAACACCTTGAGGAAATTCGTCCTTTGCGGCCATGCCACCCATCCGCATCATGCTCGATGCCATAAGGCGTAGATTTGTAGCGTCAGTGTTTTGGAGCATGGCGAGTTCACCAGCTTCGTCTTCTGGAACAAGCTTGGCAAACTCGATGACCAGACCAAAGATTCTGTCGAGACCCACACCATAATCATTGATGCTGTAGTGCGCATTTGAGAATGCACCTTGTTCTTTCACGATTTCTTCAAATTGCTTTTCGTTAAAACCGTCTTCTGAATTTGCCATTTCAACATAGCTGTCAAAGTTTCCAATCGCACCGTCGAACTTCACGTCAAATCCGATGAGATCTTTAAAGCTGTAATCAAGCCCCAAATCGAAATCGCCAGTTTCAGGGTCCCAGTTATACCCAAATTTGCCAGCAAAATTGAGCTGCTCTAAGTCGTATTGTGCGAGGACTTCCATACCTTGGTCGAAATATTGTTGAAATTGGTCAGCATCAAAATCGTCTTCGCTTTGCGCGACTGAACCAATTATCGTTTCGAAAAAATCACCAAGAGCTTTAAAATTATAGGTCGCGTCAGGAACATCAAAACTGACTTTGCTTGGTATAAGCCAGTGGAAATTGGATAGATCCATATCAAATGATGCAGATTCGCTTACGATATCTTCGCCCAAACGGCTTTGAACATCCTCAATGTGCCATTTCCCAAGACTTAGAATGTTGGTGGAAGTAACAGGGGGAAGTTCACGATTTGCCAAGTGGGAAAGCAGTTTATTTGCTTCCATGTCGCGTACAACCATCAAGCCAGTCGTACTGCCTTGTTTGATATCCATATTCACATCGTTTTCATCGGATATGCTCTGATCCATTTGCATATCCATGTCTTTGTAGACGGTGAATTGGGTGTCGCCTTTGTCGTAATTTGCAAAACCCATCATAGGTAGGTCGAATGTCATATCCATGTTCTGGGAAATTGCTTCTGTACCGCCCTGATCCTCAATAATTATGTGACCTGACGTATCCAACATGACGGCCGCGTCGATTGCAAATGCACGTGACCAACGCGCATAGCCAGATACAAAATCCCAAATTTGAGACGTTTCTTCAGACTCATCTTCTTTCACTGAAATACTTGGCTCTATCCCATTCCAGTGGACGCCATCCATTATAAGTCGGCCGTAATTAATGCTGTATTCCGGCACCGTAGTTTCAGTTGTGAGGGCATCTTTCAGCTCATCACTAGGAAGTCCTTTTTTTTCAAGCTTAGATTCAGCGATTTGCAAAAAAGTCTTTTCGGACGCTGAAGAGATTTCTTCCATCCATTCTTCTAAACCAAAATAGGTGATGTTCTGTAGATCGATACGATCAGCAATTTTGGTCGGTTGATTAGCGTTCAGTGCTTCTAATGTCGTGCTCGACATGCCCCAAATCCGCGCTTTTTCAGCTTGCAGTCCTAATTGCGGGTAGGCAGCTAAAGCGATTTTTAAATTATGGGCAATTTGACCACCATCTTCGTCTATTAGCTCGTCAAAGCTAATTGCAAATAGGCTGTTTTCCTGAGTAGCCAGCGCATTCCATGTAGCTGTATTTATCATTTCAGCTTTGGGAGATGCTGCGGGCAAATTTTCTAGATAAGAGATCGCACCTGCATCAGTTTTTAACGCAGTTTCAAGGGCTTGCTGCTTTGATGTTGTGGAACATCCGGTAACGGCAAGAGTGAATACTAAAGTCGAACCTAAAATAATGCGCATAATTGTCCCCTTATTTATAAGCTAGATCATAGCGATCAATCAGTGTGAAGCAATCAGCGGCGCTATATATTTAGTGCTTGTGTCCGTGTAGTACGAAATAGTGTTCACGATAGGCATTGACCGCTTTTCCTAGCGTTTCGGCTTTTCCCATATCGGCTGACTGTTTGGTTTTCATTGCAGCGACTATAATAGCGTGAGCCAATTTCAGGGACTTTGTATAATTTTCCATTCCATCTGAATCTGAAGGTTTTTTGATGCGTTGCGCAAGAAAATAAACAGCGATTTCATCTTGGATTTTCTGAGCATGATTTTCTTTATTTGTGACCCAGCGCGCAGTGTCATGCATGGTCTCTGAATCTGAAATGCCTTCAATGGAGCGTTTTATTGTCCGCACATGGAGTGCTAATTCATCGAATTTAGCTTCATCATCATAAATACCACAAGGAATTTCACAGTGCGCATTAGCGGGAG
Source organism: uncultured Hyphomonadaceae bacterium (assembly GCA_964352025.1). GTDB lineage: Bacteria > Pseudomonadota > Alphaproteobacteria > Caulobacterales > Hyphomonadaceae > Hirschia. The sequence goes on from CAYGPZ010000001.1 coordinate 361,868, forward strand.
CTGTAAATGCCATAGATGCTGTCACCAACAGAATGGATGAGAATAGAACGCTTGCAGTTGTTTTCATGATGGGCCCTCGTCGCAAAGTTGAATATTTGTTCTTTGTGTCATGTATGCCTAATGAGCTCAATTCAATTACATGTGATCAATCAAACATCGCTTGGTTTAGACGATAATGGCCTGTCATGGGCCAATCAAATAGCACGTTCTCCAATTGTGGGCCTGCGCCAATATTGTGCACAATCAGAGGCGTGCCATCATTTTCTAATTTATCTGTCACGATACCGATGTGAGGCATCCAGCCCCGGCCATGACCGCTTAGATTCCACGCAACAATATCTCCAGCTTGAAAATCGGTAACATCCTCGGACGAAGACAAGCTTGCGCCGATACGAGTAAAATAGGTTTCGATATTGGGAACACGACGATGGTCAATATTGCGGTCGGTTCCAGTTAGGCCCCAGCGATTGGGGTATTGGCTAAAATTAGCTTTCATATCTTCGTGGATTTTTTGCTGAAGATCTATTTCGAAAGTTCGCAGAGCGCGTATTACAACGTCCGAACAGACACCTGTATCTGTCGGGACATCACCATTGGGATAGGGGATGCTGACATAGGCAGGATCATAGCTAACGTCATGCTGTGTGCGGTCTATTGCGGCGGCACTAAGCTTTGAAGCGAAACCGCTGTCAGCGATCGCAGGAAGGCCAATAGCTATCACGATCATGGTATGTAGGATGTATTTCATCCTGCGACCTTGAATGAGAATTCGGGCAGTTATGTGCCTGCTATGGGGCAAATTATAAATTTTGTCTGATTTGTACTTCTACTAACCTTAACACAAAAAAGCACTTAGCTAATATGAGCTAGCAATCCCTTACTTGCTAGCTCGACAAGGTCGATCGTCTGGTCGAAGTCTCGGGTGTAATAGGGATCAGGTACATCAGTGTGATGGCTATCCTGTGCGTAGTCTAAAAATAGCTGCACCGGAGTTTCAATATCTGCTGGACGTAGGCTTTCAATATCGTCCAAATTAGATTGGTCCATCGCAAGGATGATATCAAAATCATAAAAATCCTGCGCGGTGAATTGTCGTGCTCGCAGATAAGACAGGTCATAACCGCGTGCCCGACAGGCGTCTTGCATCGGGCCATAAGGCGGTTTGCCGGAGTGCCAGCTTGCTGTGCCCGCACTATCAATCGTGAGGTGCGATAGTCCCGCTTCTTTGACATGCTGTGTGAAAATACCTTCCGCCGTGGGTGAACGGCAGATATTTCCAAGACATACAAAAAGAATACGGGTCATATCTTTGTACTAAGCATCTACTTTTTCAGGGACGACCATCAACTCTTCTTCAAGGTGAAGCGGAGGACGTGTTGCCCAGTCGGCAATGGCATTGAGATCATAATCACGGCATGATTCCATCAACATACGTGTTTCAGTCCACATATCACCATCTACAACTGGCATGAAGAGGTCGGCAATGTTGTCGATACCAAGGTATACGCGCACGCCAGCTTCTTTCATTTTAAGGTATGGACCAATAGAGTTGTGTAATGGACCCTGCATCGGCAATTGCTTCATCGAAAGCGCTGCAGATGGACAAATCACAATCCCGACATCCGCTTCCTTCACAAGCTTGATAATACGATCCTGCTCTGAATTGTCTTTTGCTGAGACAGAGATTGAGTGGATACCGTAAACGCGGCCCTGCATGCCATGCTCGATTGTTTTTAGAGCGAGCAATTCAGTTTCGGTTTGGTATGGATTGTTTTCCTGATCGACGTGAACTTCAACATTTTTTCCAAGCTCTTTGGCTGTCTGCATGATGAAGTCGAGATGTTCGCTTTCACGTGGACGGTCGCGAGAGGGAAGGCCACCACAAAAGTCAGCCATTTTACAAGCTTCGACATATTGTGCCCGTGTCTTCTCATCGAGCACGCCTTCTAGAGGCTGAATACCAATCTCAAATTTGATTTTATCTTTGTATTGCTCTTTGACTTCGACAGCAGCATGAATGCCTTTTAGGCCGATTATACTGTCTGCATCAATCATTGTGCGACAGTATTTCGAACCTTGTTCTATTACAGCTTCAAGGGCGCGCGAAATACGCTCCACAAGGTCTTCGTGAGTGTAGTTTTCTTTAAGGTGGCGATATAGCGCCCATTTCTTCTCCATGTCGGCATAACCTAGTTCAAGGTTTTCTGGAGAGATGAGGTAGGCTTTATCGAAATGTCCGTGGTGATTGGCCCATCCGCCTCGCTCTTCAACGAGTTCAAGGAATTTTGCTTTCAAATCCCAAGGACGGTCTGCAGAACGTTTTTTATAGTCAAACGTTCCTTCTTTAATGTCCGTAATGACTGTCGCGATTGTTTCTTTAGCGACTTCGCGGTCCGTAATAAGAGGGATGCCGTGTTTGATCGCTAGAGATCGAATTTGTTTGGCGTCTGAATTTTCGTCATAGCCTTGCTCACCCGTCAGAATGTTGATGACGAAATCAATCTCGCCATTCTGGATAAGGTCTTTGATATTAGGTTGGGTACCAGATGAAATCTTGTGCGCTGGGGATGATTTGATGTTTTGGGCGTCAAATAGGCGTTGAGTTCCGGGGGTGGCGTAGAGGTTTACGCCAATGTCGGCCATGTTGCGGCAGCTCTCGAGGAGGAACTGCTTATCATCCGGGCTACCAGCACTGATCAGAAGAGCGCGTTCTCGGCCCTTTGCCAGCATTTTAAGATTAAAGCCAATAAGGTCGATTTTGGTATAGCGTTCGCCGTTAGCCATTTTTTATTCTCCTCAAAGACTCAGTCGAAAGACAAATTGATCGCCACTCACACTTTTCAAGAATTTATGTCAAGGCAATAGAAGAGCACTTGTGAATTCTTTTGCGGTCACAACCAGTCTAATTTGTATTTTCATCCGTATAAATAACAGATTCGTCGTATTATTTGCAGGAGTGAATATATGAATTTGTGCTGGTTTCGAAATGATCTGCGTGTTTCCGATAATCCAGCGCTATTTTCTGCGTTGTCTGAAGGGGCCGTTTGTGCAGTTTTCATTTTAGAAGAGACGCTTACGCAGCGCCCACACGGGGGAGCATCAAAGGCTTGGCTTCATAAATCTCTTGAGCAATTAAAGTTCAACTTAAAAAAACTTGGTGTGCCTCTCATATTGAGAAGAGGGGATGCGAAACAAATAATCCCGAGCCTGATAGAAGAATTGGATATTCAGAAGGTCTACTGGAATCGGCGCTATGATCCAGTCGATGTGGAAATCGATAAATCGCTGAAACTGTCCTTACATGAGGCCGGAGTGACGGTGAAAAGTCACAAAGCAAATTTGCTTTTTGAGCCATGGGAAATAGTCAGTGCGGGGAGTGGGCAACCCTACAAAGTATTTTCACCTTTCTGGAAAACGGCCTTGAAGCACGGGTTGAATACAAAGCAAACTCAGCAACCAGAAATGCAGGATTGGCCTCAAAATTTTATGGCTGATATTACTGAGCCATTGGAAAGTTGGAATTTGATACCCGAAACTCCCGATTGGTCTTGCGAGTTTTGGAAACATTGGCAACCGGGCGAAGTGGGAGCGAGACAAAAGCTAGATCGTTTTTTTGAAGATGGTTTATCCGGCTATTCTAGCCAAAGAGATATTCCCTCTATTAACGGAACGTCTTATTTATCTCCTCATCTGCGTTTTGGAGAGATTTCACCGCTTCAAATTTGGGATAGTTTAAATATTTTTTGTGGCGGCGACCTCACGCAGGATGCGCATAAGTTTCTAGCCGAAATCGGGTGGCGCGAATTCTCTCATTCAATTTTATTTCATTCTGAAAAACTAGCCGAACGAAACTGGAAACCAAGTTTTGATAACTTCCCGTGGCAGGATAATAGATCCTTCTTAGAGGCATGGCAAAGCGGTCAGACAGGGTATCCACTTGTGGATGCTGGCATGAGGGAATTATGGACGACGGGCTATATGCATAATCGCGTGCGCATGGTCGCAGCATCTTTTCTGATTAAGCATTTGATGCAGGATTGGCGTCACGGGGAAAGGTGGTTTTGGGATACTCTAGTGGATGCGTGTCCGGCAAATAACCCTGCAAGTTGGCAGTGGGTTGCAGGATCAGGAGCTGATGCCGCGCCTTTTTTCCGTATTTTCAATCCGATTGCACAGTCTGAAAAGTTTGACCCAAATGGCGAGTATATCCGAAAATGGGTTCCTGAGCTTTCTAAGCTTGATAACAAATCCATACACAAGCCTTGGGAGGCCCCTGAACTTGTGCTGAAAGCCGCAGATATTCATATGGGGAAAACCTATCCCAAGCCGATTGTAGAACATGCGGGGGCTAGAGAGCAGGCTTTGCAGGCATATAAGACGCTGAGTGAGTAAGGTGGTCAGAAAACTTAAACTGACCACCATTTTATCGCGCGACTAGCCCAGCGCTTTTTCCATGATTTCATCTGAAATGTCGTAATTACTGTAGACATTTTGGACATCATCAAGATCTTCAAGAAGTTCGATAAGTTTGAGGATTTTGCCAGCGGTGTCTTCGTCTTCAACAGGAATAAGGTTCTGAGGTTTCCAGACTAGCGATGTTGAAGAGGCTTCGATCTCGCCAAATTTTCCTTCAAGTGACGATGCGACATCCATCAGGTCTTCACGTGCTGTGTAGATGATGTGCGCATTTTCGTCGGATTCAACATCTTCAGCGCCTGCTTCAATAGCCGCGTCCATGACCTTGTCTTCATTGCCAGCTTCAGCAGGAAAAACGATTTGACCAACTTGATCATATCCGAACGAAACAGCGCCGGTTTCACCTAGATTCCCACCGTTTTTAGAAAAAGTCGCGCGAATGTCTCCACCAGAGCGGTTTTTATTGTCAGTGGATGCTTCGACAATAAGCCCTACACCACCCGGGGCGAACCCTTCATAACGAATATCTTCATAGGCTTCTCCGCCACCACCTTCACCTTTATCAATCGCGCGGGTAATGTTGTCTTTGGGCATGGATGCACCACGGGCATTGGCAATTGCCAAACGTAGTCGTGGGTTCATGTCTGGGTCGCTATTCCCACCCATTTTGACAGCGATAGTGATTTCTTTTGAGAGCTTAGCGAATATTTTCGCTTTTTTCTTATCTTGTGCACCTTTGCGGTGCTGAATGTTCGCCCATTTTGAGTGGCCGGCCATGGCTGCCTCTTTAGTTTAAATATCTTAGATGGTGGTGTGTAACCTATAGACGTGATCTACCGCAAGGCATGTTGTAAAACAGATAAATTCTTATCTTCTATTCAAATCCATGAACGAAATCATCTACCCAGAAAGGGACTATGTCTGTTGCTGGCCCATGATCGAATAAATCAAACTGTTTTGTTATCGATGTTGGTTCTAGGTTGAGTTCTAAAGTGGTGGCGTCATTTTCATTCGCAATAGAAACGAGGTCAGCCGCAGGGTGAACTGATCCAGATGTCCCAATCGAAACAAAATAATCGCAATTGGAAACAGCATTGACAACTTTGTCCCATTGATAGGGGAGTTCTCCAAACCAAACGATATCAGGACGCAAACGTCCTTTTTTATTGCATTCTGTGCAGACCATTTGAGTGGATAGATCTTTGAAATGTGGTTTGCGTGCGCCACAAGCAGAGCAAAGACAGCTGTTAAGTTCGCCATGTATATGAATGACGTTTTGCGTTCCGGCACGTTCATGCAAGTCATCAACATTTTGGGTCACAATTGTTAGTTTGGTTTTTGAGCCGTCCAGCGCTTTTTGTAAGTAATCCAATTGTTTGTGTGCAAGGTTTGGAGCCACCTGTTTCAGGTCTAGACGTCTCTGATTATAAAAGTCCTGGACCGCCTCGGGGCTTTTCGCAAATGTAGCTGGTCTAGCTAAGTTTTGTATTTCTGACTTTGTCCACATGCCGTCGCTATCTCGGTATGTTGAAATACCCGATTCAGCTGAGATGCCAGCTCCCGTCAGGATAACGACATGTTTGTATTTAGTATAATTCATTTAAAAATAGTGTGCTGTTTAAATTCACAAAGAAGCTTACACTATTGTTGAGGGGCTTTGCAGACAATGTACAATAATTTTACGGTTGTATTATGGTTAAATATCAAATTTAACGTGAGTAAAGTGGACGATTATTTCACTTCATTGGTTGGAAATAATGGATAGGTGGTATCAATTAAAATGAAATTGACATTATCTGGTCGCAAATCGCGTGCATTAACGTTAATCTAGCGCGAAGCAAAATGTATGTGAGTTTTGCGGGTGTAGGTTTGTTCTAATCGTTCGGCGCGAATTATTAGACTTGGTTGTGAGAGTTGATATGTCCAAGCGAAATAGCATTAAAGTGTTTTTAGGTGCATTGCTTGCCACTGGTATTCTGGCAGGTTGTGAGCAAGCTGAAGAAAAACAAAGCAACTTTCAGAAACTTGCCAAAAAAGTCGAAAAACAACTCAATCACGATGTATTGGGAGAGCGCAATCAGATCGATTATCTTGAGCAGGCCTCTCTCGAAGATCGGGCGATGGCTGGTCTGATATTAGGCGATCAAGAGTTACCAGCGCGTAGTCTTGAAGAAGCGCTAAAAACAGAGAGTTATTTTGTTGTTGGGTCAGTCATTGCAAAGCCCAAGGCTCAAATGACATCTATAATAGAAGAAGAAATGCCAGCATCGGCTGATTTACCAGAAGTAAGCGAAGCTAGAACGCCCGAGGCGCTAGCAATAGAAGCTGAGCCTATCGTTAGTTCAAGTGAGTTTGAGGCTATTGAACTTGCTGCGCCAGACGTCATTAAGAAATTAAAACCAGCAGATATCAAAAGACGACCTGAAGGCGTTCAACTTTCAGAAGAAGCACGGATTAAGGTAAAAAGAGCCATTAAATCTGGTGAAAAGATAAAACAGGTTGAAATGCGCCGATCTGTTATGAAGAAATTGGAGCCGCCTCCACAAGCGAAACGTGACTTTCGTAAGTTAAAAAGAGAAGTTCGAATTCGCAAAGAATTGAACCAAGCTGCAGCTTATGATGCGCGGACTAAAGCTATCAAACGATTAGAAAAGATGGGGCTATCTGGTGCCGCTTATGCCCGCGATGGCGGTAATATGGTTATTAATATTGGCGTAGACCCAACGGGTTTAGATCGCGCCAAGAAAGCAAAGTTGCGTGAGAAGTATAAGCGCTTTGCACTGTCTGAAAAATTGAATTTGGTAAGGCCAGAATCTGTTACACCACAAAGTGTTAGCAATGATTGTAATTCTATTGCCGCACGGAATGAAATGAAGACCAATCCTGAATTGGCAACAAGATGTGTGGTTGAGGACTTAAGGGCATCTGGCGAGTACGAGTATGTCGAGCCGGATTTCATTTTTACCAACCAATTTGAAATTCGTCCAAAAAATCTGCCAGTTGAGCCTATTGTCAACAGTGACGGTATTAATCCCAATGACCCTTTGTGGGGGTTTCAGTGGCACTTTAAAAAGCAAGGTCAAGCTGAAGATGAATCTGAAGGTGGCGCAGGATTTGTTGATTTTTGGGCACGCGCAAACCAGACAGGTTCTGCTGGTGTAACTGTGGCTGTCGTCGATACTGGCCTTCAGATGAACCATCCTGATATTGTATCTTCTCGTAATTTAGCACCTGGTTTTGATATGGTGTCGGATCCATTCATGGGGAATGATGGTGATGGACGTGATTCAGATCCAAATGACCCAGGCGATGCGTGTGATCCATCTGATCCCTTGTCTCAAGATACGTTTCACGGCACCCACGTCGCCGGAACGGTCGGAGTTGCTTCTACTGACAATGCATCAGGCGTCGCTGGTGGAGCTTGGAATGTGACGATTGTGCCTGTACGTGCACTGGGCCGTTGTGGTGGTCAGTTGTCGGATATCAACGATGCCATTCGTTGGGCCGCAGGTGTCGTGCCCGCGCGTGATGATTTGGGGGACGAGATTTGGAATGCTAACCCTGCGGATATCATCAATCTTTCAATTGGATTATTTGAGCGTTGTCCTGCGTCCATGCAGGAAGCGATAAATGATGCAACAGATGCGGGAGCTTTGGTTGTTGCAGCAGCAGGAAATGCGCGCATTGATACACAGTATTATGCACCGGGTGGGTGTCAGAATGTTGTGTCCGTTGCGGCTTCTGATGCGAGAGGCCATCTGACGCCATATTCCAATTATGGAGCTGATGTCGATATACTTGCTCCAGGTGGTGACTTAACCCGCGATGACGATAATGATGGCCGCCCTGATGGCGTGCTATCAACCAAGTTTGCTAAGAACTGTTATGACCCTGTTACCAATGAGCCGGTTGCGTCCTGCTATTATGCTTATGAGAGCGGAACCTCTATGGCGGCGCCGCATGTATCCGCAGCGCTGGCTTTGATTAAGTCCCAATTCCCATTGGCGACGAATGACGAGCTGACAACACGATTGAAAACAGCGACGAATTCAAGGTCTCAATTGCAATGTTCGGGGAAATGTACACACTATCCTGGTTCTGAAGCTATTCCTGGGCAGGAAGGCATGTGTTTTAGACCATGTGGTGGCGCAATGCTTAACTTGGAAAATGCACAGATCGAATAGGGCGCTGGGTTGTAGAAAATCGACGTTCGGGTCATGTTCAGCATGACTTGGTTATCTTGGTGGGAGATAATAATCGCAAAAGGCGGGGTTAGTTATGGACCAAGAGGTAAATAGTAAAACGACGATAGCACCTGTTATGGCAATGTTATGCGGGTTATTCACTGCATTTGGCTGTGGGATATTAATGTCTGAACCTGCAGGTTCATTTGATGTCCATGCTGAGGTTCCGATTGCGGAAACCGAAGTGATTCCAACCGCATATCAACAAGTCCAAACAGGGCAAGTTCATACGGCGCAAATGGCGATGGCCAAGCGTCCACCTAGAATGGGACCGCCTCCCGAAATTGTTGTGAAGCTAAAAGCTAAAGACGAGGCAAAACGCGTCTGCGACATGTTCTGGAAGGACAATGAAGCTGGTCGCGCAGAGTTTCAAAAAATGATCAAAGGTAAGCCTGAACTCAAAGGTTTGCGTTTGAAGCGCGTGACTTATTCAAATGAATTTGTACTTGATTTTGGTCCGACCGAAGAGGAAATAACTCCAGCGCTAAAGTCCCGTTATAGGAATGCGGTCAAATATCTTGGAACACTGCCGAATATAGCGTATGCGGAACCAAATGCGACGGCTCAGCCAGGAAGACACTAAATATGAATATTCAACTTGGCCGTATTGGCAGTTTAGTTATTTTAGCAATTGGTCTGACAGCATGTGAGGCGTCAGAACAAGCTGGAGGACCTGTCGAAGCGCGGTCAGCAATTGAAAGTGCTGATGCGGGACTTTCAGGCGCTGATACTCCAGTACAAAAAGCACGGGAAATAGATTGGACCGCTGCACGTCAGGCTCGTATTGAGGCCATAAACAAAGGCCAGAGCGCCGATGCTGTTATCGCACAAGCAGCAGGAAATGCTTCGCTTAGTCCAGTGCCTGTGATGTTGCCTTCCGGCATTGTTATGCCAGCTAACGAAAAGCAGACAGTTGCGTTTACGTCAGATGGCTATTTTGCCAGCTATCCAGGTGCGAAATATGACATCATCGTCAATGGTACTAATGAAGTGTTTGATACTAAAGACCCAAATGCATCAGATGATGAGCGTTTGAATATGGCCTTCAATGCGATGGAGGCTGGCGCTCAGGTTGCGTTCTCACGTTTTGGTGCAGATTATCTCGTGGAATTTGAGTGTAATATTATAGATAGTGATGCGGGCTGTATCACGGAAGACGAAGCATTCAATGTTGTAAATGGTTTGTTTGTCGCGGTTGCTGAGTAGTTCGAAGATTTGATCGATACTCTTTGAGGCGATATAACTTCCATCTACCAATAGGGCAGAATGCCCGCTCATTGTAATTTGGCGATGAGATTGATTAGGAACTCCAAGATGGCTGTATTGAGTATTCTGGGGCAGGATTTAGTTAAAATCCGTCGTTTTGTAGAACGAACATTTATTGTCGGTGTGTCTAGTCTCGCTCTCTTTGGTTGTGACTATCTTTTAGAGCCTATTGAAGAGTTGCCACCACCGCCTAAACCGGCACCTCCGGTTCTGCCCATACCTACGTCTGATAACTCACAGGATGAAGTTATTGATATAGATGTAGAAACTGATGAGGATATTGATTCTGAGCCGACATTAGATGAATCAGATAATGACGATTCCGCGCCAGATACCGAACCTGAGGTTCCACCTTCCGAACCCGAACCAACATCTCCCCCCGAACCCGAGCCTGAGCCAGTTGAGCCAACTTTCAATTACTTCCCACCAGGTGATTTAGAACCCCGCAGTGGACAAGGCGCGACAGACCCAACTGTCTATGTGCCTGATATGGTGTTTCCTATTAAGAATGCTCCTGCATTCCCACAGTCTCAAGTTTATAGATTTGGCGGCGGTATCGGGGGTGGAGATCAATGCGATCCGCGTAACTTTGCTGCCGCTTGGCGAGATAATTATTGTGAGAGCCGTACGCGCAAAACCACATCTCCCTATTGTCCTTCACAAGGGGTCCATGTCGGACAAGATATTCGTGTTGGAACTCCTGAAGGGTGTAATGCAGAACGCCGTTTATCTTCTGAGCAACGCAAGAGGTATGAAGTTGTCGCAGCAGAAGACGGCTATATTTCCAATATTGGGAGATACACAGTAAATGTGCGGGCAGGTGGCCGTATTTATCGCTACATGCATATGAATATGCGCGCTTTGCAGGTTGCTCTAGGGCAGGAGGTTGAGGCGGGTGACACGCTGGGTTATGTCTCAAATGATTTTGGTGGAACGCCTACGACATTGCACCTTCACTTTGAAATCAAGCACAATACTGCTGAGCACGGCTGGACATGGGCTCCGCCTTTTACATCCTTGGTAAAAGCGTATGAACGTAGAGAAAATGCACCGGGTCAAATGGTGATAGCTGAGTAAAGGTCTATCCCCTTGCAATTAGATGACTTGGATGGCCAGGTCTATTTGGATGAATAGCTTTAATTAAAGGTCTAATTAGGTAAGATCTTGCAATGATGACTTGCAGCTTCAGGTCTTGCTGCTAAACCATTTCGCAATCACTCAACTGATAAAAATTATTGAAAAAATGGCGATACGCTAAGTATTGCTTTTACAGGACTTAAGAGGGGCCGGCACATGGCAAAATTAGTATTAATTCGTCACGGACAAAGTGAATGGAATTTGCAAAACCGTTTCACAGGTTGGTGGGATGTAGACTTGACCGATAAAGGTGTTGCTGAAGCAAAGAAATCGGGTCAAATGCTTGCTGCATCAGGTGTGTCATTTGATCAGGCTTTTGTATCAGTTCAGAAACGTGCCATCCGGACTTTGTGGCTTTCGCTTGAGCAGATGGAACGTACGTGGTTGCCCGTGACAAAAGATTGGCACCTGAATGAGCGTCACTATGGTGGGTTAACTGGCTTGGATAAAGCCGAGACCGCTGCAAAGCATGGTGACGAGCAAGTGAAAATTTGGCGTCGTTCATATGATGTGCCGCCGCCAGAAATGGAAAAGGGTGCTGAATTCGATCCGGGCAATGACGTGCGTTATGAGGGCATTGATGTCCCTATGACAGAGAGTTTAAAGCTCACTCTCGAGCGTGTTATGCCTTACTTCAATGCTGAAATTGCACCACTTCTGAAGTCAGATAAGAATATTTTGATTGCAGCTCATGGAAATTCCTTACGTGCGATTGTGAAAGACCTATTCAACGTCGCTGATGATGTGATTACAGGTGTTGAAATTCCGACAGGTAATCCTTTGATGATTGATCTGGACGCTGATTTAAACGTGAAATCAGCAAGCTATATGGATGCTGACCGCGCAACAGAAATTCCAACGGTTTAGAATTAATATCCAAATTTGTAGATAAAAAGGGCGGTCATTTGATCGCCCTTTTTTGTGTTTGTGCTCTCGCTGACCTTGTCAGGAAGGTTTTTGTAGCCTTATGTTCTCTTAACATGAAAAGATATATCATTTAATATTGAGGGACATGAGATGAGCAACGAAGTCAAAGATTATAAATCCATAACATCCAGTATCAAAAACGGTATGAAAGAAATGCGGGCGCGGCAGCCGGACGTGATGAAAGGCTTTTCTGCCATGGCTGGGGCGGCCACGAAGGATGGAGCGCTGGATCACAAGACCAAAGAATTGATTGCGTTGGCGATTGGAGTAGCCAAACAATGTGATGGATGCATTGGCTTTCACACAAAAGCACTTATTGATGCGGGGGTTACCGAAGAAGAATTTGCTGAAACTCTTGGTTTAGCTGTATATATGGGCGGTGGACCTGCGCTTATGTACGCAAGTGATGCATGGAATGCATATGAGCAATTTAAACAGGTAGATTAGCTACTTAGGTTTATTTCAAAGAGGTGAATTTTGTCCGGTTTCTCATTAAAACAAGCTGATGAGATGTATATGCAACGGGCGATTGATCTCGCAGCTGCGCAGCTGGGCCAAACGGCTCCCAACCCAGCTGTCGGATGCGTCATCGTATTAGACAATGAAATTATCGCTGAAGCCGCTACAGGTGTTGGCGGGCATCCTCATGCTGAAGAAAAGGCTTTAGCGGACTTAGTCGAGCGGAATCTGTCTGGAGCGACTGCTTATGTAACTCTGGAGCCATGCAATGCAAGGAGTAGCGGCGCTCATGGTTGTTCAGATCGATTGATATCAAGCGGTATTGGTCGCGTCGTTGTCGCGCAAAAGGATCCCCATCCAACTGCTAGAAATGGTATTGAAAAACTACGCACGGCTGGTGTGCAAGTCGATCTCGGTGTTCTCGAAAATAAGGCAGCTAGGCTGACAGCTGGATTTTTCCATTTATTGGAAAAAGGGTATCCGCTCGTCATAGTTGGTGAAGACAATTCGAATTCAGATGCTGATTTCGAGCTACAAAATGATGAGCGTATTGAAGATGCACTATTGCGGCTTGGGCGATTAGGCATCACCCGCATTCATTTGCATTCTAAAGATCAGCTAGTTGAAGAGCTTGTTCGCCGAGAAATTAAATTGGTGCGGGAGTAGTAGCAGGATATTATCCAGTTAGGAATTTTCCTGTATTCACCCGTTCCCAATCTAGTTCGGGCTTGTGTTGTTTGATGAAGTCTGTGAATTCGTCAGCAAGTGTAATCACATCTGTTTTCAATTTACCGCGATAGCGACTTCCAAATGAATGTAAGCTGTTGATTGATTTGCGAGGCAGCTCTCTATTCATCGATACGCGGGCGCCAATTGGTGAAGAGAAAGTGCGTTCTGGCCAGTCCTGCTTTAGTCCTTCGAGCGCTTTCTGGTGGCTCTTTGATGTTTGAATAAATCGCGTACAGACCACAAACTGGCGTTCATCAAAAGTTGCGCCGCCTGATTTAGCAAGCCAAGGAGTTTGATCTGTGTGGGTCATCCAAGTTGAAAACTGGCGAAGCCCCCATATAGACAATGTTTCAGCAAGTGTTGGTGTGACGTAAAAGTCCGCCATCTTCAAAGCTGCGCGGCAAAGCGTGGAAACATGTGGTGGGCAGTCAATTATAACGATGTCGGCTTGATTGCGTTCGAAGATAGTTGCTTTTTCAAGACGCTCAATTAGTGCGTCTCCAATCTCAAACCAATCTTTACCTGGACTGCGTTCTAAGTGGGGTTCTAGAAAGCGCATGGATGGATCAGCCGCAAGCAAGGAAATCCAGCCCTGTTCTTTATTCTTGTTCTTTTTGCGAACTAACTCGTCGATAACTGTTGCATTCCATTGTTCAACAACGATCCGCAAATCATCAACGCTCTTATTTAGCTCTGGAACAAATGTATCAAGGATGGCTGCTACACCGCGCTCTTGATTGCGCTCGCGCGTTACGCCTTCACTCGTTAGCAGAAGTTCAGTGAGGTTAGCCTGCGCATCAAAATCATAGACGAGGACGTTGAGGCCATATTGATAGGCTAGGCCTTCGGCCAACATGAGAGAGGTCGTGGATTTTCCAACACCACCCTTTAGATTTGTGACTGCGATAACCGGCGCTTTGGAAGTCATTTACACCCTCAAAAGCCAGTAACTGGCACTCGTAAATCTACTGCATTCCCTATACCCGCATTTACGATAAACTCAGGCGGGCATTTATTGCAAACACTTGCATGTAATTATTTAGAAAATTTGATTGAGATAGAGCAAATTTGTCTAAATACGACTCTCCCAAAATTACATGACCAATTTATTAGCGCCTGTTTAGGTTAGCTACGTAATTCAGCTTTTGTTGTTTTTGATACGGCATCGACAATCGATTTAGATATTTTCTCAATATCTGCGTCTTTTAGCTGCGTTTCGCGTGGTTGCAATGTGACTTCAATAGCAACAGATTTCTTACCATCCGGCATACCTTCGCCTTCATAGACGTCGAACACACGGCTAGCGGTTATGAGTTTTTTATCAGCGTTTCCGGCGGCTTTAGAAATATCACCGGCCAGCACTGTTGAATCTGCAAGGAATGCAAAGTCACGGCGGATCGGAGTTAAATCTGCTTTTTCAAGGCGTTGCTTTGTTTTTCCGCCTTTTGATTTAACCTGTGGGAGCGCTTCTAGGTAAATTTCAAATCCGACCAATGGGCCTTCAATGTCCAGCTTTTTAAGGACAGCTGGGTGAAGTTGACCAAAAGTTCCAATCACATTCTTAGGACCGAGTCGAATACTGGCTGCACGACCTGGGTGCCAGTGATCACCCACAGGCTCGCCGATTTGGAAGCGTTCACCTGGTTGATCCAATGCTGTTAACACAGCAAATAGGTCAGCCTTTGCTGCAAAAGAGTCATATGCCGTTTCTGTTCCTGACCAATGGCGCGCAGGTCGAGGTTTAACAAGAGCAGTTATAGCTGTGCGTTGATCTTTGGGACCATCACCTAGATAAACTGGTCCAACTTCGAAGAGGCGAACTTCTTCAGCGCCATGATCCACATTGCGTTGAATTGCTTGGGCTAAATTGGCAAGAGCAGTTGGACGCATATAGTTCAGGTCGTTAGCAATTGGATTATCAACTACCAAGGCTTCATTGTCGCCGCCGCCAAATGATTTGGCAGTTTCGCGGTCCATAAAGCTCCAGCTAACACCTTCAAGGAAGCCATGTGAGGCAAGAACGCGGCGGGAAATACGCACACGGTTTTGAAGTGGTGTTACCACCTGTTTGGCAGCACCTGCTTCACGCGGGAGGCTGTCTGTTGGGAGGGCATCAAAACCTTCTATGCGGATAAGTTCTTCAACAATATCAGCAGACTGGAAAACATCGCGGCGGAAACCTGGCACTAGAATTTTCCAAACAGCATCTTCAAGTTTTGCGTTTGCATCTACGCTAAAACCAAGAGTGGCTAGAATTTCTTTCATTCTGTCGGCTGTCATGTTCACGCCGGTTAAGCGTTTCATATCAACAGGTTTAAACTCAACAGCTTCTTGTGCTGCTGGAACTGCGCCGCCGATGACAACTTCGGAAGCTTCACCACCACACGCATCTAGGATAAGCTGTGTGGCAAGATCGAGACCTTCACGGCACGAGTTTGGATCAATTCCGCGCTCATTGCGGTAGCGTGCATCTGATGTGATACCGCTTGCACGGCCAGCTCGTGCTGTTCTGAGTGGATCGAAAACCGCTGCTTCAAGGAAGATGTTTACCGTGTCATCGGAAGAAGCGGTTCCAGCACCGCCCATAATGCCGCCAATACCAACCGGACCGTTAGCATCAGCGATGACACACATATCCTCAGAGAGGTCATACGTGTTGTCATCTAAGGCTTCGAGTTTTTCACCTGCTTTTGCGAGACGAGCAGAGACATTGCCTTGCAGCTTGTCAGCGTCATATGCGTGGAGCGGACGACAACGATCGAAAGATACATAATTTGTGACATCCACGAGCATGTTTTTCGGGTTGATACCGATAGATTTCAAGCGCGCTTGCATCCAGTCTGGAGACGGACCGTTTTTGACGCCTTTAATCACGCGACCCATGAAAACTGGGCAGGCATCTGTGTCTTCAGACGTGACTTCAATCGGGCAGGGGAATGTGCCTTTGACTTCTGGAATGTCCGGAATGTTCACTTCACCAAGACCAGCGGCGGCCAAGTCGCGCGCAATTCCTGTAATTCCTAACCAGTCGGGACGGTTTGGTGTGACTTCAAAATCAATGACAGCATCATCAAGGCCGAGCACTTGTGCGATAGGGGCACCAACTTCAACTTCGTCAGCTAGTTCCATAATGCCATCGCTGTCAGAACCAACTTCAAGTTCTGTGGCAGAACACATCATGCCCGAGCTTTCAACGCCGCGAAGTTTGCGTGGCTTTTTATCCAGTGCGAAATCCAGACCCGGAATATAGGCACCCAAAGGCGCATAAACAGCTGTCATACCAGTACGCGCATTAGGCGCACCACACACAATCTGTTTCGTGCCGTCTTTTGTTTCAACGGTACATACGCGCAGTTTGTCTGCGTCAGGGTGTTGTTCCGCTTTGACGACTTTTGCGGCAGTAAAGGCCTTTAGTTTCTCGGCAGGGTTTTCAACTTCTTCTACTTCCAGACCTGCAAGGATCATGGCGTCGATAATGCCATCAAGATCTGCGTCTGTTTTAAGATAGTCTTTAAGCCAAGAGACTGAGAATTTCATCGGTTTCGTCTTTTCTAGGTAGGTAAGTCTTTAGGTGGAGCGGATTAGCAGATTTAGAACAATCCGTCTTCATAAGTTGTACAGGCATCAACGCGTTGAGGGTGAACACGCTGTCCCGATTCTGATATCCAGCAACGATCAAGCGTTGAACAATAGCAAACCTCAAGTCGCCAATCATCTGTGCTTGCATAAGCGCTGTTGACGGTCTCTCTTGGAATGACCAGAGAGCGCCAAGACAGGGTGAGGGCATCTTTGGCCACACCGGGGGCAATGACGCGACCCGTGAGCTGTTTGAACTGAATGTCTGCGCCGGTTGGCACAATGGAGTTTAATTCTTCATAGCCAGTCAAAGGCGTATCGCCCTGATAGAGGCGGGCGGACCGAATAAAAGCAGGACCAACACCGGCGTTTTCAACATTCCAGCCAAGCTGGAGGCCGGTGCCGTTTTCATGAGAGTTAAAAGGATCAATCTGGATAGCCGGAAAGACAGATGCGTGTTGTTCAACATGCATTGTCTTGGCTTGGTCCCAAGCAATGTAGACAGCCGCAGTTGAGGTTACCAACGCACCAACGGCGATGACAACTTCCATAGCTGAGAATGATTCTTTACTCATGACCTACATGCCCCCTCAGGCGATGTTGAATGAAGTTAGAAATTGGTTAGCTCAAACCACCAGTCAGTGTTGGTAGCAACCAAGGTTTAAACCCATAGTTTGCGATCCAGTCAGCGTCTGCTTCAAAATATGGGCGCAGGTCTGGCATTCCGTACTTAAGCATCGCCAAACGGTCGACACCCATACCAAAGGCAAAGCCCTGATATTCATCTGGATCGAGGCCACAATTGCGCAGCACATTTGGGTGCACCATGCCGGACCCAAGAATTTCAAGCCAGCTATCGCCTTGTCCAACTTTGATGCTGTCACCGGAACGGTCACAACGTACATCCATTTCGGCCGATGGTTCGGTGAATGGGAAGAAGTGCGGACGAAAACGTGTTTCAGCATTATCCACTTCAAAGAAAGCTGCTAAAAAGTCGGTCAGACATTGTTTGAGGTGACCCATATTGGTTGTCTTGTCGATGACGAGACCTTCCACTTGGTGGAACATGGGTGTGTGTGTCGCGTCCCAGTCTTTACGATATACGCGGCCCGGAATAATCACGCGGATAGGGGGCTTTTGGGTCATCATCGTGCGGATCTGCACGGGGGATGTATGCGTGCGCAAGACTTTGCGATTGCCATCGCTATCAGGTGCCATGAAGAATGTATCATGGTCTTCACGCGCAGGGTGACCTTCTGGGAAGTTTAGCGCAGTAAAATTGTGGAAGTCATCTTCAATGTCAGGACCTTCAGCTACCGCAAAACCCATATCGCCAAAGATGGCAGCAATTTCTTCAAAGACTTGCATGACAGGGTGAAGCGCACCAACAGGCGCTGGGCGCGGCGGCAAAGACAGGTCTTGTTTTTCTGTCGCCAATTGCGCGTTGAGGGCTTCTGTCTCAAGGATTTCTTTGCGAACGGTGATGGCTTCGTTCAAACGGTTTTTCAAACCATTGAGCGCAGGACCAGCGACTTTTTTCTGCTCGGGAGACATTTTACCAAGCTCGCGCATCATCAAAGAAACACGGCCTTTTTTACCAAGCTCGGCCACGCGTAAATCTTCTAGCGCGGCTTCATTGGCAGTGGCAGTAATGGCTGTTGAAATTTCAGTTTCAATAGCGTCGAGATTGTCGAGCGTGGCCGTCATCGGCGAAGAACCTCATAGTCGGATTAGGATAGGAGATATTTCTCCTAAAAAGTGTTTCGAGTGGATTAGCGGATAAATTTCCTGCCGTGAAGCTTAAGCATAAAGAAAATGCTTATACTTGGCGTTCTATGACTTGATGGATGAATAGTTTTAGTGCGCTTGAGGCTCTTTGAATGGCAGATAATAAATCAGCAAAGCCCAAGGAAACGGACCTTTATCAACCCGTAAAATCCTTTCTTGAGGGGCAGGGTTATGAGGTGAAGGCCGAGATTGGCGCTGTGGATGCTGTTGCTGTGCGCGGGGATGAGCCGCCTGTGCTGATAGAATTAAAGCTGAGTTTTACGCTCGCGCTTTTGCATCAGGGTGTGGCCCGCCAAGCGATAAGCGATGATGTGTATCTTGTGATCCCGCGCGGTAGCTGTAAGGCATTTCAAACCGCAATGAAGGGGCATTTGTCTCTATGTCGTCGATTAGGCTTGGGGCTGATCACAGTGCGTCTAAAAGATGAACTCGTTGAGGTGCATTGTGATCCTGCACCCTATCAGCCTCGAAAATCTAAGGTGAGACAGGGCAGATTGCTAAAAGAGTTTGCGCGTCGCGTGGGAGACCCCAATAAGGGCGGTCAAACGCGTGTGGGCCTAGTCACGGCATATCGCCAAGATGCATTGCTGTGCGCGAAATATCTACAAAATGAAGGTCCTAGCAAAGGGGCTATTGTCGCTAAAGCGACAGGCGTTGAACGGGCAACGCGCCTAATGGCAGATGATCATTATGGCTGGTTTGAGCGCGTCGAAAAAGGGATTTACGCAATCACACCCAATGGTGTTGAAGGTGTAAAGGCGTATGGATAAGTCCAGCCTTGTCGATGCTTAATCGCTTTGGAAGTTCTCCAAGACTTTGGCTTGCACGCTCGCCGAAATATTCTGAACAAGTTCGTGAGAATTTGGCGTTGCTGAATTCGTGACGACCAGAATGGCTCTATCTTTTTCTGGCATGATCGTCACATCGCTAAACCACATTGTATTTGAGCCGCTGTGACCAAGGACTATATCATCTTCCATCTTGCGAATGCCCCAACCAAGTGCGTAATCCTCACCGTCCTGATGAATGCTGGTGAGGTGTTTTTTAGTTTCTGCGCTTAGCTTGTCTGAAGAATTTAGAAATGCCGAAGCAAAACCAGCCCAACTTTCCAAGGATGCGTGGACGGTTCCTGCGGGACCTAATGCAACAGGGTTGTCTGCATTTTTCCAATCTTGTCCGACGGCAGTTAAACGACTAAAGAAATTCTTGTGGCCGATAGGGTTATCTCCTTGTGGTGGACCAAACCCCCAACCGCTATCCCCAAGCAATTGTCCGGGTTTGTTTTCACGAAACGCCTCTTCCCAACTTTTACCGGTAATACGCTCGATAGCGGCACCAACTAGAATGTAATTGAGGTTGGAGTATTCAAATGTATCTGGATTACCTTTGGGTGGTGCATTAAACGTGCGCACTGCATCTTCATATCTTTGTTCAGTAATTGGACGGTCGTCGGATCGTCTTGCCAGCAACCATTTTAGTCCAATATCTCCGACACCTGATGTATGATCCAGCAGGTCTTCTACTGTTGTATCAGTCCAGCTAGCATCTATCTGATCAGCAATGTCGGGGAATAGGTCTGGAATTGTTGCGCCCCAGCTTGCTTTTCCCTGTTCGACTAAATCGGCGTATAAAACAGCGGTCATGGCCTTTGTGCATGACCCCAAATGCCACATATCAGATTGGGTTACATTCTCTGCACCACGGGCTTTGCGTAATCCTTGCGTATGGATCGCTATCACACCTTTAGGTCCTACAATCGCGACCCCAATTGCGGGCGTTTTATTGAGCTTTGGTTGGCTTGATACGATTTCTGAAAGCCACGAATATTCGCCATGTGTCGCATTGTTTTTGTTGGTCATTGGATCCGCATTTCCCTTGGTCGGAAGCATTAACGCTGCAAGTAAAACCAATAAATATTTGCCCATGATTAAGACCAATTGGAGGATTGAGGAATACTGAAACTGAATGCGAAAACTGTGTCAGGAGTATGGTGCCTTCAAACATAGGTTTTAACGTCTACCAAATGTTCATGTTTAGGTGTAAAAGCAGGCATTAAAAAACGCGCCGCCCGAGAGGGGAGCGCGTTCTTTGAATTCTTCAATGTGTCTTAGCTTATTAAGCTAGAGCAGCCATTGCTTTGTCGAACACAGCTTTGAATGCTGCTGGTTCTTTAATCGCAAGGTCTGAAAGAACTTTACGGTCAATTTCAATACCGGCTTTCGTTGTGCCGTTGATGAAAGTTGAGTAGTTTGTATTCGGGTCGATTGAACGAACAGCAGCGTTGATACGCTGGATCCAAAGTGAGCGGTATGCGCGCTTCTTAACTTTACGACCAACATAAGCGTATTGACCCGCCTTCATAACGGCAGATTGAGCTGTACGGAAAGTGTTCTTACGGCGACCGTAATAACCTTTTGCAGCTTTGATTACTTTTTTGTGGCGAGCATGTGCTGGGACTTTACCGCGTGCGCGTGCCATGGGCTTCTCCTAAAAATTCGGTGTAATTATAATTGATGCAATAAGGCTTAGAGACCGTATGGAAGGAATGCCTTCACTTTACGTGCTTCACAGTCAGCCATAACAGTTGTTCCGCGTTGTTGACGGATTTGCTTAGGCGTACGCTTGATCATACCGTGGCGTTTGTTTGCCTGGCCTGATTTTACTTTACCTGTTGCTGTCAATTTAAAGCGCTTTTTTACACCGCTTTTAGTTTTCAATTTTGGCATTTTCATCTCCTAAAGGTCGTTGTTGATGCAAGATCAACGGGACTTGATGTTCTGACTAACAAGGCATGCCTATTGGCCCAGCTAGTACACGAAAGGCGGACTTATACGCGGACCACGAAAAGAATCAATAGAGATTCGAAAAGAGTCTGTGCGTTTACCCATATAAAAAAAGGCGACTCATACTGGAGCCGCCTTTGTAATTCTTAGTTAGCTGTCTGCGAGACTAGATAGTTGGGCAGGCCGAGTTAATTGCCGAACGTAGGAAGAAACCAAATTTCCAGAGGTTTTCCATGTCAGATAGACGTTGCCAGTCTGCACCTTCTGAAGGCTGAATCCATACATCGACAGGTGTTGGCATATCAGTATGCGCACATACAGCCGCGCGTTGTTCAGTTTCGATTTTGAAGCTTGCACCTAATTGCATGTTGATGTCGATTTTATCCGCACCATCCATTTGAGATAGAGAGACAAAATCGCTGCGCGTTTTTGCTGCTTCTGAGCTGAGCTCTGATTTAACAGCCAGCATAAATGCATTGTCTTGAGAAACATTTTCAGGAAGCGAAGATGTGTCGGCAATATTGGATGAATAGTCGATCACGATAGGTGTCGAGCGAGCGACTTTGCTACCAAAGTCTGCGCTGAAACGTATTGACCAGTCAGAGGAAGGTTGAACGCCTTCAGGTGCTACAATAAGGACGCGACCTGTTTCAAAGTCAAAGCTTGATAAAAAGTCCTGAACGTCGCCAGCGTGTGCAGATTGATGAGAAATGCCGAAACTGGCTATTCCCGCTGCGATCATAGATACAGCGATCGTTTTAATGTTCTTCAACATGTGGATGTTACTTCCCCGAGGTCGTTCTAGTGTCGAAACAGGTATGCTAATTTGAGGGGCTAGCATTGCTAATTTCGAAGCGTTTCATATTTGCATAACAGTCTTGCAAAAAACGAACCGTAAGGAAAGCGATTTTTTCACAAAAAATTAACATGTCGTTAACCATTGTTTCAATGTGAAACACATTAACCGTAATAACATCGAATTGAGGGGAATTATTGAGCTGGAGACCAGTCTGGCGGCGCTAATTTAAAGCCAGAAAATTCGAATCCGGGACTGACTGTACAGCCAACAAGGGTGAATTTTCCTAATGAGCGCGCGCTTTGCCAGTGTTCCTTTGGAACAATTACCTGTGGTTTCTGATTCTCTAAAACATTTTGTCCCAGAATGAACGTATCGGAATGTGTTCCATTTTCTGAAAGCCTAAGTTCAATGGGGGCACCAGCATACCAATGCCAGATTTCTACGGCGTCCACCTTGTGCCAGTGGCTGGCTTGGCCTTCTTCTAGTAAGTAATAGATAGCTGTTCCACTAGCGCGTTGGTCGTCATCGCGCTCTTCTCGCCAAGTCTCCTTATACCAGCCACCTTCAGGATGGGGCTGCATATTAAGGGCTGAGATAATTTCTTTTGCTGAAGAAGGAGAAAGGCTCACTGTCTCTAACCGCAATAAAACTCGGTTATGTTCGCAACTTCATCAATTTTGATGTTCATGCGTTCTGGACGGTGATCCTGAGTGATTTGCGTGTTCACACCTATAACGCGGATATTTTTATCGGCTGGCATTTGGACCGCCGCAATGCTTTTCCCGACCAGAACAGACAGGGCGGCTGCCCCGCAAGTATCGATATCAGTCGGTATTTCCGCTGTTTCTGTGTTTTCTGATTGAGATGTCGGAAGTGTTTCTGGTCTGGTTACCGCGTCATCTGAGGGGGCGGTTGGTGTGGCGCATGCGATAAGTGATGCAGCCAAAAGGCCACCGCTCAATAATCTCAACATCGTGTGCATCAAACTTTCCCCTTGTGAGCAAAATGCAGATTCAATCAAATTGTGCGGTGGCGTAAGATATCAGTTTAGCGAGGCGCTAAAACCATTGTCATCTGACGGCCTTCAAGCTTTGGTTCAGCTTCGACTTTGGACATTTCAGCAAAGTCTTCTTTGACGCGCTGAAGTAATTCCATACCAAGCTGTTGGTGAGCCATTTCACGTCCACGGAAACGCAAAGTCACTTTCACTTTGTCTCCGTCTTCAAAAAAGCGCGTCATGGCTTTCTTTTTGACTTCGTAATCGTGCGTGTCGATGTTTGGACGCATTTTGATTTCTTTTAGATCCGCAGCTTTTTGCTTCTTCTTAGCAGCAGCGCGTTTCTTTTGTTCTTCAAAACGTAGTTTACCATAGTCGAGGATCTTCACCACAGTTGGTTGTGATCCGCCGGAGACTTCTACGAGGTCCAAGCCAGCTTCCCGAGCAGCATCTAGTGCAGAACTAAGAGGCATCTCACCTTGCTTTTCTCCAGCCTCATCAATGAGAAGGACGCGAGGTGCAGTGATGTCTTGGTTGACATTCGGGCCGGTTTTCTTTGCAGGCATTGCTGCGTGTGGACGACGTGCTATGGCTAATCTCCTGTTGTTGCCAATATTTAGTAGATATGCATTGGCCTATTCTGGGCAGTTTTTCAAGGTAGGAATGTGCAATATCGGCCTGTATTATAGCACATTAAGCGCTAAAACGGAGCGCCAAACATCATCAGGCTGGATCTCTTCGACATTTTCAGCGTTGTTGACGACTATATTGCCACCCTTGGGCGCATATTGAGCAAGCCTTGTAATTGGGTCCCAAACACTTGAAAAGTCGGTTTCGTTTTCGGGTGCCCAGCTCTGCCTAAACAGAGCGACGCCATTCAGTCCGGTACTGGCCGCTAGATAGGTTGGTCCTGTCTCGCCACCTACAAAGAAAGTGGCATTTTGAGAGAGTGCGATCATCTGGAAAAAGTCAGCACGTGAAATTAGATTAACGGCTTTCTCACAAATCGTATTGATCTTCATGGCAACAGAGCCTTGGGTGCTATTGCCAATAATGACTGGAATAACACCGGCGTCATGCATTTTATTGCAGAGGGCCCCAAATTTTTCCGGTGACCAGCCTTTTTCTGTCTCATCGATTGGCCCACCAGGTATGACTAGCGCAAATCGTTCATAGAGATTAAAGAATGCTGGCTCTAGACGCGGCGAATTTCGAAACGCTGCTTTGATCCAAGTAAAGTCTGGTTTTGGACGTTTATACCTTGGCCATCTTTCCATTTTGCCGCCATCAATAGCTGGAATACCGGCGCAATATAGTTGGTCTGCAACATGTTGAGTGTAGTGCGTATAGGTAGCAAAAGGCTGGTAGGGGTGGGAAACTGCTTTTTGTGTGCTGGATTCGTATTTGGTCTTAAGCGTTTTGGCTATTGAATGACTTTCTTCGGAATTGTCGAAGTCATAGAGCATTTGATATTTAGCGCTTTTTAGCTTTTTAAGAACGAACGCTTTTGTGTGTTGGTCTGGGGCCTCAACATCGTTGAAATACGGGCACGCTTTTCCAAACTCTAAAAAACGAGGCTCGGTTAAGAGTGTAATATGTGCAGAACGGTGTGTGCGCCGGATAAAGGCGCTTGCTGCGATGCCCTCGAGAAATGTCCGCATTGGTCCAAATTGAATAATCAGGACGCGGCGCAATTTATCGCCGGGGTTTTCGTTCGGTACAAAGTCAGGCAATATTTCTGCGTTCATTCTATCAACTCGGCTGTTGATGTTTCTGACTGTTTGTCCAACGTATTAGAATACACGCCTAGGGTCGTCTTTTGTAAATTGTGTTTCGAGTAATTGGTGCTGATGTGAGCTGCAGCCTTTTTTCCCATTTCAGATTTTTGTTCAAGCGAGAAACTCAATAGCTTTCGGATCGCGGCTGTAAGGCTATGTACATCACCCACCTTCACGCGGATTCCTGTGACACCATCTATGACTGTTTCCTTTTGTCCGCCTAAATCAGAAACAATAGTTGGTTTTTGCAGAATGCCGGCTTCGGCTGCTACGCGGCCAAATGCTTCTGGTTCTTGAGAAGGGGCGAGTACTATATCGGAAACGCTCATTGCTGCGGGAATATCAGAGCAATGACCGACGATTTTGATATTGGCTGATAGCTTTTCGCTTTCTATCATATCGCGCAGGGATTGGGTGTATTCTGATCGACCTTGATCGTCCCCTGCCAATATCAATACCCAATCTTTCTCATTATTACGTGCAAGTTGGGTGAGTGCTTCTATTGCTATTTTCTGGCCTTTCCAATTGGTTAGCCTTCCTGGCAATAAAAGTATCGGTTGGTCAGGCTTTTGACCACCAAACCATGACTCGATGATTGCGTCTTTGCGTTGTTGAGAAATATTGCTTTCATCAAACGCTTCTAAATCAACACCTCGTGGAATTGTGATGATGCGATTGCTTGCTTCAGGGTAGGTGAGGGCAACGTGCTCAGCGATAAAGGACGAATTGGCGATGACCGTGTCTCCACGCGCCATGACAGAATTGTACCAGCGTTTTAAATCTGTTTTTCCGTTATAGGCACCGTGGTAAGTCGTAAGGAACGCGATGTCGGCCTTTTGAGCGGCCCAATATGCGCTCCAGGCAGGCGCACGAGAGCGCGCATGAATAAGGGATACATTTTCCTGTTCTATGATCTGCTTTAGCCAAAGCGAATTTTGATAAACCTTGATTGGGTTTTTAGTCGGTAATGTTTCGCGGCGGATTAGTTCACCACCGACATCCTTTAAGTCTGTTTCTAGCCGACCACCGGCGCTGGCGACTAATGCACGCGCGCCGATTTTTACTAGCGCTTCTGCCATCTCAACAGTTGTACGTTCTGCGCCACCTGCTGCTAAATCAGGAATGACCTGAAGAATGGTTTTACCAGCAAGAGCAGGAAATTTTTCAGGGCTAAGCATTGATACACCCGTTTGCGGCGAAGCAATATTCATGAAGTAGGTCTCGCTGTTAAACGCATAGTGGTGTGTATGCAAAAGTCTTGGTTTGATAACAGATATATCGTAGTTCGTTGCATAGGACTATATATGATTATTTTGCGGAGTTCCCAATGTCTTTTGCCTTAACTGAATTTCATAAAACACCGGCTGGAAAAATAGCCTATCGTCATTCTGGTGGAAATTTACAAAAGACAGGCATTGTCTGGTGTGGTGGTTTGCGTTCAGACATGATGGGTGGCAAGGCGACTGAGTTGCACCAAGCGGCCATGGCAGAAGATCGCCCGTATTTGCGTTTTGACTATACTGGGCATGGTGAAAGTGATGTGCCTTTTGATCAAACAACAATTGCAGATTGGAAGCGAGATGCAATCCTAGCCATAGATGAGCTAATCGAAGGTCCGGTGATCATTGTAGGATCTTCCATGGGCGGGTGGACGTCATTGCTGGCAACAATGGAGCGTCCTGAGCGTGTCAAAGGACTTGTATTGGTTGCGCCTGCACCTGACTTTACCGAAAAGCTGATGTGGCAGGGTTTTTCAGACGGTATTCGCAATGAAATCAATGAAAAAGGTTTCTGGATGCGCCCATCTGAATATGAGGACGACTATCCGATCACAAAGGCATTGATAGATGCTGGCCGAGAGCTACAAATCACTGACAATCCGATCGATTTAGACAATATTCCGGTGCGCATTATTCAGGGCGTTCTAGATGACGCTGTGCCTTGGGAATATGCACAGAAATTAGTTCAGATTATCACGTCAGAAGATATTCGCTTTGACCTTGTCAAAGATGGTGATCACCGTATGTCACGTCCACAAGACATCGCCTTGCTAAAACACACTGTGCTGGAACTAGCAGATCAGCTGGATGCGTCTTCTTCCGCTTGAAGCACAGCTTTTAAGCCAACCATGTAATTTGGATATTTAGGCAGCCATCCAAGCTCCGATTTAACGCGGGCATTGGAAATGCGTTTGCATTCGGAATAAAAACGCTGCGCTTTAACTGGCAGGCCGGCATCTTCAAAGGCGACTTTTGGCGGAGGCGGGACATTTAGCAACTTTGCGCCATGTTCAATGAGTTCTTGAGGTGAGCAGGGCTTGTCATCAGCGACATTATAGATGCGGCCCGGATTAGGTCTAGCGATTGAGCGTGCAAGAATATCTGCAATATCTTCAACGTGTGCGCGGGAAAATATCTGACCTTCCTTGATGATGCGGCGGGATCTACCCGAACGAATACGATCAAAAGTCGATCTGCCAGGGCCATAAATTCCGGGTAGACGAAATATGTGCGCACCGATATCTTGCCATTGTCTTTCTGCAATAGCGCGGTTTTTTGCTTCTTCGCTTAACGGTTTTATCGGTGTTTCTTCAAACGCCCAACCGCCACCTAAATCGCCATAAACGCCTGTGGAGGATAAAAATCCTATCCATGTTTGGGAGCCGAAATAGTTTTTCACCTTGGAAAATTTTGCAAAAACAGGGCAGCCATGTGCTGTTGGCGGAACCGAAATGAGCACGGCAGATGGGGGCTTATCGACAGGAAATGCCTTATCTGGCCATTGCAGTAATTGGACGTTTTTATTGTCAGGGTCAAATTTCGTTTCGGGTGTACGATTTGTACCAAAAACATGCCATTTCGGACCCGAAATATGTTTCGCCAAATATTTTGCTGTGTAGCCATATCCAAAACACAATAGCGAATTAACAGTCATGTCATTTGTACCTTCAGGATTGAGCGCGTAAGGTAGCGCAAGATCTTCCCTCAGGAGTAAGCTGCTATGATCGCATTCGTCCAGTCCAGTCTGGTATCAGTTTTTTTGATGCTGGATGCGTCTTCTCAATATGTTGCGGATGAAACAGCGCGTTTACAGGCATGTATCGACAAATTAGAGGCGGCCCCAGAAGAGGCTTATGAAGATGGTCTGGCTTGGATGGCGGAAACAAATCGTGCGCGTGCGCGCCATTGTACTGCGCTGGCATTGATTGAGCTGGGACATATTGAAGAAGGTGCAGCAAGGCTAGAAGATCTTGCTAACGCCACAGATGGTGGTTCAATTGGCGAACGCGCGGTTTATCTGGCGCAATCGGGCAATGCATGGCTAATCGCGCTCCGCTATGAGGCGGCTGATTTAACGCTGAGCAATGCTATTCGCTTATCTCCTAAAGATGGAGAGCTATATAAAGACCGTGCACGCGCCCGTGTGATGCTAGAAAACTGGTTTGGTGTCGATGATGACGCGACCCAAGCCCTTAGTTCCAGAGCAGATGATATTGATGCGCTAAAGCTGCGGATTAAAGCGCGTATGGAGCTGGGTGAGCTGGCGCTCGCATGGCGCGATGTACAAGTTGCGATGCAAGTCGCGCCAGAAGATATCAACGTCCTATTACTGCGCGGAGAAGTCCGCGAAGCCCAAAGAAAAGAAGAGATTTCTCAGCGCTAGAGTAGAGCTTTCTCTCCACATAAACGTCTTTGGGAATCAGCTAAGCAATACGCAGCCTTTCAATATACTCGCCAGTGTCCTTTTTGAGTGTATTGGCTTGGTCAGATAGAGAATTGGCTGAGTCATTTAGGTTGTGAGAGTGGTCGTGAGTTTCTTTAACGCGGGTCGCAAGATTTAGCAGGGTAGATGCAACTGTCTCGGACTTTTGCGTAGCTTCGGTGACGCGCTCGGCGATATCTTGTGTTGCCGATTTTTGCGTTTCGACAGCCGATACAATTTGCGTCGCCATGCCTGACATTTGTTCGATATGAGATACCACATTATTTATCGCGTTGGAGGCGCTATCGACCGCGGTCTGGATCGCAGTGATACGTTCATTGACGGATATGGTTGATTTGGATGTCTGGTCAGCGAGTTGTTTGACTTCGTTTGCGACCACAGCAAATCCTTTACCGGCTTCGCCTGCGCGTGCTGCTTCAATTGTCGCATTGAGAGAAAGCAAATTGGTTTGAGACGCGATGTTATGGATTAAGGAAACGACTTCTACGATTTCCTCAACTGCGTTTTTCAAATTGAATACTGTTTCTTCTAGTTTCGCTGTGTTTTCAACTGCTTCTTTACCTGTGCTCTGGCTCTGGTTTGCTTGTCTGAAGATCTCATCTATTGAGGCTGCAAGTTCAGTTGAAGCTTGGCTCATAGCGGTCGTAGCAGCTGCGGTTTCTTTGGCGAATATTGCAGCCTGACTAGCTTCAATACCAGATTTTTCTGCGTCTTTTTGAAGTGTTTGAGAGGTTTGCAATAGTTTATCCGATGAAGCACCAAGAGACTGGATGGTTTGACCTAAATTCATCTCTAGATCTTCAACAATCATCGTACGTTCACGAATACGATTTTCTCTGGCAATTCTGTTGGATACAATTTGTTTCTGCCGCAATTCTTCTGCATCTTCTTTGTGCTTTTTGAAGATGTTGAGCGTTTTCTGCATTGTTTTTATTTCGTGACCTTTGCGATCTTCAATCGCATTTTCAAGGTCGGACAATTCTAGCATTTGCTTTGCCATTGAACGCAGAGGAACTCTGATAGAGCGGCCAATGATATTTGTGACGATGATCAGAAATATCGAAATGAAAAAGATAAGCGCCGCGATTTGATAAAGAGATTTTGCGCGGTGTTTTTCACTCGTGGCAACATTTTCAGATGTTGTAATCTGGGATTCTTGGGAAAGGGACATCAATGAGGTGTGTAGCTGTGAAAATGCAGTTTCGACTTCACCTGAAAGCTTTGAAACGATAAGTCGCGTGTGTGCCCAGTTTTTAAAGTCTTTTTGGTAAGTTTCAATAAGGCTTGTCATTTCTGTTTTGAAAGACTGAGGGAGGTCTTCCGTATTCAATATTGTTTTGAACTCAGTGACGCGGTTATCTAGTCGAGTAATGTACTTATCTTGGACGCGCATGATGAAGTCTTTCTCATGTCGGCGCATCATTAGCATTTTTACCATCAGCTCGTGATTTTCGATATTCGAGAGCTTTTCCTCGGCATTGTGGACGGAGCGTCTCAGGCTGCCCTGTAATCCATCATTTTCGGTCAGGCCTAGCTTGGATTGTTGTTCAAATAAGTTTTTGACACCGTTTTGATAGGCGACAAATTTGGTCAGAATAGGGGATGCTTTTTTGTCTTTTGATATGATTGCTTGCAGTTTCGAACGCGCTGATTTGGTATGAGTTTCGAATTCTTCGAAACGCGCAAAACTTCTCTCAGCAATTGCCGCAGTTTCAATGCGTCGTAGATCCAAAACGACACTCATGACTTCTTCAATATTGCTCGATGTTATTCTTGCGTTGCGTTCTTTTAGCAGTGCTTTTTCTAGGCCCTGATTTCCAAGATAAATGACGCTGCCAATACTCAAACTTGAGAGTACGACAATAATGCTCAGCGCTTTTAAGCGCCAAGCAACGGACATTTTTGAGATGTTCATAACGCGACCTGAAATAAATAAAGTATGCTCTAGTGAATTTCAGGAAAAACGATTTAGGTTAACGAATACTTGCGGTACGGTTAAGGTTTACAAAAGTGTCACATAGTTAAAATTATTAATTAAAGTTCAAAAAGAGTGTTCTTTTAATATATTGAAATATAGAGATATTTTTTAATTTTGAGCTATGATTTTTGGCATATTTGTTATGCGTTTGGGGATGTGTTTTCTGCTAAACGTGCTTTGAGGCGGTCGCTTGCTTTTTCTTTGACGCTTTCAGAACGTAGCTGCCCACACGCCGCGAAAATATCGCGTCCGCGTGGTGTGCGGATTGGAGCAGATAGGCCAGCTCTGTTAAGCACCTCAGCAAAGGTTTCAATCTTTTCCCATTCCGAACACTCATAAGGGGAGCCTGGCCATGGGTTAAACGGAATGAGATTGATCTTAGCCGGAATTCCCTTGAGCAGTTTTACAAGATCGACTGCTTCAGCAAGGCTATCATTTACGTCTTTAAGCATGACGTATTCAAACGTTACCCGTTTTGAGTTTCCAAGATCCGGATATGCCTTAATCGCATCAAAAAGGCACTCAAGATTGTACTTTTTATTGATTGGCACAATTTCATCGCGCAAATCATCATTGGTTGCGTGAAGTGAGATAGCGAGCATTGCATTGGTGCGTGCTCCCAACTCTGGAATTTTGGGTGCTACACCTGCGGTCGAGACAGTAATACGACGACGACCAATGGAGATACCCTCGCAATCGGAAATCGTGTCGATAGCTTCAACGACATTGTCTAAATTATAAAGAGGTTCACCCATGCCCATAAAGACAATGTTGGTGAGTTTGCGATTTTCGCTTGGTGTTGGCCATTCGCCTAAAGCGTCGCGCGCAACAAGCACTTGAGAGACGATCTCCTGAGCGGTGAGGTTGCGCACCATCTTCTGTGTGCCGGTGTGGCAGAATGTGCAGCTGAGTGTGCAGCCTACTTGCGAGGACACGCATAATGCGCCTGAGCGAGCAACGTCGGGAATAAATACACTCTCTGCTTCAACAGCAGGGCCAAAACGCGAGAGCCATTTTTGTGTGCCATCAACTGAAACTTTATGTTCAACGATTTCTGGCCGCGCCACAGTGTGATTTTCCACTAGCTTGGCACGCATATCTTTGGCGATATTCGTCATGTCGTCGAAATCGGTGACACCAAAATTGTGCATCCAATGTGAAATCTGCTTTGCCCGCATTTTGGCTTTTTTCTTATCAATGCCAATTTCTTCCATGCGTTCGCGCAGCTTAACGAGCGAAAGGCCAGAAAGGTTTACGGGGCCAGTCTCAGCTGATGCAGCCGGACGGCGAGAGAGATCTAATTCTGTGGACATGCCGCGCTTATAACTTGAAAATTGCCGCGCGTCACGTCCTCAGTGAATCAAGGCTGCTATGAAGGTTGATCGTCAGATGACGCTGTTCCGTCAAAGACACGAACTTTGGCCCAGTTGTCTTTGTGAACTTCAATGAATTCTTTGTGCGGCGCGCTCACTTGATATGCATCATGGGCTTCAACATCTTTGAATATGACATTCAAGGCGACATCAAAACCTAAATCATTGACATCTCTTTGTTTTTCTGTGGCACGTGGCCCAGCGGAGAAAAACACTATGCCGTCGTGTGGAGCAAGATAATTATAGCAACCAGCGATAAGTGCATCGATGCTTTCTTGATCATTATTCTTTAAGTCGAAGAACACGTTATGCGTCAACATGTTTTGGCTTTGCTCGCTGTAAGATTGAGGTTGTTTATCTTGATATGCACAAGCAGACACCATCAATCCTAGAAGGATAGGTAAAAATTTCATAACAGGCTCTATAGTTTGTGTGAAACCCATTAACTACATGCGGCTGCAGCACGGTCAATGGCGGCTGACGAGCCTTTTAGCGAAAAGTGATATGCTGTCCGCGTGTCGCGGGTAGAGACAGCTTCGACACGCAATGTTGAGCCTCTTTTTAAGGCGCTGACAACGCTGCGTTCATTGCGATCTTCCAGAAAACCTTCATTGCCTGAGGTGTACATGCGCCAGCGTTCGCGGCCAATAATAGCTTCGGGTGGAAGGTCGCCGCGTAATTCATACCCAACTTTAAGACTAGGTTGGCCTTTTCCAGCGCCAGATTTCCAATTGGCTACAAAGAAATGCACATCACCATGGTTCACGTCTTTAGGCGCTTTGTCTTGCGCGGCTGTCGCCGCAAAACAAACGAGATCACCATCCACTTTCTGCGTGAATACCTGCCAGTCTTTAAAGCTACCAACCGCTTTAACCTGCGCAAAGGCAGAATAGGGGGTGATGAACGCAGCTAGAATTACGGCGAATAGACCGCGCTTAACAAATTTAAAGGGCGCAGATTTGGCGTATGGCATATTGTCGGTGATCATTATTGGTTCATCCCCATCAAGTCTTGACGCATTGTCTAACGTAATTATTCGACGTTAACCATGAAATAAATAAGGCAGGAGCAAATATCGCTGAAATTTTGAGGTAGCTGCTCAAATCAACGGATATGATGCTTCTTCTTGATAGAGGCTTTGGTATTTGCCCGGCTGTGAAGAATAAAGCGCAAACCTATCGATCGTAAATTCAGGTGTCTCAAACATAGCGTGACGTTCTAGATAGTCTGCGACAGGGATGGGCTGGATGCCTTTGAGGTAGGCGAGTGTGACGTGCGGTGTATAGGCGTGTTTGTCTTTTTTAATGCCAAGCTTACTGCCCGCATTTGAGCATTTATTGGAAAGTCTGATTAAGTCTTGGCTTTCAGATACGCCAGTCCACAATGTGTGTGGTTCATACCCGCCAAATTGACCGACATTGGATAATCTCAGGCTTAGACGGGGGAGGCTAATATTTGCCAATGCTGCATCAAGGTCACGTGCAGTTGCATCTTGAACATCACCATAAAATTTTAGAGTGAGGTGAAGGTTTTCTTTGTGACGCCATTTAGCTCCATCTAATCCCTTTTGCATGGATTTTAAGATTTCGCAGATGTCTTCAGGAAGGGGCAGGGCCGCAAATAATCGATATGACATAATAATCCTGCTCTAAGGCAGCTTGTTTTCTTAACGAATGGTCAAGCATTAGCAGGCGAAACATGGGTTTGAAACCAAAATAGTGCATTAGTAACGAGTATTTGGCCGAGAATCTAAGAAGGTACTGGAAAACAGCCTTATTCTCACCTATATTGGTTATAGAATGTAATAATTATAGCGTCTAAAACTTAGGCAAAGGTGTTTAATGTCGAACTTTCAATATTCACAAAATGCAGGTGCTGGCGCAGCTGATATGTCGGTTGATGCCGGCCTGCGAAGCTTTATGCTTGGTATTTACAACAAGATGGCTCTTGGTTTGGTCCTATCAGCCGTGCTTGCAACAATCGTAGGTACTGTCGCACCCGTAACAGCGCTTGTTCTTGGAACTCCGCTTTATTATGTCGTCGCTTTTGCACCATTGGCTATCCTATTGGGGTCATCATTTTTGATGAAAAACCCTTCGCCAACGGGAGCTGCATTGGTTTATTGGTCTGTCGTTGCTCTTCTCGGTATGGGAATGGGTGCGCTGGTTTACCGTTATGCTGGTATCCCTGACGGATTTACGACTGTTGCAAAGGCATTCTTCGTAACAGCAACTGCCTTTGGTGGTCTTAGCTTGTTTGGTTATACAACGAAGAAAGATCTATCTGGTTTTGGAACATTCCTGATTATGGGATTGATCGGAATTATCATTGCATCTGTTGTGAACATGTTCATGGCATCTTCTATGATGAGTTTCATCATATCAGTCGGCGGTGTTTTGATCTTCTCAGGTCTAACAGCTTATGACACACAGCGTTTGAAGCACTCATATTACGCTCTTGGTGGTGATAGCCGTTCAATGGCTGTTGCAACAAACTATGGTGCGTTGAGCCTGTACTTGAACTTTATCAACCTATTCCAATTCATCTTGGCGCTTATGGGCGGTGACGACTAGTCACAATAGAGCTGAACTGATTTTAAGAAGCCCCGATCAAATGTGATTGGGGCTTTTTTTATATTTGTATTTGATTCGGCCGGGCTGAGTATTGTCTCAGTATTCGCGTGAAAATGATTCGATTTTTAAAAGGTCTCAGATAATTTAAAGGTCCACGAACGTCATTTTCATGGTAATTGTCGTTATCTCAGAAAATAAAAATCGTTTTTGATTTCCAATTTGAGAAATAACGTCCGATTTTAACAACTATGACTATGTTTTAACCATAATATCGGGCTTTTCGCTGCTTTTTTAATATAAGCCCCCTTTTCAAACCTATTATTAACCTCCACATTAACCATGTCGGACAGGCTGAGAAGTAAACGGTCCCGGACCCAACAGCCCCCCAGCCCCCCGTGTGGCCTATTGTTCCAAGTCTGTCTGACACCATTTCCCCAAAATTTAGATTTTGTCGCTCAACATCACGAATGTATTTGAGGGTGAGCAAGTTTTAAGCAGATGTCATGTAACGACTTCTTTGCTTAATGCGCGACGCAGGGTATCAGTATTACAACAAATGAATCGATTCTGATTGAGCACGAATGTCGGAGACTATTTTGAGCCTGTTGAAGATTGATCGTTTAGCAAAAGCTTATGGCGTTGGGGCGAGCAAAAAGCACGCAGTTCGAGGTGTATCTTTTGAGGTGAATAAAGGGGAGGTTGTTGCCTTCCTTGGACCCAATGGTGCGGGTAAATCGACGACTATGCGCATGATATCAGGTTATCTGGAACCTGATACTGGGGACGCGTTTATTGCAGGTGCTTCAATCCGAAATGAAAGAGAACATGCGCAGATCGCTTTAGGGTATTTGGCAGAAGGTGCGCCACTCTATGGTGATTTAACAGCACGTGGATTTTTGAACTTTCTGGCGGGTACGCATGGCCTTTCCGCGTCTCAGACACGATGGGCGCTGGACCGTGTTATTGCAGATGCACGCATTGAGAGCGTTATTGATCGCTCTATTGATACGCTATCTAAAGGATATAAGCGTCGCGTTGGTTTGGCTGGTGCGATTATCCATGATCCGCCAGTATTGGTTCTGGATGAGCCAACAGATGGTTTAGACCCAAACCAAAAACGTGCGGTTCGAAGCCTAATTGAACGGATGTCTCAAGATAAAGCTATTCTAATATCGACCCATCAACTTGATGAAGTGCAGGCTATGTGTTCGCGTGCTTTGGTTATTGATGGCGGTAAAATTGTCGCCGACGATACACCAGCAGGGCTGGTTGAAAATTCGGTCGCGAAGAATTTGGAAGATGCCTTTACATTACTAACCAATGAAGAGGGGAACCGCGCATGACCGAACCTTCGACGCAAAATGTAGCGGGCATATCTACAGCCGATTTGGAAGCGAATAAAGATGTGCATGTACACATGGAAAAACGCGTTAAACGCCGTGCTGCTATGGCTGCTATCACTTCTGTATATGCACGCGAATTGAGAGCGTATTTTTTTACACCTCTAGCCTATGTTTTTATTGCGGTATTCCTGCTTTCATTGGGTGCATTTACGTTTGAGATCGGGCGTTTTTTCGATACAAACCGAGCTGATTTAGCGCCGTTCTTTTTCTTTCATCCTTGGCTTTATCTAGTTTTTTTACCCGCAGTGACAATGCGTCTTTGGGCTGAAGAAATAAGGTCAGGTACGTTAGAATTATTATTAACTTTACCCGCACCTGTCTGGGCATTAGCGGTCGGAAAATTCTTGGCGGCTTGGACTGTGGCGGGGGTGGCGCTGGTTTTGACTTTTCCTATGTGGGTATCGGTCAATTACCTTGGTTCACCTGATAATACAGCGATTTTTCTAGCCTATGTTATGAGCTTCATGATGGCGGGTGGGTATGTCGCCTTGAGCGCTGCTTTGTCTGCTCTGGCGGGAAATCAAGTCGTCGCCTTCGTGATGGCGGTCACAATTGGGTTTGTCTTTACCGTTATGGGCTTGCCATTGGTTGCAACAGGTCTCTCCGATTTGTTTGGTGCTGGCGTCGCGGAGGGGGCTCGTAGCTTTTCTTTTCTGACGCATTTTGAAGCAGCGCAACGCGGTGTTCTCGAGCTGAGAGCCTTCCTGTTTTATGCAGGGTTTATCGTATTGTGGCTAGTGCTGAATACGCTGTGGATATCGAACCGGAGGGCTGTGTAGATGAAGACAAAGCACTTCACGTTTGCGCTTAGCGCGTTCGCTGTTCTGATCTTTGGCGGATTGAATATTGCCTCGCAGAACTGGTTGTCCGGTGCGCGCGTCGATATGACAGAGAATGATCTCTACACGCTTTCTGATGCAGCTAAGGAAGTGGCTGCAAATCTTGCTGAGCCGGTTGAATTACAATTTGTATATTCGCGACGCCTTGCCGCTGACTATCCGGCGATACGGTCATATGGTGCACGTGTCAGAGAATTATTGTCTGAAATTGCTGCGCGTTCAGACGGCAATGTCATCATTACTGAAATTGACCCTGAAGCTTTTTCCGACGAGGAAGAGCGTTTGATTGATGCTGGTGTAAAATCTACACCAACTGCCTCGGGTGATCCTCTATATTTAGCAATAGTTGGCCGCAATTCTGTCGATGATCAGATCGTCATTCCTTATCTCGCACATGAGCGTGAGGCGTTGTTGGAGTATGATCTTGTTAAATTGATCTCCCAATTGGATGATCCAGCTCCGGCACGCATTGGTATTCTGACAAGTCTTTCGAACATGGCTGGATCAGGACGATCCCAGCAAGATTACTATGTGCTCAAAGAGCTCGCTCGGAGTTACGAGATTGAACAGATAGACCCTGATTTTGTTGTTTTACCAGAAAACCTTGATGCACTTTTGATTGTACATCCCCCGAAGTTATCGCCGCGCCAACAATATTTGATTGAGCAGGGTATTTTGAGGGTAGGGCGCGCTGTTATCGCGCTTGATCCAACGTCGAAAGCTTCTATCGCGGCGCGCGGTCGACGTGCACAATTGGCGTCTAGCCTTGGTCAGGTAGAGGCCATGTTGGGGCTATCTCCCCTTGATGAAGTCGTGATTGATAAGCAAATTGGATTGCCGGTAGAGCGTATCCAAGATGGCCGTCGCTTTGTCGAGACTCAGCCATTATTCATTGCGCCGCCTCGTGCGTATATGTCCGATGATGATCCTGTGACAGCAGACCTCACGCGGGCGATTAATTTTGGTGCAGCTGGATCATTGATAGTTGCACCTGCGCCCGGTGCAGATTTCTCTCCGCTGGTATGGACGTCGGCTGAAGCTATGCTGATTGATCCGCAGTTGGCGGCAAGAGAAGTCACGCCGCGTGACTTGATGAATGATTATTCTGCATTGGGTGTTGTTCAGACATTGATCGGACGGCTTACAGGTGAATTGGTGAGCACATTCGCTGAGGATGAAGTTCCGCCTCTGGTTATCCCCGATGATCCTGTATTGGCGGCATTGGCAAAGGATCCTGATTCACAATTTCCACATGTTTCGAGTTCAATTGGGCCGGTCGATATCATTTTGATTTCAGATAGTGACCTGTTTGATGACACTTTTTATGTCAGTCCAAATGGAGATGCACCCGTTGCTGACAATGCTGCGTTTCTTCTCAATGCGCTGGATAATTTGTCTGGCTCAGATGCGCTTGTTCATTTGCGCTCACGAGCACCTTCAGCAAGACCGATGACGCGTGTAGACAATATGCGCGATGCGGCACGCGAACGTCTTTATGAAGAGCAAGAAGTATTGCAAATGCGTCTTCAAACAACTGAGGCAAGATTGGATGAGTTACGCGCTGCAGGTGCGGGTGGTGGCTTGCTTGCAAATGGGGTTGATCTTGATGGTGTTAATCAGGCCGAAGCTGAAGAGCTGACGCGTTTTCGTGCAGAAGCCATTGAAATTCGAACGCGGCTTCGGGAAGTCGAGCGAGAGTTCAGAGCTGACATTGATAAATTGGCGGGGCGGCTGGCTTTGTTCAATGTCTGGCTTCCACCGGCTTTAATAATTATCATTGGTTTTCTTGTCGTTGGTTGGCGAAACCGTAGCAAGGGGAGGAGCCGGTAATGGTTGTCGAGAAAAGACGTTCCCAATTCGTTATGGTCACTGCCGGAATTATGGTTGTCTCGCTCTTGGCGGCATTTATATCGGGGTTAGACTTCTCAGCGCGCAAGCAAGACGCGTTGGTTGGAGAAGTTGTTCTGCCAAGGTTTGAAGCAGATGTGACTGCGGCGGATCAGATAAAAGTGACGACGAAGGTCGGAGAATACAATCTCAAGCGAGAGGATCGTGAGTGGTACCTTCAAGAAAGAGGGCGCTATCCAATACGGTTGGAAGCGATTGCCAATCTATCTGAAGCGCTAGCTTCTATGACATATACACGTCAGATGACTGTCGATCCCAAGAAGTTTGATCGGCTTGGTCTTGGTGATCCTTTCAATGAGGGAACTGGAGCGCTTATGCAGGTCATCGACGAAAATGAAAATTCACTCGTTGATCTCGTAGTGGGTTTTAAAAACGGATCTGCTTATATTCGTAAACCTGAGAAAGTGCAGACTTGGGCAGTAGATGCTAGCGTATTTCCTCCTTTGCAAAATCCAGCGCGGTGGCTTGATCTAGATATTATTCCTGTTGGTGCGGGTGATATTGCTAGGGTTGAGATAGAATTGGCTAATGGCAAACCTTATGGCCTGCGGGTGAAGCCGGATGCGCCAGGTCGCTTTAATCTTGCGGAACCCTACAAAAAAGCTCTTTTAATAGCTGACTTTGCGCCCAACCCACCGGCGCTCGCATTGTCTCGTTTATCTCTATTGGATGCGCGTCCACGCGGAGAGATTGGTGGGCGGGCAGTTGCCACTCACCGTACGATTACGCATTTAGGGCTAGTTATTGAGGCTGAGCTATTCAAACAGGATGGAAAGTACTGGGTGATGTTCTCTCAAGCGCTTCAGGTTGAAAGAGATGAGACTATCGATCAGCTCGACGCGTTTGAAAGTAAAGTTGCTGAGTGGGCTTTTGAAATCTCGCGTTTAGACTTCAACATCATGACCACGCCTCTTGAAGACATTGCAATTACGCAGTGAGGCGTGACCAATTTTCGTTACCCAACTGAGTGAGAAATCGCTCCGAGAACAGTACCGTGATTAGGGTGCTGGAAGATAATTGCGCAATGACTATCGCATTTTGCAGTCAGCTGACCGCCAGCTTCCGAGATGACACCTGCAGAATCCAACCGAGTAGCGCGGTTAAAA
Source organism: uncultured Hyphomonadaceae bacterium (assembly GCA_964352025.1). Taxonomy (GTDB): domain Bacteria; phylum Pseudomonadota; class Alphaproteobacteria; order Caulobacterales; family Hyphomonadaceae; genus Hirschia. The sequence continues at coordinate 401,670 of CAYGPZ010000001.1, forward strand.
TAGCTCATTGTTTTATTAGAGTTTTGTCCGCCTTTCGGGGTGGCGAAAGTAATACCTGGCTCATAATCAACGACCCATATCTCGACTGGATCTGTGTTGCCAGATAGATTTAGCATTTCACCGTCGTAGGAAATTTGAATTTCGCTAGGGGATACATCGATCTTACTGAATTGCTTTTCCAGCTTCTTTTTCTTCACTGCAGAACAGTGTCCATCACCATTGAAAATCACTTGCGGAGTATATGGTCCGCGACGTCCAATATGCGTGTTCAGTAATTTTTGGCGATCCGAGAAAGATTGCTGAGCAAATGTATCTTTCCAGCTTCCCATGAAGTCCCAATAGTCTACAGAAAACGTAAGCCCGATCAGGTCTGAATTATCGGCAAATTCAGCAAACTGTTGGTTACCTTTAGGGCAGCGCGAACAGTGTTGGCTCGTGTAGAGTTCGGCCAATGGCTTGAGTGCAAAGGCTTTTTCTGCAGGCGCTGATGCCGCATTGATCGCTTCTTCCTGTGCGGAAGAAGGTCCAGAAATCGAAATAAGAGCAGTCAGAATACACAGGGGGAGGAGTTTTATTAGTTTCATACCTATTATATATATCACAGCTTCTACACTTACCAATCAATAGAATGTGAGCGGTAGGTTTTAGTATTTATGGCAAAAATCTCGTCCAAGATTAGAAGAGATTTTTGCCAGATAACACTTTTCTATTTCGTCTATTCGTTCGCAAGGTTTCTGAGGACATAGTGAAGAATACCACCATGTTTATAGTATTCTAGTTCATTTTCTGTATCGATGCGCACGAGAGTATTGATCGTTTTCTCGGTTCCGTCAGCAAATTTGATGGAAACGGGAATGTTCTGACGGGGCTGAATGTCACCAATGTTTTCGATTGTCACTTCTTCATCACCAGTCATATTTAGTTCTTGCCAGCCTTCACCGTCAGCAAATTGAAGTGGGAGCACACCCATACCGATCAGGTTGGAGCGGTGAATACGTTCGAAGGACTTTGTGATAACGGCGCGAACACCTAATAAAAGCGTTCCTTTAGCGGCCCAATCGCGTGAAGAGCCATTACCGTAAAGCTCTCCGGCAAATACGACGAGTTCTTTGCCTTCTTCTTTATAACGCATGCACGCATCATAAATGTCCATTTCGTCACCCGATGGGAAGTGTTTGGTAACACCCCCCTCTGAACCAGGGATCATTTGGTTTTTAATACGGATGTTTGCAAACGTTCCGCGCATCATGACTTCATGGTTCCCGCGACGAGATCCATATGAGTTGAAGTCTGTGACGGATACATCATTGTCTTTCAGGTATCGTCCTGCAGGGCTATCGACTTTGATATTTCCGGCAGGAGAGATGTGGTCGGTCGTGATTGAACCACCAAAAAGTCCCATAACGCCTGCGCTTTTAATGTCGCGCGGCGCGTCAGGTGTCATCGACATACCCTCAAAATAGGGTGGGTTGGCGACGTAAGTAGAAGCAGGCCAGCCATAGGTGTCACCGCCTGTGACCTCTATTTTTTGCCATTGCTCATCACCTTTGAATACGTCACCATAGCGCTTATCAAACATTTCAGATGTCACGCACTCGCGAACAATATCCGCAATTTCTTTTGATGTTGGCCAGATATCTTTAAGGTAAACAGGTTCATTTTCCTCATCATAGCCAATTGGGTCTTGGGTGACGTCGACATTCATTGAACCAGCAAGTGCGTATGCGACAACCAATGGCGGAGAGGCTAGATAATTCGCACGTACATCGGGGCTGATACGGCCTTCAAAATTACGGTTCCCTGATAGAACGGATGTGGCAACCAAATTCTCAGATTTAATAGCGTCGGAGATTTTTTTAGGCAGGGGACCTGAATTCCCAATACATGTGGTGCACCCATAACCTACTAGGTTAAATCCAAGCGCATTCAGGTCCTTTTGTAGGTCGGCTTTTTTTAGGTAGTCCGTAACGACTTGTGAGCCCGGAGCGAGCGAAGTTTTGACCCATGGTTGGACGTTTAACCCTTTTTCGACGGCTTTTCGGGCGACAAGGCCGGCAGCCACCATTACCGATGGGTTGGACGTGTTTGTACATGATGTGATTGCTGCGATGACGACGTCACCATGCCCAATGGAGTATTCCTCACCATCTACCTTGGCGCGTTTGTGAGCGCGTTCCAGCTCATCGAATTCTTTGTGTAGCGCCATAGCAAAAGCATCAGATGCTTCATCAAGGAGAATTCGGTCTTGAGGACGTTTGGGCCCAGAAATGGAGGGACGAACTGTTGAAATATCGAGCTCAAGCGTATCTGTGAAACTTGGTTCAATGTCAGAGCGGAACATGCCTTGAGCTTTTGTATAGGCTTCGACAAGTTCGATACGATCATCGTCACGGTTTGTCGTTTTTAGGTAGGTCAGTGTTTCTGCATCAACGGGGAAGAAGCCACATGTTGCGCCATATTCCGGAGCCATATTGGCGATGGTTGCTTCATCTTCCAAAGATATATTGCCAAGACCTGATCCATAAAACTCGACAAATTTTCCGACCACACCTTTTTCGCGCAGCATTTCAACAACTTTTAAAACAAGGTCGGTTGCTGTTGTGCCTTCGGGGAGGGAGCCTGTTAGTTTGAAGCCTATAACTTCAGGAATAAGCATGGAGACAGGCTGACCCAGCATAGCGGCTTCCGCTTCAATGCCGCCAACGCCCCAACCAAGGACAGACAGTCCGTTGATCATCGTTGTGTGAGAGTCAGTTCCAACACACGTGTCAGGATAGGCAATCGTGCTGCCGTCTTCTTCTTTGGTCCAAACTGTCTGGGCGAGGTATTCAAGGTTTACCTGATGACAAATTCCGGTTCCAGGAGGAACTGCACGGAAGTTCTCAAATGCAGATTGCCCCCACTTTAGGAATTCATAGCGCTCTTTGTTACGCTCATATTCGCGTTCGACATTTTGTTCAAATGCCTGAGGCGTTCCGAAATTGTCGACCATGACGGAGTGGTCAATGACGAGATCTACAGGAACTTGAGGGTTGATAGCTGATGGATCTGCGCCAAGGTTTTTGGCTGCATCGCGCATTGCGGCGAGGTCAACAACCGCAGGTACACCAGTAAAGTCCTGCATAAGTACACGAGCAGGGCGGTAAGCAATTTCGTGTTGCGCAGTGCCTTTATCATTTAGCCAAGCTGCAAACGCTTTAATGTCTTCTGCTTTGACGGTTATACCATCTTCATTGCGCAGTAGGTTCTCTAATAGAACTTTTAAAGAAACGGGGAGTTTTGAAACATCGCCTAGTCCGTTTTCGGAAGCGGCGGGTAGGCTAAAGTAAGAATATTTCTTACCATTTACATCAAGTTCGCGGCGAGATTTAAAGCTATCAAGAGAAGCCATCGGTAGAAAATCCTTCCAGACAATTTAGTGAAAGGGTCGCGGGTGATTTTTTACCCCCGTCCGTATAATGTGTTTTTTGTTAACTCAGCGAATCATAGATCGCAAATCAACTTGGTAGACTATGCATGAATGATAGGAAAAAAGTGGAGAATTTGCTAGCCGTTCACAATGTAAGCGCGACAAGGGGATATCGGACTCTTTTTCGCGATCTAAGTTTTTCTGCAGGAAGTGGTGAAATCATTGAGTTGAGGGGTGAGAATGGCGCTGGGAAATCAACCTTGCTGCGTATTCTTGCAGGTCTAACACGTCCGGATATTGGTAAAATAAGCTACGCAGCGACACAAAGTGAATTAGATTTTCCGGTACATTTCCTCGGCCACCAAGATGGTATCAAAGCGCAAGAAAGCGTTGAGCAGCAATTATTGTTTTGGGTGCAATTCTTCGGTGAAGAAAAAACAAAAGTTAGGCCTGCACTTGAACGTGTCGGGCTATGGAAACGACGTGATGTTCCTGGAAGGGGATTGTCCGCTGGCCAACGGCGTCGATTGTCTCTCGCACGATTATTGATTACCTATCGTCCTGTCTGGTTGCTAGATGAACCTCTCGCAGCCCTTGATGCAAAAGGACAAATCATCGCTAAGGACATTATCGCGGATCATCTCAAGGCAGATGGTGCAGTTGTTACAGCCATGCATGGTGACGGGTTTGAAAATGCCCGTCAGATCGAAATCAAGTCTCCGCGTAAAGCCACGAATTCAGGTGTTGAGATTGAAAAGGAAATCTTATGAGCCTTTCCAATTCTATCTCATCAGGTAATCTAGGCCCGTTATTTCTAAGAGAGCTCAAGCTTGCTTGGTCAGGTGGGGGCGGAGCAGCTTTACCTGTTGGCTTTTATGCTGGGGCGGCCACACTTACACCTCTGGCTCTGGGGCCAGCGGCAGAATTGCTGCGCGCAGCGGGACCGGGGATTTTGTTTATCTCTCTCGCACTCGCGAGTCTTTTGCCAATGGAGCGATTATTCCAAGCTGACCTTGAAGATGGCACTTTGGATGTTGTTGCGTCGTCTGGTGTGAGTATGACAGGTGTCGCTATGGCCAAAACAATGGCGCATTGGGTCGCATCAGGTTTACCATTGGCAATAATCTCTCCATTGCTTTGGGTCATGTTGTTGGGGCCGGGAGACGCAGCCTTGCAAGTTTTAGCTATATCCATATTGGGTGGACTTGCTTTCTTTTTTATTGGCTCTATCGGTGCAGCCATGACAGCGGGTGTAAGAAGAGGCGGGTTATTAATTGCACTTGTCGCATTGCCACTTTATGCGCCGTCGATGATATTTGGTGCAGCCACCCTATATGCAGTTGTTGAAGGACGTGATTGGACTTCTTCAATGGCATTGTGTGCTGCTTGTGCTTTGGTATCTATAGCATTAGGACCCTTTGCTGCGGGTGCTGCACTGAAAACGGCTCTGGATTAGTTTGTATATTTGAGGATAACTGCCTTTCATGATTTCCACGTTTGCTAATCCGCACAAATTTATGAAGACCACGCGTTTGTTTGGGCCAATTATGCTTGGCTTGGCTGCTCTGTTTTTAGCGGTAGGCGTCTATGTCGGAATTTATGATACGCCAGCTGATTTTCGACAGGGCGATGCCGTCAAGATCATGTTTATTCACGTACCTGCAGCAATGATGTGTATGGGGGCTTATGCTTTCATGGCGGGTGCCAGTTTGTCTTCTCTTATCTGGAAACATGCACTTGCTGATATTGCTGGTAAGTCTGCTGCCCCGATCGGTGCCGTATTTACGGTGATTTGCCTTATTACCGGTAGTTTGTGGGGTAAGCCCATCTGGAATACATGGTGGGAATGGGATGCGCGCCTAACGTCTGTATTAGTGCTTTTCTTTTTATATCTTGGATATATTGCGATCTGGTCGGCATTTGAGACCCAACAGAAAGCAGGCCGTATAGCCGCTATTTTATGTCTGGTCGGGTCAGTAAACATTCCGATCATAAAATGGTCGGTCGAATGGTGGTCCACACTACATCAAAAAGCGTCTATTCGATTAGCAGATAACTGGACTGAAAACCTCGGCACACCATCCAAAATTATTCATTCCGAATTGCCGGAACCTTTCATTAGTCCGCTAGTGATGGTGCTGATTGGGTATGGGCTGTTATTTGGTGCGCTAACGATTATGAATATGCGCGCAGAGATATATGCGCGCCGTTCAGAGGCAATCATTCAACGACGTTATGCAATGGAGGATGATGACTAATGGATAAGTATGCACCTTATGTCTGGACATCTTATGGCATTGCAATTGGGCTTCTCGTTTGTTTATCACTATTTGTTGTTTTGCGATTGAAGAAAGCAAAAGATAAATTGGACCGAATTTCGGCGGAAGAAAATTGATGAAGCGCGCTTTCTATATATTACCCATTATTTTGCTCATCGGCCTTGGCATTTTATCTGTCAGCAAGCTCGACACTGTTGGCGGCGATAAGTCTGATTTATTTGTCGGTAAAGTGCGCGCTGCACCAGCTGTTGAATTGCCTACGTTAGAGCAATCGACGTTCAATTTGCAGGATCATTTGGGTGAGCCAGTTATCGTCAATTTGTGGGCGACATGGTGTTTGCCGTGTAAGTTGGAGCATCCATTATTGATGGAGATGGCCAAGTCTGCGCCCATCGTTGGAATAGCCTATAAAGACGAACCAAAACTCATAAAACAAACTTTGCACGAAGATGGAAACCCGTTCACAACAGTTGGTCTCGACAATGACGGAATGGTGGGGTTGGCACTGGGTGTAAATGCTGTTCCTGAGACATTTTTGATAGATGCTGACGGTATGATTGTTCGCCAATATAGAGGGCCGTTAGGTCCTGAAGAAGCGGAAGCTTTCCTGACAGATTTTGAGGCATTAAAAGCGGCTCAATAGTCCCTGAGAGTTACTTTATCGCAGTCGTTTGAGACAAAAGAAGCTCTATTTCTTTTTCAAGCTCTTTTTTTTTGACTTCTTTTTCTTGTCTTTATTTTTGCGCTTGTCTGACTTTTTGCCCTTCAAAGGCTCACCATCTGCTGCGCTGGCAAGAAAGGTCAAAATTGTCAAAAAGGCTTTGCGCTTATTTTTAGGTAATGCCTGCATTAGGGCGTTATCCACAGTCTGCATGGCAGGCATCGCATCTTCTAAGGCATCACGGCCAATAGCGGTAAGGGAGACAGACTTTGCACGGGCATCGCCTTCAGAGGCTATACGCTTGACAAGGCCACGTATTTCCATACGACCAACCATGTCTGCAAGCGTTGAGCGATCAATTCCGGTTATGCTGACGAGGTCTGATTGGCTTAGACCTTCTTTTTCAGCAACCGCTGCTAGCACAACTGATTGCCTTAGTGTGACATTGTCCGCCATACCAAGATCAGTGAAAATTTCGGTCGCAAACTGCTGAGACCGCCTCAAAAGGTGAGCCGGAGACTCACTCAGCTTAAAGCCAGAAACTTCATCAGATTTTGTTTCTTCTTCAGACATCAGCCCCACCATCCCGACAGACAAGATTAGATGAAATTTCTTTCATCCGTTGTCTGACTACCTATACAATCGAAAAATGGCAAATGAAGGTTTCGTGTCAGTCAATTCAAGTGTTCTGAAGACATGGATAATCACCTGCTTCATTAAAACAGTATAGTCTTCTTGTGATTTCTGGATGGCCTGTATTCTATTCTGGTTTTGCGTCTTCTTTAGACCCAAACAAATCATCATTTGAGTGTTTCATTAGGTAAGGCATGTTCGCCATCATGAAGAGGAAAGTGGCAGGCATCACAAGGAAGAGTTTTGAATTTGCCCAAAAGTCCTCGGTTTGCGTGCGCCATAGAAATTCGTTCAGCGCAGCGAGGAAAATATAAAAAAGCCCCCAACGAATAGCGAATGTTTTCCAAGCATAATCGGGTAATTCAAAAGCGTGTTGGAATGCAATTTTCCAAACATTCTTGCCCATTGCGAGACCACCGAAAATCAATCCAGCAAAGAGCAAATTGATAATGGTTGGTTTGTAATAGGCAAATTCTGGGCTTTGAAGATAAATAGTCAGGCCACCAAATACCGTCACAATAACACCTGAGACGATTAGCATTGGGGAAACACGTTCTTTTTTAAACAAAGCCCATCCTATGACGGAAAGGATACAGACCATGAAAGTTCCTGTTCCCCAATAAATCGCTGTTTCTTTGGCAAACAGACCGCCGCCTTCAGGCATTCGCCTCACGACATTGTAGACAACAACGAATATTAGAACTGGTCCCAATTCTCTCCACAACGACCCAGCATTGCCTTTGGCTTGTGTTGGTTTTGCTGATGTCTCTTCGACTGTTTCAGGTGAGCTAGGTGTATCTGTCATGCTAAATCTATTGTCTCGTTTTGCCTGAAAGTTGATGGAGTATAATGTTTACGGCTGAATGTCAGCGCTAGATCATTTTATGGCGAAGATTGTTCGCTTTGACTAGATCTCAGCCCTTTTACAAGGTCTTTGGCTCCGCCAGCGTTGAATATTACTGCTAATGCGCCATATGACACACCGCCTATAGCCGCCTTCATTATCAGTTCGGGAAGAGCGCCAATATCGGGTAATATGTATACAACTCCAGCCATGACGATGCAGGAAAGCCCAATAAGTAAGACATCTTTTATTGGGACGGGAAGCGGCGCATACCGGCGACCGACGCCCATGACAAGAAGTAAGGCAAGAGCATAGCAAAAGACTGTCGCATAGACTGCCCCCATAAGCCCAATGCGAGGCAGAAGTATAATGTTCAATATGACGTTTAATACAGCGGGTATGATCATTAAGCTGGCGCGGAGTGCTGTTTTTTTGACGAGCTGAAAAGCTTCCGCGAAATAGTAAATTATCAGACCGTTCATAAGGCCTGCAAAAGCTATCCAAGGTATGGTTTTTGCGGCTTGATCGCGTAATTCTTCACCAATCATAAATTGGGCAAGAGGTTGAGCAACCATCGCCAAACCAGTTGCTGCAGGGAAGGCGATCAACATAAGCAGTCGCGCCATGTTTTTACCGGGATCGGCAATCCCAGCGACGCCGTTCTTTTCATAGCTCGCCATTAATAGCGGGGCACCAGCCATTGCTCCCCACATACATAGTATCCGAATTGATTGGTCAGACACGCCATATCCGGCGGCATAAGCCCCAACATCGGCATTACTCAGGAAATGAGCAATGAGGAAACGATCTCCTGCACCTAGGGCTATTTCCAATAAGAGCGCCAAAGCCAGCGGCATACCATACACAAAATAGGATTTGGCGCGATGTGATTGAAACTTGCCGCCTTTGGATTCTCTTAGAAGATACGTGCCTTGTACTATGGACAGTAGGATTCCACTTAGCGCGAGCCCCATAAAGGGGGCTGCGGCACCCATATCGGTTTTCCAGGCGAAAAAGAGGCCAGCAGAAAAACCGCACACCACGTGCGCAATGCTAACCATGGCAAAACGAGAGACTTGTTGGCGTGCTTTGTGAATTTCCAGGCTCATTTGAATAACAGTGAAGCATGGCATGGACAGCGCTAGCCATATAATAGCTGCCTGCATTTTAGGATCTCCGCCGGAGACCATCCAACCAAATGCGACTATGAGCAGGGCTGGCGTAAGAGACATAGCTGACAATAAAAGGGAGGTGCGAATATGGTCGTTCATTCCACCTTTTTGTTGTGCTTCGCCCGCAAAGCGGTACGCAGCAGCTTCGGCCCAAGTCAATGTCATTGTATGTGATGCTGACATAATCGTCAGGACAAGCGCATAGCGCCCATAATCATCTGCGCCTAGCAATCTGGTGAAAGCATATACAGCGGCAAAGGATACAATTCCCTGAATGACGTTCGCTGGTAAATATCCAAAGAGGTGTCGCCAAATCATGTTTTTATTATTCAAACCTCTTAAAATGGCGCAATTGGAAATACCAAACTCTGGCTATAGAAGTCTGAGCTTAAAGACAATAATCATTGTTTGATGAAGAATAAAAGAATGCAGTCGCGTACATAACTTATGTGAAGTTGAGAGTGATTCGCAAACATAGTTTGTTCCAACACCTTGCATGTCTTTGATAGTTTAAATACTTATGCGCGGAAATAGGCTTTCCAGTCTTACGCAGGACGACGTGCGGACTAAAGAGAAAGCTAGACATCACACTAACTCTTCGGGACAATCATGAGCTTGTATACAGATTATTTGAACGAGATCGAAACGCGTAAGAAACAAGACTTACACCCTAAGCCAATCGATGATGGTGCCCTCGTCAAAGAGATTATCTCTCAAATTAAAGATGCCGGAAACGAGCACCGCGAAAGTTCTCTCAAGTTTTTCATTTATAACACGCTGCCCGGTACAACGAGTGCGGCTGGTGAAAAAGCTATTTTCTTAAAAGAAATCATTTTAGGCCAAGCTGAAGTTGCTGAGATTTCACAAGACTTCGCATTTGAACTCCTTTCTCACATGAAGGGTGGTCCATCTGTTGATGTGCTTCTTGACCTTGCACTTGGCGATGATGCCGCAATTTCAGCTAAAGCAGCTGATGTCCTGAAAACTCAGGTCTTCTTGTATGATGCAGACACAGCACGTTTGGCTGATGCGCACAAAGCAGGAAACGCAGTTGCGACTGACATCCTTGAAAGCTACGCAAAAGCAGAATTCTTCACAAAACTTCCTGACATTGAAGAAGAAATTCAAGTCGTCACATTCATCGCTGGTGAAGGTGACATCTCAACTGATCTTCTTTCCCCTGGTAACCAAGCGCACTCACGTTCAGACCGTGAACTTCACGGTAAGTGCATGATCACACCTGAAGCACAGGCTGAGATCCAGGAACTTCAAAAGAAAAATCCTGGCGCACGCGTTATGCTGATTGCGGAAAAGGGAACAATGGGTGTTGGTTCTTCCCGCATGTCCGGCGTGAACAATGTTGCGCTTTGGGCTGGTAAGCAAGCGAGCCCTTACGTTCCATTCGTAAACATTGCGCCTGTTGTTGCGGGTACAAATGGTATCTCTCCAATCTTCCTGACAACTGTTGGTGTGACAGGTGGTATCGGTCTTGACCTTAAAAACTGGGTCAAGAAAAAAGATGCTGATGGTAACACTGTTGAAGATGAAAACGGTGATGCAGTTCTAGAGAAAACTTACTCTGTTGATACAGGCACAGTTCTGACGATCAATACGAAAGAGAAGAAACTCTACAATGGTGATAAAGAGCTAGCAGACATTTCATCTGCATTCACACCTCAAAAAGTTGAGTTCATGAAGGCTGGTGGATCATACGCTGTTGTCTTCGGTAAGAAGCTACAAACTTTTGCAGCTGCTACACTTGGCCAAGAGCTAAAATCTGTATACGCGCCATCAAAAGAAATCTCGCACGAAGGCCAAGGTCTGACTGCTGTTGAGAAGATCTTCAACAAAAACGCTGTTGGTACGACGCCGGGTAAAACTTTGCACGCTGGATCAGATGTGCGCGTTGAAGTGAACATTGTCGGATCACAAGACACAACGGGTTTGATGACGTCACAAGAGCTAGAAGCTATGGCTGCGACTGTGATTTCTCCGATTGTGGATGGTGCTTACCAGTCTGGTTGTCACACTGCATCTGTATGGGACAGCAAAGCACAGAGTAACATTCCTAAGCTTATGAACTTCATGAACAAGTTCGGTTTGATCACTGCGCGTGACCCTAAGGGTGAATATCACGCAATGACAGACGTGATCCACAAAGTGCTAAACGACATCACAATCGATGATCGCGCCATTATTGTGGGTGGTGACAGTCACACACGTATGTCTAAAGGTGTGGCTTTTGGTGCTGACTCTGGAACAGTTGCGCTTGCGCTAGCGACAGGTGAGGCGACTATGCCAATCCCTGAGTCTGTTAAAGTGACATTCAAGGGCACTTTGAAAAACCACATGGACTTCCGTGATGTTGTGCACGCAACACAAGCACAAATGCTTGATCAGTTTGGTGACAATGTCTTCCAAGGCCGTGTGATCGAAGTACACATTGGAACACTACTCGCTGACCAAGCTTTCACATTCACTGACTGGACAGCAGAGATGAAAGCGAAAGCTTCTATCTGTATTTCTGAAGATGCCACGCTTTGTGAGTCTTTGGAGATTGCGAAAAGCCGTATCCAGATCATGATCGACAAAGGCATGGACAATGAAAAAGGTGTTCTTGCTGGTTTGATCAAGCTTGCAGATCAACGTATTGCAGACATCAAATCTGGTGCTGTGCCAGCTCTCAAACCAGATGACAGCGCTAAATACTCCGCTGAAGTTGTTGTCGACCTAGACAAAATCGTTGAGCCGATGATTGCTGACCCAGACGTCAACAATGATGATGTGTCCAAGCGTTATACGCACGATACAATCCGCCCTGTATCCTACTATGGTGGTAACAAGAAAGTTGACCTTGGTTTCATTGGTTCTTGTATGGTCCACAAAGGTGACATGAAGATCTTGTCTGAAATGCTTCAAAACCTAGAGAAGCAAAACGGCAAGGTTGAATTCAAGGCTCCATTGGTTGTGGCTCCGCCAACATATAACATTGTTGATGAGCTAAAAGCTGAAGGCGACTGGGATGTTCTTAAGAAATATGCTGGTTTCGAATTTGACGATGCTGCGCCGAAAAACACAGCCCGTACAGATTATGAAAATATGCTTTATCTAGAGCGCCCGGGGTGTAACCTTTGTATGGGTAACCAGGAAAAAGCGTCTAAGGGTGACACTGTGATGGCAACATCTACGCGTCTATTCCAAGGTCGTGTTGTGGAAGACTCCAATGAGAAGAAGGGTGAATCTCTTCTATCTTCAACACCAGTTGTTGTCTTGTCGACTATCCTTGGTCGTACACCGACATTGGAAGAGTATATTGCGGCGGTTGATGGTATCAATCTCACAAATTACGCACCACCAATGAACTAGGTTTACAACAGCCTTAAGGCTGATAATCGAATCTCAAAGACAGCGGCGGACTTTAAGTTCGTCGCTGTTTTTTTATGCGTTTGCAACTTGCCGGAGGCGCTCATTCAGCGGTCCAGCCGCCATCGATGATCATAGAGCTGCCGGTCATGAGTGCTGAAGCATCACTTGCTAGAAACACTACCGCGCCCATGAGGTCTTCAGGCCGTCCAATCCTGCCTAGCTTGATCTTTTCCAGCACACTCTTCTTAAAGGCGGCATCTTCAAAGAAAGGTCGAGTTAACGGCGTGTCTATAAAGGTTGGTGCTATCGTATTGGAGCGGATTCCATATTCCGCGAGATCCAGCGCCATGGCTTTGCTCATGCCCTCAAGCGCCCATTTTGATGTGCAGTAAAGAGTCCGGTTAGGCCCACCAACATGCCCCATTTGTGACCCTATATGAATTATCGAACCTGGTACTTTTTCGGCAATCATCTTTGACGCAGCAGCCTGCGCTGCAAAAAAACAAGCACGGACATTCAAGTCCATAACCGCATCATAATCTTCTCTTGTAACCTCACTCAAATGCTTAGGGCGGTTTGTTCCTGCATTGTTAACCAGCACGTGGAACGCAGAACGATCAGCAAAGAAAGAACTTACAGATGACTGATCAGTCATATCAAGCGCAACCGCATCAGCTTGTCCGCCTTCGGAAATCAGATCTTTCGCGAGTGCAACTATTTCATCACCGCTGCGCGCTACCAGAGTGACATGCGCCCCAGCAGCGGCTAGTGCACAGGATATAGCCCTGCCAATCCCACGGCCTGCCCCCGTCACGAGCGCGCGTCGTCCATCAAGCCGCATGGAAGGGGTTTGGGGAAGGTCACTGTTGGTCATTATTTGATTGGCTCCATAGGCTCTACCACCCCAGCATAAGGAATATTACGTCCCCCATATCGGCGCACGCGAATATTTGCTTGCTCCCCATGACCTGCAAAACCTTCAAGCGCGCAAAGTCTGCTGCAATAGGAACCCATCAGTGTCGTCGCCTCATCAGTAAGGACACGTTGATAGGTACAAGTCTTGAGAAATTTGCCGACCCAAAGACCACCGGTATAACGTGCAGCCTTTTTTGTCGGTAAGGTATGGTTTGTTCCAATAACCTTATCACCATAGGCAACATTGGTCCGCGGCCCGATAAACAGGGCACCGAAATTGGTCATATTATTGAGAAAATAGTCATCATCGCTTGTCATGACTTGAACATGCTCATTCGCATAGCGATTGGCAACGTCCAACATTTCCGCGTGATCATCACAGACGATCACTTCGCCAAAGGAGTCCCAAGCCTTTCGCGCGATGTCGCGCGTCGGCAGAATTTTAAGTAATCGTTCGACTTCCGCCATTGTTTCGCGCGCGAGATTCTCTGAATTTGTGATCAATATAGCGGGACTATCAGGTCCATGTTCGGCCTGCCCTAATAAATCGGTTGCACAGATTTCTCCATCCACAGCCTCATCGGCAATCACCATGGTTTCGGTGGGGCCTGCAAATAGATCAATGCCCACACGGCCAAATAGCTGTCGTTTGGCTTCGGCGACATAGGCATTACCAGGGCCTACCAGCATATCAACACCTTCTATGGTCTCGGTACCAATCGCCATTGCGCCAATGGCCTGAACACCGCCTAGGGCGTAGATAGCATCTGCTCCGGCCATTGCTTGAGCCGCGACAATAGCAGGAGCAGGTTTACCTTCAAAAGGCGGCGCACAGGTAATGACACGCGGAACGCCAGCCACTTTTGCTGTAATAACCGACATGTGCGCTGATGCGAGCAAGGGGTACTTACCGCCTGGCACATAGCATCCCGCGCCGTTAACCGGGATATTCTTATGCCCTAAAACGACACCAGGCAGAGTTTCAACCTCGATATCCCGTATCGCCTTTCGCTGTTCTTCGGCAAAGTTTCGAACTTGTTTTTGAGCAAATTCAATGTCCCGGATCGCCTGCTTATCCAGGCTATCGATGCACTGATTTATTTCATCATCGTTCAGCCTGAAGTCTTCGCGGTCCCAATTGTCGAACTTGTTTGAAAGTTCTCGAATGGCAGCATCGCCGCGTGCATCTATGTCGGCTAGTATGTCTTCGACAATTTCCCTAACTTTACGATCAGCATCCGCTCTCACGTCCTGATTTACCGCCTCTTTAAGCCAGACCGCCATGGAACTTCTCCTTATTGTATTTCATCCGCATCATTGGCCCAACCAAGGTAGAGGTTGGCCATTTGCATCAGTTTCTTGTTTCTGTTCGCCAGCGCGTGCTCTCTACTCGAGTTACCGCCTTTGTCGGCAAGCTCCGTCGCTATTCTTTTTGCTGTTGCGGTAGACCATTGTTTTGGTTTCGTCCGTGATAGAGCGATTTTGTGATAAAGTGGCGAGAGGCGCTTGGCATAATCTTCGATGCCACCGGGCGCATTTAATGAAATCGTCTCAAACGGCCCCATAAAGGCCCATCGTCGTCCAAGACCGTCACGTATTGTTCGATCGATATCTTCAGCACTGGCAAAGCCTTCTTCATATAGTGACCATGCCTCATTAAGGAGAGCTCCCTGCAATCGGTTGAGAATGAATCCCTCAATCTCTCGATGAACGAGAACAGGGCTTTGACCCAACTTTTCAAGCAATCCACGCAGAAGCTCAATATGTTCCAAAGAAGACCATGGGGCCGGAACGATTTCGACGACAGGGACTAAGTGCGGAGGGTTTACTGGGTGCACGACATAGAAACGGTCACGATGAGTCAATTTTTCTGTAAAAACGGATGCTGCTATCCCGGAGCTAGAACTTCCGACTAGTGCGTGGTCGGGCAAATGTCGATCAATCTCAGTGCATACCGCCTGCTTGACCTCTACGAGTTCTAATACGGACTCCTGAACATAGTCTGCTGAAGAAACCGCATGTTCGATCGAGGTCGCAATGCTTATTCTATCGAGTACCGGACTTATATCTTCGCACAAACCTTCGGCTTGCATATCCTCTAGCGCATGTGCGATCGATAGTTTGCACTGAGACAAAGTTTGTTCGTCCTTGTCATAAGCACGAACCGATAATCCCGCCAATGCAAACCGTATGGCCCAACCTTGTCCGATAAGGCCAGTCCCTATAATCGCAGCAGTCTTGATGTCGGAAAGTAGCATTAGCGTGCTAGCTCCCTATCCGTAAATAGCGCTAATTTGTCTATTAGAAATAGCTGCTATCAAGGGTGCCCAGCGTACCATTTTGTTGGTTTATCCAATTGGCGGATGATTGGAGATTGTCCGAGTAATCGTTTCCAATCACTAAGGGGGTGGCGATTTAGGTCGATCTTTGCCGCTCTCTAAGCCTTTATTGGGTGACATAGAAGAGTCATGATCAGTCGTTTGAATATACAACCATCAATTTATCCACAGCTTGTGGCTGCTTAAAAATTGCGTTAAATTGTGTTTGGTTAATTAGACACAATCGAGCTTCATTGGCTTGGTCGGAAACTGTTAGGCGCTATTGCCAGTGCCCACCTGCTTAGGTGAGAAGTAGGGCTTGCTTACAAGCCATATCCGGCGGAATACAAAAGCCAATACGCACCCCGCCAGCGGGTTTTGCCAGAATGATTGGCAAGAGGACCTGACGGGGTGTTTCTTTGTTTGCTCTTTAGTTTTTAAACTAATAAATCGCATCAAATAGCAGTTTTAGACCAATCAGACACATGACTATGTAGATGAAAATATAGAATTTATCGGTGTTAATGCGCTTGATTAAAGCAACACCGATAAAGGTCGCAGCAATAGCGACAGGCATTAAAATGATAGATGTTTTCAGGTTTTCCGTTGTCATTTGCCCTAGTGCAAGAAAGGCAGGAACTTTGATCCAGTTAACAAAGCAAAAACAAACAGTCTTAGTGCCGATCAAGATGTCGCGTGGAAATTTTTGAGGTAGTATCCACATATAAAAAGGTGGACCGCCCGCATGGGCTATCTGGCTTGTAAATCCTGTGATTGTCCCAAATAAAGTTCCAATACCGGCGTGAGAATTCGTTGGAATTTCAATTTTACCTAGGAGCTTTTTGCGTAAGCTGTTTAGCCCGAAAAACAGCGATATTGCGCCAACCGCTCCTAATATTGCTTCTTTGGGAAGGTAGAGCAGGTATAAATAGCCAAGAAAAACACCTAACGTCATGCTGGGAAGCATAATCATGACGATGCGTTTATTGACGAATTTCCTGAAGGACCACATTCCCACTAAATCCTGGCTTATCAGGATAGGTAGTAGAATAGCTGCGGCTGTTAGTGGATCTCCTCCTAATGCCATCATTGGCATAGCCATAGCGCCAAAACCAGCAAACCCACCTTTGGACAGGCCTGTGAAGAAGACCGCAATAATCGCGCAAATATAGAAGAAAATGTCTGGATTCATGCGCCTGCGGTAAAACGCATAGACGTGAGAGTCAAAAAATATCTTTTATTTTTCAGTCTTATTACCTATCGGGTCGAATGCTGGCGCTTTCGGTGAGGGATCGGGATGCAAACGCCGCAAAATAGGTGACTTGGGCAGGGTTGTTTCGAACCGCTGCATTTTGCCTATCAAATATGAGGACAGTATCTTTGGCATATTTGGGGGTACCAAATGATGATATGAAAGCTTGTTCTATTGCTGGGACTTCGCTGTCATCTATATTGATGTCGACAACGCCTAGCGCATCATTCACGAATATGAATTCTACATCGCGCTGTTTACCAAAATAGGTAAAGCCCGTGCAATCGATCTGATCCTGCTTTTCGATGGAAGCAAATTGTGGCGGATCTATATTGGTGATCTCTAACTGATCACATTTGCTTTTAAGTTTATTGGCGATGACATTTACAGGAGCGCCAAAGTCTATGAGCTTTGGTTTTTCAACTGACATCGGGTCTACATCACCTCCACAGGACAATAATAAAGGCGCTGTGGCGCAAGTGATAAAAGCGTGGCGAAGCTTGTTCCAATTCATCATGAGACAATCCTAGCTATGGACCACAAATGTTAGAACAAGTGTGGTTTCTAACTAGATTATAACATGAATTGTATCTGCGATTTGTTAATTGCCGATCGTTCTATTCTCGATCCGGTAATTTACTGACACGGTCAATAACATAGGGGGCTGCCTCTTCTGCGTAATAAAGCGCTTCAGGCATGTCCTTTCGTACACCTGCGAAGTGTTCTGCGTAGGTAAGAACTGTGTCTTTAGAAAAAGTCGGTTCGCCAAATTTTGTTGTGAAGGCGGTCTCGAGTGCAGGAATTTCTTCAGCGTCCACTAATATCCAGGTGAGTACGAGTGCGTCATTTGAAAATACAAACTCTGCCTTCCTCTCACCACCGAAATAAGCAAATCCTTCACAGTCAATTTGCGTTTGGCTTTTTGCTGTTGGAATGAGTGGAGGGTCAATGGTGCGCGTTTCTATAGACGAGCAATAAGAACCCAGAGACTGTTTGATTGTCTCAACGGATGCACCAAAAGTGATGACATCAGGTTTAGTCACAGCCATTGATGTTTTTGACGGTTCAAGCTGGCAAGCAGACAAAGCGGTAGCGATTGCGGTCCCTGCTAAGCAGGTCCGGATAAGGTTCACACATTGCATATGAACATTCCTTTGGGTTAAAAATTTATACTATTCAGCAGGTTGCGCGAGTTGGGCTTTGGCTTCAGCATCTCCTGATATATCAAGATGCTCCTGATCAAAGTTTTCTCCGAGACGTTGAATACGATCAGGTTTTTTGCCTGTGAAAATGAACATAAAGCCTTGGCGTAACCAACGAGAAGTGCGTCCTACTTCTATTCCGATAGCATAAAGTGAAGGCACTAAAAGCAAACTCAGGAAGAGCGCGAATATGACCGCACACCCAAGTGACACAACCATTGGCCTTAGGAATTGTGCTTGCATTGATCTGTCTAGGATCATCGGCAGAATTCCTATGAATGTCGTCACAGACGTTAGTAGAATAGGGCGGAAACGAGATACACCAGCTTCGATGATGGCTTGGAATGCGCCGACACCATGTGCACGTCTCTTGTTGAGATAATCAATCAGAACAAGGTTATCATTGATAACGACACCTGCCGCTGCGGCTATTCCAAATAGCGAGAACATTGCCATTGGCGTGCCAATAATCGCATGACCAAACACAGCGCCGGCAAATCCAAATGGAATAGCAGACATGATCAGCAATGGTTGAGAGTATGATTTAAAGGCGATGGCCAATAAACAATACATGACAAAGAAAGCGGCTAATTGAAGGTTCGTGATTTCTTGCATGAATTCAGCTTGGTCTTGAGCCGATCCAATTGCGCCAGATGTTAATCCTGGATATTTCTCTTTCAGAGACGGCATGAAGGTCTGGTTGACGTTCTCGATGATCTCTCTTTGAGCTTCACTCTCGACTTCGGCAAATACAGCCACAGAACGCTGACGTTCACGGCGAAGAATTCGGTTTATGCCCGGTGCGAACTCCACATCAGCGACTTCCATGAGTGGGATTTCACGTCCATCTGCTGTACGGATACGGAATTGCTCAAGGCTGTCTAACGAGCGACGTGCTTCATCAGGTAGTTTTACCATGACACGAACGTCGTCACCTTCACGTGGCAGACGTTGAACTTCTTCACCATAATAGGCTTGGCGAACCTGACGAGACACATCTCTAAGAGTGAGACCTAAGCTCTCAGAGCCCGGTTTCATGGTTAAGCGTATCTCTTGTGCTGCCGCAGAGAAGTTATCACCAACATTGTATGCGTTCGCGTAAGTACCAAGGTGGTTTCTTAATTCTTCAGCCGCTGAGCGCAAAACATCTAGATCGGGGTGATTGAGCGCAAAACGAAGACGTGGATCATTGTTATTGAATGAGAATGCAAATTGCGCATCCTCAGCGTCAGGAATTTCGCCTGTTAGTTCTCTGAGTCTTTCTGCGAGTTTTTTGGTGGAGACTTCACGAGGACGTATCTCAGGAGCGGCTAGACCAATCCATGACATGATTTGTCCTTCAGATGCCACAATGGAGGCATCGCGAACAATATTGAAGTCTAGTTCACTCCACTCGTCATTCTGTTCCTGTTTTAGCTCTTCAATCCCCAAAGTCAGCTGTGCCTTTATCTGATCGACACGGCTAAATGGCGTTCCATTAGGCATATCGATTTGAACAAAGATGAAGTCACCTTCGGTTTCAGGTTGGAACTTGAATGGCACGATGCCGTTTGTGACAAGCGACACGGCAAATACAAAGAGAGCAACGAATGCAGCAGCAGTAACATATCGCATTTGAAGCGCTAGTTTCAGAATAGGCATGTAGATCGTGCGGGCGACCCATAATAGGCTGTCAGCAATTGCTCTTTGAAACTTTGTAAACCCCGCACCAATTTTTGATGAAAGAGAGGCTCCGCCTTTTACTTTCTGCTTTTTTAGGTGTGCGAGATGGGCGGGGAGGATTAAAAATGCTTCCACCAATGAAAAGGTAAGGGCTGCAATGACTGTAAGCGTAAAGTTCTGCGTAAATTGTCGGGTGCTGCCGGATATTAGAGCCCAAGGTGCGAATGCGATCATCGTGGTAATCACACCAAACATAACTGGTTTAGCGACTGCTTTGGCACCGTGAATTGCTGCATCAACACCTTCGCGTCGACCGCTCTCTACTTCAGTATGAATGCTCTCTCCAATGACAATCGCATCATCCACGACAACTCCGATAACCAGGAGGCAGGCAAAGAGAGACAGAATATTGAGTGATACCCCCATAATTGGGAGAAGGAAGAACCCTCCGGCAAACGCTGTCATAATACCAATGGCTACCCAGAAGGCGACGATTGGACGTAGAAAGAGAAGGAGTACAATTAGGACAAGCATAGTCCCTAAAACAGCCGAATTTGTGATAATGGAAATCAGCTTGCTCATGAAGTCGTGATCTGACCAAAGCAAATTAATCTCTACAGATTCAGGCAGCGTCTCGTTCTTATCCTTCATGTAGTTTTTGATGTTCTCGGAGAATGCGGGCAGATCCATCTTGTCTGTCTGACGCATCATAACAAAGGCAGCTTTTCTGCCTTCAAATGATGTTTCAAGATCTTCGTCTATAAATCCGTCAATGACACGTGCAACATCGCCAATTCTTATGACGCCACCATTGGGCATTTGACGCACAACAAGGTCGTTAAATTGTTCCGCGGTGTCAGCAAGGTTACGTGTCTGGATTGAAACACTTCCAGTGTCGGTTCTAACTTGCCCACCACTTCCATTTAGTGAGCTGTTGCGAATAGCGCTTGCGATGTCATCAAAAGTCAGGCCGTATTGGCGCATTGCTGTCTCGGAGACCTCAATCGAGACCTCTTCTGGGAGTGTGCCCTGAACATAAGCAAGCTCTCCGCCAGAGATGCGCGCAATGTCATCTCTTATTTCATCTGCGATCCGCTTTAGCTCACGTGAGTTAATGTCACCTGCAATAACAAGCCCCATATACTCATTGTTCGCTTTCCATTGCTGAACTTGAGGACGAAATGACGAAGGGGGGAGGTTGTTGATAGAGTCGACGCGAAGTTTCACTTCGTCGAGAAATTCTTGGGTATCGACCGAGTTCAAAGCTTTTATGTTTACCGTTCCGCCGCCTTCATAAGCGATAGATGTAATTCGCTCTAAGCCATCAACATCAGCGACTGCTTCTTCAAGGCGAAGAACCAATTGTTCTTCCGCGTCTTGAGGGGATGCTCCGGGCCAGCCAATGGTGACTGATACACCGTTAAACTCTCCACCTGGGAAGACTTCTTTTTCTAGTCTGGAGAAGCCAAATATACCGCCGACAATGCAGCAAACCATTAGCAAGTTAGCAGCAACGGAGTTGCGTGCCCAAAATGAGATAATACCACCCATTAGTTTGCTCCTGAACTTGTTTCCGAGGCGAGTTCAATCACATCGCTCTCAGGGTCTTCTGCTTCTGAAGTGTCAAAAGTGCGGACCCGCATACCTGTCATTGCGGCAGATACTGGTGAGATGATAACTTGCTCACCTTCTGAAAGTCCTTGAGAAATATAGACATATTCTTTTGTCGACCGAAGTACGTCCACATTGCGGATTTCTAGCTTTTGTACAATCTGAATATCATCATCTGTACTTTCTTGTATATCGCCAGATGCAGCTTTGCGCGCATCTTCCTCTTTGTTCTTTGCGGCTATATCGGCATACTTCTTTTCGATAGCATCAATTTTTTGTTGAACAGCCTTTGGTGGAACGTTGAAGTTGAGTTGCTTCTTCGTTTCCTCAACAGCTTTTCTAGCTTCAGCTATTTCGTTCTCTTTTTCGATCTCAAGTCTTTCCTCGCGGTCGACGACTTCTTCTTCACTTTCCACGATGACGTAAACAGTATCTAGGCCGCGCAATGCTTCACGTGGTGCACGGATCACATTGGTCAATGATCGACCTTCGATGTGTGCAGTGACGAATAGACCGGGTGCCATAGGCGTCCCATCATCAGCACCTTTGCCAAATGGGTCATCTAATTGAGCGAAGATTGAGACAAGGCGTGTTTGTGAATCAACTGACGCACCTGTACGTGTGACTTGACCAATCCAAGTGTGCGATTTTCCTCCGACATCGGCGGTAAATGATACTTTCGGGCCGGGGTTAGAGCGTGATGCATTAAATGCGATAGGAAGACCTAAATCACCCATTTCAGCATTTGGAATAGCCAATTCTACTTCAACAGCATCTTTTGCAAACAGCGAACCGATAGGCGTTCCTGGAGAAACAAATTGACCAAGTTCAACGCTTTTGGTTTCAACAAGACCGTTAAAAGGAGCCCGAATTTCAGTCCGTGATAATTGCAAGTCTGCGTCTTCGGCTGAAGCTTCTGCAGCTGCGAGCGACGCACGTGCTTCAGCAAGTTGAGGTTCACGCAGAGCAAGAGGACTTGGGTTTTCAATACCTAATTCTTCTAATTCTGTGCGAGCAACTTCGGCTTGGGCCATAACAGTTGCAAGAGCTTGACGGGCACTGGCGACCGTCGAGTCGGCACGGACAGCAGACAGTCTATAATCTGCATCTTCCAAACGGATCAGTACTTCACCTTGTTTAACAAACCCACCATTCTCTAGGTTAGGAGATACGTATTTTACTTTCCCTGAAACCTGAGGTGAAAGCTGAACTTG
Organism: uncultured Hyphomonadaceae bacterium; assembly: GCA_964352025.1. GTDB lineage: Bacteria > Pseudomonadota > Alphaproteobacteria > Caulobacterales > Hyphomonadaceae > Hirschia. The sequence goes on from CAYGPZ010000001.1 coordinate 424,208, forward strand.
GCGTTTAGGTCTGACAGCACCTTGCGCTCTAACAGAGAGAGATACATCTGCGAGGACAGCTTCTTCTGAGAAGACGGCTAATCCAATTGGGCCACGTTCTTTAATTTCCGGTGGCGGTTTCATTGATTTAACGATGCCGGGCACCGTCATAATAACGCCGACAAGAACGACAAAAAGAACGATTTGGATAACTGTTGTGATTTTCATTGGTCTATAATCCTGCAGAGGCGTCGATTGCTGGAGCGTTACCGCCGCCCAACGCTAGATGATAATTTATACGATTTACGGCACGAGAAGCCGTCGCAGCGTGAAGCTGACTATTCGCGCTAATTTTACGTGTTTGAGCATTTATCAGATCAAAAATTGATATAAGCCCTTGTTGATATTGACGTTCTGCAATGACTTCAGCGGCTTCCGCTTCTTTCATCGCTATTTGTAACGCAATTTCTTGTTGTTCAAATGACAGGTCGGCTGCGCGCGCATTTTCGACTTCCTGCCAAGCTGCTAAAACGACGCTTGCATAGTTAGCGACTGCAGCTTCAGCATTGAGGCGTGCGGCTTTGGCTTGGTTTGCCAGACGGCCTCCAGTGAATATCGGAGCCGTCAAATTGGCTAAAACACGACCTGCAAGTAAATCTACATCGAGTAAGTCTTCAATGTTTTGGGTGTTGTTAATGTTGCCTGCCGCTGAAAGGCTTAGGGTAGGGCGCATTGCAATGCGCGCAAGGTCAGCTCTTAGCCCCGCAGCGGCCATTCTTGCTTCAGCCGCAGCAACATCAGGGCGTCGTGCAAGAAGCTCAACTGGCGAGATATCGTCGCCTGCCATTGGCCCCAATACCGGAGGTAAAGAAGGGGCTTCTATTTCAGCGGCGGGATAGCGACCAAGTAAAACTTCAAGGTTACGCGCTGCATTTTCGATATCTAACGATGTGCGAGCGATCGAAGATTTTGCACTTGCTTCTGCTGAGCGAGACAGTCTGACATCAAGCGTTGTAGAAAGTCCTGTCGCGACGCGTCTTTCAGTTAACTCTCGAGAGCGTGCCCGTGCAGCCAGATCGTCTTGCGCTAGTTTGTGTTGCGCGATTGCATTGGATAGATTGATCCATGCACTTGCTGTGCGTCCGGCAATGGAGAGCTTTAAGTCTTCTAGCTCGGCTTCACTTGCTTGAAAATCAGCATCAGCTGCGGAAATTCGTTTGGAAACCTGACCCCAAATGTCGACTTCCCAGCTCGTTGTCAGGTTAAGGGAATAACTATCAATTGGAGTCTGATTTAAACCAACGCGTCCCCCATTTGATGTGAGGCTAAGGTCTGGTAAGCGTGAGCCTCTCGCCGCGCGTGAATTTGCAAAATCAGCCGCTGCGCGTGCACGAGATGCTAAGAGGCTAGGGTTGGCCTGTACTGCTTCGGATATGAGAGCATTCATCTCAGTTGAATTGAATTGAGATAGCCAGTCTGATTGCGAAGGAGTGTCAGGAAGAGAAACTGCCCATTCATCGGGAATGTTGGTCGTTGAAAGCGTGACATCTGACGTTAAATCGCCTCCACCCATACTGGCGCAGCCGCTGGCTAAAATGGCTAATGCTGAGACAGAGTAGGTTTTCATACGATTACATATTCCAATGGTTTGTATTTATACGCATAGCAGACAAATGTGTCTTCAGATTGTATATTGTTATTCGATAAGGTTTGTCAATATTTATTATCGAAAAACAATAATTTCTAGTGTGCGTGTATATTTGGACAAGTTGACATGAAAATGACACTAGATCTGGTGTATGTCGAAAAATCCGGTTGGGTGCGGTTATTTTAAAATAGTTTAGACTAATTATGTTTTCGTATAGTGAAATGAATATTTTATACTTGTACCCTTAGTAATTAGGGAACGACTTTATTAGTTGAAAGATATAGGTTTTGAACATCTTTTCTCAGATATGGGCTCTTCAAAAAACGTCCTTTGCGTGGGTTGTTGGTACAGCTCTAATCGTATTTGCTGCTTTGCTTCTGTTCGATGCAATTGAATTTGTACCAGCTGCACTAAGTGTTTTGGCTTTCGTGTGTCTTGTCTGTGTGCGGGGATATTTTTTGCTTCAGCAATCAGTACTTCCCGGGTCTGATAAAGTTGGAAATAATGGGGAGCTAAGCAATAAGGAATTTCGTTCAGTTCTGGTGAAGGCGATGAGTGAGCCTTGTTTGTTCGTAAATCCTGAAGGACGCGTCGAAGTCGCAAATGAAGCAGCGCGCCAGAGTTTCCGTTTTATCGGAGAATTGCCTGTTTTATCTTCAGTTGTGCGTCGTCCCGAAATGTTGAGCGCGGTTGAAGATGCTTTAAGCGAGAAAGAACCTCAGGATTTCACGTTTGTGGAACGCGGAGAGTATGATCGCTCTTACGCTTGCGTGGCTGCACCGGTCAGAACGAATTCTGGGTTGGGTGTCCTCATCACAATGGAAGATCTTACCGCAGTTAAAAGAGCTGAGATTGCGCGCGCAGACTTTCTGGCAAACGCAAGTCATGAATTGCGTACGCCTTTGACTTCGCTGTCTGGCTTTATTGAAACCATGCGTGGTCCGGCAAAGGATGATCACGAGGCGTGGGATCATTTCCTTGAAATTATGCATGGGCAAGCTGAGCGTATGCGGCGTCTCATCAATGATTTGCTGTCTCTGTCACGTATTGAATTGAGTGAACATCGTCGTCCTGCAAGTAATGCCGATCTGGCGGCGGTGATAGGTGAGGTTGGGGATGCGTTGGGCCCAGTTGCTGATGAGCAAAATGTGAAAATTCGTATTTCTGGCCCAGCGAGTGGTGTTGCGGTTATGGGCGTTCGAGATGAATTGGCACAAGTGGCGCAAAACCTAATTGATAATGCAATTAAATATTCTGAACCTGAAGATATTGTTGAGGTTGAGGTTCTAACAGGGCTTAGTCAGGACGAAGCTTTGGAAAAAGCAGGGCGTCGTCGCGAAGGTGCTGCCCAATTCTCTATTACCAATAGTTTGGGGCCTGCTGGAACCAAATATGCTGTCTTGCATGTAAGTGATAATGGTCCGGGAATGGACCGAAAATATCTTCCTAGATTATCGGAGCGTTTTTATCGAATTGATCCGGGAAGAGGGCTTAAAAAGGGTACTGGCCTTGGGCTGGCGATCGTGAAGCACATTGTGAACCGTCACCGCGGTGCGTTCCTTGTCGAGAGTGAGCTGGGTGTTGGAACTTCATTTGGAGTATTGTTTCCACTGTCTCATGAAGACGCGGAAGCTTCGGACTTGGATCAATTATTAGAGCAACGGGCGTTTCGCAAATCGGCTTCTAACCAGTCGAATTAAACTTCTAAATACTTTTGGTTGTCGCAAAGAATTTTCGAAGATTGAGGAAGTTGGTTCTAAGTTGCAACAAAACCGTCGCAAAACCATGGTAACGCGGGTCTAAACAAGTGTATTGGGTAATTCTCAGTGTACGGTGCATATTCTAGAATACCTGAATGTATTGAGATTTAGGTATCTGAATAGATTTTTTGGGATTTGCGCATAATTTGTGCGATAAGGTCAGTATGAATAGTCAAACTGTATTGAATATCTCCAACGAACTTGAGCTATTGTCAGGCGAGCTTGCCGGCATGGGCGGTCTTGTCGAGGATATGCTTAGTGATGCCTTGTCGGCGGTTATAACCTATGACGTCGAACTGGCATTAGAAGTCGTTAATCGTGATGCTAAATTGGATATCGTAAAATCGCAAATTGAAGAATCTATTTATGATCTGATTGAGAGGCGTGAGCTCAAAGGTAAAGATTTGCGTCAAGCGCTTGCTGCGATGAAAGTCGCTGTGGAATTGCGTCGTATCGGTGGTCTGTCGCGCAGTGTCGCGAAACGTACCTCGCAGCTGAAAGAATATGAGCGCTCGGATCAGACAAAATCTCTTGGCCGCATGGGGCGTTTGGTTGCCTCACAATTGAAGCGTGTGCTTGATGCATATGGTGAGCGAGATCATGAGACTGCACTGGATGTCAGAGAGCGCGACGAAGAGGTTGATGAGTATTACAACTCTATCTTTCGTATCATGGTCACCTACATGATTGAAGATGGACGAAAAATCAGCGCCTGCGCCCACTTTATGTTCCTAGCGAAAAAGCTAGAGAGGGCAGGTGATCATTGCTCTCAAATCGCTGAGATAATCTATTACTCCGCAACTGGTAAGTATCCGTCTACTGAAAGGCCGGCCGCAGATGACGTATAATTATTCTGAAAAAACAAAAAGTTCTGGAAACAAACAATCTTCCACAACGCCATATGCGCTCATCGTTGAAGATGAAGAGGCGTTGGTGCAACTTCTCAAATATAACCTTCAAAGCGAAGGCTATGAAGTTGGTGTTGCTATGGATGGTGAGCTGGCTTTGTTGATGATTGAAGAAAGACAGCCTGATTTCCTTGTGCTTGACTGGATGCTTCCCAAGCTCTCGGGGATTGAAGTGTGTCGTCGCTTGCGGGCGCGAGATACAACAGCCAATTTACCAATTATTATGCTGACGGCCAGAACGGAAGAAGCTGACCGTATCCGTGGTTTGGACACAGGTGCCGATGATTATATCGTCAAACCGTTTTCAATGACGGAACTGAAAGCACGAATTCGTGCGGTGATGCGTCGAATACGTCCGGCGTTGACTGAAGATAAGGTCGTTGTGGGGGATTTGGAGGTCGATCGCACTTCACATAAGGTATCCCGCAATGGCAATGAGATTCATTTGGGGCCAACAGAATTTCGCCTTCTTGACTATTTGATCCAACACCCTGGACGCGTATTTTCGCGTGAGCGTCTTTTGGACGCTGTGTGGGGTTCGGATATTTATGTAGAGGCTCGCACTGTCGATGTGCACGTTGGACGACTGCGCAAGGCTTTGAAAATTGATGATCTGCCTGATCCTATCCGCACAGTTCGGTCGGCTGGATATGCGTTAAACCGTGTTGATGAATAGATAGAGTTGGCTTTGCGCAGATTATATATTTGCGCTGCCATTCATTAGACAAAAAATAAGCGTCGCTTCTGGGTGAATGAAGCGACGCTTTTTTAGTTGGTAAGATGATTTAGTTGAGCTTATCCAGCCATACGTGTGGATTGCCCATAAGTATCGCGACGTTCGCGTTTTCTTTTTGATGGTTGGTAAGCAAGCTTTGCGTGCTCGGTGCAGTATGGTGAGTCACCATCTGTTGAGTGACCACAAAAGCCAAAGTCTGCATCGCCAGGGTCACCGACAGGCCATTTACACATAGCATCTGATACAGTCATCACTGTGACCATGTCACCATTGCCCAAGCGCTTTGGTTTTACATATGCTGCGGGAGCTAAACGCGATGGAAGCGCTGTTGTGCCTGCTTCTTTTGCTGGTTTGCTTGCTGCTGTTTTTGCGGTTGCAGCTGCTGGCTGAATAACCTGCGGCTTCGGACGTGCCAAACGTGGTGGACGTTTAACAGGGCGCGAAGGAGTCGCACGGCCCGAAAGTCCAAGTCTGTGAACTTTTCCGATAACTGCGTTGCGGGTAACACCACCTAATTGTTTTGCGATTTGACTTGCACTGTGACCTTCGGCCCATAGCTTTTTCAGCTCAGTTACACGTTCTTCTGTCCACGCCATTAGAGTTCTCTCCTCAGCCCTTGCGATAAGTGCGATATCAATATCTTGTTTTGACTCGCCTAAATCGTGCCCTAGTTTCCAACATATCGTACCTAAAGAAAGAAATGACACAATATCTCGTGGCAGTTATTCACAGCTGATTCAAGATATTGATGGGGATAAACCAAATGTTTACCTTTTGGTCCAGTGTTTTTTTGATTTGGGGCTTTCAAATTTAGATTCTGCTTCTAAATGAGAGATAGGTTTTGGGAGCGATCGCGATGAGTAAGCCAACAGTTGAAAATAATGGAGGCGTATCAAACCTTCCAAATGCTCACCTTGTGAGTGAATTTATCCGACCACGTGAGTTTGGGACATTCAATTGGGTTGGTCTAAAGACTCTATATAAGAGAGAAGTCGCTAGATTTTTGAAGGTTGGAATGCAGACCTTATTGGCTCCTGTTGTATCCGCTCTACTATTTATGGCGATTTTTAAGCTCGCATTTCCTGAACGTGGAGACATTAATGGCGTCGCGTTTGGTGATTTTATTGCGCCGGGGATTATCATGATGGCGATTTTGAACAATGCGTTTCAAAATACATCATCCTCAATCACCATCGCAAAAGTACAAGGTAATACGACGGATTTCCTAATGGCTCCATTGTCTTCATTGGAGCTTACTTTGGGTTTTCTAGCAGGAGGAGCGTCTCGCGGCATACTCGTTGGTGGCGTGACAATGGCTTGTATAGGTCTGCTTGGTGTTGCGGATGTCTCTATACACTCTATTCCTCTATTTTTATTTTTTGCAATTTGTGCCGCATTCATGTTGGCGGCAGTTGGTTTATTAGGCGGAATTTGGGCTGAAAAATTTGATCATTTAGCTGCTATAACCAACTTTGTTATTCTGCCTCTGACCATGCTTTCAGGTACGTTTTATCCGATCACTGTTTTCTCTGAACCCTTTGAAACAATGTCACATTTTAATCCATTTTTTCATTTGATAGATGGATTTAGATATGCGTTCACAGGCGCATCAGATGGCAATTTATGGATAGGTGCAGCCGCTTCACTTACAATTACACTTATTCTGTGTACTGCATGTTGGGCTGTGCTGCGATCAGGCTATAAACTCAAAGCTTAAATAATCTAATCTTATCAAACATTGACAGATAGCCAGCGGAGCCTCATAGACCATGGGCTTCCGTAGAATTTTCTTTCCATACGCTGTGAGGATTTCCCAATGCGTGAAGCAATGATGCCAGTATATGCTCCCCCTGAAGTCGTTTTTGAACGCGGCGAGGGTATACGACTATACTCATCTGAGGGAAAAGAATACCTTGATTTTATTGCTGGAATTTCTGTGAATTGCTTGGGCCATTCGCATCCAAAATTGATCCAGGCATTAAAAGATCAATCAGAAAAACTCTGGCATTTGTCGAACATGTTCAGGATTCCCGAAGGAGAGCGTTTGTCTGAGCGCTATGTCGCCGATACGTTTGCTGATCGGGTATTTTTTACCAATTCCGGTACCGAAGCTATTGAATGCGCAATTAAGACAGCGCGAAAATATCACTATGTGAACGGTAATGTAGATAAATATCGCATTATCTCGTTTGAGGGTTCATTCCACGGTCGTACACTGGGTGCTGTTAATGCAGGTGCAAACCCGAATTATCGCGAAGGCTTTGGGCCTGCGATGGAAGGCTTCACACATTTGCCATTTGGTGACCATGAAGCCCTGAAAGCTTCAATGGGTCCTGATGTGGCAGCTATCTTGATTGAACCTGTACAAGGTGAGGGTGGGTGCCGCGAAGTGCCCGCTGCATGCTTGGCAGGTTTAAGAGAATTGTGTGATGAACATGATGCTTTGTTAATCTACGATGAAGTGCAGTGTGGCGCGAGCCGTACAGGTAAGATATTCGCCTATGAGTGGGCAGAAAACGCAGAGCCGGACATTATAGCTGTTGCTAAAGGTGTTGGTGGTGGTTTTCCTTTAGGTGCTTGTCTGACAACGGAAGAAGCAGCAAAAGGCATGAAGCCAGGTGCGCATGGTTCTACCTATGGAGGAAACCCTTTAGCAATGGCTGTTGGGAACGCTGTGTGGGATGAAATCACAGATAAAGAATTCCTCGAAAACGTGCAGCGTGTATCGGGTGTTTTGACTCAATCGCTCTCTAGCTTGATTGATCGCTATCCTGACCTTGTTGATGGGCTAAGAGGAAAAGGTTTACTGCGTGGAATAGCGTTGAAAACCGATCCTTTGCAGGTCCGTATAAAAGCGCTTGAAAAAGGTCTTTTAGTTGGAACTGCTGGCGGTCAGGTTGTGCGTTTGGCACCACCTTTGATCGCGACAGAAAGTGATGTGATGAAAGCTGTCAGCTTGATCGATGAGTGTCTCGCTGAAATTCAAGCCGAGTCACAAAAGGAGAGTTCATAATGAGTGTTAAGCATTTTCTCGATATATTTCCTCTTCCTGCGTCTGAGCTGCGTTCCATTTTGGACAATGCCAAATCCCGTAAACTAGCGCGGGCAGGCAAGCCAAAAGGCTTCGTAGATGGCGATGCTGTTTTGGCTGGCCACACTTTGGCAATGATCTTTGAAAAAAGCTCAACGCGGACTCGTTTGTCTTTTGATATGGGCATACGCCAGCTTGGCGGTACATCTATTGTTTTGAACGCTGCTGATATGCAATTGGGCCGTGGAGAGACAATTGAAGATACGTCTCGCGTTCTGTCTCGTATGGTAGATGCGGTTATGATCCGCGCCAATAATCACAATGATGTGCTGGCTTTTTCCAAAGTATCAGACGTGCCTGTCATCAATGGTCTAACAAACACATCTCACCCGTGTCAGATCATGGCTGATCTTCAAACACTCGAAGAGCACGGCTTGGATCTAAAGGGCGCTCGTATTGCGTGGGTTGGTGACGGAAATAATGTTGCGGCCAGTTTTGCGCACGCGGCACCAAAATTTGGTTTCTCACTCGCGGTAGCAACACCGCAAGGATATGAGCTTCCACAAATTGATGTAGATCGCGGTCGTGAGGAACAAGGCCGCATCGATATTTTCAATGACCCTATGGAAGCAGTTGCAGGTGCAGATGTGGTTGTTGCTGATACTTTCGTATCTATGGGTGATACAGATGCTGATAAGCGTTTGAGTGACCTTATGCCTTATCAAGTGACCCAAGGTCTGATGGATAACGCCAATGGCGGTGCTAAATTCTTACACTGTTTACCTGCTCATCGTGGTGAGGAAGTTTCGGGGGACGTTATTGATGGTCCAGCCTCGCTCATATTTGATGAGGCTGAAAACCGCTTACATGCTCAAAAAGCAGTACTTGAGTGGTGTTTGACCAGCTAGGTCTTATTTTAGATTAATTCGAAAAGCGCCGAGAGATCGGCGCTTTTTTTATGTGATTTTCCCTAATGGATGAGTTTACTCAACTGGCTCTGTTCAGTTGGTTGCAATCGCGGTAAATTAAACCAGATACTGTTCATATACATTTTGATAGCGAGGAAATTCCCATGACCGGCACACGTGATTATAATGGCGTTACTCTGGATGAAGCTGGCCGTGGTCGAATATATGGCTCAATTCTCGAGACTGTTGGAAATACACCGCTCGTTCGTGCACCATCCTTGGTGAAAGCCGAACATCTTGAATGTGACTTTCTTTTAAAGCTTGAATTTTTTAACCCGATGGCAAGCGTAAAAGACCGCATTGCGCTGGGTATGATCACTGACATGGAAATGTCTGGAAAGTTAAAGCCAGGCATGACTTTGGTGGAGCCGACATCCGGAAACACGGGTATCGGATTGGCATTTGTGGCTGCATCCAAAGGGTATCACCTTATCCTAACCATGCCTGAAAGCATGTCGATTGAGCGCCGCAAAATGCTGACTATTCTAGGTGCCGAAATTGTTCTGACTCCAAAAGAAAAAGGCATGGGTGGTGCGATAGCTAAAGCAAATGAATTGCTAGAAAGCATTGAAGGTTCGATTATGCCGAGCCAGTTTGATAATGCTGCTAACCCTGCCATTCACGAAGCAACAACTGCACAAGAAATCTGGCGTGACACAGATGGCAAGGTTGATGCCGTTGTTTGTGGTGTTGGAACGGGTGGTACCTTTACGGGGTGCGCGCGTTATTTGAAATCACAAAACCCTGATGTGAAAATGTTTGCGGTTGAACCTGAAGCAAGCCCTGTCTTGTCTGGTGGCGGTCCAGGTCCCCACCCAATCCAAGGTATTGGTGCGGGCTTTATTCCTGACAACATGGACACTTCACTTATTGAAGACGTAGTCAAAGTTGCCAATGAAGATGCGCTTGGTATGGCGCGCCGCCTTGCGCATTTGGAAGGTATTCCTGTTGGAATTTCTTCGGGCGCAGCTGTAAAAGCAGGGCTTGAAGTGGCAAAACGCGATGACATGAAGGGCAAAACAATCGTCGTAATTATTCCTTCATTTGCAGAGCGTTACCTGTCAACAGCTCTATTTGGTGCATAGGTCTATTTAGGCCAATTTAAAAAAATATTGGGTCGCCCCCTGCAAAAGTGGCGATCGAAGTGTTATCTGCCCTGCATGACTCAATTTTCTTCTTCAAATTCCGCTTCTCAATTACACGACAGTGACGTTGTTTCTACATTTCAGTTAGAGACTTCATCTGTACGTGGCCGCATCACGAAATTAGGTGATGCGACGATCGACAGTATATTAAAACGCCATGACTATCCTGAGTGGGCGGCTAAAGTGCTGGGCGAAGCCTTGGCATTAGCTGTTATGACCGCTGCGACATTGAAGGTTAGTGGCCGGATAATGGTGCAGGCAGAAGGCAATGGGCCAGTAAAACTGCTCGTTGCTGAGGCACGCACGGATGGTGGCCTGCGTGGCTATCTACAATTAAATGATGAAAAATGGGCGGCGTTAGTTGAAAAGGGGCAGGATCAAACACCGACATTTTCGCAAATGATTGGCCAAGGTATTATGGGACTGGTCATAATTCAGGATCAAAAAAACACCGAACCCTACCAAGGTATTGTGCCAATTGACGGGGATAGTCTGGCAGAATGCGCACAGCACTATTTTAATCAATCAGAGCAAATCCCGACACGTGTAAAACTCTCTGTTGAAAAAGTTCAAGAAGAGGGCGGCACAGTGAGGTGGCGCGCTGGTGGTATGATTATTCAACAGGTTGCGAATGACGAAAATCGTGAAGATACCCAGAATGATTGGGATACTGCACGTGCGCTATTTGAGACGATTGAAGATAATGAACTGACGTCAGAGACCTTGAATTCATCTGGCTTGCTTTACCGGTTGTTCCACGAGGATGGTGTGCGTTTGGAGATGCCAAAGCCATTATTGGATAAATGTCCATGTTCTCAGGAGCGTTTGATATCGACATTGGCTGGCATGCCAAAAGTCGAGTTGTTGGATATGGCTGAAGGTGACAATGAGTTAGTCGCTGATTGTCAGTTTTGTGGCCGAATTTACCGCATCCCCACTGAGGATGTTTTAAAGCAACAAAGCTAGTTGCGCCAGAAAGCTGGTGAAAGGATGACAAATACTGAGATAAGTTCGAGTCGTCCTAGCAACATGGCGATACAGCACATCCATTTTGCGCTGTCAGGTAGCGCCTGAAACGTGCCTGCTGGCCCAACAATTTCACCAAGGCCGGGCCCAACATTGGATATAGACGCTGCTGCCGCTGATATAGCGGTGACAGCGTCAAGGCCTGTCATCGCTAGACCACATGCAAGTACCGCAAATGAAGCGAGAAAGAGAAACATGAAAATCATGATGGATTGAAGTGTTTCTTCTTTGACTGCTTTTCCGGCATATCTAACGGGTGATATCTGGTGGGGCCTTATCATTTGTTTGGTGTAGGAAATCATCGCCTTGATCGCGATGTGCACGCGGAATGTTTTTATTCCACAAGAGGCGGATCCGGCTGTGCCACCTAAAAACATAAGCAATATGAAAACCGAAGATGCAAATGGTCCCCACAGGCCAAAATCTGTCGTGCCATAACCTGTCCCAGATAATATAGAGACGACATTGAAGGCGACCATGCGGATGGGACCTTCAGGACCAATTTCGATATCGCGCTGGTTAATGACAAATAGAGTCAGCATTAGTGTTGCGAACGCAGCCATGCCCAGCCAGACCCAAGGTTGGGGGTCACTAAAAAAGGCGCGCCAATGGCCGTGTATGGATAGCACCATTAGTCCAAATGGCAGTGAACAGATGCACATAAATATGATGGCGACAATATCCGCGCCGCCTGCAACATACGGCGCAAAACTAGCATCAGATACAGCAAACCCACCTGTTGCCACAGTCGTCATCGACATTGTTACCGCATCAAACTCAGTCATTCCGGTCATGCTATAAAGGCCTGCACAAATGACAGTCAGACCTAGATAGACATAAGCGGTTTGCATGGCGATCTCACCAATGCGCGGCAGGAATTTGTCGGATGTGTCTGAGCTTTCAAGATGAAAAAGCTGCATCCCACCAATGCGCAGAGACGGCAAAATGGCGATCGCGGTCACAATAATACCAATGCCGCCAATCCATTGCAGGAGCGAACGCCATAGATGCAGGCTAGGCGGGTAAGTCTCTATGCCCGTCATAATCGTTGCGCCTGTCGTGGTTAGGCCGGACATGGATTCAAAAATAGAGTCTGTGAAACTCATTCCAAAACCAATGAAAAATGGTCCAGACGCGACAAAGACGAGGAATACCCAGAGCAATACCGTGAGTACAAACGCATCATGCGTACGGATGCCCATGTCTTCATGGCGGCAGGTCAATGCCATAACGCCGCCTGTTGTAATGGTCGCGATGGAAAGTAGGAAGAATATGCGCCATTCATCTCGGCCTGCTGCCAGATCTGCCACGACACATGGAAGCATGAATAGGCCTAGGCCTAATGTCATCAATCCGGTGGCGTATAAGATCGGGCGGAATTTCATATTCGTCTTTACCGATCAGTTGGGACGCGATGAATCATAGGGGCTGTCGAGAGAAAAGGCGGGAATGTCTACAAACATATCTTCGCCGCACCCATTGGAGAACGTAAATTGTCCGCGCATAATTCCAGATGGAGCCGTGAGCGGAGCGCCCGAAGAGTATTGAAAAGTTTTGCCCGGTTCGATTGTTGGGGTCTGGCCAACAACGCCTTCGCCTTCGACTTCCTGTAAGCCACCATTCCGGTCGGAAATTTTCCAGTTGCGGGCGAGAAGTTGAACAGGGTGATCGTTTAGGTTTTCAATTTCAATCGCATATGCCCAGACATAACGATGCTCTTGTGGTGATGATTCAGCATCGAGAAAACGTGGCGTCACCCTGACGATGACACCATTTGTTTCCAATTCATATGTTTGGGCCTGGCTCATGCCTGCGGCTCTCCTGTTTCAAGTGAAAGCTTGTTTCACTTTTTCAATTTGCTTTTGCAGCAGTCATGCCACGCTATATCTTGCTATTCTCTATACAAGGATAGATTACAGCAAAATATCTAGTGCCTGTTTGAAATCTTGAATCAAATCGTCAGGGTGTTCCAGTCCAATAGAAAGGCGCACCCAGCTATCATCCAGTCCAACTTCCGCTTTTTCCTCATCAGATAATGTACGGTGCGTTGTCGTCGTTGGATGACAAATCAAGGATTTTGCATCACCAAGATTGTTCGATATGCTGACAATGTTCAATGCATTCAACGCTTTGAAAGCTTCTTCTTTCCCACCATCAAACGAGAACGCGATCAGGCTACCGCCTCCCGATTGTTGCTTTTGAAAGATCTCGTACTCAGGGTGATCTTTGCGGCCCGGATAGCGAACCTTTGCAACAGCAGGGTGATCTGCAAGTGCATCAGCAACCTTAGCCGCTGTATCGGCCATACGCTCAACGCGTAATTCTAGTGTTTCCAATCCTTTGAGAATAACCCAAGCATTAAATGGAGAGATCGCAGGGCCAGTGTGTCTGAGGTAGGATTCAAATACGTCTTTCATGGCGTCTTGTTTGCCTAAAATCGCTCCAGCAAGGACGCGGCCCTGACCATCCATGTGTTTGGTACATGAATAGACAACCCAATCTGCACCCAGTTCAAGGGGCTTTTGCCCCATTGGTGTTGCGAACACATTGTCGACTACAAGTTCGGCACCTGCTGCATGTGTTAGTTCAGCAATTGCTGCGATATCTGCACCTTCCAGAAGAGGGTTAGAAGGGCTTTCAATCAAAACGATGCGTGTTGGCTTGGAAAGTGCTTCTTTCCATTCGTCTAAATTCGTCGCGTCAACAAAATCGACCTCAACACCAAATTTAGGCATGAGGTTTTTCAATATCCACGTACATGACCCAAACAAGGCTTTTGCCGCAACAATGCGGTCTCCTTGTTGGCATGGTGCAATTAAGGCTGCCGATATCGCGGCCATTCCAGATGCTGTACATGTACAAGCTTCCGCACCTTCGATGAGGGCGAGTTTGTCTTCGAGCATTTTAACTGTCGGGTTGGCGTAACGCGAATATACAAAGCCAGGTTCGTCACCCGCCATACGCGCCTGAGCCGTCTCCGCGTCGGGGTAACAATAGCCTGAAGTTAGGAACATGCCTTCGGATGTCTCACAATATTCTGAGCGCATACGTCCGCCATGCACTAAATTTGTTGCAAGTTTAGTAGAGTCGCGGTTTGACTGTTCATTCTTGTTGGCCATAGACAGGTTTCTTTCCTTCTTGTTCGGTCTGCATAGGGATCGTGATAATTACAAAGGGTCAAGTCATGACCGGACGCAAATTCGAAAAAAACATTGCTGGCGTGCTTCCAGACACTGAAATTCAGGCTTTATGTGAAGCCGGAGTTATAAAATCAGCGGATGGTTTAGAAAATGACCAAATACAACCAGCGTCAATTGATTTGCGTTTAGGTACGAAAGCCTATCGAATGCGGGCAAGTTTTTTGCCCGGTCCTGATAAACTCGTCACTGACTATTTCAATGATGATCTGGTGATGCATGAATTGGATCTCTCCAAAGGTGCTGTCTTGGAAACGGGGTGTGTTTATCTCGTGCCATTGAAAGAAGTGCTTGATATGCCGCAAGGGCTTTCAGGCGCGGCAAACCCAAAGAGTTCTACCGGACGGATTGATGTATTTGTGCGGATGATAACGGACAGGTCAGATCGGTTTGATGCAGCGCGCGAAGGGTATTCCGGGCCGTTATATGTAGAGATTTCTCCGCGAACATTTTCTATCCTTGCAAGAGAAGGGGATCGTTTGTTGCAGCTTCGTTTGCGCAATGGGCCTCAGGAAACCATTCGGGACGAAATATTTTCAATTGATCTCAAACCGGGTGATGATGACATTGCTGGTTATAAGGCGAAACGCCATTCACGTGTGCTCGATCTTAAAGATGTAAACGGGCATAATATTGATGATTTCTGGGAACCAGTTCGCCCTTATAATGGTGCGCTTATTCTGGATCCGGGTGAATTTTATATTCTAGCCTCCAAAGAGAAAGTCGTCATTCCGGTCGATGAAGCTGCTGAAATGGCTCCTATTGCACCTGAATTTGGAGAGTTTCGTGCACACTATGCTGGGTTTTTCGATCCTGGATTTGGAGTCGATGGTTCAGAGGGAAAAGCCGTACTTGAAGTGCGTTCGCGTGAGGTGCCATTTATCCTTACAGACGGGCAGCCAATGGGGCGTCTCGTGTTCGAACCAATGACGGCTGTGCCAAACGTTCCCTACGGAGCTGCCGGCTCATTTTCCAACTATCAAGGGCAGGGTTTGAAGCTTTCGAAACACTTCTGCTCAAAGTAGGTTTGTAAACTACGCTTGACACTATGTCGTGTTTCCTTTACATGTAAAGTGAGCTTTACAGAAAGGAGACATAAATGACCGTGCCCGAGAATATTGTTTCACCTGCAGCGACTATAAGTGCCAGCGTGATGTTTATCGTCAGTTCCGGATTGGCGACCCTATACAAAATTGGACCGGAGCCATGGATGGCACCAGCGGCTGTTTTTGCGCAGTTTGCTATCGTTATGACTATTCCACTTTATTTGGGCCAACGGATAAAGCGTTTGGATGAGTATCAAAGAGCCATGGCATTAAAGCATGTTGCCTTTGGAATGATTTGGGCGTTGTGTTGGTTATTCGGTATGTTTGCTGTCACTACATTGTTAGGCGAGAGTTCGCTGGGGCAGTTAGCGGTTTATAGTTTCTGCGCGCCGATGCTTGGTATTCTCTACGCCATTTTTATGATTATGGGCGAAGAAGGCAAAGCAGCGAAAGAGGTTTAGTTCTCGCTAGATTTTATCCTAAAAATTTATAATTATCAAGGAGTTAGTGTTGTGTCAGGCCAAACTGTATTGAATGCGAATAGGCGTTATCGTCGAGATTTCTTTTTTGCGATGATATTTTACATCGCGGTCGTTGCTGGTGGACCGTCGCTTATTGAAGGTATTTTTAACGAGCCACCTAAATGGGTTCTCGGTGGGCTCGCAGTATTGTCAGCTTTACCAGCAGCTTACGTATTTTTATTAATCGGAAGGTTACTGCGTGAAACCGACGAATATATGCGCCAACGTATGGGAAGTGCCATGTTGGTTGCCGCTGGCATCACAATTTCATTTTGTTTTTTATGGGGTTTTTTGGAACTCTATGAACTTGTGCCAAACTTATGGACCTTTCTAGTCGGTCCGATATTTTTCTTTAGTCTTGCTTGTGTCAACGCATACAACAAAGTAGCTGGCGCATGAAAAACAGCCTCAAATTGAAGCGCGCTGAAAAAGGGTGGAGCCAGGCAAAATTGGCGGAGTTGCTGGATGTATCGCGCCAATCAGTCAATGCGATTGAAACGGGCAAATACGATCCGTCTCTTCCTTTGGCTTTTAAGATAGCGCGTCTGTTCAACACAAGCATCGAAGACGTTTTTGAAGATGAGACGGACGTTGCTAAGGCCGCTGAATAGAATACTATATATGTTTCTTAGTAACTTGATGAAACGTAAGGAGCTGTGATTTGAAACCGTATTCGATCTTTATAAGTTATCGTCGAGGTGAGACATCTCCAATTGCACTATTAATGAAGTATGAGATTGAAAAAAGGCTTCAGTTTGTTCGTGTTTACGTTGATGTAGCTGAGATGGAGCTTGGAGATAAATTTCCTGAAAATCTCCATAGTGCTATAAATTCTAGCGATGCAGTAATTGCCTTAATTGGAAAAAATTGGATGCCCAAATCTGGTGATCCTAGTTCATCCAAAAGTGACTGGGTTGAAAAAGAACTTTTGGCTGCATCGGAAAATTCATTGTTGGATGGCAAGATTGAAAAACGGAAAATTTTTCCGATTTTCGTCGATATACCTCCTAACTTTCACCAGTTTGAACTTTCTAATAGTTTGAAATTTATAGGTAATATACATTCTGAACAAATTCGTCATGCTGAATGGCCACATTCTATTGGGCCATTAGTCGAGCGACTTGCCGTAAAAATGGGCATTCAGAAACGTCCAGATTCTGAATCTTTTCCTAAGCCTGATCGCGCCAAAGCACGAACTCAGCCGATGACTTATGAAGAGTTGTTGTCTATTTTGGAGTATGATGATTATGAAGGGTGGTATTTAGATAATTTCGGTAATAGCGATGTGCGTTATTTGGTGAAAACTTTTCAGTTTAGTGGATTTAAGCAAGCATCAGCTTTTATGCGGTTGGTTATGGCTCATTGTAAAGTTGTTGATCATCACCCAGAATGGCGAAATGTATTTAATTACGTCACTGTTTCATTGACGACATGGGATGCAAAACGACAAGTTACAATTTATGACCTTAATTTAGCGCTTTATATGAATAAAGCAGCGGACATTATAAGGCAGCGCATAGATTAAGCAGAACAAGAAGCTCCACCTAAGACACAAAAAGTAGCGCAATAGGTATGGTTTAGAGGTACGGATTTGCGTGCCTCTTCTAATGTCCGTCCCATGTTAAAGCGCTGATCATAGGGTAGGAGCGTACAAGGTAGAACAATAGTTTGTTTCTCGCCTTTACGTTTGACGATCATCCGTTGGCTTGCGCACATCACATCTTTGGGGTTTTTATCCAGTATGCCCCAACATTCTGTCGTGATCTCTGGGGGATCAGAATCTGGCATCATTTCGGGAAATAGCACGAGGCTGGTAAGGTTTTGAGCATCTATGTCAAAACCTTCTTTTTGGAACAGCTCACCGTATTTTTCACGAGCTTCGACTTCATTTTCATTGTAGAGCGCGCGGCCAGCGATGGTTATGTTGAAATTATTGGATGAGAGCCAACGCAGCCCTTCTAAAGCAATATTAAAACTTCCAGTTCCGCGTTCTTCATCATGAAATTTGGCAGAATAATGATCAAGGCTGACGCGCAGTGTGAGTTTGTTGCCAAATTTCTCGTTGAGATTTAGCAATCCTTCCTGAATTTTGGGGCGCATCATGGGTTGCATCGCATTTGTAAGAACAAGCGCAGTGTGCTCACGATCAAGGGATGCTTCAATCATTGCTATGGCATCTGGTGCCATAAATGGTTCGCCACCGGTAAAACCGATTTCGATTTTATTTTCATCGGCTGTTTCTAACTCGTCCAGATATGGCGTGATATCATGGAGGGTGAGGTAAACGAGCCGGTCATTGGTAGGAGAGCTTTCAATATAGCAATTTGCGCATTCTATATTGCATAAAGTCCCAGTATTAAACCAAAGTGTTCTCGTCCCAACATAAGAAACATGCGCGCGCTTCTCACCCTTCGCAGTGATACGAGGGTCATTGAATTTTTTTAGTGAGTATTGTGCAGTATCCATAAGTCTATGATGTACCAATAAAATTTCAAATCATAATCACATTGATGTTAGGTCGATGTTATGATTGCAAATAGATAAACTGATTGGCTTGATTGTACAGGATCAATCTTGCGGACCCGAGGCTTTTATGGACGTTTCCGAAATTGCTCAATTGCTCGAAAAAACAGCACGTCAGATATATATTGAACGGGGACCTCAAGCGATTCATCCGGGACAATGGTCTGTTCTCCGGTTTTTAGCTGATGCATCATACGAGCATAGGGATGTTCATGGTGTTGCAAAGCATTTGGCGGTCACTTTGGCTCCAGCTTCTCGTGCTATTTCAGCATTGGAAGAGCGAGAACTTGTAACGGGAGAATATGTACCGACGGACCGTAGGAAACGAAAAATATCCCTGACCAAACTAGGATATGACGTCCTAAAAGGTGATCCAATCAAACGTGTTGAAAACATATTGTCAGATATGGAAGCGGTCCGCAGAGAGGAATTTTCTTTAGTCCTAAGTGAACTCTCTGCTGGCCTTAAAGAATAATAGACCTATTCTGGATCTAGAATTTTACCATCTTGCATTCCGGCGTCCATAGCCAATGAGTAAGCTTCAAATGCTTGTGTTTCTGAAGCCCAAGGACCTAAGTATACACCGTAAAAATCTTGTCCGTTTGCATGTCTTGGAACGATGCGCGCAGACCCGATATTATATAGCTTGGCGTGAAGTCTTTGGGCATTTTCAAATGAACGAAAAGACCCAGCTTTAATTGTGTAACCAGATGCGCCAGGTGCAAGTGTTTGCAAGCGAGACGTTTGCTGAACGAACTCTTGTTGGTTGGCTAAATTTTGTTGTGCTTCGACATATCCGCGACCCAATGGCTGGCCTTGCTGAAATACAGGTGCGGCACCTGCATACAAATCCGTCGATTGTTGCCGCATACGGGCATCATCTAGCTCGCGCTGTTCTTCGAAAGGCATGGGAACAGGTAGAGACTGAGCTATTGCAGGGCTAAAGCTCAGTACTGAAAACGCAGCAAATGCAGTGGCTGATTTAAGAATGTAATTGGATACAGACATGGCGTGACGCCCTATTAAGAAAGATATAGTTAACCATAATCAAAAGCAGGTATTGGTTAAATATTAGCTTAGAATAGGGCAAGTTCGTGGCTGTATCTGCGTTTCACTATATCCCAGTTAATTGCTAGGTTTCAAATAGCGCTCGAAAAAGGCTAGCCGAGTATTCATCAGGTGGATGCTCATATCCGGATCACGAACACCGTGGCGTTCGCCCGGGTAGGTCATCATTTCAAATGGCTTTTTAAGCTTTTGAAGCTCAGCATATACACGCGTTGAGTTGTCAAACGTCACATTGTCATCTGCCATTCCATGGAACATCAGAAGAGGCGAGTTTAGCTTTTCTAGGTGAGGAAACGCGGAAGATTGCTCATACCCTTCCGGGTTATCTTGCGGCGTATCCATATACCGCTCGGTGTAGAATGTGTCATACAGCGCCCAGTCGGTAACTGGTGCACCAGAGACAGAGGCTGCGAATGTGCCTTCGGGCGCTTTTAGCGTCGTCATCAGCGCCATATACCCCCCATATGACCAACCATTGATACCAATACGTGATGCATCGATGAAGGGTAAAGATTTGAGATATTCGACACCTAATAGCTGATCATTGACTTCAGCTTCACCCGTCAGGCGGTATATAACATCTTCGAATTTTTTACCGCGATTAAATGATCCGCGATTGTCGAGACGGAAGACAATATAACCTTGTTGGGCGGTCATCACATCGGTCATCATCCAGCTTTTATTGACGACTTGAACATGTGGGCCACCATAGACTTCTACAATCGCTGGATAGGTTTTGGCTGGATCAAAATCATGTGGCTTTGTGATCGAATAATGGAGTGTCTGATCATCTTCTGCTGTAAGGGTTCCATATTCTGGTGTGACATGGGCTTCTAGGAATTCAAAATAGGGGTGGGATTTATCCAGCGCGTTTTCTTCCACCCAAGCGAGGCGTTCACCATCTGCTTTATATAGTCCGGTTTGCGGAGGCGTGGTTGGCGATTGAAAACTGCCGACAAAACTTTTGGCGTCACTCGCCATTTTGATAGACCAATAGCCACCTAAATCAGTCACGCGTTCAATCTCGGCGCCTGGTTTTGTGTAGGATGTACGATAAAGGCCTGTTTCAATCGGCGTATCTTTATTGGCTGAGAAATAGACATAGCCATTTTCTTCATCAACTGCTTCGATGGATTTTACGACCCACTCGCCAGAAGTGATCTGATAGTTTTTAGATCCATCTGCATTGTGATGCGTTATGTGACGATAGCCGCTTTCCTCTGTGGACCATAAGAAGCCGCCATCTTTAAGCGGACGGAAGTCTTCTGATAGGTTGATCCAGTTTTCTTGTTCTTCAACATAAGCTTCACGAACTTTACCGCTGCCAATATCAACATAGAGAAGTTCTAGGCGTGTTTGATCGCGATTGACGCGTTGAACAAATAGCGTGTTTGCATCTGCCCAATTTGCACGCGCTAGATATGTATCAGGCGAAGCGTCAAGTTCGACTTGAACGGTTTCACCTGTTGCGATGTTTTTAACAAATAAATCAACGATAGCATTTGGTCGGCCCGTGCGGGGGTAACGCTGATTGATGACGGTGACATCATTGGCAGCTATGTCAAAACGGGGAATTATATCGACAGTACTTTCATCTACACGGGTGTAGGCAATATAGTTATCTTCAGGTGACCACCATGCGCCGACATAGCGGCTCATCTCTTCTTGAGCGACAAATTCTGCGACACCATAGGAAATTGCACTGTCTGGATTAGCATCTGGTGAAATCTGCGTTTCTTCGCCTGTGGCCAAGTCTATCGTGTAGAGTGCGCCATCCCGGATGAAGGATACTGTTGTGCCGGATGGAGATATTTCAGCATTATATTCAAAAGCGTCTGATTTTGTGAGCTGTTTTACTTCTGGCGTGTCTCCGCCAAGTTTAACGACATAAAGGTCGCCGCTTATAGGTATGAGGATTTGCTCGCCTTTTGAATCCCAATCGTAAGAAACGATACCTTTGGAGCCAGCGATACGTTTGCGCTCGCGCAGGGCTTTTTCTTCTTCAGATAATTCAAAATCATCCGGCTCGAGTAATTTAGAATCGACTAACAAACTCGCTTTGCCCGTTGCTGTTTCATACGCCCACAGGTCAAATCTTTGACGGTCGTCCTCACGTGCTTGCAAGAAGGTCAGTTTTGAACCATCGGGTGAAAATTTCACCGCGCGTGGTGAAGGGCCGCTGAGTGATGGTGAGCTAGCAAGGCGTTCAGGTGAGAGAAGTTTCATAGATGTTTTTGGTTCTACCAGAGAAGGGGAAACCGTATCGCTTGGGTTGGCAATATTGGTCTCTGCTGTGGATTGAGGTTTGTTTAGAGGCAGGGAGCTACATGCTGCAATTAGTCCGGCACTGACGATGCAAAGAGAAAACTGTTTCAGCATGATGAGAAGTCGTCCCCGTTATTTATCTGGAAGTCGATGTTTAATTTAATCTAGCTCAAAGATTGGGTGGAGCAAGTCTTCTTATGCCCTAATTGAAGAGAATTAAATCACGCAATCGTGAGGCAAAGTTCGGTTCTCTCCCAATCATTTAGCAGATATATATGGTGGGAAACTCTAAAGGATGTTGAACAATGAAATTGCTGAAAAAATACTGGTTTTCCATTGCAATGGTATTCGTCGTCGGTGGATTTGTTGCATTTAACGGAAGTGGTTTTTTCAACAAAACAGCATCTGAGTCAGAATATGTTTTTGACGGCAAAGCAGAAGTTTATGCAGTGACGTTTTCTTCTGCTTGGTGCTCAACCTGTAAAATATTGGAGCCAAAGCTTGCGGAAGTTGCGCCAAAATTTGCAAACCAGCCGGTTAAGTTTGTGAAACTGGATTTCAGCTTAGGGCAGGGAAGTAATCTCGCCAAAATAGCGGAAGACCATAATTTTGCGCCAGTATATGAAAAATACAAAGGCAGTACGGGGCACACTTTGTTGCTCGATTCAGATACCGGTGAGATCCTTGATCAACTCACTGTACGACTATCCGCAGATGACATGAATAAGGCGCTTAAATCAGCACTCAAGCTTGCGACGCAGTCTTAAATACGCGTCTTACTTTCGAGTTTTTAGGTTTTATGAAGGCGCGATAAACGTAATGTAGTCCAGCCATTAGGCCGTATAAAATTGCGCCAATTAAAATACCATAAAAGACGCTGGCGACGGCTGCATTTCCAGCTTCTTGGATGTATTCATCTTGCTGGGCAGTCGCTTCTTTTTTCTCTATGCCAAGGTGCTTGTTCAACCAATCAGGCAGTCTCGTCTTGCGATCACAACCAACTTCATTGACGCAATTTGGCTGCACATCAGGTGGCATATAGTAGATTTGGCCCGTTTTAGCAGGGTCGTCATATCTATCAGGAGAGCTCGCGGCCCAATTGATGAGTGCAGCAAGAAGCGCAATCGCAACACTCGCCATCATGAAACCACGATGAGTCTTAGACATTTTCCCAATTTCCCCTGCACGTAAATTCGTCACTTCCCCGTAGGTTCAGTTATGCCTGAACGTCTTTTATGTCTGGTTAAAAAGTGCTGTGAGAGTTATGGTTAACGTGAGTTTTGTAGAGTAGCGTGTGGTTGGCTTTATGGATGTTTTCGCTTCCAAGACAATTCCACTTTTTCGTTTTTCTTTTAGTGAACAATAACCACCTTGCATTCTGCGTGCATTTCCGTCATTAACTCTGATCTGAAATTATCCCAAAATTAGAAGAGTTATCAGCACACATGTCCATTAAATACATTTATCAGCTACAAGGTTTGTCAAAGACGTATCCGGGTGGCAAAAAAGTATTTGAAAACATTCACTTGTCATTTTTGCCTGACGCGAAAATCGGTGTTGTTGGTTCAAACGGTGCTGGTAAATCCACACTTATGCGCATTATGGCGGGTGTGGATAAGGAATTTGGTGGTGAAGCGCGCGCTGCTGATGGCGTGAAAGTGGGCTATCTTCCACAGGAACCACATTTGGATGCTGGTGATACTGTTTGGGAAAACGTGATTGTTGGGTGTCCTGAAAAAGAAGCATTTGATAAATTCAACGAGATCTCCAACAAAATGGCTGAGGAATACTCAGACGAGTTGATGGAAGAGATGACGGCGCTTCAAGAGCAAGTCGATCAGATGGATGCTTGGGATATCGATTCCAAGATCGAAATGGCGATGAACGCACTTTGCTGTCCTCCACGTGATGCACAAGTGGCACCGCTATCTGGTGGTGAGAAACGCCGTGTGGCCATCTGTCAGTTGCTATTGTCTAAGCCTGACATGCTGTTGATGGATGAACCTACTAACCACCTTGATGCAACAACGGTCGATTGGCTTCAAAACTATCTGATGAACTTCCCAGGCTGTGTGATCCTCGTGACGCACGACCGTTACTTCCTCGACCAGATTACGACTTGGATGCTCGAGCTGGATCGTGGACAGGGTATTCCATACGAAGGTAATTATTCACGTTGGTTGGAACAAAAAGCTAAACGCGTAGAGCAAGAAGCACGCGAAGAAGCGGGCCGTAAACGTTCACTTTCCAAAGAACTTGAGTGGGTAAAATCATCCCCCAAAGCGCGTCAGGCCAAATCTAAAGCGCGTATGTCTGCTTATGAAGAAAAAGCAGCAAAAGCAGAAAAAGAAAAAATCACAACTGCTCAAATCCGTATCCCACCGGGTGAGCGTTTGGGTAGCGTTGTTGTGGAAGCTGAAGGCCTGCACAAAGGCTTTGGTGACCGCCTTCTGATTAAAGACCTGAGCTTCCGTCTTCCTCCCGGTGGTATTGTCGGTGTGATCGGACCAAACGGTGCTGGTAAAACGACATTGTTTAAAATGATCACGGGTAAAGAAGGTCCTGACGAAGGAACTTTCAAAGTCGGTGACACGGTGCAGATGGGTTATATCGACCAGTCTCGTGACAGCTTGAATGACGAGAACAATGTCTGGCAGGAAATCTCTGACGGGCTGGACTATATCGATATTGGTGGCGTGGAAATGTCTTCGCGTGCTTATGTATCTGCATTCAACTTCCGCAAAACGGATCAGTCTAAAATTGTTGGTAAGCTATCCGGTGGTGAGCGTAACCGTGTTCACCTTGCCAAGATGCTGAAAGAGGGCGGCAATCTGCTCCTCCTCGATGAACCTACCAACGACCTTGATGTTGAGACACTGCAAGCACTTGAAGCTGGTCTTGATGACTTCCCGGGTTGTGCTGTTATCATCTCGCACGATCGCTGGTTCCTTGACCGAATGTGTACGCACATTCTTGCCTTTGAAGGTAACAGCCATGTTGAGTGGTTTGAGGGTGATTTCTCTTCCTACCTCGAAGACAAGAAAAAGCGTCTTGGAGAAGATGGTGCCGCCTCGAAGCGACCAACTTTCCAGAAATTCTCACGCGATTAGTTTTAAAGGCCTCCGATCGGAGGCCTTTTTTGTTCTGACAAATATAGTGAATTAGTGAGCTGCTATGTCTGATCTTATGAAAATTGAAAACGAAGCACTTATTGTTGAAGTTTCTACATTTGGTGCGGAGCTGCAATCCATCAATTCTAAAGATGGGCGAGAGTGGCTTTGGAATGGCGATGCGGCATGGTGGAGCGGGCGCGCACCGTTGCTGTTTCCAATTGTTGGCGGATCGCTGAATGATACTGTGTCTATCAATGGCAAAGACTATTCGCTTCAGCGTCATGGATTTACACGCAAGAGCGAGTTCAAGCTTGTTGAACAGACACAAACAAGTTGTGTGTTTGAACTTGCTTGGAGTGATGCATCATATGCAGTATATCCATTCAAATTCACATTGCGTGCTTCTTATTTTCTAGAGGGTGCAAAACTCACAAACAGTGTTGAGATTGTTAATCTAAACGATGAGGATATGCCGTTTGGGTTTGGTTTCCATCCCGCGTTCAAATGGCCTTTACCCGGTGCATCAATTGATGAGCCCCATTTTATAGAACTGGCGAATGGCGCAGAGCCAGCAATGATGCGCCTCAATGAAACGGCTTTGTTTTCTGAGGAGCTACTGCCTTCGCCTTTTAAGGATGGGAAAGTACAGCTTGATCATTCTCAATATGAAAATGACGCTATGGTATTTCCATCAGGTGCTGGTTCTAAATTGAGTTATGGAACTGAGACAGGTGCAAAATTGCATTTTGAGTTCAAGAATTTGCCCAATCTAGCCTTCTGGCAAAAACCGGGTGCGCCCTACATTTGCATTGAACCTTGGCACGGAATGGCGGGCGTGGATGGCAAAGGCACTGATATAATGGCGCGTCCCTCGACATTTGTTTTGGAAGCGGGAAACAGTCAGAGCTTTGAATATAGCGTTCAAATTTCTGAAGATTGAAAGCCAGTTTCCTGAAAAAAAGTCTAGTCTAGATAGACATTGTCCGATGCGGCTGGTTTTGCTGCTAATGGGGTATCTTTTGCAGCCCAAGTTGTAACTTCACCATCGGCAACAGTCATCATAGCTTTCCAGCCGGTTTCGAAGCGTTGTAGGACATAGGCTTGTTGCCAGCTCACAATGGCTTCGCCGTCAGAATTGAAAGCCGTATCTTGCGTTCTAGCGCTTACCGTTGTGCTTG
The DNA here is from genome assembly GCA_964352025.1 of uncultured Hyphomonadaceae bacterium. Classification (GTDB taxonomy): domain Bacteria; phylum Pseudomonadota; class Alphaproteobacteria; order Caulobacterales; family Hyphomonadaceae; genus Hirschia. Next base: position 450,320 of record CAYGPZ010000001.1, read on the forward strand.
TGAGGTATGAAACATCGAGAACGATTTTATGTGCTTCTGCCATCGAAACAGATCGATAGAAGTCACATAGTTTTTCAAGATTTTCTTCGTACTCAGCAGCGGTTGAAAATGATACGCTGACTTCGTTTGAAATAACGATACAGGGCAGTGCCCATAAGCTGCTGATTTTCTTCAAATCATACTCAGAAAAAGCACGGGCATAGATTTTGAAGAAATCTGAAATTTCTTTTCTGGTTTCATCTGATACCAAATTGTCTTTTTTAGAATTGATATCTGTCATTTGGTTTCACCTTCTGCTTGTCTCGTTGCAAGTTTATATTCTCTATCCCTTTCATGGGCGATAATATCACGACTGGTCTCACTATCATAACCAAACTCACGCAATGTACGTGACGCCATTTGTAGGCCTGCTTCAATGGTTTCGGGGACAACAAAATTGGCACCGGCTTGATACAGCTCGCGGGCATGCTTCGCATCGCGCGCTCTCACGATAATAGGCATTTGGGGGCGCAATTCTCGTGCTGATTTTACCATGGCTTCAACCGCGATAGCGTCGTCTAGTGTAAATACTGCCATTGCTGCACCTTTGATCCCCGCTTTTTCAAGGATTTCTTTTCGGGCAGCATCTCCAAGATAGACACGCCAACCTTCGTTACGCATAGCATTGACACGTGTTGGTTTGGTTTCCAGAGCCACGAATTCCGTTTTTTCATTCTGTAGAATGTGGGCGACTGTCTGACCGACGCGGCCGAACCCAGCAATAATCACATGGCCTTCTAGCGCTGCATATCCGTCTATCTCAACTGCGTTTTCTTCTGTCTCGACATCGAATCTCTTCGCCAGATATTGTCCAAGTTTGGAAAGAGCAGGCGTTATCATCATGGATAGCCCAACAATTGCTGTCACGAGCGTTACGTCGTTTCCTGAAAGCACATCTCCAGCGGCACCTGCTGCCATGATCACAAATGCAAATTCGCCCGCCGGAGCGAGGAGAAACGCAGTTTCGAGCGCTGTTGACGTTTTGCCCGCGAAAATTCGAACAGCAGCAAACGCAACGACCAATTTTAAAGCTAATAATCCAAATAAACCGAGGAATACATTTTGCCATTGGCTTAGCATGGTTGGTATATCTAATCCCATGCCGACTGTCATAAAAAATAAACCTAATAACAGGCTTTTAAAGGGTTCGATGTCGACTTCTGTTTGATGTTTGAATTCTGTTTCACCCAGCATCAGGCCGGCGAGGAAAGCACCAAGAGCCAATGAAAGGCCCGCACTTGCTGTTATAACAGCAGCCCCGACAACTGTGAGAAGTGTTGTCGCAATTAGAAAATCCCGTCCGCCAGTCGTTGCGGCCAATCGGAAGAGGGGGCGGAGCAGAAATTGTCCAATAAAAAAGATGACGACCAATGCCGCGAAACCATTGAAGGCGGCTTGGGCGATTGCGCCTGATAAGTCAGTTGAACCTTTTGAGAGGAAGCCCGCCAAAATAAGAATAGGGGCAACTAGAATATCCTGAAATAGCAGCACACTTAAACCTGCTCGACCCGCAGGTGATCCAGCGCGCTGCTCGTCGATCAAAAGCTGCATGACGATAGCGGTTGATGAGAGGGCTAGGGCCAAACCAATTAAAGTGGCGGCTGGTGCGGTCAGCCCGATTATATAAGCGCCGACACCGATCAATGCGGCGCTTAACCCAGCTTGGAAAGTACCTGCTCCAAACACGAGTTTGCGCATAGCCCAGAGTTTCTCAAATGACAGTTCAAGTCCAAGAAGGAAAAGCAAAAAAAGTACGCCGAGTTCTGCGAATGGGGCCGCTGCTTCGGGCTCACTCATCGAGACGTAACTTAAGATCGGCCAATCATGCGCCAACCCACCCAGTCCAACTGGTCCAAGAGCAATACCGGCTAATATAAACCCAAGCACTGCGGGTACTCGAAAATATCTCAAAGCTGGTATGACGAGACCTGCGGCAAACAAAAAGACGATTGCGTCTTTAATCAAGATTTCTTGACCAGCGTGCTGCATTTAGGGGTCTCTCTTTACGTTCGGATAGATTGCTCGATTTAATTATCTTTGTTCAAATCTTAGGATGGTATGAATGTGATGATGAAAACATACCAATGTGTAAAATTAGAGTACTTCTATCTTCAATTGTCTGTATTTCATGCGGGGCGTGAAGGGATTTTGATCAAGACTTGGTTAACATAATATATTGAATTTCTGCAAAAGGTTACCAGATTTAACCGTTCTGTTCATAAAGTTCTTCTAGTGAATTATTGATTATTTCTGATTGCAGAAATTTTTCTATATTTGCCTGATGCTTAGCGAATTATCGCTGGTGTTTTATGATTTTCCTCAAATAGTTAGGGCTCTATTAGGGCTATTTAATTATAATCCACTTCTAAGCGAGCCGATAAGGCCAATTCATTGGGGCAGTCAAGATGCAAGCACTTAAGTGTCTTTTGTTGGAAGATAGTGGAACTCAAGCCAAGATTATGTCCTCAATGTTGGGGCAGCTTGGGTGTGAGTGCATGATTGCAATGAATGTGCGCGAATATAAGGGCAAGCCAGAACTCTTTGATGCTCAGTTTGACCTTGTTTTGATTGATATCAATTACGGCGGAATTAGTGGTTTAGAACTCATTGAAGACGTTCAAAAACGTTGGCCAGATGCTACAATTGGCGTGATGACCGCTGATTCAACAGATAATTATAGAGGCTTGGTGAAAGCGCGGGAGCGTGGTGTCAAAGTGGTATTGCGGAAACCATTTGGTAAAGAAGAAGCACGCGCTGTTATATCCGATGTAGCTCAACTAAAAGCAGGTGGCGGAACGAAATTACATGCTTTGGTGATTGACGATAGCCGAACTTGCGGAAAAGTTGCAGCCGGAGTTTTACGTCCAAATAGTTACCGCGTAACTGTTTTTGATAATGCGCAAGATGCGATTGAACGTTTGAGCTACGATCACGTTGATATTGTTGTAACTGATTTGTTTATGCCTGATACAGACGGGCATGAGGTTATCAAACTGGTAAGAGATGTATGGCCTCACGTTGCCATTGTAGCAATGACCGGTGGAACTGAAGGGTCCGACATAGCGGGTCGAGAACTCAAGACAGCTAAAAGTCATGGAGCAAATGCTCTACTGTACAAGCCTTATGGTCCAGAAGAAATGCTCTCAGCAGTACGTCACGCATTGGATGAACAGCGTGAGATATATGGTGAAAAACGTATTCCATACCCACCAGCTCCTAAAGCATCTGGCGCAGCAGGAAGCAGTGTTTACCTAGACGTTTAATACTTTCAGACATGAAAAAAGCCCCAACTATAAAAATTGGGGCTTTGTAAATTTGGTTTGAAGTAGGGGGTTAGCCTTCTTCTGTGAGATTAAGCTGGCTTTGGGCCATATCACGTTCACTGTTTAGCTTATTTGTCATCGATTGAATGCGTTCAATGAGGACATCTGCGCTACCATTTGATCTATCAAGAAGTGATACAAATTGAGCTTGTTGTTCCTGAGCTAGCCAAATCTGACTACCATCGATATTCAAAGCAACATCAAGAACTTTGTAATTCTCAGTGCCTTTTTCCTGACGGACGCGCCATTCGACGTTGAATTTTTTACCGCTTTGAGGTGCTAGAATACGCGTTTTAACAACTGAGTCGCCGGGACGAAGGTCCTTTGAGCCAACGACCTCGATTTCTTCTCCACGAAAGCGGTCTAGCTGAACTTCATAAACAGCCAATGCGTATGTTATAAATGCATCGGAATAAGCTTGAAATTCTTCTTTCGAAAACTGTCGACCATAACGTCCAACAGCGAACCGCGCCACTTTATCCATGTTTGCGAATTCATTCATATACTCGTTGAATTGCGCCGTACGTTCTTCTTGAGTCAGCTCAGGCTGGTTCAGCGTGTGAAGAACAACATTGGCGTTTTCTTGAACGAAGTTTTCTGATTGTTCGTCGGCGAATGAAGCGCTAGCGAAAATGCCGCTAGCAATTGCTAAAGTCGCTAATTTTTTTAAAATAGACATTGAAGCCCTCCTGAAGGCCCATAACAGTGTGTCTTTAGTATTCATCATAACTAGGCAAATCTTCGTAAGCATTAGGGTCTTCTTCCCCATTTCTTATCGCTGATTCCCTCGTTTGGACATAAACTCGCCTTACAGCGGTGTAGGGGTCAGCTTGTTGTTCTCTTAATTCTTCAACTGTTTCGATCAAAGTTTCTCGGACAGAAACAACTCCCAAAACACGTCGGGTGACAGCTAACTCTGTATCTCCCGAAAATTGGGCGTAATTAAGGGGTTGGAAAACACTATCAACCGCACTGCCCAATAAGCCGCGCGGCGAGGTTGATCCAATTACTGGCAGAACGAGATAAGGACCGCTTTCGGCACCCCATTTGCCTAGGGTTTGACCAAAATCTTCCTTTTTACGTTCTATCCCAAAGCTGCCTGCGACATCAACCAATCCAACGACACCGAGAGTGGAGTTGATTGTAAATCGGCCAACAGTATTGGTTGCTCCTTCAAGATCGCCTTGAAGGACATCATTGGCAAAAGTCACCGGCTCTTTAAGGTTAGCGAGGGCGTTAGAAATTCCCTCGCGCATATCTTTTGTCGTGACAGCTCTATAGCCTTTTGCGGTAGGTTCTAGAACGGCCTTATCCAAAGAGTCATTAAAGGCAAACATTTTGCGATTGAAACTTTCGTATGGGTCATCCGTCTGCTCGGAGTTGTTTCCCGCAGATGCGCAACCTCCAAGCCCAACCATTATCAGGGCTGAAATCGATACAACTTTATTCATTTATCTATTTTCCCTCATACAAGGCTCGCATATGAGTCTATTCATATCGAATTTCAATAGGCTTTTTTATTTCTATAGATGAACTGTTTCCAAAAGGTCACAACTACGGATGATTAGTCCATTAATAGCATAACAATTGCTCAAAATTGTCAGCAGGAATTATCATAAAAATTCCAAAAGACATCATGAATTGTGGTTTAGGTTAAAAATCACTTGAAATCACATATAAAGATATGTTTATATGATCAAATGGATAATTTAAACATAGATCTTATGGTGGAAAGTCTACGTGCTGCTGGCGAGGCGACACGTGCACGTGTGTTAGTTCTGCTGAGCCGTGGAGAGCTTTCCGTAGGCGAGTTAGCGCAAATATTGGGGCAAAGCCAGCCGCGCTTGTCCCGTCATATGAAATATTTGACGTCTGCCGGTCTTGTTGAGCGTATGCCTGAGGGGGCGTGGGTTTTCTACAAGCTACCGCGTAAAGGACCTGGCCATGTTTTGGTCAATGCAATTCTTTCACTCGTAGATACCCAAGAAAACGGATTGGATCGGGATTTTGAGCGTTTAGACGAAATTCGTGCTGCAAGGCATAAAGAAGCCGCTGAGTTTTTTGAGCGTTCAGCTAAAGAGTGGGATGCTATTCGCGCGCTTCATTACCCTGAAAGTGATATTGAGGAGTCTGTTCTCAATATTGCGGGTAAAGGGCCTTTTGATCGTGTCGTCGATTTGGGGACAGGTACTGGGCGCATGTTGTCTCTTCTCGCGCCTTTCGCGCGGTCTGCAGATGGAATAGATTTATCTCACCAAATGCTGACAATTGCGCGTGCCAAATTGGCAGATACTGCATTTGACCATGTGGATCTTCGACATGGCGACGCAACGAATACGCCTTTCGAGCCAAATAGTGCGGACCTCGTTATTATCCACCAAGTTCTGCATTTTCTGGATGAGCCAGAGCGTGCAATTCAGGAAGCAAAACGACTATTGAAATCTGGCGGGCGGCTAATCGTTATCGATTTTGCGCCCCACAAACTAGAGTACCTGCGGCGCGACCAATCTCATCGGCATTTAGGTTTTGCAGATTCGTATTTTGAAGACTGGTGTGACAGCGCTAATCTGAAGGTGGAGCAGGGGCAGTTTTTTGAGGCCCCAAAAAGCCAAGGCACAGGAAGACAAGATGGTATTGCAGTGAATGTTTGGACAGCGACATGCCCATAAATACCAATAAATTGAATAAGATAATTAAATTTCGAGGAATACTGGCGTGAGCAATCTAAATATATCATTTGAATTTTTTCCGCCTAAATCAGATGCGGTGGAGCAGCGCCTTTGGGATTCCGTGAAGCGCCTATCTCCATTGCAGCCAAAATTTGTCTCGGTGACTTACGGAGCTGGTGGATCTACGCGAGAGCGCACACTGGATGTAGTTGGCAAAATTGCGTCTGATACATCTAACTCTATCAAAGCAGCGGGCCATATTACATGTGTTGCCGCTAGCAAAGATGAAGTGAATGACGTGCTTAAAAGCTATTGGGAGCGTGGTGTAACAAGTGTGGTTGCCTTGCGCGGCGATCCTGCAGAAGGCATTGGCGCAAAATACACACCTCACCCTGATGGATATGCTTATGCTTCTGACCTTATTGAAGGGGCTAAAGAAATAGCTGACTTTGATATTTCAGTTGGATGTTATCCTGAGGCGCACCCTGAAGCGAGAAGTCTGCAAGATGAACTATCAAATTTGAAGCGCAAATTTGATGCTGGTGCAGACCGTGCGATTACTCAATTCTTCTTCGAGCCAGAAACTTATTTGCGTTTCAGAGATAAAGCGCAAGCGGCAGGTATGGATAAGCCAATTGTTCCTGGCATTATGCTTCAGTCCAACTTTAAAGGACTGGCACGCATGGCAGATATGTGCGGTGCCTACTTGCCGCCTAAATATGCTGATTTATATGAAGGCCTAGAAGATGATCTTGAAACAAGAGATTTGGTCACAGCGCATTTGACTGCTGAGCTTTGTAATAAGCTAGTTGATGAAGGTGTTGAAGACTTCCATTTTTACACCATGAATAGGGCAGGCCTGTCTTTAGCGACATGTCGACTCCTAGGCGTAAAACCGAATAAAGGCACGGGCGAATGAACCGCGAGCAAAGACTAGAAAAAATCACTCAAATTGCGGATGAGCGCGTCCTCATTCTTGATGGTGCTATGGGAACTGAACTTCAGACATTTAAGCTGACTGAAGAAGATTTTCGTGGTGAGCAATTTAAAGACGTAGATCGTTTCCTAAAAGGCAATAACGACCTTTTGAACCTCACTATGCCTGAAACTGTTAGAGAAGTTCACCGTCGTTATTTTAACGCTGGTGCAGATATTGCGGAGACAAATACGTTTTCAGCAACCACGATTGCACAAGCTGATTATGCGCTGGAATCCGTTGCTACTGATATTGCGCGCGAAGGCGCAAAGCTAGCGCGTGAAGTGGCTGACGAGTTTGAAACGGACGATAGCCCCAAAGCAGTTTGGGCGGCTATTGGCCCAACAAACAAAACACTATCATTGTCTCCTGATGTGAATGACCCAGGCTTCCGCGAAGTGACCTTCGAAGACGTTGCGACCGCTTATAAAGAGCAAATTGCGGCGATGGCTGAATTTTCAGATGTTTTCTTAATCGAAACAATCTTCGATACACTCAATGCGAAAGCAGCTATCAAAGCTGTCAAAGATTGGGAATTTGAGAGCGGTGAGACGCGTCCAATTGTTTTATCGGGCACGATTACAGATGCATCTGGTCGAACTTTATCAGGTCAAACGACTGAAGCTTTCTGGTATTCAGTCAGGCACGCCAAACCATGGGCGGTTGGACTGAATTGTGCGCTTGGTGCTGATTTGATGCGCCAATACGTGGTCGCACTTTCTCGTGTCGCTGATACACGTGTTCTGGCCTATCCAAATGCAGGTTTGCCGAATGAATTTGGTGAGTATGATGTAACTCCTGAAGAGCAGGCCAATCACCTTGAAGCTTGGGCACAAGATGGAATTGTCAATGTTCTGGGTGGATGCTGTGGTACAACACCGCCGCACATTGAAGCCATTGCTAACGCTGTATCTGGGAAAGCGCCGAGAGCTATTCCCAAAATCGAACCGGCTATGCGTTTGTCAGGCCTCGAGCCATTTGTTTTAAGTTAAGGCTTTATAGATGTCCGATGATGAGTTGAAAAATCTCGATACCGGCGAAGCTAAAATAGGCCGTTTTGTATTTCGCATGGCTTTAGCTTTTGGGTGGGGTGCAGCTGCGTGGTTAGTGTATACCCGCGCTGAAGAATTGGATATCTCCTACACGATGAAGGTAATTCTAGCAGGGTTTGCTGCCGTTATGACATTAGTGTCGTTCGTGCAGGCTCTTGGGAATTATGGCCCTGAAGATGAAGAAACTTCGGATTCGGCCAATGACGAAATTGAAAAGAAATAGACATGACCGATAACACAGCCACTTTCGTCAACATTGGAGAAAGAACCAACGTAACGGGTTCTGCCAAATTTAAAAAACTCATCCTTAATGATGACTACGCGACTGCTGTTGATGTTGCCCGCCAGCAAGTGGAAAACGGTGCGCAAATCATCGATGTGAATATGGATGAAGGTATGCTCGATGGCGAAAAAGCCATGGTAACATACTTGAACCTCATCGCTGCTGAACCTGATATTGCGCGCGTGCCTGTGATGATCGACTCGTCCAAATGGCATGTGATTGAGGCGGGCCTTCAATGTGTGCAGGGGAAGGCGATCGTAAACTCGATTTCTCTAAAAGAGGGCGAAGAGCAATTCATCGAGCAAGCCCGTAAAGTCATGTCCTATGGGGCGGCAGCTGTTGTGATGGCTTTTGATGAAGTCGGGCAAGCAGATACAGAAGAACGTAAGGTCGAGATTTGTGTCCGTGCTTACAAAGTGCTGACTGAGAAAGTTGGCTTTGACCCCAACGATATTATCTTTGATCCTAATGTATTTGCTGTCGCTACCGGAATTGAAGAGCACAATAATTACGCGGTGGACTTTATCGAAGCGACCCGCCGTATCCGTAAAGAATGTCCCGGATGTCATATCTCCGGTGGTCTTTCAAACGTGTCTTTCTCATTCCGTGGAAATGAGCCAGTGCGCCGCGCCATGCACTCAGTATTCTTATATCACGCCATTCCTGCGGGAATGGATATGGGTATCGTGAATGCGGGACAGCTCGACATTTATGATAATATTGATGCGGATCTACGTGAGGCTGTTGAGGACGTTATTCTTAATCGCCGCGAAGATAGTACGGAGCGTCTCGTTGACCTTGCTGAAAAATATCGCGGTCAAAAAGGGGCGGAGACTGTCAAAGACATGTCTTGGCGCGAACAGTCCGTGGCAAAGCGTATCGAGCACGCTTTAGTGCGTGGTATCACCGAATTTATCGTCGAGGACACCGAAGAAGCACGTCTTAGTTTCGACCGTCCACTTCATGTTATTGAAGGTCCTTTGATGGACGGTATGAATGTGGTTGGTGACCTGTTTGGTGCGGGGAAAATGTTCCTGCCACAAGTGGTGAAATCTGCACGTGTGATGAAGGCGGCGGTGGCGCATCTTCTTCCTTTCATGGAGAAAGAAAAAGAAGAACTTGGCACGCAGGATGAGTCCAACGGTAAAGTTCTTATGGCGACCGTGAAGGGTGATGTTCACGATATTGGTAAGAATATTGTGGGCGTTGTGCTGGCCTGTAATGGATATGAGATTATCGATCTAGGCGTAATGGTTCCTGCTGAAAAAATTCTAGATGAAGCCGTGAAACATGACGTAGATATCATTGGTCTTTCAGGGCTGATTACACCGTCTCTAGATGAGATGGTGTTCGTCGCGGCAGAGATGCAACGACGGGATATGAAATTACCGCTTATGATTGGTGGGGCAACGACAAGTCCTGCGCACACAGCCGTTAAGATCGAGCCGGTCTTTAATCTAGCACCTATTATTCACGTGCTTGACGCAAGTCGTGCTGTGCCTGTGGTTGGGCAGCTTTTGTCTGATGAAGATCGTCCTGCTTTCTGGGAAAATACAAAAGCTAATTTTGCCCGCATTCGGGAGCGCCGTTCTGGCGGTGTGTCCAAGCCTCGCTATCCAATTGAAGAAGCACGCGAAAAACGCACCAAAGTTGATTGGTCAGATTATACGCCATCAAAACCATTAAAGCCTGGTTTGACGACAATTGACGATGTCGATCTGGCAGAACTGGCGCGCTATATTGACTGGACGCCATTCTTCATGAGCTGGGACCTTAAGGGGACGTATCCTGCTATTCTTGAAGATGAAAAGCGCGGTGAAGCTGCGCGAACATTGTGGGCAGATGCGCAGGCCATGTTGCAACGTTTGATCGGTGAGCAATGGCTGACCTGTAAAGGTGTGGTCGGCATTTGGCCTGCAAACGCAGATGGCGACGATATTGTCGTTTGGAATTCGGAAGAACGCGATGAAGAGGCTGCGCGTTTCTTCACAATCCGTCAGCAAATGATCAAAGAAAATGATCGCGGACAAACTGCGCTTTCAGACTTTGTTGCACCAAAGGGTGACGGCGAAGATTGGGTTGGCGGATTTGTCGTCACAGCAGGTCATGGTGAGCTGGAAAAAGCAAAAGAATTTGTCGATGCGGGCGATGATTATTCATCCATTATGGTGAAGGCACTTGCAGATCGTTTTGCAGAAGCTTTTGCTGAAATGCTGCATGAACGCGTGCGCAAATCTATATGGGGTTATGCGCCAGATGAAGCGTTCGACAATAAAGCTTTGATCAAGGAAGAGTTTGACGGAATTCGTCCTGCGCCGGGCTATCCTTCTCAGCCAGATCACACTGAAAAAGAAACTCTGTTTGATCTATTAGAAGCAACTGAACGCACGGGTGTTGAGCTGACGACATCGTTTGCAATGAACCCGCCAGCATCAGTATCAGGTCTTTATTTCGCACATCCTGATAGTGCCTATTTCGCGGTTGGCCGCATCGAAAAAGATCAGGTTGAAAGCTATGCTGAACGTAAAGGCTGGGAACTTCGCAAAGCCGAACGTTGGTTAGGTCCAATCCTGAACTATGATCCGAATGCGCTTGGTTAGTATTTTCGTCTAGCCAAAATTTGCGAATTCAGCTTATCCTCTGCCTAGCAAACCAGAGGGGCTAATTCATGAAACGTGCATCACACTTATTGAGTTCAATTGTTTTAGGGTTTGCGATTTTGGGTGGGTGCGCAACGGCTCCTGATCCTATGGCGGTGGAGCAAGCGCGACTTGCTGCTTTTGCGAAATTAGAGACGCAGGCTGAATATGATATCCGTGCTTTACTGGATGAGCAGGCTAAAGCTTGGAATAGTGGTGATATCGATGGCTATATGGACAGCTATCTGAAGTCTGAAAAACTGCGTTTCGCATCACAAAGTGATATTGTTTGGGGCTTTAGCGATACACGTGAAGTTTTTAAGTCTCAGGCCGGTATGGGTAAGCTGTCGACTGAAATTCAGGAAATTAAATTATTCACCGAGAAGGATGCAACTGTATTTGGTCGCTGGTATCAGGCGGGCGGATCGGTCGGTGAAATTGGCGGGCTATTTACACTCGTGTTGGAAAAACGCCTCGGGCAATGGACGATTGTTTCTGAGCACAACTCCTAAGAAACGACCTCTAAATACCAGACAGAAACAAGAATTTTCTGATTTTGCAGGAGATTGCACTGGTTTTCACCTGTGATTTTGTCATAGTCTTCTGGTTGTGAATTGGGTTTGTCGTAAAAGATAAAAGGTGTGGCGTGATGTTTGGGCTGATTAGTAAAATTACCGCAGTGGACGGACAAAGAGACGCGCTATCAAAAATCTTGTTCGATGGAACGCGCGACATGCCAAACAATGTAAGTTATGTCGTGGCACCAAGCACCGAAGATGAGAACCTTATCTGGGTGACCGAAGTCTGGGCGGACCAATCTAGTCATACAGCATCATTGCAATTGCCCGCGGTACAAGAGGCTATTGCTGTTGGCCGTCCTTTGATAGCTGGCATGGAACGCGTTGCCACAACTCATCCGGTTGGTTGAGGGCTAGTATAATGTTGGGCGAAAATCTAGTTGCAGAATCCAATCTGACAGGCGCACGAAAATGGGCGGCGTCTATCGTTGAGCATAAATGGTTTGCGCCGTTTATCACCACTATAATTGTGCTCAACGCGATTACATTGGGAATGGGAACATACGATGTATGGCCTGTAGCAATGCAGCGTGGGATGATCCTGTTTGATGGGATTGTAACGAGCATTTTCGTATTGGAAATTGGTCTTAAGCTGATCGCTTACCGATGGCGTTTCTTCAAAAGCGGATGGAATGTCTTTGATCTTGCAATCGTTTCTATTGCGCTCGCGCCAGGCGCGGGGGCAATGTCTGTCCTGCGTGCTATGCGTGTATTGCGTGTGCTGCGCCTGGTGTCTGTTGTGCCAATGCTTCGCCGCATTGTTGAGGCACTATTGCGTGCCATACCGGGTATGGGCGCTATATTGGCGGTGCTCGCACTAATGGTCTATGTCGCGGCGGTTATGGCCACGACCATGTATTCTGAATCTAACCCTGATTTATTTGGATCTCTGCCGGCCAGCGCTCTGTCACTGTTTCAGGTGATGACAATGGATGGATGGCGTATGGAAGTTGTTCAGCCCGTCATGGATGCTGGCCATCCGTATGCGTGGGTGTTCTTTCTCACTTACATTATTCTGGCCAGTTTTGCCGTTCTGAACTTGTTTATGGCGCTGATTGTGGAATCGCTTAGCGCCAATGTGCAGGAAGAAGTTCATGAAATTGAAGACGCGACTGATGCAATTAAAGAGGGGCAAGAAGAGGCCCATCTTGAAAGGGAAGAGTTGGTTATGCTCGTGAAATCTATGCGCGAAGAAATGGCGCAATTGAAAGATGTTGTATCAGAGCAATTGGAAGCTTCGCGCGATACTAAACGTGGTAAACGGAAATAACGCGTTTTCTGTCTTAAAATTTCATCGATAATCAATAAAGTGTGATACCCCTTATATTATCTAAAAATATCAGGCATACTGGATTGCATGAGTATATGGGCCCGTCTTGCGAGTATTGCGCATACATTGTTTGCGCCGACGCCTGAAGTTTCTTCGGGTGGTTCGAACATGCTCGCGCGGCAACCTTCAAAGCGTGATTTAGGCTGTGGTAAAACGGGTAACGCGATAATTCGCGCGGATGCGTCATGTGGTCCAGATCCCGGAGATGTAAGCTTTACAGCGGCTATCGTTGGCTTAGGAGCCAAACTGGCGAAGGCTGATGGTCTTGTGACCGAAGACGAAGTTGATATGTTTTCGCGAGTTTTTCGAGCTGCCCCTGAAGATCAGGATTCCGTTCGCCGTGTATTCAATCTCGCGCGGCAAACTGTAAGAGGGTATGAAGCCTATGCGCGGCAAATAGCTCGTCGCTATGGGGATCGTCCCTGTTTGCTAGAGGGCATATTGGATGGACTGTTTCAAATAGCTCTTGCCGATAAAATCATGACATTGGATGAGTTGGAATATTTGAAATCTGTGTCAGACGCATTTGGTTTTTCTGATGATGACTTTAGGCGTATTCAGGCAACGCATATGGGAACTGACAGAGATGATCCCTATACAGTCTTGGGGCTGTCTCATGATGCTGAGTATGACGAGGTCAGGCGGACATATCGGCAATTAATGATGGATCATCATCCGGACCGTATTGTTGCCACAAAGAAAGCGTCTGATGACTATAAAGCAGTTGCGCATGAAAAAGCAGCGGCGATCACGTCTGCATTTGCAAGAATAAGGGCAGAACGTGGAATTTTAATCAGCCCCGATTGACGAATGACTTTCGAGTCACCACTATTTAAAAAAAGCACCCTAACTAGAGACCCAAAATGACTTTATCTGCATCTAACAATGACTTTTTCTCAAAATTGGCGTTTTATTTCCGCCGATTTGGAGCGTGGATTGCGCGTGCGGGGTTTGGATTCTTTGTTGTGTTTGCAGCAGGTGCAGCTTTGCTAGCGACGACGGTTATTGGTTTGTTGATCGCTGTGGCTGCTTTGTTTTTAAACCTTGGTTCGCGGGTTATGCGCGGCTCTAAATATTCAGACATGAATGCAGGTTTTAAAACAGCTGGTGCAGAGAGCATATTTAAAAAGACTAAGGCAACGAAAACTTCTCAGTCGAATAGCGCAAAGGGTGAAACTCTTGAAGCGCATAAAACCGCTGATGGTTGGGTTATCGAGTCTGATTCCTAAAAGAACTTGCTGTGACTTTAAGCAATATTATTCATACGCCTAGCGAGAATTTTGACGAGCGTCGACAAGAATTGTCGATGCTCGTTTTGCATTATACGGGTATGGAAACAGGGCAGGCGGCGCACGAGCGAATGTGCGATCCAGACGCGAAGGTCGCGGTGCATTATATGGTCGAAGAGGATGGCCGTATCTTTCAGCTCATTGATGAAGCAAAACGCGCATGGCATGCAGGTGTTGCAAGCTGGGTGGGATTGGAAGACATAAATTCCCGCTCAATAGGCATCGAAATCGTCAATGGTGGTCATGATTACGGACTGCCAGAATTTTCAGAAATCCAGATAGAAGCTGTGATTGCGTTATGTCAGGATATTTTATCGCGACACCCCATCCATCCTACGGATATTGTCGGGCATTCTGATATTGCGCCAGGTCGTAAAGATGATCCGGGCGAGAAATTTCCATGGAAACAATTATCTCAAGCAGGCGTCGGTCTTTGGCCTAAAGGCGATGAGCCTCATTTGGTGGTTGGTCACATAGGGCAGTTGGCTGAGATTGGGTATGGGCTATCTGCCAACCCATCTGATCAAGAAAAATATGGAGCTATAAAAGCTTTTCAACAGCGCTGGATGCAAGACAATGTGACGGGGGAGGCGTGCGTTGAAACGCTTAGCCGTATCGCGCAGATTGCTGATATCTATAAAGCATCGCGAAATTAGCTCGCTCTTTTAGTTTTGGTTTGTTATAAGCCCGCTTCGACTAGGTGACTGAGCGATCGCTGGCAATTTATTGCTAGAGGAAAGTCCGGGCTCCACAGAAACAAGGCGGCGGGTAACGCCCGCCCAGATCTGGTTCGCTAGATTTGAGGGAAAGTGCCACAGAGAGAATACCGCCTGACGCTTCGGCTGACGGTAAGGGTGAAAGGGTGCGGTAAGAGCGCACCGCGGTTTTGGCAACAAAACTGGCAAGGTAAACCCCGCTTGGAGCAAGACCGAATAGGAACAGAGGGAGTTTACTCCACATGCGTTTCTGCGTGCTGTTCGGGTTGGTCGCGTGAGGTAATCTGCAAAGATTATCCAAGATGAATGGTCGCTCATTCGTTTCGAAGAAATTCGGACGAAGGACAGAACCCGGCTTATAGGTCATCTAGTCGATTTTAATGCTGAAGAGTGCTTCAAAATTGATGAAGTATCTGACTTTTTGCAGTCAATATGTAATTTTTCAAAAATTTTGGGAATTTGTGGGAAGAACATTTAACCTTTCGGGGGAATTCGTGGGAATTCCGAAAGGTGAAGCTGCTCTGTGACTTAATAATTTGCTTGGGTGGGCGATATATCAACTAAATATAGTATTGGGGTCAATTTTAGCTACGATATGTATGCTTTTCTGCTTTTATAAATCTCAATAGAGCCGTTTGATGCATATTTTCCCACGTGGTGCATCTGAGAGTGATTTTGTTTGGAAAGGTGTATGTTTTCACAAGATATCCACAGGCAAAGATCAAAGTTCTGCAAAAATTCTCATTATGTTCACAGATAAATAAAGTTAATAAAACCTTTATAGGGTCGACGTCCCCTTATTTCCCATGATATCCCTAATTATCACTTCAGAGCTGGGCTGTTGTTCATGAAGTGGTGTGTAAAAGCTCGCGTTCTTGAGCAATCTTATCACTAATTAGGACGAATTACGGGGCATGTTTCTTTCCACCTATGAAAGCAAGATCGATGCGAAGAACAGGATTTCTGTGCCTGCTTCTTTTCGTAAGGCCTTGGGTGGTGATGATGTGATCTGTATCTGGCCTTCATTCGGTAAGAATAAGAATTGTTTAGAGGGTGGAAGTAAAAAGCTGGTGAATAGTCTCTACAAATCTATCCGGAAAATGAAGCCGATGGACCCGCGCCGCCAAGCGTTGGAGTACGGTATTTTGGGTGAGTGTAAGGAGCTACAGTTCGATGGTGCTGGTGGTCGCATCGTGTTGCCACAAAAATTTGTGGAAGCTGCTGGAATTTCTGGTGAAGTTGCTTTTGTTGGTTTGGGAGAGCGTTTCGAGATTTGGTCAAAAGAGCGTTTAGAAGCCAAACGCGCGGAATTCATTGAATTAGCAGCTGAAAGTGGCGACCTGATTGAAGCTGCTGATATAGATTTTGACTTTGACGATGAAGAGGATGTGGCGTGACCGCAGAAGGTACTCATATTCCAGTGCTCCTAGAGCCCGTTGTTGAAGCATTAGCTCCAACGGATGGTAGCGTTTATATCGACGGCACATATGGTGGTGGCGGTTATTCGCGTGCCGTGCTTGCTGTTGCTGATTGTGTTGTGTTGGGCGTTGATCGAGATCCTGATGCTATGCAGCGCGCATGGGATCACGCGGGAAAAGATCCACGTCTAAAGCCTGCGCCTGGCAGGTTTGGTGAACTTGATTTAGCTGCCCGCGCAGCCGGATACGAATATGTCGATGGCGTGATGCTCGATTTAGGTGTGTCATCCTACCAGATAGACCAGGCAGAGCGCGGGTTTTCATTTATGCGCGATGGCCCATTGGATATGCGCATGGAACAGCGCGGACCATCAGCTGCAGATGCTGTGAATTTAATGTCTGAAAAGGACCTATCAGCGATATTTCACTATTATGGTGAAGAGCCTGCATCTCGCCGCATCGCTAAATTCATTGTGAAACGTCGCGATGAAGAAAAATTTACACGTACGCTCGATTTCGCAAACCTTATTGAGGCAAGTGTAGGCGGGCGTCGTGGTAAGAAAACACACCCTGCTACACGTGTATTTCAAGCACTCAGACTATATGTAAATGATGAGCTAGGTGAGCTTGTGCGGGCTTTGGTGGCGAGTGAAGAAATTATCAAGCCGGGCGGACGTTTGGTGGTTGTCACTTTCCACTCACTTGAAGACCGGATTGTGAAAACTTTCTTGCGTGAACGCTCAGGAAATACAAGTGGTGGTTCCCGCCATGCGCCAGAAGCACCGGCTGGTGCGCCGGCCACATTCGAGTTGGTAGCGCGTAAAGCTATTGACCCCACAGATGACGAAGTCTCAGGAAACCCGCGTTCACGATCTTCCAAATTGCGCTGGGCTATTCGTACTGATGCGCAGTCTTGGGGTGAACAAACTGGGCTTAATTCACGTATTCCAACACTTGATGTCTTGGAGGCGCTTTTAGCATGAAACGTCTCATCGTTATCTCTTTGATTGTTATCGGACTTTTAGCTGTTTCTGTGTATCGCGCAAAAGAGGGTGCACTGGAATCTGAAGCTAAGATCGAGCAGTTAGAAAGACAGATAGCGACCGAGAAGGAAGAATTGCGTGTTTTAAAAGCAGAAGAAGCGCACCTTTCTCGCCCAGAGCGGATAGGCCCATTAGCTGCAGAAAAGCTCGGCATGGGACCTGTAAGACCTGAACAAATTACGGGTGAAGGCGCACTGCAAGAGAAATTGTCTGGCAACAGTGAAGAGCAGGAGGGTGATCAGTGAGATTGGTCAATTCTCTCCTTGATACTCTGGACTTTGACGGAGCTGGCGATAAGTGGGCAGCGCTGCGTGCTGTGAGTATTGCTGCGGTGGTAGCTGTTACTTTTGGTATTGTGACATGGCGCGCAAGTGCTGTGGCAATGGGCGGAACACATGAAACAAGTGTTGCGTCGAAAACAGTTCAATTGGCTGCAAAGCGTGCCGATATTGTTGATCGTAATGGTGATTTGCTTGCGACATCACTGACCATAGATAGTCTAGCGGCTGCGCCTCAAGAAATTTGGGATGCGAGAGAAGTTGCTGAAGGGCTTGCGACTGTATTTCCCGACTTGAATGTTGAGCGTTTGATCGCGCGTCTCGAGGATCCGGATAGGAAGTTTGTCTGGATACGCCGCAAGGTTTCGCCGCGTCAGCGACAGGCTGTTTACGATCTTGGTCTTGAAGGATTGCGGTTTGAAAAAGAAGTTCAGCGCATTTACACAGGCGGAACACTGGCTGGCCATCTGATCGGATACACAAATGTTGATTCTGAAGGCATTGCTGGAATTGAACTTGCTCATCAGGAAAGACTGAGCACAGGCGATGCGCCGCTTAAGTTGACGATTGATACTGGCGTTCAGTTTGCGCTTGAAGATGAATTGAAATTTGCGGCTGAAGCTTTCAATATTAAAGGTGGAGCTGGCATTGTTATCGAGGCTAACACAGGTGCTGTTCGAGCAATTGCTTCATGGCCATCTGTTGATCCCAACCGCCCATCTGATGCAGTAGATGATGCGAGATTAAACCGTGCAATTAGCGGTGTTTATGAGCTTGGATCCGTGTTTAAGCCATTGACTGTCGCTGCTGCCATTGATGCAGGAAAACTCCGTCCTGCTGAGAAATTTAGAGTTTCAAAACCCATTACGGTGGGTTCCTTTGTCATCAAAGACAAACATCCTATTAGCGCAGTTGCGAATGTAACGGATATACTTGCGCATTCTTCTAATGTTGGGACTGTAAAAATCTCTCAATTGATTGGCCTGCGTCGTCAAAAAGAGTTCTTGGATCGTCTTGGATTATTGTCTCGTCCAGATGTTGTTTACCCCGGTGCTGCGAAGCCTATTTTGCCAGTGGAGTGGGACGATCTAGCAGGAGCGACCATTTCTTATGGGCATGGTTTGGCTGTGTCTCCGCTTGCTTTGGCAGTTGCTTACACTGCGTTCGCAAATGACGGTGAAATGGTGCGTCCGCGGTTCCTAGAGCCAGATGTATCGGATGAGATTGAGTTTACGCGTATTGTTTCTGCGCCAACCGCGCATGTCATTGCTGACATGATGCGCGTGACTGTCACTGAAGGCACTGGAACGCGTGCAGACGTATATGGTTATGAAGTGGCCGGGAAGACAGGAACCGCTGAAAAGCCGGGACCAAATGGCTATGATTATGACCGTAATATAAACTCCTTTGTGTCACTCTTTCCTGCATCTCGCCCTGAATATGTCGTTTTAATCGTCTTGGATGAACCTGAAGCGCTGGAAGGTGAAGGAAAAACCGCTGCGCTAAATGCTGCTCCTGTCACGGGGCGTTTAATTGCGCGGATTGCGCCGATGCTAGATGTTGCTCCGGTTTTGGAAAAGCGTCGCTCTTCTTCGGAAAAATCAACGGGTGTCCGCACGGTCTCAGAAAAGAGGGCGCTATGAAGCTGAACGATATTTTTGAGGGCGCACCTGATTGGGAATTTACAGGCGTTACATGTGATAGCCGCAAGGTGGCTCCCGGTTTTGTATTTGCGGCTCTTAAAGGAACAGTATCAGATGGCCGCGACTTTATTGCGTCTGCCATAGATCAGGGTGCAGTCGCAATTTTGACAGATGAGCGCGATGGCGAATGGGATATTCCTTCGATTAAGGTTGAGGAACCACGTTTGGCATTTGCGCTGGCTGCTGCAGCTTTTTACAAAGAGCAGCCCGAAACAACTGTCGCGGTTACGGGAACAAACGGGAAGTCATCAACGGTCGATTTCCTACGTCAAATTTGGGCTGATCTTGCATTTGTTCCAGCCTCATTGGGGACTTTGGGCGCGGTTGGTCCATCAGGTTTAGTAGAGCTTGGTCACACAACGCCTGATCCTGTAGCGGTGCAGTCGACATTGGCGATATTGGCTAAAGAGGGTGTTACGCATTGTGCGATGGAAGCTTCCTCACACGGTTTAGCTCAATACCGTATGCATGGTGTGAAACTGTCCGCTGGTGCGTTTTTGAATTTGTCGCAAGATCATCTGGATTATCACAAAGATTTAGATGATTACCTACAAGCTAAATTAAAGCTATTTACTGAGCTTCTGCCTGAAGGTGCGCCTGCCATTATCAATGCTGATAGTGATGTAAAAGACAAAGCCCTTGCGGCGGCAAAGGCTGCTCATCTGAAAACGTTCACGTTTGGATGGCGCGGTGAAGATTTGCGGATTAGTGAAATTACGCCCAACCACACGGGTCAAAACCTTCAGATACAATGGAAAACGCCTGAAGGTGATCGCGAGACCAATATTCATTTGCCGCTAATTGGCGAGTTTCAGGCGCTAAATGCTCTGGCTGCTGCCGGTCTGGCTATGTCTCTTGGGGCCGAAGCTGAGACTGTGTTTGCTGCAATGGAAAAGCTTAGGGGTGTTAAAGGGCGTCTCGAGCTTGTGGCTGAAACAAAAAATGGCGCGGGTGTTTTTGTTGATTTTGCGCACACGCCCGATGGTCTTGATGTATTGCTGCGCGCTGCACGCCCTCACGCCGCTGGTCGAGTGATCTGCGTGTTTGGGTGCGGTGGAGATCGCGATGCTGGCAAGCGCCCGATTATGGGTGAGATTGCGTCCAAATATGCTGATGAAGTTATCGTCACTGATGATAATCCTCGCTCAGAAGATCCGGCACTTATCCGCTCGGCTATTATGGCAGGAGCTGGCAATGCAACTGAAATTGCAGGCCGTGCTGATGCGATTAAAGAGGGGATATCTCGTTTGAATAAAGGGGATGTTCTGCTGATTGCCGGTAAAGGGCATGAAACAGGTCAGATCATTAAGGGGGAGACTTTCCCGTTTTCTGATCATGAAGCTGCTTTGCAAGCCCTTGCTGAACTAGAAGGAGAGGGTAAATGACAAATCAGCCTCTCTGGACGTCAAAAGAAATTGCTGAAGCCACGGATGGTCGTATGACTGGCGAGTGGTTTGTCTCAGGCGTGTCAATTGATAGCCGCGAAGTCTCTTCTGGTGACTTGTTTGTGGCTTTAAAAGACCAACGAGACGGGCATGAGTTTGTGCCAATGTCTTTAGAAAAAGGTGCTTCGGGCTGCCTTATTTCTAGTGAATGCGGTGACGTGCCTAGCGTTCAAGTTGATGACACTTTAGGTGCCCTTGAGCAGTTAGGTCTTGCTGCGCGTGCGCGTTCAAAAGCCATTCACGCTGCGATTACCGGGTCTGTTGGTAAAACCAGCGTCAAGGAAATGATTGCCCAAATTTTCCGCGCAAAAGGTCCGGCTCATTGGAATGTAAAGTCATTCAATAATCACTTTGGTGTGCCTCTTACTTTGGCCCGCATGCCTAGAGAAACGCAGCGTGCAATTTTCGAAATCGGAATGAGCACACCCGGTGAAATTGGTCCGCGTTCCGATATGGTGCGTCCTCAAATCGCGATGATTACCAAGATTGCAGGTGCTCACCTTGAGGGTATGGGCACTATAGATGCTGTTGCAGATGAGAAGTCTAATATATTCTCGGGCCTAGAAGAAAATGGCGTCGCTATTTTACCGCGTGAAGATGATTTCTTTGACTATATGAAAGCGCGTGCTTTTGATCTGCAACCAAAGGCGCAATTGCTGTCATTTGGTGGTGTGGATAGTGAGGCTGATGCGCGGCTTCTAAGCTTTGAAGCGCACGGAAATAATTCCTCGGGAACGGCTGAAATTCTTGGTGAGCACGTACAGTTTGAAGTGAATGCGGTAGGTGATCATTGGGGGCTGAACGCAGTCCTTGCAATTCTGGTTGGGCGTTTGTCTGGCATGACGGCGCAAGAATCAGCCGATGGATTAAAAGGTTACAAACCACCGGCGGGTCGTGGGGTCGCAGAAGTATTAAATCTGCCATGCGGTGAAATTACGCTGTTAGATGATTCATACAATGCTAATCCAGAAAGCATGCGTGCGGGTCTAGCTGCATTGGGGCAGCGGTCGGGGCGTAAAATTGCAGTACTTGGTGAAATGAAAGAATTGGGTCCGGATGCGGATAAATTGCACGCAGATTTGATGGATCCAATTGTTGAAGCAGGTGTGTCCGAACTGTTTCTCGCAGGTGATGGTTTATTACCGTTACGTAACAGATTCAGTAAAAATGAGAACGAACTAGGAATATACTGGGCGTCAACCTCAAAAGAACTAGTTTTAATGGTTAATAAGTCGTTAAAATCAAGTGATGTTGTCTTGATTAAAGGCTCGAATGCATCCGGTATAGGACTTATAGCAAATGAGCTGAAAAGCTTATCCCACGGTGTGAATCGAGGGACGAATGAGAGAATTGACGACATGTCAGCAAAAACACAGGGAGGTGAATAATGTTATATCTGTATTTGACACCTCTTGCTGAAGACTTCGGGTTTTTGAATCTATTCAGTTATCTATCATTCCGTTCGGGTGGCGCATTACTAACTGCATTGCTTGTGGGCGTGCTGTTTGGCGACAAGATGATCAATTGGCTGCGTTCGCGCCAAGGTAAAGGTCAGCCTATCCGTGATCTTTCGCTTGAAGCGCAAATGTCCAAACAGGGCACGCCTACCATGGGCGGGTTCATTATCTGGCTGTCTATGCTGGTGGGTACTTTCCTTTGGATGGATTTAACTAACCCGTATGTTTGGATCGTTCTGTTTGTAACTGTGACATTCGCTTTCATCGGCTTCCTTGACGACTACGCCAAAGTGGCCAAGCAATCGACAGATGGTGTTTCTAGTCTATTGCGTCTTGGTGTTGAGTTTGCCGTCGCAGCGGTCGCCTGTGCTTTCGTAATGGGACTGCACGGTGCGCACACACCTCTTGGCTATGCCGATTGGGGCGCGTTGAATGAGTTGTCTCAGTCTATCGCTGCATTGGCGCCAACAACGACAGCAGACCCTAATCCGCAAAGCGCTGCTGGTGGTGTCGCCATACCGTTTGTGAATGACTATTTCTTCCCGCTTGGCGGATTGTTCATTGTGTTTGGGATGATCGTTATTGTTGGGTTCGCAAATGCTGTGAACTTCACAGATGGTCTGGACGGACTGGCGATTGTGCCGACTATATTTTCTGCAATGGCTTACGCGATTATCGCCTATCTTACAGGTAACTTTGTGTTTGCTGAATATCTCGGCATTCAATTCACACCTGGTACTGGTGAATTGGCGGTTCTGCTCGCGGCACTCATAGGCGCTGGTATGGGCTTTTTATGGTATAATACCTTCCCTGCGAAAGTCTTCATGGGAGACACGGGGTCACTTGGATTAGGTGGATTGCTGGGTGTTGTTGCTGTTGCTGTAAAACATGAATTTGCATTGGTCATCGTGGGCTTCTTATTCGTACTAGAAGTGATGTCCGTGATGATGCAGGTGGGATATTTTAAGCTCACACGAAAATTAACCGGTGAAGGCAAGCGCATTTTTAAAATGGCTCCCTTGCATCACCATTTCCAAAAAGATGGTTGGCCTGAAACACGCGTTGTTGTGCGTTTCTGGATTCTATCAGCGGTGTTTGCGCTGATTGGCCTAGCCACGTTGAAACTGAGGTAGTGCGCGCATGATCCCTGTTTCCGTATACAAAGGTATGGATGTCGCTCTATTCGGCTTGGGCCGGACGGGTATATCTGCTGCCAAGGCTCTGACTGCTGGTGGGGCAAGAGTTCACGCATGGGATGATAACGAAATCTCCCGCGAAAAGGCCGCTGAAGCCGGCGTGAATATTGCTGACATTAATAAGATGGATTGGCAAAAATTCTCTGCACTTGTGCTTTCTCCAGGCGTTCCATTCCGTTATCCCGACCCCCACCGTGTTGTGAAGATGGCGCAAATGGTTGGTGTTCCAGTCGTGGGGGATATGGAACTTTTTGCACGCGCTGTTGAAGACCTTCCGCTCCACGCGCGTCCAAAAATTGTAGGAATTACCGGCACGAATGGAAAGTCTACAACGACTTCATTAATCGGGCATATTCTAGAGCGCGCAGGACGGGATGTTCGTGTTGGCGGAAATATTGGCGTTGGCGTTCTTGATTTAGATGCGATGAATGCGAACTCAATTTATGTTCTCGAACTGTCATCCTACCAGCTTGATTTAATTGATAGTCTTCGCTGTGACGTTGCCGTATTTTTAAATGTATCTCCTGACCATTTAGACCGCCACGGTGGCATGGACGGATATGTCGCTGCTAAAGCGCGTATTTTCAGAAACCAAACATCGACAGATACTGCAGTTATCGGTGTTGATGACATGCGTACTCAAATATTGTGTACGCGCCTAGCTGCTGAGAATACGCGGCGTGTGTGTCCTGTGTCTTCGGAAATGGCGCTTGGACGTGGTGTGTCTGTTCTTGATGGTGTGCTGTCAGATAGTTTATCTGGTCACGCTGACACAAGTGTTGATCTTTCGTCAGCACGTTCGCTTCCAGGGCAGCACAACCACCAAAATGCAGCTGCAGCGTATGCAACGTGTAAATCGCTTGGCCTAGATGCAGAAGAAATAATCGATGGGTTAGAGACTTTCCCAGGATTGGTTCATCGTCTGGAAAGTGTCGGTAAGATTGGTGATGTAGCTTTCGTAAATGATTCAAAAGCGACCAATGCACAAGCTTCTGAGCAGGCCTTACGCGCCTATCCTAATGCGTTCTGGATTGCAGGTGGTCGCGCTAAAGATGACGGCATAGACGCGCTTGAACCACAATTTAAAGACATCAAAAAAGCCTATCTGATCGGTCACTCTACACCTGAATTTAGCGCCACGCTAAAGGGTAAAGCTGAGACAATGAATTGCGGGACGTTAGAGGTGGCAGTCGCTGCTGCATATCGCGACGCTATTGCTTCTGGAATTAAAAATCCTGTTGTTCTCTTTTCGCCAGCTTGTGCAAGCTTTGACCAATATAAAGACTTTGAAGCTCGCGGCGACGCGTTTAAAGCCCATGTACATGCTTTAGAGCTAGACGTTAAAAAAAAGAGTAAGGTTATCGCCTAAAGAGGTAGGTGATAACGAACCCGGAGATGGCGAAACATGACCAGCTTTGCGCGTTCAGATAGATCCCTTATTGCTGAATGGTGGCGGACCGTCGACAAAATGATGTTGACGAGCCTGTTCATGCTTATGGCTGTGGGTTTGCTCGTGTCATTGGCGGCTGGTCCTGCTGCAGCAGAACGCATTGGCTATGCTGACCCGTATCATTTTGTATATCGGCAAGCTTTTTTTATGACGGTCTCAGTTGTTTTACTGGTCGGTAGTTCCATCCTAACACCAGCGTGGGCAAGGCGTGTCGCAGCGATTGTGTTTGTCGGCGCTTTTCTGTTGATGGCCTACATTCTTCTTTTTGGTCATGAGGCAAAAGGGGCGCAGCGTTGGATACGTGTTGCGGGTGCAACTTTTCAACCATCAGAAGTCGTCAAACCATCACTAGTGTTATTGATAGGTTGGATACTTGCACAAAGAGAGCATTTCCCTAAAGCTCCTTGGACTTTAGTGGCCTTTGTTCTTTATGTAGCAACGTTGGGATTGTTGTTGTTACAGCCAGACGTTGGACAATCCGCCTTGTTAACAGCTGGCTTTTTAGTGACGTTTTTTGTCTCTGGAATATCAATAGGTTGGGTACTTTGTCTGGGCGCTGGATTTATAGCGCTAGGTGGTGGTTTATTCATGTTGTTTCCGCATGTGCGCCACCGGGTGAATTCCTTTTTAAACCCCTCAGATTATGACACGTATCAGGTCGATACAGCGCGCGAAGCTTTGGAGCGAGGCGGCTTGCTTGGGGCTGGCATGGGGGAAGGGCAGATCAAGCATAACCTTCCTGATGCACACACTGACTTTATATACTCTGTGATTGGGGAAGAGTTTGGATTACTTGTTTGTTTAGCGCTTATCATACTATTTGCATTGATAACCGTACGCGGAATATTAGCTGCATCTCGCCATCCAGATCCTTATCCTAGAGCTGCAGCTGTTGGGTTGTTTACATTGTTTGGTTTGCAAGCTGCGATCAATATGAGCGTGAACATCGCGCTCATTCCAAATAAAGGGATGACGCTGCCGTTTATTTCCTATGGTGGTTCCTCTTTATTAGGTTCTGCGTTAACCCTAGGCTTGGCGCTAGCTTTAACGCGGCGGCGTCCTGAAATTTCCATGAGACGGTTTATTCCATAATGACAAATGCTTCTTCGAATGCTTCTGGACCATTAGTGATTATTGCTGCTGGTGGAACAGGGGGACATATGTTTCCGGCTCAGTCATTCGCGGAAGAAATGATCAAACGTGGATGGCGTGTGGGCCTTGTCACCGATGACCGTGGTATGCGCTATGCCAAGAACTTTCCAGCTGAGTGGATAGAGCAGGTTAAAGCGGCGACGATTGGATCAAAGCGTCCAGACAAAATGATCGCGGCAGCTTTGAAAATCAAAGCTGGTATTTCGGCTGCTAAGAAGCAAATGAAACAAGTTCAGCCGGCACTCGTTGCGGGGTTTGGTGGGTATCCAAGTTTCCCATCTTTATCAGCGGCAAAAGCGCTTAAAATTCCAATTATCATTCATGAACAAAACGCTGTTTTAGGACGCGTGAATCGCTTATTTGCCAAAAATGCTGTCACAGTCGCTTCTGGTTTTGGCCGATTAGACAAAATTCCGGCGGAAGCTGAAGGACATCGTGTAGAGGTTGGAAACCCTGTGCGTGAGCCTATTCTGGCGGTGCGCGATATTCCATATCCGACAATTGATGAAGATAGCACAATCAGTCTTTTGGTAACGGGCGGTAGCCAAGGTGCGAAGATGTTTGGGGAAATCGTGCCCGCAGCTATTCAGCAATTGCCGGACGCATTGAAAAGCAAATTACATTTGGTTCAGCAAGTGCGTGAAGATCAGTTGGAAACTGTGCAGAACATCTACGGTGAGGCGGGTGTCGCTTGCGAACTCGCAACGTTTTTCTCAGATATGGATAAGCGCTTAGCGAATGCGCATCTGGTTATAGCCAGATCAGGTGCTGGTACTGTTACAGAGCTTTGTGTGGCGGGACGTCCTTCCATTCTTATTCCTTTGGGTATTGCGATGGATGATCATCAACGTGCAAATGCCGAAAGCCTCGAAGCAGGTGGCGGTGCTGAAGTCATTTTAGAAAAGGACTTCGCGCCTGGAGCTTTGGCAAAAGTGCTAGAAGAATTACTCGGGCCAAATGGTGACCTTGAATTGCGCGCGGCAGCAGCAAAATCTTTAGGCCCATTGACGGCAGCTGAAGAATTAGCCGACATTGCCATAAAAGCGGCGAATCTATAGTGCATTAGCCGTATTCAATAAGAACATACTGACCTTAGACCTAAAGAATTAGCCCCATGAAAAAACCTTCTCCATTTGACCTTGGCCCAGCTCACCTTGTCGGTATCGGTGGTATCGGAATGTCCGGTATTGCTGAAATCATGCTGACGATGGGCTATGAGGTTCAAGGCTCTGATATGAAAGAAGGGCCGAATATTGAGCGTCTTCGCAAAAAGGGCGCGCAGATATTTATCGGTCATGAAGCTGACAATGTTGCAGGTGCTGGTGCGGTTATCATTTCATCAGCCATTAAATCTGGAAATCCTGAGGTAGATGCGGCGCGTATTGCGGGCATTCCGGTTGTGCGTCGTGCGAACATGCTTGCCGAACTGGTCCGCATGAAGTGGACGGTTTGTGTCGCCGGTACGCACGGTAAGACCACGACAACAACAATGGTATCTTCGCTTCTTGATGCTGCCGAAATTGACCCAACCGTTATCAATGGCGGTATCGTAAATGCGTATGGTTCGAATGCCAAAGCAGGTGCAGGGGACTGGATGGTGCTGGAAGCAGATGAAAGTGATGGGACTTTCACCAAGCTCTCGCCAACGGCTGCCATCGTCACAAATATCGATCCAGAGCACATGGAGCATTACGGCTCGATGGAGAACCTTCGCGCTGCGTTTGATACATTTGTTGAGAATATTCCGTTTTATGGATTTGCAGTTTTGTGTACCGATCACCCTGAGGTGCAGGCATTGGCATCCCGCATCATAGATCGTCGTCGCATAACTTATGGGTTTAATCGTCAAGCCGATGTGCGTGCTGTGAATCTGACAACAGATATCAATGGAGCACATTTTGACATTGCACTAAGACGCCCAGGGTCTGCAACGCCGCGTATGATTAAAGGTGCGACTTTGCCGATGGCGGGTGACCACAATGTCCAAAATGCGCTTGCTGCCGTGACGGTCGCACTGGAATTGGGTGCGAGTGACGACCAAATTCTTGCAGGGCTTTCAGGCTTTGGTGGTGTGAAGCGTCGCTTTACGCCAGCGGGTGAGTGGGTCATGGAAAAAGGCGCAGAGCCTGTTCGTATAATCGATGATTATGGGCATCACCCGGTCGAGATTGAAGCTGTTTTGAAGGCTGCGCGTTCAATGCAGGGTCAGAACGGTGTTATTGCAGTCGCTCAGCCTCATAGATACTCTCGCTTGAACGATCTATTTGCAGATTTTTCGACCTGTTTTGATATGGCAGATACTGTATTAATTCCACCAGTATATGAAGCAGGTGAGATGCCGATTGAAGGCATAAATCACGAGACTTTGGTGAAATCCATTCGTCAGCATGGGCATAAAGATGTTGGCGTATTGGAAAGCCTTGAGGCATTACCAGAAGCAATCAAAGCCTTTGCAAAGCCCGGTGATATGGTGGTGTGTTTAGGGGCGGGTGATATCACGTCATATGCGAATGCGTTAGCAGAAAACCTGAAGAAATAGCCTCTTCCTCAGGTTGATAAATTCCTAATAAAATCAAGAAGGCTTTCGTCTTGAATCCATCTGATTTTAAGGCTGTTATGCTCTAATAAGCGCTCAGAGATGAGTGTTTATTATGAATTTATTGATTAGCCAGTCGAATGCAGCTTTATTTCGTCCGCCAGTTTTAGGTGAGACGAATAAGCGTGATTTTGAAGCTCAGCATTCTGAAAAATCTCAGATTGTCAAGAAAACGCCTGAAGAGTTCAACGCGATAATTCGTGAGCAGATTCACTCGAATAAAACCGAAGAAAAAGATCCATATCACGGGGTAGATCCAGAAAAAGCGCAGCACTATCGCAAGAAGACTGAAGCGCGCGAAATGATTGATCGTCTTATAAAAGAGTTCAAGATGATCAAAGAGGTCTGGGCAAATGATCCAAAAGAAATGGCGCGTCAGCTGGGGCGAATAGCCAAACAGCTAAAAGAAGCGGTAAAAATATTTTCTGATGCTGCTGAAGCGCTTGGAGAAATAAGCAAAAAGGGGCCCAATATTTCCTCGATTGCGGCCGGCGCGCCAACACCATCTGTGAAAACAGCAGATGATGCTGAAGGCTCCTTGCAGGACGCTGAAGAACAAGCTGAAGCTATAGAAGCGTCCGAAAATGTCGAGGCGGATGCAGAAGAAATTGATCAGGACGTTGAAGAACCTAAATCTCGTTTTTTAGCTAAGCATGAATCGGCTGAAGAAAAACGCGCTGAACGAATTGAACAGCTGGAATCTGGTAAATCCGTAAATGAAATTTATGGAAAAGAAGATTCAGCATCGAATCGCAAAGCGGCTCAGAGCGCGTATGGTACTCAGGCTGAGCAAAGTGATGTGAAGTGGGTTAAGGCGAAAGACTCACCTCAATACATGGCTTACATCCATAATATGGATTTTGTGAATACGGTCCGTGAGTTTGCCAAAAAACTTAAGCTCGAATTTGAACATGCAGGCAAAAAAGGCATGTTCACTTTGCCAGAGCCGCCGGAAAAGACTGAAGAATTCAAGGAAGCTAAGAAAGAATTCGATGAATTGGACGAAGACCTGATCGACTTTGAAAAAGAAGTCAAAGCTGCCATGCCAATTCCCGGTACTCTGGTCTCCGTCGAAGCCTAAGCAGTTGCTCGTTACTGTCCTTGTAGCTGGCTCAAGCTCGTAAGCTCGAAATTATCCTCGAGGTCTCTATAGACCACACCTTCGAAAATATCGCGCGTGGCCTTGGGGCCAGACATCTCAATCTTGAAACCATAATTTAAACCAGCGACGACTTGGATCTGTGTTTCGACTTTGTCGACCAATGCCCTTGTTGGGTATTTTTTGTAAATTGCGTCAATGACCATTTCTTTGGCTTTGACCGAATGCTCATCTTCATTATTCATTGGCGCATAACCGCCGACAATTAGGTCTTCTTCAGAAAATGTTTCTGCCTCCGGTGCATCAGGTTCAGAAGATGGCGTAAAAGGAGGTGGAGGCAGGCCGGGTGATTTAGGCATTGAGTTACTCGGTTCGTAAGATTGGCATCCTGCAAGCAACGCAGTCGCTAGAGACAAGCTAATAACTGTGCGTTTCATGGGATATCCTTCCAGTTAAACATGGGAACCGAATTTCGGTTTATTTTCGGTACCACAAATTTGGAAGCTGATCACGCTAAAGTCAAAAAAAGCAGCTCCTATTGGTGTTGAAGCTGCTAATATTTGTCACTTAAATCTGGAGATTAGGATTTAGTGCGTTCCGTGTAGGCCGCATATGTAACCGCGCCCGCTAGGACGAAAAATACAATTGCCATGATAAATAATACAGGGCTTGTTTCAGCGTCAGGTGCGGATGTCATAGGCGTGTGGACACCCAAAAATGTGAGGTGAGCTAAGATTGCTCCACCAATAACGGCAACTGATAGACCGCCGCCGATAAGGCGAAGTCCTGCAACCAAGATAACGGCTGCTGCAATTTCGGCTACACCGGTCAGATACTTTATGACAGGGTCAACGAAGGGAAGGACGAGACCAATGTCTTTTTCCAGATTGTTCTCGATGATCAAGAAAATTGGCACATCGCCAATGAATTTCTGTATCCCCATAAAGGCCATGAAAGCTGCGAGGACATAGCCGCCCCATTTGCTGATCGCAGACATGTTTTTTCTCCAAATGACTTATTTGAATTGAGTGTGCTTCAGTCCTAACGTTTTGTCACTAAACACTTTAGCCACGTATTTTCACAAGAAAGCGAGTTCGTGTGAGAGATGTTAAGTTGGTGGGGTATGTTGGCGCTTTGCTGGGGAGGATATGGCTTCTTTAGCTATTGTGCCGAGAATGAAAATTGCTGCGAGTATGACACCGCGAACTGTTCCTGAAATTTTAGAAATACCAATTCGTCGTTTATAATTCACACTGACTTCTGCTGTTCGCAATTTTTGCTTTAGCGCACGAATTTGCATTTCAACGGTCCAGCCAAAAGTCGGAGCAGTCATGTTCAGTTGGTTATAGGCTTGCTTGGTAATTGCACGAAACGGCCCCAGATCCGTGAACTGTCCGTTCCACATTAAACGCATGAGGAAGCAAGCGAGGGTATTGCCCCAAATTTGTTGAATCGTAAGCGCACCTTTTTCAACGTGTCCGCGTGTTCTTGAGCCTATGACGAAATCCGCTTTTTTGTTCAGAATGGGTGCTATGAGCGTTGGAATATCGGTTGCGACATCGGCTCCATCACCGTCCATGAAAATAAGTAAGTCGCTGTCATTCGTCAGATCGACGCCCGCCATGCAGGCTCTTCCATATCCACGTATAGGCGCGTTGACGACTTTGGCACCTGCTGCTTCTGATATCTGGGCTGTGTCATCGGTGGAGGCATTGTTTGCGACAATGACTAAATCGGCGAATACAAGTGCGTCTGTGACGACTTTTCCAATTGCGAGTGCTTCATTATAGGCAGGTATAATCACGACTTTTCTCATGTGATTAATCTCTGTCTGATCATCGACTTTATCAGCAAGAATAGGGGTATTCCAAAAGCAATTGGAATGATCACCCATTGCAATAAGACACTATCATCGCCTAACCAGAAGCGGAGATAATAAAGAGGGTAGAATAGAACTAAGCTGGTAAGCGCTGCACTAGAATAAAACGGCAATAGCGCAGCTATCCATATTAAATACCAAGGATATCCGGTTGGAGAGAGTAGGACCAATGCAAGCGTCGCTAAGGTTATAGCAGCAGGCAGGCGCTCTATCCTGTGGCGTGCCCAAAACGCGCAATACAATGTCAAACTACTCACTGTTACGAGCACGAAAAGTCGGGATAAAGCGCCGGGATTTTCAAAGAGTACAAATACGCCATCTTCTAATATAGAGAACAGAAATGCGTAATTCCTCCAGCTCTCGGAATAGGTTACGAAGCCAGCACCAGGTGACAGTGCCTGAATAGCCTGTGGGGCGATAAAAACCGCCGACATTATGCTGAAAACCAGAGCAAATTTAGCTTGGATTTTCCTTGAATGGCCACCGCTAAATAAGAAGATGGGCGCTAGCAGGATAGGCCATAATTTTACCCCAACAGCGCCAGACAGAGCCAGACCTGTTAATCCCCATTTTTTGGTTTTGCTCATCCATAGGGCGGCAAAGATGAAAGGTGGGAGAAGTACGTCCATATGACCCGCACCAAAGCCATGTGTAATAATGACTGGATTCCACCAATATAAGACTGCCCATATGCTAGATCGATTGAATGCCTTTAAAGCAGCAAGCAGGATGAGAAAGCCAATACAATCAATGATAAGAAGAATAGTTCTCCACGCATTAAAATCGAACGGTGACAAAATATGCGATGCTGCGAACGCTGATTGAGCGATGGGTGGATATATGGTTTTGACGAGTGGGTAATTG
Organism: uncultured Hyphomonadaceae bacterium; assembly: GCA_964352025.1. Classification (GTDB taxonomy): domain Bacteria; phylum Pseudomonadota; class Alphaproteobacteria; order Caulobacterales; family Hyphomonadaceae; genus Hirschia. The sequence continues at coordinate 482,794 of CAYGPZ010000001.1, forward strand.
ATCCGGCTGTGGGATGTCGGATTTTTGTTTGCGAGCTCCTGCAGGGCTGCTTGATCTTCTGATACATCAAGTGTTTGGGGCAGAGGGTTTCCAAAAAGATCGTAGCTTGAAGCCTCGGACGGTGCGTATTCATATGGATTTAATTCAGAAGATACGACTGCTCCATCCCACAGATATCGATACCAATCATCTTCCATGACAGGGTTGGATGCGAACATTATTAAACGCATGGCTAAGCCGATTAGAAACACCAGCCAGACTGAAGCGATTCCAGCTTTCTTTTGGGGAAGCCATAAAGAGAGCGCGAAATAGGTAGATGAACCGATAAATAAGCTCGCAAGCAATGGCGTCATGTTCGCTGGTGTAGGCGATGCTCCGTATGGAAAAAGCTGGGAGGCGAATCCAATCAAGATTGTTGAAACAATTAATCCAATGGCAGCTAAGTGAATTCCAGAACGGAGCTGTACCAAGCTTTAAGAGCCTCGTCCAATTGAACGGTTGTTGTTTTGGCTAGGTTGATAAGTATCTCCACTACTTGACCCTGCCGCAGAATTGGCTTGCTGGCGGACAACAAAATTATCGATAGATGAACTCAGCTGTTTGAATTTAAGTTCGCTGCTGGCAGCCAAATTAGATTTCGTTTTTTCAGGCGCATAAGATGCTAAATGAGATAGCAGCTCAGCATCGTCTCCATTGAAAACTGTAGATTTGTACCAGTCATAAAATTCTGAAACCCGTACGGAAGATTTTTTGACTTTTACTGATTTGGTATTCGAAACATATTTTTGAGCAGCTTGTTTCAATGACTCTTGAACTGTGGGGCCCGAAAAGCACATTGTACCCATGGCCGGTGCGTCTTTGAATCCTTGATACATGCCATACAGGATATTCGGGTTATCCCAATTGGCGAGCAATATGCCTTGCTCAATATCATGAAGCGACAACTCCACGCCTTCTACAATGACGCGTTTCTTAGTCCAGGAAGGGCCGGGTTGTGTAGGCGTGCCACGTTTTTTCTTAAATCCGGATGATTTCTTCTCATCTGTAACTGCTTGAATAACAAGCAGGTTGTGAACATTGAGCCAATATGCAAGTTGCTCATCTTTGTTTAGTTGTGAAACGGGAATTTGTTCAAGGTTGGCTAGGTATCGAGATAGATAGTTGTGACCTTCAGCTCTCATAATATCATATGATGGCAAGTAACGGCCTTTCTCAGGGACACCGACTGCACCGAGGAAATTATCAATAATGGTGTAGTCGATAACCGCAGAGCTCGCCGGATCAAAGGTCGCAAATTGAGGAATGGGGCTCGTTTGTGCGAAAGCTATCGCAGGTGAGAATACAGTTATAAATGCTAAGCTTGCGCATGCATTCTTGAGTGTTTTGCTGGCAGTCATCATTTCGCTATTTCCTCTCCATATATCTCACTTTCAAATATGACGGAGAAGATGGAAATGACGCAACTCACCAATCATCACGATTGAGTTAGAGGATCGTTAGAAGGTCCTATCTGTTGCTCAGGTTTAAAATAAATTCTGGTGAGAAAAAGGAAATCAAGCTATTGGCAGTGCTATGACTGATCTTATTTCTAGAATGCCAGAAGTGCGCGGTAAACTGATTGCTGATGCAGATCTAAAACCGTTTACGTGGTTCCGCGTTGGCGGCAAAGCTGATGTGCTCTACCTTCCTGCCGATCCAGATGATTTAGCGGACTTTCTAAAGGCGCTGCCTGAGGATATTCCGGTAACTGTATTGGGCGCTGCGTCCAATGTGATTGTCCGTGATGGCGGGGTGGAAGGTGTTGTTATACGTCTGACGCCAGCATTTGGAAAAATACGTGTTCAGGGCAATGAATTGGTCGCAGGCGCGGCGGCATTGGACAGTAAGGTATCTCAAAAAGCAGCTATGTTCGGCCTAAGTGGTCTTGAGTTTTTCTCTGGTGTGCCGGGCACAATCGGTGGTGCTTTGCGGATGAATGCAGGATGCTATGAGCAAGAAACAGCAGATGTATTGGTTGAGGCTATTGCGCTGACCCGAAAAGGGCAGTGGGTGACGCTGGTCAATCGAGACTTTGGATATTCCTATCGCCATTCCGAAGCACCTGAAGAGATGATTTTCGTAGAGGCGCTTTTTCGCGGAACAGTTATCGAACCTGCAATCGTTAAAGAACGTATTGAGGCGCTGAAAAAACGACGTGAAGAAGCACAGCCTATTCGTGAAAAAACAGGTGGATCTACTTTTGCCAATCCCGATCCGCCCGGTACGCCGGATCAACGTAAATGCTGGAAACTGATTGATGAAGCGGGTATGCGCGGTGCTAAGCGCGGCGGTGCTCAGGTGTCTGAAAAGCACTGTAACTTCATGATCAATACTGGTGAGGCGACAGCTGCGGATATTGAAGGGCTTGGCGAGGATGTACGTGCCAAGGTCAAAGAGAATTCCGGTGTGGAGCTGCGCTGGGAAATAAAACGTATAGGCCGCACGCTTTAAAGAATGCGGCCTACGATATTCGTTAGACAATGTTTGAATGAGTTTCGAAGATAGTCATATGCGGTTCGCCATCACTTGTCGCATTTGCACTCACGCCTTCGCTATCAAGAAGTATATTGATGCGCTGGCGAAACGCCGAAAATGAGTCAAAAGAGACAACATCAACGGCTTCATCAAAATGAATGCTGACCTGATAATGTGAGCCTTTGCCCATACATCGAACGGCTATAATGGTACCTTTGAAGCTTTGTTTTAGATATTTACCTTCAACTGTATCGCCAATTTGTGGCTCAAACCGTGACCGATTGGATAATCGCGCGGCGGCTATATTCCAATTGGCATATCCCAATGCGTGTGCGGTCAATTCAAGCGCTTTTGAATGAGATAAATCAGAATGCCCAGCTCGCAATGATTTTGCGTAGTCTTTCGCGCCATGGATAGTTGCGGGTAGGCGTTTGGAAGGGTGTCTCATAAGACGATTCCTTTTAAAAACGCGATCACATAAAGTCGGTGCCCATATTGCCAACAGATCGCTTTTCTAAAAGCACCCCAAAATGGGTTCTGATGAGATAGGATTGGAATATCCAATCAAGCGTTTCACCATTGGAAATTATCCATAGGGCGGCAGGTAGCTTTAAACCTGCCTGTTTCTATGGCCTTCCACAACGCTATGTCAATCAACGAATTAGAAAGTGCTACTTAGAGAAAACTGGACGTAAGTGTCGTATTTGCGGTTTCTAAATTCGGTATAGTCCAAAGGGCTATCACGGCGGTCGACATAAAATTCCCGATATAAATTCCTGTCCTGATTGGCCATATTACGAAAACCAAGAGATGCTTTCATGCCAAACACGTCTTTATGGGTAATTGTAAATCCGACGAAGGGGTCATCCTGATTATATCGGCGGAACCTTAGATCCAGGCGATTTCCGTAGGCGCGTCTCGCTATCTCATAATAGGTGGAGAGCGCCCAATCAGAATTGGGAATATCATATTGCAAAAGTAGTTCGATGTAGGATTTGTGTTCGTCATCTATGCGCCGACCTTCTCCAGTGAGCGGGTCCTCTAGGTTAGAATAGAAAGACTCAAGCGTGTAATCGAGTTTCAGCCCATCAATGTTTAAAGGTTTGAAGTTAAATGTACCGGACCATATCGCACTTAGGCGACGTGTAGGTGTATCGAGATTTCCGGGCGCTTCATTTCCTGCACCGAGTGGAATTTGCAGGATGAAATCTTCAATTTCCTCTCCTGCAAGTTCAAGTGTCGTAGAGCCCCATGGACCAAACTGTTTTGTTGTTTCCAATGCCAAACGCCATCTTTGGTCTGGGACCAGATCTGTGTTTGTGCCGTTGTCCGATCCGTCGATTAAGTCTCGCGTCGCAAGAAAATCTCCAAAATTAAGCTGACCGACCAAGCGTTCCAATTTAGCAGTGAAGTTAAGGTCGGGTGAGTACGCGTAACTAAGGGATGCAAACCCTTTGGGGCGGATAAACTCGCGGACGGCTTCACCGGTTCCGGCTTGAGAAATTTCTGAAAACTCAGCTCCTAGAGATGTTTGTAAATCGAGTTTGGAGGATAGGGGGCGGCCGTGGGTGAAATTCACTTCCGCACGTTTTTCTTCCACGAGATCGTAATTTATTGAGCCTTCATTTAGCGCAAAATCTCGCGTGCCGGCAATTTGAGAAAACTCTACACTATCTTGTTCGAGCGAGTTAAATGCCGTTTCCAATGAGAGTTGCCAGTTTTTGTCTGAACCCGTCACCCAAGAATATTCGCTGCGCAAAATAGTCTCTTTATGGAGTCTTTCCTTATGGTATCTGGCACCATTTTCGAACTGATTATTTGGAAGCGCTATGCTAAATTGATTGTAGTGAGGAAAATCCAAAATATTGTACAAACCAATGAGTTTGAGGCGGCCATCGCCAAGGTCAAATTCATAGTCTGCATTGATATCGACTTCCCAATTTTGTCCGCTTTCGTCGAAGATATGGAACTCGCTCGGGAAACGATCGTCCAGCCCAAATCCTTGGCGGTCTGAATATTCAGTAATATGCCAGTCAAGTGTTTCATATTTGAGGTTGAGGTTACCAATAGAGCCCGCGGGGCTTTCATACCCAATGCGGGTGGAGATGGATGGACGTTCTCGATCAAAATTAATATGTTCATTGCGTTTTTGAAGCAGGTCTCCATTTGCATTTCGAACAAATTCTGGACCACGGGCCGTGATACGGCGCGGTAAACTCTTAAAATTGACTGTATAATCAAATGGACCTGTTTCTCCTGATGCGGATATTTCACCATTTGACCACCAAGGTTCTCTGTGACTTCTAAAAACAGGTGTCCAGCGCCACTTTCCGGAAAATCCAGTGACATTCGTTTCTACATTGGCAATTTCCCCTGATAGGCCGGGAATATTGAATTCGGATGCATCTTGAATGGTTATCTGAACTACATTTTCGGGAGAAATCTGACGCAGAATATCCCGCAGGCTCGATGATTTTGTTGAAACACGTTTGCCATTGATCAGGACATTTCCGTTTGCCTGACCCAATCCACGTACATTTTCGCCTTGGGAAATAGTGAAGCCTGAAACATTTCTTAGCATGTCCAATGCTGAGGTCGGTGCAAACTGCTGAAAGTCTTCCAATTTATAAACTGTTTTAGACGATGTATCTGACGCATATGCAGCAGGGAGGGATAGGCAGATTACAGCAAGACTTAGCGACCTGAGATATTTTGACATTCTATTTTCCACGCTATTACAAATTAGGCGAGTATGATTTATTAGTAATGATTGTGTTACACTTGTAACTGTAAATGTCAACAATATAGATTTTCAAATTCTTCGAGCGGGAATTCGAGTGTGAAAAAATGGAGTTTGGGAGAGAAAGTCTTCTTTAAAAAAACGATGTGCTACAGGGTAAACATTAAGTGCTCTCCAGTCTTTGTTTACACAAATTCATGTTTAAGAAGTCGTTGCGGACGTAAATCGAATTTCTAAGCCAAGTTTAATGTATAAATTGGAGATAAAGATAATTGCCTAACAATATGATTTTTAATCAATATTTTGTTTATTTACTGATTACATAAAAATTAGATCAAATTTTATGCTTTTCAGCGCAAGATTGTTTAACCTTCACAGTTCAAAATCGTTGACTTGAGGAGTTTTATTGATGAAGCGCGTAGCAGTCATAATGGGTGGATGGTCGTCGGAAAGAGAAGTTTCTCTTTCGTCCGGCCGTGGTATGGCCCAAGCAGCCCGTGAAGAGGGCTTTGACGTTATTGAAATCGACGTGACGCGCGACCTGTCAAAACAATTGCAGGATGCCAAGCCTGATATTGTACTTAACGCACTCCATGGTCCTTATGGTGAAGATGGCTGCGTTCAAGGTTTGCTGGAAATCCTCGAAATTCCGTATTCTCATTCTGGTGTTTTGGCGTCTGCGCTAGCTATGGATAAAGCCAAATCTCGCGGCGTTTATGAACGCGTTGGATTGCTTGTCGCCGAAGGTGGTGTTTACGCAAAAGAAGATGTCGCCGCTGAGCATGTGATGGAACCACCCTATGTGGTGAAGCCGATCGCTGAGGGTTCTTCTTTTGGTGTGCTTATTGTTCAAGAGGGGGCTAAGCGACCTCCTGCAGAACTGTTGGACCCTAAATGGGGGTTTGGTGAATCTGTATTGGTCGAGCAGTTCATTCCCGGACGCGAATTGACTGTGTCTGTTATGGGCGATGACGGGCTTGGCGTAACAGAAATTACGACTTTAAGAGATTATTACGATTACTCAGCCAAATATGAGGCTGGAGGGTCAAAACATGTCATTCCGGCTGAAATACCAGAGGAAGTGACGCAAGCTGCGCTCGAAGCCGCGCTTGTTGCTCATAATGCTCTTGGATGCCGCGGCGTGTCACGTTCAGACTTTCGTTACGATGATGATGCACAAAGACTAGTAATATTAGAGACAAATACCCAGCCGGGCATGACCCCGACATCACTTGTTCCAGAACAGGCGGCGTATAAGGGGATCAGTTACGAAAAGCTGGTTCGTTGGATGATAGAGGACGCTTCATGTCACAGGTGAGAAGCAAGGCGCAAAAAGGTAAAAAGCAAGCAAAACCCCAAGAGGTTGTGCCCACCACTATTTTGTCCGAGCAATTGTCGACATATGCGTTTGGTACGGTAACAGCCGGTGCCGTCATGGTTGCTGTTGCTGCTTGGATGGGCGGCTCGCTCGCATCGATTGATGAACGTATTCAAGACAGTCTAGATGCAACGGCCAAGTCAGCTGGCTTTACTGTCACAAAAGTTTCTATTGAAGGTCTCGACCCAAGAACAAAAGCCGATGTGCTGAATGTTGTTGGTATTGAGCTTGATTCAAACATGTTCCGCGCTGATCCGTTCGAGATTAAAGAACGTATTGAAGGTGCTGTGGACAATGTGTCTGAAGTGCGTGTGCTTCGCCAGTGGCCGGGGGATATCTGGATATTAGCTGAAAACCGTCGCCCACTTGCGCTGTGGCAGACGGATGGCGAGTGGAAAGTCATTGATCAGGTTGGCAAGCCGATGGAAGGTGAAGATCCAACCCAGTATGTTGATCTGCCGCGCGTTGTTGGACCCGCCGCAGGATATGCAGCGCCAGAACTTTTAGAGCACTTGGAATTACACCCGCAAATCTCTGAAAACCTTGAGGTCGCGATGCGAGTTGGTGGACGTCGTTGGGATTTGCGTCTGGATACAGGGCTTGAAATTGCCTTGCCAGAAGATGCACAAGTTGATGCTGCTCTACTTGCGGTTTATAATTTGGATGATGCAACCGGTGTGTTAGCAGAAGATTCAGAAGTTTCCCGTATTGATGCACGTGACCCTGAACGTTTCGCCGTTGGATTAGGTGAAGCAAGGGCAGCTTACGAGCAAAGTTCATCAATTCAAGATAAGTCCGGGGGGGCTTAATTACATGTCATCTTTGGCGAGTCGTATTAAGATGCGAGATAAGCTTGCGGGCAAAGCCCCGTACTTAGCTGCGCTTGATATTGGGACGTCGAAAGTTGCGTGTCTGATTTCAAAAAATTCTGAAGGCAGTAAAAGTGTCCATGTCGTAGGTGCGGGACATCAGGCGTCTCGCGGCGTGAAAAACGGTGCTGTGACTGATATGGATGCGCTCGAGCGCTCTATCCGCGTGGCTGTTGAGCAGGCTGAGCGCGCTGCCGACACGCGTATCTCTGATATCGTTCTGGGTGTTTCGGGGCCAAACCTGAAAAGTAATTACCTAGAAGGTGGCGTTAATGTCGGTAATCGTGAGATTACACAAATGCATGTGCGCGATGCGATAAACTCTGCGCTTGCGACATTTCAAGCGCCGGATCGTCAGATTTTACATGCAACACCACTTGGTTTTGGCCTTGATGGAGCAGGCGGCGTAAAAGATCCACGCGGTATGATCGCGACGCGATTGACTGTCACCATGTTGGTCGTATCTGGACCTGCTGCACCTCTAAAAAATATTGCACAATGTGTAACGCGTGCACATTTAAACCCGATCTCAATTGTTGCATCTCCTTATGCGGCAGGTTTGTCCGTTTTGGTTGAGGATGAAATAGATCAGGGTGCAACTGTCATTGATATGGGCGGCGGGGTAACCAGTGCTGCGTGTTTCTATGAAGGTAATTTGATCTATCTAGACAGTGTACCTGTTGGCGGCGCGCGTGCTTCATCCGATCTTGCGCAAGGGTTGGGAACAACATTTGCTGCTGCGGAACGATTAAAAACGCTTCACGGAGCGGTCGCTCTGACTCAGGTGCAGGCATTTGATGTTGTGGACGCACCTCGTCTTGGAGAAGATGGTCGATTGGAAGCCGGCACGACATCGAAAGCTGAGCTGACTAACATGTTGCGTCCGCGCTTTGAAGAAATGCTGGAAATGCTGGAGAAACGCCTGTCAAAGGCATCCGCACAGTATCGTCCATTGCCGAGACGTATCGTACTAACTGGTGGAACTAGTCAATTGCCAGGTATGCGTGATGTGGCTGAAGAGGTGTTTCGCGCACCTGTAAGAATGGCGCGTCCTTCTCGCGTTTCAGGACTTGGTGAAACTTACCAAATACCTGCTTTTTCATCAGCGGCAGGCTTGTTGAAATGGGAAATGTCTGGCGGAGCAGGTGCTGTTGCGCCTCTACTAAGCAAGTCTCGGAATCCTGCAGCCGGTGGATCTATATTAAGTAAGGCAACGAGTTGGCTACGCGAAAATTTCTAGTTTTCCGCTAATTTCGATGAATATTGCAGATAATACGCAGTGATCCATCTTGATTCTGTAAAAAATATTGCAGATTTACCGTATATAGTTAACTTGCACTTAGGCATATTTGTCTACTTTCAAGAGTAATACCCCTTTTGGACAGTCGTCATTTATATGGTACGATTTGTTCTGGCTATATTTTCACGAGGTGCGGCACGATGCCGGTAGAGTTGAAACCACGTATAATCGTTTTTGGTGTTGGCGGCGCAGGCGGTAACGCTGTGAACAACATGATTGAATCCGAGCTGCAAGGCGTCGAGTTCATTGTTGCTAATACGGATAGTCAGGCTCTTTTACAGTCTCAGGCGGACCATAAAGTTCAGCTGGGAATGAAAACAACAGAAGGGTTGGGCGCAGGAGCCAAACCATCAGTTGGTGCTGAATCAGCTGAAGAATCTATTGAAGAAATCAAAAAGCAATTGGAAGGCGCGCACATGGCCTTCATCGCAGCAGGCATGGGAGGCGGTACCGGTACGGGAGCTGCACCTGTCATTGCGCGGGTTGCTAAAGAGATGGGCGTGTTGACTGTTGGGGTGGTCACAAAGCCGTTTGATTTTGAAGGTAAGCGTCGCATGACAATAGCCGAAGAGGGCGTTGAAGAGCTTCGCAATTTTGTAGACACGCTGATTATTATTCCAAATCAGAACCTATTCCGCATTGCGAATGCGAATACGACATTTGCTGATGCTTTCACTATGGCGGATGAAGTTCTTTATGAAGGTGTCCGCGGTGTAACTGACCTTATGGTTATGCCAGGACTTATCAATCTTGATTTTGCTGATGTGCGGACTGTTATGTCCGGTATGGAAGCTGCGATGATGGGAACGGGTGAGGCTGATGGCGATCACCGTGCTTTGAAAGCTGCTCAAGCTGCGATCGCAAATCCGTTGTTAGATGAAGTGTCAATGAAGGGTGCCAAAGGGGTGTTGATTAACATCACAGGTGGCTATGACATGACATTGTATGAAGTTGATGAAGCTGCGAATGAGGTACGCAAGGAAGTTGATCCTGACGCTCAAATCATTCTTGGATCTACTTTCGATCACTCTCTTGATGGAAAAATAAGAGTATCTGTTGTTGCAACGGGTATTTCATATGAAGAATCCAGGGGAGCTACACCAGCGACACAAAGACCTTTTGCACAGCCAGTAACTGTCGAAACTGAACCAACAGCTGCAGATGCTATTTCTGCTGCTTTAGATGCTGTGCCGGAAATTTCTGAACCAGCTCCAGAAGAAGTGGCTTCTGCTGAAGAGGCTAGTGCTGAAACTACACCTGTTCAGGACGCTGAACCCGCTGTCGCTCCACCGATTATTAATCGTCGTCCAAGTGTGCAAGAAGATGACGGGGAAGATGCGCAGGCGCAACAGGATGCTGATCCAATTGTGTCTGAAGAAGAAGCGCAAGAAGAGGCTTCATCTAAATCCGGCCGAGGTTCTTTGTTTGGCTGGGGTAAAGGTTCTGACCAGGAAGCTAAGCCTGAAGCGGAAGCAGAATCTGCTGAGAAGTCAGATGAATATGAAGAAGATGAATTAGAGATTCCTGCCTTTTTGAGGCGCTCGGCCAACAACTAGAAGTATTAACTTTCTGTTAATTTGTCGTATTGTTACAGTTATGAAACGCCCTTATGCATTGATATAAGGGCGTTTTTTGTGTCTGATTGTCTGCTTTGCAACATCCCGAAACAATCCTTTAATTGAGTTTTTGGGGGATGAATTTACATATTGTACTTAATAGAACAGCGCAGAGAGATCTGTGTCAGTAGAGTTAATCCTAGAGGGTTACAGTATGGCGTATCAAAAAACTCTAGCAGGTCCTGCAGTATGTGCGGGTGTAGGTTTACACACTGGGGAACGTGCAAGAATAGTTTTAAAGCCAGCTGATGTAGATACAGGCATTGTATTTGTCAGAACTGATATCACAGATAAAGATAACACGATCCAAGCTATCGGAACCAATGTAACAACTGTTCAATTGGGAACCACGATTGCGAACAAAGCAGGCGTATCTGTTTCGACGGTCGAGCATTTATTAGCAGCGTGTGCTGGCCTCTGTATTGATAACCTGATTATCGAAATTGATGGTCCTGAAACACCGATTATGGACGGTTCATCCAGTCTATATTGCCAATTGATGTTGCACGCCGGCATAAAAGAATTGTCAGCGCCACGTCGTCGTATGCGTATTTTAAAGCCGGTTGAGGTTGTTGAGGGCGATAAGTTTGCGCGTTTAATCCCATCGGATAAACCAAATGCTCCATTTGAGCTTCGTGTAAGAATTGAATTTGATAGTGCGGCTATCGGCGAGCAGAGTTTTGCTTTTCAGCTCACACGCGGTTCATTCGTGCGTGACCTTGCATTTGCACGGACGTTCGGATTTACGAGTGATTTTGAGAAATTGAAATCTATGGGTCTTGCGCGTGGTGCATCTATGGAAAATGCAGTGGCACTTGAAGGTGACAAAGTGTTGAACCCAGAAGGGCTTCACGTCGCTGATGAATTTGTACGTCACAAAATACTAGATGCCATTGGTGATATCTTCTTGGCAGGTGGTGCCATATCAGGTGTGTTTGAAGGTGACCGCCCAGGACACGCAATCAACAATAAACTCGTGCTCGCATTACTAGCTGACCCAACAAGCTGGGAATGGGTAGATGATGAGGTTGAAGTTTCGCAAACAGCGTCAATGTTTGTTCCAGGCATTGAAAAACTTAACGCTGAAATGGTTGCACCAGCTTAATTCGATTGGGCCGATAAGGCAGTAATGGCTGAAAAATAGACGTTTTCGCTTGCATTTACTGTAATTATTTAAAATATTATCGCCTTAATCGGGCTGTAAAAGCTAAACTTGCAGACTCTCTGCTGTCTAGGTGGTTGGCGTGCGCGTATCAGTGGGTTAGACAAGAGTGAAGAGTAATGGAGTTTACTGATGGCGAATAAAAGCAAATCACTTTTGCTACTGGCTGTTGGCGCGTCTGCGCTGATGTTGAGCAATTGTTCTTCATCTGGACGTAAAGCTGAATTGGCATATATCGAAAAGCCAGTTGAGCAATTGTATAATGAAGCTGCCCTCAGTGTAGACCGTCGTCAGTGGGCGAAGGCGACTCTGGAATTTCAGGAAGTGCAACGCCAGCACCCATATTCCGAATGGGCTGAACGTGCCATGCTTATGACAGCTTACGTTCAATATCGTTCAAAACAATATGAAGATGTTGTGGCAAGTGCCGGAGAGTATATCGCGCTTTACCCAAGTTCAGAAGGTGCACCATATGCTCACTATCTTATTGGTTTGACGCATTTTGATCAGATTACGGATGTTGGTCGTGATCAGGGTAGAACAGTGCTTGCCTTGCATGCATTGGAAGATGTTGTGCGTCGCTATCCAGCGTCCGAATATGCGCGCGATGCTGAGCTGAAGATCGACATGGTCAGAGACCAGCTTGCTGGTAAAGAGATGGAGATTGGACGTTACTATCTAAAATCGTCTGAATATCTGGCTGCGATCAACCGGTTTAAACGAGTGATCGACGAGTTTGAAACAACCACGCACACTGCTGAGGCTTTGCACAGACTTGTCGAAGCCTATATGTCAATTGGATTAGTTGGTCAGGCCCAAAAATCTGCTGCTGTTCTCGGGCATAACTATCCGATGAGCGATTGGTATGAAGACAGTTATAAGCTGTTGCAAAAGCATGGAAATACCTCTGTCGAGTAGGTCAATCTGTTAAAATAAAACAAAAGCGGAACATTTTTGTTTCTCTTTTGTTCTGTTTGTGCTATCCATATTCCTATGTTGATAGCACTTTCCATACGTGATTTTGTTTTAGTCCGTGCCCTCGATCTTGATCTGGATACGGGCTTTACCGCTCTGACCGGAGAAACCGGTGCAGGTAAATCCATTTTGCTCGCTGCCTTAGGCTTTGCCTTAGGTGCTAAAACGGGTAGGGGAGCCATCCGGTCCGGGTGTGATTCCGCAAAAGTTACAGCGACATTTGATCCGCCCGCCAACCATCCAGTCAGGCAGATTATCCGTGATAATGATATCGAGCTTGATAGTGATGAAGCTATTGTTATCAGGCGTATTTTGCGCCGTGGTGGATCTACAAAAGGGTATTTAAATGATGCCCCTGTAAGTGGTCGGCTCTTGCAATCTCTATCTGACCTGCTTGTTGAGGTGCATGGGCAACATGCGGGGCATAGCCTGCTTGCTGTGGCGCAGCATAGAAAATTACTCGACTCATTTGCGGAAACAGACAGTCAATTAAAAGCTTGTGCTGATACGTGGGATAAATGGCGGACAGCGATTGAGGGACGTAAAGCTGTAGAATCGCGCCTTCAGCGCGCGCAAGCCGATAGAGAATTTCTCGCTTTTGCAGTCGAGGAGTTAGATAATCTTGATCCGCATGAGGGAGAGGCTGAAGCGCTGGCACAAGAGAGGTTGGAGCTTCAATCTGCTGAGAAAGTCGCGAATGCTGTCGAAGACGCATTAAAGCAATTAGATAAATCTAGCCCTGAGCAGTCTTTATCATCAGCCTCTCGTGCGCTCGGACGGGCTGCCTCTATGCCAGTTGTTTTAGAAAGTTCAGATGATGCGCCAATAAAGGTTCAATTGTCTGAGGCTGCTGATGCGCTAGAACGCGCGTTAATAGAGGCGAGTGAAGCGTATGAGGCGGTTGCTCGGCTGCGGTTGGTATCAGATTACTCTCCAGTAGCTTTGGAAAATTCGGAGACACGCTTGTTTGCTTTGCGGGCCGCGGCTCGAAAATATGATGTCGATGTAGATCAGCTGGCGGCGGTGCGTGATCGTATGCGAATGCAGCTGGACGAAATTGTGCATTCTGATCAGGCTTTGTTAAAGGCGAAAACAGCAGAAATTGAAGCTGGAAAAACCTATATGGAAGCGTGTGAAAAGCTCAGCCGGAAACGTAAAAAAGCAGGGCTGGTTTTGGCAAAGGACCTTAAAAAGGAACTTGGTCCGCTAAAGTTGGAAAAAGCAGAATTTCGAGTTATTCTTGAGCCGATTGAGCCAGAAGATGCCGGACCTAATGGATGTGATAAAATTGCTTTTGAAGTGCGTACTAACCCGGGTGCGGAATTTGGGCCTTTGCACAAGATTGCTTCGGGTGGAGAGGTCGCACGTTTTGCGTTGGCATTGAAAGTGTGCCTTGCGCGTGAGGGGCAGGCTGGAACTTTGATTTTTGACGAAGCTGATGTTGGTGTTGGGGGAGCGGTTGCTGCAGCAATTGGTGAGAGATTAAATCAATTATCGCATGGGCGTCAGGTGCTTGCGATTACGCACAGTCCGCAAGTTGCAGCGATGGCAGATGAGCAATGGCGAATTTCTAAAGGCGAGGCGAAAAAGTCAGGGAGCATAGAAACAGCTATTGATGTTTTGGAGCGGGGACAGCGTCAAGAAGAAATTGCGCGCATGCTAGCTGGCGCGGAGATTACAAAAGAAGCGCGGGCGGCAGCAACAAGACTGTTGGCGAGAGCATAGTCCAAGTAGTATATGGCTGTTATGAGCAATACATTTTCTGATTCTTCGTCTGCTGATCTCATCCTTGATGAAGCGCGTCTGCGCTGGCAGGAATTAGCTGATCAAATTCGACAAGCAGATGCAGAGTATTACGAGCAAGACGCTCCAAGCCTGTCAGATGCTGAATACGATGCGTATCGTCAGGAATTGCTGGCATTGGAGGCTGCTCACCCTGATTTAGTATCCGCAGAAAGCCCTAGTCAAAATGTCGGTAGCAAACCGTCCGGCCGGTTTGATAAGATTACTCACCTCCAGCCTATGTTGTCTCTGGACAATGCGTTTTCTGAAGAAGATGTTGAAGAGTTTTTAGGACGCATACGTCGCTTTTTAGGTCTCGAGAAAGACGTTGAATTGTCGATCACAGCCGAACCTAAAATTGATGGTTTGTCAGCGAACCTACATTATGAAAATGGTAAGCTCGTGAGTGGAGCTACACGTGGAGACGGGCGTGTTGGCGAGGATGTCACAGCAAATTTGAAAACGCTTCCAGACATTCCACATCAATTACACGGAAGTGGCTGGCCAGATCGTGTTGAAGTGCGTGGTGAAGTCTATATGTCTCATGCGGACTTTGCTTCGCTAAATGAACGTGAAGAAGATGCGGGCCGCAAGACTTTTGCAAATCCAAGGAATGCAGCTGCAGGTTCGTTGCGTCAATTAGATATAGAGGTGACCAAGTCGCGCCCCCTGAAGTTTTTTGCGTATGCGTGGGGTGAGACATCTTCGGAATTTGCAAAGACCCAATTGGATGCCGTGCATGCATTTAAAGAGTGGGGATTTTCAATTAATCCATTGATGGAAAAAGCGTCTTCAGTTTCTGAACTAATTGAAAATTATAATAAAATATCAAGTGATCGCTCTGGCCTTGGTTATGATATTGATGGCGTCGTATATAAAGTTGATCGCTTGGATTGGCAGTCTAGACTTGGTTTTGTGTCCCGTTTCCCACGTTGGGCGATTGCGCATAAATTCCCTGCAGAACAAGCGATTACCACCTTAAACGAGATCGAGATACAAGTTGGCAGAACAGGATCTTTAACGCCTGTAGCTAAGTTGGAGCCTGTCACTGTGGGCGGCGTGGTTGTATCAAATGCGACGCTTCACAACGAAGATGAAATAGAGCGCAAAGACATACGCGTTGGCGATAAGGTCGTTATCCAACGTGCTGGGGATGTTATTCCTCAAATCGTGCGTGTTATTTTAGAAGACCGACCAGAAAATTCCCAAGCTTTTGACTTTCCAACTGAATGTCCTGTTTGTGGTTCACGCGCGGTAAGAGAAGTTGATGAAAAAGGCGAAGAGGATGCGCGTCGCCGCTGTACGGGCGGGTTGATATGCGCAGCGCAGGCCAAGGAACGGCTCAAGCATTTTGTTTCTAGAAATGCGCTCGATATTGATGGCCTTGGGGCTAAGCAGATTGAGCTATTTTTTGATAAAGGCGTGGTGACTGCACCGCAGCATATTTTCCAATTATCTGCGCGTATTGAAGAGGTTGGCCTAAAGCCACTGGAAGAGTGGGAGGGGTTTGGGAAAACCAGTTCGGAGAACCTGTTTGCAGCGATTGATCAAAAACGAAAAATTCCGTTTGCACGTCTGCTGATTGGTTTAGGCATTCCTCATGTTGGACAAACTAATTCCCGCTTGCTTGCGCAGAATTTCATTTCTTTTGACGCGTTTCAGGATGCGATGAATGCTGCCATTGAGGCGCGACCAGGCGAAGCGTATTTAAAGCTAAGTGGAATAGATCGCGTGGGTGATACTACGTTGGAAAAAATTCTAAGTCATGTTGATCGGTCTGGTATTCCTGAAATGCCGCCGGAATCTTTGGATAATACATTGTCTGGACAAATTCCGGCTTTGCGTATGGCTGGTGTGAATAGTGCCGCGTGTGAAGCCTTGGCTCAGAGATATGGAGAGTGGGAGAATTTCCGAAAATCTCTTCTAGCTGCTTTTGCCTCTAAGCCCGGTAATGGATTTATGATCGTATCAAATATCGATGGAATGGGTGATGCTTCCGCTGAAGCTCTGATTGAGTTTTTCATGGAGCCGCACAATCAAGATATGATGCTTGAGCTGTTGACAGAAGTCGAAATTGAGCAGGCTGAAGCTATTAAAACGGATAGCGTAGTCGCAGGTAAAACAGTTGTGTTTACGGGAAGCCTTGAATTAATGACGCGGGATGAAGCTAAGTCCAAAGCGCAGGCTTTAGGTGCAAAGGTTGCAAGTTCCGTTTCCAAGAAAACAGATTATGTTGTGGCTGGCCCAGGCGCTGGCAGCAAACTCAAAAAAGCTCAAGATCTAGGTGTTGAGGTGTTGAGTGAGGCCAAATGGCTTGAAATGATAAAGGCGTAATAGGCTTGTCAGCGCGTTATAGCGGCTGACATGCGATTTTGAGCCATTCAAGGTCTTCGCCAGTCAGGGAAGGGGACAGTTCTTTAAGCACCCGCTTGTGGTAGCGGTCGATCCAGACCCACTCATCAGGTGTCAGCATACCAGTTTCGATAAGGCGGCTGCATAGGGGGGCAAGCGTCAATGCTTCAAATTCCATCATAGGAATGTCGCCATTTTTTAACTGACGTGGTGGCGTTACATATTGCAGGTTTTCTATGCGAATGCCGTACTCATTGGCTTTATAATAGCCAGGTTCGTTTGATACGATCATGCCGGGTTTTAGCGCAATCCTATTTGGTGCTTTTGAAATGCGTTGCGGGCCTTCATGCACGCCAAGATAACTGCCGACACCATGACCGGTCCCGTGTTCGTAATCTAGCCCCAGTGCCCATAAAGGCGCGCGTGCGATTGCGTCCATTGCAGAGCCTGTTGTGCCTTCTGGAAAGCGAAGTTTGGCAAGCGCGATATGTCCTTTTAGGACGATGGTGTAACGCTCTTTCATTTCCTGAGTAGGTTCACCAATGGCGATAGTGCGCGTTATGTCGGTCGTGCCATCTAGATACTGACCACCGGAATCAACGAGATACAGTGAGTTCTTTTCTAGAACTTTTACTGTGTCTTCGTTCACGCGATAGTGACAGTGCGCACCGTTAGATCCGGCACCTGAAATAGTCTCAAAGGAGAGGTCTTTCAGGCCTTGTAATTCGTTTCTATAGTTTTCGAGTTTTTGAGCAGCCTCAATTTCATCGACCTTGCCGCTCTGGACTTTGTCAGAATCTAACCATTTTAGAAAACGAACAATCGCAATCGCATCACGAAGATGGGCTTGTTTAGAGCCTTGAATTTCAATATCATTTTTACATGCACGGGGAAGTGCAGAAGGATCAGATTGGCAGATTATGTTGGCACCCGCTTCTGTCACAGTTTTGAAAAACCAAGCAGACGCTAGCGCCGGATCTAAGGATACAGACTTATTCTGTAACTCTTTGATTTTATTTTCTAGTTTGGAAGGCGAATATATCGAAATGCCATCTAGATGAGCTTTAAGTGTTTCATCAATCTTGATGGGTTCTAAAAACAGATCAGCATTACCATCAGCATATATGATTGCCCGCCCTAAAGGTAGAGGTGAGCATTTTACGTCGCCTCCGCGTATGTTGAATAGCCACGCAATGGATGCCGGAGATGTGATGATGGCACAATCGGCACCCACATCTGCGATGAGTTTTCCAACGCGTTTAAGTTTAGCGGTGTGCTCTTCGCCGGCATATTTTATGTCATGAGAAACCACCAGCGCTGTGGGTTCAGCGGGTTGGTCTGCCCACGCAGCATCTATGGGGTTTGTATCCAGTGGGACAATGTCTGCGCCGGATTTTTTGGCCGCTTCGGCTAAATTTTCATATGCCAATTGGCTCACAAGTTCTAGATCAACGCCTAAGCGTTTGCCGGCAAAGTCTTGTTGGGAAAGCCAGTTAAATGGACCGGGTGATAGCAAATCAGCTTGCTCAAATAAGCTATTATCTAGCTGGTTTGCTGCTTGCAAAGTATAGCGGCCATCGACAAAAACAATTGCAGATTTTTCCAACACAAATGCTGCACCAGCAGACCCTGTAAATCCTGTTACCCATGTCAGGCGATCATAAGCTGCAGGCAGATATTCGTTCTGATATGCATCCTCATGCGGGATGTAGAGAGCGTCCAGATTTTGCGCTTTCATTTCGGCACGCAATAAAGGCAGGTTTCTTTGTCCATATGATGGACCGCCTGTGACTTCAAATGTCTGTAGCATTCTATTTACCTGTCGCTCATGAGAATTGGTTTCCAAAGACTATCAGTATTGTCTTGGAAGTGAATATGTAGAAGTTTTATTGCCGTTTAGATCAGGCCGAAAAACTCAGCTGGATCAAACAGATTATCTTCCATCCACGGGTCGCGCCCAAGTGCTGTAGCAGCTTTGTTTTTAACGGGTTTGCGATAGACCAAAGTTGACCATGCCCCAAGACGGCGGCGATCGACCAGCGCCAAACCACGGTTAGAGAATGCGGCTTTAACCTGTGGTTCCTGATGGTTTAGAAGACCAGACAGAATGATGTACCCGCCATCTTTAGTGAGCTTTGTGATATCGCTCGAAAGCGACACAAGTGGACGCGCCAGAATATTGGCCATCACAGTGTCATACTTACCCTGATTACGGATGAATGTATTATTGGCACCTGTGGCGACGAGCAGATGCAGATTGCGGCCCATTTTGTTGTTTTCAGCATTGATTTTGGCAATGCGAATGGATTCAGCATCGATGTCAGACGCGACAGCCAAACTCGCACCGGATTTCATTGCAGCGATCGCAAGAACGGCTGATCCAGTTCCGATGTCCAAAACTTTACCAAGCTTACGTTTCTTAGCGACATCAGAAAGAGCTTCAAGACAGCCTTTTGTTGTGCCGTGATGCCCTGTTCCAAAGGCGGGACCAGCTTCGATCCAGATAGGAATTCGTCCGCCTTCAAGATTGGTCAGCTCGTGTGCGCCGGCAACATAATAGGGGCCTGCTTCTACAGCGGGTAGTCCTTTAAGGCTTTCCGCGACCCAGTCTTTATCGGCTAGCTTTTCATGCGCGACGGACAGACCTTCAGCTTCACTTTCCATGATGGAGATACAGGCTTGTACGCTTTCCTCATCATGGCAGAATGCATCAATACGCCATGTCACGCGTGTCACTTCTTCTGTGGAAACTGCGCCCGCAGGAGATGGGTCCATGTCCGCCAAAACATCGGACAAACGTTCAGCCGTTGCGCGGTCGCATGTGGCGCTCACTTTATACATTCAGATAGCCTTTAAGTGGGAATACATCATTTGCCCGCTTTGATAATGCAAAGCGAGCTAAGACGAAAGGGGCAGAAAGTATTAAGCTAGGAGCAATGAGTTAGCTTGGGCGCGATTTCCCATTGAAAAAGTCTATAATGAGTTTCGACGTGTCGATATCCATGGAGTGGGGCGTGTCATTGACGATTTCGCTGCCTGACCATGTGTGTCCGCCTTCGTGGATGACATAATGCTCGATCGCACCACCAGATTGACAGTTTTCATATGTCTCATAACTCACGGTCGCGCCGTCATTTACATCCAGGTCTGGCAGGTCCTTGCTGACTTTCTCTGCGTCACAATTATAGCGATCCGCGAAAAATTTTAGCGTGTCTGGAACCGACGTGTTAAATCCGAACCGTCCTTTATACGGGACAGCGCCATCACCTGTTCCGTGGATGTGAAGCAAAGGAATATTGTGTTTTTGCGCGCAATCTTGTTTGGAGGCATTTGACATCAGCGCAGCATGTGGCGCAGCGGCGGCAATTTTTTCAGGAATAGAACACATGAGCTCATATGTCATAAATCCACCGTTTGAATGTCCGGTGATGTATACGCGGTCAGCATCCAGATTATAATCAGCAATAACCGTATCGATGAGCTGGCTGATAAAGCTAATGTCATCCACATCGGAACCAAAGCTTGCATTCCAGTGAGTGACCGATTGGCTATTTCCAAAAAGCTTGCGCTCCAGACCTTGGGGATAAACTGTCACCATCCCTTGCGCGTCAGAATGAACATCCATGTTGGACATGATTTGAAACCAGTTTTTATTCGATGTCATGCCGTGCATAGCGATCACAACGGGGGCTTTGCTGGTGGCATCATAGCTTGGTGGCAAATGCACACGATATTCCCGCGCCACGCCGTCAATATCGATCGTTTTATCTTCACCCGTAAACTGGGAATAATCTGGCTTGGCTGTTGGTGCGGCTTCATCGCTGGCATTTTCAGCAGCCTCAGAAATGGACGCCTCGGCTGAATCAGGCAGCGCATCATCGGGCGTGCAGGCGGCAAGAATAAATCCAAAAGATACGACAGTTGTAAGCAAGCCCATTTTGAATAAAGGCGCAGATATTTTAGTCATTTTCTCTCCCCGAAATATATTTTGTTACATGTGTAACATATGTCTGTAGATTGTGAACAATTTTGTTGACGCTTTTTCCAAGGGCTGCGAGATCACCTATACAAATGGCATTTAAATTGCTCTACCTGAAATTGACAAGTTAGGTTGGTCACTGACCCGGCTAGCTTTGTCCCAAATAAATATTAGTGCCGCAGTAAAGTAGGTTGGGGAAACATCGTGATTTCAAGATTGAACGTCGCAGCAAGTGCGTTAGCTATGGCTTTTGTATTAGTTGGTTGTAGCGGCGGAGGCGGTGGTTCCACTAACACACCGGCCCCTGGTCCTGCGCCTGCTCCGGTCAATCGTGCGCCGTCAGTCAACATCACTGCTCCGTTAACAGTGGTTGATGAGCTGCAGATGATTTCTGTATCAGCGGCTGGTAGTGATGCAGATGGTGACAGCCTGACCTATAGTTGGACGCAAACAGGTGGACCAAGCTTGAACATTGGCACTCAGGCAGCAGCTGAATTCAGTGTTCTGGTCCCTGATTTGACCGCAGATGAAACATATACATTCGAAGTGTCAGTTTCAGACGGCGAAGATACAACAACCAGCACGATTGAGATTGTCGGGCAGAATATTGCTCTATCTCCAGTAACAGCCCAATGGCAGAATACGCCAAGCAGAATAAGTTATGAAGGAGATTTATCCTATATTCAGCCTTACACAAGAGGAGACTCTACATCGGGTTCATTTGAACAAATACGAACGCTTATTCTTGCAACGACAGACGTAGTCGATGAGCAAACAACAACGTCGACTCATACATATGAACATTTAAATGCGACCAACTTTGACCTCGTATCAACAGACCTTGAAATAGTAGAGAGTGATGATGTTGCCGATTTCAATGAAAACATTAGTGCTGTTGTTGATACTAGGATTGAATATGAAGTGGCTTACGATATTGAAGACACTATTCTTAATGTTCGCTCCAAAGTCACGAAAGAAGTCATCCAAACTATCGAGTTGGGACAAACAGTGTGCTTTGTGGCATCTGCACGAGAACAGGAACCTAACTTGCTGGACCGTTTCTATTTCAGTGACGTAATAATTGGGTTTGAAAGTGGTGGTTTAGCTGTGTTGGAAGATCAACGTAATCTTTCAGAAAATTTGGCCGTAGATGCCACTACCGGCCTTTATAATGCCGCGTCTATGCTTCCAACTTTTAGTTCGCCCGTATTAATTTTGGAAGACGGAGATTTCTGCAATCCTCTAGGCGGATTCAATACAATAGACGTTATTGGAAATGAGACACTTGCCGCTGAAGATAAATCTTATGCAGTTGAAGCTAGATTTTTTGATGAAGCCGCGCAAACTATAAAAACTGTACAAATTCCAACAGCTCGAAACTATGAAAACGCTTCAGTAACTCAGACGCTGGAGATCGGATTGGGTGATGGATCAACTCAGTTTGAATTTGTAACACATGCAATCAAACCTTTACTGGATTTAGGTTCAGGTTCGCTTGTTGTGTACAGCTTTTCATCCGGCGAGTATGCAGGAGATCATTATCTTATCGCTTTTGAAATCGATGGATATGGGGGTGATGTCGATGATATTAGAACGTTTAAATTGCCCAATGGAAAGCCTAGCAGTCTCTCTTTGATCGAACGCCCTAATCAGGGTGAAAGAGAGCATGATATAGTTGTCGTCAGCAAAGATTCTCCATTTATGGTGTTCATAGAAAATACGTCGGGAAGTGCTGGTGTCCGTACAGCGTTCAGTTTTGCAGATCCGCAATATCTGGAAGTTGGTTTCGGAGCATCACAAGTATCTGGCAACGCATTTGGTAGTCGGTTTTCCTTTTTTACCGGACCCAATATCGACGACGATTTATATATTGCCTTTCCAGACGAAAACGAAATTCGCATTTATCCGGGCGTTTTGACGAGTAACTAATCGAAATTTTTTCCCCGCAGCAGAGGATTCAATGCGCTAATACGCATTGCTTCCTTGTGTTGGAGTTAAGAAAAAGACCAGCCTAAGCTGCGTGGTTGAGGTCTCGCACGAGTTTGACCAGCCGTTTTAACATGCCTTTTGCGGCGAGGCCGGGTGGTGATCTGCCATAGGTGTCGGTGAGCGTTCGCGAGAGGTAGCGCACGGTGATGCGTGGCCCTTGAACGTCGTATGAGCCTTTATAGATGCGGCCATCTATTTCGATTTGGGTTGGTATGGACATATTCATCGTCTCCCATGTCTAGCTGTTAGATAGAGCGAGTGCATGTCTTTGCGGGCGGCATATTTGCACGCAGGACAGATGCTTCGGAGAGGTATATGTTTATCCCGAGACTATAGCAGATTTTGCCCATTTCCCCTACAGGCCACATGACGTGAGGCTAGGGTGATTTTCAGAGTGGATCCCAAATCAAGTTTGGGATGACATTCCGGTGTTTGCTGCACGCCCACTCAACACGCCCAACCTGTCATCCCTGCGAAAGCAGGGATCCACTTATCCAAGTAGACTGGCTTTTGAGTAGTGTGTCGTCATGCCCGATGGCAAAGCCATCAGGGTATCCAGGGGTTCTTGTTCTACCTTAGAAAGTGAGCGCATCCTTGGTAAGGATGGGGTCGGTGGCAAAAGGTTTCCGATCAAAATATTTATCTCAGGAAGAATATTGTTTGAAATTTTCGAGGAGTTGGTTCTGCAAGACATGTCGGTTTTATACGGCTTAGATAACTCCCGTATCCGTCAAACTAATTGCCAGTGCTTGAAATATCTTATCTCCGATTATCACTGATATTCCAGAGATTAAAATGATGGCTACCGGTTTTGCAGACTTATGAAATGCAAGAAAAGAGAATACCGCGAGCAACAAGTAAAGCGCAGTATAAATCATAGACTGGGATGCCTCATGAAAATTAACGAAGTATAATTTCGTATAGAAAAGATAGCAGAACCAAATGGAATATACCAAAAAAACAAATGCAAGCGCTATTGTAAAAATATTGATAGAAAGAATAGCTTGATTATTAAAATTTTGAGGTCTGGAGCTTGATAGAAAGATCCATTTTGAGATGCTCTTTATTTGAAAATTGCCTTCGATAGTCCAGCTTTTCCATATTAAATAGGAGAAGGACAGGCAGGCCAATAATACCGCGGCGGGAACGAAAAGAAAAAAATACCTGATTGGTTCTTCATTGGAGTAGTCATCTAAAAGACTACTTCCCAGAAGTACTGGAAATATAAACAAACTAAATAATGCGACTAAGAAGTATATCTTGAGGAAGCTCTTTAAAAACTCTTTGAATGAGCCGTATAAAATGGTGTCGAAAGCAAGGAAGTCGGAAGAGTTTTTAAAAATTCGGCTAGACTTTTTGAATATTTTACTGCGCCACCAAATGCTGCAGATTATTAGCACCAAAGTTAGTAAGTTGGTTTGTCCGTGGCTTAGAAAAATGGGAATATAACATAGTTCAAAAAGAGTATGGAGAAATTGGTTTATTACTGCTGACCAATTGTCGAGCAGTTGCTGAAGCGATGTGGATAATTCTACAATATTTTTTGCGCCGCTCAGCCAGACTAGTGCTGCAAGAAAGCTAGCAGTCCAGATCCAAGAAGTCCGAATATAGTCAGCTAAAGAATTGTTGCTATTTATCATATCAGTTCCCCAACCCTTTCTTTAAATCCTAAGCCGCCTCGACAAACCGTTCGACCACTTTCTTCACACCTGCTTTTTCAAAGTCGACGGTGAGTTTTGTGCCGTCAATCTGGGTGATTTTCCCATAGCCAAATTTGATGTGGAAGACGCGTTGGCCAAGCTCTAGGCCTGCGCCGGAGGCTTTGTCTGACATCTTCTCTTTACGGGGTGAGCCTTCAATGTCGGGCGGACGTTTTTTCTGCGGCCAGCCATCGGATGTACGGCGCGCTTGGGCGCGTTTCCAGCCGGGGCTGTCATAGGTGGACCCGCCAAAACTGGCGTCTTCATCAAAACGGCTGACACCGCTAAATCCACTGTTACTCATGCCATCTGGCGCGGCGGAATAGCCTGTCTCGGAGACCGCATCGACATGTTCAGGCGGTAGCTCGTCGATAAAGCGCGACGGCATGACAGATTGCCAGCGGCCAAATATCTGGCGGTTGGCAACAAAGGAGATATAGCAACGTTCCCGCGCCCGCGTAATACCGACATAGGCGAGGCGACGTTCTTCTTCTAGCGCTTTGACACCACCTTCATCAATGGAGCGTTTGGATGGGAAAACCTCTTCCTCCCAACCGGGTAGGAAGACTTGTGGCCATTCCAGACCTTTTGCCCCGTGTAGGGTCAGGATTTGCACCTGATCATCAGATTCATTGCCTTGGGAGGCATCCATAACCAGTTCGACATGTTCAAGGAATGTATTGAGGTTTTCAAACTCTCCCATCGCGCGGACAAGTTCTTTTAGATTGTCCAGTCGTGTCTGTGCTTGGGGCGATTTATCGGCTTTGAGCATGTCGGTATAACCACACTCATCAAGGATAATTTCCATCAAACGCGGATGCTCAATGTCGCGAGACTGTGCACGCCAACGCTCTATATCATTGAGGAAGGCGCGAATACCGCTTTGGGCTTTGCCGCGTATCTCATTGCCGCGCATCATGATTTCGGCGGTGACGGTGAGGGGGCGTTCCATCTCACGCGCGACGAGCTGAATTTTCTGAACCGAGGTTGCACCTACACCGCGTTTGGGTTGGTTCACAACGCGCTCAAATGCAAGGTCGTCATTTTCGGTGCGGATCAAGCGTAGATACGCCATAGCATCGCGGATTTCGGCCCGTTCGAAAAAGCGCGGTCCGCCAATCACCTTATAGGGAATGCCCAGCATGATGAAGCGTTCTTCAAACAGACGCATCTGCCATGAGGCCCGCACCATAACAGCGCATTCTGCATATTTACGGCCTGATGAGCGCCAGCTTTCAATGTCTTCACCAATCAGGCGCGCTTCAGCTTCGCCATCCCAAATGCCGCGTACTTTTACGGCGTCACCATCTTCACCCGTTGGCTGAAGCGTTTTGCCAAGGCGGTCTTGGTTGGATGTGATGAGGTGAGATGCACAGGCGAGGATTTTTGCAGTCGAGCGATAATTTTGTTCAAGCCGAATGACTTTTGCGCCGGGGAAGTCTTTTTCAAAGCGAAGAATATTGTCCACTTCCGCGCCACGCCACCCATAGATGGACTGGTCATCATCACCCACACAACAGATATTGCCTGTGCCTTGGGCGAGCAGTCTCAGCCATAGATATTGCGCGACATTCGTGTCTTGGTACTCATCGACCAGAATGTATTTAAAGCGCTTGTGGTAATCGGCCAGAATGTCAGGATTGGTCTGGAATATCGCGATACAATGCAGCAATAAATCGCCAAAATCACACGCATTGAGAACTTTCAAACGGTTTTGATATGTCTTGTAAATATCAGCGCCGCGACCATTGGCAAATTCATTGCCTTCACCCGGTGGTAGACGATCTGGCGTTATCGCGCGGTTTTTCCAGCCATCTATCAGACTCGCCATGAAACGCGGTGTCCAGCGTTTTGTATCGATGTTTTCATACTCGATAATCTGCTTGAGCAAACGCAATTGATCATCTGTATCAATGACGGTGAAGCTGCTCTCTAGGCCAACGAGTTCTGCATGGCGGCGGAGGATTTTCGCGGATACCGAGTGGAAAGTTCCAAGCCAGCTAAGCGATTGTGCTTCATCACCGATCAGCTTTTCAGCACGTTCACGCATCTCCCGTGCGGCCTTGTTGGTGAAGGTCACGGTGAGTGTCTGACTGGCCCATGCTTTGCGTTGGTTGAGGATGTGCGCAAGGCGTGTTGTGAGGACCCGTGTCTTACCCGTTCCTGCACCTGCCAGCACCAATAGCGCGCCATCTGTTGTCTCAACAGCTTCGCGTTGTGCCGCGTTTAACCCTTCCAGATAGTTTGCCTCACGCATAGGCGCTTCGGGTGGACGAGCCATCGCACGCTGGGAAATTGGCAGATTGTCGTAATCGTCTTGTTGGCTCATCTGTGGCTCTTCACATCTGGGAATACTGGCAGCGTTACATCATCTGGCACGCATAGCTTAGGGCCCAATGATTCGCATTTTGTTCTATAGTAAACAAGTGACGTGAATGAGGGAAGGGGGAGTGAGGATGAGAGGTGTTTTTAATAACTCTGCCGCATACGCATTTTGACTTGGCGTTCGAAAATGCCGCCGCCGCGTGATTGTACGATCACTGTGGCAAGTGACACAGCTATGAGGGATGCTGCTGCTGTTTCATAGGATGAGGTTAGCTCGAAGACGATTAGGGTTGTGGAAACTGGTGCCCCGATAACTGCGCCTGATACAGCGCCCATACCGACAATCGTGAAAAAGGCCATGCCTGTGGCCATGTCACCTGTAAGCCACCCGTAGAACGCGCCAAAAGATCCACCCAGCATTGCGCCTACATAGATGGAGGGAGAGAAGACACCACTTCCAAATCTTGCGCCAAGGCAGATTGCGGTGGCGGCTAATTTTGCAAACACGAGTATCAGCATGAATAGCTTACCGTATCCGCCAGCAAGCGCTGTGGCGGTGCTTTCATATCCAACACCTAGTATCTGAGGGAAAGCAAGGGCAAACAATCCGATCGCAAGGCCACCAAAAGGCGGCAGCATCCAGACTGGCAGACGTAAGTATTTTGCAAGGTTTTCGCCCGTTTCAGGCGCATTGGTCCATAGCCAGATCATGATGAGGGCAAGTCCAGCGGAGAGAAGCCCTAGTAGGGGTGTTCCAAGGAACATGATGAAATCTGGGTTTTCTACAATCGTAGCGACAAAGATAGGTTGGTTTCCAAAACTGTCTCTAGCTAACAAAGCCGCAACAACCGAGGCCACGGCAACGGGCCCGATATCGACAATACGATAGCGTTGCAAAATCACTTCACGGGCAAATAGAACGCCCGCTAATGGTGCGTGGAATGAGGCGGATACGGCAGCGGCGGCTCCACATCCAATGAGCGTTCTGACATCGCGCATATCAAGCTTTAACCAGGCAGTTCCCACCCGTGCGAGCATGGCTCCCATATGTACAGCTGGTCCCTCCCGTCCTGTGGAAGCACCAGACCCAAGCGCTATGGCAGAGGTTGCGACTGATATGAGGCCTTCTTTCAGGTTCAATCCAGTCAGTTTTATGCGTTTTGGAAAGCGCCGTGCTTTGATGACATCGGCCACACCAAAGGGCCGAGGACTTTCATTTTCCGAGATCCGGCCCATCCACCAGAGAAGTAAGCCGACAATACAACCACCCACGACAGGCGCGATTATGATTTGCCATGCGGGAAGGCTGTCTGCTGCGGTCGATAGATTTTCATGTTCAGCACCGAAGAATAAAAACTCACCGCCCATGATTAAATAGCGAAGCCCAATAACGCTCCACCCAACAACAAACCCAATCACTGCTGCAACAACCCACATCTCTAGAGCGATTGTCCAGCGTTTAGTGGCTTCACGTCTTTGAGATTTCTTATTTTGCGATGTCGTAGATTGGGACTTATTCATGCTGCACAGTAAGGGGTATTTCTATTCATATGGTCAAGCTTTGTAGGGCGTCCTATTTTGACTTTTTCTTCGTTTTCACAACAATTTATCGCACTTGCATTCAAAGTGGGCATAGGGTTGCCAAAAGCTTCGGCATAATCTTGTCTCATTTAGAGGTCATGCTTTTATAAAGTTCCGATACATGACACGATATTGGAGCCTAAATAACTATGGATAGGGTGTTGAATATGCGTACTTTATTTTTGAAAATATCGAGTATTTTATTCAGTGCATTTGCGTTGAGCAATTGTGCTTCACCTGGCTTGGAATACACAGTGTCAGAACCTGCTTATAATACTGAAGCTGCCAAATTGCGCGAAGTCGCGATTATGGGGTTTTCAGGACAGCACGGCCACACATTTACCTCTAGTCTAGATGGATTGCTTCGAAACACTGTGTTTGAAGGCTATCCATGGTTTGAAGTTTCGCCTTATAGCAGTCGTTCCGGTTGGAGTGGTTCTATCGGGCAAGCCGTGCGCACTGGTGAAGATTTAGGTGTGCAGGGTGTATGGTTTGGGGATGTTGATACCTATAGCTCTGTCTCACCTCCTTATCGTGAAGTGCGATCCAAATGTGTTGAATGGGATGGTCCATTTGATTGTGAAAGACGCGTCGATTACGAGGTTGAGTGTTTTGATATCCATGCTGAAGTGAGCATCTCAGCGCGTCTTGCAGATGTCGCGGGCGGATATGTCGTAGCCGATGAGCGTATGAGTGATCGCGATAGTGATCGTGTGTGTCGTGAGACCTATTATTATCATGATCACGGCGGCAAAGGCGGTAAGAAGGGCAAGAAACACAAAGGCGATGGGCATGGTCGTCAACATTATTCAGGATATAATCGCGGTGGATTATCCAGTTATGGATTTGGTTATTGGGAACACCAAGACCGCGCAGAACGTATGGAGCGCCGTCTAGTCGCCCAACAAGCTGGTCGTTTGCGTCGTGTCATTGCACCATTTGAGCGCACAGCGAAGGCGCGTTTAATGGAAACACCCGGCTTGCCATACACTGAATTGGTGACTGGTTTTGAAGGTGCAATCTCTGCTGCGAAATCAGGTAATAATCTTGCCTCATGTCGCCAATTTGAAGCTTTATCTACTCAGTTTCCTGATGATCCATCTTTGAACTTTAATCTTGGTGCCTGTGCGGAAATGTTTGGTGAGTTACAGCAAGCTTCAGAGCTCTATCAACGTGCAGAAGAATTAGCAGGTCCGATGCCGACTGAAGATTTCCTCAAATTATCTCGCAAAGCCTTTACGCGCGTAAGTGATTTGAAGCTGAACCAAAGCTATCTCACCCAGCAATTGATTGAAACGGGCGAACTTATTCCCGTTGAGCCAAGTTCTGAAGAAGAAGAGACCGAAGAGCTAGAAGGCGGCGAAGAGGTGGAATTACCAGCCAGCTGATGGCCTGATTGAAGGCCATCAGATGCTAGCGTATTAGGCTTGAGCGCCGAAACACAGCTTGTTCTTATCAAGATCTCTTACGTAGACTGAGAAAAAAGGACCTCTAGCACTAGGCTCACCTTCGCAAGTGCCGCCGAGTTCAATAGCTTTTTGATATAATCTGGATACTTCCTGCTGAGTACCAACATCAAAGCCTAACATGGTGCCGTTTCCATTGTTTGCAGGCTCTTCATTGAATGGTATCGCGACGGCAAATGCAAAATCGTCTTTTTGCCAGTAAGTCATTCTATCTGTTGATAAAGTTTGGCCAATTCCGGTATCTTCGAAAAGTGAATTATAAAATTTCACCGAAGCTTCCATATTGTTTGTACCAAGAACAAAATAGTTCATTTTCATAATTTAAATCTCTCACGCAAAGTAGATGGATATTCGTCATCTACAGATGCGAATACAAACTGGTATCGTTCACGGATATTAGTCTGTGAGTGCGTCAGAAATTGTCAGTAGTGTTTTGCCCAAATGAATGGGAGTGCCTGTTATAACTCTATTGAAGCAGGCTCTATATGCTATTTTGCCGGTAAGTTTCCTACGAAACTCAAGGCAAGCGCTATCCAGTTGTCCAGAGCTTTCTGGTCGACGCAATCTGCCGTAACGAAAATTAATCCGCTCATCCTGCGTCCGCCTTGTTCCATGATGATGGCGCCATCTCGAGAGAGTGCTTCTGCCTCATTGTCTTTGCCGACGCGGAACATGTAGCGGCGTTCACCAGCCTTCGTGATATCCGCACCACCCAGCATATTGCCGTTGAGCATGAAACATGTGCCACCCATCATGTTTTTCTCGGTAATACCAACGAGGCCTTCAATGGCTTCTCGAAATTGTTGATTTAGTTCTTCGTCAATTGCCATAGTTATGATCTCAATTTTGTGCAGACTTTAGGGTATCGTTTTTCCAATCGTGAATAATGCCGAGTAGAACCCCAAATATTGAAAATTGAATTAGGCTTGCGCTGCCTTCAACAAGTATCCATTGGGGGATATCGGATACAGAATATTTAGCAGGACTTGCTAGCAAGATGTAACTAGATAGAAATGCTCCAAATGATAGGGAGACAATTATCCCTGTCTTAAATATTGAGTTTGCAATTCGCGAAGAATGATTGCTGGATAAATGTTGGGTTAGAAGGCTCATAATGATTGCTTGAATTATTATTGCTGCAATGCCCAATGGCATAATCGGTTCAGACCGCATGAATTCTATCGCGTAATAATGGTCCACATTAATCACAAAATGAGAGCCTGCCTGAACAGCCATTGTGACGAAAAAAAATGCTAGCACTGATATCGCGTGTTTTATCATAATATCCTCAACCCTGAAGTACTTGCAAAAAGCAAGTTGATTCCATGTATCAATTATACTTGCTATTTGCAAGTGGAATCGAACGGGTCTATATAAAATACATGGCTAAGAAAACGACATCAGATTGGCATGGATGCCCTATTCGATATGCAGCTGCGATATTCGGAGATGAATGGAGTATGCTGATATTACGAGATTTATTGTTTAAAGGCTGCAAACATTACGCGGATTTTCTTGGATCAGAAGAGGGTATTTCAACCAATATTCTTGCTGCGCGATTAGTTAGTCTGGAAAGCGAAGGAATGGTTCACAAAGAAGTTGATCCTGAGCACGGCGCGCGTTTTATCTATCGTCCCAGCGAAAAGTGTATGGAGCTTATTCCGGCAATGCTTGAAATTATCGAGTGGTCTGAAAAGTGGGATCGGCAAACTGGCGTGCCAGATAGTTTTAGCATTGAGCTCAAGAATGACCGTGCCGCATTGGCCAGTAAAATAAAAGCACAACTCCAATCGGCTGAACAATAGGCGTCAGTCGTCTAGCTTTTTGCTTTCAATGTCTTGGGTCGCTTTTTCGTCTTTTGCTTTTAGCAGTTCTTTTTCAGCTTTCGTCGCGCCATAAAGAATACGGTTTTCTTTGGCTTGCTGCTTCTTTTCTGCTTTGGCTTTAGCCTTACGAAACTTGTTGAGGTTGATTGGCTCGACCATTTGCGACCTTGAAAATTTTGTGCTTCACTTGAAAGGCATTGTGAAGGGGAGGTCGCAAAATGCCAAGTGATAAATCAGATAAAGCTGAGCTACCTGTTTTTGGTCCCAATGGTGCTGTTTTGAATAGTGTCACTATTACTGAAGATGTTAGGCAGAGACTTAAAAATCCGAAGTTCGAGATTGAAGAAGATAGGACGCTTCGCGAGTCTAAAGCGATTATTCCAAGATTGGTAAGGGGTGCGGCGGTCTTGGCAAGTGCGAGCTTGGCTTTGCATGTTTTTGCAAAATTGGCAGGCATGTTTGGGGCTGATACAGGTCTTTCACCTAGAGAGTGGCACTCAATTGAAATTTATTCGATTACGATAGCTATCTTTATTGGTGCATTTAGCGCGATTACCGGAAGTTATTGGCGAATTCATTGGAATAAAAAACGCGCAAACCAAAGCTGATCTGCGCGTTCTAAATCTATATATCAATTTAGTTAGCGGTTAGCCGTTTTTCATTCTCCAGCGTTCCATTGCTGCCGAAATCGCAAACGTCTCGCGGTATTTTGGGCTACCCGATGGACGAGGTGCAGTTTGCGCCGTCATTTCCATAATATCGGCTAGTTTGTTGTGCGCAGCACCAGATTGACCAGCACCGATATATGCGTGCAATTCTACCAATGCATCAGAAAGTTGGTCATGTGCACGGATAACGAAATATGGTTCGTCCTGACCAAGATCGTCAAAACAGTCAAACTGGGATGGGTTGGCTTTTGAGCCAATAGGGGCTTCAGTCATAATGGTCTCTCTTTTCCAAAAGGAATCGGTTTTGAGACCAGTCTAAGCTGAAAACCCCAATTTGTTCAGTGGAAAACTAAGCTTCTACAGCATCAAATAGCGTTGTCATGGCGTCTTCCACAAGATTTGCAGGCGCAAGCACCGCTTCTTTACGTCCATCAGCCTGAGTTAGCGTTTCAGCAGCAAAGATACGTGCAAGTGTCATCGCTTTTGGTGCGAATGCGTCATCATCTTGAAGTGAGCGAAGTGCTGACTCGGCGAGTAAGTTTCCGCCAACAACGTCTCCGGCCAATCTAAGGTATGCTGTGGCACCGGCAAGTCCGACTGATTTGTCATTGGATAGCATTTTTTCGAGCATCCACTCGGTTGCTTCTTCCAATGCTCGAACAGCAGTCGCCAAACGGGTCGCAATGACTGCGAGTGATCCGTTTCCTGTTTCATTTGCTTTGCTGATGGTTGCGTGGATGTCTGCAATCATGGCTTTCATGCCTTCACCCTTATCAGAAGCTAGCTTGCGGCCAACAAGGTCCATTGCCTGAATACCGTTCGTACCTTCATAGATAGGATTGATGCGTGCATCCAGCATGATTTGCGCAGCCTCGGCTTCATTCATAAAGCCCATGCCACCAAAGACTTGAACTGCCTGGCTGGACATTTCGCATCCACGGTCTGTCGCCCATGCTTTTGCAATTGGTACAAGCAGGTCTTCGCGCTGTTTATACTTTGCTTTATCTGCTTCATCTTTTGAAGCAATTGCTAAGTCTGCGGCTCCGGCACAAGCGTAAACAATTGCGCGTGCTGCTTGGGTGTTAGCCGCCATGCCAACAAGAGTGCGTTGAATATCTGGGTGATGAATGATCGCGGCGTCTCCCTCGACGCCCTTAGCTTTTCCCTGCTTACGATCACGCGCATAGGCTTCTGCTGATTGCATTGCAGCTTCACAGACAGAAACGCCTTGTAACCCAACTTGTAGACGCGCCGCGTTCATCATGATGAACATTGCCGCGAGGCCTTTGTTTTCGTCGCCTATGAGCCAGCCTTTAGAATTGGTGTATTCCATGACGCATGTAGGCGAAGCGTGAATGCCTATTTTTTCTTCCAGTCCGATACACTGGTAGGAATTGCGTTCGCCCAGACTTCCATCTTCATTGACGAAGAATTTCGGTACAAGGAAAAGAGAAATTCCGCGAGAACCAGCAGGGGCATCCGGTGTGCGTGCAAGGACAAGCTGGATGATGTTTTCAGCAACGTCGTGTTCACCCCATGTGATGAATATTTTCTGGCCTGTTATATCAAACGAGCCATCACCATTGGGGACTGCTTTTGTTTTAAGTGCACCGACATCAGAACCTGCACCGGGTTCAGTCAGGTTCATCGCACCTGTCCATTCACCAGATACGAGTTTTTCCAGATAAGTCGACTTCTGGTCATCCGTCCCTTTTTCAATCAAAGCTTCGATAGCTCCGAATGTCAGCATAGGGTTGAGGCTAAAGGACGGGTTTGCGCTTTGCATCATTTCCATCACAGCGATTGCGAGTGATTTTGGAAGAGCTTGACCTCCAAATTCTTCAGGAAATGGCAAGCCGATCCAACCGCCTTCAGAGAATGTTTTGTAGGCGTCTTTAAAGCCTGGAGATGCGGTAACAACGCCGTCTTTTAATGTCGCGCCTTTTTGGTGACCTGTTGGATTTAGCGGAGAGAGAATACCAGATGCTAATTTATTCGCTTCTTCGAGGACCGGAGCGATCAGCTCTGCATCATAGTTTTCAAATGCGCCAGTTGCGCCTGCAGCATCGATTTCTGCATTATATTTAAGTGCGTTTACTATTGCGTCCAAAGGTGCGGAATACGGCATTCAATTCTCCCATACAGGCTTTACCGCTGTAAAAACCCGATAAAATTTTCCTTCTGCGGCACTACTTACCCCAATAGGGACAATATTTCCAGCAAAAGATATATCTTTTAACTTATAGAGGTAGAGATGCAGGAATTGCGCCTTCATGCTCTAAAAGCCATTTCTTTTTTTCAACGCCGCCTGCATAGCCTGTTAATTTACCGTTTGCACCAATAACGCGATGGCATGGAACAACAATTCCAATTGGATTGGCTCCATTGGCGAGGCCGACAGCACGTACAGCTTTAGGGTTTTCTATCTGCTTGGCAAGATCACCATAGGTAAGGGTTTTTCCAAATGGAATCGTACGCAGGGCAGCCCATACTTGCTTTTGAAATGATGTGCCGCCGGTCCGAACTTGAAGGCTATCTAAGGAGGTCAAGTCACCTTCAAAATAGGTTTGTAGTGCTGCTGCTGCAGTAGATTTGTTTTTCTTGGGAGCAGAATTGAGCTGGAAGCCTTGCTTCCCGTAATGTCGGTCGAGCAATTGCATCAATCTCTTCTCATATGTCTCCCAATCCACGGCGCGCAGATAGTCATCTTCATCTGTGATGACAAGTAATCTGCCCAATGGGCTGGATATTAGCTCGCGAGAAAGTCTCAACATTTTATTTCACCTTTGGCCGACACGACTATTTGATAGCGTGAGTCTTGGTATGCACACTCGCGGTTTTCGGACGTTGATGAGTTTAATCATTAAGAGCCGAAAACCGCTAGACGTATTCTGGATGGCATGCGCATGTTGGGAACATGGAACTAGATCATGCAGCTTGCTATCGCGCGGTATCTATGCGCGACACACGATTTGATGGCCGTATATTTACAGGTGTCAAAACGACAGGAATTTACTGTAGGCCAGTTTGTCCGGCTAGGATTCCACTGCGTGAGAATGTGGAGTTTTATCCAAGTGCAGCGGCGGCTCAGGAAGCTGGTTTTCGTCCTTGTTTGAGGTGTCGTCCTGAAACAGCGCCGGATCTGGGTGCCTGGAATGGAACGTCCAATACAGTGTCGCGTGCTCTTAGTATGATTGAATTGGGCGCATTGGATAGTGGCAGTGTTGAGGATTTGTCTGAACGGCTTGGTGTAGGCGGGCGGCACTTACGCCGATTGTTCAAACAGCATTTAGGAGCGTCTCCGATAGCGGTGGCGCAAACCCGCCGCGTCTTGTTAGCCAAGCAACTTATACACGATACCAATTTGTCGTTGGCGCAAGTTGCTCTGGCATCTGGATTTGGCAGCATTCGTCGGTTCAATGAAACTTTTGCTGCTCTATATAATCGTCCGCCAAGTGAAATGCGGCGCACTGAAAGACATGTGGATGGGGCAAGTAATTCTAGCGAAGTTGTCGTCCAACTAAATTATCGGCCGCCATATGATTGGCAAGCCATGCTGGATTATTTTGCCAAGCGCGCAATCGATGGAATGGAGGTTGTAAAAAACGGGCAATATGCGCGGACAATATCTATTGGAGAAAATGTCGGCTTTGTCATAATTTCCCATTTTGAAGGTGAAAAGGGCGGTAAAATTGAAGCGCGCATTAACTACCCTGTTTTATCTGAATTACCTCAAATCATTGCTCGTATTCGAAGATTGCTGGACCTTTCAACTGACCCTGAAATAGTCAGCGCGCATTTATCAGAAGATCCATTGTTAGCGCCCATTATTGCTAAAAAACCGGGGTTGAGAGCACCTGGCGCGTTGGATGGTTTTGAGTTGGCAATTCGCGCAATATTAGGCCAACAAATTACGATTGAAGCCGCGCGATTGCATGGCAGTGCGTTGGTAGAAAAATATGGTCGGCGATCGCCCGATAATATAACCCACCCCGAACTTAACCATGTGTTTCCTTCTGCAGAAACGCTTGCGCAGGCTGACCTGTCTCATCTTAAAATGCCGCGTGCACGTTCTTCGTCTTTGGTTGCCATGGCACAAGCTGTTGTCGACGATCCTGACTTGTTTTCCATTCGGTCCAGTCTGGAAGAAACAATCAAATCTCTTACAGCTTTAAAAGGCATCGGTGATTGGACCGCGCAATATATCGCTATACGCGTTATGCAAGAAGCGGATGCCTTTCCAGCAGCAGATGCGGCGCTTCTCAACGCATATGAAAAACTCACGGGCACGCGATTAAAGCCCAGAGATTTGCAGATCGTCGCTGAAAAGTGGCGGCCTTGGAGGGCTTATGCCACCTTTTATCTGTGGGCTAGCTTAGCGGTTTAGCTCTTTTTCATCAGCTCTTGGATTGCATTCGCATGATGGCGCAAGCTGAGCAGAAATTCATTCACTTCAAGTCTGAAATCAGATGTTTCTAGTTTTAAAAGACTGCGTTCTGTCCAGCCATTTTCTGGGCAAAGGCGATCCATATATTTGTTGTATTTTTCAGTTTCCAGCGCCGTAAGCGGTAATCTATTTGCAGTTTGCAACAATAAGATCAGCTCGTGCACAATTTGCATGCCACGAAAAGCATCCATGATATCGGGCAATAGTGCAGGGTCACCAATCCAAGTTTTACCTTTGAACACTTCTTGTATCAAATGCTGGCCGGCACCGTGACAATCATAACTGATACATCCACCAAATCCATCCTGTTTGAGTGTTGAGTGGATTTTGCATTTGCCGCATTCACTGCCCTTTGTTTCGAGGTTTTGGCAGGTTTCACCAGCCTCTTTGTCAATCGCAAATTCATCCGATTTATCAAAAGCAAATACAACGCAACAAAGCGAAGCGCATTTGGAACAATCAGCAGTGAGAGAAGGGATGGTTGTCATAAGGATTGCTCGATGTCTGTAAGAAGTAGGGTGTTGAACCAAAATCAGATGAAACTCGCAATCCTCTAAGATGAAATTTTTATTTCAGACCGACGATTTTTCTGCCTTCCTCTGTCTTTATAGAAAAATCAGTACCCGCATACTTACGTGCATCTGGAGTGCATAAATATGCTATTGCTTTTGCTGGCCAATCGGGTGAAAGGTGTCCATCCCAATTAAGTTGGCTAACAGGATTAATTCCAGAATTTTTAATCTTCGCCATCATGTCAGTTGCAACTGTCCCGGGGCTGAGACCAACAATTGTGATGCCCTTGTCCGCAACTTCCACATGAGCGCACTCCGTTAGTTTTTTGACTGCAGCTTTAGTGGAACAATAATGGCTCCAGCCTTCCAATGCCGAGTTTGCTGCGCCTGAGCTCATATTGATGATCGTTCCAGAACTGCGGGCAATCATATGAGGAAGAACAGCGCGCATCCCAAAATAGACACCTGTTAGATTGATATTGACCGCTGTTGCCCAATCAGCTGGGCTAGAAATTTCCAGTCTTGAAATCGGGTCTATGACGCCTGCATTGTTGACGAGAACATCAATGGCTCCATAGGTTTCTAGTGTAATCGCAGTTAGACGTTCAACTTGCGTGTAGTCTGAAACATCCGTTGCAATGGCGGTTGCATTACTTCCGTTATCTCGAATTTTAGCGGCTACGTCGCTGATTGTCCCTTCTGAGCGTGCAGCCAGAACCACGTTCGCACCGCAATCAGCAAGAAAATGAGCTGTTGCTAATCCGATACCTTTACTAGCTCCGGTAATGATCGCTGTTTTGCCATTTAAATTATACATATCTGAACCTTCTATCATTGATGGTCCAAGCCTAATGTTTTCTGTATTTGCAATAAACAAGGTGGAATGTATTTCATTGTTGCGTATATTGCACGAATGGATACGCACTCAATAAACATATTTTTAGCCGTTATCGAGCAGGGCAGTTTTGCGTCTGTAGCGGAAACTCGCAATCTTGCGCCATCGTCAGTTTCGCGCACCATTGCTTCTTTGGAAGCTGAATTGAGTGTGCGATTGTTTAACCGCACCACTCGCAAGCTAACACCGACACAAGCAGCTGAAGCATTTTACAAGAAAATGCGGCCACTGGCTGAAGGGATTGAGAGTGCTATCCGAGAAGTTTCTGAAACACAGACGGGACCTAGCGGCGTGCTGCGTGTTGCTGCATCTGTATCTTACGGACAATTATTGCTCGCTAAAAAACTAGAAAAATTCTTAGGGGATTATCCGAACGTCCGATTAGATCTTCTATTATCGGATAGACGTATCGATCTCATTCAAGAGGGCGTAGATGTGGCGATAAGGCATGGGGAATTGGAAGATAGCTCTCTCATTTCCCGAAAACTATGTGATGTAAAATACAAACTAGTCGCATCTCCAACTTACTTGGAAAATAAGGGAAAACCACAGTCTATTGAGGCGCTGCATCTGCATTCTTTGCTAAGTTTTGGAATTCAAGGATTTAGTAAAACTTGGATGTTCAAAAAGCAGGAAACCTATAAAACCTTGAATATTGCTCCTCGTATATTGTCTTCAAATGCGATGGCACTTCGCCAATGCGCTTTAGACAATTTGGGAATAGCTATGTTGGCTGATTGGACTGTCGCTGATGATCTTAAAGCTGACCATCTTGTTGAGGTGCTTCCGGAGTGGGATGTCGCCGGCAGTAGTTTTAAGAGTGCTATCTGGTTGGTCTATCCATCAATGAAATTTGTTCCTGCCAGAACACGCGCATTCCTAGACTTTATGAAAAGTCGTTGATGTTTGAGTTAACGAAGCTGACACCTAAGGATTAGGTGTCAGCTTTTTTATCGTTAGGCAGACTTACTTCGGTGTTGGCCCGATCATCTTGGCTGGGACGACGATGGCGTCGAAGTCTTCTTCTGAGATATCCAGAGCGAGGGCTTCGATTTTCAAAGTTGTGCCGTTTTTGTGGGCGTTTTTTGCAACTTTGGCTGCGAGGTCATAGCCGTATTTCTCTTTAAGTGGTGTCACCAACATAAGAGAGTTTTCTAGACCTTTCTTGATATTGTCATGACGTGGCTCAATGCCAACGACACAATTGTCAGTGAAGGATACTGCTGCATCAGAAAGCAATTTCACAGACTGAAGGAAGTTGTAGCTCATCATCGGGTTAAACACGTTCAACTCGAAGTGACCTTGTGATCCAGCAAATGAGATAGCCGCGTTATTGCCGTGAATGTGTGCACATACTTGTGTTAGCGCTTCACACTGCGTTGGGTTCACTTTACCCGGCATGATGGAAGAACCTGGCTCATTTTCAGGCAGGGCCAATTCACCCAAACCTGAGCGCGGGCCAGAACCAAGGAAACGAATGTCGTTTGCAATTTTAAAGCATGACATAGCAACAGTTGTGATTGCACCGTGGGCAAACACCATTGCGTCATGTGCCGCTAGGCTTTCAAATTTGTTTGGCGCAGTTTTAAACGGCATGCCTGTTATCTGAGCGATCTTTTCAGCAACAAGTTCTGCAAAGCCTTCAGGTGAAGCCAGACCGGTACCAACAGCTGTTCCACCTTGGGCAAGTTCCATCAAAGCAGGTTGGGCTTGTTTAATGCGCTCAATGCCGTTTTCAACTTGCTTGGCGTAACCAGAAAATTCCTGACCAAGTGTAACGGGTGTCGCGTCTTGAGTGTGCGTACGACCGATTTTGATGATGTCTTTCCACTCTTGAGCTTTATCGTTCAGCGCGTTGTGAAGCTTGCTGAGTGCCGGCAATAAAGTGTTCTCAACTTCCATCGCACAAGCAATGTGCATAGCCGTTGGGAATGTGTCGTTTGATGACTGAGACATGTTACAGTGATCATTCGGGTGAACAGGTGTTTTAGACCCTTTTTCGCCGCCCAAGATTTCAATCGCACGGTTAGAAATAACCTCGTTCGAATTCATGTTGGACTGCGTTCCAGAACCTGTTTGCCAAACAACAAGCGGGAAGTGATCGTCTAGTTTGCCTTCGATGACTTCGTTGGCGGCCTGCACGATGACTTTACCAAGATCAGCATCCATTTTGCCAAGCGCCATGTTCGCTTCAGCACAACCGCGTTTAACAACACCAAGTGCACGAACGATCGGTTGAGGTTGCTTTTCCCAACCGATTTTGAAGTTACCCAATGAACGTTGAGCCTGAGCTCCCCAGTATTTTGACGCGTCTACTTCGATAGGGCCAAAAGTATCTGTTTCGGTGCGTGTTGTCTTATCGCTCATCTGGCGTGTCCTCATGTGTATTATATGGCGCACGGGAAGTGCGGAATATTCCTTTGCGCTATGGATTAAGCCAATGAAGGTTAAGGATCAACTAGGGCGCGCTTTTTGGTAGCCCTAACTTGGGTTAGATTGGAAATTAATAGCAGAACGACCGACCTAATATCAGTTAAATTGCTTGTTTGCGGAGGTGTAGAATGCCAAAGCCAGAATATAAATCTCGCCTCAAAGCATGGCGAACACTTGGATTTCTGAAATCTGAAGAGCCTTTGACGAATAAAGGGCGCGAGAAATTGCATCGCTTGTCCAACTTACAATTGGCGGCAGCGGCTCGCAATAATAATCATTCAGAACAGGGGCGGCGGTCCGCAGAAGAGCGTTTATTGCAAATGGGCGGGCAATTATCCGATGCTGATATTATCGTGCCGGGTTTTGTTAAAACGGCAGATTTATCTAGATTGAAAAAACGCTTTTTCGGTACGCCGCGAAATATACGTGTTTGGTCAGGTTGGTTGTCATTCTTGTGGTTCGCATGTGCTTTCGCTGCAATTGCCTATTCCTCCGAGATGGAAACAGATGCTCTGATTGAAGCAAAAGATGCGGGGATTATTTCTATAGAAGATTTCTATAATTCTGATCGTGACCTGACAGATGAAGAATTTGAAGAAGCCTATGCTACGGGTGCTATGCGCATTAATGCGTTTCAAAGCCAAAACGCACTACGGGACTGGTTATTGGTTCAAGCAGAGGTAACGCCGACAGGACAAAAAATGAAATTCTATGAAGGCGTGGGGTCCACGTTTATCATACTTCTTATGATCTCGGTTTTGCTTTGGTTTTTGTTTGCCGTATTTCGAGGCCAGCCAGCGCGGATATTATTGTTGCGCAAATTCAACGATAAGAAAGTCTCTAAATCCCTCTCTCATGTAATCACGAGCCAGATCGCACCATTTGGACATACGACAACGCTTTCAGATAAGTTTTTCAAAAAGTCAGCATGGTCTTGGTTGTGGGAAATGATCCCGCGACACTGGGCGCTAATAATAATAACACCTGTGTGGATGGTTTTTAGACTATTCTTCCGGCAATTTAACCGCGCAAAATGGGGCCCCGTCTGGGTTGGGTCAGCGCGAAATTATCGGCATTTGGCAAAACGATTACGGGATCGAATTCCACTTAATTTCATTGTGTCCTGTTCGTCGAGCAAAGAAGCTTTCATGGTGCGGACACATGATGATTGGTGGCAGGAAGTCATAAAGATGATCATGAATTCATCGGATGTGATCGTGGTCGATTTATCCAATGTGACATCAGGTACGGAATGGGAATTGGAAAGGCTGGAC
The DNA here is from genome assembly GCA_964352025.1 of uncultured Hyphomonadaceae bacterium. Taxonomy (GTDB): domain Bacteria; phylum Pseudomonadota; class Alphaproteobacteria; order Caulobacterales; family Hyphomonadaceae; genus Hirschia. The sequence goes on from CAYGPZ010000001.1 coordinate 524,577, forward strand.
GCCACGGGTATGTGGGAACGCGCTATTTTTATTTCGAATGTCGAAAATGTTGTGCAGGCGCTTGAATCCATTTCGTCCTATTCGTGGCAGGACAAAGTGCGCTTGTATAATTATGATAAAGTCGGTGAATTTGATCGAGATGAAAAAGCGCAATTTCGAGAGGATATGCTCTCCAAAATATCACAAACGGCTTTGACATATATATGACTAGCCTGAAGCAATGCGGGATAGACTAAGCACCACTTCAGGGAAAGCCACTCTACTAACTCGGGGGAAAGTTAGGTTTTAGAGGTCTGCACCGCCCCACAGGACGGAATACTCTTCACAGTGTACGAGAACACTTTTGAAACTTGATAGGTCGACGCTGTCTGGAATTTTGTATTCCTGCGTGCCCTGTGTATTGGTGAGTTCACCAATGTTGATAGATCCGTTCACCGCAGTTTTTCCATTCACATCTGAAATCGTTTGAGGAGAAAGGAAAACTTTCAGGTCAGGTCCTTTTTTCGCTTTGAAGTCATCACTAAAGCGAATGAACGTCGCGCCATCACGTTCAACGATCGTGTAGCTGCCTTTGATGGATTTTTGCTTCTTGATGAATGTGTGCTCGACCGATGCAGGTGCTTCCGCATGTGCAACCGATACCGGTGCAATGATGTTGATTGCAGTGACAGAAGAAAGAACAATCGCAGTAGAAAGAATTATAGAACGCATTTTTAATCTCGCCATGTTTGGGCATTGAAGCCTTGGGGTATGATTAGAATATGCACACTGGAGAGATTGTATTCAAATAAAGTGACTTCACGGTTTCGCGCGTTGATGTCACGAAATTTGTGAAGTCTTGTGAAGTGATATCAAGAGCGTTCGGTATTGGTGATTATTTCTGTCGTGACTGAGTTTGCAATAAAACATTGTTCATGGGCTGCGTGATGTAGCTTGGCGACAAGGTCTTGTGCTGGACGGTTACCCTCATATTCAACAAAAGGACTGAGCGTGACCTGTGTGACGGCCATTTTCCCTTTTGAGTTTTTTCTCAAAATGCCGATCGCTTTATCTTCGTATGAATTGACGACAAGGCCAGCATCGCGGGCAAGGTGAAGGTAAAATAACATGTGGCAGCTGGAGAGTGATGCAACAAAGGCTTCTTCAGGGTCTACATTTTCTTCAGTAGAATAGGGAGCTGGAACAATACTTGGCGATGGTGAGGCAGGCACTATTAAGCCACCGTCAAATTCCCATTCATGTGCACGAGAGTATTTGTTGGCACTAAAATCTTCGCCGTTACGATGCCATTTAACGGTCGCGAAATGATTTGCCATGCTGAAGTTCCAATAAAAAACGGGTACCGATTCGATATCAGTACCCGTTTTGAAATTCTAGCGAATTTCGGACATCTATTTTTTGTAGATGCCTTCTTTCTTGAAGTGTTTGGCAAGAAGATAATAAACCACTGCGCGGAATTTGTTGCGCTCTGACTTACCATATTGCTCAATGACTGCGTTAATCGCTGTGTCGAGATCTGGACCGTCTTTTAGGCCTAACTTCTTGATTAAGAAGTTGTTTTTTACAGTCGCAATTTCGTTTGGATCCGTCGCCGAAACAGTTGAAGAATCCTTATTGTAGATTGAAGGACCACAACCGATTGTGACTTTGGTTAGAAAGTCCATATCCGGTGTTACGCCACACTTGTCTTTTAGATCCGCTGCATATTTTTGGATCAGTTCGTCGCGCTTACTCATTTTCCCCTCCAATGTGGAATCAATTGCAATTAACCAAGACTTTCAATTAATTTTCGTCACTTGGCAACAGGGGACAACAGTAGGCGATACAGCGCGCTTTTTAAGGCCAGAAATCCGCGTATTCTAATAGAGTCTTTTTGCACGTACTCGAATTGGTTTTGGCTGCGGTGCAGGCGCAATTAAGTCATTCAAAAAACGAGATATGTCTGGCAATTTGGGGCCTTTTCCTGAGTGGTCATCATCATCGTCTTTTTTGCCAAAGCGATGCATGATTGCGATGCCCATTTGAATAGATGCAAATGTAAGCCCTAGGAAAAAGGTTAGAACGAAAAGTGCGCTGCCGCCGACATCCGATGCCAAAATCACAGTTTTTAGGCTAGCAATATTAAACGCAAGCAGGCCGCCAACGAAGAATATTGCGAATGCAAATCCTGATAAAGCTTTTCCAAGCAACCACATAAGTACGCTAGAGGTTTCATCCTTGGGCGAAGCGTGAGCTTTTAGTTGCTCAGGAGGTATTTGAAGATCAACCATAGCTTTAATATAGGTATGGATTTGGATATTCCAACGACTTTTTTTCAAACAAGCTTAAATAGGGAGCGAATGTTTAAAGAAGCGGCAGGACGAATAGATAGCGAATTATGATCAGATGAGCGAGTAGTTGAAAGAAATCGATATCCGAAAGTCTTCACCCATATTAGCCGTCACTTCGTGGCGAAGCCAGCTTTCCCACATCATGACACTTCCTGCCTCAGGCTTTTCATAGATAAATCTTTGCGCGGATTTAGGCGCTGATTTTGTAAGACTAGGCGCGTTCATCATCATGGGTAGGCGTGGATCTTCTAGTTTAAGCGCGCCCGCACCTTTAGGTGTTTTGACATAATATGTGCCAGAAATAACCGAATGAGGGTGGATATGGCCAGAGTGGGCAGCCAGAGGGTTTAGGATATTGATCCAGAAACTATCCATTTCCCATTTAGCCTTGCCGATATCCATATGGCTGGCTGTTGCAAACTCATTGGCTTTTGAATCGAGCTTTTGTTTTAGGTCGTCGAAAATGCTGGCACGTGCTGGTAGATCATTAAGCGAAGCGTAGGAGGTGTAACCATCATAACGGTTTTCTTCACACCATTTCTGACCTGCCTCGTCATCTTCGGCTATCTGTAAACAGGCTGTCTCGAGGTCTTTGTTAAATTCAGCCCAACCATCATCTTGCGCGAAGCTATCTCGCAAGAATTGAGTAACGAACAATGATTGGACTGTCATTGGGACAAGCCTTTTTGAAAAAACGAGGCTTTTCTATTTGCGACGGAATGCATCTAGAGAGACAACTGTACCTTCAGGAGCATCTTCTGATGTTTTGATTTCTTCCTTCACTTCAGAGGCATCATCTTCTTCATAAATTTCGATTTGTTGTCCGTCTTCGATAAGGGCCGTTGTGCCAAGTTCAAAAACTAACCCGTAATTGACTGATGGATCCACGAAGCGCGTAATTGCTGTGTAAGGAATAACAAGGTGCTGAGGGACACCGCCAAATTTGAGAACAATCTCGAATTTGTCATCGTGGACTTCAAGGTCCCAATATTGATGCTGAACGACAATTGTCATTTCTTCTGGGAAACGATCTTTAATCGCATCCGCCATGCTGATGCCTGGCGCAGATGTTTTGAAAGTTATGTAGAAATGATGCCCACCAGGAAGGGATTCACCTTTGGCGGCAAACTTCAATGCTTCACGCATGACACCTTTAAGCGCAGCTTCGGAAAGCGCTTTATAGCCAATTAGGTCGTCTGAGTTTCCAGAACCCATTCCATCTTTAGTCATCAACCATTCTCCAGCAGGATTTGACACCAGCAATTAAGCAGCTTGGCGGCGGCGTCAATACCGTTCTTTTGGTGGGCGAGCGTTTTTGGTTAATTTCGCTCTTGTATCGGATGAACATGTAAGCGCAGATATCCCCAATTATAACATATATCTGTCTTGCGTGAAACCGGGACGAATGAAGCCTAATTATGTGCCTAGCCACATTGCTTGTGCATCCAAGTCTTTAAATTTGTTAGCTTATCCCAGCTAAACGCGTCATCTGTTGAGCCATGTTTATCCAAGTACTCTAGTTTTTGACGTGCTTCTTCCAGAGTGGGAGTGTGTCCAATTGGAACCCACCACATGACAAAATGAGCCATTTCCATCTGAGGGAACCAATCTTCTTTTTTATCGTAGATTTTTTTGTGAACAGTGTTCCAGACAAAGTGTTCTAGGTCTTCGGGTGATTCCCATATGGACATATTGACCAACATCCGTGGATCATCACTCCAAGGTGATTTAACCAAAGAATCGTCTTCTTCGGTGTAGCGCCAGACAAAGCCTTTGCTACGTTCAGCCACATAGTTGACCGTATCAATATTGTCCGTGAAAGCAGCCATTTTAGAGTCGTCTATGTCGTACAGTGCGCGTGCGATATTAAGTTGTGCTAGGTGCATTTTTTTTGCGCTCACATAAATTCAAAAGGCGAATTAGATTGAATTCTAATAATTATGGTGAGACCAAACAACGGCCTCACCACAGTTTAATTTATTTGTTCAACGCTTGATCTAAGTCTGCGATGAGATCGTCAGCATCTTCAATACCAATTGATATCCGAACAAGGTTTGGCGCCGCACCGGCAGCCATTTTTTCTGCATCGGTCAATTGGCTGTGTGTCGTAGATGCAGGGTGAATGATGAGTGACTTAGCATCACCTAGGTTCGCAACATGGCTGAACAGTTCGAGCTTTTCGATAAGCGCCACACATGCATCGTGTCCGCCTTTAAGTTGAACTGTGAACAGGCCACCAGCACCTTTAGGGCATATTTTAGCAACACGGCTGTGATATGGAGAAGATGGAAGACCTGCATAAGTCACAGATTCGACATGCTCATTCTTTTCTAGCCAAGCGGCTACAATTTCAGCATTTTTCACGTGTTCACGCATACGCAATGAAAGCGTTTCAACACCCATAAGTGTGTAGTGTGCGCCTTGTGGGTTCATTGTCATACCAAGGTCGCGAAGTCCGATTGCGATACCGTGGAATGTAAAGGCCATTGGACCCAAAGCCTCGGCAAAAACAAGGCCGTGATAAGCTGGTTCAGGCTGAGAGAGTGATGGAAACTTATCAGAAGCCATCCAGTCAAATTTACCTGAGTCGATGACAACACCACCCGTAACCGAGCCATTACCAGTCAGGTATTTCGTCGTTGAGTGAACAACCAACGTTGCACCGTGCTCAATCGGGTTACACAAATATGGTGTCGCCGTTGTGTTGTCGACAATCAGCGGGATGCCAGCGGCATCTGATACTTTTGCGATTGCATCTAAATCTGTGATGTATCCGCCCGGGTTTGCTATACTCTCACAAAAGACTGCACGTGTATTTTCATCAACTGCGTCAGCGACTGCTTGCGTGTCATCAAAATCAACAAATTTAGCAGACCAACCAAAGCGTTTAATTGTCTGCGAAAATTGAGTGAGTGTTCCACCATAAAGCCGAGTAGAAGCGACGACATTCTTGCCCGGTCCCATCAAAGGGAAGAGGGCCATCAATTGCGCAGCATGACCAGATGAGCAACACACAGCACCAGCACCACCTTCTAGAGCAGCAAGGCGTTCCTGAAGCGCACCAACCGTTGGGTTTGTCAGGCGTGAATAGATGTAGCCAACTTCTTTAAGGGCAAACAGGTTTGCTGCGTGCTCAGCGCTGTTGAATACAAATGCCGTGGATTGATAAATTGGTGTGTTGCGAGCACCTGTCGCAGGATCTGGCGCAGCGCCAGCGTGAAGTTGACGTGTTGTGAAGCCAAGCTGAGGAGTCTCTGTCATATTATTCCGCCCAATATATTAGAATTTTCATCCAAACTACGTTTTGCTTTTGCAAATGTCCAACGACAAATTGGGAACATAGGTGGTTCTAGGGCGTAGCCTAAAATGCATTTGAGCGAAGCGACCTAAGAGGGCGTGTTTTTATAATATTGGCGCGCTAAAAATTTGGGAGATAAACCAAGAAAATATCCCGTTAGCAGTAAGAAATTGGATATTTGATTTTTCAGGACCCCATCTTTTAAAAACTTGCGAGAGCTTGTTGTGATGGGAGAATTCGATTTCCGGACTTTCCCGATTTTACAGGCTAGCTTCCTTAGCGCGACATCCTCAAAAAGTGGGATAGGTGGGCATCCGCCTAAATTTTTATATTCACTGCGCCGCATAAAAAAAGCTTGATCCCCGAATGTCGTTATCCGGCTATCAAATTTGCTTAGGAATGCGTACAGCTTCAATAAGGTGTGGGGTTGTTCAAAGCGAATAGGGAAGCAGCCCAATGCGACGTCAGTATCGGATAAAATAGAGTGGATTTGCTGAATGCAATCAGCCGGTAATATGCTGTCTGCATGAATGATCCAGACAATGTCACCCTGCGCTTGAGCCACAGCTGTAGAGATTTGCTGGCCGCGTCCTTTGGGGCTGCTTATATATTTTATACGGTTGTTTTCTCGCGCAAGTGTCGGCGTTTTATCGCAGCCACCGCCATCACTAATGATGATTTCGTGAACTTCGAACTGCTCGATCTGAGTTATCAATCGGCGCAAATTTTCTAGATCATTAAAAACAGGAATAATGACGCTGATATTTTTATTTAAGGGCGCATCATTTGGCATTAGTTATCTTAATCAGGGTTGAGTATTATGAATTCGCTCAGATTCATTTTTGACGGATTTGAGTATACGAGGCGTATCTTTATTCAATGACCGCCTCAAGGCAAATCCGGGGATTGGGAGCGAGGTAGCCAGTTGTGATTGGTAATGTAGGCGGGTTTTGTTTTGTTCTGGCAATTCTTCAAACCTCCAAACACCTTGCATAACTTTTAAATCGCCACCGACACGGTCGAATGCGATTTCTTCGTGTGTGACGTAATGTGTTTGGAATTCGTTGCGTGTCTTAGGAAAGAGGCGGCTCAAAGAAAACACATGGCGTCTAATATCGGTCTTTAGTTCGCCGTCATCAGTTTTTTCTTCTTCCAAAACTTCACATTTTTTCAATTTGGGAACAATTTTGGGGGCGTTGGGGCAGTCAATCATGACATTCCAAACAACTTCCACAGGCGCTTCGATGTCGATAGCTCCTCTGATTTGAGCAGCTTTAACTCCATCTTCATTGCGGCCGGCTTTGACGGAAACAAAAGGTTTGCCGTTTTCTATGAGGCTTATTTCTTCAGCTGAATATTGGTCTTCTGCATGTGCGGTCATTGGGAGCATGATTAAGCACATGAAAATCGTTAAAGAGATTTGAAATGCACGCACCATATTGATCAAGCCAGACCTGTAATTAAGGGGTTAAGGTGCGGTGAGTTTGAAGAGAAAACCCATTATTGCAACTCACATTTGCGTCATCACGGATGTCGGACAGGTCCGCATTATGTTTTATTTTCATTTTGAAGAGTAAGTGGAAGCTTCTGTTGCCAGGTGCTTCCGAACCCCGCCTAGAGTGCTAATAGTCCCTAGGAGTTTATGCGGTTTGTTCGCACAGCTTACGCTGCGAGAAGCTCACCTTCAGCAAAGTTGTCATTTGCAACTATTTGCGATTGGGCTTCTAACGGGGCCCATTCGAACGAAATACAAGTCTTTACACGTCCGTCGATCCTATTTCGGCCCCAAATCCAACTGCCAAATGAACAGGATAATTTGGTGGAGCCGCCGGGTACCGCCCCCGGGTCCGAGCCGTTTATTACACATGGGTTTATCGTTATAGTTCCGAAGAACATGACTAATATAGGTGTTAATCCTTAATAGGAAAAGCATTTGCGCAGAGAAAAATGTAAAAAGAACAGAATTATATGTGCGAATCGATAATTGAAGTGAAAATTAAGTATAGTTTGTCGGTGTATGTATAAAAAAAATAATGGGCAAATTAACCCAGAATATTTCAGTTTGTTCTGTTGCTTAGTTGCGGTCTGTTGTTTTGGACATCTTGGAATTAACTAACACGATTTCGTAATTTTGTGATTCTATAGTAAGGTATTGTTCATCAACGTGGACAAATGCCCCGAGTGCATGTCCGAATTGAAACAGAAATTGCTGTTTTTCTGATTTTGAATCGGCTGTGTGAATAAATGAATACACAAATAGAGGGTGTTGAATGCGTTGTGACAAACACTGGAGGAAAAACGAATGAATGGACTATCCAAGAGGCAGGCTAACGAAACTGAAACTCATGCTTTAGCACGCCGCCTCGTTGAACGCTCAGGGCTTAACGAAAATCAAGCAGATCAAGCTGTAGATGACTATCTACACGCCGAAGGTGGCAGCATAGGAGCTGTAGAATCCCCATCACCTAAGGGTAAGGTTGATATGTCTCGCGCGTCTATTCGCGCTTAATACTACAGTTTTAGTATAGTACGTCATTAACGTGATGATAGACTTCTAGCGGGTTCTTGCCTGTTCGTTAGTGGTCTGTTGTCACGTTTTTTTGTTTTATCGAATTGTAGCTAGGTTGTATAAATTATGGTTGTGACCCGATCAAACCGGTTTGGGAGATATTCCAGTGAATTTAGAAAATTGGACAGAGCGCAAATGGCCCAACAAATCTGTATTGGAAGGCAGGTTTGTTCGATTGGAAAAAATGGCTGAGGGCAAGCATATCTCAGATCTATTCGAAACGTGCGCGTCTCCAGAAGAAATCGATCGTGCTCATTTTCTAAAGGTAGATGGAGCGGATACTTTGGACGGCTTTTCCCAATGGGCCGTAAAATGTATCAATGATCCATCATTAGAATTCTACACCGTTATCGACAATGAAAATGATATTGCCTCGGGGCGGCAAGCATTAATGCGCATCGACACACATAATGGTAGCGTTGAAATAGGGCATGTTCATTGGAGTAGTTCAATTGCACGCAGCCCAAAGTCAACAGAAGCGTTCTTCCTCATGGCGGATTATGTTTTCAATGAGCTTGGTTATCGCCGGCTGGAATGGAAGTGTGATTCGTTGAATTTGCCATCTCGAGCAGCAGCAGAACGGTTCGGAATGTCATTTGAAGGAATTTTCCGGAACCACATGGTGAGATTTGGAAAAAACCGCGATACCGCTTGGTTCTCTCTGATAGAGAGTGAATGGCCTGCGACACGAAAAGCATTTGAACTTTGGCTTTCCAGCGATAATTTTGATGCGAATGGCAAACAGAAGAATAACTTACGCAGTTATATCAAACGCGAGCGTGGAGAAAGTATATGAGTATTCAAACAAAGACAGTTGAGTATTTTGACTGCAAAACGAAGTGTGTCGGTGTATTGGCGTGGAATGACACTTTGGGAGCTAGGCCATGTGTTCTTGTTGCGCCAGATTGGCGAGGACGAACTGCCTTTAGCGAAGATAAAGCCAAGGCAATTGCCGAACTCGGATATGTAGGCTTTGCGATTGATGTCTACGGCGAAGGTAAGACCGGTAGCAATGCCGACGAGAATGGGGCGCTAATGAACCCATTTGTCGAAGATCGCGAAAAACTTAAAACACGTTTGTTGGCAACGATAGAAGCTGCCAAAAATTTTGAAGAAGTTGATGGCGATCAGATAGCAATCATCGGTTTTTGCTTTGGTGGATTATGTGCGTTGGATGCCGCGCGTAGTGGTGCAGATCTTAAAGCAGCAATCAGCTTTCACGGCTTATTTATGCCAACGGGACTCGCTGAGAATAAAATTACAGCAAGTGTGCTCGCATTGCATGGTTATGATGATCCAATGGCGAAACCAAAGACTGTATTGGCTCTTGGTGATGAATTGACCCGTGCAGGATGTGATTGGCAAATACACGCCTATGGGAGCACTTTACATTCTTTTATGAACCCAGATGCCAATGCGCCTGAAAACGGCACTGCTTATAGCCCTGTCGCGGAAAAACGTGCTTGGTCGAGTGCTGTTCAATTGCTCGAAGACGTTTTCGATTAATATAATTGATTTCCCGAGTTGAACTTAAAACATAGCGGCCATAAATGTGGGGTTGCTTTGGGTTTTATTCCTTCAAGAGTAAGCTCGTGAAAGTGAAATTGATTCTAACTGTCTTTCGCGACAGTAGATCTAGACTGGAAAGCCTTAGACCATGCGCCAATACCTCGATTTGCTTCAAGATGTTTTAGAAAATGGAGTGGAGCGTGGTGACCGGACCGGAACCGGCACAAAAGGTGTGTTTGGTCGTCAGATGCGTTTTGACCTGTCAGAGACATTTCCACTTTTAACGACTAAAAAGCTGCACCTGCGGTCAATAATCATCGAATTGTTATGGTTCCTGAAAGGGGACACGAACATCAAATACTTGAAAGATAATAAAGTCAGTATCTGGGATGAGTGGGCTGATGAAAATGGTGACCTTGGTCCTGTTTATGGAAAGCAGTGGCGATCATGGGCTACGCCAGACGGGCGAGTGATTGATCAAATATCTTGGGTTCTCAATGAGATTAAAACGAATCCTAATTCAAGACGCTTGATTGTGTCAGCTTGGAATCCTGCTGATGTAAATGATATGGCGCTTCCACCATGCCATTGCCTGTTTCAATTCTTTGTAGCGGATGGAAAACTCAGCTGCCAGCTCTATCAACGTTCTGCGGATGTGTTTCTTGGCGTGCCATTTAACATAGCTTCTTATGCGTTGCTCACAATGATGATGGCGCGTGCAGCGGGATTAGGCGTCGGTGAGTTCGTGCACTCTTTTGGAGATGCGCATCTCTATATGAATCATGTGGAACAAGCAAAAGAACAGCTGAATCGGGATATAAAGCAACCACCAATAATGGAGCTTAACCCGACGAAAACTGATTTGTTTGGTTGGGATTACGAAGATTTCACGCTAAAGGGTTACGACGCGCATCCAACAATAAAAGCGCCAATAGCTGTTTAATTTGTGATTAGTAAATTAAAATACTTTTCTTCAATAAGGTGTTGTTTTTTTAATTATTTTTGTGAGTTTTTCTGTCGTTTGGTAAGGGGGTGTTAAACCCTCCATTCATCCGCAATTCATGTGTTTTTTGCTTATCCCTAGAAAAGTTAAAATGTAATAAAGGGTTGATTTTTTCTCAAAAACAGGGCGCAAACTACGTTTCGTGCGAAGGAGCCGATTGGTTTTGGGGGTTCCTAAAACACTTTGTTTGACCGAAGGGGGTCTATACCGATGAACATGAAATCAAAATTGCTATTAGTTGCTGCGGCATCTGTTCTTGGCTTGTCAGCTTGTCAAAAAGCTGAAGAAGCTGCTGGTGCTGTAGGCGACGTTGCAAGCGACGCTGTAGATGCTGCTGGTGATGCTGTTGATGCAACAGTGGACGCCGCTGGCGATGCTGTAGATGCTACTGCAGAAGCTGCAGGTAATGTTGCTGACGCTGCTGGTGATGTAGCAAGTGACGCTGTTGAAGCTGCAGGCGATGCAGCTGCTGCAACAGGCGACGCTGTTGAAGGCGCTGTTGACGCAACAGTAGACGCTGCTGGTGATGCAGCTGCTGCAATAGGCGATGCTGTTGAAGGCGCTGCTGACAAAGCTGCTGAAATGGCTGGCGATGCAAAAGACGCTGCTACAGACGCTGTAAACGATGCAGCTGCAAAAGTTGTTGAAGCGACAGACGGCCAATAAGCGCCTCTGACAGCTCATCAATGAGTTTATTGAAAAGGGTGGTTCCTATTGGGAGCTGCCCTTTTTTCTATTTTACAGGTTTTTCTCTTGTCCTCACAGCAGCTGATACAACAGCAGCTCCGAATAGTTTTCCGATAATGGACATAATCCAGTTTGGGAATGTGTAAAAATTTGCGCCAATCAAGAAAACAGTGGTGTCTATCGGTGCAGCGATGAGGCTGGACAGCATAATCCGCGTTGATAGCCGGTATCTGGTGAAAGTGAATAAGGCCCAGTCGACAAGCTCAGCAATGGCAAATGCTGCAGCTGATGCGATCGCGATGTTTGGGCTGGCGTAGTAAAAAGACCATCCGACACCTATTGCCATTGCGATCAGTACGCGATGTTTCATTTCTTGTTGGGTGAAGTCACGAACAACTAATACGAGGCCAGTGACGATGGTTACTGGATTAAATCCAAATTCCGGCGCGAACGCAAGAGTGATATTGGGTGCCCATCCAAAGCTCCAATTTACGAATGGAATAACGGCGACATAGATTAAGGCCCATACGCGCCCCCCAAGACTCCATAATATTCCCGCAGTTAAAGCATACCCCATAAGAATAAACGGCAAATGGTCAGGTGAGCGATATGCGATGGCTTCAATCACTGCATTTATAAGGCTAAATTGAAGGTCTGGAGAGGTTTCCATATTGTGAGCCTTGATGCATAGAATTAGATGAAGTGAAACGTCATCGCCATTGTGTTCAGATAGTGAGTGGTGTCGTCAAGAGATCTGATGAAGAGCGCGCGGTATTGAATTTGTTTTCAGTTAGTTTGCTCTCCCTATGAACAAAAGAGATACTAAATTGACTGCTGACCAGAAACGCGTTCTTCCCAAATTGGCTATGATTGTTGCTCGGGCGTCTAACGGCGTTATTGGTGTGGATGGTGATTTGCCTTGGCGGTTAAGAGGAGATTTGCAGTTTTTTAAAGCTGCGACACTTGGAAAGCCCGTTATTATGGGCCGTAAGACTTGGGAAAGCCTTCCATTTAAACCTCTCAAAGGGCGAGCAAATCTTGTTGTATCACGTCGACATGATTTTGATGCACCGGGTGCGCGTGTATTTCCTAGTTTAGCTGTGGCGATAGCTGCAGGTCGTACTATTGCGCTTCAAACCAATGTCGAAGAGTTTATGATTATTGGTGGCGGGGCGATATATGATGCAGCCTTTAAATATGCTGACGTTTTGTATGTGACTGACGTTGAAGCTTCTCCAGAAGGGGACACTTTTTTTCCACAAATAGATTCTAATGTTTGGAAATATGTCGAAGAAGTCTCTCATCAAGCTGACGAAAATAATGATCATGCTTTTGTGATGAGGAAACTGGTTCGAAACGCCGTATAAGCGTGATTTGAATTCAAGTTACCAATTAGAGGTTCTATGTTTCGTTTCTTGTCCGTTTGGACGATGGTCATGTTGTTTCTTGGGCAGACTGCAAGCGCTTTTGTTGTTGAAGGTCCGCGTAAATCCACAGGCAACGCAATTGAAGATTTAAAGAGAGCCTCTCGGTGGGCAATGTCAGAAAGCTCGTTCGTTGATACGGGGCAACGTGGTTTAGGCGGCGGCCTTGAATATGCCGTTGATGACAGTATGTGCCAAATCCATTTTGTTGACGGCACGGACTGTGAGCAGGTTAAAGCAGTTATTGTTCAAGCGTTTGACCGTTGGTCTTCTGGACACCCAGTCTTAGAATTCACGGATGTGACCGGAAAAGTGAAGCCCAGTTTCCCGCTGGAAGTGTTTGGCGTAACTGATCAGGGGGCAGAGATTGATTTTTACGCATCAACAGCTGCTGAATTTCCTAACTTTCAGAACGCTCAAATGAATGGGTATACGATTTTCTACGATCGCCCCACGGAGTATGTCACTTTATCAAATGGTGAGCGGTCTACGCTTGTGGATGCGCGTATAGAAAGCGCAGACGTGCGGGTGAATAAAGAGCGGTGCTACTATCTAGATGAAACGCTAGAGAAAACAAAACCGGGATGTGTTCATTTTCCGACGCTAATTTTCCACGAGATAGGTCATGCTATTGGATTGGGGCATCCAGCGGAACGACCGTCATTCAATATCGATAGCGATGATATCCCATACAATGAAATACCGGTTAGTTGTCATGCGCCTGCAGACGGGTTGAAGGTCTCACGCAACATTGCTGGGAGCGCTGTGATGGTAAGGCGTAACGTCCATGCACCAGGCATGTGGAAGCGTGGCCTGAGCTATGACGATGTTGCAGGCCGTGACGCGCTATATCCCCATTGTGAAATAAAGCCTGAACCACGGTTTAGTCAGTTATGGGGTGGTTTTGCGCGCTCCGAAAATGGAAGCATTGGTATGGCCTATGGTGCCAACACACTCGAGGATGCAAAAGCGATTGCTTTAAAAGACTGTGAGGCGACTTCAGCCCATTGCACGACCTACAAACCGTTTAATGGTTGCTTTGCCTATGCGATGGCCAAAAAAGATGTCCTCAATGCAAGATCGGCTTTTGACGAGCGATATTGGGGGATAGCAGATGCACAAGACCCAGTAGCTGCACGTGTTAATGCCGTGCGAGCTTGCAACGAGATGCGCGGCGTAAGCAGCACTTGCCGCGTTCACACTGAGTTTTGCGCATTTGACGATTGAGACACGAGTTGTCTAAGCGGAAAGCATGTCCACACGGCGAGGGTTGTGTGTGTTTAGCCATTTATCCACAAGAGGCAGCATCCAATCGCTAGCTTCATTTATGAAAGCGCGGACCTGTACAGGGTCGCAGGATGGCAGGGCGGACATGTCATAGGCGCGCTGAATATCTTCAGACCGTTCTGGGTGATGGAGCGCAAAGACATCGCGGCGGATATCCAGATCTTCGGTAAAAGTTTGTTCGGCTGCGAGGACAGTTGCATATCCAGCTGAGACAATTGCATGACCAACATTTGCAGACACGGAACGAATAGCTGTGCGACTGTCAGAAGCCAGTGTTCTTTGCTTAGCTTTGATTAGTCGAGTTTCAAAATTGACAAGCATCGAATTTGCGATGGCTTCATCAATTTTGTGCGGTGTGATCAATCGCGTAACATTTCGTCCTGCGACACAGACAGAATTGACGCTGAGTCTAAATTTAGCTGGGGAATAACGTCCCATAGTGGCAAAAACTTCACGCCATTTTATAACGTGAACATTGAGCCCGAATTTGCTATTGTGAGAGCGTCTTAATTCCTGAGCGCTAGATTTTTGCCAAGATGCAGCATTGATATCTTCAACGCCCTTTTTAAGGACAATAACAATTGACCCTCCGCCGGGTCTATTGCGCGCAGCTGGACCTGATAGATACACACTGTGCAAATCATCAGCGAAACGCTCTAAAGCGAAATCTATGGCGGTATCGCAAATCTCAGCCCATAGGGTTGATAGCTTGTCTTTTTTAACTGCAATGTTCAGTACTCGTCCAAATTCATCTTGTGGCCAAAATTCACCACGTATTGGATATGTAAAAGACATCGGTAAAGCTCCGGCAATGCATAAAAAACGTTTCTGCGAGCTTTCTGCTCAAGCTGGCCGCTGCAATCATGAGGCCGTCCGGACAGAAAACCCTAAAAAAGTGTTAAAATAAATAGGGCGGAGCAAAGAAACTGTTAGAAATTGCTGGAGCTAAGGGCTTTTTTCCATTTTTGTGCACTCCGAGCACATATTATTCAAATATGATAGTTGGCGCTGGCTTTCCCTGAGGCGCATCTAATGAGGCGACTATCTTTTCTGCAAACACACGAAAACTGTCTTGAATTGGTCCAGCCTCTAAAACAGCGGGCGTGCCAGCATCTGCATTTTCACGAATCGCCGGAACAATCGGAAGCTCACCTAAAAAAGGAATATTAAGATTCTCTGCTGTGCGCTTGGCTCCACCTTCACCAAAAATGTGTGTCCGGTTTTTGCTGATCGGGTCTTCAAACCACGCCATATTCTCAATTATTCCCAATACAGGCGTATGGGTTTTATGGAACATGGCAACACCCCGTCTGACGTCCGCTAGTGCTATTTCTTGCGGGGTAGAGACGATTATCGCAGATGTGAGAGGGGCACGTTGTGCAAGCGATAATTGGATATCACCAGTACCGGGCGGAGTATCTACAAAGAGAATATCTAATTCACCCCATGCCACATCCTTCATCATTTGGTTTATTGCTGAAACAACAACAGGGCCACGCCAGATCATCGGCGCATCAGTATCAGCTAGATATCCAATCGACATGGTTTTAATGCCGTGTGCTTCGATAGGGATGAGCTTCCCGCTTTTGTCCTGCTGAGGTTCAATATCAGAAGACCCAAACATTGTTGGAATAGAAGGGCCGTAAACATCGGTATCCAAAATACCGACTTTCAATCCCAATTGTGCACATGCGACAGCAAGGTTTGCTGTAACCGATGATTTGCCGACGCCGCCTTTTGCACTTGCGACTGCGATCATGGCATTTACGCCCGGAATAGATGCGCGCTCAACTAGCTTTCCTGCAGGCGATTTAGAATCTTTAGCTGCAGTGTTGTCACCTTTTTTGTGACGATGAGATGCACCAGCTGCCATTGGTGGGTTCGAGTTGCTAGCGCTAGTCGTTTCAGCGTGAGACGTGAGAATAACTGTGACTTTGGATATCCCCTCTATCTCGCCGACAGCTTCTTCAGCTGTTTTTTGGAGAGAATCAGCTTCAGGCGATGGGCCACGGCTGACTTCGATAATAAACCCGACTTTACCGCCTTCTTGTATGGATAACCCTTGAACTTTTCGGGATATTACAAGGCCTTTTTGCGTTTCGGGGTGAATAATTCCGTCTAAAACGTCAAGAACCGTCTGTTTTAGGCCAGATTTTGTGTTTGTCACGGTTGAAGCTTTCCAAAGTTAAACGATATGAAGTAGGTGATATAGTGAAAGACTTATAAATCCGAAAGGAGGGGCGTAAATGCCTTGGAACGATAATAAGGGCGGAAAAGGTCCGTGGGGCGATGGTCCAACAGGGTCCGGCGATGATAAAAGTCCTTGGGGACGTCCGGGTGATAACGGCCAACAAGGACCAGACCTAGAGGATAGTCTGAAAAAAATGCAAGAAAAATTTGCAAATCGTCGCAAAGGCGGCGGTGGTCGTGGTGGACGTGGTGGCAAAAATGGCGGCGGCGCATTTAGCGGTGCTGGTTTTATGTTGTTTGCTGTTGTTGCCACTATTGGTTGGTTGGCGACTGGTGTATTTCAGGTGAACGAGCAAGAGCAAGCTGTTGTACTTCATTTTGGTGAATATCACGATACGCGCGGTCCTGGTTTCCACGTCCGTTTGCCAGATCCTTTCCAAACGCATGAAATCGTACCTGTAAACAAAATTCAAAATTTGCAAATTGGACATGGTGCCAAAGGTCAAATGCTGACGGGTGACGAAAACATTGTGGACATTGATTTTGTGGTGTTTTGGAAAGTTTCCAACCCGCAGGATTATTTGTTCAACGTAAAAGCACCAGCTGTGATGCTTGAGCGTGTAGCAGAAAGTTCTATGCGTGAAGTTGTTGGTAAACGTGACTTGCAGCCAATCATTACAACTGGTCGTGATGATGTTCAGTCAACTGCGCGTCAATTGATCCAAGATACTTTGGACAGTTATGGTGCTGGTATTCAGGTAACTGAAGTACAGCTTGCGAAATCAGACCCACCTGCTGAAGTGATCGATGCTTTCCGTGACGTTGTGAACGCGGCACAAGATAAGCAAACGACAATCAACCAGGCGACAGCCTATGCAAACAACGTCGTACCGCGTGCACGTGGTCAAGCGCAGCGTATTCTTCAGGAAGCTGAAGCATATCGCTCTAAAGTGATTGCTGTGGCAACTGGTGAAGCTGAGCGTTTCCGTCTGGTTTATGAAGAGTACCGCAAGGCTCCACGCGTAACACGTGAGCGAATGTATCTTGAAACAATGGAAGAAGTATTAGGCCGTTCAAATACGATTATTCTGGACAATGATGCCGGCGCATTGCCGTATCTACCGCTTGATCAACTTCGTCGTGGGGAGCAAAAATAATGGGTAAGATTTTAGGTCCTTTCGCGCTTATTGTTGTTGGTATAGCCGCAATCGTTGCGTTTAATTCTTTCTATATTGTACGTGTTGATCAGCAGGCAATTCTGCTTCAACTTGGACAAGCACAGGGCGTTATTAATGCTCCGCAAAGAACAGCTGCTGCCGCTGAAGGTGAAGTCATTGAGTATGACAATCTGAACGCAGAAAACTCTGAAGCTGGATTGCACTTTAAGATGCCATTCCTTCAAAATGTTGCATTGTTCGATAAGAAAAATCTCGGTTTTGATCTTCCTTCACAGGAGATTATTGCTGCAGATCAGGAGCGTTTGATTGTGAACGCTTTTGCGCGTTGGAAAATTGTAGACCCTCTTCAGTTCTTCCGTTCCGCAAACAATGAACGCGGCGCAACCACTCAGTTGCAAGGCATCATGACTGCTGCACTACGTGAAGTGCTAGGTGAGGTGGAAACACCTGACATTATTTCTGGTCAACGTGCTGCTTTAATGACGTCTATCCGTGACATTTTGAACCGTGGTGCAGAGCAATACGGAATTGAGATTGTGGATGTTCGTATTACGAGCGCTGACTTGCCGCGTGCGAACTCTGAGCGCGTGTTTGCACGTATGCAGACAGAGCGTCAGCAAGAAGCGTCGGAAATCCGTGCCGAAGGTGAAGAGCAAGGATTGCGTATTCGTGCGACAGCTGACCGTGACGTAACGGTGATTGAAGCTGAAGCGAACGAAGAAGCTGAGAAAATCAAAGGTGATGGAGATGCTAAGCGTAACGCGATTTATGCAAGCGCGTATAATCTTGATCCAGAGTTCTTCTCATTCTACCGGTCTATGGACGCTTATAAAGTAGGTGTTAAAGCAGGTACGCCAATGGTACTTTCACCTGATAGCGATTTCTTTGGCTATTTTGGTGATAAAGACGGCTCAAACTAAATTGAGCTAATCTGGTATTAAAGCTCATAACTGCTTTGATGCACATGATGCCTTTATTTTGCCGCCTGAACCTTTCATGGTTTGGGCGGCATTTATTTGTGCATTAAGTATCTCTTATCGGATTAAACAGATAAATCTTCCTAAGAGAATTGAGTTTATGCGCGCATAGGCGTAAGTCGATTCATGTAAGTTTTGAGGATAAGACAATATGAGACAATCACACTCGCTAAGAAATCTGGGTGTTGCGGCGCTGGCAAGCGTTGGTCTTTTTGTTGGAAACTTGAACGTCGCATCAGCGCAAACTGCCTCTGAAAACGCAGCTGAGGCTCCCAATAATGCGCCGGATAGTTTTTCAAAACTAGCAGCACGATTAATGCCATCTGTGGTAAATATCTCAACGCGCCAGACAATGAGTGCGGGTGGAGATATTGGTAATTTTGGTGAAGGTTCGCCGCTTGAAGACTTTAACGAGTTTTTCAATCGTGATGATGAGGGCCTGAAACGTGTATCATCACTGGGGTCTGGTTTTATCATCGATATCGAAGGGTATGTAGTCACAAATAACCATGTGATCGAAGCAGCTGATGAAATTGATGTTGTCTTATCGGATGGGACAATTCTGGAAGCTGAGTTGGTTGGCCGCGATGCCGCAACGGATTTGGCACTATTGAAAGTGTCTTCAGACGCAAATCTAATTTCCGTTGATTTGGGCGATTCTGATACAGCTTCGGTCGGAGACTGGGTCGTCGCTATTGGTAACCCATTTGGCTTGGGTGGCACCGTGACGGCTGGTATTGTTTCTGCGCGTGATCGTAATATCAATGCTGGGCAATATGATGATTTTATCCAGACGGATGCGGCGATCAATAAAGGAAATTCTGGTGGTCCGCTTTTCAATTTGAACGGTGAAGTCATCGGCGTGAATACTGCTATATATTCCCCATCTGGCGGTGGCGGTTCGGTCGGTGTTGGATTTTCCGTGCCGTCAAACCTAACGAAGCAGATCATTGCCCAGCTTAAAGACAAAGGTCTTGTTGAGCGTGGTTGGCTCGGTGTGCGCGTTCAAGGCGTGACGCCAGAATTAGCGCGAAGCTATGGTCGTAAAAAAGCAGCAGGGGCGATCATTACGCATGTAACTGATGATAGCCCAGCATCTCGTGCGGGACTTGAAATTGGTGATTTGATTTATGCTTTTAACGAGCAGGAAATCAAAGAGACACGTGACCTGTCTAGCGTTGTAGCAACTGCGCCAATTGGCGAAGATGTTGGTATGTCCGTTCTGCGTAAGAAGAAGGACACTCAGATAACTGTGTCCTTGGAGCTTATGGAATCTGATGTTCAGTCTAGTAAAGATAAGCAAGACGAAGATGGTCCGGCATTATCCAATTTACTCGGTGTGGAGCTGGGCCGTATTGGAGATGAAGACAGACGTCGCTATCGCATACCCGCGTCAGTTAAGGGCGTGATCGTCCTAAGAGTAGAGCCCGGTTCTGATGCTGTTGGGAAGCTCGAAAAGGGTGACGTGATTGTCGAGGTGAATTTTCTCACAGTCACGGATCCAGAAGAAGCGATTGCTGAAGCAGAGATTGTCTCTGCACGCGGAGAGCCAGTGCTTCTGCAATTCTACCGTGATGGCGATACGACTTTTAGATCAATTCGTACACGCCAAGACGGTTAGTTGCTTTTAGTCGGTTACAAATTCAGATTCTTTATAGCCTTGGAAGAATAGTGCTGGAATGAGGCTTGAGCCTTTGATGGAGACATCTGACTGCTCAGACACAACCGGTTTGGCACAATAGGCGAGGCCCATGCCTGCTGCTTCGATCATGGCGAGGTCATTTGCGCCATCACCCATGGCAAGCGCATCTTCAGCTGTTACGCCAGCGATTGCAGCTTCTTCATTCAATGCGACGAGTTTCGCTTCACGTCCAAGGATGGGGAGGCCAACTTCTCCGGTCATGGCATCGTTTTCGATGTTTAGCGTATTGGCGCGATTGTGGTGAAAGCCGGCAAGGTCTTGAACACGTGAAGTGAAGAAAGTGAAACCGCCAGAAACCAAAACACAACGAGCGCCATTGGCTTCCATTGTGCGAACAACCGTGCGGGCACCTTCGTTTAGGGTTATGCGTTCTTTAAAGCAGTCTTCAAGGACTGAGACGGACAGGCCTCTTAGCATTTCAACACGTGTTTTTAAGGCACCATCAAAATCAAGTTCGCCGCGCATTGCGCGTTCTGTGATTTCGGACACTTCGTCTTTCTTGCCAGCAAAGTCTGCTAACTCATCGATACATTCCTGACCGATAATCGTTGAATCCATATCAGAGATGAGAAGCTTCTTTTTGCGGTTTTCCGAAGGGACAATTGCGAATTCTGCTGTTGTATCTTTCAGAGCATTTGAGACATGTTCGGCGATCGCTTTAGCTGTATTTGAATCTATGCTGCGTTCCTTGCACACCCATTCTTCGCCGCCCAGACTTGAAATTTCGCCTGTTGCACCTTGTGTGTTTTCTAAAATACGATCAATCATCTCGGAAAGATTGTCAGATTGTTTGGCGGCTATAACAAGTTTCATAAAACCCGAACCCTTCGGCTTAGATGTGTTGGGACAGCTTAAAAGGAAAAGCTTATCGTGCGAATGGCGCCAGCTATACTGATCCATGGCCCAACTGCAAGCGGGAAAACCGATCTTGCTATTGCTTTGGCCAATGAATTGGATGGTGAAATCATAAATTCTGACGCTATGCAGGTTTATTCTGACCTAAGTATTCTATCTGCGCGCCCTGATGAAGAAGAGCTGAGTAGGGCTGTTCATCACATGTTTGGGCATGTGGATGGGGCGCAAAGGTATTCAACCGGTCTTTGGTTAGCAGATGCGATCGCGCAAATAGAAGATATCCGTGAGCGAGGAAAAGTTCCCATTCTTGCGGGTGGCACGGGGTTATATCTATCAGCCTTGGTGCATGGCTTATCCAAAGTGCCAGATGTTCCTGAGAACATTAAACGCCAAGCACTGGATCAGGTTGAGGAAGACAGAGAAGCGGCACATGAGGCGCTCGCATTGGTTGATCCCGAAGCGGCCGCACGCATTAAGCCAATGGATATTCAACGCTTAACGCGTGCGTTGGAGGTGTTTTATCATACTGGCAAGACGATCACGTCATTTCAGACCCCTGAGCCGCCTTATCTGAAATCAAATGAATGGGTTGGTTTTGCGCTTACGCCTATCCGAGCTGAATTGTATGCTCGCATTGAAGCACGGTATGATAAGATGTTGGAAACCGGCGCGCCAGATGAAGCCAGAGTGCTGTATGAGCGCGGTCTCTCGAAGGATTTACCCATCATGCGTGCGCACGGCATGCCGGGCTTTTGTGACTATTTTGATGGTATGGTGAGTTTGTCCGACTCTATAGAGCGCGGAAAACGCGATACACGCCGATATGCTAAGCGTCAGTTTACATGGATAGCCCATCAATTTCCGACTTGGACCAGAATTCCGTCGAATAGCTTAGATATCCGAAAAAAGGTTATCTGTTCTATTTATACGGAGATTGACGGAAGAGTTTGGAAAGGCTAAAGCCACACTCACAGAATTTTGGGAAAGATCATGCGCAACGCATATACAGTAGTACTGGTTATTAGCCCGGCATCCTTCGCTTAACGCGGAAGGGGATGTCGGGTTTTTGAAATTGGGGCTCCAGATAGGAGCCCTTTTTCGTAGTTCTGCGTTGCCCTAATCGATCAAAAATACTTTCAAAAAATAAAGTTCCGGAGAGACCCCATGGCTCCAAAGAATAAAAATTCGAAATCCAAAACCACGCAGCCGCAAACATTTACGGGTGCTGAAATTGTTCTTCGCGCATTAGCCGATCAGGGCGTGGAGACTGTTTTTGGATACCCAGGTGGTGCCGTTCTGCCAATTTACGATGCATTGTATAACCAGAATGCTGTTGAGCACGTGCTTGTGCGTCACGAGCAAGGTGCTGGCCACGCTGCAGAAGGCTATGCGCGTTCGACCGGAAAATGTGGTGTTGCATTGGTAACGTCCGGTCCGGGCGCGACAAACATGGTGACACCGATTGCGGACGCCATGCTTGATTCAATTCCTATGATTGTTTTGACGGGACAGGTTCCAACACACCTTATCGGAACAGATGCTTTCCAGGAGTGTGATACTGTTGGTGTGACGCGCGCATGTGCCAAGCACAACTATCTTGTAAAAGATGTAAATGACCTTGCGCGTATTCTGCACGAGGCATTTTATATCGCGACATCTGGTCGTCCGGGACCTGTAGTTATTGATATTCCTAAGGACATTCAGTTTGCGTCTGGTGAATATTGTGGCCCGGATTCTGTTCAACACAGAACATACCGTCCGCGCGTTGAGCCAAAAGCTAACCGTATCGAGCAAGCTCTTGAGCTAATGAAGACAGCGTCAAAGCCGATCTTTTATACAGGTGGTGGAGTTATCAACTCTGGACCAGAAGCTTCTAAAGTTTTGCGTGAGCTTGTTGCTGAAACGGGTTTTCCAATTACGTCGACTTTGATGGGATTGGGTGCGTATCCGGGGGAAGGCGAAAACTTCCTTGGAATGCTTGGTATGCATGGTTCTTTTGAAGCGAATAACGCGATGCATGATTGTGATGTCATGATCTGTGTTGGTGCGCGTTTTGATGACCGCGTAACGGGGCGTTTGGATGCATTTGCACCAAATTCAAAAAAGATCCACATCGATATTGATCCATCATCAATCAACAAGGTTGTACGTGTGGACGTACCTGTTGTTGGTGATTGTGAGAAAGCTTTGTCTGCCTTGTTGAAGGGGTGGAAAGCCAACAAATCTAAAACGCCTGAGTTGAAGAATTGGTGGAAGCAAATTGAAGAATGGCGTGCTCGCAAGTCATTTTCTTATCCAAACTCTGATACCGTTATCAAACCTCAATATGCGGTTGAGCGTCTGTATGAACTTACGAAACACCGTGACGATGTTTATGTGACGACCGAAGTTGGTCAGCACCAGATGTGGGCTGCGCAGCACTTTAAATTTGCTGAGCCAAATCACTGGATGACATCCGGTGGATTGGGCACGATGGGCTATGGATTGCCGGCAGCTGTTGGTGTGCAAAAGGCCCATCCGGGTGCATTGGTTGTCGATATCGCAGGTGAAGCATCTATTCAGATGTGTATGCAGGAATTTTCAACGGCGATTCAGCACAACCTTCCGGTTAAGATATTTATCTTGAACAATGAGTGGATGGGCATGGTGCGCCAGTGGCAGCAATTGCTTCACGGTGAGCGCTATTCCAACTCATACTCTGAGACTTTGCCTGACTTTGTGAAGTTGGCTGAAGCTTTGGGTGGGCATGGAATTAAGTGTAGTGACCCAACGAAATTGGATGATGCATTGAAAGAGATGATCGACCATGACGGTCCTGTGATCTTCGACTGTATGGTTGAAAAAGCAGAAAACTGTCTGCCGATGATTCCATCGGGTGCGGCGCATAATGAGATGATTTTGTCTGACATTACAGGCGATGAAATTGACGATGCTGGAAAGCAATTGGTGTAACTTATGGCTGAAGGAAATACGAAAATGACTGACGCTGAAATCGAAGCTATGCAAGAAGCAATGGAACCAGCATCTGCATACGATATGCATCATGACCTAGATGTCGTTGAAAAACGTACATTGGCTATTCTGGTAGACAATGAGCCGGGTGTACTCGGGCGTGTGGTAGGGTTGTTCTCTGCGCGTGGGTACAACATCGAAAGCCTGACTGTCGCCGAGGTGGATCACCGCTCTCACCAGTCGCGCATTACGGTAGTAAGCAATGGAACCAAGCACACACTTGAGCAATTGGAAGCGCAATTATTGCGGCTTGTGCCTGTGGCTCAGGTTATTGATATCACCAACTCAAATGTTGGTATCGAACGTGAGCTTGCACTTGTGAAAGTTGTTGGCAAAGATGAAAAACGCGTTGAAGCATTGCGTATCAGTGAGATATTCCGCTGCAACGTTGTTGATACAACAAATGAGAGCTTTGTGTTCGAAGTCACTGGTACATCGAGCAAGGTTGACCAGTTTGTTGAACTCATGATGCCACTTGGCCTTGTGGAAGTTTCGCGCACAGGTGTTTTATCACTACAGCGTGGCCCTGCACCTGGAGCCGCTCGCTAGTTTCATGTCATCCGGTAAGAAAATATATGCCATGCTTGATCATCTGACGGTTCCGGAAACGGAAGCGGATGTTGAGGCATGGCTAAATACCTTGCCGGAGGCGCAGGAAGCGCAAGTTATCTCCTTTGTGAATGCGCACGCAGTGAATTTGATGATGAAGGATGAGTCTCTATTTGAGGCTCTGACGCAATCTGATGTTCTATTGCGTGATGGTTCAGGTATGAAAATTCTTATGAAATGGCTCGGCAGAGAGCCGGGTGAGAATTTGAATGGAACAGATCTGATACCGCGCATTGTTGAGATGTTTTCTGCAGCTGAAACTGACAAGAAAATAGCTATTTATGGCACGCAAGAACCTTGGCTTTCAAAGGGTAGCGACGTCATAGAAAAGCGCGGCGGTAATGTTGTGTCCATATTGGATGGATTTCAAGAAGCGGCTGATTATGCTGCTGAATTGAATGCATCATCGCCTGACCTGATTATCCTTGCGATGGGCATGCCCAAGCAGGAAAAAGTTTCAATGGCGCTTCGTGCAGCAGCCAAGCAGCCTTGTACTATTATAAATGGGGGAGCCATTATTGATTTCCTTGCTGAGAGAGTAAATCGTGCACCGCTAGCGTGGCGAAAACTCGGTATGGAATGGCTTTACCGTTTACTTCAAGAACCAAAACGACTATTTGGCCGCTATATAGTGGGCAATTTCGTTTTTCTTGCACGTGGTTTGATATTGCGTGCATCTCGAGCTAATCCCAAGACAACCTAATTTATAGAATTGACCCTAAGGAGCCTTTCCGATGAAAGTATACTACGAAAACGATGCAGACATAGCTTTAATCCAGTCCAAAAAAGTGGCTGTAATCGGTTATGGTTCACAAGGACACGCTCACGTTTTGAACATGCGTGAGAGCGGCGTTAAAGACCTTGTTGTTGGTCTTCAGGAAACATCTCAATCTAAGCCTAAAGCTGAAGCTGAAGGTCTTAAAGTGATGACACCAGCTGAAGCGACTAAGTGGGCTGACGTTGTTATGATCCTTGTTCCAGATGAGAAACAAGCTGTTCTTTGGGCAAACGAAATCGAGCCGCACGTTCGTAAAGGCCAGCACATCATGTTTGGTCACGGTTTCAACATTCACTACAACCTGATCGTTCCACCAAAAGACGTTGATGTTTCATTGTCAGCACCTAAAGGTCCGGGTCACACACTTCGTGGTCAGTTCTCTCAAGGCTTTGGTCTTCCAGGTCTTATCGCGATCCACCAAGATGCAACTGGTTCAGCTCAAGCTGTTGCGCTTAGCTACTCAAAAGCTATCGGTAACACACGCGCTGGTGTAATCGAGACAACATTTAAAGAAGAAACTGAAACTGACCTATTTGGTGAACAAGCTGTTCTTTGTGGTGGTATCGTTGAGCTTATTAAAGCGGGTTACGAAACACTTGTTGAAGCTGGTTACGCGCCTGAAATGGCTTACTTTGAGTGTTTGCACGAAACAAAGCTTATCGTTGACCTTATCTATGAAGGCGGTATCGCCAACATGAACTACTCAATCTCAAATACAGCTGAGTATGGTGAGTATGTTTCTGGTCCACGTGTTGTGACGTCTGAGTCTAAGAAAGCAATGAAAGCTGTTCTTGAAGACATTCAAAACGGAAAATTCGCACGTGATTGGGTTCTTGAAAACCAAGCTGGTGCACCAAGCTTTAAATCAATGCGTGCCCGCATGAACGACCACAACATCGAAGAAGTTGGTGAAAAACTTCGCGGCATGATGCAGTGGTCTAAATCAAACCAATTGGTTGATAAGACTAAAAACTAAGCCTATCGCTTAGATGAAAATTAAAAGCCCTCATGCCTCCACGGTGTGAGGGCTTTTTTATGGAAGAGGGGGCCTTTGAGTGAGGTCCGCAGGTGCACGCAATAGGCCGGAATTCGCCAAAAGCAGACTCATAACACAATTCTGGCAATGTCCTTTTTCGATACTAAATCAGTCATTTAATAACTCCATGAGCTTGTTTGAAATACATTATCTGTTTTAGATAACGTTCAATTGTAAGTGGGGGAGTTATATGTCCGAAGACTGGTACAAAACTGCATTGGCAGCTCAATCTCGAAAAGATAAAGTAAAATCTCTGACTAACTGGACCGCTGAGAGCTATTTATCATCCAAAGGCAATTTGTCTTTTGACGAAGCATTGGAGAAAGTTCATCCTCGCCTGAAGCAGCTTACTATTGAAATGCTTCACTTTGAGTCAAAGAGACATAATCCAACTAAAGAGCCTTATTTAGAGACTGTTGTTTCAGAGAAACTCTATAAATTTATCCGAGACGATTTGAATAACGAAATCGTCGAACAATTTCTATGGTTAGGAATGATCGAAGATATATCTGGATTAGGTGAAAAGCTTAAAACCAAATATTCGGTCTCTGGAAAGTTGTTCAACAAACTAATTTTTCTATCAGAAGCTCAAACTAAACTAGCGCCTATTGATGATGAGTACTTTTTTCTATTGGCCCTGCACGCTTGCATAGCATCATTTGATGCAAAGCCTTCAAACAACGGAGAATGGTCCCAAAAAATAAGTTTCCAAAATTGGATAACTAAAATTTGTGGTTCTGGTTATTTAGAGAGTAATAGCCCCAATGCCGATGAATGGCTTGAGGCTTTGATATTGGCATTGGATATTCAAATAGATTTGCCTCGACCTGTAAGAAGTAAAGCAGAAAGACAAGACCCCGAACATCAACAAGCCATGTCCGATTCTCGCATAGAAAAAATAGCTCGTTGTCAAAATGCTATTTTCGAAAAAAGTAGCCTGTCTGTAAGACAAACAAAGGCCGCCATCTGCGTAAAAAAAATCATTGAACCGCGCAACAAAAAAAGAGCAGCGAAATATCGCGCGAGTTGGAAAAAATTAGAAAAAAAGAACAAAAGAAATAAAGGTCCCAATCTTTTTGAAAAAATTGTTGGTTTTGTATCCAAGCACGATGTTGCTCAAAGAAAGGCGCAAAATTCAATTCAAAAATATGCGCAGAATGCAAATTTTGTAAATCGCAGTTTTCGCCCCTGTAAGAATAAACAAGCATCCCTACCATCAAGTTTTCTGGGAGGTGTTCCTAGATTGCCTAGCGGAATCCAATGGCCTCATATTCAACAAAATGATACCGAAAAAGCCTTGAATTTTATTGGTCAATTAGATTTATCTGACTTGGTTGAATTACAGCAAAGTCCTCTCCCTAAAACTGGAAAGCTGCTGTTCTTTTTGTTCTGTCCAACAGGTACGGAGAAACTACCTTCAAAAGTTATATATATTAAAGAAGACACCACCTACCAGTCTGCGCCAGTTCCTACCCAATTTGCTAAGGAAGTAGGAGAAGAAAAACGCAAATGGCTCAAAGCAGGAGATCGATTTCATAATATAGATTTTGTGTACCCGCTCTATTTTGGAAAATTCAAAAGTTACCCCGAAAATTCTAGTAATTTATTTAAGCACAATTACAATTATGATTTTGAAATCGAAATGCTAAATATCGGTTCATCTAAAACTGCGCAGTCTAAAGGGAAATCAATTTCAGAACTTATTAAACAGCAAACAGAAGAAATTAAGATTTTTTCCGAAAATCAAATTTATGGACTAACAAAGTACTGTACCACTGGTGGCCCATACACATGGGCAGATATAGAGGCCTATATTCAGGGCTTAAGAAATAAAATTTCTGCACACAGAAGAAGTGAAACACCCGAGTTTAAACCTCATGATACAGCTGAACTTGGCAAAAATGCTCACAAAGTTGTTCAGGCCTGTTTAGATAAAATTTCCTACTGGGAAGAGCTTGCTAATTCTAATAATGAATGGACAAAAGTTAGTCTAAGCGAGAAAGAACAGTTTTTAGTCGATATTAAACGTATACTCGGCTGTATGAAAGTTGCTAAAAAACGCTCAGCTAAAATATTGAAAAAGTTGCAAGAGATATATGCAGAGTCACCAATAGACAATGAAGATCCGGGCTGGAGCAGATATTATACCTTTCCAATCGAACAATTTCATTTGATGTCTGATGAGTCCAAGATTATCGGTTTTAATGTTAGGCGGGCTTTTCATGAAGGAATTGATGCTAAAAATTTATATCCAGAATCTCTAATCAACTCAGTTTCTCCAAGTGACAATAGTGGAACAAAATATCCTGTAAAAGGGTTTGCAAATGGTATTCAAGGCAATCAAATCTTGGGATTCGCGACAGCCGTTCAAGATCATGTATACGAATACAATGCGCACGTCTTGTTATTGCAGCTCAATGGAAGTCACATTCCGTGGTTAGATAACAGTGGATGTTCAGTGCAGTTTTGGATAAAACCTGAAGACCTTAAATCTCGAAATTGGGACAAAGCATTTGCTACTATTGTTTGCTGATAATGTCCGTTTTGTGCTGCAATGCAGACGCTTTGCAATATTTTTGAGGAGTCAGAAAAGGGCCAAATTCAGCCAGCTTGCTTTTTAAATATTATTGATAATAATTCTCATTCGCATTGACTATTGGGCGAAGTGTGCGCATGTTGAGAATCATTATCAACTAGATTGCGGGTGATCATATGTCCAAAATGCCAAATACATCAATTTCTTGTCTTCCATTTGAAACTCAGGAAAATCTATTGAATTGGCTGAAAACACAGGATTTTATTTTACGAAAATGGCGTGATGAAGTTCTGACACAACCTGATGCGGATGTCCGTTTTGTCGAAAGACTAGAGGCTCACCGTTCGTGGTTGCAATGGGAAATGAACCAGATTGTGTCAGTTGCTTGAATTGAGCGTATACTAGCTCGTTCTAGTAATTGGGAATAAATAACATCGCTTCCATTGATGTGCGGTGGCAGGGGATGCCCCGGGCCAGACCCATGAGATAAGCCCGGCGGATTTCGCCACGGTCGAATCTAGCTGGTTTTATAATGCCTTTATCTTCGTCAACGGCGGGCAGATCCAAGCGTGCTTCTAAGCTATCTATTTCGCTATAAATGGCTGCACAACGATCAACATTTTCGCCTGCATGGGCTGGCATATCAAACGCTGTTGGACCGTATAAAGAAGGTACATTGTGGGGAAGTATGGTTTTGCCAGTGCTAGCGCATCCGGCTGTAAATAGTAATACTGTTGCAGCTGATATTAGAGCCGCATTGCGTGGTAGTTTCCTCATATTCACCCCTATAGACACAACCCGCATATCTCGCCCATATGCCCCCCTTGGTTATATCATTATATTATTGCTTAACTTACGCTTGCATTTTTAAATATTAAGATCAAGTAAGGTGAAGGCGGTTTTTTCTAAAATTTGAAAGCCATTCCAACGTCTATCACCGATGCAATGCTAAGGGCTTTGAGATCTTGTCTTGAGGAATTGTAAGCGTTTGAATTATCATCGATAAATACATGACTATCGGAGTAGAGCGCGTCTCTAGTTGCTAGTTTTAAGTTGGGATCATTGGATATCATCGCGCCTGCCATGATCCTGAAACTCAAATTTTGTTGGGTGCTGAAGTTGGAGTCTAACCCAAACCCGGCATAAGCAGTTGAATCCCAAACCGATCCTTTCAGGTCTGATAAATGTATTTGTTCAGAGGATAATATGCTGTCGCCCACTAGGATGGGAGCCATGCTTTTGCCGGTTCCACCAACGGCTTTGTCGCCAACATAAATGGCGCTGGAAATCACAAAATTATTGTCGAATGGGCGAATATCCGCATAAGCGCTTGTCGCTGAGGGTGACGAGTATTCTTGAGTTTTTTGTTCGGATACAGGGATGCTTGGTGAAATGACCAGCTCATTTGAATTGAGAGTGGCTTCTTTAACTGACGATAACTTGTCTAAAAACGTGTCCAGCTTTTCTTTGAACTCGAAATTAGTATCAATTTTAAACTGAACGTCTGCATGAGCGGGCGCAAAAAACGCGGACGCAGACATTGCTCCCAAGGCAAATGTTAGACGCTTCATATCTCAATACCATCACGTGGTTTCGGGAATTTTTTGTTATTTTGCAGCATATTTCGTAATGGACGATGTACACTGACCCGAAACTTCTTACATTGTTTTATACCTTTCATTATCCACGATTGTTTTGAAAACATGGTTAATTCTACCCCGCCAATTGAACCGAATTCGCCAACACCTCGGGAACCAATGTTCAACGCACCTTTGAGCATGGTTATCCTAAGTGCCCTGCTAATAGGGGCGCATTTCTTGTTTACGCTGCTACCGCAACAACAAAGAGAAATATTGCTGATAGATTATTCTCTATTTCCAGAACGCTTTTTTGCGTCTGCTGGTTCTCCCTATGTGTATGAAAGCTGGATAGAGAAAGCGGCACCGCTTGTTGGGCATGGTTTCCTGCACGGTGACTGGATGCATGTTTTGATGAATGCAGTTTTTGCGCTGGCTTTTGGGGCGGGTGTTGTGCGGACGATTGGCTGGTGGAAAACCTTGTGCGTCTATGCTGCTGCTCAATTTGGTGGTGGGCTGCTATTTCTCTACATTCAGAACATTTTTTATACTCAAGGGGCAATCGGAATAGGCGCATCAGGCGGGGTCTCAGGTTTGACCGGGGCTGTCTTTTTGATGATGTCCGGTGGACGCGTCATGTCTCAGCAATTTGCTTTGCTCACGGCTATATTTTGCGGGCTTAATGCGGTGATGGCTGTGTTTAGTCCGGCGTTTATGGGCAGTGCTATCGCATGGGAAGCGCATATCGGTGGCTATATTGTTGGTGCGGCTTTGATGGTCGGATTTCTTCCATATGTTGCTGAATCGTAATGCAATAGCTGCATTTTAGTATGGAATTTGACGTGTTCTTGCCTCAATGTTGCATGAAAAGAAAACAAGAATAACAAATTGCATTGTATAGTTGGCTCGGTTTTCCATTGTGGCGATAAGAGCGGGGAGAAAAAATGGTAAAGTCTTTTACAACGATGGGCGTAATTGCAGCTGGGTTAACGCTTGCAATGTCTGCTGCTTTGGCGGCCCCTAATGCGAATGGCGAAAAGACCTTATCCATTGAGCCGGGCGCTTGGGAATGGACACATGAAACCATGCTTGGGCCTGCTCCTATTTCTAGCACCAGCGTTCAATGTGTTGAACCAGATGATGCAAGTGTTTCGCTTGATGAAATTACTGAAGACCTCGCAGGGCAGTGCAGCATGGCTGATATTGCTGAAACCGATGAAGGCTATTCCTTTAAGCTAAACTGTCATGGCGACATTAAAGGTATCGCGACGGGTAAGATTGTATCTGGTGATAAAACCATCGCATTGACTGCCAGCGGAGCAGCGTCTGTTTATGGAATGACGGCACCATTTACAATTTCAGCAAATGCAAAGCATATCGGTGAGTGTCAGTCCTAATTCTAGCCTGAATGTAGTTAATCTCTACTGTTAGCTGCGAAAACTGCGACTATTGCGTGACAACTATATGAATACCATATCATGCAGGTAAATCTGACTTGACGTGAGTGCTTGCTAGCGGCAAAGGGCGCGGATGGGACCCGTACTAACTTTTATAAACCGTATGGATAAATCTGCGTGGCGTGCTGTCGGAGTTTCAGCAGGCCTTTTTCTCGTGGTTGGTCTGATACTGGTTTTCGGAAAATTTGTTTTGATGGATGGGGCATCAGGTGACGGTTTGTTATCTGACGTTCAAGCCAATCTCATCGATCTGCAAGATAATCCATTGGGCTTGCCGGCAGTAATAATACTGTTTTGCGTGATGGCGTTTTTAGGTGCGCCGCAATTTGGCTTGATAGCAGCTGTTGTCTTTGCATTTGGTCCAATTCAAGGTTTTGCTTATTCTTGGGTTGCAACAATCTGCTCATTGACGCTGACTTTTTGGGTTGGCCGTTGGATGGGTGTTGAGACTGTCCGCAAATACGGCGGTGATACAGTAAACCGATTGGCGCGATTTGTTGGTAAGAATGATTTCTTTGCGTCTATGATTGTTCGTAATGTGCCAACTGCACCATTCATTATCGTGAATATGGCTTTTGGTGTGAGCTACGCGAAGTTCGAGCGTTATCTCGCTGGGGCTGCAATTGGGATTATTCCTAAAACAGCGATCGTGGCGTTCGCCGGTGAGGCGGTTAGGTCAGCGGTGGAAGGTAATCCACTTATCGCGGCGCTAGCTGGGTTGGCGATGATCGCTATCTGGGTTCCGCTTATGCTGTTTGCACGCAGGCGAGTCACTGAACAGGACGAAGTTGACACGTCCGAGTAGCCGAGCCTGATTTTTTTGTCGTTTTTCAGTTCTTAACTAGATAAATTTAATTTGTGGATTATATAGCGCTTTGTTGACTCGTGATCCGGCAAATGGATATACCACTTAAATGACTTATTCGCTTCTATCCTTACTGCGTCTTGCAGGGCTGTCACTGACTAGCCCCTGGACGCGTTTGACCTGTTGGTAGAAGCCGACGCGCGTTCAGGGGTGCAGATAGAATTTTCCATATTCCGCGCCAATTAAGAATGACTGAGCGATAAAATGACAGATAACAATCAAATTAAAATTTTCGACACAACTATGCGTGACGGTGAGCAATCGCCTGGCGCATCCATGACTTTGAACGAAAAGCTAGAATTAGCTGAATTGTTGGAAAGCATGGGTGTCGACATTATAGAGGCCGGCTTTCCTGCAGCTTCATCTGGTGACTTTGAATGCGTGAGCACAATTGCGGAGCGTTCAAAATCGATCACTGTTTGTGGACTTGCGCGTGCAGTACCTCGCGATATAGACCGCGCAGGTGAAGCCGTCAAAAAGGCAGCTCGTCCTCGTATTCATACATTTATCTCCACAAGCCCTGTGCACATGAAGCACAAGCTTAAAATGGGTGAGAACGCTGTGCTTGAAGCAGTCGGGCGTTCTGTAGCTCAGGCGCGTGGTTATGTGGATGATGTTGAGTGGTCAGCAGAAGATGCAACACGTACAGATTTTGACTTCTTGTCGCGCTGTTGTGATTTAGCGATCGCATCAGGTGCGACCACAATCAACATTCCAGACACTGTTGGCTATTCACATCCAGATGAATATCGCGATTTGTTTGAGCGTTTGATCAAGAATGTCAGCAATTCAGATAAAGCAATCTGGTCAACACACTGTCACAATGATTTGGGACTTGCTGTTGCAAACTCATTGGCGGGTGTTGCAGGTGGTGCACGTCAGATTGAATGTACCATTAATGGTTTGGGAGAGCGGGCAGGGAACGCTGCGCTTGAAGAAATTGTCATGGCGATGCGTGTCCGTAAAGATGCGTATCAATACCAAACAGGTATTGATTCAACCAAGCTTTCGCGTGCTTCTAAGCGTGTTTCTCAGATCACTGGGTTTCCTGTTCAGTACAATAAAGCAATCGTTGGTAAGAATGCATTCGCTCATGAAAGCGGTATCCACCAAGATGGAATGCTTAAGAACAACCAGACTTACGAGATCATGAATCCAGAAGATGTTGGGGTGTCAGCGACATCTCTTGTTTTGGGTAAATTATCTGGTCGTAATGCTTTCCGCGATAAATTGGAAAACCTTGGTTATGAATTAGACCAAGATGCGTTGAATGACGCGTTTAAACGTTTCAAAGATTTGGCTGACAAGAAAAAAGATGTCTTCGATGAAGATATTGTTGCGTTGGTTGATGATCAATTATCGGGTGCTGAAGAACGTATTGCATTGCACAGCTTGAAAGTTGTTGCCGGAACATCTGGACCGCAAGTTGCTGAACTTGAACTAAGTGTTGATGGCGATGTGAAAGCGGTGAGTGCAGAGGGTAATGGTCCTGTGGATGCTGTCTTCAATGGTATTCGTGCAATCGTTCCGCATGAAGCCACGCTTGAATTATTTCAGGTCCACGCTGTGACGGAGGGGACAGATGCTCAGGCAACTGTTTCTGTGCGTTTAAGTGAGGATGGACTAGTTGCAACTGGTAAGTCAGCTGATCCAGACACTTTGGTATCTGCGGCAAAGGCTTATATCCACGCGTTCAACAAGCTAGAAATTCGACGCAATAAAAGTCCAAATTCGAATTCCTAAATTAGAAAAAAAAGAGCGCCTGTCATTTCAGGCGCTCTTTTTTTGTCAGGTTGAGCTGCCAGAGGCAGTCTCAATAGATGCTGGGCTTGATAATTCTTTACAATGGATTTTAAGACTACGGTCGCCAGTGCGGGTGATGAAAGCTGAGTTGTCGTGGTGATGGATCACGCTATTACGGCGGGTCATTTCCTGAAAAGTACTGAGACTTTATGAAATTCTCCTATTCGGCGAGTGTACTATTTGTATCAATTGCGGGTGTGGTTTCTCTTTTTTTTGATAGTTAAAGTTGTGAATTGTGGACCTGTTTTTAATTTGAGATAGAAAATATCGTTAAAATACAGCAAAATAGCCCATAAGGTACAGTGTGTTCCTATATATTTGAATTGCTTGTGATTCATGCTCTTGCTTTAATTGTTCTGAAACGGCAAACAGGTATAAGGGTGCTGAATTAACTTTAATGGTGGAACGATGAGTTCTACTAAGTACTGAAAGTGGCGTAAGATATGTTTGGTAAACTTCTTGGCATGATGTCTACAGACATGGCCATTGATTTGGGAACAGCAAATACCCTCGTCTATGTTAAGGGACAGGGCGTTGCGTTAGATGAGCCTTCTGTGGTGGCTTATGTTACCCAAAATGGACGCAAGGTTGTCCACGCTGTGGGATCAGAAGCCAAGCTGATGCTCGGTAAGACACCATTCGGGATGGAAGCTATTCGTCCGATGCGCGATGGTGTGATTGCTGATTTCGAAGTTGCAGAAGAAATGATTAAAAGCTTCATCCAGAAAGTGATGAAGAAACGTTCTTTGATTTCTCCGCTAATTGTTATTTGTGTGCCGACCGGTGCAACACCAGTTGAACGTCGCGCTATTCACCAATCTGCTTTAATGGCTGGTGCGCGTCAGGTACATTTGATTGATGAGCCAATGGCGGCGGCAATTGGTGCAAACTTACCAATCGATGAGCCATCAGGTTCGATGGTTGTTGATATTGGTGGTGGTACAACTGAAGTCGCGGTCATGTCCTTGCGTGGTATTGTATATTCAAGATCTGTCCGTATGGGTGGTGACAAGATGGATGAAGCCATCGTGAACTTCCTGCGCAGAGAAGAAAACCTCTTAATCGGTGAAGCTTCTGCTGAACGTATCAAGAAAGAAATTGGTACGGCTAAAATACCGGACACTGGCAATGGAATGTCCATTGATGTTCGGGGGCGTGATTTGATGAATGGTGTGCCTAAGGAAGCTTCAGTCACAGAAGCAATGGTCGCAAAAGCGCTACAAGATCCTGTATCCGAGATTGTCGAAGCAGTTAAGCAAGCGCTTGAAGCCATGCCACCTGAGTTGGCGGCTGATATTGTCGATAAGGGAATTGTCCTTACCGGTGGTGGTGCATTGCTTCGTAATTTGGATGTTGTACTGAAAGAACGGACACAATTGCCCGTAACTGTCGCAGATGATCCATTGAAATGTGTGGTAAAAGGGTCTGGAATCGTTCTTGAAGATTTCGAGAACATGAAAGATATACTTGCGCCAGAAGTCTAGTTGACCGACAAAGAAGACTGGTAGATTTTGAACCTCCGGCTTAGAGTGTTCGTGTTGAGATAAGAGGCAGGGTCAAGATGAGGCATTCGCGACATCAAGTCCGAGCTCCACGCTTTGCAGCACGTGCAGGAATTGTCGGCATGGGTATAGCTCTGCTTGGCCTGCTCCTCATTCAATCTTCATCAGATGTTAGACGTGCATTGCAACCATCGCGCGCGCGTATGGATGAGATTACGTCCAAGCTTTCTGAAGCAGCTGATAAGCATTTAGCGGGTTATACTTGGGTATTTGCAGATAAAGCGTCCAAAGCCCGCATACGCGAGCTTGAAAGTGAAGTTGTTGCGTTAGAGAGATGGCGTGAGGCCTCTCGGTCTATGGCCCAGCGCATGGTTGAATATGAGAATAAGCTAGATCTAATGGGTGAGCCGCAAATTGGTGGTGTGACGGCGCGTGTCGTCGCTGAATCCAATGGTCCTTTTACACATACGCGTATTGCCAATGCAGGCGCTGTGCATGGGGTGTTTGAAGGTTTTGCTGCGGTGAATGAACATGGTCTCCTTGGGCGTGTCATTCGGACTGGACATAGAACATCTCGCATTCTTCTTGTGACGGACTTTAATAGCAGAATTCCGGTTATGGGCCGCACATCTCTAGATCGCGCATTGCTGGTGGGCGACAAAAATGTTGGGGCAAGAATTTTACACGCTGAAACACCTGATAAAATCGTCGAAGGCGAAGAGTGGGTTACGTCTGGAGATGATGGTCTATTCGAACGTGGCCTAAGGGTTGGGTTTGCTCATCGCGATAAAAATGGGTGGCGGCTTGATTTGGCGCTTCAGAGGGAAGCTATTGATTACGTAAGGCTTTTGCCTCCACCAAGTTTTGTGACGCCTGAAGAATTGGAAGTAAGCGACGGCGTAGAATTAACGCCAAATACCAATGAAACTCTTTCTTCCGTGACCGGAGATGAAGAGGAATTGGTTGCAGCCAACCAAGCGAACGCTGGAGGGACACCTTGAGCGCAACCGTTCGTTTTCGCATTTTTCTAGGTGCTGTATTAGCGATGATCGTTTGCATGCTTGGGGCAACCCCCGCTCTTCGTCATATGCCGTTTCCTCTCACGGATACTTGGCCGATAGCTGGCTTTTTACTGGCACTATCAAGCGCGCGTCTAAAGATGTCGATTACAGCGGCAGTGATGATAGTTCTTGTCGGGCTGGTGCATGACTTTGTGCTTGAAGCGCCTTTGGGAGCTTGGGCTTTTGCGTGTTTGTGTGCCTATGGAGGTGCGTTGATTGCAAAAGAAACAGTTCGTACCGTATCAGGCACAATGCCGTTAGAGCTTGTATCTGTCATTGTTGGGGGCGTTACGGGGCTTGTGGCGCTGTCTATTGCAGGAGACATATCGGGCGGTGCGCAAGTTATGGACGCGTCATTGTGGGGTGACCTTATTTTGACGTGGGGGTTATATTATCTCGTAAGCCCGATGTTTGCGCCATATGATGAGGCGCTGACATCATGAGTAATGATCGTTTAAAAGATGGAGAGTTTACGCGCCGGTCACTCGTTGCCGGTGCTGCTGGTGCTGTGTTGTGGACAGGGCTATCCAGCCGTCTTGTCCAACTTCAACTTTTTGAAGGTGAAAATTACGCGGAGTTAGCAAACGCGAACCGGATAAGGCTTGATCCAGCGCCTGCAAGACGGGGTGTGATCTATGACCGTTTTGGCCAACGGCTGGCTTCCAATAAACGAAATTTCTATGTTCTGATTGTGCCGGAAGAAACAAGCAATTTAGAACAAACACTGCTCCACTTGGGTCGGTATATTCCCATCTCACGTACAAAGCACAGGCGCATCTTGTTGCAGGCACGCCAACAGGCGAAGTTTGTGCCCATACCAGTGGTGGACGACCTTAGCTGGCAAGAGTTTTCCCGTATAAACGTGCACGCACCTGAATTTAAAGGTGTTTATGCTGAAGTAGGTGAATTGAGATCTTACCCTAAAGGGGCGGCATTCGCGCACACAATTGGGTATGTTGCGCGGCCAAATCGCGAAGAGCTAGACGGGCTTATTGCACAGGAATTAGACCGTCTGCAAATTAGTCCGGATAATATTTCAGGACGCCGACAAGTCCAAAGCCGAATGCAGCGTATTTATCGCCACCCAGATATGAGGTTGGGGCGCCAAGGTTTAGAGCAATACGCAGAGGAATATTTGCGCGGAACGCCGGGGTTCCAGCGAATTGCTGTGAATGCCGCTGGACGTATTGTTGATAGACTACCAAGTGATGATGTTGCGCCGCAAAATGGCGGAGATATTGTCCTTAGTTTTGATGCTGAACTTCAAAAATCGGCCATTGCACGTTTTGGTGATGAAAGCGGCAGTGCTGTCGTGATGGATATCGAGACAGGCGAAATTCTGGTTATGGCGTCAACGCCAGCTTTTAACCCGAATGACTTTGTTTCTGGTATTTCGCAAACCAAATACAATGAATTGCTCGGCAATGAGAAGTCACCGCTCTATCACAAAGCATATGATGGATTATATCCGCCAGGTTCCACATTTAAAATGATTGTTGCAGCGGCAGCATTGGAAGCTGGTGTTGCGACCCCTGAAGATCGGGTCATGTGTCGAGGAAAGACCCGATTTGGTGGCCGTGATTTCCACTGTTGGAAGCGTGGTGGTCATGGCGTCGTCAATATGAAATCCGCGATTCAAAAATCATGTGATGTTTATTTCTACGATGTCGCACGACGCATTGGCGTTCAAGGTATAGCAGATATGGCCCGCAAAATGGGGCTTGGTCATGTCTATCAATTAGGTATGACAGGTGGAAATAAAGGTGTTGTGCCTGATCCGGCTTGGAAACAAGATTACAAGCAAGAGCCTTGGTATGAAGGTGAAACTTTAAACTATGGTATCGGGCAAGGGTATTTAACGACATCACCATTGCAATTGGCTGTTATGACAGCGCGCATTGCACGTGAAGATGCTGCGCCGGCTCCAAAAATGTTGATTGGCGGTGCTGTGCCTCCAGATTCTCAAGCGCCGCCCTATGAACCTATAGATCAAGAAATAGCTGAGCATTTGAGGGCGGGTATGTTTGCGGTGACCTCTGAACCAGGTGGAACTGCGCGTCGTGCTGGAGATGTGGGGAATGGACAGAGGCTGGCAGGTAAGACGGGAACGGCTCAGGTTCGTCGAATTACAGCTGCAGAGCGTGCGACGCGTGTTCTAAAGAATGATGAACTACCTTGGAGAATGCGAGATCACGGTCTGTTTGTGTGTTACGCGCCTGCGGATAACCCAAAATATGTGTGTAGTGTTGTCGTCGATCATGGGGGAGGCTCTAGTGCCGCTTACCCAATAGCAAGAGACATTATGCAAGCAACGCTTGAGCGCGATCCAATGTCCAAAACGGCCCATAAAGTCGATGCCCCGATTGCTCAGGGTGATGGGTCAGCTAAAGACAGCGAGGCGATATAGCAATGCGCATTATCGCCGAAAAACTATCTTTCGTAGATAAACTACGAAACCTGCACTGGTCATTGCTTCTCACCTTTATTGCGATTGCAAGTTTTGGAACGGCTGTCCTTGTCTCTGTAACCTTAAAAGACCCAAGCATGGCTGGAATTCCGTGGCAGCACATGTCGCGTTTTATTGGTGTGCTAATTGTAGTCATCGCTTTAGCGTTAGTGCCTATTCGATTGTGGGCCATGATCGCATATCCACTTTATATTGGTTCGTTATTCTTGCTTGTTTTAGTAGAATTTTTCGGAACCATGGGTGGGGGAGCGCAGCGTTGGTTGGATATCGGACCAACCCTTATTCAGCCTTCTGAGTTTATGAAGATTGCGATTTTGCTGGCACTTGCGCGATATTATCATCAGGCCAGTGAAAACCGAGCACCCACTTTCTGGAATCATTGCATTGGTGTTGTGATTATAATTCTGCCGACAATACTTGTTCTTAAGCAGCCAGACCTTGGAACCTCGTTGATGTTGGCAGCGACTGGTGGCGTCGTTATCTTTTTTGCTGGTCTCTCATGGCGCATTATTATTGCAGGAGTTATCGGCGTTTTACTCTCGGTCTGGCCTGTCTATGAGTTTGGCCTAAAAGACTATCAGAAAGAACGCGTCTATACCTTTCTCGACCCTTCGCGTGATCCACTTGGGGCTGGCTATCAGTTACAACAGGCAAAAATTGCGATTGGTTCCGGCGGCCTTCAGGGCAAAGGCTTTATGCAAGGAACTCAATCACAGAATAACTATATTCCCGAACAGCATACCGATTTCATTTTCACGATTGTTGCTGAAGAGTTTGGTTTTGTAGGTTCCATGACTCTCCTAACGGCTTGGGCCGTTGCCTTAATTTTCGGATTATTGATCGCAAACAGGTCGGCGACGACGTTTGGAGCTCTGGCCTCAGCGGGGGTAGTTGCGACGCTCGCTTTCTATGTTGTGGTCAATATAGGTATGGTTATGGGGTTAATGCCGGTTGTGGGGGTACCTTTGCCGTTGATTTCTCACGGGGGAACAGCAATGATGACCGTGATGTTAGGATTTTCAGTCCTTTTAATGGTGCACATTCATCGTGATCAAACGATGGTCTTAAAAGGAATTCTTTAGCGCAAATTTAGCAAATAGATTGACGTTCTTGCTCACTTCTGTGAGATTTGGGGTATAAGAATGCGCGAAACAACTATTATGGAGCAATAATAAATGGTGGGTAGTCCGTCGGGGGATATTGGACGAAAGAGCGATACTTGGGGATCGCGTTTCGGATTTATAATGGCAGCTGTAGGTTCTTCAGTTGGCCTTGGTAATTTTTGGCGATTTCCGTACACAGCCGGTGAGAATGGCGGTAGCGCTTTCATACTCATATATTTGGTATGTGTATTAGCGATCGGATTGCCCATATTAATGGGTGAATTTGCGCTTGGTCGCAAAGCGAAAATGTCGGCTGTT
This sequence comes from uncultured Hyphomonadaceae bacterium, assembly GCA_964352025.1. Classification (GTDB taxonomy): domain Bacteria; phylum Pseudomonadota; class Alphaproteobacteria; order Caulobacterales; family Hyphomonadaceae; genus Hirschia. The sequence continues at coordinate 565,710 of CAYGPZ010000001.1, forward strand.
GAGGGTATTCAATCTCTTGCTCGTCATGCGGGAAAGACTGATAATTGGGGTGTTATTGGGTGGATTGGTGTTTTTGCATCAACATTGATCGTAACATTTTACATGGTGATTTCGGTCTGGATACTCGCATTTGTGATTCAGTCTTTTAGCGGCGGATTTGGCGGTTTTACGTCTGAAACTTCGAGCGCAAACTTTTCAAACACCATTACAAATATATGGCTTCTCATGGGGCTGCTTGCATTATTTATAACTGCAAACGTTGCTGTTGTTGGTCGCGGCGTAAAGGGAGGCATCGAAAAAGCTGCTACTATATTGATGCCTGCATTCTTTATCATGTTGTTGGGTGTTGTTGGATTCGCAATGGCAACAGGTGACATGGCTAAGACGATATCATTCATCTTGAAGCCGGACTTTTCTCAGGTTGGATTTGGAACTTTATTGGCTGCTCTGGGGCAGGCTTGTTTCTCTCTTGGAATTGGTTCTGTTTTGATGATGACGTATGGGTCATATCTTTCAAATGATACGAATATTCCAAAATCATCCTATATTGTCGCTGGAGCGGATACGTTTGTTGCCTTGATCGCCGGATTCGCGATTTTCCCAATCGTGTTTCAGGCTGGGTTGGATCCAGCGGGTGGACCGGGCTTGTTCTTTGTATCTTTACCTGTTGCGTTTGGCGCAATCCCCGGGGGAGATATCATTGCGATGGTATTCTTCGCACTGGCATTGTTTGCGGCATTTACGTCTTCTATCTCTTTGTTTGAAGTGTCAGTCTCGTGGATGGAAGAGCGTCACGGCGTAAACAGAATGGGTGCTGCTATCGGGATCGGCTTCCTTCTATTTGTTGTGGGTGCCGGATATATCTTCTCAACAGAGTATCTTGATTTTGTGGACTTCTTAACTGGTAAGATCATGCTTCCGCTTGGTGCATTGCTCGTTGCGGTATTTATCGCTTGGGTCCTACCAAAAGGAGAAATGGCTGATCAGATTGATAATCCGGGATTACACAAAATCTGGTTTGCATTGCTCAAATGGTTTGTTCCAATCTTCGTTGGAATTATCCTGTTCTTCGGATTCTTTGATGGATTACAAGATACATATGGCGTGCACTTGCCAGCCTTCCTTGAGCCCTTGCTTGGGAAAAATCCTGAGTAATTGATAAGAAAAAGAAAAGCCGCTTCGTTCGTTCGAGGCGGCTTTTTTATTTGGGTTAGGCGTTAAATTTTTCTGCCATTTGTTCTGTAGCGCTGATCAGTTCATGGATAATGCCCGGTTCCATACTGGAATGACCTGCATCTCCAATGATTTTTAGATCAGCTGCTGGCCATGCCTTTTTCAACGCCCAAGCAGAAGATAAAGGTGTTACAACATCATAGCGGCCGTGAACGATGAAGCCAGGTAGATTGCCAAACGTCTTAGCTTGCTCAAGCAGCCAGCCATCTTTTTCGAAAAAGCCTTTATTCCAAAAATAGTGACATTCAATCCGCGCAAATGCATCTACAAAAGCTTGTTCTTCAAACTTTGTCGGCAACATAGACGGCCCACGAATAGAGAGTGTTTCACCTTCCCATTGCGCCCATGCTTTTGCGGCAGCTTCTCTGTCGCTCTGTTTATCTCCAATCAGTCGGGAATAAAAAGCATCAACGAGATCATGACGTTCATCTTCTGGGATAGGGGCGATGTATTTGTCGTATGCATCAGGGAAAAGGCGGCTCGCACCTTCCTGATAGAACCAGCGTATCTCAGCTTCTGTGAGAAGGAATATGCCTCTAAGCACAAGGCCAAGCGTTGTCGATTTGTGTTTGGCTGCATAGGCGAGGGCAAGTGTTGATCCCCAAGAGCCACCAAATAATAGCCATTTGTCTACATTTAGGTGTGCCCGCAATTTCTCCATGTCTTCGACGAGATCCCACGTCGTGTTCTCGCGTAGGTCTGAAAAAGGGGAGGACCGCCCACATCCGCGTTGATCGAAAATAATTATGCGGTATTTGTCTGGATCGAAAAAACGTCGCATGTCAGGGTTTGATCCACCACCGGGGCCGCCATGTAGGGCGACAACAGGCAGGCCGTTTGGGTTGCCTGATTCTTCCCAATAAAGCTCGTGAATATCAGAAACACGCAATCGTCCTACTCTATGAGAGTCGATTCTTGGAAAAAGAAATTTCTTTTTATGCATAGTGTTCATCACTGCTTCACTGTTTTTGTTTTATAAGAATCGCGAAACTCTCGTTAAAAGATGTTCACGTTTCCAATCTTTTGTTGTTATATGCAATACGGGTGGGAGAAACGATGTAAAGCGGGGAATGGCGTTGTTGAGTAGATTTATTGTTGGACTAGTGATTGGCTCTGCTTTTTTATCAAGCGGATGTGCCACAGTCGCTGTATTTGAAAATGTGGCAGAGACTGAGATCCAGCTAACCAAACCGCAATCTGAATTGCATAAAGCTTCCATGAAATTTTGCCAGATAAGCCGTGAGGCCGGTTGGGCGAATGGTGAAAGCAATTTTTCTGCTCTTATGAAAATTTGGGGTGGCACCAATGAGATTGGTGAAGAATATTGGGAACACCTGAATCAATTTGATCCTTCTGCTAGTGAAGTTGTCGAGCAAGTTGGTTTTGATATTACCAATGTGACAGCGTCTCTGCGCGAAGTGAATGAAATGGCACAAGCGTTATTGCCATCGCATGGTGCAGAACAAAAACCAGAAAATTCAGACGTCCGTGAATTTGAACGTGTACTGATACACGCCGGGCAGGCCAGAGAAACTTTTGCCGCATCTTTTTTACGCGTTAAAAAGATGGACTATCAAGCTTTTGCAGACATGAGCCCGGTTGATCTTCTTGGGCCGCTTGATTCTGAACTTGAATTATCGCGTTCAATTGCGAATGGATTGGCTGCATCCAGAATGTCTGAAGCACTGGCTATGCTTGAAGATACAGTTTCCTAAAAACGAATTGTACTTTCGTGGGTTTAGGGAAAGCTATCACGATAGCTTTCTCTTGAGACAATTTCATTCTCCATTATGTGTACTTACATAGAGTTTTGAAATGAAAGGCGCGCTCGATATGAGCAATGCGTGGCGTGCAACGGCTTATCTAAGCTTTTTTTATTATATCTTTGGATTGCAACTGCCTTATCTGCCGGTTTGGTTGGAAACAGCGCGTGGTTTGAACGGTGGTCAAATTGGGGCTGTGATATTTGGTGCCTTGCTCGCGCGCATAATTATTGGACCAATAGTTTCAACTTGGGCTGACGCGCGGTCTATCCGCATGGTTTGGATCATCCTTGCCGGAGGTGCATGCTTAGGATTTTTTGCGCTTAATTTTACCTACCATCCAATCGCACTGATTGTTGTTGGATTTTTCCTTATGTCGGTTGTGAACGCGCTTATACCTTTGGCAGAAGCGAGTTTGCTATTGGTTGCGGGAGAAGAAAAACCAAGCTTTGGACAGGGACGAGCGCTTGCGTCCACAGCTTTTGTGGTTGGTGTGTTTACAGGTGGTGCTGTCATTGGAAATTGGGGGGCAGCCATGCTTGTTCCTGTTATGACGGCGTTGTTTGCAGTGCTCATTCTGATTGCCTTTACAGGCCCTAGAATTCCCCTTGGCCGAACTGATAATGCATCAACTTTCTGGCAGCGAATGAAAAGAGGTTTGAGCCTTTATAAGAGACCGACACTTTTCTTGCTTCTTATATCTGTTTCCTGTGTTCAGGCGACGCACGCGTTTTATTACGGGTTTTCAGCCGTAGTCTGGGAGAAGCAGGGCTTTTCTTCATTCTTCATCAGCGCATTATGGGCTGTAGGTATCTTTTTAGAGATTGTCTTCCTCGCTATGGCGTCTCGTTTTCCTGTTTGGCTAACTCCAGAACGGTTGATTGGAATCGGCGCTATAGGAGCAATAGTGCGTTGGACAATATATGGGTTTCAGCCTGACCTTGGTACCAGTTTCGTGCTACAAAACCTGCACGCGTTGACCTTTGCAGCCACGTTTATTGGTTCGATTCGTGTAGTACGCCGTGATGTGGAAAAGCAGGATCAAGCGATCATATTATCACTTTTGGCATCGGTGATGGGTGCGTTTATTGGTGCTGCCGGAATATTGTCAGGTTATCTATATGATATAGGTGGGGCTAAAGGGTATTGGTTTATGTCCATTATATCCCTCGTTGGCATGATATTCGCTTGCCTGTTGATGTTCAGAGTGAAAACTCGCCCTGCACGATAAACAAGGTGATTTTTAGCGCCATTTGTAAGACTTTAGACAAATATAAAAATAACAGGACATTAGGAATAGCCCTTGGCTCAATCTCAAGCCAGATTTGACATTACCACAGACCTATCAGGGAACCCTGTTATGGTGCTGGAAGGGGCATGGACAGCATTCACAATTGGGGCTGTAGATGCGCCATTGCGGGAATTGAGCAATGAAGATGTTCGATCCGATATCGCTATCGATGTCTCACAAATGGAAGAATTTGATACGGCCGGAGCCTATGTCATTGACCGGACCCTTCGCCAGTTAGGCGCACCTGCGGGCGGTAATGCCAAAATCGTCGGTAGCGAAGAGAGTGTTCGTTCTTTGCTCGCCACTGTTAATGAGGCGATGCCAGAGCTAAAAGAAGAACCTAAATCCAAACATAGTTTTCATGAACTTGTTGAACGTATCGGGCACGCCACTGTTGATGCGTGGCACGAGGCGTGGGGCATATTAGAGTTTATTGGTGAGTCGTTTGCGACTGTGTTTAGGCTAATGCTTCGTCCACACAAAATCAGATGGACGTCTGTTGTTTCAATTATGGAAGTTGCAGGACTTAACGCGCTTCCAATTGTCTGCATGCTGTCTTTCTTCATCGGTCTCGTCATTGCTTTTCTCGGGGTAAATCTGCTGCAATCATTTGGGGCTCAGGTTTTCACGGTCGAGATGGTCGGTTTTTTGATGCTCCGCGAATTTGGTGTGGTTCTAACAGCCATTTTGTTGGCGGGTCGGACGGACAGTTCGTTCACAGCCGAAATCGGTGCCATGCAAATGCGCGAAGAAGTCGATGCTATGCGCGTTATGGGATTAAACCCCATGGAAGTCCTCGTTGCGCCGCGTCTGCTTGCGCTATGGTTTATGTCACCATTCTTGTCGTTTTTTGCAATGATGGCGGGATTGCTAGGTGGATTATTGGTGATGTGGGGAATTATGGATATTTCCCCAACTGTATTTATTCAGCGCATTAATGACACTGTTCCAGGACAAAATTTCTGGGCTGGAATGGTGAAAGCTCCCATCTTTGCCACAGTGATTGCACTTGTCGGATGTCGTCAGGGAATGCTGGTTTCAGGTGATGTTCAATCTCTGGGGCAACGCACAACTTCTTCGGTGGTGCAAGCGATATTCTTGGTGATTGTGCTCGATGCATTGTTTGCCATTCTCTATATGGAGATGGGCATATGATGCAGCCAGATGAGCATAAATTAGCAATTAAAGTTCGTAATCTGACCAATCAGTTTGGAACGAAAGTCGTTCACAAAGATCTCGATCTAGATTTGCGTGACGGTGAAATAATGGGTGTTATTGGTCCATCAGGAACTGGTAAATCTGTATTGCTTAGATCCATTGTCGGCCTCATCGAGCCAAAGGTTGCTGACATCGAGGTGTACGGTCAAACGCTGGCTGAATTAGACGAAATTGAGCGCCGCGAGATTGAGCAAAAATGGGGCGTGATGTTTCAGGACGGTGCCTTGTTCTCAACGTTGAGCGTTCAGGAAAATGTAATGGCTCCAATGCGAGAGCATTTGGATATGCCGATTAGTTTGATGCAAGAACTGGCATGTATGAAAATCAAAATGGTTGGTCTGGAAGCTGATGCGGCACCAAAGCGACCATCTGATCTGTCGGGTGGAATGCGTAAGCGTGCAGCCTTAGCACGATCAATGGCATTGGACCCGAAATTGCTATTCCTAGATGAGCCAACGGCTGGTTTGGACCCTATAAGTGCCGGAAATTTCGATACTCTTTTGCGGTCTTTGTCTGATGCTTTGGGCCTGACAGTATTTCTGGTGACGCATGATTTGGACTCTCTGCATGCTGTCTGTGATAGGATTGCAGTATTGAATGCTGGTAAAGTACTGGCGGTTGGAACGATGGACGAGGTACGGGCAAATCCTCATCCATGGATACAAGATTATTTTTCAGGGCCACGTGGACGTGCTGCCTTGGGTGTTAGTTAGAGAAGGGCGGATCTTATGGAAACGCGCGCGAACTATGGATTGATTGGGACTTTTGTTCTCTTGGCGATTGCAGCTTTTGTGCTGTTTGCTGTCTGGATTTCCAAAGTGCAGTTCTCGAAAGAGTTTGCAGTCTTTGATGTTGTATTTGAAGGTGCAGTCAACGGATTGTCTGAAGGCGGAGAGGTTCGCTTTAACGGTATCAAAGTGGGTGAAGTTACCCAGCTTGGGCTTGATGAAAAAGACCCTCACAATGTGATTGCCCGCATCCATATCGATGCAAATACGCCAGTGAAAGCGGATTCCCGCGCTGAATTGGGATTGTTGGGTATCACCGGGATGACCTTCATTCAGATCAAAGCAGGAAGCCAAGAAGAGCCCTTATTAAGTAAAGGTATTCGTCCGTATCCACCGAGGATTAAGACCGACAAAACCCAGCTTGATAAAATCTTCTCGGGTAGTGAAGGATTGATTGAATCGAGTACTGACACGTTGGACCGTGTGAGCGCTATGTTCCGCGATGAAAATGTAACGCGTATTTCGAACATTCTTGCAAATATCGAAGAACTCACAGCGACAACTGCTGGTCAGGGCGGCCTTGCAGCCGATACCAAGCGTATGATTGTCGCGCTTGAGGGTGCAGGGAATTCAATGAATGAAGCTGCTGTGTCAGTGGATGCTGCCAGTGTTCAATTTGATGCAAATGTTGCGTTGATGACCAAGGATACAATGCAATTGCTCAAAGACATGCAAGAAGTCGTCAAAAGCGCTGATCGTGCAGTGATATCAGTTGAAGGTGTTGTCGCAGACGAGCTAGCCCCAGATGCAGAACGCGTTATGAATGAGCTGACGATTACCTTGCAGGATGTCCAATTATTGGTTCAGCGATTGGACGGTGTCATTGAAGATATGGAGCGGGATCCACGTGAGTTCGTTCTGGGTGATGTAAAGCCTTATGAATAATCGGAATGGATGAGTAAAAATGTACTTTCAAATGAAAAAACAACTTTTCGCTATTCCGCTAATGGCCATGAGTTTGGGATTGGGCGGATGTATATCGGTTCTACCAGAGCCTAAGCAACCCGAAGCGCTGGTACGTCTTCCAACGACTGGTGTAAGGGGAGCTGTTGTTCCACTAGAAACCAACGTCATCGTTTATTTGCCAAATGTTATGGGCGCAATGAGTGGTTCTGAAATTGCGTCAGCAGATGATCAGCGTATTCGCTATATCAATAATGTGCGTTGGGCGGACTCACCGGCTAAACTGTTTCAAGAAGCTGTTGTTACCTCTCTGGCAAAATCAGATGGGCAAGGCCAAGCGGTTCCTGTTCAAACTGGTGTGCGTGGTGATTATGATCTGCGTTTGAGTATTCTTGATCTAACGGTCAATAAAGAAACTGATGATGCTGTGTGTGAAGTGCGTCTGGTTTTGACCCGCTCTGGCGATAGAGACATCATAGCGTCGACTGTTCTTACCGCTAGAGAAGCCTTGGTCAGCCAGAATGCTGTCAGTCGCGCTGAAATATTGGCGCGTGCAATACAAAGCGCTGCAAGCATGTCCGCTGACTTTGTTGCGGAGAAGGCGATTGCATATGATGTCGAGGCAGAAAGAGCTGTAAGACGTCAGGCTAAACGAGATAAGTTGATGCAAGAGAGAAAAGAAGAAAATCAGCCAGAAGAGCCAGATTTTTCTCCAGAAATTCCGCCTGAAATAGAGTTGGAAACCGACGTTTAATATCGCTTTCAAATGTGTGATTTTAGAAAACCATCTCCAAACAGGGGATGGTTTTTTTCTGCTGCCAGTTTTGTGTATCGCGAAAGGATAGAGTCTGCATATCGGTCAAATGAACTATGGAGTTAGCCATGATTGGGTATGTGACAGTCGGCACGAATGATTTTGCAAAAGCGAGCAAATTCTATGACGAATTATTTTCGGTAACAGGTGCCAAGCGAACAATGGAAGCAGACACATTTATCGTCTGGGGACATAAGCTGGAAGAAGCTGGGTTTTCCATTGTGAAGCCATATGATGGTAAGAAAGCGACAGTCGGTAACGGCGTCATGGTTGCGTTATTTGCTCAAAACCAAGAGCAAGTTCAAGCATTGCACAAAAAAGCAATTGAGCTTGGCGGAAGCTGTGAAGGTGAACCCGGATTGAGGGAGGATACGTTTTACGCGGCCTATTTCCGTGACCTTGATGGCAATAAACTAAATGCTTTTTGTGTTGTGCCTAAAGCTGAGTAAAAGAAAAAGCCCTCTAAACATTGTTTAGAGGGCTTTTATTATCGCTTATTTTGTAAGCGCAGCGTCTAGAAGTAGATAGGCTGCGAGGCGAGGGCCTGCATCTTCTCGGGCACGTTCTGCACGTGACAAGAACTTCATTGCATCTTCTTCTTCAAGAGCAAGATAGCTTTCAGCTGCTATACGTAGGTCTTCGTCCTGACCTAACAATCTCTGGATTTGCGTGAGTTCGCCCGGCGCAGCTTGTTTGGTTGCGCGACGACGCTGGCGTTCGCCGCGAGCCGTTGCCGCAGCAATACGGCGCAGATCGGAAGAACGAATAGCGCGTTTCAAACGAATGCCAGAACGATCTAGTTGCTCAACAAAAGCTAAAGCCGTTTGATTGTGAGCTTCTTCATTGCCCTCTGTACCAATCGTCGACAAAAGGTCGCGCCAAGACATGTTTGATTGCGCGTCTTTTTCGGTCGCACGACGTTTTTCACGTTCCATATTATGCGCTTCATTCGCTGCAGCAGCAATCGCACCATCTGGCTCAGCTGTTGCCGTAGGCTTGGAGCGGTTTCGGTCATAATTAGGTGTTTGAGATACGCTGTCAGTTTCATCAACATCTTCAAGTGGATCAAATGGCGTTAGATCAGGCTGACGAGAAGCTTGCGAATTGTATGACGGCGTTTCACGCGGTGGACGAGGGGCCTGAGGCGTCACACGAGGTGTGGCAGCAGGATGTTGTGGTTGTTGAGCTGGCTGATGAGCACTCGCAACAGTTTCTTCCAGACCATCATTTAGTAGCTGTGACGCGCGTTCAATACGAGATCTCGCACGTTCTAAACCTGCTTCGGCGGCTTGTGTCGCATTGGTGGCCGCAGCATACATGTGGTCGCCCATTGCATCCATACGGCGCTCTGTGGCTTCAACTTGTTCATGCGTTGATTCCATTGCTTTCTTCACAAGGCCTTCGGCGCGGGCAGCAGTTTCGATCAAACGCTGCATAGCGACTTCCGCTTCTGAATTTGTCTTAGCTGCTTGTTCTGCAACTTGTTCAGAAGAAATGCGGGCACCATCAAGTGCGGTATCCATGGCTTTGCGGATTGCGTCTGCTGTTGAGCGAGAGGCTTCGACTGCCATATCGCCAGCTTTCAATGCATTATCGACCGTACGCGATGAACCGAGCAAATTCTCATTGATGGACATAAGAGACTGGACCAATTGCTGCGCACGTTTGCGGCTTTCAGCTGTCATGTGGTCTAAATTGGCAGCGGAAGCTGAGAGGTTTTTACCTGTAACTTCAATATTGTTTAGGCGTTCATCCAGCTGTTTACCTGCTTTTTGAACTTCCGCTTGTGCCATCGTCGCTGCGCGTGTCATTTTTTCTGCGTGCATAGGAATAGCATCAGCAAGCGCTGCAGCTTGTGAACGAATTGAATTAGATAGGCTTGAAAGTTCGTCGCGTTCGGCAGCGAGCTTGAATTTTAAAGCTTCGGTATCTGTACGTACGATTTCAGCCGCTTTTATTGCTGCGTTGGAGCTTTCTTCCATATCCTGACGGATAACTTGTACGCGCGCTTCTGTTTCGTTTAGCGTGTCATAAATCTCATCAGACCGTTTGGCGAGATTTGCGCCAAGTGAATCAACCTCGTCTGACAAAGCCTTAGCAGGAGAGAGTAATTCACGAGATGCTGCTAGAACGAGTTCGTTCGCGCGTGCCGAGCGTGTAGATTCTCTTGCCATAAATCCGGACATGATCAAAGCGAGGCCAGGGCCAGCCGCCATTGCAATACCGCCGCCTAATTCCACAGGAGGGAGAGCTTGTAACTCTGCCATGCCGAATTTGCCGATAGCGTAAGCGGCTGTGCCACCCCACCATGTTAGCGCAAGTGCTGTTGTTGACCATGGCATCCAGCTTCCGGCTTTGCGAGCTTCGGATAACTGTCTCTCTAGGTCTCTTTGATTTCGAATTGGTCTTTGTGTTTGGCTCATGACATACAACTATACAGATGACTCTGACATTACACAGTCAAAATCTGGGCCATTACATGTCAAATTAGCCAGCGAAACGAATTTTTCTTTAAAATAATCGCTTATTTGGCGACTATGAGTGCGTATAAGCACTTTAAGCTGAATACCTGAAAACCCAGATATTGAAGATAGACGATTTAAAGACGTGTCTGAAAGCTTGATGATTGACGACTGTTCTCTTTGTCGTCCTTTTGCTCTGGTGCCCCGTCCATACCGGCCCAAGTCATTAATATTGCTAGTAAAGAGTCGCGAATAAGAATTAATAGACCAAGCATGATTGCCTCCAAAGCTTGGAGCCATGTTTATGCTAAAATCGCTGAAAATCAAGTTCAACTTAAAGAAAATATCGATTTTCGATATAGTTGAGTGATCACAAAATAGTGTGGATACCGTTGTGACGGTTTCTGCGTTTGACAAAAACTCTCTTGGCAACGATGAGCATGTGTGACTTACAATGGAGTTATTCCAGCTCTTTTTTGTCTCATATTGGGACGGAGTTTTTGAAAAGGGAATATCGGTATTTAGCAGCATAAATATCCTGCTTTCTGGATGGTATTACAAATCTACTTAGAGCATTTATGGAATATGTTTGCTGAGCCGAATATGAATAGGCTTCTGGTGAGGGGCATTAATACATCCTTATTCGTTGCAGAGCACATTCGGGGTGAGCGATAGAGCGCAGTGTATAGGCCCAGATAAGGTAGCAAGTATGACCCAAAATGCGATAGATCTTGATCACCTAAGTTCAATGACCGGTGGAGATACTGAGCTTGCCAAAGAAGTCTTAGGTATTTTCAAGCATCAATGCGATATTTGGGGGCGTATGCTGGACCCGTCGACACCATGTGATCAATGGGCGGATGCGGCGCACTCAATCAAAGGCGCAGCGCGCGGCGTTGGAGCCATGAGTTTGGGCGACGCTTGCAATGATGCCGAAGTTCGCGGGCGCGAAGGAAATGTTCCAGAGGCCGAAGCTGCTGTGTTATTGAGCGCTATAAAAGATAGAATAATAGAAGTAACCGAAGCGCTCGCAGTTGTAGAGCATCAGCTCGCTATGTCGGAATCTTTCAAAGAATCATAAGATTCGTATTCGTAAGCAATTGAACGCTCTATAAGCAATCGCCAAACAGGTTCAGCAATTTCTTTAGGGAGATTGTGCTGCTCTGCGTGCGTTAAAACTTTGGATACGACATCCTCGATACGCGGCACATCTCTAACAGCATCTCTATCTTGTTTAATACGCGAGGCAGCTTTGATGTAAGTTGCGCGTTCAGCCAATATTTCGACAAGTACTTTATCTAGACGGTCGATTTCGAATCTCACATCGCTCATGCTTTCGCATTCAGGACCAGATTTTTTTTTTGGACCGGAGACATAGCTCACGCCTGAATTTTCATTTGTATTCGACATTGATTTAATGGGTGTAGGAATGGTCAAACTCAATCTCGCTTATGAACACAGCACTTAGATCTTTAGAGTTAGGGCAGTTCGACTATCTTGCAAGAGGACATGCTAGCGCAGGTGTCTAAGTGACGTAGCCTGCACTGCATTTTTACTAAGCTATTGCTGGCCTAGAATAATTTGGTGGAACCCATCGGTGCGTCGACGCTGACGGTTGTTTGAGCAACATAGCTATTGCTTGGCACAATTTCAGCTGTCCACATTCCATTTGGTTGCAAGCAAGCTTTCAACACACCTGTTTCAGAGCCTGTTGAGAATGTCGCTGTCTGACATTCAGGGGCTGCAGGCACATAAACTTCAGCTGTTTCCGCGCTGGCTTCTGGAGCCGCACCGCCAAAGCCAGTAGCTGAATTGAAGCCGTCATACGTAACAGATGAAGCTGATGTTGATGAGACATAGTCGGTCAACACATAGCCATAGCCAACACCATCAGAGCCAAGCAAGGTCCAGCTTTCGCCAGTCGGCGTGGTTGAAACAGAAATAGCTTCGAGAACTTCTCCGCGCATGACCGTTTCGGCTTCAGGTACGACAGATCCAGCAGGAGCGCTCATCAGACGGACTTGCTTGTCCAGTTGGACGAGTCCAGTTTTCAAAGTCACATTATTTGTAACCACTGGAACTGCAGTTTGCGTAGATTGATCTGCCTGAATTGAAAGACGTCCTGATTGTCCTTCCGGAGAAGAAATCGGGATTGCTTTAGCCTGAGTATTACCTTCAAACAGAGCGCTTATACGTTGGTTTGCAGATCCCTGACCGTGGCGTGCATCCCGGCGCAATGTTTGTGGCTGGAACAATATCGCTTCTGCATCTGCAGAAAGAGCTGACGTGGTTGTCGTTAGCGGTGCAGAGTTGAAGATACGTTCGGTCGAGCGAATAGGAGCAGTAGTAATCGGGCTTGTTGTGATCGGTGCCGTTGTTGACACTGTCGTCGTGGATGGCGGCGCGATGGCGTAAGACAAGCCAGAATTAGCTGCTTCCTTCGTCATCCAGTCACCTTCAGGTGTCATGCAAGCAGAATGCATACTTCCGGCACCACCAATAGACATTGTGTAGTCACGGCATGGGACGCTCACATCAATACGTTCAATAACGCTGTTAGAAACAGCTGTTGTGAACGGCGTCACGCTCGTGACGCCTGTATTAGAAATACTTGTCAGGTCGAGGCTAGGTACAAACCCGATTGCAACACCTTTTTGTCCAACCAAAGACCATTGTTCACCCGATGAGTCTGTTATGGAGCCCATGCGTTCAAGTGAAGTTCCAATAGGAAGGTTTTTGAGGACGCGTTGGTCGTATTGCGTTGCAGCAGCATAAAGCTTTGTCGTGTCGGTTGTGCGTACCCAGTCATCTTTTAGCAGCATGTAGGATGGAAGAGGTTCCATCTTATCAGAGCGCGTTACGAATGTCGGGCGTACTTCGTTCTGAGTCGTGAGGAAATTTAGATCAACACGTGTGCCATTCTGTGTCGTGATAGAATTGACTTCACCGTCCGGCGTTGTTTTGGCGGCGTGGCGGACATTATAAGCAAATTGCTTTTGCTCTTTAGATGCTAGGTAAGCACCTTGAGCAAACAATGAATCAATGATGGTTTGCGGCATACTGCCAGCGCGAAGCACACCATCATAAATTCTCTCTCCAACATTGGAGATTGTTGGCGCAATCGTTTTTGCTGAGTTGTTCGAACGAAGAATTTTAGGAACACGAAGTTTAGGCGCACTAACTGTCTTTGGAGTCGAAGTATCCGCTGAAGAATTGCTCGAAAATAGCTTGCGTTTCGCTAGTTTTGGTGCCGCTTTAGGTGTTGAGAACGCTGGAGTTGGAGTCTCAGCAACTGTTGTTTCTTTTGGTGTCGGAACGCTCGTTACTGATTTTGCAACGTCTCTGGATTCAGAAAGTGTCAGACGTGGTGCTTCTTCAGTGACCTTTGGCGCACTTACTTCTGGGGTTTTCAGATTCGGCGAGGACAGTGTCGTTGTATTTGGAGATAGGCTGCGCGTTTCAATTTCGGAAATAGAAACTTCTGGCTTATCTGTGTCGGTTGTCGACGCAAACAGATCGCTTATAGGTTCTGCGACCGCCGCATTTAATTCTGCTGTATTGGCTGCTGCAAGATCTGATAATGCAGATGAATTACCAATTGCTGCTGTTTCAGTCTCACTTGCAGCTACAGTTGAACTATCATCAGTTTTTACATCGTCAGCAATATTTGCAGGAAGTGTAGGCGTAACAGTTGTACCAGCTGTCGTAAGTCCTGTGCCTTCATCACTTCCCTTGGGAAGCATAAGATAGACAGCACCACAGATAGCTGAAATCGATGCAGCACCAGCAAGGTATAAAGCTATTCTGCGGCCACTTTCATCAGAGTCACTGTGTGATGGGACATAGTACCCGTCATCGTCATCAAGGCCGGCTTCATAAACCTGTTCACCATTATCATAATATGAAGGCTCAGTCCGACGTGGTGTTACGATCGCACTATCACTTTTTGGCTTCGTAATACGCGCAGTGAAATGTGGTGCTTTCTCGTTTGCCTGATCAGACAATGCAGCACCACTAGATAGAGTAACAGCTAGACGCTCTTCATCGGTCAGCCCATCATCAGAGCGACCTTGGTTTGGAGGGAAAGCGATAACTTGCCCAGAACCATTGTCATCATTGGAAGATTTATCGTCACTTTTAATCGTGTCGATTTCTTCAAGGTCTGATACCGCCTTAGGCACGGTTACAGTTTCGCTTTCTGAATCGCTTGATGTGTCATTGGCTTGGAACTCTTCCTCATCATACTTATGAGCTGCGTTTCCAGTTGCATTTCCGCTTGACGGTATTACCGATGGCATTTTGCCTAATTCAGAGGAGCCAGATGTAAGTTCGACATCCTCTAATTCTGGAATTTCTAAATCCAGATTTTCTAGGCTGGAGGTTTCCAAATCCTTAACGTCACCATTTTCAATGTCGATGTCGTCAGAAGCTTTTGTTAATTCGGACGCTTCATCCGAAAAAATCGGCGGCGCTTCTGGAAGGTCATCATCTAGATCATCGTCGTCAAGATCGTCTTCCTCTTCTTGATCTAAAGATAGAGATTCAAGAGAGGTTTCATCAAGTTCTCCAATAGCATCTAAAGATGGTGGAGCTAGCAAGTCTGAGTCGACTTCTTCCAATTGATCATCAAGTTCAGCATCAATTGAAGGCAGGTCTGGAAGGTCAATATTTGAGTCTTTAGGCGTTTCTGGAAATATCTCGTCTACTGCTTTAGTGATCTCATCTTTTTTATCATCTAGAGCTGATTCAATATCATCTGCGAGTTTTTCTGGGACCTCAGTAAACACATCTTGGGCGTCTTTTAGTTTGGTGCCAAAGTCTTCATTCGCCGGTGACTGCTGCTTGCCATCCCAATAGGAATTGCTGCTGCGTGGTCTCACGAGCTTATCGTTTAATGAATCATTGCTGCCTTGACGCCAAAAAGTCATTGTCTTTTGCCCAGTAGAATCTATACCGCTTCTAGCAATAGCATGAAGCGGGCTTCAGGTTAATCCTAATAAAACCTTAACCTATTCAACTGGATTTCATATAAATTGTCGAGTGTCTATGTGTTTCTCGTCTGTGGAGATGTATAATAGTTTATACACCAACGACTTGTTCTGATTGTGCTTCTTCTTTAACCCATTTGATGAATTCACGAGCAATTGGCGATTGAGTTCGCCCACGCGGCCAGACTGTCCAATAGGCAAAATCGATTTCATTTGTGCCATCTGCAAAAGGAGCAACGAGGCGTCCACTTTCAAGATCACCTGCTGCGATTGCGCGTTTAGCAAGCGCAACGCCGCGACCAGAGGCGGCGGCGTCTACGATGACAGCGGCTTGATTAAAGCGCGGGCCTTTGGTCGCGTTAACCCCCTTAATGTCCCGCGCGGTCAGCCAGCTTGACCAGTCTGGACAAGATGGATCGTTTTCAGGACTTTCATCATGTAAAAGCGTATGGTTTTTAAGATCGGCCGGGGTACGAAGGGGATGTTCGCCTTCAAGTAAGACAGGAGAACACACCGGAAGAACTTCTTCTGACATTAATTTTTCAATGCGCAATCCATCGTAATTGCCGCCACCATATCTAATAGCAAGATCAATTTCTGGGCCTGCAAAGTCGATCACGGCAATATCTGCTGACACCCAGACTTCTGCTTCAGGGTGTAAGTGCTGAAATTTGTCGAGACGGTGAGCGAGCCATTTTGCAGCAAAAGAAGGCGCACATGAAATCATAAGTCGATTGCGGCGCATGGGAGCGCGTAAAACATGAGCAGCTTCAGCCAGTTGCTCAAATGCATTGGTCAAAATGGGTAAAGTCGCTTCACCAACTTCGGTCAACAGAACTTGTCGACCAGTACGCCGAAATAGTGGGGCACCTGCAAATTCTTCCAAATGCCTTATCTGCTGAGATATTGCACCGGGCGTCACATTTAGCTCTTCAGCCGCTTTTGTAAAAGAGAGACGTCTTGCTGAAGCTTCGAATGCTCTGAGTGCATTTAAAGGCGGAAGACGGTCTATTGGACTACCAGAATCATTCATTGTGAAGGTGCTCTAATGTTTCAGCTTAGTTGAATTGCATTGTAACGGAACCAAGACGGCGCCATTTAAGGTGAGTGGTGATGTGCGCTTAATGCGTGTGTCGAATAAAAAGATTGTTTTGCTTTATATAGTGCTTCGAACTCTTAAGCAAAACTAAAGGATAGGACAATGGCGCATTCTCCAAATGCCGGCAAGCCTGATTTAGGTAGCTTTGAAAATGTGAAGCGTGGTTCAAACGTGTTTCCAGCAGGTTCAGTATGTCTAATTGGAGCAGGGCCAGGAGATGTCGAGCTTTTGACGTTGAAGGCAGTTAAACGTCTTCAACTAGCTGATATTGTGTTTTACGATCGACTTGTTGGTGATGACGTCATGGACTTGATCGAGGACGGTGTTGAGACTGTACCAGTGGGTAAGTCCAAGGGTGTTCATTCGGTGCCGCAAAACAAGATCCACGAGAAGCTTATTGCTGCCGCGAAAACAGGGAAACGTGTTGTCCGTTTAAAAGGTGGCGATCCGTTTATATTCGGGCGTGGCGGTGAGGAAATAGAGGCCTTGCGTGCAGCTGGCGTCGTATCAGAAGTCGTTCCGGGTATCTCATCTGCCTTGGGGTGTGCTGCGTCGCATCAAATTCCGCTGACACACAGAGATCACGCGCAGTCAGTCACATTTGTGACGGGGCATGCTAAATTGGGTGAAATACCTGATTTGGATTGGAATGCTCTGGCGCGTCACAATCAAACTGTTGTCGTCTATATGGGCGTTGGTACAGCGCCAGTTCTGTCAGATCGACTTATATCAGCTGGTCGGGCTAATAATACACCTGTTGCTGTGATCGAAAACGGCACGCGGGAAAACGAAAAAGTCGTGTATGGCGAGCTGGATCGCCTACCTGACCTATTAGAAATTCACAATATTGCTGGCCCAGCATTGCTCGTCATTGGTGAAGTGACAGCTTTGGGACTTCAAAATCTTGTTCAAACACAATCATATAATTTTGCAGGGGAGGCGGCGCAATGAGTTCAGTTCGTCCAAAACTTAAACCTGAAACGCCAAAAGTTGTAACAGCTTGGGATGCTGCCAGTGGGTTTACGACCTACCGCACAGCATCAGGTGATTGGTCAGAAAACATCGCGGATGCGGAAGTGGTTGCGAATGATGCCGCGAATGAAGCACTTGCTGCTGCTGCAAAAGACCAGAAGCGCGCAAATGACCCGTATTTGATGGAGGTATCTGCTGAAGGTAAAATTGTGGGCCGTGAGACATTGCGCGAAAGTATTCGTGCCAATGGTCCGACATGTCACCCGCAATATGGCCGTCAGGCTAAGGGTGGCAGTATAGTGGGCAACGGATAATGCCAAGTCGTGAAATCTCCCAGCTTACCCTTTATGGGGACAGCATAAGCGGAAACTGCTTAAAAGCGCGATGGGTCGCCGAGCAAACCAATACGCCTTATGAATGGGTGGAAATGGATTTGCTGAAAGGTGATACGCGCTCTGAGGAGTTTCTGGCGATCAATCCAGTTGGGCAAGTCCCGCTGGCGCGCTGGCCTGATGGACGTATCCTGCCGCAGTCAAATGCGATCATGCTCTATTTAGCAGAGGAGGCTGGATCAGATCTTATTCCTGATACTGCTTTTGCACGGGCACAGATGCATTCTTGGTTGTTTTGGGAGCAATACACGCACGAGCCAGCGATAGCTGTGCGTCGTTTCCAAAAACACTATTTGAAAAAATCAGATGATGAAATTGATCCCGAACTTATGGCGAAAGGTCGCCGTGCGCTTGGGACAATGGAAATGCAACTAAACTATTCTGATTATCTTGTCGGAGAAAAATTGTCTCTCGCGGATATCGCTTGTGTTGCCTACACGCGTTGGGCACATGAAGCCGGCTTTGACATAAATGAATTTCCTGCTGTGCGCCGCTGGGTTGCACGTATTGAAACTGATCTTGGGCTTGGACATGCCCATCCTGAACTATCCCACGGAGACGATTAAAATATGTACCGTTATGATGAATTCGATGAACAAATGGTGCGTGATCGCGTGTCCCAATTTAGAGGTCAGGTCGCACGACGTCTGTCTGGTGAATTAGACGAAGATCACTTTAAACCATTGCGTTTGCAAAATGGTGTTTATCTTCAATTGCACGCTTACATGCTGCGTATTGCTATTCCTTACGGTCAGCTTTCGTCCAAGCAGATGCGCGTATTGGCGGATGTCGGTGAGAAGTATGACAAAGGCTATGGCCACTTCACCACGCGTCAAAACATTCAGTTCAACTGGATCGCTTTGAAAAATATTCCGACAGTTCTTGAAGAACTAGCGGATGTTGAAATGCACGCGATTCAGACGTCAGGAAACTGTATTCGTAACGTGACGACAGACCAGTTTGCTGGTGCAACAGCAGAAGAGATTGAAGATCCACGCCCTTGGTGTGAGATCATCCGTCAGTGGTCGACTTTCCACCCGGAATTTGCGCATCTTCCGCGTAAGTTTAAAATTGCTGTGACGGCTGCTGAGAATGACCGTGCGGCTATTCGTGTGCACGATATTGGTTTGCACATGAAGCGGAATGCTTCTGGTGAAGTTGGTTTTGAAATCATCGTTGGTGGTGGTCTTGGTCGTACGCCAATCGTTGGTACGACAGTTAAAGACTGGGTTGCTAAAGACGACATCCTTGATTGGCTAGAAGCGATTATGCGCGTCTACAATCTGCATGGTCGTCGCGACAATAAATATAAAGCACGTATCAAAATTCTTGTTACCGAGCTGACGCCTGAAGAGTTTACGAAACAGGTAGATGCAGAGTTTGAAGCGCAGCGCGATGAAGAAAAAGTGCGCCTGCCACAGGAAGAAGTTGATCGTATTTCGGCTTACTTTAAAGCGCCTGCTTTTGAAGCGTTATCAGCTCAATCTTCCGCGTTTGAAGAAGCCAAAGCCAATGATGAAGCATTTGCGAAATGGGCGGAAACAAACCTGACTGAGCATAAGGTGGATGGTTATACATCCGTCACTATTTCATTGAAGCCTCTGAATGTGGCTCCAGGAGATGCGACATCTGAGCAAATGCGTGTTGTGGCTGATATAGCCAAAGCATATTCTTTTGATGACCTTCGCATTACGCACATTCAAAACATTGTGCTGCCGCATGTGAAACTAGATGAAGTATATAACGTATATCTTGCGTTGGATGATGCTGGTCTAGGTGCTGACAATGTTGATCTTGCGTCTGACCTTATTTGTTGCCCTGGGCTTGATTATTGTAACTTGGCGAATGCGCGTTCTATTCCGGTCGCTATGGAAATTCAGAACATGTTTTCCAAATACGATCGCGACTTAGGTAAGCTCCACATCAATATATCCGGCTGTATCAATGCATGTGGTCACCACCACGTTGGTCACATTGGTATTCTTGGTGTCGATAAAAAGGGTGAAGAATTCTATCAGATCACCTTTGGCGGGCGTGCGGACGAAAAAGCGAGAATTGGTGACATTCAAGGACCTGGGCTTCGTTATGAAGAAGTGACGCCAGCTCTTGAGCGTGTAGCGAAGCGTTATCTGGAAATACGTGAAAGCCAAGATGAGAAATTCATCACAACATTAGAGCGCCTTGGCGCCGAGCCATTCAAGGAGGCGCTCTATGCCGACAGTTAAGTTTGAAAACGGCAATGCAGCCATCATAGATGATGCTTTCGTTTGCGTGGAAGAAGGCCAATCCATACCGGCTGAAGGTTCCGTGTGTGTGACGCTGGAACGTTTTAAAGCCGAGAAGGACGCCATACTCGCACGTAATGGAGATATCGGTGTGCGCTTGATCGAGAGCGATGATGCATTGGAGCTTTCCGATGTTATTGGCCGCTTGTCTCTCGTGGAAGTGACTTTCCCAAAATATACTGACGGTCGCGCGTTTTCACAGGCTCAGCTCCTGCGTCGTCGCCTTCAGTTTAAAGGTGAAGTGCGTGCAATTGGTCAGGTATTGCGTGATCAGATGGATCAAATGGCGCGCTGCGGTATCGACAGTTTCGTTTTTGAACCCACCTCAGGTGACGCGCCAAGTGTAGTCGAAGATGCAATCCAAGACTTCACTTATGCCTATCAACGCACATCCGGTACATCTGTACCCATTTTTGAGCGACGTCATGCCGCCTCAAAAACGGTGTCGGAATAAGGAGGCTATTTTAATGGCCGATACTGAAGCCTCAAACCCAAACGAAACGCGCGAAGATCGCTTATTTCGTTTGAATAAAGAATTACGCGATGCGTCAGCGCAAACAATTATCCGTGCCGCGCGAAAACGTGAATTTGGTGACCGTATTTGTTACGTGTCTTCATTTGGTGCTGAAAGTGCAGTCATGCTTGCGCTTATTGCCGATGTGGATCCGTCATTTCCGGTTCTTTTCATAGATACAGGGATGCATTTTCATCAAACGCTTCAATACCGTGATGATTTGATTGAATTTCTTGGTCTGACAGGCGTTCAAACAATTCATCCTGATGAAGAAGAGCGCTTAATCGAGGATCCAAAAAACGATCTTTATAAAACAGACCCAGATGTCTGTTGTGAAATCCGTAAGGTGCGCCCATTGGAGCCTGCATTGCATGGATTTGATGCGTGGATTACGGGGCGTAAGCGTTTTCACGGTGGAGAACGTATGCAGTTGCCAGTGTTCGAATTTGCGGCGGGTCGCTATAAAGTGAATCCTCTTGCATCTTGGACACCTGAAGATGTGAAGCTCTTCTTCAAACAACGCAATTTGCCAGCGCACCCATTGGTAGAGCAAGGTTATCCATCAATTGGATGTTGGCCATGTACGCAACCTGCTGAAAACCCAAACGACCTTCGTTCTGGGCGTTGGGCCGGTATGGATAAAACTGAATGTGGATTGCATCTTGAGAAGGGGGCGGTCGGTCGTCCAAGACCTTTCTAGAATTCACATTTTTGAATTTAATTACTGAAAATCCTCGAGAAAATTTCTCGGGGATTTTTTGTTTTCGGAACCGTTTTTAAGCTGCATTGCTGATAAATTAATTATTCACAGGCGGTTAAGGTCAGTTAAGACTATGTTAATTCTCTCAAAAACGTCGTATTGATAGGAATACGGCGGTGGGGTGTCGCTAGTCTATTAGTTATCAGCCAAGGGGTGTTGGCATGGATATTTCAGTTTGGTGGGCAATTCCGGGCATTGCAGGACTTATTGGTCTGTTGATGGTTGGTGGCGGAATAGGGCGTTTATTTCGTTTTAAAATGTTTTCAGGATTAAGCCGTTTCTTGTTCGGCGGTGTGTTTTTATCTGGTGCAGCAGTGGCCACATTGGCGGGTATGAATTTGCAGACCTATGCACGCCTGACATATGAACGACCAGCGGCAGAAGTTACATTGGAACAAACGGCCGATCAGGTGTTTCAGGCAACGGTGCGCGTGCCCAAAGCTAAAGGCGAAGACTTTGGTGAACCAATGGTTTTTGACCTGACGGGTGATGCTTTTCGTGTAGATGCACGGTTCCTGAAGTGGAAGCCGTGGGCAAATGTTACGGGTTATGATGCCATTTATCGGTTGGACCGTCTTCAAGGACGATTTGATAGCGCTGAGCAAGAGAATGCAACACCTCCTAGAGCTTATGATTTGTCTCCAGAAGGAACATCTGCGGCCTTAGATATTTATGATCTTTCGCGCAAAAATGACTTGTTCAAACAATTAAAAGCGGTTGATGCAATATACGGAAATGGTGCTTACGCGCCCATGGTAGATGGAGCCGTGTTTGAAGTTGTTGCGACCCAGTCGGGCTTAGTGCCGCGCCCTAAAAACGAAATTGCGAAACAGGCGAGTTTGCAATGGGGTGCGCCGACATCACTAAAAACGCCAACCCTCGAATAAAGTATGTTTAGACATTAAAAAACGCCGCCAAAGGAATGAACCTGAGGCGGCGTTTTATTGTTTGAATGTGCGCTTTGTTTATGCGCTCAAACGTGGTGCGATTTCAAAATTATCGTCATTCATTGCTGGACGAATGATTTGAACCACGGATTTTGGAAGGTCGAGCGCCTCAGCAGCACTAGCGACGAATTCCTCTTCGGCTTCGTGGATGTCTCCATCCGCTGCAGCCACATGCCAAAGTGCTTCCATAAGGTCCATGCGGTCTTCTTCTGGAGAATAGCGCAAAGCTCCTAAGGCTTCATTTAGGCGGTTGCCCGATGTGCGACCCAAAGCGGCATTATCGCCGGGTGCCCACGGACGCTCAGGCTCATCTGAACCTAAGTTATTCAAGTATTTGTATGCTGCATCTACTTCTGCATCATTGATAGTTTGATCAGCTTTGATCAAACCCATGAGAAGAGTAGCCGCAGACATTCTGAATTTAGATGGTAGCATCTAATGGGACCTCAAAGGTTGGTGTTCCAATAAGGTCAATTTGCACCAGACTCTTTAAAGCGAGCTTAATCCAGCCAAAAAGAGTGTGAATTTTATCGAGAAAATTGTTTACTTTATTCTAATTAGAAAAGTAACGATTTTTCCCGTTTGAATAATTGAATACTGAAAAAGATCATGAAGAAAAATAGTAAAGTTTCGAAGACGTCACGGCCAAAATTGTTAGAACAAATGTTTTTCATACAAACAAACTTTGTGGGTCTGTTGAGATTTGTAAAATGATCAATTGTTGTAAGTGTGCCGTGCTGAGATTCGCGAACTTCTGTGCGAGCACCGATGTCCCAATTTTTCATAAAAAATGGGCTTACAGCAACAAGGCTAAGACGATCTGGATTTATGGTGCGATTATAACTGTCATTTTCAAATAGAACCTGAATGACATACGGTATTGTGTATTGCATACGTGCTGGATGAAATGTGATTATTGTAAATGCGAGCATAAGCGCCGCAAAAATGCGATTAGATAACATTTGTATGATTCCCCTACAACCTAAAGGCACAAAAGCAATGCGTGTGCCAGTTTCGGGTTGTGTTTATAGAAATTACTCAGTGTCATTTTGTCTATCTTATCTGGCTCAGTGTAATCGTGCTTGATTCACTCTTAAAACAGATCCAAGTTACAATGACTTATTGAAAAACTGACCTTTCTGAAGTCCGTTTTCATGACGTCAATATTTCAATATGAAAGTTAGAGATATTCTCTTTGAGTTCGAATAGGGTGCGATTTGTTTAGTCAAAGTTTTATGGATGGCTGTGATCAGTTGCGCACTGCTAAGTCCGAAGATGAAATAAAACTAGCAGTCCAGTGTTTTATCGAAAATAGAGGCTTTTGGTCGTTTAACTTAGGGTATCTTGATACGATTAATCATGCCGTTGAAGAGGCACCGATTAAATTCATTTCTACAATGAACCAAGAGTGGACTGACCATTATACAAACGAACGGTATGATCTTATCGATTTTGGCGTAACGGAATTGCGTAAAAATAAGCCCAGTCCTATTCTTACGGGGTATGAGTTTCAAAATAAAACTCAAACACTTACAGCGGCTGAAGAAAAATACTTAAAGGAAGCATCAGAGGCAAACTGGAATACGGGATGTATTATTCCTTTAGGGCCATTTTCTAGTGATGGAGTTCCTCCAATGGGAATAGGGTTAGCTTCTGATTTGAATGCTGATGCTTTTCAATCCGTGTGGAGCCAACAGTCCAGTGAGACACTTGTTTTCATGAATTATATGAATCAGATGTTGTCTCAATCTATTGCGAGTTTGCTGCATGGAGTGAAGCCTTTGACCGTGCGAGAAAAGGATTGTCTAGCTTATCTGGCTTTAGGATATCGACCTGACGGTATTGGTGATCGGCTTTTCATTGCTACAGTAACTGTGAATACACATATTCAATCGGCGCGCCGTAAATTAAACGCCACGACGAACGCGCATGCAGTGGCAAAAGCAATAAGATTGAATCTGATTTGAGAACTATCAATTTTGATAGGTATCCTGTCGCATTCATGTGAAGTATTCCTTTGCACATACCCTCGGGTTGGGGGGACGTGGTTACGCACCGCATGTACGGTCAGTAAAAATGCTGACCGTATTTTTTGCATGTTTTAGTGTTTGATAGCGGGCGTTTCGGTGTCGTAATAGAGGTGTACGGGAGCGGTAAAATTTTTTCTAAATAGTTCTGTTTTTGTAATTACGGATTTTATCTCTTCTTGAGTATCGAAAAGACGATTGGGAAGAAAAAAACCGCCAGTTTTTCCTGATTTGAACCAAATAGAATCATTTATGTTTTCCACCGAACTTATTCCCATCCAGCTAATGTATTCTTGCGATATATCAGTGGTCCAAGTGATACCTCTAGAATCCAGCATGACGCGATTGAATCCTACCCGTATTGGATCTTGAGCATTTATCCGTTCAAATTGTTTCATTGTGAAAAGGGTTAAAGCCCATGAGGCCCAAATCGAATAACTAGCTGCTGTGGCCACTAATACTGCGCGCCATAACTCTTGATTGGGAAAGAGAAAATAACTGACGCCACACGTTAGACCCATGGCTACCAATCTTGATGTAAAAGAAATCCAATAATAGTGACTTGATTTTGCTGTTTCAAACAATCCCTTCTCTAAAGGACGTAAATCGCCAACAGTCCATTGAAATGTAAAAACGAGTTCTTGTTCTTGTGGATCAATAATGGTCGTCATTTGAGTATCTTCCTATTTGGTGAAACCATTTATGAATTCAAATCCGAAGGCAATAAAATAAATATTCCGTCTCCGAAGAAAATCAGTATCAAGCTGCAGAATAGGTCTAACGACTTTTCCTTGACTTAACCCCACTTTTCAGCCAGAAAGCCACGATCTTTCCGCGTAGCTATAACTGCGCCTTGATCTGGGACGATCCTGCTACTCTTTATACTAGTGCAGATGAGCCCAGCAGAAGCACCCTCGCTCAGCGCCTAGCGCCCAGCGGGTTAATCTTGCTTTGTGCGCGTTTTTCTTTGCGCGATGAAGGCTGAAACGGTTGCAAGGAAGGGCGAGTGACGCCATCTTTAGCCTATGGCTAAAGCCAGTATCATTCACAACAGAATTAAAGGAGATTGCGCATGTTTGACGCGCTGACAGACAGACTTTCGGGCGTATTTGATGGCCTGACCGGAAAGGGTGCCCTTTCTGAAAAAGACGTGTCGTCCGCTCTGCGCGAAATCCGTGTTGCACTTCTCGAAGCTGATGTCGCGCTTGATGTCGTTAAACAATTCATCGCTGACGTAAAACCAAAAGCTGTTGGTGAAGACGTTATCCGTTCTGTGAAACCGGGCCAGCAAGTCATCAAGATCGTAAATGATGCGCTTGTCGAAATGCTGGGTGGCGGACAAGAGCCAGAAGGCCTTCGCATTGATAATATACCTGCTGTTATCATGATGGCGGGTCTGCAAGGTTCTGGTAAAACGACAACAACTGGTAAGCTTGCTAAACGTTTAAAAGAGCATGACCGCAAGAAAGTTCTAATCGCGTCGCTCGATATTTATCGTCCTGCCGCGATGAAACAGTTAGAAATCCTAGCTGGGCAGGTTGGTGTAGATGCTTTGCCAGTCGTTGAAAATCAGCGTCCAGTAGACATCGCCAAACGTGCAGTGAATGCAGCAAAGCTTGGTGGCTATGACGTTGTAATTCTCGATACGGCTGGTCGGACCACGCTAGATGAGCAGATGATGGGCGAGGCAGCGCAAGTTTCTGAGGTCGCTAATCCTGCTGAAACTATTCTCGTCGCAGATGCACTGACGGGGCAGGATGCTGTTGAAACAGCGCGCCGCTTTAATGATCGCCTTAAGCTGACTGGATTGATCCTCACACGTATGGACGGTGATGGACGCGGCGGTGCTGCATTATCAATGCGTGCGGTCACTGGTTTGCCGATCAAGTTTCTTGGAACTGGTGAAAAGTCCGACGGGCTAGAAGTTTTCGATGCGCACCGTATTGCTGGCCGCATTCTCGGGCAGGGTGATGTTGTCTCCCTTGTGGAGAAAGCTGCTGCTGAGATCGATCAGGAAAAAGCTGAAAAAATCGCCAAGAAAATGGCGAAAGGCATCTTCGACCTTGAAGACCTTGGCGAGCAATTCAAGCAGATGGAGCGCATGGGTGGCCTTGGCGGCCTTATGGGTATGTTGCCCGGTGCGAAAAAAGCCAAACAAGCCATGGATGCGCAAGGTCTGGATGACCGTGTGATGAAACGCCAGCACGGTATTATTATGTCCATGACACCGAAAGAACGCGCAAAGCCTGCTCTGTTAAACGCTTCTCGTAAGAAGCGCATCGCCGCAGGTGCTGGTGTTGAAGTCTCCGAAGTCAATAAAGTTCTCAAAATGCACAAGCAAATGGCTGGCATGATGAAGAAAATGGGCAAGGGCGGCATGAAGCAAATGGCCAAAGCGATGGGCGCAATGGGCCAAGGCGGAATGCCTGGTGGTCAAGCTATGGACCCAGCAGCCTTGCAAGATATGGCTGGTAAAATGGGCGGTGGCTTACCTGGACTTGGTGGGCCAGGCGGCATGCCTGGCGGAATGGGTGGTTTACCCGGTCTTGGTGGCCCACGCAGGGGTAAGAAGAAATAATGACCCAGTTCGTTTGTCAAAAATGTAATCATGATCTCGGCGGTGTGGCGCTGAAGGGTAAGTGCTCAAATTGTGGTGCTAGCTATAAAGCCAAGCTGTCGTCCAAGCTTATTATATTTGCTGCGATTTTCTTTGGCTTCATGTTTGGACCAATCGTGGTGACGCCATTGGCGATACAAAACGGTGTCGATCCCCAATCCATTATTGGTATTGTGGTTGGGGTGATGGGCTCTGCCACTGCCGTTATGGTGTTTGGTTCACTGGCTCTGCGCGCTTTAAAGCATGATTGGGAGGGCGGAAATGTCTAAAGACAAACCTGTTGATGCACCAAAAGAATTGCTGAAATTGCGTGCCTCAATCGACAATGTCGATAATGCAATTATTCACATGCTTGCTGAGCGTTTTAAATGTACGCAAGCAGTTGGAAAGCTCAAGGCGGAACATGATTTGCCGCCATCTGATAAGTCCCGTGAAGCGGCCCAGATAGAGCGTTTACGGTCCATGGCAAAGGATGCGGATCTTGATCCGGAATTTGCCGAAAAGTTTCTAAATTTCATCGTGACGGAAGTGATCCGTCACCACGAACAGTTTCGCAAATAGCGGACAAAAATCGGTCAGTTGTTGACCAAATATATTGCCAAATCAGGAGATAACTCATGGCTCTTAAAATTCGTCTTGCCCGTGGTGGTTCTAAAAAGCGTCCTTACTACCGCATCGTAATTGCTGACTCACGTATGCCACGTGATGGTCGTTTCATCGAAAAAGTAGGTCACTATAACCCGCTATTGGCGAAAGACGATGAAAACCGCGTTGGCTTTGACGCTGACAAAATCAAAGAGTGGATGGGTAAAGGTGCTCTTCCAACTGATCGTGTTGCACGTTTCCTTTCTGAAGCTGGTCTTGTTGAGTGGAAACACGGAAACAACCCGAACAAAGCTAAGCCTGGTCAGAAAGCTCTAGACCGTATCGAAGAGAAAAAAGAAAAAGAAGAAGCAGCTAAGGCTGCTGAAGAAGAAGCAAAACAAGCAGCTAAAGAAGCTAAGGAAGCTGCAAAAGCTGCTGCTGCCGAAGCTGCTGCTGCACCAGCAGAAGAAGCTCCTGCTGAGGAAGCTGCTTCTGAGTAAGCTGATACCAGCTTATTTTTAAATACCTATTTGGCACTGAGCTCCTCTTTCCCTTTGATCGGGGGAAGAGGAGTATTCAATTGATTGGAGTCCTTTATGGATCTGAACATCCGCGAAGCTCAACTTGAAGACATTGACTGGATTGTTGAACTAAATCAGGCGAATGTGCCAGAAGTAGGCGCAATGACACGTGATAATTATTTGGACTTAGAGCCTAAGTGTCATGGCGTATTGGTGGCTGAAGGTGAAGATAGTCGTCGCCTTGGATTTATCATGTTGATGGCCAAAGGACGTGATTACACCAGTCCTAATTATAATTGGTTTGAACAAAAGCTAGATAGCTTTCTATATGTAGACCGCATCGTCGTCGCTGAAGGTGATAGAGGGCAAGGAATTGGGCTGGCCCTTTATTCCGAGGCGCTTGATATGGCTGAAGCTCAAGGCGCTGAACGTCTGACTGCCGAAGTCAATATTGAGCCGATCAATAAAGTCTCTCTAGGGTTTCATGAGAAACTTGGTTTTGAAGAAATCGGGCAACTTGATCATGTCGATCAAGGTAAGAAAGTATCCATGCTTTCGCGTCCAACGCTAAACCCAGATAAACAAGCCTAATGTCAAAATCAAAACCAGATATGTCTTCCGAGCTTATCGTCGTTGCCCAAATTGGTGGGGCACACGGCGTAAGAGGGCATGTGAGAGTGCGTTCTTACACGGATTACCCAGAAGACTGTTTTGCTTATGGTCCTTTCCTAGACGAGAATGGCGAGGTTGTTTTTACAGCCAAAAGCCATCAGGAAAACAAGGACGGTTTTGTTGTCTGGCCGCATGACCCACGTCAACGTGAAGAATGGATGGCGATGAAGGGCATGTTGCTTTACGTGCCGCGCGACGCCCTACCTGAGCCAGAAGAAGATGAATTCTATTTTGAAGACCTGATTGGTTGTAAAGTCGTGCACGAAGATGGTCGCGACTTAGGTCAGGTGACGCATGTACATAATTTTGGTGCAGATGACATTTTAGAGGTCAGAAGCCCGCAGGGCACAGAGTATATGTTGCCATTTTCGCTTGCCGTTATCCCCAAAGTGGATGTGAAAGCGAAATTAGTGACTGCTACACCTGAAGAGCAGTATTTGCCGGATGGTCTGCGCAATGATGAAGATGATGACGCTTCAGAAGAAGACTAACTCTATTTACAATTTTTATTGGGCCGCATGAATCGATAGTAGAGCACTGAGTGTTTCTCGCGGCTATTGATCAGGCTTTTGCGAATTGCACCTTGTGGCGATGGATCGATTGTTTGAATTCCAATCTCTTCATCTAAATAGGTGACGAGTTGCGCAGGCATTTCCGCTTCGTCACGCCATACCGCAATGCAAGAGCCTCTGCCGTCGGCTTTGGGGAATGCTGACAAAGGGTAATTGGCATCGACAAAACGAGATTCTGGAAATTCAGTTCTCAAATTACCCGTTAGATGAGTTTCATTGCCGACAATTGTGCCCTTGGCAAACCCTTCCAATGTTAGGCTTTTGGAAAACTCAGGAACGGGAAGGTAGCTATAGCAGCCTTTTTCAGAGCAGCTCATAATGTTCTCACTCCAGACCACTATGCGCCCAATGGGAACGAGTATCATCGCGAGGATGGCAACAACTGCAAAAGCGCGCATCGAGATGAAATAGGGGCCTGAGCGCTGAACCTGAAAGAACATCCAGATGGTTGCGACGAAAAATACAGGCAGCATCCATTGTGTTTGCAGCCAATGTCCAGTGACTAAAACTGCTACACTGGTGAATAATATGGTCAGCCGTGTTGTGTATGAAAACAGGCGTCTCCAAGTGCGTTCAAAAGGGCCTTCATCGACGTCTCTTCTTGGAAAGAATGGATAGACATAGCCAAACCACATTGGCCAGAATAGCATCAAAAATATCAAGCCTAGTGGCATTATGAATGTGACGGCATCGATAAAATAGCTTCTAAAAGATATACCGCGATCAAGAAAAAACTCTTTTAGTCCGTCTTGGGTTGTGAGCGTGACGTCAGGTCCAAATCCAATATCTGCAATTGAAAGAGTGCTTGCCGGCCCTCCAGCTTGAAGAAGCCACATAGCGTGCGGGGTAATGAGTAGTAGAGCAAAAGCGAGCGTTAGCCCAACGTGAACCCATGTAATAGCAGGTGGAGAAAGGCGATCGCCATTTGCATCATAGTGAGGCCGAGTTAGGGACTTCATGCCCATCGCAGCGCATATTAGGCAAAACGGAAATATAAGCAGGTGAAGATGACTGAGTGCGCTAACGCCGATTAAACAACCTAAGAGGCACCATCTTAAATACCCTTTATTCGTTAGGGCATTGGTGAGGCATAGCAGCATAGCTGATAGCAATGCGAAGTCTAAAACTTGGGGAAGCTTGTCTTCATGACCGGACCATCCAAATGTAAACACCAAAGCCCACGCGCCTGTCGCCGCTGCAGCAAGATCAAGCCGACGATAGATCAGGCCTGTTTCATCCATCCAGTCGAAAACCGTCAGTGTCGCTTTGTAAAAGGCGGTAAGCCCCAATCCCATAAGCAAGTATTTGATGGTTGAGATGACAAAGAGGTTTGGCTCGATAACCAATCCAACGCTGGTGATAATCCATGTAAGAAGTGGCGGGTGATCTGCGCCATAGCCTAGTTGAAAGGATTGCCCAAGCAGCGCAAAATTGGCTTCATCTAGGGTGAGTACAGGAGACGTGAAAATACGTATCAGGTAATTGATGATGCAATATAGGAATATACCGATATAGACTGTTCGTTCTTTAGGGAAATTCCCATATCCGGGAGACCTGACCGGGTCAGTTTCGCTGTCTTGAGCATTAAAGCTCATATCAGTCGAAGAGTAGTGTTCCACGGCCAGCCCCCGCCTTTATTTGTCCGCGCGCGGATCATTCCATTCCGCGGCGATTCCGTGTCCACCGCGCCGAACGAGCCACATCATCCCTAGAAGGTCGACTATGCCGGCACCGAGCCGTGATAGAAAACCATATTTGGAGACGCCGTGCCAACGTTCGCGGTCATTGACGTATTCTTCACTGACTTCCCATCCAGCACGTTTGATGAGAGCTGGGAAAAAACGGTGCATGCTGGCAAAAAACGGTAGATCCCTGAATGCGGATGTACGAATAAGTTTAAATCCACATCCAGTATCTTTTACATCATCTTTCAAACAGAAGCGACGCACACCATTAGCGATGCGAGATTGAAGCCATTTAAATCCTGAATCGTTTCTGCTCGTTCTACGTCCGGCTATAATGCCAAGACGAGGCGGAGCTCCGGGAGCGATTATTTTATCCCATATTCTACGTGCATCAGCAGGATCGTTTTGTCCGTCGCCATCTAATAGCTGCACCCAATCACCTTTAACAGATTTTAGGCCTGTAAGTAGGGCAGCTGATTTCCCACACCTAGAGATGTGATTGAGGACTGTAACTGTATCAGGGTATTTTTCAGTCGCTTCAGCGAGTTCTACTTTTGTCGCGTCATCAGATGCATCATTTACGCAGATGACTTCAAAAGAAATGCCGTCGAGTGTGCTGTGAACTTCTTCAAGAAGTGGCGCAATATTTCCTTCTTCATTGAAAAAAGGAATTAATACCGAGAGTTTGGGTGATGATGACGCCACGACAATCCATATCTTGCTTTGCGGCTGGAAGTATCCGCTGGCTGAATCAGTAACACAAATCTATAATGCGTGAACTATAGTATACCTATAATTTTGGGTGTTTTTCAGATTATTTTCTGGTGCTTGGGGCAAAGTTCAAGCGATGGTGGCTTTATCACAGTTTCTAGTAGGTCTCGCAGACAGAATTTGTCGCGCTTGCTGAACTAGAAAGGTCTGCTCGCACTTCATTTAGTAGGCCAACAAGTGAAATACCCTCGAAACTGTCTTTAATGGTAGGTGAAGGCCCGATGTGCAATGCAATCATTTTACCGCTGACGAGATTAAAAATAGGGGAGCCGGTTTCTGGATAAGACTGGTTTCGTTCATATGTGACGTAATTTGCTCCAATTTCATTTGTGGAAGTGGATATATCTAGTGTTGCAAACCCATCTGAGAGCAAATCTTTTTTGTCTCCATCTATTGCTGCCAATGAAAACACTCCGATTGGCGCAAAACGTTTTTTCAGATTTGCTTCCTGCTCCAATCCAAGAGATTTAATCCGTTCGGGTTTAGGGCAATCGATATCCCCAAATGACAGGGCTCTCCCACCAGAAGGAAGAGGAGATGTGATTTCGTGTAGGCTAAAAGCAGGTAGATCACCTTTTTTTAGTTGAGACTGCCACGCGATACCATGTGTGTTTATAGATTTTTTTTCGTGCAGAGCAGTTAGTTCGAGTTGAAAATTGAGGTGAGGTTTTGACTCGACTACGGCTAGCATGACACGTTCACTGTCATCATCTGCGAGTTGCTCAAAATTAACGTACTCTCTCAAATAGTCCCGCGGGCTGGGAAAATTATTTGATATTAGGACATCGTCATCTTTATTGCGTAAGGCATAGTCAAATGTGGGCGTTAAAACATATGTGTTGTTTTTGTAGGCCTGACCTAGCAACTCGCCATCTAAGATTATTCCCGTAAAGTCTCTTGTTTTTACGTTTTCTGACGCTTTATCTTCGGTGTGTTCAGTTGGTAGTGAAATACGTGCAACTGACCCAGCATAGCTTGCTGCGCGTGGGAACCATCCTGAAATATGCGAGAGAATTTCATTAGTATTTGTAGAAGGTGCTAGTCGAACATCAGAGTATAGCCGTGATTGAACAGACTCTAAATGACGGTTAGTGAGTTGGGCCGAATAAAGTAGTTCTTCTAAACTGGCCGCTTGCTTTGTCGTTAACTGCCATTGATATCCCAAGAAGCCTAAGCCACATGTCAGAACAGCAATTGCAAACACGCTGAATTTTGGTGCGCTTTGCACTGGTTGATTTGTAGTAGCAGCATTCAATGCGTTTATACTTGCAGTTATATAACCTTCTTGCAGGTGAGTTAAGTTAGCGGAATTATCTGGTTTGTTTGCAAGCCAAGAAGAAGCTCGATCTAACTCTTTTCCAAACAGAAGCAGAGCACGGGATTTTCCGTGGTTTTTCCATTTTGCCGCCAAATGCCCCATGCGCGTATGTTCTTGAAGCCATTGAATATCTCTTTTGAGAAGTTCAACTAAATTGGCAAGGCTGCTGGCAAAACTTGTGTCTGCTTGAAAGCTAACAAACGGAAGTTGAAGCATTGCAGCAGGAGCGTCATCCGCTGAAATCGGTTTTATGGGAGTAAGGATTATACGCTTACCCATATTGTAAGCATCGTCTAATTCCTGGCGTGCATTGTCGTCTGCAAGCGCGTTAGGAGACAACACAAATACCACAGTATCCGAATTCGAAATACGGTCTTCTATATCTGCTTTGCTGGCTGATTGGTCATGTATGTCTAGGCTTGTGCGAGCTAAGAATCCGCATGTCGACAGACTTGTCTTTAAATCTGTCGCAAATGCGCCATCAGTCTGAGCGCAGCTTATGTAGACGCGTAAAGCGTCGTTGGGATCGTCCATTGTATGACCCCCTACAGCCCGTATGGAACCCTAAATCCAGCGAAGACGATTGCGCGACAATATATTTTCTTTGTAGAAAAGACAATGCTCTAACGCTGTATGTTAATGTAGATTTGTTGTATTCACCAACCATATTGCGTAAATACAACAGTGGGTACATTAGCAGAAATATATCGATTCAATAGGCGTTTCACCTAAGATAAGAATCGATATTCCTGTTTGGTGAAGATTAACGATATTGAAGCGCGATAGCTTGTCGATTTAAATACAAGTTGCATCTTGCGATCGAAGAATACTTGCGTAGCTCACATTTCTGTACGAAGAGAACGGGATGAGCTTTAAAGTTACATTTTTGACCCTTTTTCCGGAGGCTTTTCCCGGCGTGCTGGATGTTTCCATTCTGGGACGAGCTAAGGAGCAGGGTATCTGGACTTATGATACGGTCGATATCCGGAGTTTTGGTGAAGGCAAACACAGGCAGGTTGATGATACGCCTGCGGGGGGCGGAGCCGGTATGGTGCTTCGGCCAGATGTGATGGCCGATGCTAT
This sequence comes from uncultured Hyphomonadaceae bacterium, assembly GCA_964352025.1. GTDB lineage: Bacteria > Pseudomonadota > Alphaproteobacteria > Caulobacterales > Hyphomonadaceae > Hirschia. Next base: position 599,990 of record CAYGPZ010000001.1, read on the forward strand.
TGATTCTATCGATCGGGCTGGCCGACCTCTCATATACATGTCGCCGCGTGGGAAACCGCTGAATCAAGAGAAAGTCAGAGAGCTTTCGGCCGGAAAAGGGATGATAATTCTTTGCGGCCGATTTGAAGGCTTGGACCAACGTGTAATTGACGAATACGACATTGAAGAAGTGTCTATTGGAGATTTTGTATTGGCTGGCGGTGAGGTTGCTGCTCAGACTATGACAGAAGCCTGTATTCGCTTATTACCGGGTGTAGCCGGCAATGAAGAGAGTCTTGAGCATGAGAGTTTCGAAACAGGTTTGTTAGAGCATCCACACTATACTAAGCCAAGAAACTGGAAAAATAGGCCGACTCCGGAAGTTTTATTGTCTGGAGACCATAAAAAGATCGACAAATGGCGTCTTGATGAATCTTTAGCGTTGACAAAAGCGCGTAGACCGGATTTATACGCCTCCTTCAAGTTAAACGCAGCGACGAACGCGCGACCGAAAGATAAGAGCTAAATAGCATGGCCAATATTATTCAAACTCTCGAAGCTGAAGAGATGCAACGCGTTCTCGGCGACAAAAAGATTCCTGACTTTTCACCAGGTGACACTCTACGTGTTAGCGTGAAAATCAAAGAAGGTGACCGCGAGCGTGTTCAGGCCTTCGAAGGTGTATGTATCGCACGTTCAGGTGGCGGAATTCAAGAGAGCTTCACAGTTCGCAAACTTTCATTTGGTGAAGGTGTTGAGCGTGTTTTCCCAATCGTTTCTCCGATGATTGAAAGCATTGAAGTGAAGCGCCGCGGTAAAGTACGTCGTGCAAAACTTTACTACCTTCGTGGACGTACTGGTAAAGCTGCTCGTATTGCTGAGCGTACAACTGGTCACGGTATCCAGCGTCGCGAGAAAAAAGCTTAATTTAGCTTTCTAGGAAGATCGATCTTCCAAATAGAATTTTGAAACGTCGCAATGTGTATTTGCGGCGTTTTTTCTATTTTAGCACCATTGTTTCAGTTGCATCCATTTTGATTCCACGTCTAACCTCCAAATATTGGATGTGGGAATGTAGCGGAGACGGGCGTGGCTGAAGTTGTCGAAGACGGAAAACTTGGTGGATTTCTTGGATGGGTCGAGCGAGCTGGTAATAAATTACCTGATCCCGTTGTAATATTCCTTTATCTGGGACTGGTCCTAATTGCGATTTCAGTCGCATGTGCACTCTTGGGGCTGTCCGCTTTGCACCCCACACAGCTTGATGCAGATAGTAATCCGCTTGTTGTGGCATCCCAAAGTCTACTATCTGGAGAGAATATAGCTCGATTTTGGGTGGAGATGACCACCACATTCACGCACTTTTATCCTTTAGGGTATGTGCTGGTGGTTATGCTTGGCGCAGGCGTAGCAGAGCGATCTGGATTATTTGGGGCGGCTATGCGTGCAGCATTGGGGAAAGTGCCGAAGCTTATTCTAACGCCAATGGTTGCTCTAATAGCAATGATAGCCAATCACGCGGCTGATGCGGCCTATGTTGTCATGATTCCACTTGCGGGGATTATGTTTCATTCCGTTGGCCGTCATCCAATAGCAGGAATCGCTGCTGCTTTTGCCGGTGTATCAGGTGGGTTTTCGGCAAACCTTCTTCCTGGACAATTTGATGTGCTTTTATTTGGGATAACTGAAATAGCGGTTGTCGATGCTCAATTGGACCCTAGTTGGACAATGAATGTTGCGGGGAATTGGTGGTTTATCGCTGCACTTACTTTTATCTACCTACCTGTTGTCTGGTTTGTGACTGACAAAATTATTGAACCGCGCTTGGCTGGAACGCCTTTTTCCAATTCTTTGCAGGATGCAGATAAAAACAATGATCCATCTCGTCATCTATCTGATCAAGAAAAGGCGGGGCTTGGTCGTGCAGGTCTAGCCCTTATTGCTGTGGTCTTATTGTGGTGCGCCATGACGTTTGCGCCCGGCACGCCCTTGATCGACGAAGCAGCATGTCCTTCGGACCTTGAGGCGAGTGGCCAATGTGCTGGGGTCCAACGCTTAGCGCCATTTTTTAAGTCGTTGGTTGGTGGCTTTATGTTGCTATTCCTTGCAGCTGGATGGGCGTTTGGTTCAGCGACGGGAACAATCAAGAATCACAAAGACCTTGTTGCCATGATGTCCGAGGGCATGAAGGATATGGGCTATTATCTGGTGTTGGCGTTTGCTGCGGCCCATTTCGTAGCGCTATTTAAATGGTCAAACTTGGGGCTGATCTTCGCCATTCATGGAGCAGCTGGCATTGAAGCTTCTGGATTGCCTCTACCCATAGCGATGGGATTGATCGTTATTCTATCTGCTTTCTTGAACCTGTTTGTGGGTTCAGGCAGCGCAAAGTGGGCGTTGCTTGCCCCAGTGCTTGTTCCAATGCTGATGCTTCTGGGTGTTAGTCCAGAGGGCGCGACGGCGATTTACCGTGTAGGAGATGGTGCAACCAATATCATCACGCCTTTGATGGTGTATTTCCCGCTCGTGCTGGTCTTTGCGCAACGTTGGAATAAAGAGTTTGGCTTAGGATCTCTCACTGCGATGATGATCCCATATTCTATCTGGATGCTCATCACGGGACTAATACTAGTCGTCGCGTGGGTGTTCCTCGGTTTCGACCTAGGGCCGGGCGCGTCTATTGCGTATGAATTACCGAAATAAAGCTTCACTTAACCAGTGTTGATCGACCAGCGCTGGTTAAGTCTAAACCTTCAAATTTGCTGCGATACCAGAATTTGCTGCGCTGCTCTTAGGTTGCGTGACAGCGCCTGCGCGGCCATATCCGGCTGGAGCGGCACGCGTAGAGGCAACTTCCTCTGTCATGGCGCGTACAAGGCCCTCTGTGACCTGCTTAGAGGCCGCTAGGGCATCAGCGTGGGTCTCAGTGAGTTCTGCAAACGCTTGAACCTTTGATTTAAGCTCTTCTTTCTGAGATTGCGAAGCTTCTGCCAATAGAGCGGGATTGGCGCGGATATTGGCAATCTCGATCCGGTAAGCGTGCGCTAGCTTTTCTTTTTCCGCCCAATCTTGAGAAGAAGCATCTAGACGGTTTTCTTTGTGCGCTTTTATTTCTTGGGAGACGAGCGTACTCAGGCGTTCTGTAATCGCGATTAACTGGTCTGCGCGATCTGCGCCATCATGTGCTGCTATAGCCATTGATTATTCCTCCAGTCCCTGCATCCGTAGAATTTCTGTCAGGACTTTATCGGCAATACCGACACCGCCATTTGCGGACAATGATTTGGCATATTCCTGGGTCAACATCGGACGAAACGCATCCTCTGCCTGTCCGCCACCAAATGGTCCATCTGATTTGATCTGATTGAAAATGGGTTGAAGCATTTCTGATAAGAACATGCTTTCAAACTCTTGCGCCATTTCTTCGGCTTTTTCACGTGTCTGTGCTTCGGTAAAACGGAAGTCACGTGAAATGCCCATAGCGTTTAAGGCACCAATATCGACTGGGTTTGACATATTACATCACCTCGATATCAGCTTGCAGGGCACCTGATGCTTTAAGCGCCTGTAAAATAGAAATCATATCACGCGGGCTAACGCCGAGTGCATTTAGGCCGTTCACAAGATCATTGAGCGGCACACTTCCGCCTATCAATGCAAGGTCTGCCACATCTTCATTTGCGGCTATTTCCGTTTGTGGCACGACAACTGTTTCTCCATCGCCAAAAGCATTGGGTTGAGAGACTGCTGGTTGCTCAGAAACTGATATTGTCAGATTTCCTTGAGCGATCGCCACTTGAGATACACGGACATTTTCGCCCATGACGATAATACCCGTTGTCTCATTGATGATGATGCGAGCTGGTTGGTCTGGTTCGACTTCCAGACGTTCAATCTCAGCAAGTAGGTTGGACATCCCGCCTTGGAAATTGAGTGGGCGGTTAAGCGCTACAGTTGCTGGATCGGTCGCTATCGCGGCTGTTGTACCAAGATATGAGTTGATAACGCTTGAAATACGCGTCGCTGTCGTAAAATCAGGATTGCGCAAAGACAAGCGAAGTTTGTTTTGGTTGTTAAGCGCGTAGGGGACTTCCAATTCGACAAGCGCTCCATTGGGGATGCGCCCATTTGTTGGCACGTTGCGCACAAGAGCAGATCCAGAATCACCACCAGCGGCAAATCCACCTACAGCAACCGATCCTTGGCCAACAGCGTAGACTTCTCCATTTGCGCCCATAAGCGGTGTGACCAATAATGTGCCACCTTCAAGGCTATTGGCATCACCCATGGCCGAAACTGTTATATCAATGCGTGATCCCGCAGTCGCGAAAGCAGGCAAGCTAGCTGTGACCATGACGGCGGCAACGTTTTTTGTGTTGAGCGTTTCTTCTCGAGTGTTCACGCCCAAACGTTCCAGCATGGCCTCAAGGCTTTGGCGTGTCATAGGAGAGTTACGTAAGCTATCTCCTGAACCGTTGAGACCGACGACGATTCCATAACCGATGAGTTGGTTGTCACGTACGCCCTCAATATCGACAATATCTTTCAGACGAGAGCCGGCGTGCGCTGCAACTGATGTGAAGACAGAAGCGGTAAGAAGAATTAGAGCGCAAAAAATGCGGATCATTGTTTCGTCCTGTACGGTGCATATGTGTTCAAGGTCTCGCAACTGAGCCAGAATGAGCACATAGAATTGCTTGTTTGGAAGCTATTTTCACCTCTAACCCAAAACAAACACTTAATTTTCTAGAAATTTTTTAAGTTACCATTAGGAACACGTTAACACTTTGGTAGGATTCTAAAGCTCTTCACGGGAGCACCTTTTTATGCGCGTTTCACGTCCGACATCTGGCAAGCCAATGAGTGGTGTATCCAAGGCTAAACCGTCTTCAGATACGAGCTTTTCAAATCTTGTTTCCGGTTCAAATTCAAATACTTCTGCCGATCAAGCGGCTTCTAGTGCTGCAACTGGTGGTGTCGCGGGAGTAGGCGGCGTCGATTCCATTATGGCGCTTCAAGGAATGGATACGTCCACCGAAGGACGAAGCAAGGCGTTACGCAAAGGTCGCCGTATGCTGGATGCATTGGATAAACTTCAATTGTCAGTTTTAAATGGTCAAACATCACAAGCTCATTTGGGACTTTTGCAACGTGCACTTGAAGAAGCGCGCGAAGAATCAGGTGATGATGGCCTAGATGATGCATTAGGACATATCGAGGTGCGAACGGCTGTTGAAATTGCCAAGCTGGAACGCCGAAAAAAAGAAGTACGCTAACAATCACTTATGGTTGATAAAAAGTGCTCGCTTTCGGTATTGTGGCACAGCCAAATGTTCGCTATACGATCCGTGCCTGAAGGAGGCCACTTAGTTGATTCTAAGGGGACAAGGGCAAGAATTAGGAGTGTGACGAATGAGCGTAAGTCTTGACGAGTACACACCGTCAGAAAATGAAGAGTATATGTGCGAGCGCCAGAAAGCTTTTTTTAAAGCGAAATTGGAAGCTTGGAAAAAAGATATTCTGGACGGTACGAAAGAAACAATTGAAACTATGCGGGAAGATGCTTCCAATCTGCCAGACTTGGTGGATCGTGCATCAAACGAAGCAGACCGAGCATTAGAACTTAGAACCCGCGACCGGCAACGGAAACTGGTCTCTAAAATTGATTCAGCATTACGACGTATTGAATCAGATGAATACGGATTTTGTGAAGACACTGGAGAGCCAATTGGACTCGGGCGATTGAACGCACGTCCAACGGCGACTTTATGTCTTGAAGCTCAAGAGCGTCACGAAAGAAAAGAAAAAACAATCAGAGACGATTGATGTAGGTCTCTGATATATACAAATTACAAAGGCAGCTTCTTAGAGGCTGCCTTTTTTATTGTCTGGTAGATTGCTTCAAAGCATGGGCCTCATCGGGAATAGCTGGAGCGGTAGAGAAAAATACGGACAAGATAATGGATGTACAAAGTTGGGCTGCAAATAAAAACGGCAGCTCCATGTATTGGAACTGCCGTTTCTGATTTTATGCGTGATGAAGAGCTTAGCTAGAAACTTTACTCATTGCATCTTGGAAGTTAGCTGCAACTTTGTCGATAAAGCCTTCAGTTGTCAGCCATGATTGCTCTGCACCAACCAATAGCGCCAAGTCTTTTGTCATGTGACCTGATTCAACAGTTGAGATAACTGTGTCTTCAAGAAGCTGGGCAAAATCCATAACTTTCTGGTTTCCGTCCATGCGACCACGGTGGCCAATACCACGTGACCAAGCAAAGATAGAAGCGATTGAGTTTGTTGATGTAGCTTCACCACGCTGGTGAGCGCGGTAGTGACGTGTCACTGTTCCGTGAGCAGCTTCAGCTTCAACTGTGTTACCATCTGGAGTCATAAGAACAGATGTCATGAGGCCAAGTGAACCATAACCTTGAGCAACTGTGTCTGATTGCACGTCACCATCATAGTTTTTACATGCCCAAACATATCCACCAGACCATTTCATGGCTGCAGCAACCATGTCATCGATCAAGCGGTGCTCGTATGTGCCACCAAATTCTGCGAATTTGTCAGCAAATTCGTTGTCGAATACTTCTTGGAAGATGTCTTTAAAACGACCATCATATTTTTTCATGATTGTGTTTTTAGTCGACAAGTATACAGGCCATTTGCGTTGCAGACCGTAATTCATTGAAGCGCGCGCGAAGTCACGGATAGAATCGTCAAGGTTGTACATACCCATGGCGATACCAGCTTCAGGGAAATCGTAGATTTCTTTCTCGATTGTCTCGCCGCCATCAGAAGCTTCCCACTTCATCGTTAGCTTACCTTTACCAGGCACGAGGAAGTCTGTTGCACGGTATTGGTCACCAAATGCGTGACGACCGATAACAACAGGTTTTGTCCAACCAGGAACCAGACGAGGAACGTTTTGAATAACGATTGGCTCGCGGAAAACAACACCACCAAGAATGTTACGGATTGTTCCGTTTGGCGAGCGCCACATTTGCTTAAGACCAAACTCTTCAACACGGCCTTCATCAGGTGTAATCGTCGCACATTTTACAGCAACACCGTATTTCTTAGTTGCTTCAGCAGCATCTACAGTGATCTGGTCATCTGTTTCGTCACGTTTTTCAACTGAAAGGTCGAAATATTTAAGGTCGATGTCTAGGTAAGGAAGGATAAGACGCTCTTTGATCATCGCCCAGATGATGCGAGTCATTTCATCACCATCCATCTCAACGATTGGGTTGTCTACCTTAATCACGGCCATGCTGTTATCCTTCTGTCTATGTGTCTGGAGAGATGGGTAATCACTCCAATGGCATTATTTGCGCTTTGCTATAGCAGAGCAAACACACCCGTCAAAGGAGAAGTGCTAAACTTGTGAAAAAGTAGGGCTATTGATTGAGGATTAATGGCATTTTGCGCGTTTTGAATAGCGATCATGTTACATTTGTAGTTGACATTTATTGAAAAACAATAATATGTAGAGCGAAATCATTTTCCATTGAACGGAGATTTTCGAATGACGCGCTTGATGAATACAGTTTTCGGAGTGGTAACGAGTGTTTTTGTTCTGCAGGCATGTTCTGCAGATGCTGATCCCCAGACGAATGCGGAAGCGGTTAAACAGGCATCTGACTCAGGGCAGACCTTAGATGGTGTCGTCAACATTCGAGATTTCATTGGAAGAGTAACCATCGAAACGGGGGCGGGCTTGAAATATGATGCTGTTCTCATTCCTGGAAAAGTTGTTGACGAAGGCAAGTTAGAAAGCCCTGACATCGAAATTTCTGCAAATGGTATCACCGTCCAGGGAGAGAATGATGTTTCACTCAAACAATGCCGCAAAAGTGACGATGGTAAATATAAGCTAGAACTTAAAGGTGATGTTTTACGTCCATTGGATGACTTCCCGACTTTGGAAATTACAATGCCTAATACTGCAAGCCTCGACCTTGAGCTTCATAGCGGGATTGCCGAAATCGGTGATGTAAATTCAACGTCGGTGGCGGTGAACGGATGTGGAGACGTCTTTTTGCAAGATGTCACAAATCATTTTGTCGGAACCATAAATGGAAGCGGTGATATCGAAGCTGAAGACCTTGGCAATGCCGCTATTAATATCAATGGATCTGGAGACGTGATGGTTGCCAATGTAGGCGGTAAAGCTGTTCTGGAAGTTCGTGGGTCCGGCGATATTGAGTTAGACGATATTACAGGTGCTTTCTACGCAAGCATAAAAGGCTCCGGTGATATAAGTGCGGAAAGTGCCAATGATACTGCAATTATACAAGTCTATGGATCTGGAGATATTGGTGTCGGCGGAGGGCGTTTCTCGACAGTTGATATTGGTATTAAGGGATCGGGCGATGTTGACCTTGATGCAGAAATTGATCAGATGAATATTCATATCGCTGGTTCAGGTGATGTATCCGTTGATAAACTAAATGGGACACTCACTGGTCGTTTGGATGGTTCAGGTGATTTGAGTGTTGATGGCGAAAACATTGTTTATAAAAACGGTCGCTGGATACGATAATTGCGGACTTAAAAAGCACTTCAAGGAAAAGTATTGATGGTAAGCTCAAGCAGGTTTTGGGATAAGTTGGCTGAGAAATATTCAAAGCAGCCAATTAAAGATATAGATGCCTATGAAGCTGCTCTAGCGAGAACAAAGTCCTATCTTTCAGATGAATATCGTGCACTTGAAATAGGGTGTGGAACCGGCTCTACGGCTGTCTTGCTTTCTGGGCATGTCAAGCAATTGGTCGCGACCGATATATCTAAAAACATGATTGATATCGGTATCCAGAAAGCAAAAGACAAAAACATATCAAACATCGATTTCTTACAGGCTGAAGTTTTTGACGACAGACTCGCACCGCAATCATTTGATGTGATTTTGGCGCATAATATTTTGCACCTTCTTGAAGACCTACCTCACGCTATGGAGAGGCTGTCTGAATTATTGAAGCCGGGCGGTTTGCTAATCAGTAAGACACCATGCCTTGGCGAAAATAGCTCCATGCTAAAAGTCGCGGTCATTATTATGAAAATGCTGGGCAAAGCTCCCTATGTTGGCTTCGTCAAAGGAAAAGAGCTTGAACACCTCATGTTGGAGAAGGGCTTTACCGTTGTCGAAAAAGGTCAATATCCGGAAAAATCACATAGTCATTATTTTGTTGTAAAAAACGGATAAGGTCCCGTATACGTCAGCTTTGGGGGACGTAAGCTATATATTTTAAAGCAATTTATCCTTGACGAGGGCAGCCTGAAAATGGTTGCCCTTTAGTTTTGGTTAGCTGGTGGTTCAGGTCGATTGAGCTTGCTCGATAGGTGTGGAATATAGGTCATTGATATCTCATCTTTTGAACCTTCGATTAGCAGTGAAGATTTTCCGATATTCGCTAGTGATTTGATACTCAAAGACGTCTCTATAATTGAAGCATCAAAGCAAGCAGCTGCGCGCTTTGCAACTTCTTTGGGCGACCAATAGTGAGTTGGTTGGGCTATTGCCTGATACTCGTCAGCAGCGAGATGTTGATATTCTTCTTGAGTTATCATCGGCCAATAAAAATGAATGACTTCAGAACTTTTAGGCGGTGATAGAAGTCTTATTGTATGGGCTGACACTTCATCACCTTCAGCTTTTAAAACCCAATTTTCAATTCCCTGGCAATTGTGTTTTTGCAAAGCTTGTTGATTTAGGACGTGCGAACAAGCACTTACACAAAAAATTGAGCTTATAACTAAAAAAAGTCTCAAATCTTATTTCCCCCAGAAAGCTCATTCTCATTGCTCCAATTTAGCCTAACATTGCTTGACGTATTACAACAGTTATGGCCTCTGTTTTGCCATGAAAAATCTACCCGCAATCATTCTCGTATCTCCGCAAATGGGAGAGAATATAGGCGCAGCTGCGCGTGTCATGGCGAATTTTGGCTTGAAGGATTTGCGCATTATTAGCCCGCGCGATGGCTGGCCAAATGAAAAAGCGGACACAATGAGTGCGGGTGCTTTTGATTGGGGCGTCAAGGCTCAGGTTTTTGATACGCTGAATGAAGGTATCGCAGACCTTTCCTATGTATTGGCAACAACGGCACGCCCACGTGGCATGGAAAAGCCTGTGTTCAATGCAGAAGAAGGTATTGGTGCGCTTATGTCCCGACCGGATGTTGGTTCGGGTGTTATGTTCGGCGCTGAGAAGGCTGGTTTGTTGAATGATGAGGTTGCACTTGCGGATGGGATATTGACCTATCCGGTGGATCGATCGTTTTCATCGCTAAACCTTGCGCAAGCCGTGGGTGTATTCGTACATGCGTGGGCAGCAAGAACACTAGAGGGAGAGGCGAGAGAAAGCTTTTCTGGTGTCGGCGATGCTGCAAGTCGTGAAGACCTCGTACGTATGTTTGAGCATTTTGAAGACGAATTAGATAAAGCCGGATTTTTCTTCCCTGCTGAAAAACGGTCTGTCATGACACAAAATTTGCGCAATGCTTTTATTCGCGCAGAGTGGACGAAGCAAGAAGCCCAGACATTTAGAGGCGCTGTCAAAGCCCTTGCGCTAGGACGCGGCAAGGCGCGGATTGACCGCAAGGATTAGTTAAATCCAGCGACGCACACGTTTTTTATAGGCTTCAAATTCTTGGCCAAATATTCTGGCGGCGTCTTTTTCTTCGTGCGGAATATACCAGAGATCAGCGAGTAAAAAGAAAACGGGCACAAATACGAATGCCAGTGGCTGATTAAAATAAAACGCAGCTCCGATTATTGTGATCAGAAAACCAATATAGATGGGGTTTCGGGTGATCGCGAATATTCCCGAAGTGATGAGATTATTGGGTTCTCTAAACGCTTCAATATTGGTGCGATGGCGTCGAAATTGTAGTGCCGATATTACAAGGATTGAAAGAGCGAATACTAAACAAGCGATCCACAATATAGTGCTTATGTGCATTGGGACGACGGGGGATTGAGGGAAATACACGGTGAGTGTTTTCATACCCAATATACACAATAAAACGTGTAGAGGGGGCAATTTTAGTATGTGAAGTAACATGCGATCCTGCAATCTGTTTAGCGCCTACTCGGCGGCTGCCGATTCTCGGTTTTTCAATTGAATTTCATGAAGAGCCTGGCGTTCTGCGCAACGCTTTTCTTGCAGCTCTATCCATTGTTTTCGCAATACAGGTACACGTGTGCGAAACTTTTCATCTAATGCGGTAAGTTGGTTCACACGGTCAGTCCTGAATGTTCTGAAATCATCACGTGTTTCACACCATGCGCAAATGAACCGTGCGGTCTCTGAGTAAGAGACAAGAAAAGGCCAGATGATGCGCGACACTGTTTCGTCTTTGTCATTTGTATAAACCATGTCCAGTTTTTGCTGATTTCGAATGGCTTGGCGAATGCTTGCGACGTCGCAACTATCTTGGGTAACGTTCGCGAAAGTTACAGGCGCGACTCCGCTTTCAAATACAATCGGCTTGAGGCGTTCCGGCATTGAGAGTGCGATTTTTGCCAGAAGGTCTTCTGCTCCACGTTTTAAATCCGGGTCCGATCGCATAGCAACCCATCTGGCACCCAACACCGCGGCTTCCAATTCGTCGGGGGTTAGCATGAGCGGAGGCATGTCATATTCACCCGACAGGACATATCCAATTCCGGCTTCACCTTCGACAGGTACTTTCTGTGCCTGTAATTCGACAATGTCTCGGTAGATGGTGCGAAGGGATGTTCCCAATTCGTCAGCGATTTCTTTTCCGCGCACGGGGTGTCTATGCCGCCGTAAAATTTGTATGATTTGGAATAATCGTTCTGTACGTCGCATAAGTTCCACCCCTGATGACACTCTGCTGACAGATTTGTGCATGAATAGGTGTACAAGCAAGGGGTAAATTGAAGTTTGTTTTATTCCATTGGGAAGAAGGGGAGAATGTTATGACTGTATTGTTTGGATGGGGGCCTGCTTTTGGATGTCATTCACCTAGTCCGTATGTGATGAAGACAATGATTCATCTGGATATGCTGGGTGTCGATTACACAACCCAGATGGCGGACCTGAAAGAAGCACCTTTTGGACGGGCACCCTATATAAAAGATGATGGAAAAATTGTTGCCGAGTCAGCCTTCATTCGACACTATTTTGAAGAAAAGCTAGGTAAGGATCTAGACGCAAGTCTTAGTGGAGGGCAGCGCGCAATTGCATGGTCGATGGAGCGGATGATCGAGTCCGACATGGGGCTTATGCTGCTCAATGAGCGTTGGCTTAAAAGCGAAAACTTTGACAAAGGGCCTGCTTTCTTTTTTGCCCAATTGCCAGAAGAAGTGCGGGCAAAAGTTATTGAGTCTTCTCTTGAGGGAATTGAAGGGCGCGTGAATAGCAATGGATTTAGGCTATTGCCCGAAAAAGATAGAATATTCTTGTTCGAACGCTGTGTATCATCATTGTCAGCTCAATTGGCAGACAATGCATTTATGTTTGGTGATGAGCCAACCGGTTTAGATGCTGTCGTTGCTGCATTTGTTTCTTCCTGTGGCACTGAGTTCTTCGACACACCTATGCGGGATGTCATAGACAAATATCCTAATCTACAAGCATTGGTGAAACGCATTGATGCGCGTTTCTTCAACGTAGAAAAGTGGGATGCTGCATAGTGATTATTTGCGAAAAGCATCACAAAGCTAGTGATGCTTTTCCAAATGTGCCCGAAGATCGTCATGGCCGAAATCATTTTGTGGATCGCGCCAGATAGAATGAATATGCATGCCGTCGTCTATCGAATTGTCAAATTCGATGAAAATGCGAGGCCCTTGGATGCGGTAATAGAATGTCGCGTTATCGTCTCTGTCTCCACCCAAAGCCACAAATGTCTGGTCCCAACCTTCTTCAACGAGTTCTAGATACGGATTTTCCAGTGCGTCGCGGTTTATACCGACATACAATTTTATGATTTGCCGAAGATCATTTTGTTGAGCGATTGATAATTGAGAAACCGCTATTCCCTCTTTTTGCGCAATAACATCGTCGGGTAAAATGGGGGAACTTAGGACTTCCGGGATGTTCTTATCTTTGAGCTTTGTTTGAGCCCACTGTTCTTTGGATAGGCTTTGAGCAAATTTTAGAGCTAATTTGTGCTCTTTGTCCTGCAGCATTTTTCCCTCATGCGGTCCCGTTGGATAAGTCGCGGGATTGCTGCCTATGAAAGCTGGCGTCATTGAATAGGCTGTTTCACCAGAGAATGTGAAATTTAGAGAAAGGTGATGACCTTCGATACGCCATCCCCACGGCATTGCGCCAGGTTCTCCAAAGACTTGAAATGCGTAATTTTCAGGGTCCCGATACGCTGGGTCTGCATCTTCAATATCGCGTAATATGCTTTCCAACGCCATGATTTGATCCACTTTAATGGATCCATCGCTGGATAGAGTTGCATTAATTAGTGCTTGGGCTTTGTTTTTTTGGTATGCAGACATGTCCCTCAAAGGAATTCCTGTCCGTTCACGCGGTATAAAATGCCAATCCTGACGATCTTTGGAGGCAAAGTCGGTTTGGATATTCACTAACTTTTCGTCGCTAAAACTATCGAGTAAATCCTGAGCAGCGTTAGATATATCGGCGTGCGCATCGATGTATGTGATTTGCTTTTGAGGAGATGTTTTATTGGATGGGAAAACGCTGTGACTACAACTCGCTAAAGTGGTAAGCAAAGCTGCTGTACCCAATAATTTCAACATCACAATCATTCCCCCAATATTTTATATTTTCTCGCTTTTTATATACATTACAGGATTTTAATCAAATTGTATTTCAAGATTGGGTAGGTGGACTAGAAAGTACATTTTCCAGTTTTAAAATCATCGATTTGTTTGGCACTTAACTCTGAAATTTTGGAATTAAATGCTTTAAGCTGTTTTAGATCATAACGTAGGCGCAAAGGTTGCCAGTGGTCATTGCCGGAAAATGCGTAGTCCAGATAATCTTGTGACTCTAAGACTTTCATCTGCGCATCTTGCAGCATCAGATTGCAATGATTGACGACACCACCTTCGATTTGTCTTTTGTCCGCTAGAATATAGTCACTCGTCTCAATCGTACAATTTTTGTGATACCATAAATCTGGTGCAAGACGGGGGAGTTCCATCGTCATTTGTAACTCTCCCCAATCACCTTTTTTCAATACATCTTTGTCTTTAAGGCTGGTTTTTTGCTCCAACGATAAAACCGCATTGACTGGTCCGACGGGAGTTTTGATTGATTTAACCTCTGGAGGTACAGTCTCTGGTGTTCCTGAAATCTGAACGATCTGCCGATGTAACTCACTCCCCGGGTAATACTCCGCAATTTTGATATTCGCGGTGAAATTCCCCTCTGAGATATCAACACTGCAGTTTGGAGAGGTCTCGGCTGCAGCGCTAAATGAAAAAGCCGCTGTGCTAAGCAAAACAAATAAAGTCGATTTGTAGGAAGATCTGTGGGAAGATGGCATTTGGGGCTCAATACTTTCGTTCTATTCTCGTTTGTAACACAGAATATGGATCGTTAAAGTCAGAAGTTAGGCGTAATTGGGAAGTTCTTGGAGGACCAGCGACCTGTTCGCATTGACAATTTGTCGATTTACTTGTTTATACCGCGCTTCTCACTTTTGTGAGGAAATTACGGGTGATGTGTTGCCGCCGTTGTAATCGCGATATTCATGATGGATTTCGCCGGCCCACGTCTAAAATTGAGGTATACTATGTCACGTCGCAGTTCAGCGAAGTACAAACTCGATCGCCGTGTAGGCGAAAACGTCTGGGGTCGCGCTAAGTCCCCAATCAATAAACGTCAATCACGTCCAGGTCAGCACGGTGCAGCTCGTAAGGGTAAGCTTTCTGACTTTGGTCTTCAATTGATGGCTAAGCAAAAGCTTAAAGGCCACTACGGTGATGTCACTGAGAAACAGTTCCGTCGTACATACGATGAAGCTGCTCGCCGTAAAGGTAACACAGCTGAGAACTTGATCGGTCTTCTAGAGTCCCGTTTGGACGCTCTTGTTTACCGTTCTAAATTCGTACCAACTATTTTTGCTGCACGTCAGTTCGTGAACCACGGGCACGTCACTGTAAACGGTAAAAAAGCAAACATTCCTTCATACCGTTTGCGTCCAGGTGATGTTGTTCAGGTTAAAGACAAGTCTCGCACTATGGCGCTTGTTCTTGAAGCTCTTGGTTCTTCCGAGCGCGACATTCCTGACTACATTGAAGTGGAACCAAAAGCGATGACTGCAACATTCGTTCGTCTGCCTGATTTGGCAGATGTTCCGTATGCAGCACGCATGGAACCAAACTTGGTAGTTGAGTTCTACTCATCTTAATAAGTTTATTCGAAATGACCTCTTGGTCAGATTAGAATTATTATGCTTTGATAAAGCCCCTGCAGTTATCTGCGGGGGCTTTGTTGTAGGGGGGGGGCGGTGTCCCGTTTTCAAAACATATTCTTACGTGTGTTAAAGTGGAGCTTCTTGGTTTTAGCTTCGGTTTTTATTTCGATCGTCGCTTTGTTTGCTATATTGTTTCAATGGCAAATGAAAAAAGCAGATGATTTTATCGAGGCTTCACCTATTGCGAGAACTATAAACGAAATTGACACTTCCAAACCTAGTCGTTCAGAGCGCTTTTTCGCTGAAGCGAGTTATTATCCACTTCGAGAGACACAACCGAAATTTTGCCGTTCACTTAAGGATCTTGCCTACTTAGCAACTAGTCGCGACATTCGCAGGCGTCCTAGATATAATTATGCTCCCATAACATCTTTGTCCCTCGATATAATGGAATATAAGCGCAATCATTTGCAAAGAGCGTTTATCGGTTGTCGTCTCGAAACAAAATATTATGATATTCAGATACTTAGGGCATGGTTTCTAACAATATATATGGGAGAGGGTGAGTTTGGCATAGAGAATGCCGCAAACACTTTATTTGGGAAAAAGTTTGCAGAATTGAACTATGATGAAATTTTACATCTTATAGCAGTTTCAGACAGCACGAGACTAAGGCAGAAACCGGAATTGCTAACTAAGAGAGTTAATTATCTTCGCGCTCGTATAAATTGGGAAGATTGGCCATAGTATCGCATAAATGACGAAATTTATTGCATTTTCTGTGGCAAAGGGATTACCTTGAATTAAAATTGGAATTCTGTTTTTGGGAGAAGTAGTGTGTTCGACCGTCCATCTATTGAAGATATCCGTAAGGCAACGATCGCGGATCCCGGAAAGTCCATAAAACTTCGTGAATACACGACTGATGGCGGCGTATATTTTCCTGATAAGGATGAGGCTAAGCGTTCATTAAAAGATGACGCATTGATGATTGATGAGCTGCAAGATCGTCTCTATGCAGAAAAGTCTCAAAGTCTTCTCGTTATCTTTCAAGGTATTGATACATCAGGGAAAGATGGCACGACGAAAGCAGTTTTCTCCCAGACATCTCCATTAGGGCTGCGCGTGCATGCCTTTGGTAAACCCTCTTCAAATGAGTTGGCGCGTGATTATCTCTGGCGGATTCACAATAAGGTTCCGCAAAAAGGGGAGATCGCGATTTTTAACCGCTCTCACTATGAGGATGTATTGGTCGTTCGTGTACGCGGGCTAGCCCCTATGGCGCAGGTTGAAGAGCGCTATGAGCAGATCAATAATTTTGAAAAACACATGACGCAAAACGGCGTTAAAGTGCTGAAAATCATGCTTCATATTTCTAGACGCACACAGGGGGAGCGTTTGCTGGAAAGGTTGGAGAACCCAAACAAGCGCTGGAAGTTCAATCCCGGTGATCTGGATGATCGTAAGCTATGGGATGATTATCAGGACGCGTATGAATTGGCCGTCGAGAGATGCTCGACAGAGGTTTCTCCTTGGTATGTCATTCCCGGAGATAGCCGCTCCCGCCGTAAAGCCATCGCAGCGCGCCTTGTTCGTGGCGCTTT
This sequence comes from uncultured Hyphomonadaceae bacterium, assembly GCA_964352025.1. Classification (GTDB taxonomy): domain Bacteria; phylum Pseudomonadota; class Alphaproteobacteria; order Caulobacterales; family Hyphomonadaceae; genus Hirschia. Next base: position 616,941 of record CAYGPZ010000001.1, read on the forward strand.
AGAGGATATGGACCCGCAAATTCCTGATCCGGGATATAGACCAGATCAGTTTGTTATCGACTAATCTGCTTACAAAGTTATCTTTGGTGAAGTTATAATTCAGTCTGATTTCGATTTGTATTTCGATTAAAGCCGTCATATACTTTGAATGTCGAAAAAGTCAGGCCTGTCTGGTTGAGCAGGTCCGTTGGTTCTAGCATCTGATTGAAGGTTTTTCAGTGCAAGAACACGATGTACTGACGGGTATTTATACTCAGTCCCACGGCGCTAACGCTTTTCTCTCACGATAGGCGTGGTTGGCGCGTGGAGTCTTTTCTTCAGCTCCGTCCATGTTGTTGAGTTTGATGAGTGGTGTTGCGCCTTGCGATGCATTGTTAAACATGACTTGGAGATAAAAATGAAACAAACTCTCGCAATTGTCGGTCTGGCCGTTGAGGACCTTTCACGTTCACTCGAATTTTATCGAGATGGCCTTGGATGGAAGCCTGGATTTGAAACGGAAGGTATCGCCTTTTTCCAGATGAATGGTCTGCTTTTCAGCATAGTTCAGAAAAAAGTGCTGGAAGATGATTTTGAAGGTAAAATTCAGATGGGCGGTAAGTCTGTCACCTTGGCCCACAACGTAAATTCAAAGGAAGAAGTTGATAGTGTCTTGCATGGCGTTTCCAAAATCGCAGGCGCAACGCAGATACAGGGTCCCGTAGATCGTTTCTGGGGAGGGTATTCTGGCTATTTTGAAGACCCAGATGGGCACCTTTGGGAGGTAGCCTGGAACCCATTCCTAAAAATCACACCTGATGGTCATGTTACCATGGAATAGGCGTTGGTTGGTCATCGCTCTTTTTAAGGAAAGGGCGATGATTTGCTTTGCATTTATACTGCTCGAAGCAATTTCTCGGTATCGAGCGGTTTTGTGAGAAAAGCGTCGCAGTCTAAACTTTTAAAAGCTTCCTCAATTTTCGGGTCTTCATTTGCTGTCATTGCGATGACCCTAGGCCTGCGATCTGCAAGCTCTGAGTTTAGACGTTTCAGAACATCTAATCCAGATAGACCGGGCATTTCGTAATCAAGAATTATGAGGTCATAGTTCTTTTCATTTGTTCTTTTCAGAGCTTCTGCACCGTTACAGGCAAGATCAATATCCCGATCTGCACTGGCCAGCATGTCACTCACAATCAATGTGTGGTGATAATTGTCATCAACAATTAGAATTTTCATCATCGTGATTCCATTCATACTGACCAGTGCATTTGCCCAACCCGCTGGCAATCGGATAATGTATCTACGCGGCGTCGCGCGCTGATTGTTTGTTTTGAGATTGAAGATCTATAGAGCCGTACAGGTTTGATAGCTTCACGCCTGGCCATGGTCTTGGCCATACTGTCGGAAAGTCTCTCGAATACAATCTGTCACCATTGTTCAATGGATCGATTGTATATGCTCTAGGTGCAGCACCTGGTCTCTCCCAATATCGAACGTCGTCTCCACAGTACTGGAATGAGATCGCGCGTCTTTGGCGAGATGTCATGTTTCCGCCTGCGCCATGCACGGTAAGGACATGGTGGGCGATTATATCACCTGGTTTTACATCGAAATGAATGAGGTCATAAGCACCTTCATCGGCTTCGATATCTGGGACTTTAGGTGTTTGCGCTCCTGGCATTGTTGTCTGGGCTACGAACATGTTGGGCGCAAATTCTTGTCCCCATTTGTGCGATCCACGGACATATTTCATGCCGCCATTTTCTTGATTGACATCATCCAATGCGATCCAAAAAACAATACTCTGTTCACCTTCGAAATGATTATATCCGAGGTCTTGGTGGAACGCTGTTTTTTGTCGTGTATTTGGCGTTTTGACGAAAGTCGTGTCTTCCCAGAAATTTACACATTCAGAGCCAAGCAATTCGCTCGCTAATTGTGGCAGTATCGAATCCAGCGCGACTTCCCGAATTCCTGCGTCGTTGCGCCATCCAGAAGCATCGTAGATAAATGAGCCGGATGAATCTCCCGTTGCGCTTTCTTGTAGTGGGCGTGCTTCTGAATCCGATAATATCATTTGGGCCAATGCATTGACTTCAAATCGTTCAGCATCCCCAGTTGAGATACCGCTATTTGCATTCCACAATTGATCTGCGATGTTTTCAAAGTCGTATGCTGTCGGCGAGGAAGACACAGCCTGAGTTTGTTGGTCTATACTTTTGCGGAGTTTTTCGATTTCAGCTGGTGATATTTGATTACGAAGGCAAACGACACCGTTCTCATCAAATGCTATTTTCTGATCTTTGGTTGTAAGGGAATGTGTCATGAGAGCTACGCAGCCTCTTGTGGGAGTGTGCCGGATTTCGGGGTAAGTTGAAAGATCGGAGCGAGCGCAAAGGTGATGCGTTCTTTGGGGTCAGATAGCCGCTCTCTCATAGCTAACAGTGATTTTTCATCTACTGTTGAAAGTGCCGGAATATATGTTTCCTGATCTTCCTCGTTGAACCGAGGGCGTCCCAGAGGTTCGATATCCATGACGCGATTAATCGTATTGTAGAATGAGGGGCCAGTATACCAGGCAATTTGCTCGATACCTGCAGTCAGACCATATTCGTTTACGCCAACACCAATTCGCCACATCACATCATAATATTGTTGCCGAGACTGTATGTCCGCAGATACAACAAATCTAGATGCTTCCCAAATTGTCTCTGACGAAGGAACACCCTGTAGGTCGCATGATGCAGCGTATAATTCAGACAACATATTAGGGCCGGTTGTCTTGTTTAAACGGCAGCAACCAGTGACGACAGTTCGGCTAGGATCTAAGTGTAGGATGTATACTGTGTCATCAGTATCAAACTGATCTTTGTCTCGTCCGACAGTGGCACCAGCAACTTTCCAGCCCCACTTTTTAACAACAACATCATACCGCATCCGGTACATGTCTTCGATTAGAGAGTAATATATATGGCGATTTTCTGAAGTAACAATTTCGATCATTGCAGTCTCCTCATGGAATAACCTATCCATGCCGCAGACCAAATTTATTTGTTACTATCCGATAGATAGCTTGACGCGTTTAGGGGAGAATTAAATCACGTGCAATTGCTGTTGAAACAGCTTGAGTGGTGTTGACGCATTTTAGTTTTTCACGCGCACGGCGCATTGAATCTTTGGCGGCTGCCTCACTAATTCCCATAATGACGCTCATTTCCCAAAAGGTTTTTCCTACCGCTGCAAATTGCAGAACATCTCTTTCTTTTGGTGCAAGGCGAACTTCAGGTTCTGGCGGCGGCGAGGGGTGTAGTGATTCAAGCCTGTAATAGCAGTGCATGCATGCTAATTCGAGTTCAGCTCTTTTGTCGGGAGATATGTCGAGTTTCTGTGTGGCAAGTGAAATACCGCCGTCAACACTTCCTGGACGACGCATTGGAAACATGTAGCCATTGTTCATGTCATATTCTATGGCGGCTTCTTTCATGCCTTTGCCATAGCGTTTTTCATATTCGAACGCTGTTTCCCAAGTAAAGGGTGTGCGAGACCTTAGACCGTATAAAATGACGGGGTCATTTAACATTTGTCCCTTTTGAACACGGTCATGCACAAGGTCATCTGGCCAGTCAGTGAACATCATAGCTTTGCGTGCAAATGGACTTAATGGGTTGACAAGCTGGCTGACAAAAAAGCGATCAAACCCTAATTCATTAATATATGATTTGAAAATATTCAGCACAGATTCCGAGTTGCCAGCACGGTCAATCTCTTTAAGTATATGAATTATATCAAAATTTTGTAAAGTCACGCTTGGCCTCAAACACTTAGGTTTGCTTCTTTAGGTGTTACTTTCTCACTAATTGGGTTAATTTAAAAGGGCGATTTCAATGTTCATCTTCCAATTGAGATGATATATCGTTTCAATATTAAATTGCTAGGTAGCGTTTAAGTGACGTAAGGTAAGGGAGGCGGCGTGTTTTTCAATCATCGCTTACTTTTCAATTGTCTCTAATCGTATGATGCAGTCAGAAAATTCTCATTGACACATTATCGAAAAACGATATATATAAATTATTGTTTTTCGATAAAAAGGTTGTGGTAATGAATAAGTTAGCAATTCTAGGCGCGGGTGCGCTGGGTGTTATGGCGACGGGTTGCATTTATGTTGATGGAAAGTCGGCAAATTGGTCTCAAGACACTAAACACGGTTGGGACCCCGCGATTTTGGGAGCAGTGATTGGGGATCAATCTCTTGAAATTACCGCGCCATCGAATGGATGTACGGAGAAATCCTCATTAGATCTTGGCGTCGAAAAAAAGCACAATAATTTCTACATTCACGTCAATCGTACCAAGCAGGACTATTGCAAAGCGAACCTGCCTGATGGTGTTGAAATTGAATATACATTCCAGGAATTGGGCATTCCGTCCGGTGCAACTGTCCAAGTCAAGAACAAGATCCGTGGTTAGTCTCTCAACCTAACACGATTAACTTCTCAAGTTGCGTTCTTAGTTGAAAGCAGCTTGAGCTTCTTCAATCCAGTCATAAACTTCTTCATGATCTAGCGGGTCACCGTTATTGGCGATGCGGGAGCCATCCTTCGTTTTCAAGAAGGAGGTTGCAGATGCAAACAAGTCACGCGAAGAGCTTTCCGCCAGATCTTCAACACAACGCACGCCTGCTCCAATCAAAATTTGCGCATCATGGACACGTAATGAAGGCATATCGATCATGAGTAGCGCTTGATCCTGCCAATCAATAAGTGTGGAAGAGTTCATGTATCCACCACCTAATTTTTCTGACAAGTCTTTCGCTTTGGCTTGAACAAAATCACTCACGGTATAAATGCCGACATTATTCATTCTAGCTGCGGTTTTCTTTCCGATAGAGGGCGCGTCAACTATGTCAGAATTCATGTTGAGCGGTTCGCGTCGACGCGATGTAGACGTGTCGTCTGTATCTTCAACGGTTTCAAACGGAGCGTCTTTCAGCTGGTCTTCTGAAGCATTAGTTTCATCGAATGACACATCTTGGGTCGCTTCTTTAAGCTGAGCAGCGAAAGCAGAATCCATGTCTGAATTCTCGCTTGTATTTGAATGCTGGCCATTCGTCTTCACACGGAATTTTGGCTTTTCAGCTTTCTTGGCTTCTTTTGCTTCAGCTTCCAGCTTTGCTTGACGTAATTCTTCTTCTCTTTGTTTAGCTTCGCGTTGTTTAGCTGTTTCATGGGCTGCAGCGAGCATAGCGGCGGCTTCAGCGTCTTCTACATTGTCAGGCTGGGCACGGTTACGTTTTTTCTCAGCTTTTTCCGCTTCTTTTGCGCGTTTTGCTTCTTCAGCTGCTTTGGCTTTTGCAATGCGTGCATCTTCAGCGGCTTGCGCTTCAGCTTTTTCTTTAGCAGCTGCTTCATCGCGTGCTTTTTGTTCTGCTAATTCCTTTTCACGCGCAGCAGCTTCTTTTTCCGCTTTGAGGCGCGCTTCTTCTTCTTTTTTGGAGGCTTTCTCAGCTTCTTTTTCTGCTTTGGCTAACTCAATAGCTTCTTGCTTGGCTTTAGCGGCCGCCTCTTTTTCAGCTTTTGCGGCAGCTTCGGCAGCAAATTTTTCGTCCGCTATACGTTGCTTTTCCTCAAGCTTCTTCAATTTAGCAGCTTCGCGTAGTTCTTTTTTGCTTGGTTTGGCTGCAACTGCTTCGGGTTGAGCCGGAATAGAACGAGCGACAGGTGTTGGTATAGCTGTAGGGGCTAGGTCTTGATTTGCATCGCGGACAATCGGTTGCTCACCTGTGCGTGGAATATGCTTTTGACCAATCTTGCGCATACGCTGAGCGTCTAGCTCTTTAAGCGGCTTACGGAGCACTTGTTGGGCGTGCATCTTACGAATTTTCTTATCGTCATCAGGAAGGTTCTTAATGACTTTTCCTGTTTTGCGCAGTTCCTTGTACATCGCGTTAACGATACGCTGATCATTCGCATCTTCAAGTTTGCTTGTGATCCAGCGAATAGGGATGTCCAACGTCGAAAGGAAACCACTAACCGTCAGGCTTGTTTTGGGCGGAACCACACCAGCTTCTGCAAAGGCGCGTTCATAGATCGCTGCAAGACCAGATGTGGCATAAGCAACAAGATCAGATATGACATCTAGAAGCGTTTCATCTAGACCATCTTCAGGAATTTTGACACCCGCATCAACATTGTAGTGATCCAGGAATGTTTGATAGTGAGGGTGAGATTTTTCGGCACCAGCACGCACCATATCTGAGACAAATCCAACACCTTCGCCTGTCGGCACTGTTGGATAGCCTTTGGAAGCAATGCGCCGCTGAATCTCGGGACGTGACTTTGCTATTGACCATTCAACTGCGCGGTGGATTGCGCCTTCTTCTTCTGTTTGTCCTGTGTGAAATGGTTGGATAGGGTCAGCATAATAATGGCTCATCACACCCAGCGCGTATGCTGCATCTGACCATTTCTTGGCCTTGAGAGCCATAACAGACTTCGCATACCATTCTAGAGCAGCATCGCGTGCGCCACCCCATTCGCCTTCCTCAATATGGAGGACGTGGTTTTTAAAGTCCTTGAATTCGGAATCCGGAGCTTTGGCACCCTTGAGCAAATCATCATGCATAACCAGCATAAGGTCATGCCAGCGTTCAGCGTGTTCGCTTTTCAGCAAAGTCAGAGCACTAATAGCAATGTGGTGATGCGTTGAACGACAACGGTGAGCACTAATGACGCGAAATAGGAGCGATGTCATGTCAGCTTCCCTATAATTTATTGCAAATATCGATACTCGATTGTGCGAAGAAAAGGGTATTCCAATTCATTATTTTGCGGGAAATCTAGTTACTGAAGTGTAAATGCACTCGAAGAATTTACGTAAATTAATTTAACACATAAAAATTTTTCTATTCATCTAGTCCAAAATAAAATTTTCACACCATTAAAATTCGGATGCGAATGATTCATTAATAAACACAATGAATAATAAAACCTCGCATTTAGGATGGTTCACGATGAAAATTAATTCGAGACTGATTGTCGTAGCAGCATTGCCGTTGCTAGGTCTGCTTTTATTTGGAGGTGTATCTGTTTTTCAGAGTTACACCAAAATGCAATCAGCTCATCATGCGATTGAACGCATTGATCATGCGCCTCAGATTGCTGGCCTTGTCCACGAGCTGCAGAAAGAGCGCGGATACTCTGCCGGATATATTTCATCACGCGGTCAATCATTTACACAGGAATTACAACAACAACGTTCTGTCACCAACGAATTTCTAAGGACACTGGCGGTGGTGATGCCAGAGTTGGAAAAGGATGTTGATCTGGCAGCAGATGTTGCAAAACTGAAAACTGATCTTCAGCAACTCGATAGTATGCGTGCCTCAGTTTCCAGCTTCGAGCTTACTGTTCCGGAGATGGCAAAATACTACACCCACACGATCAGAGACGGAATTAAGACCGCTGATGACTTGGCGTCACATCTAGAAGATGGGCACATTGTTGCGCTTAATTCTGTTTTCTCTGCAGTTATGATGTCCAAAGAGCATGCCGGAATTGAGCGTGCCATGGGGGCGACAGGTTTTGGTGCGGGACAATTTAATGAAAAAGTCTTTCAAAAATTTCTCGAAGAAGGGGCATCTCAGAAGGCCTATTTGGAATCGGCGATAATGCACGCCACGCCTGAAGAGCGCGCGTTCATGCAAAAAGTCATTGATAGTCCAATCAATAAACAGGTGGGAGAATACAGAAAAATTGTCATTGATGGTACTTTGTCTGGAGGGGGGCTTGAGGGTATTACAAGTCGAGAATGGTTTGATGCGTCTACTGCCCGTATCGAACTTTTAAAAACGATCGAAGACAAAATGGAAGTGGATCTGCATGACGCCGCAGTGCACTCCGAGGAGGCTTATGAAAGAGCCGTTTATTCGTCACTTGCCTTCTTGATCGCAACCTTGCTGATATGTGGTGTCACGGTTTGGCGTTTGAGTATTGGACTGACAAAACCTGTCAAAAAATTGGTAAAGTCCATCGACACACTAACTAAAGGCGATAGTTCCCACCAAATTGCTGGGAAAGACCGTACCGATGAGGTTGGAGAAATTGCGCGAGCTGTCGAGATATTCCGCCAAATGGATATTGAACGTAAGGAAGTGCGAGCTCAAAATAAAATCAAAGAAGCTGCTGAAAAGGCGCGTGTCCAAAAAGTTTCCGAACTTGTCGACGCATTTAAACAACGCTCTGACAATGCGATTGCGGGTGTAAGCGCAACATCTGAGAGCTTGGGAGAGGTTGCAGAATCTCTTAGTCAGGCGGTAGAGCAAGCGCGAGATGGCGCTGTTGTGGCTCGGTCTTCATCCGCAGAAGCAAGTGGTTCTGTTCAAAATGTTGCAGCTGCCGTTGAGCAATTATCCGCATCTATCCACGATATTAATTCACGCATCTCTTCATCACGAGAAGCAACCGAAAATGCCGCGGGTGCAGCCAGCCAAGCCACGGCGCGAGTACAGTCTCTAGAAAAATCAGCAGAAGCAATTAACAGTGTCATCACCATGATCGCGGAAATCGCATCTCAGACAAACCTATTAGCGTTGAACGCGACAATTGAGGCTGAACGAGCAGGAGAGTCAGGACGTGGGTTTGCTGTTGTGGCGCAGGAAGTGAAAAACCTTGCTAACCAGACAGCATCAGCGACAGAGCAGATTTCTGGTCAAATTTCAAATATTCAAACTGAAACACGCGCCGCAGTTGATGGAATTGACGGCATTGCACATCAGTTTGAGGAATTGTCAGAAGCGTCTCAGGCAATTGCCGAGGTTATGGATCAGCAGACATCAGCGACTGTGTCGATTAGTGAAAGCGTCCAGTCTGCTGCTCAAGGGTCAAGTCTGGCGTCTGAAGGTGTTGAAAACCTTGCCCGGGTCACAGAGGATACATCCAGCGATGCAGTTGCGGTGAAAGGTGCCGCAGATCAGGTTGAGCTGATGTCCAAGGAACTTGAAAGCGTTATCGAGAAATTCCTAAACGACGTAAAAGCCGCTTAGAATTTAGATCAGCACAAAATTAATAAGCCGCTTCAACTTAAGTGCTGGAGCGGCTTTTTTTTGTATCTAGTTCTGCGTTGGGCGTTTGCCCCAGAGGTCGTAAAAGTCTGCATCGGTAATCGTTGCTTTTACGATATCGCCGGCTTCTAGACCTTCATAGCCTTCAAGGTGAACGAGGCCATCTATCTCCGGTGCGTCTGCTTTTGTGCGTCCAATTGCGTCTTTTCCGTTTGAATCATCAATAATGACGTCCAGAGTGCGCCCAATTTGCGCTTCTGAGCGTTCGTGAGAGATTTCTTGCTGCAGCTGCATGAAGCGGTGCCAGCGCTCTTCTTTGACGTCTTCTGGCACGTGATTTGGTAGTGCGTGAGAGACTGCGCCTTTCACGTCTTCATATTTGAAACAGCCTGCGCGATCGATTCGAGCTTCGCGCATAAAGTCCATCAACATTTCAAAGTCGTCATCGGTTTCGCCAGGGAAGCCGACGATGAATGTTGAGCGCAATGCAATATCTGGTACGTCGCGGCGCCATTGCTGGATGCGTTCAAGAACTTTGTCTTGCTTGGCAGGGCGTTTCATATTGCGCAGCACGTTTGGTGACGCGTGTTGGAAAGGGATGTCGATATAAGGCAGGATTTTGCCTTCTGCCATCAATGGAATGACTTTATCGACGTGCGGGTAGGGGTAGACATAGTGAAGACGCGTCCACATGCCCATATCGCCTAAACCTTCACACAAGTCTTGGAAGCGTGTGTCGTATTCTTTTTCTTTCCACGTGCGTGGCTCGTATTTGATGTCCATGCCGTATGCGGAAGTATCTTGAGAGATCACAAGCAATTCATTCACACCGGCTTTTTGAAGCTGCTCTGCCTCGCGCAGCACCTGATCGATCGGACGCGACGCAAGATCACCACGCAAAGACGGGATGATACAGAAAGTACAGCGGTTCGAGCAGCCTTCTGAAATTTTCAAGTAAGCATAGTGACGAGGCGTTAAACGGATACCGCTTTCAGGCACGAGGCTTTGGAAGGCATTGGCAGGTTGCGGGCAGTGTTTGTGAACGGCGTCCATGACCTGTTCATACTGAGCGGGGCCAGTGACAGCCAATACGTTTTTATATTGTGCTTCAATGACTTCTGGCTCTGCACCCAAGCAGCCTGTGACAATAACGCGGCCGTTTTCTTCAAGGGCCTCGCCAATCGCTTCAAGACTTTCATCACGTGCAGAATCTAGAAATGCGCATGTGTTTACGAGGACAAGGTTCGCACCTTTGTATTCACTGGATATTTCATAACCTTCAGCGCGAAGGCGAGTGATAATGCGTTCAGAATCAACGAGTGCTTTGGGGCAACCCAAAGAAACAATTCCAATTTTCGGAGCGCTGCCGCGAATTGGTGCTTGATCGGTGTTCATTCTGAAGTCCTTGTAAGTGCTTTGGTACGCGCAAGAAATGTCGCTATGCGTCTGAGCCGTTGCTCTTACAACAACGCGCGCAAAATTGGTATCTTTTTTGTGCTTGGGGCAAACAGAGCTTATCCGTGTCCCGTTGAGCACAGCTAAAAACGCATCAATGTGAGGGCAGTCCAACTGGGGGCAGTCGGTTGTTAGGCGATGTCAGATAAATCTTCTGATGTTTCTTCTGTGTCTTGTTTTGCCGTTACGTCCGCAAATTCAAGGCCCGCAACAATTCCATTCGTCCACACAACATTACACAGGCGACGATTACCACCATACATGACCCTGACTTGTTCAGGAAATGATTTGGCACCTTGGCAGGACAAGCGCAGCCCAGTTTCGCTCACATCATTGATGATGCATGGCTCGCTTCCACCACTTTTGTAATAGACTCTGGAGTCACGATACATGTTTTGTCTGTCGTCTGAACGATGTTCAGTCTCTTCAGCTTCGACTTCTTCTAAAGCAGGTTCTGCTTTGGATTTAGATTTTAAAAAATCAAAAATGCCCATCGTACTAAATAATACCGCGAGTTAGGAGGATGTCTGTATAGCTGGAACCTAGCTAATAGCCTCTAACAAAAGGTAATCAAGGCGTAAGAAAAATATTGAACGGAATATTAATTAAATATTCGAATATCACCAACAAGAAGTCATATATTGGTACAAGTAATTATCTTGAGTTGTCTGCTGTCAAATACGAGGGAAGCAAATAACAACAGTAATTTGCTTCCCAATTGTTCGTGTGATTCGTTTATTCTTCTGCGTCTGCAGTCTGAATACCTTTTTCTTGGAAGTATTCGCGAAGCTCACCTTGCTCGAACATATCTTTTATAATGTCACAACCGCCGACGAATTCGCCTTTGACATAAAGCTGAGGGATAGTTGGCCAGTTTGAAAAGTCTTTAATGCCCTGACGGACATCTTGATCTTCCAACACATTCATAGAGCCGTATTCTACGCCAAGATAATTCAAGATTTGCGCGACTGTTGAAGAGAAGCCGCACTGTGGGAAAACAGGGGTACCTTTCATGAAGAGCATAACGTCGTTGGAGGATACAGCGTTTTTGATTGTTTCTTGGGCTGTCATGGTCTGCGTGTCCTAGATGAATAATTAAACTGTTAGCTCTGAGCTAAGGGGAAAGAGGCAATATTTCAAGTTCTTGAGAGCAAGAAGAAATATTTGATCTGAGATGATGTTTGTTCGTGGTCGTTGATAATATGACGTCTGCTAGTCCTGAGCGCCTGATCCATTGAAAGCAATCATCAGCTGATGTTTGCGGAGAGAGGAGGGCTTTGCCGTGCATTATTGCTCTTGCAGAATACCACATGTCTGTTGGTTTTAGTGATAGACGAATACCTTTGGCCGTGGGTGATAATACTTCTATACCAATTGTACCTTTATTCGAAATTCTGGCTTTTTCTATACGCTCAAGATCCGATGCGGGAAGGTTTTTGTGAACTGGAGCCATGATTAAATCTACATTGTCTATGGCTATAGCATGGTCTATTTCTGTGCTTCGTCCTGCTACGCCTAGATATGTAAACCAACCATCATCTCGTAACTTTTCAAGGTGGCTTAATAATTGGGGGGAAAGGTCTTGTTTAGATGGCCCATGCAAGAAAAACGCATCGATGTGAGGAAGTCTCTCGCGACTTTCCGCCAATTGCTGCGTTAGTCCCTCAATGCTGAAATCTTTCCAGATCTTTTTTCCTGCACCAAAAGTTCCCCCTTTGGTAATTACAAAGGGGCGTGATTTGGTGTTTTGATCCGCGCTAGATCTTAGGCCATTTCCAAGTCGTGTTTCGGCAAGACCATTTCCGTAAAATGGCGCAGTATCAAATACGCTTATGCCTTGCGTGATCGCATGGTCGATCAAACGGCTTACCTGCTTATCACTAATCAGTGGTGTGCCGAGCGATCCTGAAATCCCGAAACCAAGGAAAGGAAGCATTACTCCCGTTGTTCCCAGCGCTTGAATGGGAAGTTTAGGAGATTGGGAGAGGGGAATGGATTGACCCATAGTGCGTCCCAAAATGACGTTTCTATTTAGGCGCGCGCGTTTTGAGCGCTAGCGCATGCAATTGTCCATCTGCGCCATCCATCGCACCTTTTAGCGAGGCATAGACCATTTGGTGCTGTGCAACACGGGTTTTTCCAATGAATTGCTCTGAGACTATTTCAGCCTGCCAATGATTATTGTCGCCAGCCAGGTCAGTCAGTATAATTTCAGCGTCAGGGAAACCTTCGCGTAGGTGGGCAAGAAGGTCATCATGAGACATGGCCATTTGAAATAGTCCTCAATCTAATAAGTATCTATTGCGTAAGTAACACTTCAATGACCGTTTGGAAGTCCCGCGCTGCACATTATTTCCATCCACATGACCGGCCTTCATTTTCTTCTTCTAGATAGGACATTAGCGGTTTGAAATATTCAATGATTGCAGAGCCATCCATTTCGCGTGTGCCGGTGAAAGCTTCAAGGGCATCTGGCCAAGGTCTGGAAGCCCCCATTTCCATCATCGCATTGAATTTAGTCCCGACTTCTTTGTTGTTATAAATGGAACAGCGATGCAGTGGACCTTCCCAGCCAGACATATCACAGGCAGCTTTGTGGAATTGGAACTGCATCACGAAGGATAGGAAATAGCGAAGATAGGGTGTGTTCCCCGGAATGTGATATTTTGCGCCAGGGTCAAACGCATCTGCGGCGCGATCTGCCGGCGGCGTAATACCTTGATATTGCTGACGAAGTGATACCCACGCTTCATTGTATTCTTCGGGAGGTGTTTCACCACGAAAAACCTGCCAACGCCATTTATCGACCATTAGTCCAAACGGTAGGAAAGCAATCTTGTCTAATGCTTGGTTCATCAACAATCCGGTGTCCGCTGATGCATCAGGAATTTCAGATTCATCAATGAGGTCGATATCTTTGAGGTATGATGGCGTTATGGATAGGGCTAGGAAGTCGCCTATGGCTTCATGGAACCCATCATGCGCCCCCGTTTGGTGCAAGGGTGATTGCTCCTTGTAGGCGCGTTGATAATAATTATGCCCAAGCTCGTGATGCACGGTCTGGAAATCTTCAGCGGTGACCTGTGTACACATTTTTATACGTACATCATCCTTGTTATCCAGATTCCAAGCGGACGCATGACAAACGACCTCTCGATCTCGTGGGCGTGTGATCATAGAGCGTTCCCAGAACGTCTCTGGTAACGGATCTAGACCCAGAGAGGTAAAGAAGGCTTCTGCCGTTTCCACCATTTTTAGAGGTGTATAGCCGTTTTCAACGAGCTTACTTGTTATGTCGTAAGAAGGGCCTGATGATTTTGGTCCGACCAATTCATAAATATTGGACCATTGCTGTCCCCACATATTTCCTAAAAGGTCAGCGCGGATATGGCCATTGGCAGGCTGAATATCATCGCCATATTGGGCATTTAAGTCAGCGCGAACTTTACAGTGTAGTTGGTCATATAGCGGCTCAACCTGAGTCCATAATCGTTCAACTTCTTTTTCCATATCAGCAGATGGCATGTCATAATTGGATAGCCACATATCGGCGGTATCGGAGAAACCTAATTCACGCGCACCTTCGTTGGCGATTTCTACCATGCGCGCATATTCGCTTTTCATCGGCTTGGATATTTCGCGCCATCCTGCCCATACTTTTGCGAGCTCGTCGGGATTACGGCTAGTCGCAATAATGTTGGAAAGCTGGGTGAGATTGAGTGTTTCACCCTTGTATTCAAATGTTCCAGTTGAATAAGTGCTATCAAGTCCGGTCGTGATTTTTGCTAGCTCAGCGGCAGCACCTTCGGTTGATGGTGCAGGGATTGTTATACCGGCTTTTAAAATCGACATTTTGCGGGCTAGGTCGGCGGGCAAATCCAGTTTTTCATATACCTTCGTCGCATTGGCGAGACGCACAGCCGCTTGCGTAAATTCAGCACCAACTTTGGAGACCAACCAGTTAGAGTCATAATTTATGTTGGTTGCCTGTAGCCAGTAAACATGGCTCGCATATTCGCTAAGCTCAGATAGCTCTTTTTCAGCCGCCAGTATAAATGCTTCTGCATCAGCAATCGTGGGCTCTTGAGTGTCTGTTTCTGCGGCAGTTTCAATCGCGGGTGTCTCTTCAACAATTTGCCATGGCATTTGCGTAGACGAGCAAGATGTAATGAAGAGTGCAGCGCTTCCAAGAAGTAGTTTTTTCATAAAAATTATCCCGTCAAAACCGGATTGAATAGCTGATTGATAGGAAAAACCTTTGTTCCTTAACGGTCAATAGGTTTTGCAAGATAGGCGTATACAAATTTAAATTGAAAAATACTTGAAACAGTCAATTGAAGGGGCATCTATAGAAGAATGAAAAATTGACGACATAATCAATTCAACCTGTATAGAGGGAAACACCCATGAGCCTTTCACTTTCTGAAACTTTCAAAGGGACTGCCAATCAAATTCTGATAGCCATGTCTGGATATCTTTCGAAGGCCGCAGCTCATGCTGAAGAAAAGGGCATTGATGAAAGCGTTTTTCTGAACGCACGTCACTATCCGGATATGTTTCCTATGATCAAGCAGGTACAAATCGCGACAGATTTCACCACACGTGGCGCAGCGCGTTTATCCGGACAAGAATTACCAAGTTTCCCTGATACTGAAACAAGCTTTGCAGAATTAATCGCACGTATTGAAAAGGCGATAGAGTTTGTGAATGCGTCATCTGATGAAGCCATAAATGCGAGCGAAGAGACAGTGTTTCAATTGCCAGCGGGCAAAGATGTGACCATGCCACTTACCGGCAAGGCCTATGTCACCACTTACATTATTCCTAATCTGATTTTTCACTCATCTACAGCTTACGGAATTCTACGTTCGCAAGGCGTTGTTCTTGGAAAGCGTGATTTCTTAATGCCAGCAGGTTTTAAGCTTTAAAATAAATGAGTTGAACTTGTTGAGAAGGCAGTGTCTGAGTTTTTAGACGCTGCCTCCATTGAAATAATAGATCATATTCTAAGCCATAATACCCAAGTGCATGGGGTGAAAATCTAGCTAATTTCACTCATATACTCCGGCATCCAACCTTCATGAGCCGCACGGAGGTCAGCCAGAGTCACTGACTGATCGCCAAGCTGCACACTATCGCCGCCAAACTGACCGATAGGCGTAAGCGGAATATCAGCGCTGAGTGCTGCGGCCATAACATCGGCGACATTGCCCGGTGAAATAGCTAGTAGGTAACGTCCTTGGTCTTCACCAAAATAGTGCGCCAACAGATCAGCATCATCATCTAGCATCGCGTTATTCAGCGCGACACCGACACCAGAACCTAGCCCCATTTCAGCGGCTGCACATGCTAGCCCACCATCAGACACATCATGACATGAAGTCACAAGTTTGCCTTGGATTATGGAGCGCACAAAATCACCACGACGTTTTTCAGTCGCTAGATCAACGGGCGGCGAAGGGCCTTCTTCACGGCCAACGACTTCGCGCAAATACAAACTAGCATTCAAGTGTGTGCCTGTATCACCAACAAGCATCAACACATCGCCACTGCGTGCTTTTGAAGCTGTTGTAGTTAGGGCGACGTCTTTTACTAGACCAATACCACCACACACTGGCGTAGGTGGAATGGCGATACCATCGGTTTGGTTGTTCAGCGACACGTTTCCTGACACCACAGGGAAATCGAGCTCTTTACAAGCCTGTGCCATGCCTTCAATTGCTTTTACGATATAGCCCATAGTGTCTGGCTTGTTCGGGCTTCCAAAATTCAGATTGTTGGTAATCGCAATTGGCTCTGCACCAACTGAAGACAGGTTTCTGTAAGCTTCAGCAACGGCTTGTTTTCCACCTTCAAACGGATCGGCGGCAACATATTGCGGGTTACAGTCAGAACAAATCGCCAGCGCTTTATCAGTGCCATGGACGCGAACAAGGGCTGCGTCACCACCGGATTCAGAGGAGTCGACTGTGTCGCCCATAACGTGGCGGTCATATTGTTCCCAGATCCAACGCTTAGACGCCATGTTTGGCAAAGCAAGCATGGTTTTGAGTGTATCTGCATAATTGGCGGGTGTTGGGATGTCTTCACGTGCAACAGGTTTTGCAGCTGGAGGTTCATTCCAAGGTAGGTCGTATTTTGGTGCATCTTCAGCTAATGGCGGCACAGGGATGTCACAAACGATTTTGCCAAACTGTTTTAGTACAAAGCGGCCAGTATCTGTTGTTTGGCCGATGACTTCTGCATCAAGATCCCATTTGTCAAAGATTGTCTTGGCGACATCTTCTTGACCAGGCTTGATGATCATCAACATACGTTCTTGAGATTCAGATAGCATGATCTCAAACGCTGTCATGCCTGTCTCTCTTTGTGGAACAGCATCAAGATCCATTTCGATACCGATGCCACCCTTATCCGCAATCTCTACAGCAGAGGAGGTGAGGCCAGCAGCTCCCATATCCTGAATAGATTCGATTGCGTCAGTTGCCATCAATTCAAGGCAGGCTTCAATAAGCAGCTTTTCAGTAAATGGGGCACCAACCTGAACTGTTGGGCGTTTCTCTTCATCACCTTCTGCAAATTCAGCAGATGACATTGATGCACCACCAATTCCATCGCGACCTGTCTTGGCACCAACATACATAACCGAACGACCGGGTACGGCACCTTTGGCGTAGAAGATCTTGTCTTGGTCAGCCAAGCCCACTGCCATCGCGTTAACAAGGATATTGCCGTTATAGCCTTTGTGAAATTGTGTTTCACCAGCCACTGTTGGAACACCGACACAGTTTCCATATCCACCAATACCAGCGACGACACCTTCAACAAGTGAGCGTGTTTTTGGGTGGCTTGGTTCACCAAAACGTAGGGCGTTTACGAGGGCAACTGGGCGGGCACCCATTGTGAATACATCACGGAGTATGCCTCCGACACCTGTCGCGGCACCTTGATAGGGTTCAATATAGGACGGGTGATTGTGGCTTTCCATTTTGAAAATACAGGCTTGACCATCATCAATATCGACCACACCAGCATTTTCACCCGGCCCTTGAATTACGCGCGGGCCTTTGGTTGGGAATTTGGCTAAGTGCATACGAGATGATTTATAAGAGCAGTGCTCTGACCACATTTCACCGATGACACCAAGCTCTACGCGATTAGGTGCGCGGCCTAAGCCTTCTAGCAGAACTTTGTATTCTTCTGCATTTACGCCGCGTTCTTTAGCATCCTGCTCGTTCTGAATAGCCAGCATGGCATCCAGAATCATATCTTTGGTTTCTTGGCTAAGGTCTTTTGGTGCAATTACAGTCATTCGTTTGTCCGCTGCGTTGATCTACGCAAAAAGTGTTGTCATGCCCCGAAAATAGGGCGGTTTATTGTGATATTGGTTTTACTCAACCAATCGAATTTCTATTTCGCCGCCTTCGGGCATGTCTCTGATTTGGGCTGCTAGGTCAGTGTAAAAGCCGATAACTTCCGTGATTGGCATAGCAGCCATATTATCTACTTCTTCTTTCCCGCCGCCTACGAAAGGCATCTTAGGAAAGAGGCGATGCCCCAATGGAAGTGCGCCGTGTACATCTTGCCAGTCATGGCATAAACGCCAGCCTGTCATGCGTGAATATTCTTTGAGAATGCGGGCAGCCCATCCTTCAAGATCTTGTGCAACGCGGACAAATTTACCCGTTTCCAGATTCATCTGCAGAATGCCTTGGTTGGACGTAAAAAACGGAAATCCAATTGCATCGACCGCAAAGGCAGGACCGACACCGCCAGTTTTAGGGTATAGGCGTGTCCACTCTTCGATGGCTGGATGATTGAGGCCAGGAAGGTTTAGCAGGCTTTCATCGGAAAATACCCAAAGTGCATTTTCTAATGCCAAAAAACCATTATGTTTTCTTAGCAGGCTTTGCAGGTCAGCGTCATTAATTTGGTCAGCATTCGTTTGCGGTCCAAGTGGAGGTGTGGATATTGATAAAAGCTCGTCTAACGCAGACATAATGACGTCCCTTTGGGCGAAATTGGATTAAACTGAAAGCAATATACAAATCGAATATGACTATGCGCTGACTGTTAGTGATTGAACGAGGCTGTTGAACATTGCTGCTCCGTCTGATCCGCCTTCGTGACCGCCAATGGCGCGCTCTGGGTGAGGCATCATACCAAGGACACGGCCATTTTCTGATGTGATGCCTGCAATATCACGTGCAGAACCATTTGGGTTGCCAGCATATTTGAATGGCACACGACCGTCGCCTTCAAGCATATCTAGCGTTTTGTCATCCGCGAAATAATTTCCATCATGGTGAGCGACCGGAATGAGTATTTCTTGCTTCGCTTTATAGGCATTCGTGAAGCTGGTATTCGCATTTTCAACAATGAGAGACTGTTGCTTACATACAAAATGCAGAGATGCGTTGCGCATCAGTGCACCCGGGAGCAATCCAGTTTCAGTCAAGATTTGAAACCCGTTACAGACACCAAGGATATAACCACCGCGATCTGCATGAGCTTTTAAGGCTGTGATAATCGGAGAATTACCAGCCATAGCACCACAGCGTAAGTGGTCTCCATATGAAAAACCGCCGGGGACCATAACAAGATCAATTCCCTCAGGAATAGCGGCATCTTTATGCCAGATCATTGTTGGTTCTTGGCCTGAGGCTTGGCGAAGTGCGGTTTGTGCATCACGGTCACAGTTGGAACCGGGAAATACAATAACGGCGGTTTTCATATTGGTCGTAGCCTTCGTTTGAATAAGGAGAAAACTGAGCCAGCTTTAAGCTAGCTCAATCTCGTATTTTTCTATGACAGTGTTTGCAAGCAGTTTTTCACACATGTCTTTCACACGGTCCTGCGCGGTAGAAGCGTCTAGGCCATCTTCAAGTTCAAGTTCGATGACTTTACCAACGCGGACTTCACCAACTTCATCAAACCCCATGCGGGAAAGTGTGTCGGCAACAGTTTTACCTTGAGGGTCAAGCACGCCTGGTTTCAGGCTCACATGTACACGTGCTTTCATCTATTTATCTCCTTTGATGGATACGATGTCAGCGCCACCGGCTCCATTTTCATTTTCTTTGATAATTCCCAAACGACGGGCAACTTCGGAGTAGGCTTCAGTCACCCCTCCCATATCGCGCCGGAAGCGGTCCTTATCGAGTTTCTCGTTTGTTTCAATATCCCATAGGCGACAAGAGTCAGGACTGATCTCATCGGCAAGGATTGTCCGGACGGTGTCACCTTCATAGTGACGGCCAAATTCGATTTTAAAGTCGACAAGGCGAATACCTATACCAGCAAAAAGGCCTGCCATGAAATCATTCACGCGCAATGCCATTGAGATCATTTCGTCGACTTCCTGAGGCGACGCCCAATTGAACGCACCGATGTGTTCTTCTGTCACAAGAGGATCGCCTAACTCGTCTTTCTTATAGTAAAATTCTACAAGAGAGCGGGGCAGTTGCGTGCCTTCTTCAAGTCCAAGACGCGTTGAAATCGATCCAGCAGCGACGTTACGTACAACCACTTCTAATGGGATAACTTCGACTTTTTTGATCAATTGTTCGCGCATATTGATACGCTTAAGAAAGTGGTTTGGAATACCAATTCCGCCAAGACGAGTAAAAATCAGCTCGGAGATGCGGTTATTTAAAACGCCTTTTCCATCGAGCACAGCACGTTTTTCAGCGTTGAACGCCGTTGCGTCATCTTTGAAATACTGAATGAGTGTGCCTGGTTCTGGTCCTTCATAAAGGATCTTCGCTTTACCTTCGTATATTTTCCGGCCGCGCGCCATACGTCTCTTGCTCCTGATAGCTGCCTACAACGTGCAGGCGACGTCTCTATGAGAATTCGAATATCCCCATACAGACAAAATTCCATATTGGATAGCTTGTGCAGAGTCGTGCTCTATATCACGCATTTTTTATTTGAAACGTCTTTTAGAAATGATTTTCAGAGAAAATGAGTGTTTTTAGTCGAATTTCTTGCTTTTATGTCGCGTCAACCACAGCTATTGAGTAGTGTATCACTGCATAAGCAGTATTATTTTTATTTGCGCTCAAAATATTCGGAGATCCGCAATGACAACATTCGACAAGCGCGAGCAAGCTTTTGAAGCTAAATTCGCTCAAGATGAAAGCATGCGCTTTAAAGCGTCAGCACGCCGTAACAAGCTATTGGGTCTTTGGGCGGCAGATTTAATGGGTCTGTCCGGTGATGGAGCCGATTCTTATGCGAAAGAAGTGATCAAATCTGATTTTGAAGAAGTCGGTGATGACGATGTGTTTCGTAAAGTGCGCGACGATTTAGCTGCAAAAGGCGTAGATCGCTCTGATGCTCAAATCAAAAAGCAAATGGAAGAGCTTTTAGTCATTGCTAAAACACAATTGATGGAAGAGTCTGAATAGAGACTTTTCTATATATTGAATAAAAATAACCCCACCTGATTTGTATCGGGTGGGGTTATTTTTTAAGGATATAGATTAAGCGGCGGCTTCTGCGATCTTTGCAGTGATTTGAGCTGCTGAATCTTTCTTCGTTGCAACATCCACAATCTGGTTTGAAGCTGCATCGAAGAGAATAACTAGTCCGGTTTTTGGTTTGCCTTTTAGATACTCTTTTAGCTCAGCTTCCATTCCAAGGTCGGCGGCTTGAGTCCAAAAGCGGTCTTTGTCTTTGTCCGTGTAATCAATCTTAGCAAATGAGACGTTTTCTAGTTCATTGCCAGCTTTAGCTTCTTGTAGTTTTGGTTCGATGGCTTTGCATGCGCCACACCATTCTGCATCAAGTTTAACAACTTTGATTACTGATGCTTCAGTTTTGTCTGTTTCGACAGCTGCCGCTTTAGGTTTGTCACCAGCAAGTGCGGCAGGAGAAATGACAATGGAAGAGATTCCAATTGCTGCGGCTAATATAATTTTCTTTTTCATAAAAAGAATGACCTCCAAAGGATGGCGTGATTGTCAAAATCAAATTGTTTGAATTTGAAGCGCTATTTTGCTGTTGTAATACGATAACCAGTAAAGGTACTCGCATTATGCCTCACATTAGATCAATTATGTGTGAGAATGGCACAAAACGGGCGTAAGAGCCTGTTTTATGGTTAATGTATCGTATTGATGTCGCAGGCAAAATTATTGTTTCTTCACACGAGGTCTAAATTTTATTGCGCTATATATTAATCATCGAGCCATCCAAGAAAGAGATGGCGGATCCATTACTATGTAGCCATCGAGGGAGACCACCGAATGAAGCAATTACAAGCACGTGCTCGCGCTGAAGAAGCTGTATACGCAAACAAGCAAACAACAGAATTTCTTGTTCAAGCTCGCGGCCTTCGCCTGCTTGGAGAGTGGGCCGCCATAGAATTAATGGGCTCAGGCGCTCCGGGTGTTCAAACTTACGCTGAAGCACTTGTTCGTTCTGGCGTTGCTGGTTCTGATGCCTTTAAAACAGTTGAAGATGATCTTCGTCTTGCTGGCCGTGACGCCCAAAGCAGTGAAGTACCTTCCCGCTTTCAAGAATATCTAGCTGAAGCACGCCGCGAAGCGGGCGTTTAGTCGAAATAAAACTCTGGCAAAAGAGTTTGGGTATTGTTCATTAAACAATGCCGACTTTAAGCGAGACAAAAGGTCAGGTTCGTCTCTCTCTTTGCGTTTATTGAACGCGTTTGTTGGGAGCGGGGCACATAATTGAACCCATTTCTCGTTTACCAATTGGGGTCGTGCGGACAATCTCTCTCGCCGCAACGATCTGCATCTCGATTGCATCAGTCGTCATAGTACGGTTGATGCAGTCAATTTTTTCTCCCGAATCTGCAGAGACGAGAACAGCAAGTCCAGTTAGCCCGGCATAGTCTGCGAATACGCCAGCCATGAAAGTGCCATTCACTTTCTCGAATGCTTGACCCATTGTTGTGCCGTTTGTGAAGTCTAGTTCGACCCGTTGAACCGATGTGTCTTTGAAACGTTTTTCAACTTTATCAAGGCGTGGGTCTAGAATTTTACAATTACCACACCATTCAGCGGTGAGGTTTACGAGGTAAACTTCCTGAGCTTCTGCGCTCGGACTAAGCACACTTACTAAGGACGCAGTCGTGAGTGCGATTGCTGTGATTAATGACATTCTGATGTTTTTCATAAACGCAAACCTCGGGGTAATATACTCTACACAGGTTATATCATAACCCATTTTCGCCATTCATACATAAGAAATTACAATGTAGGATGAATAGGACTGTAAAGGTTTTTGCGTTTTTGAAAGACGTTGTTTACAAAAAAACACGCCTATTAACAGGCGTGTTTTCTTTTTTAATAATCGGTCGAATTTTAGCGATTTAGCCAAAAACACGTTTGAAAACGTGATCCACATTTTTGAAGTGGTATTCTAGGTCGAACAAACTTTCTATCTTCTCATCGCTTAGTTTGCTGGAGACATCTTCATCACCCTTCAGGTTGTTCATGAAGTCGCCTTCTGAGCGGTTTGGGTTGTCCCAGACTTTCATCGCATTGCGTTGTACAAGGCGATATGCGTCTTCGCGAGATGTGCCAGCTTCAACAAGCGCAAGAAGGACACGTTGGGAATTGTGCAATCCACCTAAGCGATTGAGGTTAGCAAGCATGTTTTCAGGGTAGATAACCAAGTTCTCGATGACGCCAGCCAAACGGTGAAGTGCGAAATCTAGGTGAATTGTTGCATCTGGCCCAATACCACGCTCAACAGATGAGTGAGAAATATCACGTTCATGCCAAAGAGCGACATTCTCTAAAGCTGGTACAACAGAAGAGCGTACCAAGCGTGCAAGACCCGTCAGGTTTTCAGTCAGCACCGGGTTACGCTTGTGTGGCATGGCAGAAGAGCCTTTTTGCCCAGCAGAGAAAAACTCTTCAGCTTCTAGAACTTCTGTACGTTGAAGATGGCGAACTTCGGTCGCGATGTTTTCGATAGTTGATGCGATAACACCAAGTGCAGAGAAAAATGCAGCGTGGCGGTCGCGTGGAATAACCTGAGTAGACACAGGTTCTGCTTCCATACCTAGACGTTCAGCGACCATTTCTTCAATGCGAGGATCAATATTGGCGAATGTTCCAACAGCACCAGAAATCGCACATGTCGAGATTTCTTTCTTTGCCGCTTCTAGGCGTGTTCTGTTGCGTTGCATTTGCGCGTGGAAACCAGCCAGCTTTAGGCCAAATGTTGTCGGCTCAGCATGAATACCGTGGCTACGACCGATTGTTGGTGTGAGCTTGTGTTCAATAGCGCGTTTTTCTAATGCAGCGAGAACACGATCAACACCTTCAAGAAGAATGTCTGAAGCCTTTTTAAGTTGAACAGCTAAACATGTGTCCAATACATCTGAAGATGTCATACCTTTATGAAGGAAACGGGCTTCTTCACCGACGTGTTCTGCGACAGATGTCAAAAACGCGATTACATCGTGTTTTACTTCGCGCTCAATTTCGTCAACACGGTCCACATCAAAATCACCCCGCTCACGGGCAGCTTTTGCAGCTTCTTCAGGGATAATGCCTAGCTCGGCCATTGCTTCAGCTGCTAGGGTTTCAATCTCAAGCCATACGCCATAGCGTGCCTTGGGCGTCCAGATAGCGGTCATTTCGGGGCGGGCGTAACGAGGGATCATGTCAGTATTGTCCTTGGCGGATTACATTTCTAATTTGTTTGCGTTTGTAAAATCAGTAACTGACTATTGTTTCAAGTCACGCAGAAGGAAAATGTCATAAAAAGTTTTTTTTGAGCTTTTGATGTATGAAATTTAATTGAAATTTCTCAAAAATATTAAGTTTTACTGCCATTTTCACTGGCGGGGCAGGCCGTATTGGTTAATATTACCAAGGCTTAGAGTCGGTTTTTGGGGGCTTTGCACGCGTTGCAAGCCGGGCTGGCTGCGCCTTCGTTCAGATTCTGTTCAGGCTGGGGGCGTGTATTAGCTGATTGAGTAATATGACTTTTGTCATGTTTTTTCATCTAGGGGAGAAGTCAAGATGGCTACTAAAACACTTATGCTTTCTGCTGCTGCGGTAGTAGGACTTTCAGGCGTTGCAAACGCTCAGAGCGCTGGCTACCCGCCAGAAGCTCAACCGGGCGAATGTTTTGCACGCGTACTTATTCCAGAGACAACTCAGGTTGTAACTGAAGAAGTCGTTGATCAACCAGAGCGTACTGAAATCAAAGTTATTCAGGCGCAATACGAAACTGTAACTGAGACACTTGTCGTAAAAGAAGCTTCTACAGCTTTCCGCGTTATACCTGCGACATACGAAACAGTAACTGAGCAAGTTATTGTTGAGCCAGAAAAAACAGAAAAAATTGTTATTCCTGCTCAAATCGAAACATACACAGAGCAAGTTCTTGTTCGCCCTGCGTACACAACATGGAAACCAGGTGCTGGTCTTTATGGTCGTGGTAATGCCGGTTTCGGTCCTGGTACTGTAAACACAACTGCAACAACTGGTGAGTTGCTTTGTAAAGTTGAAGTTCCTGCTGAATACACAACTGTGACACGTACACGCGTTGCTTCTCCGGAAACAACTGACGTTCGTGTTATTCCTGCACGTTATGAAACAGTGACGAAGCAAGTTGTTGCTCAACCTGCACAAGTTGTTGAAGATGTGATCCCTGCGATCACTGAAACTGTTCAAGTTCGTCAAATGGTTACACCTGCTCGTGAAGAAGTGATCACTATTCCAGCGACTTACAAAACTATCGAGAAGCGTGAAGTAACTGGTGGTGGCGGTGTTGAGTGGCGCGAAGTTCTTTGTGACACAAACTCTTCTGCTGCTCAGATTGCTGAAATCCAGCGCTCTCTAACAGCTGCTGGTTACTCAGTTCCAGCTGATGGTACATTTGGTCCAGCTACACTTACAGCAATGGAATCATACCAGCGTGCAAATGGTCTTCCTGTTGGATACCTAACAATGAGCACTGTTGAATCTCTTGGTGTTACTGTTCGCTAAATTTAGCGAATAGATCTCCATTGGAGTTCCAAAAATTAAGCCCTGTTACATTCATTTGTGGCGGGGCTTTTTTGTGTCGATCATGCATTTTTGCTCGGCAAAAATGCTAGTAATTGAGAGGGCGAGGGTTCCAGTCTTCATCTATTTCTGGGATCAGCTCTTCAGGAATGTCTAGCTTTTTATCGTCCGCTCCACCCGCAAAATTGCTGATGTTAAAACTGTTTGGTTTTGACCAATCGACCTCAGCACGCCCATCTCCTAAAACTATATTTCCCAGCTTTTCTCGAAACCAAAGAGCAAGGGGAAGGTATTCGTGGGAATAAGCTATATTTTTGCGTTCCAGCGGGTCAGCACGTAAATCATATAGAGCTAAATCAACATTCATGGGATCCGTTTTTAGTGCCCACAAAATATCGTCATTTAGGTTAGGTGATTTGGCAATGGTTCTGCGGTTTCTTGTGCGCATGGAAAACGCAAAATCGTCACTTCGCATATATGCGCGATGCCCATGAACGAGGTTCATTTCACCTAGAATATAGTCCCGTTCCTTGCTGGGCTCATTCTTGACCGTTGCAAGGTCAAGCCCGTCTAGATAATCAAAATCCGATCGCTCCACATCTATTCCTGCGCTTGCAATAAGTGTTGGCGCAAAGTCGACATACTCAACGAAGCGATCGATAACTTTGCCAGCTGGCCAAGCTCTTTTATCTGATGAGACAACGATAGCTGCGCCATTCAATGATTGTTTCCATGGGCCAAATTTAGCCATTATGCCTTGTTCGCCCAAGTGCCATCCATGGTCGCCAACTGTGTAGACAATAATCCAATCTCTGCCTTGATCTTCGGAATAAGTTTTGAAGGCCTCCGCTGATTCACCGATTAACGCGTCTCCATAGGCCGTAAAAGCGTAATAGTCGCGAATGGCTTGTAGCTTTTCTTCCGGTTTCATCGCATCGGTTTTGGATTCATTGTAAGTCTGAAGCAATTGTCCAGGCCAATTCGATAATTCTTCTGTATCGAATGCTGGGATTTTATAGGTCTTGTCTTTAAACAAATCTCGATACTTTTTAGGCGGTAGAACTGGTGTGTGGGGGAGGTGGAAACCTAAATTCACAAAGAGCGGTTTGGACTCATCGGGTCCTTCAACTTTCTTGCCCCAAAGTGTTTTGTATTTTTTGCCAGCGTTTTTTAAATGTGCTTTAAATTCCTCAACGATTTTTGCATCAATCGTTTCTCCAGCAGGCATAGGGTTCACACCGCCAACGATCAGGCCAGTATTGATGCGTGTATAGGTGCGTAGAATATCAAATTCTTCTTCGACCGTTTTTTTGATTTTCTTTTCTTCATCGTTCAATCTGCGGTGTTGCTTGGATAGTGTGTGCGTTTTCAGCGTGCCATCAGGGCGGTGCACTGTTTCGGTTGAATCCCGTCGCATGAGCACGCCGTCAATTAGGCCATGAGAGCCATGTGTAGACCAGTCCCCAATGCCATTGCCTTGCAGATCGCGGCTGAAATTTAGTTCAAAATCAAAGGAATCGGAGCTTAAGTTTTTGCGGTTTTCTTTATTGCGTTCTTTTGCTTCGGGAGTTCCTGGAAAAAACTCACTCACACCGTAGTGTGATTTTCCAATGAGAGCTGTTTCATATCCTGCGGAGCTTATTGATTGTCCGATTGTGGGTTTAGCAATATCAACTTGCTGGTGCATTGCTTCCCAAGCATATTTTCCGCTTCTGAAAGGATAGCGTCCCGTATGCATGGATGCGCGAGAGGGGCCACATGCAGGAGACTGGTTGAAAGCCTTTGTAAATAGTACACCTTCTTCGATCAGTTTGTCAGTATGAGGTGAAGATACAAACCCTAGCGGGCTCTCGCTTTTGCCTGTGGTGGCTCGGTTATAACCTTCAATGGAATCTGGCCTGTGATCATCAGTGATGATCCACAATATATTGGGCTGTTGTTTTAACTCGTCAGAGGCATGACCAAGATTGTTGGTTGCAAGCAATCCTATGCAAATAGCAAAGCACGTCGCCAGAATTCGTCGCATCTGTATTCCTCCGAAAATTTATAACTATTTTCTCTTATTTGAGGGAGTATTGCATCACTTTTGTTCAGATGCCATCCTTTGTTAACAATTGACTATTTGGGAGGATAGACATGAGTAAGAAAACGCTAATTTTAGCCTTCGCTGTTATGTTGAGTTTTTTACCTACGACATTTGCGCAAGACATAGTGAAGCTTCCTGCTGAACCTGCGGTCGGAGTTTCATGGTCCCATCCTCAAAAAGAGTATTTTTCGACAGAGTGGAAAACGAGTGCGATTACCAATGTTTCCGCGCCGTCCATGGAAGTCTATTTAGCTCCAGAAGCAATACGTACGGGCACATCTGTCATTATTGCGCCAGGCGGCGGTTTGTATGCGCTCAGTATTGATAGTGAAGGGCGCGATGTCGCTAAATGGTTCAATGCTCAAGGGATTAATGCCTTCGTTCTGCGCTATCGTTTGGTGCCATCTGGTGAAGACGGGATCAAAGATCTGATAAAGATAGCGACTGAGGATAATGATAAGCGCGTTCGTATTACACGAGACGTTATTCCATATTCTGTTGCTGATGGTCTAAGTGCAGTCACTTATATCCGTAGCAAAGCTGAAGAGTGGGGAATTGCAAAAGACAAGATCGGGTTTATGGGGTTTTCAGGCGGTGGGTGTGTTTTGCTTGGAATGGTCAACGATGCCAAAGCCGAAAACAGTCCTGATTTTTATATTCCTATTTACCCCGGCGTAGATTTAAATGAACCGGACCCAGAAGTTTCTACGCCTCCAACTCTATTTATCGCTGCTGCTGATGATCAGCTCATGCCGTCGCGTTTCTTTACGCGCCTATATGACCGATGGGTTGATGCAGGTGTGTCGACATCGATTATTTTGTATGCGAATGGCGGACATGGTTTTGGTACGCGCATACAAGGTAAGCATTCAGACAATTGGCTTGAAGACGCCTATAGTTGGATGAAGGCAGAAGGATTTGTAGAAGAAGGTTTGTCGGAATAGCGCGAGCCTAAATCAGCTGTTTCGCCTTGAGGCTGGTAATGCCGTTTTTGCCGACGATGAGGTGGTCGTGAATGGCGATTTCCAGCGGTTCAAACGCATCGATTATTTCACGTGTCACATTGATATCAGCGTTGGATGGGGTGGGGTCGCCCGACGGATGATTATGCACAAGAATAAGCGCAGACGCAGATAGTTCTAAAGCGCGTTTGGCTAATTCTCTTGGGTAAACAGGTGCATGGTTGATCGTGCCCTGTGATTGGCGTTCATCTGCGATGAGCTGGTTTTTGTGGTCTAGAAACAGTACACGAAATTGCTCTTCTGTTTCGTGCTGTAGCGCGACGCGCACGTGGCTGAGCAATGCGGCCCAATTGGAAATGACGGGACGTGCCTTAACTTCTTCTAGTGAGCACCTTTGATTGAGCAGGTGAGTGGTGCGAATATAAGTTGCACAGGTTTCGCCAACGCCATCAACTTCAACAAGCCTTTTTATCGGGGCAGCCATCACGCCGGAAATTCCACCAAATTTGTCTATTAGCGCTTTGGCAATCGGTTTGACATCACGGCGAGGGATAAATGCAAATAAGAGAAGTTCAAGCAATTCATAGTCGGGCAGCGTATCGCCAGCTCCGCTAGTAATGCGCTGACGTAAACGATCGCGGTGGCCATGATAGTGTTTGGTCGGTTTCTTGGAGTTTTTTTCGGGAGTGGATTGGGTTTCTAAAGATAGATCTAAATTAAGTGCCTCGTCCAACGCCGCAGTTGGGGCCTCATTTGTGCTCCATTGCGCCGAAGTTGCACTGGTTTGATTATCTTTTTGAGACATGAAATTTCCCCAACTCTATTTGTCTCTTGTATGCTTAGGCTATTCTTTTTTAATGTCGTGTGGCGTATCTAAGCCTTTGGGAGATTTTGTGAAAATCTCATATCCATCTTCAGTCACACCGACAGAATGTTCAAATTGAGCTGTCAGTGAGCGGTCCCGTGTGACGGCAGTCCAACCATCTGGAAGCAGGGCGACATCTTTCTTACCGAGGTTAATCATTGGCTCGATTGTAAAGATCATTCCTGCTTTAAGTTCGGGTCCAGTGCCGCGCTTTCCATAGTGTAGAATGTTAGGGGCGTCGTGGAAGAGTTTTCCTAGGCCGTGTCCGCAAAATGCTTCAACAACCGAGCATCTTTGTGCTTCAGCATATTCTTGAATGGCTGCTCCAATATCACCCGTCGTCGCTCCGGGCTTTACTTCTGCTAGGCCGCGCAGAAGGCACTCATAAGTGATGTCTATCAAGCGCGCTGCTTTACGCTTTGCTTCTCCAGCCACATACATGCGCGAAGTGTCGCCATGCCAACCATCAACTAGAGAAGTGATATCGATATTGAGAATGTCACCTTCTTTGAGTGGTTTTTTGTGCGTTGGAATACCGTGACAAACGACATGATTGATCGATGTACAAAGAGAGTGACGATAGCCACGATACAGCATCGTTGCTGCAACGGAATCATTGTCGAATAGAAACTCACGGGCCAAATCATCCAAATGGCCTGTTGTTACACCTGGTTTGACTTCATCAACGAGCATATCAAGGCATCGCGCAGACAATTGTCCTGCTCTTTTCATGCCTTCAAACCCCTCCGGACCGTGTATGCGAATGGCACCGGTATTGCGAAGAGGCATGGTATTAGCGTCGATATAGTTCATGGTGGGGTATTCCGAAATTATGTGTTCCACATTGTTAATGACCGATTGAAGAGCATCATTCAAGAGTGTGAATCGAATACACTTGAGATAGCAATCCTGAGATTATAGCGGGCTCGTGTCTATTGCGAGATTTTTTAGGAGAAGTATCAGCTTCAAATTGCTTAAACCGTTAGCACTAGGTGAGTGGGCATTAACCATAGATAGAAAAAATCGAATTCCCTATTTGATATGAACAGAAAACCATTGGCTGTTAGGGTTTGCCCAGTAATTTTAAATGACGAGAATTTTGCTCTCGCAATCTATTACGTTGCCACGAGGTTTGACGTGCAAAGCCATGAGATGAAAGCGCAACCCGATATCACAAGCCGCTTTCAAAAGTTGAGCAGGTTGGATGACGCTGCATTTGGAAAATTACTTAGCAAAGCAGGCCGTCAGAGAATGTTATCTCAGCGTGCAGGATTGTTGTTGACGAATATTGCGTTTCGACAAGAGCTCAAATCTGTAGAAAAAGATCGACATATATCGCGTTTGATCTCGACTCTGGAGCTGACAGTTGGTGATTTCACCAAAGCGCATTTGGAACTGTCAGAATATGCAAATAATAATTTAGACCAGCTGTCATTAAAGCACGCGTTTGAACAAGGCCAGCCAACGCGAGCAAATACAATAGGAGTGTTTTGTAAAAAGCTTGATGCCACTCTAGCTGGCCTTAAAAACGGAACTCAGCTCAATAAATTAGAATGTATGGAGTTTGCAGACTTTATAATCGATGAATTGATCGTGGTGCTGCAAGATATCGTCAATTGTTTGGATGCTGATTTTGAAAAATTTATTCGGAAAAATGCGGATAAAGAAGTCATGCGTCGTCAGAATGTAACTAAGGCGGTTGGCAAAATTAAAACGGCCGCCCATCAGTCAAATATGATTGCCTTCAACGCCAAAATCGCCGCGGCAAGAGCAGGGGAATTTGGAGATGAATTTGGCGCTTTGACGGACGAAATTAAATGTATGTCCGATTGGATTAAACAATCATCAGAGGAAATTATTGCCAGCGTAGAAGATTAGTCTCATGGTGAATGCAGACAATCATTCATGACGGAATTCAATTTTCTATGGCTTCAAACGCTAAATCTGTAACAGCCGCCGTTTTGCTTATCGGTGATGAAATTCTTTCAGGCAGGACGCAGGATACCAATCTAAAAACAATTGCTGATTTTTTATCGCCTCTGGGTATTTCCGTGAAGCAAGCGCGTATCATTGCCGATGACAAACAGACTATAGTGGATACGGTGCGCGCCCTCAGCAAAGCCTATGATTATGTGTTTACGACTGGCGGCATTGGTCCCACGCATGACGATATCACGGCAGAATGTATAGCCGAAGCCTTTGGTGTGCCAATTAGCGTGCGTGATGATGCGCGCCAAATCTTGGAAGAATGGTATCATCAAAAATCTGAAACCGTTACGGATATGCGGTTGAGAATGGCGAGAATTCCAGATGGGGCTGAACTCATACACAATCCAGTTTCCGCTGCACCAGGGTTTATATTGGAAAATGTGCATGTCATGGCAGGTGTGCCGCGAATTATGAAATCCATGTTGCATAATATAGGTCCGCGCCTAAAGGGCGGGGCTGTGGTCCATTCGCGTACATTGCGGGCCAAGGGTTTGAAAGAAGGCGAGATTGCCAAAGGACTTGGAGAAATCGCGGTTAAAATGCCGGATTTAAGTTTTGGTTCCTATCCTTGGTTTGATGACAATGAATCGGGTGTCGCATTGGTTGTAAGAGGTACAGACCCGTCTCAGTTGGATGAGGCTGCTGCGGTGTTGAGTGAATTTGTGTCGGGTTTGGGGTTTTCTCCCGAAATTAGCGATAAATAATTAGAGCTGAGTGAAAAAATGTGAGTTTCTTTGCATTTGTTCACACAAACATCTTGCATTTATACATCGGGTCTGGGTAACAATGCCGCTTGATGTGCGGGCGTGGCGGAATTGGTAGACGCGCCAGACTTAAAATCTGTTGGCCGTAAGGCCGTGCCGGTTCGATTCCGGCCGTCCGTACCATCAAATTCTGTGTCTACCTCAGGGGTGGCCATGCAATCTTAAAATCAAGCATTTGGTGTTCGGGAATGACCGACTGTTGTTTGTGCACGACAGATGGGTGAATAAGAAAACGCCCCGCAAATGCGAGGCGTTTAATTCGTTTTATAACTTCAGAAAACTGAAATTCTAGAATGTATAAGTTCCACCAAAAACAATACGGCGGTCAGGGTATCCGACGAAACAAGTCGGACCTGATTCAGTTACACATTTTTGAATTATTCTTTCTTCAGTCAGGTTGGTCGCTTCTACCCCAACGCTGAAGTTCTCTGTTACATCATAGTTCACGCTTGCGTTAAGCTGTCCTCTGTCGAGCGTGTGAACGGGGAAGCTGAGAGTACTACTTCCGGATGTGTTTGCTCCACCACCAAAGTCCTGTGTGCGGAAGCCTTCACGCCATGTATATCTAGCGCGAGCTGATAGGCCATATTTCTCATAGTATAAAGTTGCATTGTATGCATTCTCCGAGAAATCAAGCAGGCCTCGGGGTATGCTAACATCACCAAGAACAGTTAAACCGCGTCCAGATGTTGTATCTACTGCAGAACCACCAGAAAATTCTTGCATGGTGTAGTTCGCAGCAATACCAAATCCTGAAGCCCAGCCTAAAGAGTCTTCAAAGCTAGAGAGGTCATATTGTGCTGCAAGCTCCCAACCGGACTGAGTTGTGGTGACTGGGTCATTGCCTGGTCTGGAGAAATCAACACACAGACCAGTGGTGTTTGGGTCTCCCAAAACGTTTGGAATAACATCAGGGTTAAAGACACCACCACCAGGACATGAGGGATTGGTTTCGCGAGAGAAGCTACCGTCACCATTATCGATCAGTAACGCTCCTTCAAAATCGCTACCAAATATGTTGGTACGGTCTTTGGTGAAATAGCCGATGCTTAGAACGGCTGCCGGCGCAAAATACCATTCGGCAGAAAGGTCAATTGAAGTGACCTCTTCTGGTTCCAGCCCTGGGTTTCCAAGTGATACTTGAGCGTTTTCACTTGTATCGAATGTGAAACCCGTACTTAGGCTCGTGAAGTTAGGGCGTCTAATGTCGGACCCATATCCAAAGCGCAACAGTATGTCTTCTCTTGGCTCTGCAACCAAATTGAAGCGCGGAAGTAAGAAGTCATAACTACCAGATGTTGCCTGGAGAGATCTCGCGCCGCTTGCGTCTTCTGGCCCAAATCCTATGGACTCAATTTCTGTTTCGATGAAACGAAGTCCGGCATTACCGCGGAAAATTCCAGCCGCGAAGTTTAGCTGACCATAAACGGAATTTGTTTCTTCCGTAATATCACGAAATGCATTCTGGTCTGAGGATAGACTTAAAACGTCAGGAGATGCGTCGTGTGCTGCAACAGCTGCTTCAATAGTGGCGAGCGTGCCATCCGGGTCTGAAAAGGATGCATCTGGATCAACAAGAAGGAAATTGCTGATGAATAAATCTCTTCCATCGGCGTCGCCAAAATTGGCTGGGCCTGTCACTAGAACACTAGAGAAGGTCGCGCCATTTGGGCTGTCACGAAGGTTACTAAATCCACCAATACGGTCATCAATACCTTCAAATACGTGAGAGGATTTGTTGTACCGGAACCCAAATTCAACCGACTGCAAAAAATCAATGTCAGGAAAATCGTATTTTGCATCAATACGAAATGCATCTTCTTTGTTTTCGGTCGTGTTTCGTCCAATATCGACCTGATCGAGCACAAGGTTTGCTGGATTGGTTAGGTCGGCCATTGTGGGCGCGAACGGTGAGTCGAAATTAATACCGAATGCGAGTGAATCGCCTGATAAATCATATATAAAGGGCGTTGCATTATCATTCAGTAGTGTAACGCTTCTGACGTCACCATCACCAGTCGTAAACGCAAGGGCTTGAGCTTCAAATCCAGCGATTATAGCGGCATGATTATCTATATCGGCATTCACCATCGCGCGTTGTTCTGGGCTTAATGCAAAATAATACCGATCATCACTTCCAGTTACGCCGTTTATGTTGAAGTCCTGCGAGTTTCGGAAGCGGACTTCTGTAATGAGAGGCGCGTTGGGGTTGAGGAAATTCAAAGTCGAGTTGAATGTTGGATTACTTGTTTCCGATTTTGACGTCGAAAGTTCAGCTTTAATTGTCCAGCTGTCTCTGCTCCACTCTCCACCAAGTGAGAATATTTGGCTGTCTGTGATGCGGGATCCTGTTTCACTTGTGAAGCGTAGGTTACCGTCACTTGAATCATCAGTACCAACATCAACGATGGACGGTTCTACCAAGCCGGCTAGAGCCCCCGGTAGAGAACCTGCGCCTACGGCTGAATAATCTAAGGTTTCAAAAGCGGATGGCGCGTTTTGTGCGAAATTTCTTAAGTTGCTGATTCCAGAAGCTTGAAGTCTGTATTGGTCACGGCTTCTTTCTTGTTCGTTGATAATCGCATCAAAGCTGAATTTTAGCTCTTCATTCGGTGCCCATTCTAGGGTTGAGGCCAAGTTCAGTGTTTCGTAATCGTCGTTTTCCTGCTCTTGGACGAGGAATTGAATACCTTGGTAGGTATCGAACTGCGCACCAGGTGCAGAAGAGAGATTATCGCGGTCGGCACGAGGGCGGAAAGATACTGCCTCTTGTTCGGTGTAGCTACCTGTTATGACGAGGCCGATTTCACCCGTCCCGACAGCCCATTTGTCACCATACGCCGCAGAGAATCTTGGCGTAATGCCTTCGGTACTTAGGCTGTTTTCTTCACCTTGAAGACGAACACTAAGTAGCATGTCATTTAGGTCGAGCGGACGAATAGTTCTAAGGTTTACTGTACCACCGACGGAGCCTTCAATTGTTTTGGCTTCGGGTGCTTTGGTGACCTCAACGGCTGCAATAATAGCAGGGTTCACATCTTCAAAACTAATCCCGTTACGGCCAGAGCCAGATCCAACACTTGATACGCCGTTCACTTCCACGCGGTTTGCATTGGTCCCACGGATTTGAACGCCAGTACCGACACCAGCAGTACGTGTAATCTGTATACCTGTTATGTTTTCGAGAACTTCGGCGAGGTTTTGGTCGGGAAGCTTACCTATGTCCTCGGCTTTAATAACTTCCTTCAAGTTAGTCGCTACGCGTTTTTCAGTAAGAGCGCTAGCAAGAGATTGTCGTATTCCACTAACGACAATTGTATCTTGTGTCAGTGTTTCGTCTTCTTGGGCGGCAGCGCCTTGTGCTGCATCGACTTGGTCTTGAGCTAATGCAGGTGATGTTAAAGAGAAGGCTGCACTGGCAAACAGAGCCGTGCGCCAGAAACTGTTAGTCCTGTTCAAGACAGAGTGGTTTTCCTTGTTGGCAGTCATTCCAATATCCTCCCATTGGATTGTTTTTTGTATCCTTCGTCTTGATGCGAAGTGAGTATGAAGATGCAACAATTCATAAAGATTACCACAAAGTCAACCAATTTGGTATACAAAAATGGCTAAATTGGTAGGACCAATTGGTGTTATTGGTTCTTGTGTTGTAATATTGACACGATGCGATTGTGCGCCGAGGGCGGAAGAAATGTAGGTGGTGTGGGGGTAAATGGCGCGCAGGTGCGCGCTCTTCGTTACTGTAGTAACGGAATGGTGTTTATTGGTTGGCGTGATTTTGAGTTAAATCCGCTCGCTTATTGCTGCAGGGCGGATTTGAGGAATTGCTCTCTATTAGATGAGACTTTTCTTCTTGCTTCTTCTATCGCTTGCTGCTCTGAGGCATCCAAGAGGGCTTCAAGCAAGCGCGTGAAATGATGTTGCATTGCATGGCGCGCCGCATCTGGGTCTCGGTTTTTTAACGCTTCGAAAATATCTAGATGTTCTTTCACGCGATGGCTAGCGTCTGCGACACAAACTGCGGAGTAGACTTTCTTGACTTCGTCAATTTCATTCCGCATGCGCCACAGGTTTTCCATGAAAAATTCGTTTGCTTTGTTGCGTGTAGCCTTAGTTATCAGGTGATGAAAATTGCGATCGGCGAGCTCTCCATCATTAGATAGGGTGTCAGATCTGCTCATCTGGTCAATTGTGGCTTCCAGTCCCTTTAGCTCTTCATCTGTAATCATTGTTGCTGCTAATGCGGCGCTTTCTGATTCAAATAATAGCCTTGTTTGGGTTAGTTCAAAGGCGCTGACGCTTGGAAAGGTGTTTAGCGGTGTGCTGTTTTTGGGTAGAACATAAACACCAGACCCGACGCGAATATCGACACGGCCTAGGGCCTCCAGTGCGATTTCTGCTTCTCTTACGACAACGCGACTAACGTCAAACTTGTTTGCTAATACGCGCTCTCCCGGCAGGCGGGTGCCGGGTGGATATTGTCCACTCTCAATTAGATCCAGAATCTCTTTTGCTATCTTTTGGTACAGTCTTTGGTCTGCCATGAGTGAGCGCCTATCTAGTCTTCATTCGAATCCCCAGCATGTTGGGGTCGAATCTATATTTGTATACCAATATGTCATGCCAACTCAAGTTGCTGTGGAATTGGTATAAGCTTAAATTTGCTTCCGACAATTAATATCTACCCAAAGTAGCCTACATGTATCAGGTTGTTGCGCCTATATGTGAAACAATTAAGCCTCAAAGAGTATAATTGGTATGTATAAGTGGTTGACAATAACATATGTTGGTATCATTGTGAATGGCAGATTAGTTAAACCTCATTTAAAGGGTGCGAGATGTTATGAAGTATGGGCGATCATCATTCCTATTTGGTGTAATGCTGTGTTTGGCATCTTGCGCTTATGTTGAGGGCGTAATCGGGCAGAAGCCGATCAAAAGTATTGTTGATGGAATTGACGGAACTCTTGTTCAAACCCCAGAGGAATTTGATTTAGCTGTTGAGCGAGCTCGGCCTGGTGATCAGATTGTACTTGCGAACGGTATTTGGAAAGATTTCGATGCGGTTTTCGACGTGGAGGGGACCTCAGAAGAACCTATTATTCTAAAGGCCCAGACAGCTGGTCAGGTTTTTCTGACGGGGCAATCAAGTTTGCGACTAGCGGGCAAACACATGGTGGTCTCAGGGTTTTACTTCAAAGATGGCTACACGCCTCGAAATGAAGTTATTAGTTTTCGTAGAGACAAAGAACGTCTTGCTCACAATGCACGTGTCACGAATACAGTCATTAAAAATTACAGCAATCCAGATCGTTCGCAGCGCGATATTTGGGTTGCGATGTATGGCCGAAACAATGAATTCGACCACAATCATCTTGAAGGTAAATTAAACTCCGGTCCAACCATGGTTATTCGATTGAATACCAAGGAAAGCCAAGAGAATAACCATCATGTCCACCACAATTATTTTGGGCCGCGTCCCGTGTTGGGTTCCAATGGAGGGGAAACCTTCAGAATAGGGACGAGCCACTATTCTTTAACAAGCTCCAATACTCTGGTTGAAAACAATTATTTCGATCGTTGTAGCGGTGAAGTTGAGATTATTTCTAACAAATCCGGTGGGAACATCTATCGCAACAATACATTTTTTCAATCTCGCGGAACGCTTACGCTTCGCCACGGAAACGGAACGCTGGTTGAAAGCAATCTATTTGATGGAAATGGAGCACCATACACTGGTGGTGTTCGTGTCATCAATGCCCAACAATCCATAAAAGACAATTACTTCAAAAACCTCACGGGTACGCGTTTTTCAGGTGCGTTGGTCGTTATGAATGGTGTGCCTAATTCGCCGATCAATCGATATCATCAAGTCGATGGAGCCTCGATAAAGGGCAATGTTTTTGAAAATGTTGCTTCAATTGAATTGGGTGAAGGCAGTGATGCCGAACGCTCAGCTATTCCCGTAAATTCAGTTTTTTCTGAAAATTTCGTTTTCAATGAAACTGGCGAAACACCATTTCGTCTTTATGATGATATGAGCGGCATTGAGTTCTCAAGCAATAAAG
Source organism: uncultured Hyphomonadaceae bacterium (assembly GCA_964352025.1). Lineage (GTDB taxonomy): Bacteria > Pseudomonadota > Alphaproteobacteria > Caulobacterales > Hyphomonadaceae > Hirschia. The sequence goes on from CAYGPZ010000001.1 coordinate 655,166, forward strand.
CAAATACGGACCCACCTAAAGCGCTAGCCTCTGGTTTTGATGTTTCGCAGAATTTTGATGAGACACATGATGGCCGTTCTTACGGTGTCAATCTGAACGATGTTGGAACGAATTGGCACCCAAAACGGTTGGATCCAATTGGCTTGGATTCCGGGAAAGATATCCTTGTTTCTCCGGGTGAAAACGCAATTGCAAAAGCGGTAAAATCCGCCAATCCGGGTGATCGACTGATCTTAGAAGCTGGAAGCTATGCCGAAGCAACCACGATTGATGTTTCTATGCCACTTTCTATTGAGGCTAAAGAAGGAGCTGAAGGGAAGGTCACCTTAAGTTTCGAACGAAAGAATATGTTTGTTCTTTCCGGTAAGGGTAGCTTGAGATTGGCAGGGCTAACCGTCAGCGGCACCAGTTCACCAGACAATGTAGGCAATAGCTTTATCACCACATCGACTCTTGCGGGTAGCAATCACACGCTGATCATAGAAGATACTGATTTTGTAGACTTCACAGTCAATCGTAGTTTTTCAATTGTTACGGCAGCCAAAGGCACGCTGTTTGATAAAATCAAAATAACCAATTCATCGTTCAAAAATGTATCTGGTTCTGCGGTGAAATTGATTGCTGAGACTGATGATTACGGCATGTATAATGTTGAGTTTCTGGAAATCGAAAACTCTACTTTTGAAAACATGGTCCGCCCCGCGGTGGATGTTTATCGCGGCGGGCGGGATGAAAGTACATTTGGTCCATCTATCGATATTGGCCAAAGCATATTCGATAAAGTCGCCACTTCTGGCGGTCCGGCTGTGAACCTTCATGGCGTTCAATCACTCTCATTGAATGACAATACGATTGAGAATTCTGAACCTTTCCTTTTCACCATCACAACCGGGAAACCCAAGATGGAGGTGGAAGGCAATGTGCTAGTCGGCAGTGAATCCGTTTCAGTTCTAGACATCGAGGATTTGCGCAAATGATGAAGGTTTCAAAGTCATATAAATTGTTGAAAATTTGCGCCGTTTCTTTTGCGATGGTCGGTGTGATCGCCGGATGTTCGGCTAAGTCTGATACAGATATTGCTACAATGGAAGTGTCGCAACCATCAGCATATGACACTGCAATGGCCGAACTCGCGTCTAGGATCGAAAACCAGATCAGCGAAGGCATTCCCGTCCCATTTCCTAAAGATGCAGGGGGAGGGTATACGCATGAACAGCACAAACAGAATGGTAAAACCATCTACGAAGCAGGCATGTTGTATCTCTCTACCGGAGATGAAAAGTATCGCAACTTTGCCCGCGATGTTTTGTTTGACTATGCAGATCTGTATCCGACATTAGGGCTACATCCAGAAGAAAAAAATCAGGCACCTGGAAAACTGTTTTGGCAAGGGCTGAATGAAGCCGTGTGGCTTGTTTATGTCATTCAAGGCTATGAGGTTTTCAAAGATGACCTGACACAGCAAGAGCGCTCTAGGATAGAGGATGGAGTGTTGAATCCAATGGCAGATTTTCTGTCTGTTGGATCGCCGCAAACTTTTGATCGTATTCACAACCACGGTACATGGGCTGCTGCTGCTGTTGGGATGACTGGTTATGTGCTTGACCAAAAAGAGCGCGTTGAGCAGGCCTTGTTGGGACTAGATAAAAGCGGGAATGCTGGTTTTCTAAAACAGCTGGATATGCTGTTTTCACCAGATGGATACTATGCCGAAGGGCCTTACTATCAACGTTATGCGTTAATGCCATTCGTTTTGTTTGCGCAGGCAATAGAAAAGAATGATCCGGACCGAAGGATTTTCGAATACCGCGATGGCATCGTCTTAAAAGCTATTCGGTCTACAGTTCAACAAAGCTATGCTGGAAGATTTTTCCCTATTAATGATGCCATTCGTGAGAAGGGCCTGAACACGGTCGAGCTGAAATATGCGCTCGCTATTGCTTATGATTTAACAAAAGATCCTACGCTATTGGGCGCGGCCCAGCTGCAAAATGGTGTTGTTCCAACGTCAGAAGGCAAGTTGGTTGCAGATGCCATCCAAGCTGGAAAGGCTGAACCGTTTGAATTCAAGTCCTTGGTCTTTCGTGATGGACCATCGGGCGAAGAAGGCGGCTTGGTTGTGTTGAGGTCGGGAGCTGACGTTAAAGACACGGCTGTTGTAATGAAGGCGACTTCGCAGGGGCTAGGGCATGGCCATTTTGATAAGCTGGGATTGCTCTATTTTGACAATCTAAATGAGATTACAGCAGACTATGGCGCTGTAAGGTTTCTAAATGTTGAGCCTAAATTTGGTGGTCGGTATCTTCCCGAGAATACAAGCTGGGGAAAGCAATCCATTGCACACAATACGCTGGTTGTGGATGAAACCAGTCATTTTGGTGGTGATTGGAAATTAGGACAAAAACACAGTCCGCAAATTCTAAGTTTTGAAGACATAGGCGGAATTCAAATTGCCGCCGCCGAGATAGACACCGCCTATGAGAACGTGAACTTACAGCGGATTGTTGGACTAGTGCCACGCAATGATGAGAGCCAGCCTTATGTCATAGATATTGTGCGGGGAATTGGTCAGAAACTGCACCAGTATGATTTGCCTATTCATCTAAAAGGACAGCTGATTGAGACCAACTTTCCAATCACGCACGAAGTTGAAAATCTAAAACCTTTGGGGGCAGCCAATGGATATCAGCATTTATGGAAAAAGGCTGAATCTCCTCAGCTAGATGACATGCATGATCTATCTCTATTGGTTGATGATCGCTTCTACACGCTAAGTTTCAAATCTGATCAACCACTAAAGGTTTTGTGGACTGAATTGGGCGCAAATGACCCAGATAATAATTTGCGCAGAGAGCAGGCGGCTATCCTGCGGACAAAAGCAGACAAAGTGAATTATGTCACGGTTTATGAGAGCGGTGGCAGATACGACAGTGATGAAGAGATAACTGTCTTTAATGGCGCTTCGATTAAAGCAATAAATATCGAAGAAAATAGTGACGCGACTGTGTTTAGAGTTGCGACGTCAGCAGACGAAGAAGTGGTCATTATTCTGGCTGCAGATACGTCTGATGAAGCGCGCCATAGTATTGAAATCAATAATCAAAAAATAGAATGGCAAGGGGCATTACATGCGTTTCTTCGCTCGCATGATGTGACCTCAAATACGGGGAGTAATTAGATGAGCAGTATTGCGGACAATTCTGATATTTTTATGAAATCAGATAGAGCATCTGCCAGTGAGGTCGCTGCAGGTGTTTCTCGAAATATTCTTGGATATGACGAAAGAATTCTGGGTGCGCGCGTTTGGTTTGAAAAAGGGGCCATCGGCAGTATTCACAATCACCATCATTCTCAAATGACTTATGTGCTTTCGGGAGTTTTCGAATTTGAAGTCGATGGTGAACGCAAAGTGCTGAACAAAGGAGATTGCGTTTACATTCCACCTAACGTTTTTCATGGTGCGATATGCTTGGAAAAAGGCAGCCTTCTGGATGTGTTTAGTCCTGCGCGTGAAGACTTTCTCAGCGAATTGGAGGAAGCATCATGAAAATCGCAGGATTACGTTGGTGGGTTGTCGGCCTTGTCGCCGTAGCGACCATTATAAACTATATCGACCGTGGGACATTAGGCTATCTCTGGCCTGAAATGGCTAAAGAAATCTGGCCTGATAAAACGGAAGACGAAACCAAACAATATTATGCGACTATCTCTGTCGTATTTGTGTTTTCTTATGCGCTTGGTCAGACGATTTTTGGCAAACTGTTTGATTGGATTGGGACAAGAATAGGTTTTGTTCTTTCCATCGGTGTTTGGTCTATTGCGACCGCTTTACATGCATTAGCCAATAGTGTTCTGACGTTTAGTCTTTTTCGAGGACTGCTGGGTGTTGCCGAAGCCGGTAACTGGCCTGGTGCGACCAAAGCAAATGCAGAATGGTTTCCTGTGAAAGAGCGAGCACTCGCTCAGGGAATATTCAATTCTGGTGCTGCTATTGGTGGCATTGTATCTCCCATAATTATCGCTCTGTTATCTGTATATTTGAGTTGGCAGGCAATATTCATAACCGTGGGATTGGTCGGTCTAGTCTGGCTGGTGCCGTGGTGGATTTTAATGAAGGCAGGGCCAGATGCCCACCCATGGATTACACCTGAAGAGCGTGAATTTATCTTGTCGGGGCAGCGTAAGGAGGTCGACTCAGGTGCTGGACAGCAAACAGACGAATACAATCCGGGAACCGTCGAAATGCTTTCGCGTCGTCAGAGCTGGGGCGCTATTTTATCGGCGGCATTGCTCGACCCGATTTGGTGGTTGTTTGTCTTCTGGATACCAATTTATTTAAGCGAAAGCTTTGGATTTAACGTCAAAGAAATCGGCCTATACGCATGGGTGCCGTATGTCGGCGCTATGTTTGGCGCATGGTTTGGTGGATTGTTAGCTCAAAACCGATTGTCAGCAGGGTGGACCGTTAATGCCACACGAAAACTCACGATTACCTTAGGCGGAGTGTTGATGTTGCCGGCCCTTTTGGGGATGTCCGTCGCTTCGAGCCCAATAGTCGCTGTGCTATTAATGGCAATTATTCTGTTTGGTTTTCAGACTGCGGTGGGGAATATCCAAACACTTCCAAGTGATTTTTACGGAGGCAAATCAGTCGGGTCGCTTGCGGGTTACGCAGGCACGGCTGCCAAGCTTACTGCCGCCGCTCTCACATATCTCGTGCCTTGGCTTACTCAGGGCGGAAATTACGCACCGGCATTCTTTATTGGTGCCTCTCTCGCCGTGCTCAGCGTGGCTAGTGTTTGGTTGTTTTGCGGGAAAATAGAACCTCTAAAACCCAAATCGTCAAAAATATAAAAAGTATAATAAATCAAAGGACTATCAAAATGAAATTACGTAATAAAGTCGCGATCGTAACTGGGGGAGCAAGAGATATAGGCCGCGCTACATCCATAAAACTAGCGAACGAAGGTGCAAAAGTTGTCGTTAATTACTTTAACAAAGAGCAAGATGGCATCGACACATTGAACGCCATCAAGGATGCCGGCGGAGAAGGTATTCTTGTGCGTGGAGATATGACCAAAAAAGCTGATGTTGAAAACTTAGTCGCAAAAACACAAGAAGCTTTCGGGCCCGAAATTCATGTGCTTGTAAACGTGGCAGGTGGATTGGTTGCTCGCAAGTCGTTGTCTGACTTGGATGAAGAGTTTCTCAACTTTGTAATGGGGCTAAATTTCAACTCGACTGTCTTGGCGACACAAGCGGTTTCACCGCATATGCCAAAAGGAAGCTCAATCATAAATTTCTCATCTCAGGCCGCGCGGGACGGGGGTGGTCCGGGGGCAGCAGCATATGCAGCTTCAAAAGGGGCAGTGACGACTTTTACGCGCGCAATGGCCAAAGAGCTTGGATCTAAAGGCATTCGCGTAAATGCACTTACGCCTGGTTTAATAGCGACAACTTTTCATGATATTTTTTCCAAAGACGAAGTACGCGAAAAACTTGCTGGGATGACCCCGTTGGGGCGCGAAGGAAATGCAAGTGAAGTGGCGGACTTGGTTTCATACCTTGCGTCTGAAGACGCCTCTTTTGTCAACGGAAACAACATCGATATCAACGGCGGCTTGGCGTTCGCTTAAACTTTGTGTTCCCTGCACAGAAATGACCTTTGGGCTTGCTCTTCATATGAGTAAGCCCTTTTTTTGATATTTTTATTGAATTCACATATTCTAAATATTCTATAGAAAAACATCTTTTCTGATCGCTCTAAGTTTAAGCATTCTAATCGGGATTCCAATGCGACTTAAGCAAAAATCGAGTCTTTAATTAGCTCCTCGAGTAATTACTTTACAGTTGCTTTAAAAGATGAAATTCAGGTCCAAATTGTATTTGGCTGGATAGTGAATATTTTCATCGGGGGGGGCGGCTATGATCAAGAATTTTGTTCTTGCTAATGCATCTAGATATGTTGATGTATTTAAAGATAGAGACATTGTTTTCTTTTTAATACTGTTGTCTATTTTGTTTAAATTTTCATTGATTTCAATTGGTTTGCCATACATTGAATTAGATGAGGGGCATGTGTTGTTGAGAGTATTACACATGCTTAACAACGATACATGGGACGCTGGATGGTATAGGTATCCAACATTTTTAGCGAATGCAATTTATGTCGTTTGTCGTCTGTTTGAATGGTTGGGTTTTCCAATAACGGAAGTCTCCAATGGGCTTTATGAATACAATAATGTTGGCCCGGCGACACTCATTTTAGTAGGCCGGATAATAGTATTAAGTACCTCGATTGCGATTCCTGTACTGATATTCAAAACTGCTCGTCAATTAAAGTTGAGCTTAATGGCAAGTGCGTTCGCTGGAATATTTGTCGCACTATCACCAACTTTTGTCAGTCGTTCTTATTTCATTATTACAGACACTGTTGCCGCTTTTTTTGTAGTGTGTACTTTCTATGCAATATCGAAAATAATTACAAAATCTCACTGGTCATGGGTTTTATGGGCTGGGATTTTTAGCGGACTAGCTTTTACGTCAAAGTATCCTTCTGGTGGGGTGGCATTGGCGGTCGGACTAGCAGTTTTAATTGCTTATAGGACTAGTTGGAAGAGCTTTTTAGGCTATGGCTTTCTTTCTGCCTTTGGCTTTTTTGCCGCGGTTTTAACAACAATGCCTCAGTGGTTGTTTAATCGACCTGAGGTTCTACTAGATATTCAGGAACAGGCTGTTGTTTACGCAAAAAGATCAACGGTATTAACATATTTTGAATCTGCGATAAGGGATATTGAGTTAGGCGTCCCCTTGATTTTAATTTTGTGCGCAGGGTGTCTTCTTGGATGTCTGAAAAAACTGCCACGAACGTATCTTATCGTAGCGAGCCCTTACCTAGCTATTGCGCTGTACATGTCTAGTTTATACGATTACCAACCATTTAGAAATTTACTTCCGGTGATAGCTGCTTTGTCTATTGCAAGCGCGTTCTTTTTAGATGGAATTCGGGAACTTGAATTGCCACCTTTTGTAAAGCGTTTTCGGAGTACTTGGGTGACAGGTCTCGCGATGATTATACTAGCCTTTGTACTCGCTGGTCACACGATAGAGTTTAGAAATAAAGCTCTTAATAACTTGAATTCTAGGGTTGAAACAGTCAAGTGGATATCTAACGAATTCACTAGTGAATACAATGTTCTAGCCTCAAGAGAGCTTGCCTTTTCAAGGGAGCATATTGGTCGCAATGCTACCAGTCTGAATGTCTGCCGTGAAGCAGACCTTGCCTTATGTTTAGAGGATGGTCCCCAGTTTGATTTATTGCTCTTATCGAATGCAGGTTTTGAGCGATTGAGTGAATTGGAAAAATTGAACCAGTTTGAAATAGTGCAAAGATTTGGCAATAAAAAAGTGCCTTCTCACAAGAATTATTGGGTTCATCCAAGGGTGGAAGTTGTAATATTAAAAGCTCTTCCAGCTGTTACGAATTAAAAAGAGTTTCAAATATGACTGTATCAGTCCCCCTTAGGAACAACAGAAAAATTTTAGTCATGGACCTTGATGGAACGCTCATCAGATCTGACACAACCCATGAGCTTCTTATTCTGATAGCCAGATGGATGCCATTTCTTATTCCTTTGGCGCTATATAAACTCTTTAAATCGCGTTCTGAAGCTAAACGCTGGATGGTTAAAAAGGTAGGGGACCACATTGATCCCGAATATTTGCCATATGAGCCGAAGGCTCTGGAGTTGATGGAATCTTATAAGGAGCGGGGAGATGATGTTTGGCTCGTCTCAGGTTCAGATCATACGCTTGTAGAACGTATAGCAAAGCACTTAGGTATGTTCTGTCGGTGGCAGGGGACAGAACCGGACCTTAATTTAACGTCATCGCGCAAAGCAAAATATTTGACTGAGAATTGTCCAAACGGTTTTGTGTATGCAGGCAATAGTTCCCACGATTTTAAGGTGTGGAAGCAAAGTCAAAAAGGGTATGCATTTAATGCGCCTGCAGCATCTTTTTCACTGCATGATCAAGATGGAAAACCAGTGCAAGTTGACGAAGTTGTCGCAAAGAAATCATCAATCTATCCTATTTTTAAAGCGATGCGACTTCATCAATGGGCAAAGAATATACTATTGTTTGTTGTTCCGGGTTTGATTTTAATATCGTTGACAACATCCGATTTCCTATCCCTTGCACAAGCCTTTGTCTGTTTTGGTTTGATGGCGAGCGGGACTTATATTCTAAATGACTTGTTTGATATTCCAGATGACCGGAAACACAAGACAAAGAAACTGCGCCAGATAGCTGCTGGAAATTTATCTGTCCCGATGTCTGTTCTGGTAATGGGAGTAGCCGTATTAGGCGCGCTGATATGGGCTTATTTACTGGATCCAAAATTTGGTCTTGTGTTGAGTATTTATGGGGCAACAACGATTGCTTATTCATTTAGGCTCAAACGTTTACCGATTGTCGATGTCTTTGTTTTAGCCTGTTTATTTAGCCTTCGTGTTTGGGCGGGCGCAGAGATTGTCAATGCGCCCCCAACCGCGTGGTTGATGACATTTATTGGTTTGACATTCCTAAGTCTTGCTTTGGCAAAACGGTATGTTGAAGTCAGTAAATCTAGTGGAAAACAGAAAGTATCGGGTCGGGGCTATCAAGCCAATGATGATAAAATGCTAATGGCTTTTGGGGGAGCCACAGCATATTCTGCAGTGCTATCATTTGCGATCTACGGAATGCTTGCTCCAAATCGCTTGATAGAAAGCGATAAAGCCATGATTGTTATATCAGCCGTCGTCGCGGCATGGTTTATGCGTATATGGCTTGTAGCGGGGCGTGGAGAGCTGGATGATGATCCGGTTCTATACGCTGTCAAAGATAAAATATCTCTAGCCTGTCTCGTTATTGCGGTTTGCGTGCTTACGGTAGAAGAAACAAGGATAATTTGGGAAAGATGGTTGTAAGTTGGGGCCGAACTCATAATTTTGACCAAAACATCACTCGTTTAGCATCAAATAAATATGTTCAGCAGTTGGATGACCTTTTCCGTGATCCAGATAATACATTTATTCCACATGGATTAGGGCGTTCATATGGTGATGTTGCTTTGAATGATGGGCAAAATGTCTGTTTAACTCCGCGATTGAACGACCTATTAAATGCAGACTGGGAGAAGGGTATAGTTCGTGCGAAAACCGGACTTTCTTTAGGCGAGCTACTCAAAGTTTGTGTCCCGAAAGGGTGGTTTCTTCCAGTATCTCCCGGAACAAAATTCGTTACTTTGGGGGGCGCGGTTGCCAATGATGTTCATGGCAAGAACCATCATCAAGCAGGTAGTTTAGGGGCGCATATTACGCGTTTTCAAATTCGTCGGTCAGATAAGGGTGTTCTGGAATGCTCACCGGATGAGAATGCTGATTTATTCAATATGACGATTGGAGGCTTGGGTTTAACTGGATTTATCGAGTGGGTAGAAATTCAATTAAAGCCAATCAAATCCGCATATCTAGACGTTGAAAATCTGAATTGCGAAAACCTATCCGACTTTTTTCGGTTGAGTGCAGAAAGTAAGGACTGGCCCTACAGTGTCATGTGGGTTGACTGTTTTGCTAAAGGGGACGCACTGGGAAGGGGTATATTCTCTCGCGGAAAGCCTGCATCTGATGTTCCCGACGGTGTTGCAAAAGCTCAACGTTTAACGGCCCATGGTGATGAAGCCAAGCCGATGCCAATGACGATGCCAAGTTGGACTTTGAATAAATTGTCTATTTCGTTGTTTAACGCCATGTATCGAGCGCGTCCTGCGGCTAATTTTAAAGGTCGCCAGCATTATGATCCATTTTTCTATCCGCTGGACGGCATCTTGGGCTGGAACAAGCTATATGGTCCTAAAGGCTTTTATCAACACCAATGTATTCTTGCACCAGAACATGGAGAAGAAGGCATTCGTAAGTTGTTGGAAGTGATTGCCAAGTCAGGGCAGGGATCATTCTTAGCTGTTTTGAAACTTCACGGACCTGAAACATCACCAGGTATTATGTCATTTGGTAGGGAAGGGGTTTCCTTAGCACTTGATTTTGCCAATCGAGGAAAGCCAACACTGGCACTGTTGGACAAGTTGGATGAGATAGTCCGTGAGTATTCCGGCTGTGTATATCCAGCCAAGGATGGGCGCATGTCTGCATCTATGTACCAATCGAGTTTTCCAAGATGGCCAGAGCTTGAAGAGATGCGGGACCCTAAGATTTCCTCATCTTTTTGGCGTCGTGTCACATCAAATCAGGAAATGGTCGGAGAAGATGCTGCTGAAAATCAAACTGCAGATGACGGTACCGATAAATCAATAGAAGTTTCTGAAGACATTGAGAAAATTTCTGAAGATCGCGAAATGAAACAGGAAGATGTTTCTGATACTAACGCTGATACAAAATCCGACACACAGCTTGAAAAAAAGCCTGAAAGTTAGAAAGCAATACACATGCAAACGCTCGTTATTTTAGGTGCAACATCAGCTGTTGCCATCGCTTACGCCCGCCAAGTTGCTGTTGCGACGAAAACATCCTTTGTTCTGGTTGGGCGTAACCAAGAGCATCTTGAAGAAATTCGCACAGATATTGTTTCACGAGGTGGTCATGAAAGCTCTATTTGTATTGCAGGGGACCTTGGCCAACCTGCGAGTGTAAAAGATTTGTTTGCTCAAATTGAAGAGAAAACCGATTATGTTGATCAAGTTTTGCTAGCCTACGGCATTTTGGGCGACCAGAAAGAACAGCAAAAAGATATCGCATCTGTTCAATCTATGTTTGACGTGAATCTCGTATCCGCTTCTATGTGGTGTGAAGCATTTGCTGCGAAGTTTGAAGAACAGACGACTGGTCATTTAGTCGTTATCGGTTCCGTTGCTGGAGATCGTGGGCGTCAGTCAAACTATATTTATGGCGCAACAAAAGGCGCTTTGGAGCGTGTAGCTGAGGGAATGGCTCACCGTTTTGCACCTGATGACGACATCAATGTAACTTTGATCAAACCTGGCTTTATTGACACGCCAATGACGGACCATATTGAAAATAAGGGAGGCCCTTTGTGGGCTACTCCTGAAAAAATAGCGGATGTCATGGTACGTGCTGTCGAGAAAAAACGCGTCCGTGTTTATGCGCCTTGGTTATGGCGCTGGATATTGCTGATTGTTCGCTCTCTACCCATGCCAATAATGCACAAAACGAAAATGTAAGCATGTTTAAGTGCTTCAATTGTGCCGTACGAACCAATACATATCGAAAGCCTTTGAATGATAAAGCAGCTTTTTAAGCTTAAGGAATTTTTTTGTTTCGTCGCAGTGGGGGCGTTAGCTGCAATTGCGAACATGGTCTCGCGATACTTTTTAGACTTTGTTATGGTCTTCGAGTTGGCGGTATTGATTGCCTATGTGATCGGTATGGTCATTGCTTTTGTATTGTTTCAAAAACTCATTTTTGGTGCTCCGGATACACCTGTTAAAACGCGGATATTTCGGTTTTGTGTTGTAAATGCTGTTGGCGCAGTGTTAGCTGTTTTAGTTAGTTCATTAATGGCTAGAGTTGTGTTTCCGAGTTGGGGATGGACATTTCATCCTGCCGAAATTGCCCATTTCATTGGGGTGTCAGTTCCAGCAATTTCAAGTTACTTTGGCCATAAACTTTATACATATAAATAGTACTTCTAGATTTAAATACTGCCGACGGTAAGTCCGAAAAGGATTGGTTGCGGATGTCTGAACCGTCTTTTACATTGATTTACTGGCGATTGCATTGGCTTGCTGAGGATAAACTGATGATTTGTGTTCCTTACAAGGTTTACAACATTACACGCGCTATCTGTAAGAATTGACAACCGCACTTCGTAGCATCTGCACAAGCTTTATTGCGCTCGTTACACCGTTTCCAAGACTTATTGATCTTTGTCGATAAGCCAAAAGAAACAATATTTAGCGGGAGTGACAAATGGCCTATACAGGAAGCAGCGAGCCGATATCGGACTTGATTAATCGTTACGGTGATAGCTGGAGAGACATTCAGCCGGAAGCCGTGCTGCGTATGCAAAACCAGAACAAATTCCGGACGGGATTGGATATTGCGCGCTACACAGCCAAAATCATGCGTGAAGACATGGCAGCTTATGATGCAGACCCTAAAAATTACACGCAATCATTAGGGTGCTGGCACGGATTTGTGGGCCAACAAAAAATGATTTCGATCAAGAAGCATTTTGGTTCAACCAAAGGCAAATACCTTTACCTTTCTGGTTGGATGGTTGCTGCGCTTAGGTCTGAGTTTGGTCCATTGCCGGATCAGTCTATGCACGAGAAAACGTCTGTGCCTGCTTTGATCGAGGAATTGTACACATTCCTTCGTCAGGCTGATGCCCGCGAATTGGGTCTATTATACAGTCGTTTGGATGCTGCTGATAAAGCTGGCGAAATTGATCAATTCAAAGAGATCAAATCTGAAATCGACAATTACCAGACGCACGTTGTTCCAATCATCGCAGATATTGATGCAGGATTTGGGAATGCAGAGGCAACTTACTTGCTGGCCAAGAAAATGATCGAAGCTGGTGCATGTGCTCTGCAGATTGAAAACCAGGTATCGGATGAAAAGCAATGTGGTCACCAGGACGGTAAAGTAACGGTTCCACATGAAGATTTCTTGGCGAAGATACGTGCGTGTCGTTACGCATTTTTAGAGCTAGGTATTGATGATGGTATTATCGTTGCGCGGACTGACTCTCTTGGAGCTGGTCTAACGAAACAGATTGCTTATTCGGAAACGCCGGGTGATTTGGGTGATCAATACAACTCGTTTTTGGATTGTGAGCCATATAATCCTGAGACATCGACAAATGGAGATGTGTTAATACAGCGTAATGGTGAATTGCTTAAACCAAAGCGTTTGAAATCAAACCTGTATCAATTCCGTGCTGGAACGGGAGAGGATCGTTGTGTTCTTGATTGTATTACGTCTCTTCAAAATGGTGCAGATCTCTTGTGGATCGAAACCGAGAAGCCGCACGTAGACCAGATTGCAGGGATGGTGGATCGTATTCGTGACGTCGTTCCAAATGCAAAGCTTGTTTACAACAACTCTCCATCATTCAACTGGACGCTTAATTTCCGTCAGCAAGTGTATGATGCATGGGAGCAGGAAGGTCGCGACGTTTCTAACTATGATCGTGCAAAGCTTATGGATGAATCTTACGATGCAACTGAGCTATCAACAGAAGCGGATAATCGTATTCAGTCTTTCCAACGTGAAGGTGCAAAACGCGCTGGTATTTTCCACCACCTGATCACTTTGCCGACTTACCACACGACAGCTTTGTCAACGGATGATCTCGCGAAGCGCTACTTTGGTGAACAAGCAATGCTTGGCTATGTGAAGACAGTCCAGCGTGTGGAAATTCGTGAAGGCGTGGCCTGTGTGAAGCACCAAAATATGGCTGGGTCCGACCTTGGAGACGACCATAAAGAATACTTTGCCGGAGATGCAGCTCTTAAAGCTAGCGGTGAAGACAACACAATGAACCAATTCTCATAATTAACGTTTCAACTCTAGCGGAGCCGAGTTGGGAAAACTGACCGGCTCCGCATTTTTTTAGGAGGAAATGAAAATGACGAATGAAAACCCAAACCGTATAACAATAATTGCTCCAAGCTTTAGCGAGGCTGTTATCGAGTTTCACCGCAGCCGTATGGGCGAGCGCGGATATATAATGGATGGTCCTATCGTGTCGCGTTTATTCATGTTGGCCGAAGGTGTGCAAAAACCCAAAAACCTCTTTGAAGGCAAAGAAATGTTTTCGGTGAGTTTTGCTAAAAAAGAAGCGTGAAACCTTTGAGCAATGTATTGCTCAACAGAAATAATAAAGAATTGGATGAACGTTTATTGGCTTTGTAATAGGCTGTCTAAACGTTCATCTATTCTACTGACGTAAAAGGATGCGGATCATGCAATCCAAAACAATATTACGAGAAAATCTTACGATAGATGCGAAGCTTGCTGAATTTATTGATTCAAAACTTGTTGGACCATTAGGCTATGAGAAAGACACTTTCTGGTGGGGCGTGGCGAACATATTCGAGCGTTTCTCATCTAAAAATAAAGAACTACTTGAAACACGAGAAAATCTACAGGCCAAGATAGATGCTTGGCATAAAGAACCAGAAAATGGTCAACCAAGTCAGGACGAATATCAGGCTTTTCTACGTGACATTGGGTATCTCGTTCCCGAACCTGCGCCCTTTAAAATAGGGACGCAAAATGTTGATGCAGAGCTAGCGCAATTAGCAGGGCCACAATTGGTTGTACCCGTTCTAAATGCTCGGTATGCGCTAAATGCTGCAAATGCACGTTGGGGCTCTCTCTATGATGCGCTTTATGGTTCAGATGCCATTGCTTATGAAGGCAATGAGAAATCTGGATATGATGCAGCGCGCGGTGAAAAAGTTATCAGCTGGGCGAAGAATTTTCTAGATGACGCTATTCCATTGGAGAATGGCAAACATGCCGATGTTGAAGCTTATTCTATAGAAAATGGCGCGTTAGTTCCCGGGCTTTTAGATCCATCCGTTTTAGTTGGTTTCGAAGGCCAGCCGGATGCGCCTAGCAAGATAATATTCCGGCACAATGGTATGCACATTGAGCTGCTGATCAATGGTGATCACCCAGTTGGACGTCAGGATAAAGCAGGCGTGTGTGATGTTGTTTTGGAATCTGCGTTATCGACGATTGTTGATTTTGAAGATTCTGTTGCGGCGGTGGATGCTGAGGACAAATTAGCGGCCTATCAAAACTGGTATGGCCTGATGCAGGGTGACCTCGTTTCGACCTTTAAAAAGGGTGGAGATGAAGTTCGTCGCGGGCTTAATGAGGACCGCCAATATACGGATCTATCTGGTAAAACAGTAGATTTTTCAGGGCGCTCTCTCATGCTTGTGCGTAATGTTGGGCATTTGATGACAACGCCTGCAGTGTTGCTGGCTGATGGTAGTGAAGCGCCAGAAGGTATTTTGGACGCGATTGTTACAAGTCTAATCGGTTGCGTTGATCTTCTTAAAAAGAATGGGATCAGAAACTCAAAAACAGGCTCTATCTATATTGTTAAGCCGAAAATGCATGGACCAGAGGAATGTGCATTTACCAATGACTTGTTCAATGCCGTTGAAGATCTATTGGGGCTGACGCGTCACACGGTTAAAGTGGGCGTGATGGATGAGGAGCGTAGAACGTCTGCAAATCTTGCGGCCTGTATCCATGCGGTGAAAGACAGAATTGTGTTCATCAATACGGGGTTCCTTGATCGGACAGGCGATGAAATGCACACATCCATGTATGCGGGTCCTATGATCCGCAAAGGCGAGATGAAATCATCTGCTTGGATTGATGCGTATGAAAAGCGCAATGTCGCAATTGGTTTGGCGTGTGGTTTTTCTGGTCGTGCTCAAATTGGGAAGGGCATGTGGGCTGCGCCTGACCGTATGAGCGATATGCTTGAGCAAAAAATTGGACACCCTCAAACGGGTGCGAATACCGCTTGGGTGCCTAGTCCATCTGCCGCGACGCTTCATGCTGTTCACTATCATACTGTAGATGTGGCTTCCCGTCAGGAAGACGTCTTAAAGCAAGACATTCCAGCGCTGAGCACACTTCTTAAATATCCAGTGGCCAAGTCTGCCGACTGGAGTGAAGAAGAGATTAGCGACGAGTTGGAGAACAATGCGCAAGGCCTGTTAGGCTATGTTGTAAGGTGGATTGATCAAGGCGTTGGGTGTTCCAAAGTGCCTGACATCAACAATATTAGCTTGATGGAAGATCGCGCAACTTTGAGAATTTCATCTCAACATATTGCTAACTGGTTGATGCATAATGTGTGTACAGTTTCTGAGGTGGAAAAAGTTTTGCGCCGTATGGCTGTAAAAGTGGATGATCAAAATGCCGATGATCCATTGTATGAGCCAATGGCACCATCATTTGATGGTGTAGCTTACAAAGCCGCTTGTGCGTTGATATTTGATGGTGTGGGGCAGCCAAGTGGTTACACTGAACCTTTGTTGCATCGCTTTAGACTTGATAAGAAAGGGCTGCACCAATGAGGACTAATATATGCTGAGTGATAAGGCAGTATTTGTAGGACCTAGATTGCGGCGGTTACGGCGTGATCTGGGGCTTACTCAGAATATGATGGCCGAAGAGCTTGGTCTATCACCATCTTATATTGCCCTTATCGAACGTAATCAGCGTCCTCTGACGGCCAAGGTTCTCCTCAAACTGGCAAGCATTTATGATGTCGACCTGGCCAAGTTTGCGGGTGATGGCGGCGTTGAACTTACTCAGAAAATTGAAGAAATTCTCAAAGACCCTCTTTATGGCGAACTCGATTTAAGTCCGTCTGAGCCAGAAGAATTAGCTATTGGTCATCCTGCTTTGGCTGAAGCTTTTGTACGGGTCCATAAAGCCTATAGAGAGAGCCAGCTAGCGCTAGCTGATCGTGCTGGTCAGGACATCGAATTTGATCCGATCGAAGAGACGCGCGCTTTCCTTGTTGCCGAGAAAAACTATTTTGCTGAGTTGGATGCAAAAGCTGAAGCCATTGGCTTAGCGCATGAAGGCCTTGAAGCGCTTCGTTCGTATCTCGATGAAAAATTCGGCTATAAAACACGGCGCCTACCACAAGATTTGATGGTTGGTTCAGTGCGCCGATTTGATCTTCACCGCAAAGAATTGGTTCTGGCTGAAGGGTTGGAAGTATCCGCGGAAGCATTTCAGATTGCGCTGCAGATTGCGTATGTTGGCTTTGGTAAGCAGCTGGAAGACGCGCTCAATCGCTGTGAAAATATGAGTGATAGTGCAAGACGTATATCGCGTCGGGCATTAGCCAATTACACCGCCGGCGCGATACTCATGCCTTATAAGCGTTTCTATAAGGCGGCTGAGAAAAGTCGATATGACATACAGTTTCTAGCGCGTTTGTTTCGGACGAGTTTTGAACAAGTCTCTCACCGTCTGACAACTTTGCAAAAGCCGGGCGCTGAAGGTGTGCCTTTCTTTTTTATTCGCGTGGATGCGGCAGGAAATGTGTCTAAACGACTAGATGGAAGTAATTTTCCATTTGCGCGGCATGGTGGATCTTGTCCATTGTGGGCGTTGCATTCTTCTTTCAAGACGCCGCGTGAAGTCGTCACCCAATTGCTTGAATTACCCGATGGTGCGCAGTTCTTCTCTATTTCGCGTACTGTGAGTGCGGGTGGTGAAACCTATTCTGCAGATAGGGCCGAGCGGGCAATTGCACTTGGATGTTCAATCGAACATGCCGAGCGCCTTGTGTATGCAGAGACTACAGATTTAAAGCAGGCAAAAGCGACGCCTATCGGGGTGTCGTGTCGCCTATGTCATCGCGGGGATTGTCTGTCGCGATCAGAACCACCGATTGGTCGGAAGCTATTGGCAGATGATAACCGTCGAGCTGCGGCTCCATTCTTGTTTGATGATGAAGGCTGATTTTTCGAGGGATTTTATTCCTCCAGCATACAAATAAACGACTCAAGTTATACTCAGATATCATCCTTGTGGGAGAATGGTATTTGTTGCGGTCATTGTCTTTATTATTGCCAGCTCTCATCCCGTCATGGCGTTTCTTTGACACGGTTGCACCATCTCCCCGTATAGAGTTTACGATTTTAGAAAACGGTATTGAAGCACAAAGCTGGGAAGAGTTCCGACCTCGTCCTGAGGCTGTGTCCATACTGACCATGCTGGGGCGCATGTTTTGGAATCCGCACTGGAACGAGCAGCTGTTCTTGGTGAGTTGTGCTGAGCGCCTTATGAATAATCCGACACAGCATAGCATTGATGAAATATCTGATCGTATTCGGCATGATTTAACGCAACATGGTCTTATGGGCGATGAGCACCACTTCCAATTCCGTCTTGTATTTGTTGCGCGAGAGGGGGCTGAGATAGAGCGTCAAATCACTTATTTATCTCCTTTGTTTGAAGCACCTAAAATGCAGCGGGCGGATAAATGATAAGCTTTGAATTAGCAGTCCGTATCAGCGAGATTGTGCTGGTTCTTGCTTTCTTGCAGCAGGCGTTTGAGCATTTTTCGGTGTCTCATAAGCCAAATTGGGTGTTCATAACGCGGGGTGTTTTATGTGCTTTGGTTTTAGCTGGTGTGTTGGTCCAATGCGCTCTGCTAGGCTTGGCTATCACCGCTTTTTTCCTGCTTCTCCGATTTCAAGGGCCTTATAATGGAGGCAGCGACAGGATGGGAATTTTAATCCTGTTCAGCCTTGTTGGCGTTCATTTCCTGCCCGAACAAAACTGGAAAG
The DNA here is from genome assembly GCA_964352025.1 of uncultured Hyphomonadaceae bacterium. Taxonomy (GTDB): domain Bacteria; phylum Pseudomonadota; class Alphaproteobacteria; order Caulobacterales; family Hyphomonadaceae; genus Hirschia. Next base: position 673,536 of record CAYGPZ010000001.1, read on the forward strand.
AAATTGCGTTTGGGTATTTGGCGATACAGCTCGTGCTTTCTTATTTTATCTCGGGTTGGGTAAAAATCGTGAATAGAGATTGGCGACAGGGGCAGGCGCTGCGCGATGTCTTTTTATTCTCTGCCTATCCCGTCGGCGAGAACATTAGAGCATGGGCGGACAGACCAAGATTGCTTGTGTTGATGTCTTGGTCTGTGATGCTATTCGAGCTGCTATTCCCGCTCTCTCTGGTTTCGGAGATAACTTTGCTTATCGGTTTAGCAGTCGCCGCTATATTCCACTTTGCAAATGCGTGCCTGTTTGGGCTCAATCGATTTTTCTGGGTATGGCTTGCTGCATATCCATCGATCATATGGTTTCAGGCACGCTTTATCAGTGGCTTAGTTTAGCCAAGTTGGTTTCGCGAACGGTAAGTTCAAGTCGTTTGCGACAGGTTCATAGGCTATATTGCCATCCGCCACATTCAGACCTTCTGCAAGATACTTGTCCTCCTGCAATGCCTTTTGTGTTCCTTTGCCAGCAATAGCGAGGATAAAAGGCAATGTCATATTGCTTAGGGCATATGTAGATGTGCGCGGCACAGCACCCGGCATGTTGGCGACACAGTAATGGAGAATGCCTTCAACTTCGAAAATAGGGTCAGTATGTGTGGTGGGGTGGGAGGTTTCAAAACATCCGCCTTGGTCGATTGCAATATCGATGAGAACTGAACCACGTTTCATCGTTTTGAGCATTTCTTTCGTCACAAGTTTCGGTGCAGATGCACCTGGAATGAGGACTGCACCAATGACGACATCTGCGTCTGCAACAGCGTTTGCGACACTGGCTGGCGTTGAGTAAGCCGTTTTGACTGATCCAGCGAACTGAACATCAAGCTCATCAAGGCGAGGCATGTAGCGATCAAACACTGTTACATCAGCGCGAAGACCAATGGCCATTTCCGCTGCATGTGTACCCGAGACCCCGCCGCCTAGGATGACGACTTTCGCTGGTGCCACGCCAGGGACGCCTCCCATAAGAAGGCCGCGACCGCGGATAGTGCGTTGCAGCGCCCACGCTGCGACTTGTGTCGACATACGCCCTGCAACCTGACTCATGGGCATAAGAAGAGGGAGGCGACCATTTCTGTCCGTCACGGTCTCATACGCAATACATGTCGCGCCTGACTTCATCAGTGCTTCAGCTTGTGGCTTGTCGGCGGCTAGGTGAAGGTATGTGAATAGTGTGTGATGCGGCTTTAACATCGCGCATTCTTCGGCTTGGGGCTCTTTTACTTTGATGATGAGTTCAGCTTGATCAAACACATCTTTAGCAGTTTTAAGAATTTTGGCCCCAGCAGTCTCATAGTCTGAATCTGTCGCTTCAATTCCGCCTCCGGCATTGGTTTCGATTAAAACGTCATGTCCAGATAGAACAAGTTCAGCGACTGCCTCTGGTGTCAGGCCGACCCGATGTTCTTCCGTTTTGATTTCGCGTGGAACCCCAATAATCATGCATACTCTCCATATATATTGGAGAGTATTATACATTGATTTTGATTGATAATCTTCTGGAATATGCACCTAGAAGATAAAAGATCTTTATTCTAACAAAAGTCTTTTGAATTGAAGCTAGAATGACCTACTTATTGAGAAAACCACATTGTCATTGTCTTTTTTCTCAGGTGGATGAAGTGGATCGTATGCATAGCCATGATCTTTATCTTCTACGGCATAATATCGAAGGTCTAAGTCAAAGCTGTTGAGAGAATATGTTGCGCCGACATGGTAGTCATATACCTCGTGATGGCCTTCAAAATATTTTCCAAGCCCGACATCCGCTGAGAAATGATCTGTAAAAGCATAGACTGCTTCGGAGTGGGCAAACAAATACTCGCTTTCAGGGTCGTAATATACCATGCCATGGACATGCAGATTCTCACCCAGGTGTTTGTCTAAGCCTGCATAGATTTCGTAAAAGTCGCTGTCTTCATCATCTGCATTTGGGTAATTATAAGAAATAACACCGACATCAAATCCGATATGTGGTCCAAACTCTCCAGCATATCCGCCGTAAAAATCAACCTCTACATTGGTATCACTATCATCGTTGAAATCGACGGATGATGCCCAGACACCAGCGTAAAATCCTGAATCCGTTGCGAGATCAAAACCACCTTGAATAGCAAAGTCGTGATTGGATTGGGTTTCGCCGCGCCATTGGTAATCTGTGGTGAAAGTTACATTCCCCGTGAGAGTGACTCCAGAAGTGTCACTTTCAGGTTCTGAGCCTGCATGTGCAGTGGATGCAGCAGATGCGGCTACTACTGCTAGAGCACCAAAAGAGAATAGCTTTTTCATTGTGTAAATGTCCAATTTAATGTGGAATTACCACGCGTAAAAGAATGAATATCGGCTCTTCAATTTGGTGCAGGCATAACCAGCTCTTACCAAACTGGTTTATAATTTGCCCGAAATTGTTAAGAAGTTTTTACTACGTTAAATTTAGCTTGCATTTACTGGTTGTGCTATTGTGCCAGATAGTGTTTGAGAAATACAAAAAAAGGGATGCCATCTTGCGATAGCATCCCTTTCTAATTGGTATGGAAAGTTAGATTACCTTCCTATTCAATCGTTAGATCTTAAAGAGATTTAGCGATTGAGAATACAATGTTGTCATCTGCACCAGCAGAGTCATTGTCGTACCAGCGAAGGTCAAAGTCGAAACCTTCAGCTGAGAAAGTTCCACCAATGTTGTAGTTCATGTACTCGTCAAAACCGTCAAGGTACTGACCAACACCAACGCTTGCTGAGAAGAAGTCAGAGAAACCAACACCTACGTCAGCGTTTGCGTACAATGTTTCGTTGTCTGGGTCATATGAAAGCATACCAGAAACGTCTGCACCGCCGAATGATTTAGAAAGACCAGCGTAAATTTCGTAGAAATCTAGGTCGCCATCGTCTGAATCTGGGTATGCGTAGTAGATTGCACCAACGTCATAGCCAACACCTTCACCAAACTCACCGCCGAAACCAGCGTAGAAGTCTACTTCAAGGTTTGTGTCTGTTGAGTCTAGGAAGTCAACTGAAGAAGCCCATGTACCTGCATAGAAACCAGAGTCAGTTGCGAGGTCAAAACCACCTTGAACAGCCAAGTCTTGGTTTGACTGAGAAACACCACGCCAGTGGTAGTCAGTTGTAATAGCAACGTTACCAGAAAGCTCTACTTCAGCGTTTGCTGTTGTAGTTGTTGTGGCGATTGCAGCAAGAGCGAATACGCTCGCAGAAAAAAGTGTGCGCATGATCGAACTATCCCTTCAGATATGCGATCCCCGTTTTCACGGAGAAATTACAATAGTAACCCGCTGGAAATTTTGTATTGCCTAACGGGCGGATCGGGTAACTACGCTATTGCGTCGTTAATTGAAACAACCAATTCCATTACAAATTGGCCATTGAGACTCTGTTAAGGAATGTAAAAATTGCATGAAGTGCATATATTGCAGGCGCAATTTTGAGCAGAATGCCCGCATTTTAAACGTTGCGATCTAATATTTGAGGGTGGTGGTCTCCAAAATGCACAATTCGTTGGCGCTAATAAGGCCAATAAGATATAACTTTACTCAAGTCTGGCCTTGGTCTTTCAGGCGGATCTTGCATTGCTGTGCCCAGATAAATGAAGCCAGCAAACCGTTCATGATCTTCCAGATGCATGGTTTTCTTAAACGCTTGGGAAAACGCGTACCACTCCGTTATCCATGAGCCTGCCCAACCCGAGGCATTCGCTGTCGTCAGAATATTCATACATAGAGCGCCGGTTGATAGCTCTTGTTCCCACACCGGTGTTTTGTGATGAATATCCGGACTGGAAATAACTGCGATACAAATAGGAGTTCTTAGAAAGCGATTGGTTTCAACTTTGATGTCTTCGCTGGTGCAGTTGGGGTTTTCTTGTTCGTAAATGCTTCCAAGCTTCTTTCCGAGTGAGATGCGCGCGTCGCCCGAAATAATAACCATGCGCCATGGCTCTAGCTTTCTGTGGTCTGGAACACGGGTCGCAATTGATAATATTGCCTCAATGTCTTCCTTTGAGGGGCCGGGCCCACTTAGACATTTAATAGGGCTGGAACGACGTTGAGAGAGCAGTTGAAGCGTTTCTGAGCTTGGATAGTTCGCTTTTAAGCATGTATTTAGCTCTGGACGTTGTGGGATTTGAACTGGCTGTTTCATATCGTTCTTGTCCTCATATAATATGGGTTATGTCGAGCAGCGTAGAGAAATCAACAGCTTGCTAGCCTGGGGTGTCATCGCTACATACTCAACTCAAATCGTTATTTAGCAGCCCTTATAAGGATAAACATGACATTGTCTAAGCATACTCAGAAGCCCAATGACATTGATTTTTCTAAAGGATGGAAGATTCAATCTTCTCAGACAAAGTATGACACACCTTGGATGCGAGTTGGGGAATACAAAGCGATAGCACCAACTGGCGCTCCTGCGACCTATGGTTTGGTCTCTTTTAAAAACTTGGCGATAGGTATGCTGCCCATTGATGAAGAGGGAATGACCTATCTTGTGGGGCAGCATAGGTTCGCGCTAGGCCAATATGCATGGGAAATTCCCGAAGGCGGTGGGGCGATGAATGAAGACCCGCTAAACACCGCCAAACGGGAATTGTCAGAAGAAGTGAATTTAAAAGCTGAATATTGGGCACCTATAATTTCAAACGTGCATTTGTCTAATTCGGTCACGGATGAGCGCGCATTTGGGTATATAGCATGGGGCTTATCAGAATGTGATGAGCATGAATTAGATGATGTCGAAGAGATAAAAGTCTGGAAAATGCCAATTGGTCAGGCTGTTCAAATGGCTGTGAACGGGGAAATAACTGATGCTTTGTCTCTTGTGATTTTGCTAAAGGCAGACCATTTATGGAGACAAGGCAAATTACCTGATGGAGCTGCGCAAGCTTTTCAAGCTGGGCAGGTTTAGGGTTCGGGAATTAAGGAGAGCATAATGTCAAAGTCTGATGTGGATACAGCTAATGCTGTAAAACCAGGGTCGGCGGCTCCAGTGTGGCAAAGATTGCGGTTTGAAGCAGAAGAAGCTGCGCGCCGCGAGCCAGTATTAGCTGGCTTCTTTAATGCAGCTGTGTTGAGCCATGATAGCTTGGTGCAAGCTCTTTGTTATCAATTGTCACAAAAGGCTGGTGGGCCTGACATGAATGCGCTTCAGATTCGAGAAGTGTGCAAACAGGCTTTTGCAGAAGATGAGACAATCATCAAATGTGTCGAGCGGGACCTGCAGGCGGTAAGTGATCGTGATCCAGCTTGTAGAACTTTGCTTCAGCCTTTTTTGTTTTTCAAAGGCTTTTTAGGTCTGCAAACTTACCGCGTGGCGCATTGGTTGTGGCACCAAGAGCGCGATGTTCTTGCGTTCTTTATGCAGTCCCGCACAAGTGAGTTGTATGGTGTCGATATCCATCCCGCTGCAAAAATGGGCTGTGGCATTATGATGGACCACGCAACGGGCGTTGTTATCGGCGAGACAGCTGTTGTCGGAGATGATTGTTCCTTTATGCACGGTGTGAACTTAGGTGGAACCGGAAAAGAATTTACAGACCGCCACCCTAAAGTGGGTAAAGGTGTTCTAATTGGAGCGGACGCTAAAATTCTCGGCAACATCAAAATTGGTGACTATGCACGCATTGGTGCGTCGTCAGTTGTGCTTGAAGAAGTGAAGTGTGGATGTACAGTGGCTGGTGTGCCGGCAAAGGTAATCGCGTGTGTTGATTGCAAAGAACCAGCTAAGGCTATGGACCATTTGATTTCCACCAATAAAAAATGAGTGCTGGAATATTCAAATATTTCTCATAATTCATGACATGTTGAGCTAGGCATACCGATAAGGGCGCATTATGGTGCGCCCTTGTTTTTTCGTTGTTTCGTGCAACGCAATAGAATTGAGGGAGAAGGGCATGAGTCCGGAAGAGTCAAAAAAAGTTGAAGTGTATCTTAAAAAAACGCTTAACCCGGACATTAATTTGAAAGCACGTCCTAAAACTCCAGATTCAGTTGAAGCTTATCTTGGCGATGAGTTTATTGCCGTGATTTACAAAGATGAAGATGAAGGCGAAGTTGCATATCAGCTCAATATGACAATTCTACCGGAAGACATCTAAGCTTATAGATTATCTAGATTAAAAAAGGCGGCCTGTTGTGGGCCGCCTTTTTTGTTTTGCTTAATCTAATTTCGGGCGCTGAGGCTCAGGAACTGGGATACCATCAGTGTCTAATTCAACGATCGGATACCCGAGATCTTTTAGCTCATCTTCAATTTCGGCTTTGTCGCCCATGACCACCATGATCATTTCATCAAGGTTTAAATGTTTGGCGGCCAGACCATCGATTTCTTCTTTGGTTATACCTTCAAGAATGGCTTTTTGCGTATCGGTAAAGCCATCAGGAAGGCGATAGGTGATGATGCGGGATAAGAAGCCAAGTTTATCAAATGGCGTTTCGTATTTCAGTGCATCGCGTTGGCCAATCGCTGACTTCGTGAAGGCTAATTCATCTTCGGTAATTCCATTTGCTGCAAATGATTTTATCTCATTGGTAAACTGAACAATGGAATCGGCTGTGGCATCGGTACGAACACCTGCTGATGCGGTGAATGTACCTGTCACATCCGAACCTGAAAAGCCTGATCTTGCGCCATATGTATAGCCCTTGTCTTCGCGTAAGTTCAGGTTTATCCGGCTATTAAACGCGCCACCTAGCGGATAGTTCATTATGCGTGCGCGGTAATATTCGCCTGATGCATCATAAGGCAATGAACGTTTACCGATCCTGATTTCTGACTGGGCAGCACCTTCTTTGTCGATAAGGTAAAGCGTACCAGCATCGATTTCAGGGAAGGGTTCTAGAGCAGATAATTGAGCGGGATATCCAGCCCAATCGTTTAATGTATCTAACTTTGTTTCAAGCTCTTCTTGTGTCAGGTCACTAACCGCAATGATCGATGCATCGCCCGCCCGATAATAGCTTTTATAGAATGTGCTTACATCAGTAAGTGTGAGCGAGTTAATTGTCTCCGTCGTTCCTTGGCTTGAGTAAGCGGACGGATTGTTGTGTCCGAAAGTCAGCAAAGAAAATACTCCGCTAGCAATTGCAGCAGGCTGAGTCTTCTGGTGTTCAATAGCTTGAAGAGTTTGCTCTTTTATGCGTTTGAAATCATCTGGATCGAATTTGGGTTGAAGTAGGCGTTCTTTGACGATTGCCAAGGTCTCATCCAAGTTTTCAGTCAAAGAATGAACGGTGATGTTTGTAAACCGTTTGCCGCTTCCAATGCTGATACTGGAGCCTAGTTTGGCAAGGCGGTTTGATAATTCTTCATTCGTAGATGAATGGGTCGCTTCACCTAGCATAGCAGACGTTAAAGCTGCCAGCCCCAATTGTTCCAGAGTTTCTTGTCGACTGCCGGCTTCGAACTGAATTTGAATTGCCGTTGTCGGTGTTTCTTCGTTGATCGCCCCTAAAATATTGACGCCATTTGTCATGCTGGACTTCCAGATATCAGGAAGTTTTACCGCAGGATTGAAGTTTGCCGCACTTGGTTTGATTGAACGATCAAAATCATCGGTCGCATAACGCAATTCGAGTTCTGCATCATCAGATGCTTCTGGAATATCGCGCTCATACATTGTCCAGCTATCTGGTGCAGTAATCGTGTCACCCTGTCCTTTAGGAACGACCGACATGATCACCGCAGGTTTGTCTTTGATGTATTGATTGTACACACGCATCACATCTTCTTTGGTGACGTTTGAGTATCTCGCAATATCATCTTGTGTGTAGTTGGGCGATCCAGTGAACGTTTCATAGAAAGCGAGCTGTGAAACTTTTCCAGATACACTTTCCAGATTATAGATCATGCCCGAAACAATACCGGCTTTCACGCGTTCAATATCATCGTCCTCGACGCCGCGTGTTTCAAATTCGGCAACAGAGTCGCGAAGAATGCGTTCTAGATCGGTTAGGGATGTTCCCGATGCTGGGTTGGGGAGGGCACTCAGCGTGAAGGTACAATTTAGTTCGCGACATCCATGTCCAGCACTTGCTTGTACGGCAAGACCTTCTTTCACAAGGTTTTTGTAAAGAAGTGATGTGCGTCCTTCGCCCATGATGGACATTAAAACATCCAGCGGCGCTTCATCAGGGTGGCGTGCATATACTGTTGGCATAGCCATGAAAACGAGTGGAAGCGCAATATTGTCTTCCATCGAGATATAGCGATCAGCTTCGAGTGTGACTGGCGTATATTCCGGCGCTTCAACCTCTGGTCCTCTAGGGATAGATCCAAAATATTTGGCAATCCATTCTAGTGTTTGGGTCTTATCTATGTCGCCACCAATCGTCAGCGTCGCATTGTTTGGTCCATACCAGCGCAAGAAGAATTTCTTGAGATCATCCAGATTGGCGCGGTTTAAATCTTCAATATAACCAATAGTTTGCCATGAATATGGATGACCTTCTGGAAATAGCGCTTCGCTCATTCTTTCCCAGACAAGTCCGTATGGGCGGTTATCATAATTCTGGCCGCGTTCGTTTTTGACGGTTTCGCGTTGGTTTTCAAATTTCTCTTCGGTAACTGCATCAAGGAAGAAACCCATGCGGTCAGCTTCCAACCATAGGATTTTCTCTAACTGGTTGGATGGGATGGTTTCATAATAGTTTGTGCGGTCTGAATTGGTTGTGCCGTTTAGCGTTCCACCTGCTTCGGAAATCGTTTTGAAATGCTCTTCATCTGCGACATTTTCAGATCCCTGAAACATCATGTGCTCAAAGAAATGCGCAAATCCTGATTTGCCGACTTCTTCGCGCGCCGAACCAACATGGTAGGTAATATCAGTGTGGATGAGGGGATCAGATTTATCTTCATGCAGCACGATGGTTAGGCCATTGGGCATTTCATATTTGCTGTATGGAATACCGGTTTCACCATTTGCTGGTGCGTAAGTTTCGATTAGTTTTATGTCACCCGGGAGAGGCGCAATAATTGTTTCAGCAACACTCGCATCAGTGTCCTTTGAAGAGGTCGATGTAACCTCTTTGGGTGACGTGTCTTTTATGAACGGTAATGTCGCACATGCAGATACGCTGAGTAAAAGAGCGGCCATTAACGAGGTGCGAACAATCATAGGAATCCCCTGAGCAATTATGTGTTTTGCAATATGTTAAATGGTTAAGTGGCCAAACTATGATTTGCAACCAGATTTTAAATAGAAAATCCCCGTTTCACCGCAATGTGTGAAACGGGGATGATGGTGTGAAGGAAATCTATTTTATAAAGTCGTTAGCATTTTTGCGACGAGAGGGTGACGCACGACGTCTTCCTTCGCCAATCGTATGATGGATATATCTTCCATGCCTTCGAGTTTTTCAGCCGCTGGTCCAAGGCCTGATAATTCAGGTAGTAGATCTGACTGCGCAGGATCTCCGGTGACGATCATGGAGGAGTTCCAGCCAAGGCGTGTGAGCAACATTTTGATCTGCATATAGGTACAGTTCTGTGCCTCATCGATGACCACAAAAGCGTTATTCAATGTCCGCCCTCGCATGAATGCGACAGGCGCTATTTCTATCAGCCCTTCAGCCATCATGGACTTGAGTGATTTGGCTGGGAGCCGATCTGACAAAGCATCATAGAGCGGACGAAGGTAGGGGGCTAATTTGTCTTCCATGTCACCAGGTAGGAAGCCGATGTTTTCACCGGCATCGACAGCAGGACGACATAGAACGATGCGTCCGACACGGCCTGCTTTTAGGGCTTCAACGGCTTTTGCAATCGCCAAGTATGTCTTACCAGTACCTGCTGGGCCAAGTGCCATAACCAGATTGTCTTTATCTATGGCTTCCATGAATTTTGCCTGCCCGTCTGAGCGAGGTGTGATGTTTTTTACAAAACGCTGTTCGCGTGTGTGATGTGTGTGACCGGAAGGAGCCTCATTACTATTGTGATGATGTTTGGAAGACTTCTTTTTGTGTTTGGGGTGATCATCCGTTGGGTCCCATTTCCGTTCCAAAAAATCGATTTCTGGGCTGTGACCTGCATCCTCAAAATAGTCACTTGCGTCAAACTCTGCACGTAGACGGCGGACATTGGATCGCTTAGCCATGATTTTCTCCTATGGAACTGGCAAAAATGGATAGTGCCGGACAGAAAAAAGCCGCAGGGCCAAAAGGCTCTACGGCTTGGGTGAAAACGTGTGGGGTGAAAGAAGAGCCACCATGGAAAGGCAGGGGCGTCATTCTTCCGGTAGGATAATGTCTACCGGGAGGAGGCACTTGATGGGGAGATAATAACTCTCGCACGCAACCAATCCTTCAAACTGAACTCGCATCGTTGCTTCGAATTGTATTATTTCGAATCACGATAACGAATCATACTCATATTAACCTACACCCAAGTTACCATCTTCCTAATGACAAATGTGTGTCTAAACGGGTAGCATTGCGTTAACCAATGAAAGAGGCCCAAAAAAATGGCAGTTTATAGTCTTGATGGAAAAGAACCGACCATAGACAAAAGCGCATGGATCGCAGATTCAGCTGAGGTGATTGGTCATGTTGAATTAGATGCGAATGCGAGCGTGTGGTTTAATGCGGTAGTTCGCGGGGATAATGACCCTATCCTGATAGGCGAAAATTCTAATGTTCAAGATGGAACAGTCCTACACACTGACATAGGATCTCCCCTAAAAATCGGAAAAAATGTTACAATTGGACATATTGCCATGCTTCACGGGTGTGAAATTGGAGATAATTCACTCATCGGAATTGGGGCAACGATACTCAATAATGCGCGTATTGGACGAAACTGTATCATCGGGGCGCACGCACTAATTCCTGAAGGAAAAGAAATTCCAGACAATTCATTGGTCATGGGAGCGCCCGGGAAAGTCGTAAAAGAAGTATCGCCCGAGTTGGCACAAGCTTTAACAGCATCTGCCATGCATTATGTGGACAATGCAAAACGTTATCGGAACGGTTTGGTAAAGCTAAAAGAAGACTAGACTATTCTTCGAGGTCACAATCCCAAACGCTTCTCACGGCTACGTCGGGTTCAGCACCCAAATTGAACCAGGCGAGTCGTCCTGTAGAGGCGTTGGCAATGACAAATTGCTCGTCCTTGCCCATCACCGCAGACAATTTATTGCGTAATTGTGGGAGAGATATTTTCGATCTCAACACCCACATGTCGCTGCCTGCGCGTGCAAATTTTCCTGCTTGGTTTAAGGCCTGCTCGAATACATGTAAGTCGGTCAGAATGCGGCCACTAATAAAGTAGTTACTGACTTCTGGCGCTTGTTGGTCTGTATTACTTTGTTCAGAAGGAGCGCGAGCAACATTTTCTGTGTTGCCGTTGAAATTCCAACGAATATTCGGGTGTTCGTCGGCGCGATAAAATTCCTGATCGGAACCACAGGCCAAAAAGGTGTGCGCATTTACGCGGCCTTCTCGTAGAAATTCGATTAGTCGCGTTCTGGGGTAGGGGCCATATACTGTGCCATCTACTTGTACGCGCCATTGTACACGTTTGATCTGGTCACTTGATTGCGACGTTGATTGCTGGCTTGAGGTTTGCGACATGGAATTTGAACCCTGATGAAGGTGAAGAGCTAGCTAGGATTGGCCGGATTGAATAAATTCGACGGCAAATCCATCGTTGACATACCTAGCGCAACGACCTGCTTTACGACCGATTTGTACACGCGTTCCAATTTCTGGCCGAGGGCCAGTTGTGCGAAGCGCGACGCCCAATAGTGAGATGTCGATTACGCTGCACTGTGCAACGACGCCAGACTCGTAAGTCGCAACCAATTTTTCGGATGATGCGCGCCGTAACGATTTACGGTCATCCTCCAAACCAAGGCTGTTCTTATTCACCAACCATGTGAGTTGATCTACGAAACGATCTAGTTTTTGAGGAACAAATTTGACACTGACGGCAAAGCCATCTTCAGTTTTGCGAGCTGCTTTTCCTGCAAGACGACCTAGCTGATCGATATAAACAATAATTTGTTCGCCGATCTGGAACTCTTCATTTGTTCTAAGCGAGACACCGCCACCGCCTAGGTCAACGGTTACGGCTTCAAATTCGTGTCCGCCAGTCCATAGGCAGCGCGCTTTTGTTTCGTGAATGACGCGTCTGTATTTGCGGCGATCTTTGGGCGCGACATTACGGACTAATAGCCTTTTTGTAGATATGTCTGACATAAAAATTCCAACACGATCAATTCATTTCCAGTTCATTATATCGTATTGAAAGTTCACAAAGGGTTTCCAAAAATGTTTTGTTAACCACGTAATATGTTTTTGCTGGGGTGTTTAGCAGGAATGACCACACCCCTGCGGCAACCAATTTTAAGAAAAGTCTCTATTTAACAAGACGTAATCCGGGCTTTTGAATCGTATGGCGAGGTGGGAACAAACCCGTTATATTGTGTCGCCAAATTGGACGCCCTTTTAAAATTTTCTCGTCTTCAAGTGTTTGATACAAACATAAAACACGTGGACGGTCTGATTTATCTGCGTCCAATGGAGAGAAGGAAATTTCGATGTCGATTGCTTTGCCATCAAGCGTTTCTGCTTTGGCCTGCAATAAAGAGGGATTGCCGGTCTGTAGAGCTGTTTCAATCGCTGTTTTTGCAACCATTTTGTCGGTTGTGTTCCACAAAGATAGAAAATTATGCTCCACAAGTTCTCGTCCGAACAGGTTTTGAATTCCTGTGCCGACCATTCTGAGTGAATAATCTTCTATGTCCGTCCGTTGGACAATAAACAAGCGACCGACGACGTCTGGATAGTCTTGGGCCATAGGACCGTCGACAATTTGATTGTCTCCCCAAGACAATCTTTTCCAGGCTTCGATGATTGCCTTCGTATTTGGATGTGCTTTTAGCTCTATCATCTTCTCTGTTCTCTGCATTTTTTCGGGCAAAAAACCCGTTTGAGAACAATATCGCAAAGACTGGGCCAATTTTTGTAACACAATATTTCCTATTTTCGGGTCAGAATTGGTCACCTTCAACTGATTGGAGAAATGCAGTGCACCTAACTGAAGAATTTGGGCATTTAAATTGCATGAGTAGGTTGAAGTTTCGAGGAGTTTCTTTATGGCCGTCTCAACTAGACACAAGACATACCGCGCAGCATTGTTGGCAAGTACGTTTGGACTCATACTTGTAGGTGGGAATGCGTTGGCTCAGTCAGGTTCACCTCCAGTGGTTAGAACCGGCCCAATGCCAGGTGGAAGCAATTGTTGTGATTTACCTGAACATCAAGTTGTAAAGGTTCCGGGAGTACGCGCGCCAGGAGCAAGTGTTATTGTAGGGGCAGGCGATGCAGGGCGCGGTTACGCGACTTACCTGCGCCAAGAGCAGTCTCATCATGCCGGCGTATATTATTATAATAAAGGATATGGAGCAGAAGTCGCACCATATGAATCAAGTGTTCTCAATAATTTGCGCGTCGAAGGTGAAAATCAGCTCGTGACAGAAGTTGTGACCGAGCAGGTTCCTGTTACTGAAGATTATTGTGCGCCTGCTGAAGTTACAGTTATGGAACAGCCGGTTCAGGCGGTCTGTATAGATGATCGCGGTGCTCCACACCCAGCATCTCAAGTATTTAGTGATGAACGTATCTCTCATTCCTATAATGGAGAGGTTTTCCGTTGTATGGCGGGTACATCCATGCAGGTGACTGTTGGTTCATTTGCAAACAATGATGCTGTTTTTGACGGCGGACGTACTTTCTCTTGTAAGAAAGGGGAGTCACTGACGCACTCTGTTGGTGGAAATCTGTCTTGTGCACCCGAAGCGCCTCAGCGTAACTGTAATGAGCGTTCATTATTGCGCCGTTATGGGCCGGGTATCAAAACAATCAAAGCGAAAACGCCTGCGTGTATTCCTACTCAACGTACTGTGATGAAGGAAGTCAGCCGCGAAGTTCAGATTGAGAAACCAATCTCAAGTTCAGGACGCATCGTTCTTGATGGTGGAGTTGGTCAGAACGTCTACTAAACCGGACACTTACGGCACTACCAGCAATTAGCTAAAACGAAGTCAAACTTGACCTCACTTATTCTGTAAGTGGGGTGGGGCTGTTTGTGCGCTGATGCGCTCAAGACAGTTTTTCCATGCACGAGTAGAGGTCCGTTAGTGTTTATCTGACGTCACCAATGAGTCTGCTCTATCTAATCCATCAAGTATAAGATCGAGTACAAAGAGAAACTCATCACATTCTTCAGTTTCATCTAGATGTGCGCGGACATGGTCGGCAAGGTAAGGATAATTCTTACCTAAACCACTCAGAAATCCTTCCACTGTTGCAGCAAATTCTGGTTCAAGGACTTTCTGGTAACCGATTTGCTGCTGCGAAAACCCAACTATATGCATGGTGATGGCGTGATACCCGCGATAAATTATCGCCGAGCTAAGGCCTGCAACAGTCAATAATTCCAAGATTGAATCCATATATTTTGTGCGATTGAGGCCGGGCATACGCCAGCTCCATTCGCCGACTGCCCAGTGATGCTTTAGCAGCGCTTTGTTGGCAGATCGCGCCGATGCCCTCATTGCGGCCTTCCAGTTCCCTTCAAACTTAGGGAGATCAATTTTCCCAACCACCAAATCGAGCATTTCTGTAAGGAGTTCTTCCTTATTGGCGACGTGATTATAGAGAGACATCGCCCCGCAATTCAGTTCCTGCGCAATTTTTCGCATGGTCAATGCTTCCACACCGTGGGTGTCAGCAAAGTTGATCGCGACGTCTAAAATGCGTTGTCGATCCAAAAAGTTTCGGGAACCTGAGGGTTTTGAATTCATGGGTCTTCTCAATTTGGTCAACCTAGAATTGACTTTCGTACATTGTACGTCTAATAAACTAAGCGTCAACGTACGTTGTACGTAAGTATCACTAGCGGAGTAGAGCCTCATGTCGTCAGAAAGCATCGAACTCAAGCCACCCATGCGTGCAGTTGTGCATGTAGAATATGGCTCTGCAGATCGGCTAGAGATTGGAAATGTCGCGCGACCGATTTGTGGCCCCGACGAAGTCCTGGTGGAGGTGCGTTCAGTGTCAGTAAACCCTTATGATTGGCACAATATGACAGGCACACCACTTCCTGTGCGGATATCCGGTGGATGGTCGCGACCAAAGATAAGTCAACTGGGTGTGGATCTCGCTGGCGTTGTAGATGACGTCGGTGAAAATGTTAGCCGTTTTAAAGTTGGTGACGAAGTCTATGGATTTGCTGATGGCTGTTTCGCCGAATATGTTTGTGCTAAACAGAGTGAGGTGATGCATAAGCCGAATAATATTTCGTTTGATCAAGCAGCGGCTGTTCCGGTTGTGGCACTCACTGCGGTTCAAGGCTTAGTCAAACACGCTGGTCTCAAAGCGAACCAGCATATATTGATAAATGGCGCATCCGGTGGAGTGGGGTCATTTGCAGTGCAGATTGCCAAGCATCTTGGCGCTCGGGTCACGGGTGTTTGCGGAGCTACCAATGGCGCTATGGTCAAAGACTTGGGGGCAGATGAGGTTATTGATTATACCAAGGCGGATTTTACGAAAAATCGAAACACCTATGATGCTATCCTAGATACCATCGGCAATAAAAAAATGTCTCAATATAAAAACTGCCTCAAGACGGGTGGTCGATATGTGGTTGTTGGTGGTCCCAAAGGTCTTTTTCTAGGGGCAATTTCGACTATGCTCAAGGCGCTTATTGCATTCAAATTCGGAAATTATCAGGCCGCTGTGTTTATGGCTGAACGTACACCCGAAGATATGGAAAAATTCACTGAACTACTTGCCTACGGTGCCGTAAAGCCAGTCATCGACAAGATTTATCCGTTTGAAAAAATCAAGGATGCAATCAATCACCTCAAAACGGGGCGTGCCCGAGGGAAAATCGTCGTCAAAATATCTGAATGAGACCTGCGTATAATACTCTCACAAGCAAACGGTGATCGGCTTGCGCTTTTGATAAGCCGAAGCTTCCTATTATCAAGGAAGCTTCGTTGTTTGTCTGGTATCTATTTTATTGCAGGATTTAAGTTGATTGGAGATTAGTCTGCGTTGTTGTTCGTCGAGTAGTTGGCAGAGTTTCCAATCGCTGCAGCTGATCCATACACATTGCCGCCATTTCTAGCGATTATGCTTCCGCGTGCAGTTACACCACCGGAATTTGTTTGTGTTAATTGACCGCCAGGTGCAGCGCTTTCACAGGTTGCACAGACATATCCAGTATATGTATTACCGATAGCTGTGGAGGAAGATGTCAGTCCACCAATTCCGCCATTTCCACCATCGAAAGTCGCGGTTGAATCAACAGAACCAGAATTGGTTTGAGTGTAATAAGCGTTCAAGTCTGAGCCGACATTGGTCTGCATGGTGGAGTTACCAACACCGTAGGCTGAAATGCTCGCCGCACCAGACCAGTCCGTTAAAGTAACTTCGGTTGTCGAGTTGATTGCAGATATATTGTTTTGACTACCGTCGAGTTGAGAATAGCCCCAAGTGTTATCTGAAACGACATTGTTTCCCATTGCTTGCGAATTTGCAGAAACATCTGTCCCATTTGTTTGGGTAAGGCGGGTTGCTGCGTTTACATTCGTACCTTCGGACCATTGCTGGACATAGGAATAAGCGTTCGAATAAGTCGATGATGCTTGATAGCTATTGCTAACAGCCAAAGAGCTTGCGTCAGTTGTTTCAGATGAACAGCAAACTTCTGCGTCTGTCGTTGCATCTACATTTGAATTGGAAGTTTGCTCTGCATTCGCGTTCAGCGTACCCATAGTATAGGTGAGATCGTGAATATTCGCGGCAGCTGTTGAAGACGCTATCAAGACGTCAGCTGTTGTATCTCTAACTGTTGAGGTCGCGGATATCTGGTTTGATCCTGTTGTCTGATCTAAACGGGCACCTTGATATTGTGCGCCAGTTGTTGAGTTGCCGTAGGCTGTGGCGTCTGTTGACGCTGTGCCGTAAACGCGGCCACCAATCATGTTGGCCTGCGCTGTGGCGTCTCCATTCATTGTTTGATCAGATTCAACGACGCGATCTGTGGAGCCATCTCCAAATCCAGATGCTGCATTCCCAGTTGCGAGGCTTGTTGAACCAACATTTCCTGTGTGATCGCCATCGATCACGACATCCATGTTAGAAAAAACATCACCAAGTTCTATCTGTGAATTCAAAACGTCTGGTGCTGTTTGGGCTATTGCTGTTCCAGAAAGGGCAGCAATAAGAGCATTAACAGCAATTCCAGCAATAAGGTTGTGTTTTTTCATATCGGTCACCTTTGGGAGCCCACCTGAAGTGATATTGGTTTCAGGCGGGGGCAGGTTTTAATTTACTGACGGCCGCGAAGCGTTGTTTTCTTTGCTTCTTTGATGTCGCGATCTTTGCGATCATGCCAGCGAGACGCTTCAGAACGTGTTTGGCCGTTATTTGTTTCTAGGTTCTCATATGCCTGAACGTAGTTTCCAGTGATGGAATTTGTTGTCGGGCGACCCAAATTGTTAGCGGCCAAAGCGCCACAGACATCAGGTTGAGTTATTCCATAAAGGTTAGCCGTCATTTCCAGGACTGCGCGTTCAACAACTGAGCGCACCGCTAGTTGGATAGGTTCTTGAGCACGCGTACCTGCACCAATGTCAAAAACGTTATTGTTGGCAAAATCAAATATGCCCGCTGAAATCTCGCGTCCGATGATTTGTTTCTGGTAAGAAATCACGTCAACAACTTCTAAAGACTCTGTTTCAACAAGTCGTAGGTCTAGACCAACATTGATAACGAACATTTTTGCGCCGCTAGACCCTTTAGGATCATCCACGTCACGGTCGCCAATAAAGCCATCAATACCAACAGAGCGAATGTTGGAGTTTAATTCTGTGATACCACCTACAAGATAGAAGTCGGATCCTGGGATTGAACCGGCGTTTATCTTGCGGAAGTCTTCATCCGCTGCATCGCCGATAAGTTTATTGTTGGCGTATTTAAGCTCAAGTTCGGAAACTGACGTGTCAAAACGCTCGACTAGGCGAGCTCCAGCTTTCGCGAAAGCCGAGATAGCCATAAGAGAAGCACCTTGTGTGACGCGGCGTCCACCTTCGAAGTCTTCTTTACCTGTGTAATCAAGTATACGTCCAACAGCGATACGTGGCTGGCCTAAGCCAACTTCTTGCGCGTAGTCACCCATACATACAAGACTCTGAGAGTAGGGGGTTGGGTTTGCAGTGACGGGCGACCCACCAATTGGCCTTGTATAGTTGCCAGATTTGGTTGCGACGGGTGAAACACACCCGGTTGCCATTAAGGCGCCTGCGAGAAGCGCGATTGATTTTTTTGACTTGTTGCGAATTGGGCTAGTCATTTAGATCAAGCTCCCCGTTTAGTATTACTGTTTGATCACCCGAATTGTCTTGTTCGGAGTCGATCACGACAATGTTGTTGCTTCCATTGGTGATGACATTCAGTTGGTTACCGACAGCGCTGTTCTGGCCGGGGCCGTGATAATTGCCGTATCCTGTGCCGGCACCGCGGAAATTGTGTCGATAAACGCCGCTCATAGAAAGGGAAGAGAGGTCATCACCTACGACGATGCGGCCATCCACGATGACGCGGTTACCATTTCTATCGCGTGTGTTTGCATCATAAGCTCTGTTCTCTTCGCCGTATGCGTATCCGTAAGGGCGTTCAAACTCACCTGTATATTTACTTGCGGGGTTGGCCCACGCAGATGTCGTGAGGCTGGTAGATGCTAAAGCGATCCCCACAATTCCTAAATTCACAAGACGCATGGTCATATTGAATGTCCCATAAAGAAATATCTAAGAAACATGAAGCAATGCTTGTGCCACAATGTTTTCCCTCGTTTGCGGGCAAGATATCGCAAGATGGTTACTAAAAGCCTCATCAACTATGCTCACTTGCTTGCAATTTCCGTCCCAAAATTAAGATTTCGCCTTGTTTTTATTAACGAAGATCAGTTCGAGTTGAGGTTTTCTCGAAGAGAGGATGAGCATTGGTCGTTTGGATTTGCTAAAGATTTGTTCGGTACCTGGACCATTCTGTTTGTGGTTTTTTGCTCGCTCTTTAGGCTGGAGAAAATTATTTGATCGGAAGGCATTAAAAAGGTTCGCTAAAGGGTGGGGTGTATGCCATAGCATCCGTAAACTTATCCACAGGTGACCTGAGAGGAACCTTCAATGCGTAAACTGACCCCAGAGGGTGAGCAGGCAGTAACAGATATTGCTCAAAGATATGGTGTTAGCTTTGATGCAATTGTTACGATGTTGAATGCCGTCGCAAATGGCGGCGGCACAATGGCTCAATTTAATCATCCAGAATTTGGCGGTGGTGGGCAGTGGATGCAGGGCGGTATGACTATGGTGGGGGATATGTTCAACCATGGCCTAAAGTCTCAAGTTGATAGTGTTTGTTATGAATTATCTAACTTGCTCGCTTCCAGTTCAGTGTTTGCGCCTATTCCGGTTCGCAAAGCGCCCGCCATGCAGCAGGGGGCTCCGACGCAGTTCTCCTCTCAATCTCAAAGTAGTGGGTCTAATGTCAGTGTGTATATGTCTCAGAACGGCATGGGCGGGCAGTGGTGGCCCGAAGATTTGGGACAGCCTTCGGCCACGGGTGGCCAAAACGATATGCAATACGCTTATTTCCCAAATGCAAGGCGATTAGCCTTGAATGCGTTTGGTGGTGTCGGTGTATATGACACATTAGATCATAATATTTCGGGGTTTGGGCAGCAGCAGAGTGGTGATGCCTCTATAACATTCTCTAGTCAGTATGGTGTTGTCTCGCTTAATAGTCTTCCTCGGGTTGATAATGTTCAGCCCGATGTGGCAGCCGCGCCGTCTGCTAGTGCTCCGGAAGTTGAGGAAACAGGACGGGATGTTCCTGTGGCTATGGGTATGCCAAAGTCGTCAGAGCCTGATACTTTGAGTGATGTTCAAGACGTCGGTTCGGTTTCGGAGCCTCAGGAAGATATTTTCGCTTTATTGGAGCGTTTGGCGCAGCTTAGAGACGCCAAAATCATAAGTGATAAAGATTTTGAGGCTAAGAAGCAGGAGCTTCTTGATAGAATTTAACTGTTTTCGCTTCTAAATGCGGGGCAGGGCACGTATTTTTGCATGCCTTCTGTTAGGCATTTGTGGATAAGTGGCTTAATGTCACTAAAATTCCAAAATCATGCATTATTTTGGTTGACGCCATGCATATCCATCCATATAAGCCGCGTCTCTTCATTGATTACGGAG
>CAYGPZ010000002.1:0-355982 GCA_964352025.1 uncultured Hyphomonadaceae bacterium
GTGTTGGTCCGGGGGTGGGAGTCGGGGTGGAGCCTCCGCCGCCGCCACTACAGGCAGCAACAAGGAAACTCAAGGCAACGCTATTAGATTTAAGCCAATTCATTGCAATATCTCCTGATTATATTGCTATCTTGGCGGCTAAGATAGTGAAGTCAACGCGCGCGCAAAAGATAACGTATTCTTAATCGAATCGTATATCAGCGTATCGCGGCAGATGTGTGCAGATATCTAGTAATTGTCATTTTTGCGATTGTGATAACGTTGTCAAATTGAGTAGCCAATGCTAAGCGGGATTACTGCTGGCTTGCGGGGGACGCATAGCGCTTGAATTCGACATGTCCAAAGGGGAATGAAATGAAAGCTAAGAATATTAGATATATCGGAGGGCTTAGTTTTCTCCTTCTTGCTCTTTCAGCGTGCGCGCAAACTCAATGGACACCTCTTTTAGATAGTGAGCTGAGTCAGTGGGACACGTTTCTAAGCTATCGTCACCAAGAGGGATATGATGGCTCTATCCCTACAGATGATGACGGAAATGAAATCATGCCGATCGGTTTTAACACCGGTAATGATGAGATGGGTGTATTCACCACTATCATCGAAAATGGCGACCCCGTTTTACGTGTCAGTGGCGAAGCATATGGGGCTGTTATTTCAAAGAAAGAGTACCGGAACTATCGTTTGAAAATGAAAGTAAAATGGGGCGATATTGTTTGGCCACCCCGCGAGAAAAAACTAAAAGACTCAGGCATACTTTATCATTCAATCGGTCCTATGGGCGCTGAATATTGGCGCAGCTGGATGTTGTCTCAAGAATTCCAGATCATGCATGGGCATATGGGTGATTTTTGGAGCCAAGCCAATTCTGCGATCGATATTCGTGCATTTATTCCCGAGCACATTATGAACCCTGTAGCGGATGAAAGTCAGGATTGGATTTCTGTCGGTCGAGAGCAAGACATAGCCGGATTTGTTCTACGCAAAGAAAACTATGAAAGCCCTGTTGGCGAGTGGACGGAGCTTGAATTGATCTGTCATGAGGGCCGTAGTCTGCATATCGTCAATGGCAAAGTGGCGATGGCGTTGCAAAATTCTCGCTATATCGAAGATGGTAAAGCGATTGATTTATATGAAGGTAAAATCCAGTTGCAAAGCGAAGCTGCGGAGCTGTTTTATAAAGACATTGAAATTCTAGAGATCGACGCGATGCCAGAAAAATATGCGCGTAATTTTGAATAAAAATAGATAGTTATTTTTTGTACCTAAATTCAGACCACACGATTTCGTGAATACGCATTGATTGGACAAGGTGAATTTATTCAATCAGTATTTATGTATGGATACGGATGAAACAATACCCCAAAAAATCAAACGGTTTGCCGCTGATTTAATTGCCTCAATCCTTGTTGCTTTGGTTCCGGCTGTGATTGCTGGAACGATTGTTTGCTTTATAATTGAGGCGCAAACAGGACGCATATGGGAAGGCGTTTGGCCGCCGCTTTCTTGGGGAGCCGCAATTATCGGCTTTACAATGAGCTTTGTCTTCTGTCTGGAAACTCCCTTTGGATGCGCCATGTGTACGCGGATTGTTTGGCGCAACAAGTTGATGAATGCACTCTTCCCAAAATCTCCTCCATCCTAACTCTCATCACACCTAACGACTTCGTTGGCACAATTGATTTGTTCTTTACCAAAGACGCGCGTATGCAGGATCACCTCATAACTGCGCGGTATACATATTGGCACACGCATATTTTGGAGGGCTTGAGCCCTCAGCCTGGAATTGGCTCAATGCTCTAGCCGAGCCAGGGTGGGCTGTTGCCTATAATCTGGTCCCTTCTGATATGCTTGAAAACCTAAGGCTTGAAGCGCGCCAATTACATGCAGATGACCAATTGCAATTGGCAGGCATTGGCCGTGCTGATGCCTTGCTAAAAGATAAGAGCATTCGCCGCGATAAAACCCATTGGCTCTCCCATACCAGTGCGCCCCAATCCGCCTATCTGGATTTGATGGAGGAATTGCGCCTCATCCTGAACCAGTCCCTGTTTATGGGATTGTTTGATTATGAAGCCCATTATTCAGCCTATGAAACAGGGGCTTATTACAAGCGACATGTCGATGCGTTTAAGGGCGCGAAAAATCGCATTCTGTCGACCGTTTTATATCTCAATGAAGATTGGCAAGAAGGCGATGGCGGCAAGCTGGCCATATATAAAGACCGCGCATCTCAAACGCCCGTCGCACAAATCGCGCCTGAAGGCGGCACATTAGTCGTCTTCCTATCTGAAGATATCCCGCATGAAGTATTGCCCGCGCAAAAAGACCGCTATTCCATCGCCGGCTGGTTCCGCCTAAACGACCGCGCCATCGCCCCAGTGCTGCAAGCACCTGTGCTGCCACTGCCGACTTTGCCGGAGTGAGACTGGTTGGTCGCTGTGGTCCTGCTGTCATCCCAGCGAAGGTTGCGATCCACTCATCAGCGCTAATTCCCCCTGCAGTTTCGTTCAATGCTTTTGCGGTTGTCGCAATAAAGAGATGGCAAAGCCAGTCTTGTTGAGCAGTAGACACCAGCCTTCGCTGGGGTGACAGTTTTGGGGAGATGACGATTTGAAATTCCAAACTGTCTTTCCCGCGAAGGCGGGAATCCAGCCCAATTCATTAAGACGCGCAAAGCGCGGCATACTTAATTGTCTGGACCCCAGATTAAGTCTGGGGAAATGGTTTTCGTTAGGTAGCATTCTATGACGACTTTATAGGAAGAATTTTCAATTCAGTGCTGATCTAATGCCGAAAGAAGAAATTTCCCTCTTTCTTGGATGCTAGGATACGTATCTTTCAAAAGCTGCTGAGCCATTTTCTTAATGGGCAGATCTAATTCGGCACGATACTTTATTAATGCATCGGCAGCTACTTTTCTTTCCCGCCAAAATTTGCTTTCAAATGCTTCTGTTATTATTGGCTCTTTGGGAAATGATACGCTTAACGACCTGCTTACTATGACGGGTTCTCGTCTGTACACTCCGAAAGATTTATCTACCCATTTATCCGTATATCCATTTTTCCATTTGGCTTCGCCGAATAAAAGTGTTTCAGTTGCTATCGCTCGGATCGAAGGATTTTTTGATCGTAGTCTTATTTGTTCTAGGTGGCCATCAATGTCACTGCCCTGCAGGAGGTAGTTGAAAATTCTCACTGCATATGGAGATGGTTGCTCTGTAAGTTCACTCACCAATAGTTCGACAATATCAGGTCTTAGTAATTGAAGTTGAATGCGTGACCTATGCTGGGTATCCCAGCGCATCCATTGCTTGCTGTTTTTTATGAATACGGGGAGGATACTTGCAATTGTTTTTACATCAGTTTTTGGAAAGCACCTTTCAACCGCTTCAATGGCAGCCAGTCGAACTTCGTCTACCCAATTGTTTGTGAGATTTAAGACGTTCATCGCTTCAAAACTGCTTAGTTCGTCGTCAATGTGTTTTAGGGCTAGCTCACGATCGTAACCATTATAACTGTGAAGTAAGAAAAAAGACAAATCCGGTACTTTGAAGCATAAGCGCTTCAATTGTGGCGGTGCTTGTTCTACTCGTAAATAGTAATTGTAACTTTTAAATCCGAAGTTACGGATTTCGTTGGATTTTTTAATGGTGTCTTTAGCGTTGATGAGAGAAGTCGTTTCTCTAAAAATCCGCGCATTTTTGGCTATTTCTTTGCTGTTTAATTGTAGCGTGTTTAGAGTGCGAGTTACAGTTTCTAGCTTTGTTTTGGGGTAATCTACTGGAGTAGGAATGGACTGAGATGAAGATGATGGAACACCCCATTGTTTTGCAATGGACTGTTTTAAATTACTAATGAGTTGGAGAATGTTCATTATTTGCACGAGCAGCTGTCGCCCCGTTTTTCTTTCCTCCAAATCCAAGGAGCTTTGTGTTCAGTCGCATGAATTCCAAGTTCTTTTTCTTCTGCATAAATCTGATCCGCTTGATACCCTTCACCATATTTTGGGTCAGCATATGCCCAACCATTGCTGACTAAGTCTTTACTGACGTCTAGGGTTCCGACACGGCAATCTGCGATATAGCGCCCATAGCGAATCCATGGTTTTTTATCTTTGATTTTGAATTCGCATTCGAAATCTTTGTGAAAGGCTAAACGTTCTAAATGATTACTAGCTTGAATGTGACAGTAGTTTCTCGAAAGACCGTCTTTGATACAACTTTGCGTAGCTTCTGGAGCATCAATTCCATATAGCCTGATTTCGTGATTGCCGACCCAAAGAGTATCTCCATCTACTATTTCGATTGTACTTTCACTACCTGCTTTCACGATCAATTTGTCATTTTGCATTGTTTCAGTTTGAGCATTCGATGATGAAATAAAAACAGCAATTATACTCGCAATTTGTAGAATCGATTTCATGATAACTCCCCACCTTGATCCCATTGTCATAAAAGACTAGCTTCCGCGCCAAATTGTGCAATGGATGCGGTGGGGGATTCTGTGTTTTATCCAGACCAGAAAAATGCCCAACGCGGATAATAAAGAAACTGACATGTCAGCAAGCCAAAAACCAAAATCATTTCAGGATTTGATCCTGACACTTCAAACATATTGGGCTTCGCGTGGATGCGCGATTTTGCAGCCTTATGATATGGAGGTCGGCGCAGGGACATTGCATCCGGCAACGACACTGCGCGCGCTTGGGCCTAAGCCGTGGAATGTGGCCTATGTGCAGCCATCGCGTCGTCCGACAGATGGTCGTTATGGTGAAAACCCAAACCGCTTGCAGCACTATTATCAGTTTCAGGTGATTTTAAAGCCAAATCCACCTGAAATTCAGGATTGGTATCTGGAAAGCCTGCGCGCCATTGGTCTTGACCCAACGGTGCATGATATCCGCTTTGTGGAAGATGACTGGGAAAACCCAACGGTTGGTGCTTGGGGCCTTGGTTGGGAAGTCTGGTGTGATGGGATGGAAGTCTCTCAATTCACATATTTCCAACAAGTGGGTGGCTTGGATGTGCGCCCAGTATCGGGTGAGCTGACCTATGGTCTAGAGCGTTTGGCCATGTATGTGTTCGGCGTCGATAATGTCTATGACCTGCCATATAATGATCCGGATAGTCCAAATCCGCTTTCTTATGGCGATGTTTTCCACGAGAATGAAAAACAACAATCTGCTTATAATTTCGAGCACGCAGACACCGAGGCTTTGCTGGAAGGCTTTAAAGCGTGTGAACGTATGAGCCAGCGTCTGCTTGGATTGGAAAAGCCATTGCCTTTGCCTGCTTATGAGCAAGCCCTGAAAGCATCCCACATGTTCAATCTGCTGGATGCGCGCGGTGTTGTGTCACCAACCGAACGTCAGAGCTTTATTGCCCGCGTCCGCGACATGGCCAAAGGCGCTGCTGTTTCTTGGGCCACGCAAGAAGAAGCCGAGGCGCAATAGTCGCCCGCTTTTTGAACCGAATTTATACTGAATATTTGCCACGAAGGCACGACCGATATGCCACAATTACTCCTCGAACTCCTCACTGAAGAAATTCCAGCTCGGATGCAGGCAAAAGCGCAGGCTGATCTTGAGCGCGCTGTTATGGATAAGCTGACCGAAGCTGGCTTGATGGCCGAAGGTGTGAAGGCATTTTCTGGTCCACGTCGTTTGTGTGTGGTGGCCGAAGGTCTGCCAACTAAATCTGCGGATGTGAAAGAAGAGCGTAAAGGCCCTAAAGTTGGCGCGCCTGAAAAAGCCCTTGCGGGTTTCCTTCGCGGTGCTGGATTGGACAGTATTGATCAAGCTGAAATTCAGGACGGTAAAAAAGGTCAATTCTACGTCGCGATTATTGAAAAACCGGGCATAGATACGACTGAGCTTATCGCGAAAATGGTGCCGGAAATTATCCGCGAATTTCACTGGCCAAAAAGTATGCGCTGGGGTTCGGGTGAATTGCGCTGGGTGCGTCCATTGCAAAGCATTCTATGTACGTTTGATGGCGAAATTGTCCCATTTGAAGTGGACGGTATTCAATCTGGCAACCAAACACTAGGGCACCGCGTTATGGGACCGGGGCCTTTCACTGTGCGCCGCTTTGACGATTATTCGGATATCATCAAAAACAAAGGTCACGTGATTTACGACCGTGACGAACGTATCGAAATCATCGCTCACGAAGCCAAGACATTGTGTGATGCACAGGGACTTGAGCTGGTTGACGATAAAGGCCTTCTGGAAGAGGTCGCCGGACTAGCTGAATATCCAGTTGTTATTATGGGCGATATGGACCCAAAATTTCTGTCATTGCCGCCAGAAGTGATTACGCTTTCTATGCGTGTGCACCAGAAATATTTTGCTGTGCGTGATCCCAAGA
Source organism: uncultured Hyphomonadaceae bacterium (assembly GCA_964352025.1). Lineage (GTDB taxonomy): Bacteria > Pseudomonadota > Alphaproteobacteria > Caulobacterales > Hyphomonadaceae > Hirschia. The sequence goes on from CAYGPZ010000002.1 coordinate 6,369, forward strand.
CTGGCAAGCTAGCACCCAAATTTATCGTGGTGGCCAATCTACGTGCTGATGATGGCGGTAAGACAATCGCGGCGGGGAATTCTAAAGTTCTCTCAGCGCGCTTAGCCGATGGTGTGTTCTTCTGGGAGAATGACAAAGCGATCAAACTAGAAGATCGTTTTGATGCACTGGGCAAAATCGTATTCCACAAAAGCCTTGGAACTGTCCTTGGTAAAGTTCGCAATGTCGAAGTGCTTGTCGCGACGATGGCGAACTATGTTGGCAATTGTAAAGTTGAAGACGCCAAGCACGCTGCACGTATCGCCAAGTGTGACCTTGTCTCTGACATGGTGTTTGAATTTACAGAACTTGAAGGTGTTATGGGGCGCTATTACGCGATGGAAGAGGGCAAGCCTCAACACATTGCAGATGCGGTTCGCGATCACTACAAACCCAAAGGTCCATCAGACGAGGTGCCTTGTGAGCCTGTCGCCGTGTCTTTGGCGCTTGCTGATAAAGTCGATACGCTTGTTGGTTTCTGGGCGATTGATGAAAAGCCGACTGGTTCGAAAGATCCATTTGCGCTTCGCCGTGCAGCATTAGGGGTTATCCGCCTTCTTCTCGAGAACAATGTGCGTATGTCCCTGCGCGATGTGTTTGAAGAGCATTGCTACACAATTGGTGAAGAAGATAACGGGAAGCTCTGGCTTTGGAGCTATGGTGGTGATTCAGATGGGGATGATGAAGCTGGTCACCAGATGGAAATCCAAGATCCTGAGGGTCTAGCCAATGACCTTCTCTCATTCTTCGCAGATCGATTAAAAGTATACCTGCGCGACAAAGGTCAGCGTTATGACCTTATTGATGCTGTATTCGCATTGGGTGATGACGATCTTGTACGTATTGTTAAGCGCGTCGAAGCACTTGGTTCATTCTTGGACACTGACGAAGGTAAAAATCTCCTTGCGGGACAGAAACGTGCGGTAAACATACTACAAAAAGAAGAAAAAAAGGATGGTAGCGCTATAACAGGCGAAATTGATGAAAATCTGTTGTCTGAAACTGCGGAACAGGGTTTGCTAGATGCATTAAATGGCGTAACGGCCAAGGCAGAGACGGCGTTGAAGGATGAAAACTTTGAAGGCGCAATGTCAGCACTAAGTTTGCTGCGTGCACCAGTTGATAAGTTTTTTGATGATGTCATCGTCAATGCCGAAGACAAAGAAGTGCGGGAAAACCGCCTCAAATTGTTAGCTAGGATCCGGGATGTTACTAGCCAAGTCGCGGATTTTTCAAAAATAGAAGGCTAGGGGACATAACAGGATACAACATAATGAGTAGTACGAAATGGGTTTATGATTTCGGCGGTGGTGCATCGGATGGCGACGCCTCAATGAAAAACCTACTCGGTGGTAAAGGTGCAAACCTTGCTGAAATGGCCAGCCTTGGTTTGCCAGTGCCACCTGGGTTTACGATAACAACGGCTCTTTGTACGGCCTATTATGATTTAGACCGAAAATATCCTGATGATTTATCCGGCCAGTTAGAAGCAAGCCTAGCCACGCTTGAAAAGAAGACTGGGAAAGTTTTCGGTGCTGCTGACAATCCACTACTGGTTTCGGTGCGTTCTGGTGCGCGTGCATCCATGCCTGGTATGATGGATACAGTGTTGAACCTTGGCTTGAACGATACAACAACTGAGGGTTTGGCTAAGCTTTCTGGTGACCGTCGCTTTGCTTTTGATAGCTATCGTCGCTTTATTCAAATGTATTCCAATGTTGTTTTGAACATTGATCATGATGTATTTGAAGATATCCTTGAAGATTACAAAGACCTACAAGGTTATGAACTTGATACCGATATGAATGCCGAAGACTGGCAGGATGTTATTGGTAAATATAAAGATGCTGTAAAATCCAATAATGGCGGTGTGCCATTCCCAGAAGATCCTAAGGATCAGCTATGGGGTGCTATTGGTGCTGTGTTTGGGTCATGGATGAATGACCGTGCAATCTTCTACCGTAAGCACAACGATATTCCAGCTTCTTGGGGAACTGCGGTCAATATCCAGTCCATGGTGTTTGGAAACATGGGTGAAACATCTGCAACAGGTGTGGCATTTACTCGTGACCCTGGAACAGGTGAAAACCTCTTCTATGGTGAATACCTGATCAACGCTCAAGGTGAAGATGTTGTTGCAGGTATTCGTACACCAGCGCCTATTTCAAAAGCTCGTGCCGCTGAGATGGGATCTGACGATAAGCCTCTAGAAGTAACAATGCCTGATGTTTATCAGCAATTGATCGACGTGGCATCCAAGCTTGAAAACCACTACCGTGATATGCAGGACATTGAGTTCACTGTAGAGCAAGGTACGCTTTACATGCTGCAAACACGTAATGGTAAGCGGACTGCGCAAGCTGCATTGGGTATGGCTGTTGAGATGTGTAAAGAAGGCCTCATTACTGAAAATGAAGCTGTCCTACGTCTTGCTCCATCTCAACTTGACCAATTATTGCACCCAATGATCGACCAAGATGCAAAAGCCGAAGCCGTTTCAGCGGGTAAGGTATTTGTAAAAGGTCTGCCAGCATCTCCGGGTGCTGCAATTGGTAAAATCGTCTTTGATTCTGATGAAGCAGCCGATGAAGCTGCGAAGGGCGAAGATGTTATTCTTGTTCGTATCGAGACAAGTCCAGAAGACATTCACGGCATGCACGCTTCTAAAGCGATTGTAACGGCGCGTGGTGGTATGACATCTCACGCAGCTGTTGTGGCGCGTGGAATGGGCCGCCCATGTGTGTGTGGTGCTGGTTCTTTGCGTATCAATAAAGAGTTGGGCGAAGTATCTGTTGCTGGCGAAACGCTTAAGCGCGGTGACATCGTGACTGTTGATGGTGCGACAGGTGAAGTTTTCAAAGGCAAAGTTGCAATGATCGAGCCTGATCTATCCGGTGACTTTGGAAGCATTATGGAATGGGCTGATAAAGCACGTACGCTTTCAGTGCGTACAAATGCTGAAACGCCTGCTGATGTTGAAGTTGCTAAAAACTTTGGGGCTGAAGGTATCGGCCTTTGTCGCACAGAGCACATGTTCTTTGACGCTGATCGTATTCCGGTTGTGCGCGCAATGATTTTGGCCAGCAGTGAGAAGGGCCGTAAAGAAGCGCTTGATAAATTGCTTCCAATGCAGCGCTCTGACTTTGAGGCAATCTTCCGCATTATGGGCGATCAGCCTTGCAACATTCGCTTGCTTGATCCGCCATTACACGAATTTATGCCACACTCTGAAGAAGAGATGGCAGAGGTTGCCAAAGGGTCTGGCGTATCCATCGACGTGCTAACGCATCGTGCATCCGAGCTTCACGAAAGCAACCCGATGCTTGGTCACCGTGGATGTCGTTTGGGGGTTACATACCCTGAAATCTACGAAATGCAGGCTAAAGCAATTTTCGAAGCTGCCGTGAATGTCGCAAAAGAAACAGGTGTTGCACCAGTTCCTGAAGTCATGATCCCGCTTGTGGCAACAAAAGACGAAGTTGCTCTAATGAAAGCGCGTATTGTTAAGATGGCTGATGCTGTGCTTGGCGCTAGTGATGTGAAGATTGACTACCTCGTCGGTACGATGATCGAACTTCCACGTGCTGCACTTCGTGCCGCTGAGATTGCAGAAGAAGCTGAGTTCTTCTCATTTGGTACAAATGATCTGACACAAACAACATTGGGTATTTCCCGTGATGATGCTGCGCGTTTCCTCGGAGACTATGAAAAGCAGGGCATCTACGAAAAAGACCCATTTGTGACACTTGATATTGAAGGTGTTGGTGAGCTTGTGAAGCTTGGTGTTGAGCGTGGTCGTTCAGTAAAGTCCGATCTTAAGATCGGAATCTGTGGTGAGCATGGTGGAGATCCTGCATCTATCGCTTTCTGTCACGGCCTAGGCATGAATTACGTATCATGTTCGCCATATCGTGTGCCAGTTGCGCGTTTGGCCGCTGCTCATGCCGCTTTGAACGCATAAACAGTGAGTATTTGCTGAAATTGACGAAGGGAGAGCTCAAAAAAGCCCTCCCTTTTTGCATATCTGGCCTGCGAAATTGCCGATATCCGGCCACGTGTGATTGATTGAAACACGATTTATGATTAACCAATTCTTTCAGTAAAAATAAACTTCTACGCTATCTCACCCATTCTGATGTGATGAAATGAGGGCTAGAAAAGTCCGTTCAAAGACTGCTTTAAAATACTAACGCTTGTTAATATTTAGGGCGGAGGGGTTGCCAAATTCCAATAAATTCACATATCTAGCCGTAATTGCGCCATTAACGAATTGTTAACTTTGCGCATAAGGGGCGTTGCATTATATTCAGCGTCAGCCGGATAAATAGATAATATTGGTTTTTTAGGGCGGTTGCCGGGGGGCGATCATGTTAACTTTTATGAAATCGACTCAACGTATACTAATTAGTTCGTTGGCGTTCTTTGCGAACGCGCTAAACCGGTTGGTTATGATGTCGGCTGAAGAAAAACGTCAAATGCAACAACGCGCAATGGGTGTAGCCTGTGCTGCTGCGACTGTTGCTTATGGTGCACCTCAGATTACTGCCCATGTAAGTGTGCAGAAGACTGAAGAAGCATTTTTAGGCCATGCAACGCAATTAGCCGAGCTTATAAGTGAGTCTGAAGACGGTCAGCTTGAAATCGAAAGTATCGATATTTCCAAGCCGTGGCGTCAGCAAGTCGCTTATGCAAAAGATAGCGCGATTATTCCCGGTACCCTGACAAAAGCATCTTTTGACGTTGAAGCAATCGATCCAGTTGTTGATGTCATTGCTAACTTCTCTCCAAGACAACAGCTTGAAGAAGCGCGTGAGCAACGCCTTGAGCATTTATGTCTTGCTGAGGCTGTCTATTATGAAGCACGCAGCGAAGAAATTGGTGGACAGTTAGCTGTCGCCGAGGTTGTTCAAAACCGCGTTGATTCTAAATATTACCCTGACACGATATGTGATGTTGTTTATCAAGGTCACAAACGTGTAACCGGATGTCAGTTTTCTTTCACATGTGATGGATCTTTGCGTCGTAAACCGCGTGGCGATTCTTGGGATCGTTCAGTCGAAGTTGCAGCTTATGCAATGATGGGCCTTCAAGACGAGACAATGACAGGTGACGCAACGCATTATCACACTGACTATGTGTCTCCTTACTGGCGTTCTAGCCTGATCCACACTGAGACTATTGGGACACACATTTTCTACCGTATGCCTGAGAAAACAGAGGACTGGAGAACGGTTCGCACTCAACAGGCAAAAGCACGCGGCCTTCGCGGTATTCAAAAAATCTCTGCAAATGCATCTGATGCTCTTAATAGAGAGACAGAAAAAGAGCTCTAAAGCGTTCTTAGAAACTAAGTTTAATCAAACGCCGCTCAGATGATCTGAGCGGTGTTTTTTGTTGTGCGGAGAGTAGGTGTATTTTCTGTTTTGGCATAAATGAGCTAGTGTGAATGCAACATAGCGCATCATTCGTCGCTCCTCTATTGGCATTACAAGAGTTGAATATGAAGAACTTACTCATTCTAGCGCTTTTAGTATTCGGATTTGCGGCAAGCGCTGAACCACCGACAAAAAAGCAGTTGGAAACTTATCAAGCCATTGTTGAAAGCAGAACGGCTGAGAATATGTGGTTTAAGCTAAGAGAAAAGCCGTGCTTTCACGAGCATGTTTGTAGCAGCGGTCCAATAGGCAAGTACGCTAAATGTGAAGATATATTGAGCATTTGTATCGGGACAACACGTGACCCAATTGGCGATACTGAAGCACGTTTTTCTGGCGTAAATTGTTCTGAATTTTTCTCTGAGTTTACTGCAGAACAAACTGCAATGTTCACTGAACCAAAATTCTGTGAGATGCCGCCAAATCCTATTGCATTTCAACCTACATTCGCCCAAAGCGAAATTGCTTGTTATTGCGACAACTATTCAACAATTCTCGATATGAACGAACCGGATTTCGTAGCTCGGTGTCATCAGGATCTCAGTGAGTGTACTTCGAATATGGAAGACCTCGACGCTACGGATAGAGCACGCTGTCGAGGCAATCGTGCAATGGCCGTTGTAAGTAGGAAGCCTTGGCTGACGCAGAACGCGATAGGTAGCTGTAAAATTGCTATTGAATATCCATTCTTGTGGGATGACAAGCAAAGTTTGGCGGCCACTTCAAATGCTGCATACATCGCACTTGAAGCGGAGCACCCTGAATTACAAGATGAGTCAGATTTAGACTTGTTAGATTTCTAATAAAGTCTGCAGGGGTTAATCTCTAACCCACCAACAGCTATCTATTCCAAATGCTCCGTCTGTACACTTGCAGCGGAGCTCGTAATTTCGGTCAGTCGGGCGTGGCCCAGCTTGCGCTTCACAACTTGTGTCGCGATCACTTTGCTCAACAGGTATCGGCAAACTTTCTCCAGGTATGAAGAGTTCATGAGTTTCGCCAGCAGGAGGACCAGATTCGTGCTCGGGTCTTGTATTGGAACCGATCATTTCGCCAAGCCCTGTTCGGTACCAATGTGGATAAAGCGTGGGGTCGCCACCGGCGGTGCGCCCATATACGAGCCTGTCCATTATTTCTTGCTTTGATGGTAAGGGGCTACCGTAAACGGTTACCGTTTCGTCTTTAATACCACGAAGAAACCCAAACTTGCTCTCAAACTCCTCTTTTAGCGCTGTAAGTCTTGATTCAAGTGCTGCGACAGAATCTGGATCATCTGCAATTTGTTTTTGACTTGCCATATTCCTCTTCATCTTGAGACGAAGTTCCTGGAATTCCGTTCTTTCACTAGGTGTCATGGCGTTTAGAACATCGCCCAATGTAAATGTAACTGAAACGCCTTCGTATTCGGGCATTTGAGGAGTTTGAGCTCTAGATTGCCCGATGTGAACAGAGCATATAAGGGCTATAGCGGTAAGAATATATAGAAGACGCATAAGTTACACTCCGACTTTTTGATGCACTATACTCCAACTCAGTCAGAAGAGCGAATTTGCTGTTCTATTGATTTGAGAATGTGGCGGTTCATTCGGAGCAGAGCATGATTTGAATGCTTGGAGATTCAGAAGCAATCAACCCTAACCATAATCCAAACCAACATCGAGGTTGATTGCAGAGTGGGTGAGTGCGCCCACGGATATGAAGTCGACGCCTGACTCGGCTATGGCTTTGACCGTAGAGAGGTTTACGCCGCCTGAAGCTTCGGCTTTGCAAGTGCCGTCAATCATGTCGACAGCTTTGCGCAATGTGTCTGGCTTCATATTGTCAAGCAAAACTGCGGTCGGCGTGAACGGTAATGCTTCTTTCAACTGCTCTAGCGTATCAACTTCGATCTCGATTGAACAAAGATGCCCCACAGATGCTTTGGCGCGTTCCAGTACGGCCTGAATGCTGCCAGCGGCTGCGATGTGGTTGTCTTTAATGAGAATAGCATCATCAAGTCCTAGGCGGTGATTAACACCGCCTCCGAGGCGGACTGCGCGTTTTTCTAATGCTCGAAACCCTGGTGTCGTTTTGCGGGTACAAACGATACGCGCATTTGTGTGTTTAACCTCATCAACAAATTTGCTTGTGAGTGTCGCAATACCTGAAAGTGGACCAATAAAGTTCAAGATCATACGCTCAGCTGACAGTATTGAACGTGCGAGACCAGTCAGACGGATTAGTTCAGAACCCTTTTCAAATGGCTTGCCTTCTTCGTGAAGCGTTTCCCACTTTAGGTCAGCATCGACAATGCGCGCAGCCAGCCGTGCTGCGTCATACCCTGCTGCTATGCCGGCTTCACGTGCATTGACTGTTGCAACCATTTTTGTGTCAGCAGGTATTGTCACATCTGTTGTGATGTCACCTGCGCGGCCAAGATCTTCCATAAGCGCCAGACGAACTAATGGCTCGATAATGACATCAGGCAATGGCGGAATAGGAAGTGTTGTCATTGAAAAAATCTCTTTAAAGTGTGCCGAATGCTGGCGATTACGCCGTGGTAGCCGTGTAGTTGGTGTCCATCGGAACTTTGGTAATTATGGGGTGTAAGTCTTTTCCCTTAAGCACATAAGTTCGCGCAGGAAAATCTTCTTCTGGGAAATCAGTTCTGAAATGGCCGCCGCGACTTTCCTGACGGGCGAGGGCGGCGCGTGCAATCATGCGGCAAACAGTCAAAGCACGGGCTCCGCCGCGTTTTTCTTCCTTGGCTTCTATCCATTCGCAAAGCTCAGTTAGGCCTTCAGCATTGCGGGACACACCAGCGTGATCTGCCATAAGAGTGCGTAGTTCGAGCAGGTCATCTGCATCGAGGTCTACCGGAGGCTCGCCAAAGAGCAATCCTTTTGCGCTGCGAAGTGTTTCTTCTCTTAAACGTTCAGCGATGCGGTCTGCAAAAACGACTGCTTCCAACAATGAGTTTGAGGCGAGGCGGTTTGCACCATGAGCACCTGTTGATGAGCTTTCGCCACATACAGATAGGCCATCCAATGTTGTGCGGCCCCAGATATCGGATACAACACCGCCCATGTGATAGTGAGCGGCCGGCGCGACCGGTATGTGTTGTTTTGTAGGGTCGATGTTAAAGTCCATACAAGCGCCATAAACGGTAGGGAAATGGCTAGGGAAATCATCTCCCACAGCTTCTAGTGTGTCGAGAAATGCACCACGTCCTGCGCGTCGTTCGGAGTAAATAGCGCGGGCAACTTCATCCCTAGGCGCAAGTTCGCCTTTTTCATTATAGTCGAACATGAAACGGCGACCGTTTTTGTCCCGTAGAAGAGCACCTTCACCACGTAGCGCTTCTGTTGCTAGAGGGGCGGGGTCACGATCAACGTCGATTGCAGTTGGATGAAACTGGACAAATTCCGGATCAGCAATGAGCGCACCACACTCATACGCCATAGCGATACCATCACCACGAGAAGAGCGAGGATTTGTTGTGACTTGAAAAAGGCCACCAGACCCACCAGCACATAGCACAGTCTCTAATGCCGTCATGCGATGCGTTTCACCGTTTTGGACATTTTGTGAAACGATGCCTGCAATGCGTTTATTCTCATCTTGAAGCAGAGAGATCGCTTTTATGCCCTCAAGTATTGTAATGTGTTCGGCTTCGCGGGCTGCGCCAACAAGCGCTTCCATTATTGCTTTACCAGCGAGGTCACCTGCCACGCGGGCGACACGTGGGTGAGAGTGCGCAGCTTCCAGCGAAAGCGCCAATGCACCATTTTCAGTTCTATCGAATGGAACGCCCAATTCGAGTAGGTCTCTTACTCTTGCAGATCCGTGTGTGGCGATAAGGCTGGCAACAACAGGCTCAACAAGATGTCCACCAGCTGCAATCGTATCTTGAGCATGTATTGCTGGACTATCTGCTGGATGAAGTGCAGCAGCAAGACCACCTTGTGCCCATGATGATGATGCAGCTTTTCCCAAAGGGGCAGGAGAAATAACCGTACATTTGCGTGGTGCTAGCTTGAGCGCCAGAAACAAACCTGCAAGTCCAGCGCCGACAATAAGGATATCGGCGTCAAACTTTTGAGAATTAAGATTGGTTTGGGATTGAGTCATATAGTTTATGATGTCGGCACTGCTTTACGCATAAATTTTACGTAGGCGCGGCTAGCACTTTCAAGGGTTCCTGTCATTTCATCGCCTGATTGAATTGTTAAACGCCAATCATCGGGCGCATAGTCATAGGCATAGGGCCGTTGCTCTGCAATGTTAGAAATTTGGGAGACAAAGGCGGCTTGGTTGCCTTGAACACGCAGTGTGCAGACTTGCTCTATTTCACCGTATAAACCCGTGACGCCCGTGCATTTTTCAAAGGTTGTAAATTCGCACGTATATTGGCGGGGAACATCGCTAGGCGCTATCGTCATAATACCTGTAATGTGACATGCGCCTTGATTGTACTTTCCTGTCTCAAATACCCATGATCCAGATATATCATGCGCTGCAAGATCGTCTGCAAAACTTGGTGTCGAAAAGCTCATTGCTGATGAGCCTATTAGAGCTAGGAAAGATGTTTTTAAAACAGACATTTGAAGCAATTTCATTTTGCTGTCTCGCCTTTAGACCAATCGATGAATTAGTTTAATCAGACATTAGAGTGAAATAAAATAGCGGTGGCTTTATGGCATGTATCCACTCTGCCGCCGCTGTAATTAAATTTGCATATTATTCAGCGGGTTCAGATAGCATTGAGCGGTCTTCAACCTCAATATCGATTGGTTTTAAGCCTGTTTGATATTCTGGCGGAGTTTTCATTTTAGGAAGCGCCAGCATAGCATCAATCGCTGATTTAGCTTTGATACGTGTTGTCTCTTCTATCAAAACTTCATGTTCCATATTCACGAGACAATCATAGATGTTCTCAACTGTGATGCGCTTCATGTGAGGGCAGAGATTACATGGTTTGACGAACTCAACATCCGGGTTTTCCGCGGCCACATTGTCACTCATAGAGCATTCTGTGAGTAGGAGCACTTTGTTAGGAGAGTTCTCTTTCACATAATTGGCTAGACCACTTGTGGATCCCGCGTAATCAGCTTCTGTTAGTACATCAGGCGGACATTCAGGGTGAGCAAGAACGACGACACCCGGGTGTGCTTCGCGAAGGTCTACAACGTCCTGTCCGGTAAAGAGTTCGTGGACTTCACAGGCACCGGCCCATGTGATGATTTTAATGCCTGTATTGGCGGCAACATTCTTGGCCAGATATTGGTCCGGCATCAGAATAACAGTATCAGTTCCCCAATCCTTTGCGGCTTGTTCAACAACTTGAACAGCATTGGACGAGGTACAGCATATGTCTGTTTCAGCTTTCACGGCAGCGGATGTATTGACGTAAGTCACAACAGGAACACCAGGGTATTTTGCTTTGATGAGCTTGATATCTTCAGCTGTGATAGATTCTGCAAGTGAACACCCAGCACGCATGTCTGGAATAAGAACCGTTTTTTCAGGTGCTAAAATTTTGGACGTTTCAGCCATGAAGTGCACGCCACCTTGCACAATCACATCTGCGTCGACTTGGGCTGCTTCTCTTGCAAGCTGAAGGCTATCCCCGCGAAAATCACCAACAAGATTAAAGATATCAGCTGTCATATAGTTGTGTGCAAGAACAACAGCATTTTTTTCTTTCTTGAGTTTGTTAATCGCATGGATCAGAGGCGCGAGTGTCGGCCATTCCATAGGCGTTACAAAGTCTTTGACATCTTCATATAGGTGATCAACTGCAGCTTTGACTTCGTCATTATATGCGAGGCCACGCGCTTGGGACGGATCTGCTTGACGTTTGTCCAATTGTGGAATCTCACAAACATTTCCTGCGTCAATAATACGTGCCATGTCTAAGCCCCTTTATTCTCAGTTAGTCCTAGTTAGTCATCGCTCTGGTGAGCAGTTTAGGACCTTTTACTCAATATGAGTATTATATAGTTATGCCCAGTTGTATTTCAAGATTTAGCCTTCAATTTGTAGAGGGAAATCCGAATTTAGCTAAGCTTTTATCTAATTTAAGCGATGGATACGTAACGAGTCTACTGTGTTTTGACAAGAAAGAAACAAGTGAAGTTATTGTTTGACTTGAGGGAACATTCTTTCAAGGTCTCCATCTACAATAATTATGACGCCATGACGAAGTATTTGGGGATGCTTTTCATGTGCGTCGCACAGAATTTAAACAGCGGTTTTTCAATAAAATAGTGCGTTATCAATCCTGCGATAGTGCAGCCGACCGTCAACAATACGAGCATGACGGACACCGGTAAAAAGGTCTCCAATTTTAGCAATTTTATAATTGGTACACTGGCAGTTAGGACCGGTAAGTGAATGAGGTATAGTGCATATGAGCTGTCACCAATTTTGTTGAGCCAGTTTGGTGAGCGTATTTGATTGAGACCCTCCGCACTTACAAGTCCCATTATGACCATGCTTGCGCCTATTCCTAAACCCACAGTGCGCCATCCATCATTAAGTGGGAAGATTCCGTATAGTTCCGATACAACCACAAAAAGGAATAGAAAAGCGCCTCCAGTGATTACGACATAGGAGTCAGCCCCTTTTAGGAATTTGAATAGGATTGCAGATAGCATTCCACCTAAAAAGATAAGGTTGTAGGGGGAGAATAATACGCCCAAAGGACTATGTGTCACTGGAAAGAAAATTGATACGGCACTCAGTGTGAACCAGATGCCCATAATGCAGAGACCTAATCGCTTAGAGACAAGTAGGCTCATAAACGCTGTGTAGAACAAGATTTCGTGCTGCAATGTCCATGCAACTTCGAGCATCAGTTCAGACTTCATGGGAAGTAGTGAGAAATTATGGGTTATGCTCGTAAATGACAATGGCACGCTATGGCCCATTCCAGGGGCAATTAATCCAGCAATGATTAGCGCAGAAAGGAGTACCCAATACATAGGGTAAATTCTAACTGATCGTTTAAATGCAAACTTACCAATGCTATCTGAGTTTCCGATGTCCTTTTGATGAATGTACATCATTATGAATCCGGACAGAGCGAAGAAGAATTCAACACCAGAATAACCAATGTTGAATATATCGTGTACATTTTGACCGTCATAAAGACGACCAGGCAGAATAAAGATGTTTATATGAAAGATAACGACGGCAACAGCGGCGATAGCTCTAACAGCCTGTAATGTAGATAGTTGTTGCAACTTTCATCGCCTTTCATACATGTGGTCGTGATTTCACATATGAGAAGCAATTTTCTTGCCAGAGTTTTGCCCAGAGTTTGCTATGCGCCTTTTAGGGCGGGGGTCGCTAATCCAGAGGAAATTGCCTTGGTGGAGAGGTTTTTTCTGTATCGAAATAATTCAGCAGGTCTGCCGCCTGTTGTGGCGGTATATTCGCCTAACCCTTCCACTAATTGGGATTTTTCAAGCGAACGTCTGAAGTTTTGTTTGTGTAGCGCGCGACCGAGTATCGATTCTACCAATTGTTGAAGTTCGAATAAGGTAAAGCGTTCAGGCGTAAGTTCGAAAATAACAGGCCGATATTTTATCTTTCCACGTAACCGAGAAATCGCCGTCGCTAAAATACGGCGGTGATCAGAAATCATCGATTGGCCCGAAATAACAGATGAACTGCTACTGCGTTTATCTCGTACTGATTCAGATGCTAAGCCGGCTTCATAAAGCAATTCGTACCGCTCTAACACGCGTTCTTCAATCCAAGCGGCTCCGTCCAAGCCGAATGTCTGTCTCGCGCGTTCTTTGAGGGCAGTGTTATTGCCAGCCCAATTGTATAGGGAGGGCTTAATCTCTTCATCAAGAATTGACGGAACACCCTTGCGGTGGTCTTCCCATGGAAAATACCTGTACCAATCACGCCAGATGGCATCAAATGCGCCGTCAATCTCGGTGCGCTCCGGCGTTAATCCTAAATATCCAATAGAGATAATTCTAGAATGATCAGGTGCATTTGCCATATCTGCTTTTGGTAATTCGCGTCCTTGATCACCAAAAGTGTATAATTGCTCGACATAACCAAGGTCAAAACCGGTTTGCGCATTTACCCAGTCTCTAAGACCCAATTCCATAGTCCGGTGGTTTATTGGGTCAAAAGCACCAAATGGTAAGCCTGACTTTCCATTCGCATGCCTTGTAACCAGGGCGTAGGGACCGTTCTCGTTAGCAGCAACAATAACGGCGGAAAGACCAACAGTTATGGCATTGGAATCGGACAAAGGCTTATAAGCTTTTCATGCGTAGTTTATTTTCTGGTCGAATTTTTCATGTCTAATTCATGCAGTAGAGCATTGAAACGATCAAGAAAAGCCTGCTGTGCTTGGGGGACTGGCATCGGTGTGACATCCGCGATGAGGCCTTCTGGAGGCACCACAAATAAGCGTCGCGCTTCTGCTTCGTCAAATCCGGCAAGGTGTATTGATTCAAAATATGCGCACATGAGATCAGCTTTTTTGATCATTTTCTTCAAACGTTTTGGCATAATAGCCGGCAGCCCAAAACGCATATGAATTGTGTGCTCAAGTCGTTCTTCTACGTCTTTATAGCTATCTCCCAAAATGGACTTAAACGGAGAAATCATATCTCCAATCACATATTCTGGGGCATCGTGCAGTAATGCAGTTAGTTTTTCTTCGACAGTTATCTTTGGAGAAATAGCACTACAGATCGCCTCGACGACTACACTATGTTGCGCAACGGAAAAGGCATGGTCCCCCTTAGTCTGACCATTCCAACGCGCAACCCTAGCCAACCCGTGTGCAATATCTGCGATTTCGATATCGAGCGGGGATGGGTTGAGTAGATCCAAGCGTCGTCCAGACAACATTCTTTGCCAAGCGCGAGGTGGCATCTTGTTTGTTTTTGCCTTGGACGAAGGTTTTTCTGTGTCAGATAACTTTGCGGATTTGGAGATATCTAGGCCTTTGTTTTTCAATAAATCTGGTTTGACCATCGTAACGGGTGAATTTGGTGGCGTCATAAAAAGTCCCGGAAAATTATAAAAAGTTGCGAAAAGGGCCCTATTGGGGCCGAACGTTACCAGAAAGTTTGATATTGTTTACCATGTTTTCGAAAAGACTCAGAATTTCTTAAACCCCTTGGGTCATATTGGTCGAGCTCCGTTAGAGAGAGATAAAAATGATACAAATGATGGTGGATACATTACAGCAACCAGCTGTACTGTGGATGGTTTTAGGCGGAGCAGTTTGTGCTGTTCTATTTGAAGCCTACAAGACAAGTCCCGACGCCCTTTGGGGTGATATACTCGGCGATGAGTCTAACGATTAGAAAAAACTCCCGCTTAAGGCGGATTGGGTGATGAAGGATGGGGATGATAGAAATATCGTCCCCATTTTTTTATTCTTCGGTTTCTTCATTCTTGTTCATGGCTTCAGGTGCAGAAGACGTTCTGATGTTATTAATGCAGGCGTTTTTACGTGTCGGCCAGTTATCAAATTTTTCAATACAAGCTTTGATCGCGGCATCTTTCTCGTCAGCAGAAAGATTGCTTGAAGCTTGTGATGCACATGCTCCTAGTATGACTGACGCAGCAAAAAGCGTAGCTGCTAAATGAGGACGAAGGAGCATGATTTATCCTGGTTCTTATGACTAGAATTACTTGTCACTGTCAGTGCAGTGAGATGGAAGGTGAGATTTATTATCTCCTGCGAGAACGTCACATACGAGCGGCTCATCTCTTGTACCTAGAGAATTAACGAGTTCTCGTGATGTTGGAGGCGGAGATTCAATGTTATTCGTTGTAGATGTGCATCCACTTATGGCGATGAGGCTAGTTAGAACTATCGTTATGCATTTCATCGGTAAAACTCCTGTACCTCTTTGTGTCGTGGGCAATTAATTTCGTGATCATTGACCATGCCGACCGCCTGCATGGCGGCATAAACGATGACAGGACCGCAAAACTTAAAGCCGCGCTTTTTCATATCTTTAGCGATAGCTTCAGAAAGTGGCGTTTTTGCGGGGGCATTTTTCCAATAATCCAATTTATTGACGATTGGTTTTCCATCCACAAAATTCCAGAGGTAATCTGAAAATGTCTCGCCCTTTTCGCGCATATCCAAGTAAATCTGAGCGTTCTTGATTGTCGCTTCTACTTTTTTAGGGCTACGGATAATACCCGGATTTTGGAGCGCTTTTTCTACGCGAGCTTGGTCCCATTTAGCGATTTTTTCTGGGTCAAAACCGTCAAACTCTTCCCGCATGGTTTCGCGCTTGCGCAAAATTGTAATCCACGACAATCCAGCTTGATGTCCATCGAGTTGAAACTTTTCCCACAGGGCGCGGCTATCATATTCGGGAACGCCCCATTCTTCATCGTGATAACTGCGATACAATGCATCATTTAAAGGAGCCCAACCACAGCAAGGCTCTACTTCAGTCTGTGAGTCTGTCATTAGCAATTATCCAACCTGTTTGATCAGGAGGATGTCACAGCTTCCATTTGCTCGGCAAGCCAGTCAGGTTCAATTAATTTGGCCTCACGTTCGTTTGCTGCGAAACCTAGATCCGGATCGCCTTGAGCTTTGGCCATTCGGTCCAATCGAATTTTAGCCATAGCGTAATCACTCATACTTGATGTGATTTCACCAATGGCAGCTTCACCGAGAAATAGGGGGCTTGTTGAATCTGGAGCGCCATTTGGGAAGTGAAATGCCAGCGTACGTTTGCGTGTCGTGCCTCTGCGCTTCATGCGGGAGACGACTTCTTGTCCTACAAAGCAGCCTTTTTTGAAGTCTACGCCCTGCATCAAATCCATATTGATATCAGACGGAAAGACTTCGTTTTCACCAAAGTCCTTACCTTGTTCGGGTACACCTAATTTTATGCGTTGAATATTGTAGGCGCGCTGGGATGTATTTTCCCAACTTCCTTTGGGTTCAATTGAGCGGGGCGGCATATCTGGGTGGCGGGGGTCCAACCATCCGTTTTGTGCATACGCGTAAACTGCAAGCGTATCTTCAAGAACAATGTCGACTTTAGCTTTAAGCCTGAACATTTTTAGTTTTTTGAAGACAGCTTCGTCAGCTTGAATAGGAAGATCCAGCAGGAAGTCATTTTCCTGCTTTAGGACAATCATATCACTGATGATTTTGCCCTGTGGTGTCAGCAGTGCTGCGTAGCACCGATCACCATCTGACATGTTCACTACGGAATTCGTTAGAAGACCATTTAGGAAAGTTTCTGCGTCGGTGCCATTCACTCGAAGGACAACGCGGTTTTCAAGGCATACAGTATCGCTCATGACTTAGCATTTAAGGTTATTGAGATATGTGTGCAAGTAAAGTTTGAGCATATGGAATGGTATTTTTCAGCGGCTACTATTGGAATAATGAAAATCATTCCTAAGTTAATGCTATGGGAAGAGTTACCCCATCTCATTCCCATGACCATGCTACAGCCCCTCATACCCCCGCATGGTCGATCCAGTACCTGCCCCATCTGTCCCCTTGTGAATTGGCGGTAGGTATCTGGATCAATTGAGGGGGATTTTATACACTTTTAAAACGCTGTATCTGTGCCTACTGCATATACTGTGTCGCAATTGATTCTGCGATTTTCCGGCCTTTTGTCGCAAGATTGTTTTCCAGCCTTGCAGCATCACTATTGCAATAATTGATGCGGCTGCGTTGGAATTTATACCCCCTGTTAAAGGCCTTCGTGAAAATCGATTTTCGGGACTTTGTACTTGCCTCATGCTTGAGAAGGTCGCTCATATAATTGCGCCAATATTGGTCCTTGGAACCATTGCATAAAGTGCGAATGTAATGAACTTCTCCCAATATCCCAGCAAGATCTCTCTTCATGGTGAGATAGTCGTCTTGTGAACGCGATTGTGCTTGAAGCGTTAAGGGGCTCAAAACGAACACCAATATCAAGGCAATGTTGATATTATGAGATAGTTTGAACCCACGTGACATAAAAAGTTTTAACCACTTGTACAAAATCGATATTGTGAGAGGTGACAGGAATTGCATGAACTCATGCCTCAATGATAACACTTTAAACTGCATCATTAGAATTTGAAACAGTCAAAGTCGGATGTTTGTTTGCGAACGTGTATCGAAGTGCTAGGCACCACATTTAGTATCAGGGTTTTCAGGACGTTATGAAGATAAGATTTAATCTGATTAAAGGGTTAGCCATTGCCAGCATAATTGGTGGAACTCTTTGTGCGGCGTCCGCGCAAGATAAAGAAAATATGATTTCGACGATTATGACTGCGCAAGAAGCTAAATCCGAATTATTTGGCGTATGGCTCGAAGGTGAGACAGCGCAAACGCATGAACAGTGGAGCGAGTGTATCGAGCCTGATGGTAAAACACGCTATATATTTGGTGGTGTCGAGCTTGAAGGCCAGTTGTCTATTCAGGATGATGGCCAAGCCTGTTTTTCCTATAGAACAGATGGTTATGACCGTCAGAGCTGTTTTCGTATAAGTCGTGCGGGCGAGGGTTATACTTTCTGGGGCGGCGTTGAAGGTGTGTTTACGACCACCAGCGTTCTAAGAAACATAAAATCCTGTCCTTCGTCTAACATTCCTACGAGTTAAACACGTGTCACATACAAATTTACCAGAAGAATTTATTGAAGACGCCAAATCAATTTTGGGGGCTGCGGGATTTATCGATTCTCCAGAAGATATGGATAATTATCTCAATGATTGGCGTGGCCGTGTGAAAGGTAATGCACCATTTGTCGCCAGGCCTAAATCATTGCAAGAAACATCTGATTTTATGGCGCTTTGTGCCAAACACGGTGTCGCGGTTACGCCACAAGGTGGAAATACGGGACTCGTGATGGGAGGCATTCCCAACGGTGAAGTTGTTCTTAGCACCCGACGTTTGCGTGGCATTCGTAATATAGACCCACTCAATGATTCTATCACCGTCGAGGCCGGAGTTATCCTCGCAGAATTACAAGACATGGTCGACAAAGAAGGGCGACTTTTTCCTCTATCACTCGCTGCAGAAGGCGATGCCCAGATCGGTGGTTTGATTTCTACAAATGCCGGTGGTGTCGCCGTCGTCAAATATGGAATGATGCGCGATCTTGTTCTTGGGCTTGAAGTTGTTCTACCGGATGGACGGATATGGGATGGACTGACAGCACTTCGCAAGGACAATACTGCCTATGATTTAAAACAGCTATTTATTGGTGCTGAAGGGTCTTTGGGCATTGTGACCGCTGCGACGTTAAAAATGGTGCCAAAACCTGCCGTTAAAATGGTATCTTGGTTATGCGTAGAAAGCCCAACCAAAGCGGTGGAGCTTCTGGCATTAGCCAAAGCTGAAACAGGTGGAGCCGTTTCCAGTTTCGAACTCATGCCGCGTATCGGTGTGGACTATGTTCTTGAGGCTATGCCCGATGCCAGAGATCCGCATCCAGATGCGAAATCACCATGGTATGTGTTGATGGAAGTTTCTTTCCCGCGTGAAGAAGGTGCCCGTGATGTAATGGAGGGCCTTCTAGAACAGACCATGGAGAGGGAATTGGTGACAGACGGCGTGCTTGCTGAAAGTGAAAGTCAGGCACTGGAAATCTGGAAAATTCGCGAAACGCTTCCGCTTGCTGAAAAAGCTTTTGGAAAAGCTGTGAAGCATGATGTGTCGGTATCGGTATCAATGCTTCCGGAATTTATTGAAAAAGCCAATCAGCGTGTGCGCGATATTTCACCAAAAGCGAACATTATTTCTTTTGGGCATGTTGGCGATGGCAATATGCACTACAATGTCACGCCGCCAGAGGGCGCGAATGATGTTGAGTTTACCAAAGAATATGGGCCGCGTTTGACAAAAGCTATCCACGACCTCGTCTCTGATATGGATGGATCAATTTCAGCTGAACATGGCATTGGAACAATGAAGCGTGATGAGCTTGCAGAGCGTGTATCTAGTGTTGAGCTTGAAATGCTTCATGCCGTAAAAAAGGCTTTCGATCCAAACAATCTCATGAACCCAAATAAAGTTCTTAAAAGCACCTGACTTTGAATTGAGTTTGTCTTCGTTTTGATATTAGCTTTGTTTATTGTCTGCAAAATAAACATAAAATAATCATCGGAGGAAATTCAATGTCAACGTCAAAGCTATTTACTATGGTTCAAAAGGCCGGGGAGTCTTTTATCGATACGAAAGAGGCCCCTGAATTTTCTGCCGGAGACTTTAAGGGGTGGGAACAAATGAGCCATGAAACTGCTGGCTTGTTTTTCTTTATGTTTAAGATCGAACCTCACGCTGAAGAATTCCCTTTGCACGCATCGCCTGATGATTGGCTGTCATACGTCGTATCAGGTTCGGGGACACTTTTTGCTGGTGTTGAGAATGGTCGAAAGACACAGCAAGTCGAGTTTAATGCCGGTGATTTCATCGAGTTTCAGCCGGATACTCAACACGCTTGGCAAAGCAGCAGCGAAGAAACCAAAATTATGTTCTTGAAGGTCGCTTAAATCAAACGGGAGAGCAGCTAATTCTGCTCTCCATTATCTATGTTTAGTCGTTTTTCTTGGACTTTATCTCATCCATTTTAGTCTTCAATTCAGGGATTCTCGTTCTCTGAATTTCGTGAATTTTTTCTATCATCGCTTGGTTTTCGTATGATGGAATTGTTTGGTCATAGACCTGCGCTATTTCTAACATTGAGATACCATTCCATTCATTGAAAGTGTCTTTCATTTCTTCCGCAGTGTCGCGTGAATGACCTAGCGCTTCTAACGCTGATCGACCTATTCGCAGTGAGCTATCGTAGGTTTCGCGAATAATATCGCGACAGCCCAAACTGTATAATTCATAAACGTGATCACGATCGACAGCACGTGCAATAACGTGAAGATTAGGGAAATTAGAAACAGCGTAATGAACAAGCTGATTTATCTGTTCTTTTTTATCAATATTGACGATTAAGAGCTTTGCTTCTTCGATGCCTGCAGCGTGTAAAAGATCGGGCCTTGTCGCATCCCCGAAATAGGTGTGCTTAATTCCGAACGTACGTAAAATATCCAGATGACTTGAGTTATAGTCGATGACCGTAGACTCATAACCTGATGCCTGAAGCATTCTGTCGACTATTCCGCCCACGCGTCCACGCCCTGCAATAATAATAGGGCTTAGTGTTTCGATCTTATCTTGTTCTTTTTGCTGGGTTTGAGCGTATTTAGGAACAATTATCTTATCATAAATGATGAATAGTAATGGCGTCAGCAGCATAGAAAGCGCGACGACAAGCATGAGCTGATCTGCGATAGCTGTTGACAAAATATTATTTGTGACGACGAAGGAAAGTAAAACGAAGCCAAACTCACCGGCTTGAGCAAGCCCCAAAGCAAACAGCCATTTATGGCCGCTGCGAATGTTGAACACATATGCCAGAATGAGAAGTATAATCGCCTTCAGGGTTATTAACCCGAAAGTCATTGCCAAAACGCTCATAAGGTTTTCTGACAATAGTCCAAAATTTATACCGGCTCCGACAGTAATAAAGAACAGTCCCAATAAAAGGCCTTTAAATGGATCAATGTCCGACTCCAATTCATGGCGGTATTCACTGTTCGCGAGCACAACGCCGGCAAGGAAGGTTCCCAAGGCGGGGGATAGTCCAACCAATGTCATCAGCACAGCGATCCCGATCACCATGAGGAGGGCGGCGGCTGTGAAAAGCTCTCTTAATTTTGCGGCCGCTACAAAACGAAAGAGGGGTCTTGTCAGGAAGTTACCACCGATAACAACCGCTGCAATTGCGCCAAGGGTTACCAGCGTGGTTTGCCAGCCATTTAAACCTGATACGAGGCTGAAGCTAGCGCCATGCCCGTCTTCTTCTCCATGCGAACCTGCACCGTGAACAATGTTCTCAGCGAGTTCGGGCATCGCGAGCAGCGGCAGTAATGCAAGCATAGGAATGACCGCGATATCCTGAAATAACAGAACGGAAAAACTACCCTGGCCGCCATCACTTTTCATGAGGCCTTTTTCATTCAAGGTCTGAAGGACGAT
The DNA here is from genome assembly GCA_964352025.1 of uncultured Hyphomonadaceae bacterium. Taxonomy (GTDB): domain Bacteria; phylum Pseudomonadota; class Alphaproteobacteria; order Caulobacterales; family Hyphomonadaceae; genus Hirschia. Next base: position 27,885 of record CAYGPZ010000002.1, read on the forward strand.
TGCAGTAGAGGAAAGCGCTAAAACGAGGCCAATTGCCAACGACATTTGCCAATTATGTCCAAAGGCTAGTGCGACAACCATTATAACAGCTGTCGTACCCAATACCTGTCCGCCGCCAAGTCCAAAGAGGCGGTGCCGCATTTGCCATAACGTCTTGGGTTCAAGTTCCAGACCCACGAGGAATAGCATCATCACCACACCAAATTCGGCAAAGTGCTGAATAGCGATGACATCCACATGCATGATGGTGAGAAGTGGGCTGATGATTATACCAGCGATGAGATATCCCAGCACAGAACCCAAGCCGAGTTTTGACGCAATAGGAACTGAAACGACACCAGCACATAAGAATATAAATGCTAACAGCAAAAAGTCAGTCATATTGGATCACCCCAAAATCAGCCAGAATTTCACGTTAGAGAGACTCGAGAAGCGAGCAAAGCTTTTTTATCGAGAACATGTGTTACAATAGTAGTATTAAATTGACGTGTGTAGTTTGTTGCTGCATGGTGGCAACCTAAACATATGACGCAAACCGAATGTGTCTAGAAAATATTATTGATTTTAAGGTTTGCAAAAATCTGATTTTGCGGCGTTAGGGAGCTGGTTATAATGATCAATTTGAAGATCAAAAGTTTAATATTTGTCGCATTATTGAGCGGTTGTACTAGCCTTACTTCTGCAGATACAGCAGAAAAAGAAAGCCTTGCACCTGAGGTTTTAGCCGTTGACGCAGGACTTACTACGCTTGAGCTTGGTCGTATCGAGGAAGCTTTTATTGATCCGACGCCTGCGAATAGAAATGATGGGATTGTCGTTGGTGAGTTAGGCTTTGATGGTGGCAATAAAGACCAGATCATTGAGCTAGCTCAGGATATTGCCGCTAATAACGATGAAAAATTAGATAGCCTGCTTATCGTCCAAAATAACAAGCTCATCTTTGAATCCTATTATGCACAGGGCAGCATCGACTTGGCCCATTTTCAAGCCTCTGCGACGAAAGCCTACACTGGTCTGGCGCTCGGCCGCGCAATTCAGCTGGGCTATCTGACAATGGATGATTTAGACAAACCAGTTGTCAGCTTTCTAAAGGAACTCGATTCTGAAAAATTTGTAGAAGGTGCAGAACTTATCACCCTGCGCAATGCGCTTACCATGACGACTGGTGTTAGGATCCCTCAAGAGCAATGGGTAGCATGGAGGCAAGCTTCCAATAAGTTAGAAGGTCAAAAACAAGTTCAGGCTATTTTAGAACGAACTGAACCAATCACACCAAAATCCCAAAACTTTCTATACGGCACAGGTCCTGACTTTGTGATGCAAGTTCTTGAAGTCGTTGTTCCCGGATCGGCTAAAGATTTTATCAAATTCGAACTGCTCGATAAAATCGGCATTACAAATTATGATTGGCCGACACAGGATAATACATTGCCAGCATCTGGTGCGGGAACGAGCATGACATCACGCGATATGATGAAGTGGGGAATTTTAGCTGCCAATAAAGGCAAATGGAATGGCGAACAGCTTATTCCAGAAGAGTTTATCAAGACAGGAACAAGCCGGCTCCTTCTCACGGGAGACGATGACGTCTATGGCGGTGGCAAAGACGTTTCCCAACAAGGTTATGGCTATTTTTGGTGGAGCGCAGATCTCAAATCCGGTGACAAAACCTATTTTGCGAGCTCTGCTCAAGGAGGCGGCGGCCAATTCATAATTTTGGTCGAAGAACTGGACCTGGTCATCGTGGTGACCGCTCAGGAAAACGACAACAGCACACTGCAATTAACTGCAGAACGGATATTACCGGCGTTCGTTGAGTAGACGACAAAAGTAAGCGATTTCTTGACTTAAAGCCTCACAATATTTGTTTTCATTCTTTTCTATCAATTCATGCCATATGCGGTGAGTCTTTTATATGAATTATTGCAACCATATTACTTAGGCATGTGGTGATACATATTCTTGGTATGCGGTTGCCAAAGAAGAGTAGCTTGAAAAGATGTTGAAATTTTAAGTACTTGTTGCTAAAATATATTTTCTGGTGACGGGGGAATATATGCAAAAATTTCTAGTAGCGTTAGCTGCTTCTTCAATCTTGGTTTCAGGCTGTGGAACATCTGTTGTTGTTCCGGCAAAAGCACCGGTAACTTATGCTCCGGCCGCAGAAAATGGTGATGTGCAAGAAGCTGTAAATTCATCTTTGCGATATCTTAAATGGAAAGTTTTGGAGCAAGGCGATGGATTTGTCTTAGCTGAAGCTAGGCACAAAAAACAAAAAGTAACTGCGAAGATATCTTATGATGCCACGAGCTATAGTATTGGTTTTGTGGACTCCGAATACGTTAAAGACGGAATTGAAAATCCAATTTGGAAGCGTTGGTCTCATGCTCTTGATTCCGATATCCGCATCGGTTTGGGGCTAACTCCCTTATCTCGCTGATTATTAGTGCTCATTATAATTTACAAGAACAGAAATTAGTCATGAAAAAAAATCCTATCCAAAGCTATTCTCGCTATTGCAATTGCTTCACTTGGTGCCTGCGGATCATCAAACATTGAAGCTATTCGAACTATATCTGGTTCTCCAATTGGTGCTGGAGCAACAAAGGAAATGGTTGGAAATGCTGTGCGTACTTCATTAGTCTCACGTACATGGACCATTGAATCTGAGTCCGATGACAGTGTTATTGCCATCCTTACCTCCGAAGGCGGTAAGATGGCGAAAATTAAAGTCATATATGATGCTGACAGTTTCAGTATTGAGCGATTAGAAACAAGCCGTTTTGACTATGACAAAAGCATAGGTTTGATTTCTGGCCGCTATAATCGATGGATAACGAATATCGAGCATGACATTATGGTTCGTACAGGGGTGAAGCCAGAAGAAGCTAATGCCCATGTCTACAGAGCTCGAGCAGAAACGCTAGAAGAAACAAAAAAGATACATCCGCGTATGAAAAATAGATAAATCTTACGAATAGCATTTTGAAACGCTTTTGACTTGAATATGCGCTTATATCAAGCGTTTATAAGAGAACCAAATATGGATTGATTAGCTAGTATATTGGTATCAAGTTGGGGGATTTGAATATAAAAATTGTTTTGAAAGCACTTGCAATTGTTGCTGTGATTTGTGCGGCGCAGTGGGCGTTATTGTCAGGCGCTAATTATTTGCGACAGCACAATATCAGCGCAAATAAAGAAAAGTGCGATGCTGGCAATGATGCTAATTGTTTAGCGTTGGCAGATTTGTATCTACATGGAAAGCAGGGAAATATTCCTTATCCCTACGCGGTAGATACTAGTCCTTTCACAGTCGCAAATTATCTGATGCGTTCGTGTGAATTGGGCAATGCAGATTCATGTGTCCAAGCTGGAGAAATTTTATTGATGTTTCCTAGCAAAGAAGCGGGAATGTCACTTCTTCAAAAAGCTTGTGAATTGGGAAATAGGGAAGGTTGTCATTCTCTAGAGAAGTGCGCTCAGTCGACCAGCAGCTCTTGTTTGGATTAATCTTCGTATCCCAAAAGCCCGACCAAATCTTTCAATTATAGCCGATATAAATGCGGGGAGGCGTGACGTTGCGTGTAAGTCATCCTATTTGTAAAAGAGCTAACTGACTCGTTTTGAATAAAGGCTGATATAATGCTCGTTCTTCTTTCGCCTGCAAAATCACTAAACTATGATGCTGCGCCAGCGGAATTGCCGGTGACACCAAGATTGTTGAGCGACCAAACGGCTGTATTGTCAAAAACAACACGCGGGTTGTCGCGCGCGAAACTGCGCGAATTGATGGGCATTTCTGAGGATTTGGCCAATCTAAATTATGACCGTTTTCAAGCCTTTGAAGCAGATGGAAATCCTGATGCAGAAAAACAGGCTGCGCTTGCGTTTAATGGTGATGTTTATATCGGACTAGATGCAAAGACGCTGGATAAATCATCGTTAGAGTGGGCACAAAATTCTATTCGTATGCTGTCTGGGTTTTATGGTTTGTTGCGTCCTCTCGATGGGATGCAACCTTACCGCCTAGAGATGGGAATAAAACTCAAAACCCGCAGAGGTACGAACCTATATGAGTTTTGGGGAGATAAAATATCCAAGCAATTAAACACGGATTTAGAAGCCAGTGGCGGCGATGATGTTGTCATCAATCTGGCATCTAATGAGTATTTTAAAGCTGTCGATAAAAAAGCGCTCAAAGCACGTATCATCACATGTGACTTTAAAGATGTAAAAGATGGCAAAGCCAGAACACTTGGCTTTTTTGCGAAAAAGGCACGTGGCCTGATGGCGCGCTATATCATTGACAATCGCGTGACAGAGACTGAAGCGCTTAAAGGTTTTAATTCAGAGGGTTACAGCTTTGATGAAGCATTGTCTGCAAAGGACAAATGGGTGTTTAAGCGGCCTCAACCAGCACCTAAAGGAAAATAAGTGCTAGCCGAGAAAGTAGCGGTCTAGGCTCTTTTTCTTTTCCGATTGCTTGTGAAGCGGATGAAAGCAAAAAGCGCAGAGAACATGCCCGCTATACCACCAATAGCGCCGATGACGGGTTCATAGTCTTTCGCAAGCGTGACGATCTTGTCCAATTGTTTGACTTCAACAGAAATGCGGTCGCGATAAGCGTCTAATGGTTCTGCAGCGCTTGAGCCTTGGGCATATCCAAACAGTTCAAGGATCAACATGTGCTCGCCTTCCTGCACAGGTGTTACGCGCCATTGCCAGCGGTTTTGTGCACGTGACGATAAAAGCTGGCGTGAGACAGACATAAGCTCGATGTCGAAGGCGGCTCCAGTAAGCTGGGCAGAGACTTCATCGGATAGCACAACATCGCGTTCAACGACTTCTCCTTCAAATCCTTCAAGGCCTGCTGCTGCATCAGCATCGTCTGTTGCATCGATAATGAGAGATACATCAACCGCTTTGCCCAGTGCCATTAATTCCGGTGGGCGGTTATAGGCGATTGGACGCGACTTGAAATTATCTAGCTCGCTAGGTGAGGCATCCTGCACGGAGCGTTCAGCAACGATAGGTTCGCCATCACTTCCATCGGAGAAAGTATTTCGTCCTGTCTGTGCTGGCTGAACAATTCCACCAGCTGCGGTTTCAATGTTGTTTAATGCATCAAAATCTATCTCGCCGTTCTCGTCCATTATTTCGGTAGCTGGTGCGGGTGGAGGAGGAGGCGGAGGTGGTGCAGCTGCGACTTCGACAGGAGCTGGCGCCGATGCTATTGGAGTCGATACCGAACTTTGTTGTGACAGCCAGTACCATGCGCCTCCACATGCGATTGCGATAAGTGCAAGTAAAAAAGATATCGTCTTCATAAAGCCCACTCCCAAATTGGTTCAGCCCAACAAATATGTCATGCACATTCAACGCATATGCGTCGAGGTCAAGTGAATTTGTTAAGGTTAATCCTTATTGAGGAAAAAGGCCAATTCGAGACAAACTTTCGTCTTCGCAAAGGCTATACTGAGGCCCGTTTGAGGCGGTCATTAATTGCTTCGCCTAGGCCAGTGTTGGGAACAGGCGCAATTGCGATTTGATCATATTGCATATCCAGAATGCGTAGCATGGCGAAAAGGTTAGCCGCTGCCTCCCTTAAATCACCAGATGGTGAAAGATTGGCAGCCTCTTTTTGGTTTGATGGTCCAAACCCTAGATAAGCTTCATTGTTTTCAGGGGTAGTGACATCAAGGCGTAGTTTCGCATTTGGCGCGTAATGGCGGCGCATCATGCCAGGGCTTGTAACTTTACCAGGTAATGGTGCCGCCAAAGGTCCTGTAATTGCTTCAATGTCTTCCCGCGATAGAGCACCGGGACGTAGCAGAGTGGGCGTTTCAGTGGCGAGTGATACCACTGTAGATTCAACGCCTCGCAGGCATGGACCGCCATCTAAAATTAGGTCAATTACATCACTAAGTGTTTCTTCAACGTGTTGAGCTGTTGTCGGTGAAAGGCTTTCTGATGGGTTAGCTGATGGGGCAGCGAGTGGTCCGCCAACTGCTTTTATAAGGCCGCGCGCGATTTCATGTCTTGGTGCGCGAATAGCAATTGTATCCAGACCAGCCGTGGCCAAATCGCTTACCGGACAGTTTTCTGATCTAGGCAAGACCAAGGTTAGGGGGCCGGGCCAGAATGCTTCTGCTAATTCAAGGGCTAACGGGCTGAATTGCGCGAGTTCTTCCGCCATTGCCATATTGTCTATGTGTGAAATTAGAGGATTGAAACTTGGGCGGCCCTTGGCTTCGAAAATGCGGGCGACAGCTTCGCCATTTGTCGCGTCGGCGGCCAGTCCATAGACGGTCTCTGTCGGTATCGCGACGAGCCTGCCATCACGAATGAGTGTGGCGGCACGTTCCAATGAAACATGGTTTGGAGTAGCGATTTTTTTAGACATGTTTGTACTTTACTCGTCGCGGGGAAGGCTTATGTCGACAGCTTTGCTGGTCTCAAGCTGCCGATTTTTTTCTTATTGTATACGTGATGCGACGACTTGAACATCCATCTGGATTTCTTTTGATACCCAATCAGCATTTGCGTCATTCTCAAGGCCTAGGCCAAGTGCAATACGGTCGAGGGTAAAGCTTGATGTCATGACTGCCTGATCATCAGTGATATCCAAGCTGAATGGCATTCTAACAGGGAAATCCTGTCCTTTAAGAGTTAGGACTGCCGTTAGCTCGATACCGGATTCGACTTCAAACGCGCCTGTTGCTTTGAATATCGCTTCGGGAAATTGTTTAACATCTAGAAAATCAGCACCGGCTAAAGACTTATCGTTATAGTTATCACCAGTTTTGGCAGAAGCTGTATCTACAGTGACTTTCACGCCGGCTTTGGCGGGTGCATCTGGATCAAAATAAATCGATGCATTCCAGTTTTCAAACAGACCTTCAAATGGCTTTTTATTATATATTCCTGAAAAGCCGATTTTGCTTTCTTCTTTATTGATGCTCCAGTTAGGCGCAGCACTTTCTTCTTCTTTTGTGACCTCTGTCTGTGCCGCAGTTGGCTCGGCAGTTGGTGGTTGTTGCGCATTGGCTTTGTCGAAAAACATGCCCAATCCAACAATTATGGCAAATACGGCCGCCGCCCCACCAAAGGCCATTAAGACACCCTTTGGCTGCTCGTGTGGTCCATCAGTCGATCCGAAAATACCTGGTAGCATGCGCGCCATAACGCCATCCTTGTCAATAAATTGATGTTTAACTGCACCAGCCACGTGCAAAAGGAGCAGGACAATTGCAACCCATGCAAGTTTCCCGTGTGCATTTTCTAAAACTGGAAAAATTGATTTTTTTGTTTCGGTACTAAGGTCGGGAAGGAAGGGTAAATGTGGCCATTGAAATGTATCAAAAATAAGCGTTGGTAGATTATACGCTGATGCAGATACGAGTATCCATCCGGTAAGAGGCATTAAAATCATAAGCATGTAGAAGCCAAAATGCACTGCTCGGGATGCGACCGCTTGCATATGTTCCATCGGTACTTCTTCTGGTGGTTTGTTAATTATCCGCCATAAAATTCGCGCGATAGTGAGGATGAATATAGACACCCCAATAGACTTATGGAGTTGATATAGATCAGCTTTATTTGTCGCTGTATTAGGCAAGTCACCCATATACCAACCCAGACCTATCATTCCTAAAATCGCAAATGCAATAATCCAGTGTAATGCGATGGCAATGGCGGAATAGCGGTGTTTCAATAAGGACATAAGAATGTCTCCATGTGGCATATGGCGAGTTTTACGTGAAGGACTAGATTAGAATCAACCTTCGCTAAACTCAGCTTCGATTTGGAACCTGACTTCATCGCTGACAGTATTGGGAAGAAGGGCATTCATTCCAAACTCGGAACGATTAAACTTTCCGTTCGCAGAAAAACCAAGAATGTTTTTCCCCGGAGCCCACGGCACCGAGTTTGAACCTTGGAACGTGACAGTCATCTCAACGGGTTTTGTGATACCTAACAATGTGAGGTCACCAGTCATTATACCTGTGTTTTCTCCGGTAACTTTAATTGCCGTCGAGTTAAAGGTGATATCAGGATATTTATTGGCAGACAGGAATTTCTCATCCGTCGCTAATTCATTATTCCAGTCATCTTTGGTGGGGTGGTCTGCATCAATAGATAGCGGATTGATGACTGCTGACACTGAGGAGTTTTCGGGAGTTTCAGAATCAAAAACAATTGAGGCATCAAATTCGTTGAAGCGCATTGTGTACCAAGAAAGTCCAATGTGCTGAACGGAAAACATCAGAGAAGCATGTGATTTATCTAGCGCATAATCACCTGCACTTAATTCAGCAATTGATTTATTGGGTGGAGAGATACATGCGGGTAAACCGCCAGCTAATACGAGCGCTGCACAAACTGGTATGAGTTTATTGAGTTTTGATAGGGACGATAAGTGGGGCATTTATTCAGTCCTTTGCATCATTTAAATCAAAAACAAATCATCTCACTTCAATATAGGACTATAGCGAGATGACTTGCATTACGAGACAATTAACTCTGGTTTTGTCTCATTGATTATTCGGGCAATTCTTGAAGGAATTCTGCAGAAATTTTTATCGTAACTTCGTCGCCAACGCCAAAATCGATCATTTTATCGAGACCGAACTCAGACCTTGTAATTGTTGTGCTTGCGTTGAAACCAATTAAGTCAGCATCGCCATACCAAGGTTTGTTACCGACCCCATTATAAGTCACGTCTAGATCAACTGATTTGGTGACGCCGAGGAAAGTTAGGTCTCCACTGACAACACCCGTATTGGCTCCAGTTGATTTTGCTGATGTTGAGTTAAAAGTGATTGCTGGAAACTCAGAGACATTGAAAAAGTCGTTCGCCAGTTCTGTATGCCACTCATCAGCTTTTGTCGGGTGATCTGTTTCTACTGAGGCTGGATTAATTGAGGCGGAAACCGTTGATGCGGTTGGATTGGTTGGATCAAAGTTTATCGTCGCGTCCCAATCTTTGAATTTTGCAGTATATGTTGATAATCCGGTATGGCTTAATTCCCAGAATAGGAAGGCGTGTGTTTTTTCAACATTGTAAACCCCAGCTGCAGTTTCAGCGAGCTGTGCGGCAACGGCGTCAGCTTTTGCTGTGTCTACGGCCGCAGGTGCTTCAGGCTCGACAGCGGTTGGAGTTGGAGCAGCATCGGCGCTTTCAGGATTACAAGCGACTACAGTTACGATTGCGGCGGCGGCGATTGTGCTTAATAGAAGGCGTTGTTTCATAATTTCCTATCCCAGGTTCCGATCAACTTAGGGTATTAGATGACACTGAAAACGTTTTGAACAAGTGCGATCACAAACTTGTGATATTTGATTTGTTCTTGTATCGGCGAGGAAACATTCCTAGTTAACTGGCTTATGCATTTTTGCTCACTGGTTCAGGGGATTAAACCATGAAAACACGTAAATTAGGCCGAACCGATATTGATATTACCGCGTGTTGCCTTGGAACCATGACATGGGGTCAGCAAAACACAGAAGCTGAAGGCCATGAGCAGATGGATTACGCGCTAGAGCGCGGCATAAATTTCTTTGATACAGCGGAGCTTTATTCGATTCCGCCTAAAGCCGATACTTATGGTAGTACTGAAAAAGTTATCGGTAACTGGTTTAAGAAGTCAGGTAAGCGCGATCAAATAGTTTTGGCGTCTAAAGTGGTCGGTCGATCTCTAAACACTTGGTCGAGACCAGATACTTATCAGGGACTCGTGCGCGTTACCAAAGAAAACGTTGATATCGCCGTCGAGCAGAGCCTGCGCCGATTACAGACTGACTATATAGATCTGTACCAAATTCACTGGCCGGACCGCGTAGCCCCTATATTTGGGTCTTCTATGTCTGAATCGGACTGGACTAAAGACTATGAAGCGTTTGAAGCTCAGCTTGAGGCGCTAAATGCTCATGTTGAAAAAGGAAATATCCGTCATATTGGTGTTTCTAACGAGTCGTCTTGGGGCGTCATGAAATTCATATATGAGGCAGAAAAGCGGGGGTTGCCTCGTATTGCGTCTATTCAGAACGCTTACAATATGTTGGTTCGCCAATTTGAGGGAGATCTGGAAGAAGTTTGCCGTCGCGAAGATGTTTCATTGCTAGCTTATTCACCGCTAGCACAGGGGTATTTGACTGGAAAATATCAAGATGGAGCCTTGCCTGTTGGTTCGCGTAAGCAACTATTTAATCGCTTGCAACGGTATGAAGGTCCAATCGTAGATAAAGCGCTGAACGCCTATATCGGACTGGCGCACGAACTCAATGTTGATCCAACTTCGTTGGCTATTCGTTTTTGTGATACGCGCCCATTCATGGGCTCAACCATTATCGGCGCGACCACTATGGAACAGCTGAAAATTTGCATCGATGCGTTTGATCTGGAATGGACAGAAGTCATGGAAGACTGCGTCAACACCATACACCAGGTTCAGCCCAACCCCTGTTCTTAGGGAGTTGGTGATCAATCGCTGAGCGTTGTGTCTTTGATATTAAGATAGCTTTTCGGCGTCGGCACGAATACGAGCCAACATAGATTTGAATCCGTTGGACCTTTGAGGGGATAGGGCTTCATCTACACCGATGCTGGCGAAAAATGCATTGGCGTCAAAAGCCAAAATATCTTTGGGCGTATTGCCTGAATAGATTTGCAGCAGAAGTGCAATTAGACCTGATACAAGGATAGCGTCTGAATTGCCTCTAAAGTGCAGCGTTCCATCGTCTTTGCTTTCACTGACCAGCCAGACTTGGCTGGCACATCCCATGACTTTATTAGCGTCCCTCATTTCTTCATCGCTGAGTGGGGAGAGAGATTTTCCCAAATCAATAATGTGGGCGTACCGGTCTTCCCAGTCGGTTAGGAATTCAAAGTCTTCGCGAAGTTCGCTAGCGGCGAGATCAAGGGGAGATGTTTGTGTCATGCGCCATATAAAAGGCCCGCAAGCAAAACATGCAAGCGGGCCAAAGTGTATTCTGTCAAAAAAACTGGTTTAGAGGCTGAAAATGTTTAGCGAGCAACGTCTCCAACACATTTTCCGATGTCTGAAACCGCGTGTTTACGCATACAGGCTTGAAGACCGTAGTGGTCAGACTGACTACGTACGCATCCATTCAGCTGAAGTTGGGCAAACTCAAAACAGTCTTTTGCCTTGCGGTCATTCATTGCTTTTGCAACACCGGCGTCAGAAGTATTTGCAGCACCAATAATTTCGAAAGCTGCCAAAGAAGCCATGTGGTTTGCTGTTTCTGAGCGAGCAGGGTTTACGCTGTAGCGACGCTGAGTCAAAGAAGAAATAGCGGAGATTGGTGCGTTAGTTGCAATGCGTGTGGCGCGATCCCATGCATTAGATTGTCCAGCTTGCGATAATAATGTTCCAAGGTTTGATGATGAAAGCATGTCGCGTGCTGATGAAGATGCTGGACGTCCAGAATATGTCATGGACTTCAATCGGCTTGCACGTTCGGCTCCATCGCGAATGCGTTCTTTTACCCAAGACTGGTTTTGCAGTGTAGCTTCTTGTGATTCAAGGAAAGAAGCCGCGCTGTTAATGTGGTTTGCATCTGATACAGCAGCAGCGAGTGCAGATTGTAGCGCTTTATCGCCACCTTTTAAGCTCGTCGCATATGCTGGGGATTTGCGAAGACCATTCATGAAACGTTCGCGACCATAGTATGATTCAATTTCGCGAACAGAGTTTGCAAATTCTCTGTTTTGAGCAGCCACAAGAGCAGAATAGGACATCCAACCTGATGTCAGCTTGCCAGCATTGTGACCACCTAGAGCGTCTAGGTTTTGTTCAATATCTGATTGAGAAGAAAGCGCGCGCTGTTTAACTTTTGCTACGTCGCCTTGGTAAGTGGCGTATGTCGTTGCAGCACTTGTAATCACATTAGAAGGCGCACTGGAGGTGGAGCGCGCGTAAGTTGTTGATTGTGGTGCGCTGACGACTTGGACTTGAGGCGCTGCTTGAGCGATTTTTACAATACGGGGTGCTTGGGTGGTCGTCGCAGAACTGCTTGCATAGGTACGTTGAACAGTCTTAGTGGTCTCGTCCGAAGTGGTTTGAGCTTCAGCTGTACCAAATACCAAAGTTGCAATTGCAACCGATTGTAACCAACGGGTAGGGCGCATAGCAGGTGATCCTCCGGTTTTTTATTTTTACTCGAGCAGGGTTTGAGCCCATTTAATAGCAAGTATACATCAAATTTTTTTGACGCTTAAATTTTACTCTATCCTCATATTCGTTTATGGCTAGTTACGATGAAAGAATTAATCGAAGATAAAGCAGTTACCAATGTGACCGACCATTTGGACGTCACGGAACAACGTGCCACGTGGGTATTGTTGTGCCTTGTTGTGATGTTGGTGCAATGGATTAGTGGCGCGAGCCTTTTTAATAGCGTGGTTGTTTTCAGCATTGCCGCGCTACCTGCGCTTGCTCATATTTTTATTTCGAAATTTAGTAGTGAAGCTGCGCATGAATTGGAAATGGCGGTTTGGATCGTTGTCGGGATGATAGGTTCCACGGCAATGGGAGGCGCGATTTCTCCCATGTCCATCGCATTCTTTATTCCTGTTTTGACTGCTTTATCAGTTGGAAGAAAAAGACAAGCTATTGAAGCAAGTGCATTTTCGGTGTTGAGCTTTTGTTTAGCCGCTCTTTTATCAAAAATGAATTTTCTACCAATTTCAAATGAGGTATTGGGGCCAGCGCCCAGTCTCTTTGCATTGATTTCACTGGTCTATATGGCGTCACTCGTGAGGAAGATTTCGCTTTCTTCAGACGTTAGTCAGCTTGTAGGGCGTGTACGTGAGCAGTCCCAAAGAAATGATGCTTTGCTAAGGCGGCAGAATGATGTGTTGGTTGAACGCATTCAGAAAATGCGCTCTCGGATGGATGAGGCAGTCTCAACCGGAGATATAGCTAACGAGAAGGCGAGCCTTCTTGAAAAAAGAATGGATGAAAGAACACTTTTCTTTGCAAAAACCAGTCATGAATTAAGAACACCCCTGAATGCCATTTTGGGTTTCTCTGAAATTATGAAAGAAGGCGTGTTTGGCGATCTGCCGGAAAAATATCAAGACTATGCGAAAATGATCCACGAAGGTGGGCAGTCACTCTTGCTTACAGTTGATGACATTTTAGACCTATCGAAAATGGAGGCAGGCCAGTTTACAGTCACGCCTCAAAGCGTATCTCTTACGGAACTAACGTGGGATATAGTCAGGTTTCTAGGTGATCAGGCTAAGCGCGCTGAAGTTAAGCTGAGTATTTCAAGCAGAGAAAAAGATGTCGAAGCGTATGCTGACCCACGGGCTGTGCGCCAGATTGCACTTAATCTTGTGGCCAATGCGATAAAATTCACACCGAAGGGCGGAAGTATTGGGCTAAACGTCAGAATGGCAGATGATGGAGGTGCTTGGCTGAGTGTGCGAGATTCTGGTCCCGGGATTGATGAGAAAGTTTTTGCTGACATTCTAAAGCCGTTTGTGCAGACCGAACTTGCAGATAAATCAAATGCTGTCGGGACTGGTTTGGGGCTATCCGTTGCAAATGCGTTCGCACAATTGCATGGCGGGTTTATGCAGCTTGATTCCGATGGATCAGATGGCAGCGTTATTTCAGTCTACTTTCCTAAAGAAGGAAGCATAGAAGATAACGAGCTTTAAGTTCGTTCGACCTTTCTTTCAATAAAGTAAGATCGTCCTAGTTATTGCGGCTTGTCTCTCGCAATAGCGCTGAAAGCGGCTGCTGCTTTAAAGTCACCAACTTCGAAAAGTGCACGAATGCGTTTTGATTTTTTATCGCGATCCGATGGGATGAATTCCACAATAATTGTTTCGCGTGGATCCAATACATCAAGTTCTTTTTGTGCCTGTGCGTCGAAGATAAATAGTGCACCTTGAGATTTGTCTCCATCTTCATATGGAGGCGCGTCGATGATTTCCCGTTCTGCTGCCATGATCTTCTTTGTCATCGCGTTAGGAGGGGGTGTTAAACCTTCGCTAGGACCAAAGATGCCGCCAATCCATGGTGTATCCGATTTGTCTTTATCTCGAATTATTAAACGCGCGACTGCAGGTGCGGTTTCATCCTTGAGAATTTTCTTCACTGTACCCAATCTTGCTGGAGGGCGTTGCTCTCCTGGTACGGCAAAGCCTAATGGGTCTTTTGCGCGGGCCTGATGAATAAGGCCAAATCTGATGGTTGTGTTTGGGTCTTCTTGATAAGCAGCCCAAACATCAGTCAAAGTACGTGTGGCGGTCCAAATTCTCAAACCACCTCTGAATTCGTAGAATGGGGTTCGCGAAAAAGCTAAAAAGGCATCTTTTAGGCGTTCATTGGATGAGGTTAAACCTTCGTCGTCACACTCTTTAGATGCTGCATAGTTCACAGCTTCTGCATTTAGCGCAGACACTTCTTGAATTGAATATCCGCCTCTTAAAAGGGCTGTACGTGCCTGCCAGAAGCCCATTTCTAGCGCTAGTCTTTCCGGTGGAGACAATAATTTACAAGTATCATCTGCAGCGCGAAGCGAAGCGCGTTCCAGAAAAGCGCTATTGGCGTCGGCTGACTGCGCGTGCGCACCGCAATTTATAAATAGGGATGCGAGTGCAATGCGAATGGCATAGTTGAATATTTTTAATTTTGAACTCATTTACGAAGTCTATAAAGAAAAGGTCTTTACCTTCAATAAATGGAATGTGTTTTTTGTAAGATATTATCGAATAGTCGTATTTGTTAAAAGTGTACCTAATGGCAATTTAAAGAAACCTGATATTCGAGTGCTGCAGTCGTTATTTAAGCGGCGCGGTGAGTACGAGTTAAACGTTTTTGAGAGAGCTCAATTATAATATTTTTGTCTGACTTAGATTCTAGCTTTTGTCTTTGATCTTTTTTGTATTCTATTGTTTCAGAGAGAAAGAAAAACACACCAGAAAAAAATAAAACTAACGTACAAATCCAGAGCCAACCAATATCAGTATTTGTTGAGCTTTGCTCTAAAATACTTGTGGTAATTGGAAAGTGTTCAGCAATACTATCCTTTATAGATAGTATACTCACGTCTAAATTCTCCGATGTTCCGAGAATTTGAAATATAGATGGTGTATAAGATAGCATTGAAGTACTTCCAACCATTCCCCAATAGGTAGAATATCACAATTGATTTTGAACACACGCTTAAATATCAACAAAATCCTAAAAGAAAAGAGAAAATTACATGTCTTTCTCAGTTGTAACAAAACTCTGGGTGGAAGCTCTCGTGCGTCGAGCGAGTCTTGCAGGTGCGTTTTCTGTAATTGAGCGAGTTGGAGATGCAGAGCGTGGTGACGTCATCATAAAGACGAGAAATCAGAAGGGTGAAATTTCTCTGATCGGGAGAGCTTTTTCAGGAGGTGATGACATCGTTTTTGAACATTTATCGTCAAAAAAGCTGAAAATGACTGAGACAGAAGCGCAAGATTTTCTAAAGGGTCGCATTTCGTTTGATCCAGATATTTGGATCGTCGAAATTGAAGATAAAGAAGGTCGCCACTTTATAACTGAGCGGGTTTTACCTGTCATACCTAACGACCCTTTTGCTTGATTCTGCGGTGCATTTGTGCGGCAATTCATCAGTATCGAAATTAAATCCCATTTAAATGCAATTTAGTTTGAATTTGTCTCAAATTTGCCTACTTCTCCAACTGTATGTTTACGCAGTTCGTGTAGAGTACGTCCTAAGATAAAAAGGATATGTTAGACCAAATGTTGTTTCTGCTAAATGATCAGGTTTTGGATATTGGTGACCCAGTCACGACTCTACGTGAGTCTGCGGCGCAATTGACAGAAATACCGTTCCAAAATTTACGAGCAGGACATGGTATAAGCCTTGGTCAAGCGCTCTTCTTTCATTGTCCAGCCGATAAAAAGCCCATGCCAGGAGCTTTAAAGGCACTGGGTGCTCTGATAACCGAGCATAGCGATGCAAATGCTGCTCTTTTCGTTAAGCCGCCAAACGCAAAAACGCCTCATGATGTTCAGATACGTCTTGCCGAAGTACAGCTGCCGGTTATGGCGAATTTATTCCAGCTGCAAACACGCCAACCTTTAAGTCCTGCACTTGTGAATAATTCTGTATGGGCGTGTGCTGCGTAACAGCGTCGCTTGAGATCAAAAAAATGGGATTATGTTGAAGATAATCTAGTCGTGTGACTTAGATTGCTTTATGGCATTCAGCTTGTTTTGGAAAAGACTCAGGAATGTCACCAATGGCGCTTTCGCCCGTTCAAGAATCAGCTCGCCGTCGTACGTTCGCGATAATTTCACACCCCGATGCGGGTAAGACGACTCTTACCGAGAATTTGCTACTGACTGGTGGTGCCATCAGATTGGCGGGGCAGGTCGCAGCACGTGGTGAGCGTCGACGTACCACATCTGACTGGATGAAGATCGAGCAAGATCGCGGTATTTCTGTTGCGTCTTCTGTGATGACATTCGAATACGAGAACTTGGTGTTCAACTTGTTGGATACACCAGGACACGAAGATTTCTCTGAAGATACATATC
This sequence comes from uncultured Hyphomonadaceae bacterium, assembly GCA_964352025.1. Taxonomy (GTDB): domain Bacteria; phylum Pseudomonadota; class Alphaproteobacteria; order Caulobacterales; family Hyphomonadaceae; genus Hirschia. The sequence continues at coordinate 44,459 of CAYGPZ010000002.1, forward strand.
GCACACTGACGGCTGCCGATGCAGCTGTAATGGTACTGGATGCAGCTAAGGGTATTGAGCCGCAGACATTGAAGCTGTTTGAAGTGTGTCGATTGCGCGATATTCCGATTGTAACTTTCATCAACAAACTTGACCGAGAAGCGGTTGACCCATTTGAATTACTTGATGAAATTCAAGACAAGCTCGCGCTAGACTGTGCACCATTATACTGGCCGCAAGGGTCTGGTGAGCGCTTTCGTGGTGTCGCAGATTTGACCACTGGTGAATTCCTTCGATTTAAAAAACGGACAGCGGATGAAGCGCTGGAAGTTGGTGGTGCTGAACGCACATCAATGGATGAAAACGCAGTATCTGATTTTATGGATAGTGATGAGTTTTCTGAGATTGAAGAGAACGCAGAAATGGCACGGGAGATGTGTGTTCCATTTGATCACCAGTCATTTCTTGAGGGCCATTTAACCCCAGTTGTTTTTGGGACTGCTCTTCGTCATTTCGGTGTACGTGAATTGCTGGACACTTTGACTGCTTATGCGCCTCCGCCGCGCGCGCAAAAGGCGAAAGTCAAAGGCAATGACACAATTATCGATATTGAAAACAAGGAAGTATCGGGTTTTATCTTTAAGGTTCAGGCCAATATGGACCCGAACCACCGGGACCGCATCGCGTTTTTAAAGATGGTATCTGGTCAGTTTAAGCGAGGCATGAAGCTAAAAACCACAAAAGGAAAACAGCTCAACGTCTCCTCACCAGTCATGTTCATGGCGCAGGACCGTGAGATAGCTGATGATGCATTTGCGGGTGATGTCATTGGTGTACCCAATCACGGTGCCTTGCGTGTGGGTGATAGCATGTCTGAATCTGGTAACATTATGTTTGGTGGTATTCCAAATTTTGCGCCAGAAATTTTGCGCCGTGCGCGTTGTCTTGATCCGATGAAGTCAAAACATCTTCGCAAAGCGCTAGAAGGTCTAGCTGAAGAAGGTGTGACGCAATTATTCACGCCGGCCATTGGAGCGGACATGATTGTCGGTGCTGTTGGGGCATTGCAGATCGATGTGATGGCGGAACGTGTTGCGGCTGAGAACAAGCTTGAAGTGGTATTTGAGCAAGCGCTATACAATGTGGCGCGTTGGATTACGGCTGAAGATGCAGATTTGTTGGATGCTTTCCTTGAAAAGAACCGCGTAAATGTCGGTACCGATATTGATGGCGCACCTGTATTCTTGGGAAAAAATGCTTGGGATGTCGGGTATGTCGCCGAGAAAAATCCGGACATTAAGTTTTCAGCGACCAAAGAGCGTATGAGTTAGAGTGCGCTTCGGGGCCGATATTACTAAATGACCATGTTTTAATTGCCAATTAAAGGTAAATGCTGGCAGAACTTATATTGCTTGGCGCTATGAATCTCATGAAAGGTTCTAGCTAAGATATTTGATCGCGAATTTTGATCATCAATAGATAGAGTAAGGTCGCATAATGTTTGAAAGTTTTGTTGAGAAGCTTCCACCGCAATTGCAACAAGGTGTCGATTATCTTGAAAGCATTTGGCATGAAGGTGTTTTCGGTCTGACTTACGGCGATATAATTATCGCAACAGGTATTATTCTATTTTCGCTGATTGTTCGTGGGATATTCGCTCGAACTGTCGTGCGTGGTATTTCGCGTGCTGCGGCTGGAACGAAGACAAACCTTGATGATGCGCTCGTCACAACAATTGCTGCGCCATTAAAAATGGTACCGATTATTGTGGGTGTGTATGCAGCGTCTCAGGTTATTGTCCTAAATGATGATCTTCAGGGCATTGTTGATAAAGTTTTGCGGTCCTTGGTAGCGTTTTCGATTTTCTGGACATTGAACCGCGCAGTAGGTGGTTTCTCCTTTTTATTCACCGGACTGCGTTCAACGCTTTCGCCAGCCATTGTGGATTGGATTACAAAGTCCCTACAGCTCGTCTGTGTGTTTGTGGGGGCGGCAGCGATCCTAGAAATTTGGGGCATTCAGGTTGGGCCAATCCTGGCTGGTCTTGGTATATTTGGTGTCGCCGTGGCTCTTGGTGCGCAGGACCTTTTCAAGAACTTGATTTCAGGAATTTTGATCCTTGTTGAGCGCCGGATGGAGCGGGGCGAGTGGATCGCCGTTGATGGCGTGGTTGAGGGAACAGTTGAGAAAATCAATTTCCGTTCAACGCTGGTGCGACGTTTTGATAAAGCGCCCGTTTATGTGCCGAATTCCAGTTTTTCAGATAATGCAGTCGTCAATTATTCGCGCATGACGCATCGCCGTATCAAATGGGTTATCGGTGTTGAATATCGCACGACGACTGAGCAATTACGCTATATCCGCGATGAGATTGAAGCTTATCTCTATACGAATGATGCGTTCGCAAAACCGCCAGAAGCGACTTTGTTTGTACACGTGGATTCATTCAATGATTCATCCATCGACTTCCTGATCTATTGTTTTACCAAAACAACTGTTTGGACTGAATGGTTGGAGCACAAAGAAGCGTTCGCGCTAAAGCTTATTGAGATCGTTGAAAACGCAGGGACTGGTTTTGCCTTCCCAAGTCGTACGCTCTACATGCAACAGCAAGAGCCGCCAGAAGTTATTCATCCGCCAACTCTGTCTGAGAACGTCAAAAAAATGCACAAAATTAAGGGCGACTCGACTGGCGCGGGGCAAAATGCTGGTAGCGAAGGCGGTGGCGACGGCTGAAAATGGCCCTAAACGGACCTTAGAGGATTCGTGCCTTGGTTGAGTATAGTTCATTTTCTCATATGTTTAGTGATAGTAATCTGAAGACTGAAGTTACTTTTGGGTCGGACCAAATAAATACGGGGGAAATGGATGTCCAATTGGTTAGAGTTTGCGAAACAAGCGACAACCAGAGAAGCTAGGATTTTTAGCTTAGTTGCATGGACGCCTGAGCATTATTTGGCATCAATAGGTAACCCCAAATTTTCTAAAGCCTTTTCTCAATCATCGCCTGATCTGAGAGAATTCATCCGCAATGCACATAGGCAAATCTATAGGAAGCGGACAAGTGAACTTCCAGATTACGCAATTCAAGATGCCAAAGATCGGTGGTTGGAAACGCTCTCTGGTGATCAAATTATTGACATTCTTAAGTTGAGTGAAATCGATTTTGTCTTTGGAAATGACCTAACCTTTATTGTACCGTTTTCCAGCCCAAATGGGCTACAAGGTGTCAGACTAGGAAACTGGTTACTACAGTCTGCTTCGGATAAAAGTATACAGTTTAGTGAAGAACAGTTTCTAATTCTTTGTCATGCATTTATATATCACTTTCGGTTACGGTGGCTGGATCCTACAGCTGACAAAATGGAAAGATTCGCTCTAGGAGCAGAAAACCCATTTAGTAAATGGATAACCACAACTGTTGAACAAATTTCGTCCGCAAAACAGAATGAATGGCTGCTAGCTATAAGCGATATACTTGAAAACATTTTTATCGCCAACAAACATGAATATACCGAGTCTTGGACGTACACGCTTGGCGATATTGCTGAAAATCAAAAAAATATCGTCTCACTCATTGGTGAACAAAATATTTTTTCAAAAGCTCTTTCCGTTTATGAAAAAAAATACTCTGAGCAACAATTTTTGGAAAAGAAGCAAGAAGAAGAATGGGAAAGGGAAAGGAACACTAAACATGAGAGTGAATGGTTTAATTTCAATTCAATTTTCCTAAAAAATAAACACCTTTTTACAATGCTAGGCCGCAACAATATTCTATTGGATATTTCAACTCGCCCAGTAGAGAAACAACAATCTAACCTATCAAGTTATTTTGGCGGTCTACCTGAGTTACCTGAGGAAATATCTTGGCCAGAATTTTCGAACGCACAAAGTTCCGGTTCATTACGATTTGTTGCTCAAATTGATTTGAAAGAATTGCCCAAAACATTTGGGAACCCGTTACCCTCAAATGGAAAATTACTATTTTTTATTGACCCTAATGTTTTTGATAGTTTCTTACCATGCAGAGTGATTTTTCTTGCGGATAAACAGTCCACAAAGCAAGCAACGCCTCCAACTAATTTTCATGTGAACCGGCATGGGTATTTTGAAAGGAAATGGTTAAAACCTGACGATGAATATCAATATATTGAGTTCAAATACCCAGTTCAATTTGCAAAATCTAGAAGCTATATTGATACTGAAGATGGTAGCGGAACATTTGGATGGATTATAAATTCCTTATTTGAGGAAACTTTCAACGCACTAGATGAAAAAGCTATCAAATCATCACTCCGAGTACTTCGAGATAAGCAAAAATCTCAAATATCGATGAGAGAACCGGCTGAACCAGATAAAAAAAGAAAGATTAGTGCAAGCTCATTTAGTGAAGAATCAGGACCTTACACTTGGGCTGATGTAAAACTATTTATACAATGTGCCGAACGTAACATTTTAGAACATAAATTAAAGGCAAAGAACACTACATCCAAATTGGTGTACCACAACCCAGAAATACTCGGGTCTGGAGTTCCTGAGATTATTGACCAATGTAAATCGTGTCTTGCAGAATGGAAAATTTTGTCCAATGGAAAAGATGATTGGCTTAAACTCACTGAAAACGAGAATTTAGAGTTTAATAAGTCAATTCAACGGATTTATCGTTGGATGCGTGTTGGTTCAAAACGTGACAAACGCCTTGTATGGTTACAATACAAAGAGCACCTTAAAAGCCCAGATCGGGTTGAAGATCCAGTAGGTTATCGTCCGTACGATATTCCGATGGCTAGCTATGAGCTTGTTGGTTCAGACGAAAAAAACATCATACACTATAATATAAGACGTGCATGTCATGAGGGACTTGATCCGTCCAATTTGTATCCTTTGTCACTAGTCGATGAAATTGCACCTGATGTAACAGTAGATAACCTTACCCCTTTGATTGAAAAAGGAACTCGACCGAATTCATTCTTTATGGGCGGTGAAAAAGGGCACAGAATGTTGGGATATGGACGTTCAGTGCAGTCCGCGCCCACAGAATTCAGGAACCATGTATTACTCTTACAAGTATTCGGTGGGCAATTGGGGTGGTTGGATAATAGTGGCTGTGTTGTTCAATTTTGGATCCGAAGATCCGATTTATTGCTCCGGAAATGGAACAAAGCCTTTGCAACACTGGAATGCGATTAACTCAATCAATGAGTGAATTCATTCACTAAGTATTGAAAGCGTTCGAAAGAAGAAGTGTCCGTTATTGGCGATTTCCCGCCGCCTGCGTATTCCCAGACTTGATCTGGGATCTAGCTAATTAAACATGGCGCGCTAAGCGCGGCTTTATTCTTGGGCTGGATTCCTGCCTACGCAGGAAAATCGGGATGAGCGATGTATTGGCGAATAGTTGCCCGCTCTTTCCCGCGAAGGCGGGAATCTTATCGCGTCGTGTTATGTATATATCCTAGATCCCTTCCTTCGAAGGGATGAACGGTAGTGATATAATTCTTAAATTTAAGGCTTAAGCTGCTGCTGTGTTTTGCGTTTTGCTTCTGACTTTCCAGAAGCGGACAGCGCGTTGTGCTGCTGCGAGCGGCACTTCGTCATACATGTCAGCGTATTCTTTTGCCTTGGCGACACCGTTTTCACCGCCGACAATTTGCATTGCCAGTGTTGAAAAGAGTGCTTTAGGGAAGTGCGAAGAGCGGCAAAGGATTGCCATAGCGTCGACGTCTTTTTGGTCGATGATACGGTAAATTGTATCGAGCGGAACTTGTGTAAAGTGTGCGAAGCTTGCGTAAAAGCGAGAACGATCGCCATTGCGCAATTGTTGCACGAGGTGAGGCGGAGTTAAGCGCTCAGCTTCGACTTCGTCTTCAACCCATTTGATTTGCTTGTCGATATCTTCTGGCGCTTTTCCATAGGCAACATTCAGGCGGTTTTTAGATGCCGCGAGTGCTTCGTTTAATTCTTCTTCCGATACACTGTCAAAACGGGCCATGATTTGTTCGCGCAGCTTTTTTTCAACGACTTGGTAGACATCGTTTAGAAGGTCGACAGGAACATTCTTACGTTTAACAAGAGGTGCTTGAAGCACTTTGCTTGTCATTGCGCGTTCTGTTACCGCTTCATATGTTTCGCGGTCGATTTCGGCAGTTTCGTTTTCCAATAGTGAGACAACAACCTTGTCTTCACCTTTGTTTACCAGCGCCTTGGAAACCGGAGATGTCAGTTTTTTTCTTTTCGAAACGGCTAACAATCTGTCTTGGCCCGTCGTGTTGACGATGTGGACAAGGTCTTCTTCTGTAAGTGCGCGAGATCTCCGCAAGACAGGCTCGGCGACTTTTATTGAATCTGTTGCAAGTCTTCTAGCTGTTTTACGAAGGGGAGATTTTGAAACAGCGACTTTGCGGGATAGTTCCATGCGAACTTGTTCAGTCATATCGGTTGCGACTGCACCGATGATTTCATCAAACATTGCACATTCGGTTTCTGTGCGTTCGCTTTGATCACCTTCCAAGAAGACATCCGAGACTTCGCGCAATAGATCGCGGCGTTTTTCGCTAGATGTTTCTTTCGCCAAATCCATAAGCTTGGCAAATTTAGATTGATCGACGGACATCCCAAAACCCCTTCGGAACTAGACTTCAGAAGTACACATTATCCAAAGAGGGTTAATAAATGATGGGGTAAATCTTATCGTTTGGGTTTATCACAAGCTTTATTTCGTCAAACATAAACTTTGACGCGAAATTAGCCGAGGCTTTCTCTTTTTTCTTCGAGTTCCAACCAGTCCATTTCAGACATTTCTAACTCTTCGCGTGCTGCATCAAGTCTTGCTGCTTTTGTGTTGAATTCATCTGGTTTTTTTGTGAAAAGGCCAGGGTCTGCGAGGGCGGCTTCTAGTGTTTTTATTTCTTTTTCCAGCTTAGGTATCAGCTTTTCAAGTTCATCACACCGATGCTGGTCTTTGAATGTCAGTTTCGCTTTGGGTTTATTCGGTTGCGTTGGGCTGGATTGGTTTTTGTTTGAAGACTTATTGGCACCTTTAGATGATTTCTGTTTGGTGCGGCTTTTTTTCTGCGCGAGATAGTCGGAATAGCCACCCGGTGTTTCCATCCACTCGCCATCACCTTCAGGTGTAAGTACAGATGTCACAACACCATCAAGGAAGGCACGGTCGTGCGATACGATGATCAGCGTGCCATCAAAATCCATCAACATGTCTTCCAATAGGTCGAGCGTTTCCATATCCAGATCGTTTGTTGGCTCATCGAGCACCATAAGGTTGGAGCTTTTTGCCAATGCGAGCGCTAGCGTTAGGCGGTTACGTTCTCCACCTGAAAGAGCGGACACAGGTTGGCGCAATTGTTCTGGGCCAAACATGAAGTCTTTTGCGTAAGAAGCCACGTGTCTCGGATAATCGCGCACCATAATCTGGTCGCCGCCATCCGGCGCAAGCGTTTCCCAAAGTGTGTCTGTATCTTTTAGCGTGTTACGGTTTTGATCGAGATACGCAATTTGCAAATTCTTGGCGATACGAACGCGGCCTGAACCTTCATCAACTGGCAATTCACCCAGCATGATTTTTAGGAGAGTAGATTTCCCGACACCATTTCCGCCAACAAGACCCAGACGGGTGCCGCGCATGATTTTGATCGAGAAGTCTTTGGCGATTACTTTTTTGCCGCCTTCGGGCGTATCAAATGCTTTTTGAAGGTTGATGCCTTCAAATACTAATTTTGAAGACGGCGCAGCATCATTAGAAACAATAGTGGCCGTGGTATTGGCTTGGTTGAGGTTGTGCTTACGCTCGGCCTGTTCCTTGCGCATATTCGCGACTTTAGCTAGGCGGCCTTGGTTACGTTTGCGTCGACCTGTGACCCCGCGCAAAAGCCAGCGCTTTTCAGCTTTTAGCTTGGTTTGGAGGCGATCGAGTGCTTTTTCTTCTTCAGCTTCAACTTGTTCGGCCCATTCATCAAAAGCTTTGTATCCGCGATCGAGTTTACGGACGACACCTTGACGCAACCACGCTGTGGCGGTTGTTGTGTTTTCCATGAAGCGACGGTCGTGGCTTACCAGTAAGATAGCGCCGCGAAAGCTGCTAATGCGGTCCTCCAATTCCTCGATGGCGGATACATCAAGATGGTTGGTCGGCTCATCAAGCAGTAAAATATCGGGGTCTGACGCAAATGCGCGGGCGAGGGCGAGACGTTTTCCCTGACCACCAGAGAGTGTGGAGGGATCTACATCGTGGGCGAGACCAGCAATGTCTAGCTCCATCTCGGCCATATACATTTCTGTTTCGTCTATATCGGCCGATGCATAGTCTAGCGCTGTTTTGTATTGGGAAAAATCAGGCTCTTGGTGAAGGTATTGAAAGCTTGCACCAGGTTGCTTCCAGACATCTCCTGAATCAGCTTCCAGCGTGCCAGCGAAAATACGCATAAGCGTGGACTTACCCGCACCATTGCGCCCAACCAGCGCTATACGCTCGCCTGCATAGAGGGAAAGATCAACACCAGTGAAGAGTGGCGCACCGCCTAGCGTGAGCTGGACATTACGAAGAGTTGCAATAGGAGCTTGAGACATGCGCGGGGTATAGCGGGGAGTTGATCGCACGTCACCCCGTTAGTTTATATTTGAATTGTTCTTGGCGCGGTAGAATAGGTTTCCATCGTTCAATCCTCGAAATAAATATAGCTTATCGAGAATTTTAATCTTCATCGAGCAACGGAAAAACGTTTTGCTCCATGCAATCGTCATAACTTTGTTGGCTCTCCAGAGGATAATACAATATAAGAATGCACCGATCTACTTCTTCACGGATGACTGGATCAAAGTTCATTTTATTGTATCGATTTATTGCCTTCTCCAAGCTTCGCTGATGTTGTGAGCGCAAGTACTTATCTGACCCAGGCAATTTGAGAGGAGCCATAATGCTATTCTTTGGCATTTCGTCGTCTTTTTTGTTGTTTAGTTGGAGCAAACAAATACCTCCCACTAAAACTATTGCAATGATGCAAACTGAAATGCATTTCCATACAAATTTCATGTCTGATTTCTCCCCCAAGAAATTTAAGAATTGATTGGCTTTGCTTACTGGTTCTCAACCGCAGCAAATGCGTTAGCAAGTGAGCGGTAATAGGCCAGTTTTTCTTCTTCAACAGCGCTGATAGTTGTTGCTTCTTCCGCGCCGGGGAGAGGTGTGGCGGGCAGGTCTTGGTGTGCGATTTCCATGACGCTGTGCCAGATCTCTGCGGGAGTTTCGCCACCTGTGACTTTGCTCATAGGAGTGTCGTCGTCATTGCCGACCCAGACGCCGCCTATATAATCTGCTGTAAATCCGATAAAGACTGCGTCGCGCCAATCTTGGCTTGTGCCTGTTTTTCCCGCGACATCTCTGAATTTTTTAGGTGTCAGCGATGGAACTTCAGTCTCGTTTTTCGGCATTTCCAGTTTTGCTGTTTGACCTGTTCCATTGATGACAACACGGCTCATCATGCCAACCATTTCTCGGTTATTGGCTTGGTCATAAATTTTCACGGGCTTGGAGGGTGTATGCGTGTAAACGACATCACCGCGTGAGCTGCTTATTTCTTTAATGAGCCAAGGCTGGAATTTATAGCCACCCGTCGCAAACACACCATAGGCGCGCGTCATATCCATAAGCGGAATTTCTTCTGCACCCAATGATACAGACGGGAAATTGGCTATGGGCTTGGTGATGCCAAAACGACCAGCCAGACTGATGACATTTTCCATGCTCACTTCTTGAGCCAGAGATGCCGCCACGGTGTTGAGTGATTTGGCAAAAGCTTCCGACAGTGTGACAGCGCCCTTATAGCCGCCGCCATAGTTTTTGGGCTTCCAGCCATCTATCGAAACAGGTTCATCGCGACGTACATCATAAGCGTGGATGTTTTGTTCAAGGGCTGCTGCAAAAACGAAGGCTTTAAAGGCAGAGCCAGGTTGGCGCATAGCTTGAGTGGCGCGGTTGAACTGGCTGTCCGCATAGCTTCGACCACCGACCATGGCACGCAAAGCGCCGTCTTTATCCAGAATGACGATTGCGCCTTGATCTATTTTCTTCTTCTCGCCGACTTCATCTAATTTGGCATTGAGAATGTCGGATGCTTGGGCCTGTAACTCTAGATCGACCGATAGGGTCACGATCATATCGGGGACGTTTTTGCCCTTGGTGATTTCTTTTGCGCGTTCAGTCGCGGCATCCAGAATATACCCCAGTCGCGGGTCATATTCTTCTTCTATCAAAGTTATGGGCTCTTCTTTTGCGCGTTGCGCGGTTGTTGGCGTGATGTAGGTATTGTTCGCCATGCGGCTGATCACGAGGTTACGTCGCTCGATGGCAAGGTCCATATTCTTGCGTGGCGAATAGCGCGATGGTGCTTGGGGCAGGCCAGCTATAAGTGCAGCTTCAGCGACAGTAAGTTCTTTTGGGGATTTGCCAAAATAGGTATGTGAAGCAGCATCAAGTCCATAACTGCGTGAGCCAAGGAAAATACGGTTTATATAAAGCTCGAGAATTTCTTCTTTGCTGAGCACTTGCTCAAGCTCTGAGGCGAGACGTGCTTCTTGAGCTTTACGGCGCAATGTACGTTCGGATGTCAGGAAGAGGTTTTTGACCAATTGCTGGGTGAGGGTTGAACCACCTTGCACAGTTTCACCTGCTCGCCAGTTTGCAAATGCAGCCCTTAAAATTGCGAGACGATCAATACCTGTGTGTTGGTAAAAACGTTGATCTTCGACAGAGAGAAAAGCTTGAACGACATGCGGCGGCAGATCGGCTGGTGCGATGATTTTTCCATAGCGAGGACCACGCACGGCTATTGTTTCGCCATTCTCGTCGAGAAACTCGATTGCTGGGTCGCGGTTCATTGACCATAGCGCGTCTTTAGACGGCAAAGCAGGCATTTGCGCAAACAGCGCATTCCACAAAAGTGCGCCAGACAACAAAATCGTAACGACAACAGAAAGTACGCCAATGCTGATCCATTTGAGCAGCTGTGAGCGCTTCTTGTCTTCTTTCGCCAGTTTGTCTGCTCTATAGCCTGCCATTCGATTTATGGACCTGTTTTGGAAATTCCTACGTCTTGCCTAGTGGTTTAAGGTTTATATCTGGTCAAGATATTTCATCAACTAACCATGATTCATGGCGTGAATGTGGGGTTTTGTGCGTTTTTGAGGATAGATATGTGCCTTATCCCGCTAGCGTTGAAAAATACTGTAATGGTATCAATCGGCTGTGTGTTTTGGGCAGCAAGAAATCCGACCTAGCACTAAGCTGTCCTATATTTGCCAGACTGAACAAAAACCCCAAACAATAGAGCAAAAGCATGGAGCAATTGGATCATCCTGATTGGCTGTTGCGTGAATATGATTATAGCGCGGGCATGTCGACAACGCAGATGGCTGAAAAATACAGCGTCTCATGTCAGCAGGTGACGGCATGGAAAGTGAAATTTGACTGGCAGCGTGCGGAAAGTCTGGCTGTTTTGCTGAAGCCTAAAATCAAGCGGGTGCTTTTTGCTGCTGAAACCGAGCTGATGCGCGGTGATCTTGATGACTGTCTTAAGCGTCTCAAAGCCATCAATTTATACCTGAAAACGTTTCAGGACGTTGAAGGCTTGGGGCAATCCAAACAAACGGGAAATACAATGAATGACAAGCAGTCCAGACCGGATGATCGAAACCAGTCAATTGATGAGCTTCGGTTCGAGTTGCAGAAGCGCTTGGAAGACATTGTCGGACCCGAAGAAACAAAGTCAGCTTTCGGACGCTGTGGCGTGCCTTATCAAGGACGAGACGACAGCGCAGACACTGAAACATAATTGGTGGTTTCAAGCGCATGAAGGGCAAATACCTCCCGATACAGATTGGCGTATTTGGCTGTATATGGGCGGTCGCGGTGCTGGCAAAACGCGTGCGGGCGCAGAATGGGTTCGGTCGCAAGTATTTGAACATGGTAAGCGGCGTATTGCGCTGGTGGGGCCAACTTTAAGCGATGTGCGTGAGGTGATGATTGAAGGGCCTTCTGGTGTTCGCAATATCGGACCATATGAAGAAAGACCGATCTATTCGCCGACGCGGCGGCGGATTGAATGGCCTAATGGTGCAGAAGGGTTTGTGTTTTCAGCGGAAGATCCTGACAGTTTGCGCGGTCCGCAATTTGATGCGGCGTGGGGTGATGAAATTGGCGCGTGGAACCGCGCGATTGATTGTTGGGATATGCTGATGTTTGGTTTGCGGCTGGGCGATCATCCGCAAATCTGCGCGACAACAACGCCAAGACCGACAGAGTTAATTCGCAAATTGGTGAAGGCCGAAAATGTTGTGATCACACGGGCTAGCACTTATGCAAATCAGCGCAATTTAGCATCGGGATTTATAGACGCAGTCAAATCCAGCTATGGTGGTACACGGCTTGGGCGACAAGAAATTGACGGTGAACTGATCGATGATCCTAAAGGTGCATTATGGCTACGTTCGCAAATAGAAACTAACCGTACTATTAATAAAGAGCATGAATTTCAACGTATTGTAATAGCAATTGATCCGCCAGCCAGCAAAGGTGCTAAGGCTGATACTTGTGGAATTATCGCAGCAGGACGCACAGTTCAGGGCAAAGGCGTGGTATTGGCCGATGCATCTGTGCAAGGGTTAAGGCCACTCGATTGGGCCGGACGTGCATCCAGCCTTGCCAATGATTATGGCGGTGCTGAAATTATCGCTGAAGCCAATCAGGGCGGTGAAATGGTGCGCGATGTGCTGGAAACGGCTGGCTGCATCGCGCCAATTCGGCTTGTTCATGCGCGGCTCAATAAAGCGGCAAGAGCAGCCCCTGTGGCAGCGCTCTATGCGCAAAACAAGATTACCCATGCGGGCAGCTTTCCCGCGCTAGAAGACCAGATGTGCCTGTTTGGCTCTGATGTTTCTAGCGGCTCCCCCGACCGCGTCGATGCGCTTGTCTGGGCGATGACTGTGTTGATGTTGGAGAAAAATATGCTACCACCACGTGTGAGGCGGGTTTAGTCGTTGATATTTAAGTGAAAGAATGATGCGTTATCAAAAAATCATTTCTGGAATAGTGTTGTTATGCTTCCTGTGTTCACTGGTCAGTCATCCTGACACATTTAGAAATAATTTTTGGCCCATAAACATTGCTCTAGATAGAGATTTATTTTTTGGCTGTATGACAGGCATGAATGGAAATTATTGGTCGGTTGAGTTCTTTAATTCTGTAGTTGCACCAAGTATTGGTGGGATAATGTTGATATCCTTTTTTATTGCATTCGGCCTCTATAAGTTGACAATATTCATGAGCGATAAAGCGCAGGAGGATTAGTTTGCTATGCAGACTGTCCGCCGTATTTTTATATTGAGTGTATCGGTTAGCGCGAAGTTCGGCATTTACTGCTGCCTAAAGACTTAAAATCATAAAAATCTAATCAAAGGAAAATTCTATGTTTCCATGGAAAACGCGTGAGGCGAAAGCTTCAGGTGTGCCTTTTGTTGCCTTGTCGCAACTGGGCAGTGCGCGCTGGACGCGGGATAAAGCATCGCTGACCCGTGAAGGCATGTTGCAAAACGCTATTGGGTATCGCTGTGTGCGACTGATTGCCGAGGCGGCTGCGGGTGTGCGATGGCGCAATACTGAGGGCAGTGACGACGCGCTTGCCTTGCTGGATAATCCTAACCCCGAGCAATCGGGAATTGAGTTGATGGAGGCGTTTTATGGCCACCTTCAGACCAATGGGAATGCGTATTTGCATGGTGTGGTGCTGGATGATGGTGGCGAATATCAGATGCCGCGCCAAATCTATGCTTTGCGGCCTGATCGGATAACACCGATTGCAGGGCCACAAGGTTGGCCGCTGGGGTGGAACTATAAGGTGGATCGCACATCGCGGCGCTTTATGCGCGAGGCGGATGGCTGGTCGCCTATCATGCATTTCAAGTTGTTTCATCCACTCGATGATTATGAGGGCATGTCACCTTTGGAAGCAGCAGGTAAGGCCGTGGATGTGCATAATGCAGGCGCGAGCTGGGCCAAGGCGTTGATTGATAATTCAGCGCGGCCTTCTGGGGCGTTGATATATGGCAAGGGCGGTGAACGCCTGACGCCGGAGCAGTTTACGCGCCTAAAACGTGAGCTGGAAGATGCGCATACTGGAGCTAACAATGCAGGGAGGCCCATGTTGCTGGAGGGTGGTCTGGATTGGAAGCCAATGGGGCTGACGCCATCGGATATGGACTTCATTGCTGCGCGTCATGATGCTGCGCGGGAGATTGCGCTGGCCTTTGGTGTGCCGCCCATGATGTTGGGCATTCCGGGCGATAACACCTATTCCAATTACAAGGAAGCCAATATGGCGTTCTGGCGCCTGACGGTGTTGCCGTTGGTGGAGAAAGCAGGACGTAGCTTGTCTAGCTGGTTGTCTGTACGATCGGAAACCCGTGTGGATTTGCGGCCTGATCTGGACAGTATCTCTGCGCTGTCATCTGAGCGCGACGCGCTTTGGGCGAGGCTGGAGAATGTAACCTATCTGAGCGACGATGAAAAGCGTGAGATTGCTGGTTTGCCGCCTCGCGAAAAGGAGGGCGGCGCATGAGCTTTGATCGTAAGTTGACTATCGGTGTTTTGATCACGATTGTGCTTCAGCTGGTCGGGGCTTTGTTGTGGACGGGAGCGGCAGCAGAGAGACTAAAATCAGTTGAGGCGCAATTGATTGAACAACGTCCCGTGGCCGAACGTCTTGCGCGTTTGGAGGCAGAGATGAGTGCGGCCCGCCGTCAGCTCGACCGGATTGAGAGGAAGGTGAGCGCGCATGAATGAGCCGATACTTATCGAAGGATATGCCAGCATATTTGGGGAACCGGATTTAGCTGGCGATATTGTGCGGGCAGGTGCGTTTTCGCGGTCCTTGTCTGGGCTGAATAAATCAATCCCCATGCTGCTACAGCATAAGGGCGGTAAAGTCGCTGGGCATTGGACGCGTGTGCGAGAGGATGGAAAAGGTCTGTTTATGCGTGGATTGATCGATCCATCTCTGCCAGCCGGTAAAATCGCAGCTAAGCTTATGCGCCATAAACTGTTGGATGGTTTATCTATCGGCTTTATCGCGGGCGATTGGCGACCTGCTGGTGTGTCTGGCCGTGTACTCAATACGCTGGATTTGCGAGAGGTATCGCTGGTGACAACACCGATGGCTCCCAAGGCGCGGTTTGCAATGATTGGCGAAACGATGAAACTTGCTGCGTAGTGAAATTGAAAGTCTGAAGAGTTGTATTTCATCCTCTTCAGGCTTTCAATTCGGGTTGAGGCTATAGCTATAATAGCTCTTTAACCATCAACCATGTTTGTCTAATAAAGAACAAAGCGGTACCGGCCAACGCTAGGGCGCTTTTCAGTTTTTTAAAGAAAATATTCATTTTAGTTAACGTCAGTCGTATTCGTTGAAAGCTGCATCCGAAGACGAGGTTTCCTTCTCCCGCGAAAGAAGGATAATATCGAAACCGATATAGTCTTCATCAAACAAACTGACGAAGGATCTCCCGAATCACTTCACGTCTAAATGGACGTATTAACCTCCAAAAGAATACACTGGTTTAAAAAATAGTCAAAGGACAATTTCAAAACTTAGAATGCTAGATATTTCAAACGAGATGGATGGAGTAAGAACTTGGATAGATATTAATGGTGCTTTCCTTGCCGCTCGATCCAAATCATGAGATTAAAGGCGTATAGTTAAAACCCCTAAATGGATGCGTCTTGATGCCAGCTAAAAGCAAGTTTGACCGGTCATTCGTGATCGACAATTGGCGCATTGTTCTGCCAGCAGCTTTGGTCGGTTTAATTGTGCTGCAGCTTATGGGTTTGAACCTGAAGCTGGTTTTCTTTTTAGTGTTAGCGGGCGCGGTGCTTTATCTTCTGCGTAAGCGGATATTGCGGGTATTTCCAAAGGGCAAAAACCGGATTGTGATCCAGTTTGGCAAGAGCAAAATTTCACTGAAGAAAAGACAAGTCTATATGGGCGCGATAGCGCTGGTTGCGGCTTGGGTATTTCTATCTCTACTTGGCAAGATATTCTGGGCGCTGGCCGTATTAGCGCTTGGTTTTGTCGTGATTGTCGGCGGGCTTGCATTGGGCGAGCGTATGCTGCCGCGTGATAAAGCCTAGCGCTTATTTACTAGACATTTAAAGTTTAGAGTGCAGGCAAATGTCTGCGCTTTATGGCTTTGGGCTTAGCTCGAAGTTGATGAAAAGGCGTGGCGAATGCGCTGCGTCTAAACCTTATATCTAAGGATATTCAATGACATTGGAAACTAAAATGGGCGCAGCTGCAACAGCAGGTGCGAATGATGAATTTCGCGCTGTTTCTGCCCAGATTATGGCGGCGTTTGAAGACTTAAAGGAGACAAATGATGCGCGTCTGGCTGATATTGAAAAACGCGGCGCGGCTGATCCTCTCCTTGATGAAAAACTTGGGCGTATTGAAGCCGCAATCGATAAACAGCAAGGCCGTCTCGACCGTATTTCGCTCGATGCATCGCGCCCGTCTGTGGGTAAAAGCGGTTTGGATCAAATTCAAAATACTGAGCACAAATCCGCGTGGGATGGATATCTTCGCTCGGGCGATGATTCAGGCTTGGCGCGATTGGACACAAAAGCGCTGACCCAAGCGACCGATGCGCAGGGTGGTTATGTGGCTCCCGCAGAATTGGATCGTTTGATTGAGGCGCGCCTCACGGCGTCTAGTCCTATGCGTCAGATTGCGAGCGTGCGTCAGACATCTGCAATGGTGTTTAAAAAGCCTGTTGGGTTGGGTGCACAAGGTGCTTGGGCAAGTGAAACAGGCGCGCGTGCTGAAACGACTGCGCCGACGTTAGATTTGCTGGAGTTTCCAGCAGCTGAACTTTACGCCATGCCGGCAGCAACGCAGACGCTATTGGATGACGCTTATGCCGACATTGATGAATGGCTGGCCGATGAAGTTGAGGCGGCTTTCTCTGCGCAGGAAAGTGCAGCATTCATCACTGGTGATGGAGTGAACAAACCCAAGGGTTTGCTGGATTATACAATCGCTGACAATGCATCTGCAGTGTGGGGCGAGATTGGTTCAGTCGCATCGGGTGGTTCTGGGGATTTTGCGGCATCTGATCCAGCGGATGCCTTGATCGATCTTATCTATGCACCCAAAGCACAGTTTCGAGCCAATGGTCGCTTTGTCATGAATCGTCGCACATTATCGGCGGTGCGCAAATTGAAGGATAGTTCGGGTCAATATGTCTGGCGTCCAGGTATGGCGGGTGAAGCTGCGACGGTGCTGGGTTATCCAGTGACCGAGATTGAGGATATGCCAGATATTGGTGCGGGCAATGCAGCGATTGCGTTTGGTGATTTCCGCAAGGGATATCTCATCGTTGACCGTCAGGGCGCGCGTGTTTTGCGTGATCCATATTCTGCCAAGCCATATGTGTTGTTCTACACAACCAAGCGTGTGGGCGGCGGCGTACAGAACTTTGACGCTATTAAAGTGATGACCTTTTAAGGCACAAAAATGGGTGTGTTTCCTTGGCATGGTTTAGGGAAATGCACCCGAATGTGCAGATTTTTAGAATCCGTGTAATGATGAAACAAATGACTACTAGAAACACCGCTTTGTCGGCGTATTTCGAGGAAGCGGGAGCACACTAATGAGGTTGTCTCATGAAGTATTTCCGCGTGTTTTTGTATATTGTTCTAGCGTTTCTAAATGCGTTCTGGCTGGGGGTTTCCGCTTCGGTTGCGGTTCTGTCCGGATTTTTTGCTGCTGATAATGTCAGCAATGGATGGTGGTTAGCCGCGATACATTGGGTCAGCTTTATCGGGCATTTTGGGTTTATGCTTTTGGCATGGGGATACCGACGAACATTGTCTCCGCTGAAAATGTTTGCCTTATTGGCTTCTCCGCTTCTGTTTTACGCCATGTGGCGCGCAGGATATTGGGTCTATAATTCCTATTTCCTTAATTGTGAAAACTGCTCAGTGTCACTGCCAATTTTCTAGCATTCCTCTGAGTATGTAGAATAATCATCCGACGCTAAATGGCGTCGGTTCTTCAAGGACATTTAAATGAATATCACGACGTTGGTGGAACCAGCGGGCGAGCCTGTATCTATGGATGCAGTTAAAGCCTTTTTGCGGATTGATTATGAAGGGGAGGATACGAAAGTGTCCTCCCTTATTGCTTCTGCACGTGCGAGGGTTGAGATTGAAACAGGGCTTTGTCTTGTTCAGCGTACAGCTAAAATAGAGGTAAGTAATTGGTCTTTCAGCTATCGAAATGAGCGCGAGTTTGAACTTCCGATTGGGCCAGTGTCTTCACTTGTGTCGGTTCTGATTGATGGCGTCGATCATACGCAGAGATTTGTGCTGAAAAAAGGACGTCCGGACGTTCTGAAATTTCGCGGTGCGTTCCTGCCAAATATCCATGAAATGGCGGAATTTACATTTGTATCTGGGTTTGGTCCCGATGATAGTTATGTGCCTGCGGACTTAAAACTTGCGGTAAAGCTATTGGTTGCAGAAAGCTATGCGCAGGGTGAAGCGGGATCTGATTTATCAAATGATGTTTCTGTATTGCTCGCGCCTTGGCGGAGGATTTCATTATGAGTGGAACCTTATTGAGCGGTGCAGAGAATGCGCTGCAAAACGCGATTTTGGATGAGCTTCGAAATAATACTCTAATGAGAGATATATTTGGACCTGAGCCACGTATAGTCGATGATTTTGGTGGTGCTAGGCCTGCTTACCCGTATCTTCAAATTGCAAAGCATGAAGTACGTTATGCCAATGCGGTTGGTGCTAAATTGCAGGATCACACAATCGATCTGCAGGTGATGACACGTTGGCGCGGGCGTACAGGTGCGCGTGATGCGGTTAGTCTGGTTCAGACCTTAGTTGATGATGCAAATCTTACCTTAGACGGGCACAAGCTTGTCTGGTGCTATGCAGCGTTTGCAGACGCGCTTATGCTACGAGATCTGAGTACATTTAAAGGTGTCATACGTATTAAAGCACGTACAACACCTTTAGAAATTTAAGCTGGTTCTGAGGACCTTGATTTGGATTGTTCAATACGGTCACCCCAATCGGCATAACGAATTGCGCGACCTGTTTCGATGAAGGACTTCATTGATGAGAGGATGGCAGGCCAGCCTTTTGAAACACCTTTTAGCACTGCAGAGTTCTCTGGGAAGCCCTGATGTGTGACGGTCAACATGGTGGCTGGACCGTTTGTTGTTATGTCGAAGGTCACAAGTGATACGCCTTCATCGTGCATGGCACCGTGTCCACCAACTCTGAAAGTGTGGATGAGTTTACGTGGCGCTTCTGATTCTAAGATTTCGCCTTGTACATCATCATTACCCGCACGTCTGAACACGATTGTTGAGCCAGATTTGAAGGTCGACAACATGTGTGTGTCTGACCACCAATCACGTGGGCCTTCATGCTCTGTAATTGTCTCCCACACTTCTTCTGGCGTGGCATCAAGATAGATGGTGTAGACGAATTCATTTGCGCTCATGTTGGGCTCCCATTTTTTAGCCAGACTAACCTAAAATGCTGCTTTGAGAAACCTTCCCCTAGGGCAGTTCGGGCAGCTTTCCTATTTACCATAAAGACAATGGAGTCATTCTTATGGCGAGCCAAAAGGGACGCGATATTATTTTGCGTGTCCGCAAAGATAATACTCAACAAAGTTATAAAACTGTCGCTGGTATTCGAAAGCGGCAAATTCGATTTGTATCTGAAGACGTTGATGTTTCGCATTTTCAGTCAGCTTCAGGGTGGCGAGAATTGCTTCAAAACGCAGGTCAGAAATCGGTAGAAATTTCCGGAGAGGGTGTGTTTGTGGATGCGGCGTCAGATGCGCGGTTAAGTGAAGTGTTCTTCAATAGAGAAATACCTGATTTTGAAATTGATTTACCTGACTTTGGGATGATGCGTGGCCCTTTTCTAGTGAGTGAGCTGAGTTATGGCGGTCAGCATGATGGCGAGATGGATTTTTCCATTGCGCTAAAATCCGCTGGTCAGATTACAATGGAGGCGGCGTAAATTGTTAGAAGAAGAAAAGACACGATTTCAAGCCGACATTGATGAGTTGATCAACGATGCAGGCGCGCGTCTGAGCAATGAAATGCGAAGGGCTATGGCTCAAGGTGAAGTCGAATTCAAAGACATGGCCGAACGCATTGCCCTTGATATGTCAAAGATGATCTTGAAACAGATTTTGTCAGGTATTCAAACTCAAAATTTAGGTAATGGCACCTCAAATAATGGTGTGCAGACTGGTCAGTTCGCGCAGTTACTGACGAGCCTTGTTCAGCAAGGGAGCCGGTTCTCATGAGTGGATTTCATGATGTGAGTTTACCTATGAAATTTGCGCTTGGCGCAGCAGGTGGGCCTGAGTGGAAAACCCAGATCACACAGCTGGCCTCCGGACACGAATTTCGCAATGGATTATGGTCAGGTAGTCGCAGGCGATGGGATGTGGGCGGTGGGGTTCAATCTCAACAAGATCTCGAAACGCTGACCGCTTTTTTTGAAGCAAGGCAGGGGCGGTTGCATTCCTTCCGTTTCAGAGATGTGACCGATTGGAAGTCCTGTCAGCTAGAGAATGAAATTTCATCTTCGGATCAGGTTTTGGGTGAAGGTGATGGCATTGCAACGCGCTTTGCACTCGTTAAGCGATACCAGAGCGGAGCGAATTCGGTCAGCAGGCTAATATCTAAACCAGATGTGTCTAGTATTTTGCTACGTGTCGGTGGAAACGAACTCATAACTGGTTGGCATTTTGACGAATTGAACGCGGATATCGTCTTAGATCAGCCGCCTGCAAATGGCGAACTCATTCAAACGGGATTTGAGTTTGATTTACACGCGCGTTTCGACACTGATATGTTGGCTGTTTCGCTTGATCATATCAATGCGGGGCGTGTGGTTTCGGCACCCATTATAGAGCTATTAAACTAGCTGAGATTTTACATGAAAATTATAGATGAAGAATTTGCCGCTCGGCTGAAATCGGGTGTTGTGAACACATGTCTGTGCTGGAAGTTCGAACGTGCTGACGGGGCAGTGTATGGCGCAACAGACCATGATATGGAGTTGCGAATTGATGACGTATCCTATCTACCGGACAATGCATTGGCGGGCGCACAATTTGTATCAAATAGTGGACTGGCTCCGGGGCAGGTATCTGGCCAAAGCGGGTTGTCTGCAAGTTTTATAAATCAAGAAGAATTGAGGCTTGGGCTTTGGGATGGTGCGCGCGTGACTGTCTGGCGTGTGGATTGGAAAAAGCCTGATCTAAAATATCATGTTTGGAGCGGTTTTCTTGGTGACGTTCAAAGTGACGGGCAATCATTTCAGACAGAGCTTGTGAGTTTAAAAGCCAAACTCGAAACGAGAATTGGGCGTGTCTATTCGCGCCAGTGTGATGCAGAGCTGGGAGAAGCGCGGTGCGGCGTTGATTTGGGCAATCCGGCATTTCAAACTTTAGCGACTATTGTCGAAATTCTGGCTTCTGACAGGCTAAGGGTTGATGATTTATCAGGCTTTCAGTCTGGTTGGTTTTCTGGTGGTCGCGTCGAATTCTCGGATGGACGAAAAGTTCATATTCAATCTCATGAGAATGACCTTGTTTTTTTATCGCGCGCGGTAGACGTGCAAATCGATGATGAGCTGACCTTAATTGTTGGATGTAATAAATCGTTTGAGACATGTCAGAGCAAATTTTCAAATCATATCAATTTTCAAGGGTTTCCACATCTTCCGGGAATGGATGCTGTTCTTTCGGGGCCGTCAGCCAAGAAGGTAAATGATGGAGGCAAAAGGTAATGGTTTCAAAACAGGATATTTTAGCCGAGGCTCGTCATTGGATTGGAACGCCTTATCAGCATCAAGCGAGTTGTTTTCAAGCAGGATGTGATTGCCTTGGATTGGTGCGCGGTGTTTGGCGTAATTTGATTGGTCAAGAACCAGAGACGGTGCCTGCATACACGCCGGATTGGGCTGAAATACGCGGTGAAGAAACACTGCAGCTAGCAGCGCGGCGATATTTGGAAGAAGTTCCAACAAGTAAAGTGTCAGTCGGCGATGTCTTGCTTTTTCGGATGGCGCTAGGTGCACCCGCAAAGCACATCGCTTTTGTGAGTGAGACAGACAATGGCATCCCGACAAAAATCATACATGCGTATTGGGGGCGATCGGTCGTTGAAACACATATGGGGCCTTGGTGGAGCCGTCGCATTGCGGCGGCTTTTTCTTTTCCGGTCTCGCAATAATAGAGAAAGACTTTTTTGATGGCTCAACTTGTGTTTTCGGCTGCTGGGCAAACGCTTGGTTCCTCTTTGTTGCCCAATGGTATCTCTATACTTGGGCAACAGGTATCGGGTGCTGCGATTGGTCAATTTGTAGGATCGGTAGCCGGTGCTGCAGTTGATTCCTATTTGTTCGCACCGCGTCTGGAAGGGCCGCGTGTGAAAGACGTGCACGTGACTGAAAGTAGAGAAGGAGCGAGCCTTCCCAAAGTGTTTGGTCGTATTCGCGTCGGTGGAAATGTCATTTGGGCGGCGCAATTTAAAGAACACAAAAAGAAAGAAGGCGGTGGAAAAGGTGGCCCAAGCCAAACGACTTATTCCTATTCTTTGAGTTTTGCCGTTGGTTTGTGTGAAGGAGAGATTTCCACTGTCACACGTATATGGGCGAACGGGTCTGAAATGGATCTTTCGAACGTCAACTGGCGTGTTTACAAGGGGAGCGCAGATCAATCACCCGATGCGCTGATTGAGTCTATTGAAGGGATTGCGCCTGCTTATCGTGGGTTGGCCTATATCGTCTTTGAGGATTTACCACTGGATGATTACGGTATGCGGATGCCTCAGCTTTCGTTTGAGGTAGTTCGGCCCGCGGCACGTAAATCGAGCGACATTCCACGTTTAGAAGATGCGGTTACCTCGGTGAATCTTATCCCAGGATCGGGTGAATTTGCCTACGCAACCCAGATCGTCCGCCGTATAATTGCAGATGGCGAAGAAACGCCTGAAAATATGCACAATGGGGCTGGTAATTCTAACTTTGTTGCGTCTGTCGATCAGCTGCTTGATGAGTTGCCCAATGTGAAACATGTCAATTTGATCGTTGGATGGTTCGGGTCTGATTTGAGGTGCGGTGAATGTTTTGTCAAACCTGGTGTTGAGATAAGTGAGAAGGAAACATCGCCGCTACTATGGAATGTAGCTGGGGTTGAGCGCAATGTTGCGTATCTCATCAGTCAGGATGAAGAAGGCCGAGCTAATTACGGTGGTACGCCGGATGATGAGTCCGTTATTCAAGCTATTTCTGATCTGAAATCGCGCGGCGTCGCGGTCACACTTTATCCCTTCCTGTTTATGGATATTCCACCTGACAATGGATTAGCTGATCCCTATGGAGCTGATGAACAGGCTGTGTTTCCTTGGCGTGGGCGTATTACCTGTCTGCCGGAGAGTGATGTGACTGAGGCTGCGGGAAATGAGGTTGATGCATTTTTTGGTGACGTGACTGCGCATGACTTTCAGCCAAACGGATATGGTGGACCGGATGAGTGGCGGTATAATCGGTTTATTCTTCACTATGCAGATTTAGTGCAGCGTGCTGGCGGCGTTCATGCCTTTCTTATCGGCGCTGAGATGGTCGGATTGAGCCGTATTCGTTCCGCGCGCGGTGTTTATCCTGCTGCTCTGCATTTCAAGGGTTTAGCCGCTGAAGTGCGCAGTATGCTGGGCAATGATTGCAAGATATCTTATGCGGCTGATTGGACCGAATATGGTTCTTATGTGCCTGACGATGGTAAGAATGATACCGATTTTCCGTTGGATGAATTGTGGGCGAGTCCCGACATCGATTTTGTAGGCGTGGATTGGTATCCGCCTATGTCAGATTGGCGAGAGATTGATGGCCATGCTGATATGGAGGCGGGATGGCGATATCTCCACGATCCGCAATATCTTGCTTCAAATATTGAAGGTGGCGAAGGATATGATTGGTATTATGCAGGTGATGATGATCGCGCCAATCAGGTGCGTACTCCTATTAATGATGGCGGATATGGTGAGCATTGGACTTATCGCCAGAAAGATATTCGCAATTGGCAGGCAAACGTCCATACTCCACGGCAAAATGGTGTAAAACAATCTAGTCCGACGGCTTGGGTTCCTGCGTCAAAGCCTATTCGATTTGTTGAGTTCGGATGTTCAGCAGTCGATATGGGGACGAACCAGCCCAATGTGTTTTATGACCCTAAAAGCTCAGAAAATGCGTTTCCACATTATTCATCAGGGCGACGTGATGACGTTATCCAGCGACGCGCTTTGGAAGCGTTTTGTGAGTATTGGAAAGACGATCCACTATTAGATCAGCACGGCATATCAATTTGGGCATGGGATGCGCGACCTTTTCCAGCTTGGCCGACGCGGTCTGACATTTGGGGTGATGGTGACAATTGGAATTATGGGCATTGGCTGAATGGACGTGTGGGGCTGGCTCTACTTAGTGATGTGATTACGGACCTAGGAAAGACTGTCGATATCGGAATAGATACGAAGGCTTTGAACGGTTTGGTGACGGGTTTTGTGGTCGATAATCCCATGAGTATTCGAGATGCAATTGAGCCGTTGAAATTGGCCTATAAAATTGAATGCGTGGAAGATGAAGACCTGCTCTTATTTGGAAATCAAAATCAGTCTTCTCTTGAACTGGATATCGAAACCGAAGTTGCCGAAAACGGACGATTGAATTGCGACCGGAAATCAATGGAGGCATCCGAAAAAGGTGTACGACTTCGTTATATCGATGCTGAAAAAAATTATCTTCCAAGCGTCGCTTTATCTATGGTCCAGCAAAACTCTGACCTTAGGGATGTGAGTTTGCCATTAGTGTTAGACGACGGGCAAGCAAGTGGGATTGCTGATGATTTAAGGCAGCAAGCTATCATTTTGAACGAGAGTGCGCGTTTCTCACTAAGTTTGAAGCAAGCCGAATTGGATTGTGGAGATCGAGTACATTTAGGCGAAGAGCAAGCGATATGGCGGGTTGATCAGCGCGTTGAAGGTCAATCAATTGAATATAGAGTTTCAAGAACAAATGGTCAGGGCTTGCCATCGCTCGCTGGAACAATACCGCCTAAGGGAGATGAACCCATATATGCTGGGGCACCATTTATTGGTGTTATTGACGGGCCTCCATTACCAGACCAGGAAAATGACACGCGTCCTTTGATATATGGGCATAGCAAGCCGTGGGGCGGGCAAGTTGATATCCAGTTTGGTGCAGCTGCTGAATTACTGTCCGTACGAGGAAGTTTGATCCAGCCCAGTGTCACTGGGCGTTTGACGAGTTCGTTGTCGTCTGGATCCAATGGACGTTGGTTTAATCAAAGTTTTGATGTGAAACTCGATTCAGGAACGCTTGAAAGTGCATCAACATTGGCGGTTCTAAATGGACAAAATGCTCTACTAGTTGAAACTGAAATTGGCTGGGAACTCTTGCAGTTTCGGGACGCGGAATTGATTGGGGAGCAGCTTTATAGAGTGGGACATTTACTGCGTGCTTTGCAGGGGACTGATAAACCTGCAACGCAGGGGGCCAATATTGGAAGTCGAGTATTGCTCTTAGATCAAGACGTAGCGCGGGCTGACCTTAAAGAAAATGAAGTTGGCCTTGATCTGCTATGGAAAGCTCGAAGTGTAGGCAGTCGTATTGAGGCTACTAGAAGTGGAGAGTTTGTGTGGCAGCAACGTGCTTTAAAGCAATGGCCACCCGTTCATCTTCATGCAGAAGAGAAGAATGGAAATATAGAAATAAGCTGGATTAGAAGAAGTCGTATTGGTAGCGACAGTTGGGGAGAAGCGGAACCTGAAATGGAAACCGATGAATCGTATCAGCTTAGTGTATTTATAAATGGTGCTTTAGTCAGACAATGGGAAACGATTTACCCTCACTTTACTTATGATTCTTCCAGTATAGTTGAAGACCTTCCAAACGGTGGTGAAATACATATTGGGGTCAAACAGCTGGGAAAAAAGGGATTATTTGGCCAAGAAGCACGAACTTCTGTCATCATTTGAATAGAAGAGCTTTCAATTTTAATCTTTCACGGCTAATTCCTGTATTGAGTAAGTTAGAGGAAGTAGACGTTGAGTTGGGATCCATATGCTGCACTAGGCGTAAGCAAAAGTGCGAGTGATAAAGAAATT
Source organism: uncultured Hyphomonadaceae bacterium (assembly GCA_964352025.1). Taxonomy (GTDB): domain Bacteria; phylum Pseudomonadota; class Alphaproteobacteria; order Caulobacterales; family Hyphomonadaceae; genus Hirschia. The sequence goes on from CAYGPZ010000002.1 coordinate 70,733, forward strand.
AAATCGGCATATCGTAAGCTTGCAAAAGAGCTGCACCCTGATGTGCGCCCAAATGATCCCGCCGCTGAGACTCGTTTTAAGCGGGTAACTGCTGCGTTTACATTGCTGTCTGATCCAAATCAGCGCGCTCTTTATGATCGCGGTGCTATTGATGCGGACGGCAATGAAAAAGCCCCTCAGTTTCGAGGCGGGTTTGGTGGTGGGCAAGGCCCCCATGGTTTTCAACAACGTCCGGGGGCGGATGGTTATTCCGGTGGGTTTGGCGGTGCAGGTCCGCGCGGTGGCCCTGATGTTTTTGAAGATTTATTCGGCGGTATGTTTGGTCAAGGCGCACGTCCACGTGGTGGTGCCGGAGGTTTTCGTCAGACAAAAGGGGCTGACGTAAAATACAAGCTCGAAATCGATTTTCTGGATGCAATAAATGGTGCGCGCAAGCACGTCGGTATGGCAGATGGTCGGTCTTTGAATGTAAACATTCCGGCTGGCGTTGAGCCTGGGCAGACTTTGAGATTGAAATCTCAAGGTGAACCGGGGCTTGGTGGCATGAATCCAGGAGATGCACTTGTCGAGATTGCGGTGAAAAATCACCCGGATTATGAGCGGTCCGGGAATAATGTCCGTATGGATTTACGTATTTCACTGGCAGAGGCTGTTGAGGGCGGGCGCGTAAAAGTGCCTACGCCATCAGGTGAAGTGTCTCTAAATATTGCGGCTGGCTCTAACTCTGGAAATGTTCTGCGACTCAAGGGCAAAGGTGTTCAGACAAAGGGCAGACCGGGTGATTTGTTAGTCCGGTTGATGGTTACCTTGCCTGAAAACGCAGATTCTGAATTGAAGTCATTTTTGAAATCTTGGCGAGGACGTGACAATAATATCAGGGATTAGTTCACTTTTTGAGCCTATATAGCGCAAATGAGTGCTTTATTGGTAGAGAGTTGAAAGGCTTAATAAAGCCATGTTTTTTGTTCAGACAATGTTCAGAGCGTTGGGAATATCTCTTATTCTCATGATGCGAATTATATCTCTCTCAGCCATTGTATTGGCATTAGGCTTTTTACCGGCACAAGCGCAAGCTTGGCCTAGAGCTTCGCTTGTTCCTCAATCAGAAGCCAGAGATGCTGCGCGTGATGGAAGAACTGTTCCTTTTGCACAGATAAGTCGTCAATTGAGAGATAGATTTGGCGGAAAGCACATTGACGCGGCGATGTACTCTGATGAAGATGGCGGATATCATTACAAGGTAACTTGGATGGCAGGCGACGGAAAACGCTTACTTATCAAAGTAGATGCTTTGTCAGGAACAATTCTGCATACCCGTGGAGGTTAGTATATGCGGCTTTTAGTTGTGGAAGATGACCCGGATTTGGGACGTCAATTAAAGACATCTCTCACCGAAGCTGGATATGCTGTTGATCTAGCCGTTGATGGCGAAGATGGACACTTTCTAGGGGATACTGAACCCTATGATGCAGTTATTCTGGATTTAGGTCTTCCTAAAATGGATGGCGTACGCGTTCTGGAACGTTGGCGTGGTGACGGTAAAGTCATGCCTGTTCTGATTCTGACTGCGCGTGATCGCTGGAGTGAAAAAGTTGCTGGTTTTGACGCCGGGGCTGATGACTACCTTACAAAACCATTTATCACCGAGGAACTTTTAGCTCGATTGCGTGCTTTGCTGCGTAGATCAGCTGGGCATGCGAGTTCTGCGCTGGAATTGGGAGATCTAAGAGTTGATACAAGTTCGGCTCGTGCTACTGTCGCGGGGCAGCCAATTAAACTTACAGCCCATGAATATCGCGTTCTTAGTTATATGATGCATTATCAAGGGCGTGTTGTTCCCCGCACTGAGCTCGTCGAACATATTTACGACCAAGATTTTGATCGCGATTCAAACACGATTGAAGTTTTTGTAGGCCGTCTGCGTAAGAAAATTGGTTCTGATCGGATACTAACAGAGCGTGGTCTAGGCTATCGTTTGGTTGATCCAGCTGCAGAAGATTCAACGACGTAAAATAGATAGACTGATATTTAGAGTCGAACTGGCGATATTGTGTCCCAAGAAATAGAAAATATCTCTTCTGATGATGCGGACCAGTGGTGGAATATTCTGTATAGACAAATTTGGGGGTCTATCGCGGGACGGTTATTGACGCTTTCATTTGTCATGAGTGTGTTAATTGTTGTTTCTGCAACACTTTTTCTAGGAGCTTCTTATCGTAAAGAAACGGAAGCTCTTTTGAATAATGAGTTAGAAGCCACCATTCAAACGCTTACAAATGCGCTGAACTCTGATCCTGATGGGACGTTAGTGCTTGATCAGAATTTATTGCCTAATGACCCAAGGTTTCAGCGCGTTTTGTCGGGGTGGTATTATGGGTATTTGGATTTAGGTGTTGATCTTAAAATTCAGGAGCCTGTCTTATCGCGTAGTATCTGGGATGGGGATTTACCCATTAGCCAGCTGGATGTTCAGACAGCGTATAGCAAATTGGGTGAAGTCTTTTATCACAATGATATGGACCCAGACGAGCAACCCATTCGTGTCGCTTTGCGCGTAATATTATTGCCAGACCGTGTCGCACCTGTCGCTTTATTTGCCGCCATTAATAGTAAAGCAGCCTTGAAAGCCGAAGAAGGACTGCGAAATCGTCTGATAGCGGTTGTTGGCCTAATGCTGATGGGAATGTTGGTCGCCATTGGTTTTATGATCCACCATAGTTTAGCTCCTTTGCGGCGTATTCGAGAGAATTTAGACGACATTCGAGACGGAAATGAAACAAGGCTAACTGGGCACTACTCAACCGAAATTGAGCCTCTTGTTCAAGACATGAATAGGGTGCTTGATCACAACCAAGAAGTTGTTGAACGCGCACGGACTCATGTGGGCAATCTAGCGCATGCCCTTAAAAATCCAATTGCTGTATTGATGAATGAGCCGGGTGGCGATGAAGCATACGCGACAATGGTAAAACAGAACGCTAAAGCTATGTGGCAGAATGTGGATCATTATTTAAAACGTGCGCAGGCCGCTGCCAGAGCGGAAGTTTTAGGCGCGCGTACCGAGGTTGAGCCAGCAGTTGAAGACATTGCGATATTGCTTGAGCGAGTTCATCGCGACAAAAATCTAGCTGTTGAGATCGATATATCTGATGATGTGGTCTTCAAAGGTGAAAGACAGGATTTAGACGATCTTGTCGGTAACCTGATGGAAAACGCGGCCAAATGGTGTACGCGGCGTGTTCGAGTCACAGTGAAAGAAGAAAGTGACCAATTGATAGTCTTAGTTGATGATGACGGTCCAGGGTTGAAGCCGGAACAACGCGAAATTGCGGTTAAACGAGGCCAAAGACTAGATGAAACAGAACCTGGAACTGGATTAGGGCTGTCAATCGTGAAGGAATTGTCAGAAATGTATGGCGGTTCGTTTGAACTTAATGATAGTCCTTTTGGTGGGCTGCGTGCTCATCTTGTTTTGCCGAGAGCTGTTTAGAGTATGGTTGTTATTGCATTTGGATTAGTTTCTGCGCTTGCGCTTACCTTTTGGATTGGCAAATCTTGGCCCGTTCGAGCTGGCATATTTGGAGCTTTAGCTGCGGGAATAGGTTTTTACGCCTATTTAGGCGCTCCTAATACGCCGGATTTGCCGCTAGCAGGGCGTCTGGAAAGTCTGCGTGAAATGGATCCGCAAAAAGTGACCGCTGAGCAGTGGATTGCACTGCTTAATGAGCGCGCGCAGGAAGACCCTGAAGATCCGTTACCATTCAAATTTATTGGTGATATTCTTATCCAACAAGGCAAAGTTGATGAGGCTATTACAGCATATCAAACGGCATTGAGGCGTGATCCGCAATATGTTGAAGCGTTGACGCCATTGGCAGATGCGCTAGTCGCACGAGAAGGTCGTCGTGTGACTGAACAAGCGCAACAAATTTATATGGCTGCTTTTGCAGCAAATACGAGAGATGTCACAGCCGCCTTTATGCCTGGTATGAAGTTTTGGCTGGAAGGTGATCGAGAAGGTGCACGAGCTTGGTGGGCTGAAGCTAAGTCCCTTATGTCTCCCAATGCACCCGAGACTGCTGAATTTGCGACTCAGGTTGAGATGCTAGAGAATGCTATGGCAGCGGTAGCAAGGCCTGAAAATGAGATATTGGCCGAACCTAGTGAATCTGAAGTAGCGGAAAACTAGCGTATTGGGTGTTTAAAAGCATGAGACCGCAGGTCACATACTTTATGCCTAGCGGTGAGTTTAGAATGAGTTATATCTAGCCTATAATAAAGGAAAAGATACATGCGTGCGCGTTCCCAAAGAGCTTGGTTGATAGGTGTTGCAGGCGTTTTGCTTGTAGGTGCTGTGGCGTTGGTCATGAGCGCATTGGGAGATAATGCAAGTTATTCCAGAACGCCAACTGAAGTTGTGACTGAAAATATCGTCAAAGTCGGGGAGCGCATCCGTATTGGTGGACTTGTTGGTGTTGATTCAATCGCACAAGACGGTGCTTTGGTGAAATTCGAAATTACGGATGGCGAATTCGGGGTGAATGTCGTCTATGATGGATTAACCCCTGACTTGTTTGAAGAAGGTCAAGGCATTGTAGCGGAAGGCGTTTATCAAGCAGATGGCAGCTTAGTAGCTAGCCGATTAGTTGCACGTCATGACGAGAGTTATATGCCCAAAGAAGCTTATGAAGCTTTGAAAGCTGCGGGTGGTGAAGACGCCGTCAAAGCATCTACTTATAAGGCGAAGGACCTATAATGACTGAACTTGGCCACATAAGTATTTTTATTGCACTTGGCGCGTCATTGCTCGCTTGTGTTTTTGGGATTTTAAAGAAATCGGAAGAAACAAATAAATCTATTCTGACCGCTGCCGGCGCTACTTTTTTTGCTTTTCTGACTTTGATATGGGCATTTCTTCAGTCTGATTTTTCTCTCGCGCTTGTTGTAAACCATTCCCACTCACTCAAGCCTGTATTTTATAAATTTGCGGGAACGTGGGGAAATCATGAAGGTTCAATGCTTTTATGGTGCCTGATTACATTGATGTTCGGTGCGGTTGCTGTCTGGATCATGAAGCCGAGCACTTTAAAAACACAGGCGTTGGGCGTTCAAGCTGGCCTGTCATTCCTTTCATTGGCTTATTTGTTATTTGCATCCTCTCCGTTCACACGGATAGATCCGGCACCGTTTGATGGATCAGGACTTAACCCGCTATTACAAGATCCGGCATTAGCGTTCCATCCACCGATGTTATATTTGGGTTATGTTGGATTTTCATTTGTGTTTTCATTGGCCGCGGCCGGTATGATGGCAAATGATGTGGGAGCAAGCTGGGCTAAAACTGTTCGACCGTGGGCTTTGTTTGCATGGTCATGCTTGACGATCGGTATCTCATTGGGCGGAATATGGGCCTATTACGAGCTTGGTTGGGGTGGCTGGTGGTTCTGGGACCCTGTTGAAAATGCGTCCTTAATGCCTTGGCTAGTTGGTGCAGCACTTGTGCACTCAATAATCGTGACACAAAAACGCGGATCTATGGCGTCATGGACGGTATTTTTGTCTGCTTTGACATTCTGTCTATCCATATTGGGTGCATTCCTTGTACGCTCTGGTGTGCTGACATCAGTGCACGCGTTCGCATTGGACCCTGAACGCGGACGTCTATTGCTTATTGGATTATTGCTTGTATCTGGATTTGCCTTTTCATTATTTGCGTGGCGAGGACCAGGACTTAAATCGGGAAGCGAATTTGATCCGGTTAGCCGTGAAGGCGCGCTGATTTTGAATAATCTATTTCTGTCTGTGGCTGCAGCGACGGTTTTAGTTGGTACGCTTTACCCATTGGCAATAGAGGTTGTGACTGGCGAAAAGATATCTGTTGGACCTCCTTATTTTGACCTAACCTTAACGCCATTAATGGGGCTTTTGTTTTTAGCGCCACCGATAGCCCAGGCGATGACTTGGCGTATTTCTGAAATATCTCCAATCCTTAAAAACTTGATCATTGCAGCCGCAATTGCATTGGCTGCTGGTGCAGCTGCGTTTGTGCTGCTTTCAGGAAAATTATGGGCTGTATTTGGAGTTACAGTAGGTGTCTGGCTTATTTGCGGAACAATTTCTGACTTTGTAAAACGGCTTGGTGGTGGCGGTCTAAAACGCGTATTTAAAATGTCGCTTGGTGTATGGGGACTTACAATTGCTCATATCGGACTGGGCATATTTGTGGTCGGTGCCGTTGTTGAAACCAATGGGCGTATAGAACGTACTTTTGCGATGACCCAAGGTGAAAGTGTTGATCTTGGAGATTGGACTTTCACGTTTAATGGGGCGACATATGAAGAAGGCCCGAACTATTTCGCTGATCGAGGATATATTACGGCGGAAAAAGGTTCTCGCAAATTAGAGCTGTACCCAGAAAAACGCATGTATCCAGTATCTGGTACACCGACGACTGAGGTCGCTATTCGAAAGTCTTTGACAGGGGACCTTTATGTCGCTTTGGGTGATCCTATTCGTGGCGAAAAAAATGGTTGGACGGTACGCGTTTCCATTAATCCTCTGATTGATTTCGTCTTTGGTGGTGTCGCTTTGATAGCTCTGGGAGGCTTTATGGCTTTTGCTAATCAGAGATCAAGGTCGCGATCTAAGTCGTCCTCAGTTGACGAAAAACGAATGCAAGGGTGGTCTGAAAGCGGAGAGTTAGCAAAATGATAGTTGAATTATTATTTGCTGCTGCACTATCTGATGCTCCGCTTGATGATGCGGCCCTTGAGGCACGCGCTCAGATACTGATGCGTGAGATCAGGTGCGTCTCTTGTGAGAATGAACCGATCTCTCAATCAGCATCAGAAATAGCCGGAGATATGCGACATCTAGTGAGGTCTCAGATACAGGCAGGTTCTTCTGACAAGGATGTTAGGGAATGGTTTGCGGAGCGCTATGGTGATTTTGTGTTGTTTCGGCCTAAATCAGGCGGCGGCGGCGCTTTTCTATGGGCGTTCCCATTCGTGCTTTTAGTGTGGGCAGCGGGTAGTATTGTCTTAGCTGTACGCGCTCGAAAGAGTCGTAAATCCAAATCTCTTACGCCTGAGCAAATTAGTGATCACGAAAACGATATCTAGCTTGATATGAATTTAGCTTGCTAATTCAGAAAACTGCCCCACCTTATGTCTATATCTGAATATTTTGGAGCTATTAGACATGCCTCATTCGTCAAAGATGGAAATCCCCGGAAGCCTTGGGCATAATTTAGCTGCTAGATTTGATACGCCAGAGGGAACGCCGCGCGGATTCGCAATATTTGCTCATTGTTTTGCTTGTTCTAAAGAACAATTTGCGACAGCTCGAATAGCTCGCCAGCTAGTTCGTCTCGGTGTCGGTGTATTGAGGTTTGATTTTACCGGACTAGGCTTTTCTGAAGGTGAGTTTTCTGAAACCACTTTTTCTTCAAATATCGATGATTTGGCAGCGGCTGCCAAATGGATGGAAGATCAGGGAATGGCCCCGACTTTGGCAATAGGACATTCTTTGGGTGGGGCTGCAGTTCTAGCGGCTGCCGATAAATTGCCAACTGTTAAAGCATTTGTATCTGTCGCTGCACCATCTTGTGCGAAGCATGTAACAGAGAATTTTGCATCCAAAGTTGATGAGATCTCGTCAAAAGGCGAAGCTGAAGTTGAGCTAGGTGGCCGTACTTTTACAATCAAAAAACAATTTCTTGATGATGTTCAAGATGAACGCGTTATAGAATCTGTGCGTCACCTAAAACGTCCAATTCTGGTTATGCATTCTCCGATCGACAATACTGTTGGGATAGAGAATGCGAATGATATTTTCCTCGCCGCTAAACACCCCAAAAGCTATGTTTCTTTAGATGATTCTGATCACCTTTTAACAAAGAGGGAAGACGCAGAATATGTAGCTAGAGTCATAGCATCTTGGGCAACTCATTATGCTCTTTCGCCTCTTGGGGACGTGGCAGCAATATCTCCCGTGAACGGTGATGAACAAGTGGTCGTAGAAGAGACTGGTCGTGGTAAATATGAAAACTGGGTTGTGACGGGTGAATACCGTGGTTTAGCAGGAGAGCCTATTTCTGTTGGCGGAGATGGAGCAGGGCCAACCCCTTACCAATATTTAAGTGCAGGACTTGGGGCATGTACGTCTATAACGATGCGTATGTATGCGGATAGAAAAGGCTGGCCAGTCGACAAGATTTCTGTCTCAGTGTCACATAATAAAGAGAAAAATGAAGTTGATTCGAGCGACATTGATGTATTTTCGCGGGAAATTACGATGTCAGGCAATATTGATGAAAGCCAACGCAAAAAAATGATGGAAATAGCGGATAAATGCCCAGTTCATAAGACTTTACATAGGGTAAGTTCAGTCCGCACCACAGAATCGACATGAAGCGATCATAATTTTTGACTTAAAGACACGAAATGCTCTCTGTAGAGTTGCAGAACAAGAGTAGGATTAAGAGGAATACAAATGAAAACGACCGGAAAAAGCCGCACTTTGAAAATGTCTCTTGCTATGGCGTTGCTAGGGAGTGCTGCCATAGGTGGTCTCGTATTGTCCCCGGTTGGGTCTAAAGTCGCTGATGCAAAGCCAATAGTTGTTCAGGCCCCTGTTGGTGCCCCGATGAGTTTTGCTGACTTGATAGACAATGTTAGCCCGGCTGTTGTGAGTGTTCAGGTGACAACCGAGATTGACGCACCAGAGCAATATAGCGAGCTATTTGAACGTTTCAGAAATATTCCCGGGTTTGACGACTACTTTAAAGATGAAGAAGGTGGCGAAGGTCCTGAAAGTGAAGATGAACCATCCAAGCGTGAGGGCCGCTCATTAGGTTCTGGATTCTTTATCTCTCAAACCGGATATATTGTTACGAATAACCACGTTGTGGAAAACGCTTCTGAAGTAACTGTGACTTTGTCTAACGGTGATGAGCTGGAGGCCGATATCGTTGGTCTAGATTCATTGACCGATTTAGCCGTGCTTAAAGTTAAAGAGCCTGGCAAATATCCTTATGTGAAATTCGCACTCGAAAATGCTCCACGTGTTGGTGATTGGGTTGTAGCGGTTGGAAATCCATTTGGTCTAGGTGGAACAGCGACAGCTGGTATCGTGTCAGCTAACGGCCGTGAAATGAATGGGTCCAACTATTCAAACTATATTCAAATCGATGCCTCAATAAACAGAGGTAACTCTGGTGGACCTACTTTTGATCTGTTTGGTCAGGTCATAGGTGTGAACACTGCTATATATTCACCGTCTGGCGGAAGTGTTGGGATCGGGTTTGCGATCGAATCTAATGTTGCCAAAGAGATTACCGACATTCTTATCAAGGATGGTAAAGTAACGCGCGGTTGGTTGGGTGTTTCAATTCAATCGCTTTCTCCAGAGATGGCTGAATCACAAGGGCTTCCAAATGAAAAAGGCGCACTTGTTGCCGATGTGCAGGTTGATAGTCCTGCTGAAAAAGGTGGCATTCAGCGTGGTGATATCATTCTTCAGGTCAACGGCTTAACCGTAAATGATAGTCGAGAATTGACACGTCTTGTTGGTGGACTAATTGCTGAGAGCGAGAACAAATTCAAAATTATCAGAGATGGTAAGGATAAGACTGTCAATGTAACGATTGGTGTGCGTCCAGAGGATGTAAACGCTGCATTTAATCGTGGTGAAACTGATGAACCTGATGAGAATTCTGAGACTGAAGAACCAAAAGGTGAAACAGTTCACGGTTTGACAGTTAAACCATTGAGTGATGATGAATTTGAGTTCTTTGGTCTGAAAGAAACAGAGAAAGGCCTATTCGTTATAGATGTAAAACGTGGGTCTGCTTTTGCTGAGGCTGGTATCGCTAAAGGTGATGCTTTGCTGGAGGCTCAAGGCCAAACATTGAAATCAGCCGAAGATATCGGTACTGTAGTGAAAACTGCCAAGTCAGAAGGCAAGAAGAATATTCTAGTTGCGGTCCGTAAAGGACGTTCAACTATTTTTCTTCCTGTCGAAATTGAAGATCTTAAATAAAAGTAGAATGGGAGAGCTCGCTTTGCGTGTACTCGTCATTGAAGATGATTTAGAAGCTGCTGATTTTGTTCGCAAAGTTCTCAGCGATGCCGGACATGACATCACCGTTGAAAACGACGGTGAGGCAGGTCTGGAAACGGCTAAATCAAATGAGTTTGATGCCATGGTTGTTGATCGGATGATGCCGAAAATGACAGGTATTGAGATGCTTACCAACTTTAGAGATGCAGGTGGGAATACACCTGCGCTCTTTCTGACCGCCCTTGGTGATGTTGAAAATCGCGTTGAAGGGCTGAAGGCTGGTGGAGATGATTATCTCTGTAAGCCTTTTGCACCTAGCGAATTGATAGCTCGCGTTGAGGCGCTTGGTCGTCGTGCATCATCTGAAGCTCCAACAACGAAATTGCAGGTTGGAGACTTGGTTATGGATCTGCTTGCACGTTCCGTGTTTCGCGGAGACGTAAAGATCGATTTGCAGCCGCGTGAATTTCGTTTACTCGAATTTTTGATGCGTAATGCAGATCAGGTTGTGACACGTACGATGTTGCTGGAAAAAGTGTGGGACTATCACTTTGATCCACAAACGAATGTGATTGATGTGCACATTTCGCGTCTGCGCAGCAAAATCGATAAAGATTTTGAAGTCGCTCTTTTGCACACGGTTCGTGGTGCAGGATATAGACTGCAGGCTTAGGAAGGGTGAATATCAGCCGTCTTCCAGCGTTCACCCGGACGACGACATTCCGGTTGGCGTTGGTGCATACGGCGCTCTTTATACTATTTGCTGGTGCGCTGCTGCTCTATTTGTTTTCAGCCACCGCAGGTCGCCTAGAGCGTGATGATTCAGACGCACTTAATTCAGAAGTAACAGCATTGACCTCCGCTTATTCTAGCGGAGGTTTTTCGCGTTTGAGCCAGTCAGTGGTTGAGCGTTCTTCTGCGCGTGGAACTTTTCTATATTTGCTCGTTGATCAGGACGGAATTAAAATAGCAGGGGATTTTGATGTCTTTCCTGCAGAACCTCCCGAGGCTGGGCAGATATATGTTCCCTTTAGCTATGAAGCGCGGAATTATATAGGGCAGGTTCAGCGTAATAAGGCTGAGGGGCGTATCATCACATTCCCCGATAAAACTGTATTGCTTGTCGCGTATGACATCGGTGCTCGCGGTGAAATGGTGAAACGTATTACTGACGTTGTGTGGACCGCTGCGATTGCTGGACTAGTATTATCGATGGTTGGAGGGGTTATCGTTTCTAGGTCGGTATCTCGTCGTGTTGAGTCGTTGGCAAGGACAACTGAAGACGTCATGGCAGGTGATTTGTCTCGACGGGCGACAGTATATGGTTCGGGTGATGAGTTTGACCGACTAGCCGAACGACTAAATGCTATGTTGGCAAAATTAGAGAGATTGATGATTGCGTCGCGTCATTCTGGAGATGCAATTGCGCATGATCTGCGTTCTCCATTGGCGCGGCTGAGAAATCACCTTGAAGTGTCCTTGGCGCAAACGGGAGATCGTCAAGACTTTGAAGGGGCTATCGCATATTCTATCGAAGAAGTTGATCGCGTTCTGGAAACATTCAACGCGATTTTGCGTTTGTCTAAAGTGCAAGGTGGTCAATCTGGGACTTTCGATAAATTCAGCCTATCTGACCAAGCCGAAGAGATTGCAGAGATTTACGAAGCTGTATGTGAAGACGCAGAACTGGAATTTACAGCTGAAATAAAATCAAACCTGTATCTGCATGCAGATAAATCTTTGATTATGCAACTTATTTTTAATCTTATGGACAATGCTGTAAAGTATACACCCGCTGGTGGCGCAGTGAAGTTGGTTCTTCGCCGCAAACGCAGTGGCGAAGTGGAATTGTCTGTCTGGGATAGTGGACCGGGGATTCCAGCTGAAAATCGAGAGAAAGTATTAGAGCGCTTTTTCCGGCTTGAAGAAGCCCGTACTGAACCTGGTTCGGGATTAGGACTTTCCCTTGTGGCGGCGGTCACGGAAATGCACCAAGGTAAGCTAAAGCTATCTGATGGATTAACCGGACATGTCACTCCCGGATTGAAAGTTAGTCTGACACTCGCTTCTGCTTAGGCATCGGTCTATCATATACATGACGAAGTGAATCGGCATGAAAGTGTAGGCTATGACAGCAGCTCAAATTCGCAAATTGGACCAATTATCCTGTAAGCCAGTTGCTGAAATTCTTTCGTCTAAAGTGCGGACAATAGAGTTCCTTCAGGATACACCCTATCTACTTTCCTTACTCGATAAGTATGAAGACGTATGGAAGGTCACAGCAGAAAATGGTGCAGATGCTGCCTTTCAATTAAGTCTGGATATGCTTGAAAATGCACATAATAATCCTAAAGACCGGAATGATGTAAGTGCGCAGCTGAGGCAAGCCAAAGCGAAAGGGCATTTGGCAATTGCACTTGCAGACTTATCTGGTCTTTGGGATGTCAATCAAGTCATACGAGCGATCACGATACTGGCGGAAAAGTGTACTCGCGCAGCGCTCTGGTGCGCGTATTGTTCGGCTGCAAACAAGGATTGGGTCAAACCAAAAGACAACCTTGAAGATACCGGATTGTTTGCGATTGCGATGGGTAAAATGGGTGCGTATGAGCTTAACTACTCATCCGATGTCGACCTTATTGTTTTGTTCGACCCTGACCGTTTCGATGCTGAATCTAGATCAGCAAAAGAAGCTGCAGTCCGTATCACTCAGGACTTTTCTAGGCTCATGGAAGAACGTGATGAGTATGGCTATGTGTTTCGCGTTGATTTAAGGTTGCGCCCAGATCCATCATCTAACGCGATCGCGTTATCAACTCAAACAGCCTTGAATTACTATGAGAGAATAGGCCAAAATTGGGAAAGAATGGCCTACATTAAGGGGCGTGTTTGTGCTGGTGATGAAGGCGCGGGCAAAGAGTTCTTTGATGAACTTGAACCTTATGTCTGGAGACGGCATCTGGATTATTGGGCCATTGGAGATATTCACGCAATTAAACGTCAAATCCACTCCAATGGTGAGCATGAAGCCTTAGACGTCAAAGAGTTTGATGTGAAATTAGGTCGGGGTGGAATTCGAGAGATAGAGTTTTTTGTACAGACTCAACAATTGATTCTTGGTGGTCGAAATCCTGACTTGCGAGTGCGCCGCACCGATGATGCGCTTGATGCGCTTGTAGAAGTTGGTGCGGTGAATGGTGAAAATGCGGCCGATTTGAAACGGGCCTATGCTTTTTTGAGGAATGTTGAGCATCGCATTCAAATGTATAATGACGAACAAACCCATATGCTTCTGGATGCGACGGCTAGACGCCAAGGCGTTGCAAAATTGATGGGATATGACGAATTAGAGCTCTTTGAAAAAGACTTGAGTGCCGTTCGTCATTTTGTTCACGGGGTTTATTCTGACTTGTTTGCGCAAGAAGAGCGCTTGTCCGGTGATTCTGGAAATCTCGTATTTACGGGGGTAGATGATGACCCAGGCACGGTTCGAACACTTGATGAAATGGGTTTTAGTGAACCTAGCAAAATCATTGATCGCTTGCGCAATTGGCATAGAGGCGGATTGCCTGCAACACGGTCTATGCGCGGGCAACAATTGCTTACCAATTTGACGCCCCGATTGCTAAACTGGATGGCAGAAACGGGTGAACCCGATGCTGCTTTCAATCGTTTTTATGATTTTATAAGCGGTCTACGCGGAGGCGTGCAGGTTTTTTCGCTAATGTTGGCTGAAGAAAAATTCTCTAAAGATCTCATATCCGCAATGGCCTATGCACCAAAACTTGCTGCTGATTTAGCTCGCCAGCCTGCATTGCTCGATGGGATGTTGGATCAATCTTTTAGCGAGCCTCTTAGTAAGGATAGCGATGAAGGTGTTGCTAGTGCATTGAAAAGGGCGGTGGAACGTGAAAACGATTTTGAAGGAAAATTGAATGCGGCGCGAAGATTTCATCGTGAGGAGTCTTTGCGGATTGGCTATCACATATTGCGCGGTCAGGCTGATGCTGCTGATGCGGGACCGGCATACTCTCGTTTAGCGGATGCATCTATTCAGTGCATGGCGGAGGCCTCTCTTGCTGAAGTTCAGCGAAAGTTTGGTGACTGGCCCGGTAATTGGGTTGTAGGGGCGTTTGGAAAACTAGGTGGTCGCGAGCTTTCTGCGACTTCAGATTTGGATATAATTGTCATTTATGATCCAGGAAACCCTCCCCACCCAAATGATTTGGCAGCACGTTTTACTCAGAGATTGATCGCTGCCTTATCCGCTCCTACCGAAGAGGGTGATTTGTATGAAGTGGATATGCAATTACGTCCGTCCGGTAAAGCAGGACCAGTCGCCGTAAAATTATCTTCCTTTGATAAATATTATAAGGGAGACGCTTGGACGTGGGAGTTTATGGCTCTTTCCCGATTGCGGATTGTCGCAGGAGATGCGTGTCTTGCTGGTAAAGTCGAGGATATAGCCGCAAGGGCTTTGCAAAGCCGATCAAACTATTCGGATCTGAAATTAGACATTTTGAATATGCGAAGACGCCTGGCACGCGACCGCAAACCCTATGGACTTTGGGATTTGAAATTGGCGCAAGGTGGATTGCTTGATATCGAATTTGTTGTTCAGCAAACTTTACTCGAGTTTGCGTATGAGTCTCCAGAAGTGATTAAATCAAATACAAAAGATGCGATTTCTATGTTGAATAAGGTGGAAGCGTTTTCTCAGGAAGAAGCTAAATCTTTGACTTCTGCATACGAGTTGCAAATCAATTTACAACAGGCTTTGAGAATAGCTACGCGTAATAATTTTGAACCTGAAAAAGCTTCTGAAGGCATGAAAAGCTGGCTTGCGACAACTGTTGGAATGAAATATTTTTCTGAATTAGAACAGTACCTTAAGCAGAGCCAAGCTGAGGTCGCGCAAATTAGAATGAAGAAAATCGGAGATATTTCGACGGATAATTGATTTTGGGGACGTTCAATAAATAAGAAACAACAACCCCGAAGGAGAATTTCTCGATGAAACCTTTATCTATGCTCGCTCTTTCAACAAGTCTTCTTGCGGCGTTTGCATTTACCTCATCGGCGCTTGCGGATCATCATGAAGGCAAAGCTAAACATTGTTATGGAAAGAAAGCCTATAAAGAGGCGCGTATTGCTGAATTTGATACAGATGGGGATGGCAAGCTATCGAATGCTGAAAAAGAGGCTGCAAAGGCTGCTCGTTTTCAGGAAATTGATGTTGATGGGAGTGGCGGTTTAACTTCTAATGAATTGGCTATGTATCACGAATTTAAAAAAGAAGAGCGCAGATCCAAAAAGAAAGCATGTCGTTTTGATAAGCTGGATGCCGATAAGAGCGGCACAATTAGTCTTGAAGAATTTGCGTCAGTTGAACACAAAATGCATCGCGCCAAATATAAGAAGAAGCATGGAGATAAGTCTCTGATTAAGGCTATGCATTCTGAACGTGTCGAGGAATTTGATTTAGACGGTGATGGAAAATTATCTGACACAGAAAAACTAGCTTCTCGTACTGCTCGGTTTGAGGCAGCAGATTTAGATGCTGACGGTCAGTTAACAGCTGAAGAGATGGAAAGTTATCGTTCTTCTAGTCGTGAAGAAATGAAAGTCAAAATACAGGCTAAACGTTTTGAACGTATGGATAAAAATGGTGACGGTGTTGCCAGTTTGGAAGAATTCGTAAATTCAGGCAAAATGAAGAAGAATTGGAATTAGCCGTATTCTGGTAGGACATTTCGTGACAGTCCTGACAAGACCATGAACACATGGCGCACTTTACCAAGGTAAGCTGAATTTGATTTTATATGTTTGAAGATGAAATATCAGATGATGCTTTAGTTGATAAAGTGGGCCGAGGCGACCGGCAGGCAGCTGCCGTGCTTGTTCGGCGTCATAGTCAACGTGTCTTGAATATTTCTCGGCGGATGCTCAACAGCGAAGTTGATGCAGAAGATACGGTGCAGGATGTTTTTCTTAAAGTGTGGAAGTCAGCACATAAATGGAAAGCGGGAAAAGCAAAATTCACCACCTGGCTTCATAGAGTAACGGTAAATGCTTGCCTCGATAAGCTTCGAAAGCCTTCTATGGGAGATATCGAGAGTGTCCCTGAAGTAAATGATGACACAGCGACACCCGCAGAACAGATGGAAGCGAATGCGCGAACTGATACGTTGTTAAAATCTATGAGAAGTCTACCAGACAGACAGCGTGCAGCGCTGACATTGTGCTATTTTGAAGAAATGTCGAATATTGAGGCAGCAGAAATTATGGAAGTGAGCGTTGATGCCATTGAGAGTTTGTTATCGAGAGGTCGACGCAAACTGAAGGAGTTACTCGCTCATGAACGTGAGGATTTATTAATTCAAACGCCGCGCGGTCAATCGTCAGGATTTTAAAGGAAAGGAGGCTAAAATGACAAAGACAGAGTTTTTAAAACAGTTGGAAATTTATGGATCAGAACTTAAACGCTGGCCAGAGGATAAGCGCGTTTTAGCTAAGGCTTTCTTGGATAGCACAGATGTCGATCTGCAAAAGCGTATCGCAGACGAAGCTAGTTTGGATGCGTTTATGTCTACCGCAAATAGTTTGCCAGAGATTGATGCGGAACTAGAGGCAAAGTTGATTGACCTTGTGCCTGTTCAATCATCAAATTCTCAGTCTATTTTTCAAAGATTATCACAAAGTCAGCCACGTAAATGGCTAAGTGCAGGCTTGATAAGTATTTCTTTGCTAGGAGGGGTGAGTGTGGGTTACGCACAAGCTACGGACGAGATTGAACTAGCTGCTGTTGAAGGCATGTTGGGGTTTGTATCCTTGGATGAGGATTCTGAACTTTCCCCTACGGATTGGTTGGAATAGAGGCTTTAAAAGATGTCAGATTTAAATGATGGAAAAGCTAAATCTAAAACCTCGATTCTATTAATCGGTTCGCTCGTCATAAATGCAGGATTAGCTGGCATTTTATTTGGACAAGTCATGGGGGGAAAGCACTCACCAGATAGTCCAAAGCACTGGAAAGAGCGAGAACACAGCGAACGCTGGCGGGGCGGGGCTGCACTTAGTGAGAGTGAACGAAAAGAGCTTGGTAAAGTCATGCTGCAGCATTGGCGCAAAACAAAGCATGAGAGACGCGGAATGCGTGAAAAACATCATGCGCTGATGGAAGCTATTCAGCTCGAGCCATTTAACCGAGAAAAGGTATCCAGTGCTTTTAAGGAATATGTCGACCTTGATGTCAGTCTGAAAAACGTCGCTGCAGATGGGGTTTTTGATGTCATGGAGAATTCTTCGGTTGAGGCACGTATGGTTCTAGCACAGGCTATCCTGCTCAGGAAAAAGCCCAAACGCGGCAGAAGAGGTGGCGGTCCGGATGGTGAACTTCCGCCTCATTTGCAGAGACATATGGGGCCTCCTCCGCATATGCAAAATAGGGAAGAAGATTAAGAGTTGTCTGATAGCTTAAACTAAGCAGCTTTTGATTTTTTCGGTGCATCTATTGGAAGCAAGAAGCTGACAGTTGTGCCAACACCAAACTCACTATCCAGTTCCAAGCGACCACCGTGCATTTCAGCAAATGATTTCGTGAGAGACAATCCCAGACCGCTACCTTTGCTGTTTCTGTTTTCGTCAGCTGAAGACTGCTCGAATGGATTTGCCAATCGAGGAAGGTCTTGCTTTGGAATACCAATTCCATTGTCTGCAACGCTGACCCGGACAAAACGATCTTCAATCGCTATGGCGACATTAATGTAGCCACCCGCATCAGTGAATTTGATAGAGTTGGAAAGAAGGTTTAGGACCATTTGTTTTATAGCTCTGTGGTCACCTTCAATATCTGGAATTTCGTCTTTAACAGAGAAGTTTAGGTCGATTTCTTTGTCTTCGGCACGGCGTCGTATCATGCGAACGGCTGAATCCACAGCTTCGACCGGATCAATTTCTCTAGTCGAGATAGACATTTTTCCAGCTTCGATTTTTGCCATATCTAGAATGTCATTGATCATATCCAGCAAGTGCTGACCCGATGTCAGGATGTCTTCAGCGTAACCACTATAGCGCTCATCTCCTAGTGGACCGTATATTTCCTTGATCAACATTTCGGAAAAGCCATTAATGGCATTAAGTGGCGTACGAAGTTCGTGGCTCATATTTGCCAAGAAAACAGATTTTGACTGACTTGCTTTTTCAGCCTTGTTTTTCTGCTCTGCGTATTTGCGCGCTAATTCTTCAGATTGCCCCTGCATGCGTTCTAGTTCTAATACCAGACGGCGGAGTTTCTTCTCTTTACCAAGCAGGGATTCCTCTTGGTTTTTCATCGATGATATATCCAGACCAACCGAGACCAGTCCGCCACCAGCTGTTGGGCGGTCGTAAAAGTTCAGCCAGATGTCTGAAAGCAGCAGAATTTCCCGTCCGGTTTGGTTGCCCGGTACTGGGCGTTCAATTCTAATCTGTTTAGCTGCTTCTGCCATGACGACATCGTATGATGTTCCTGCGCGCAAGACGTGATCAGGTAGCCCAAAAAGGCGCGCAAAGTTTTTGTTCCAGATAAGAAGACGGTGACGCTGATCCCAGGCGGCAAAGGGACCTGGATATGCATCGACAACCGAGCGAGCTAAGTGTTCTGAAACCTTGGAGCGAGCAACCGCCCTTACGCTATCAGTTGTATCTGAGATGATGCCAGATAAGCCATCCTGAAAGGGGCCACCTTGCATATTGAAATGGCGAGAACTAAATGTGTCATTGCCTCGGAAAGAAATCTGAAATGACTTGTCTTCACGAGCGCGTTCTAAGGCGTCTAAAACTTGTGTTTGGCTAGTAGGGTGAACAAGTTTTTTGAATTCTTGCAATGTTAGTTCTTGATTATCTAGCAAGCCTAACATTTCACATGTCTTTTGGCGCAGGCTGAACATTTCGGTTTGACGGTTCCACGTCCAATATCCGTTTTGTCCGCCAATTTCCAATTCGCGCCAGTGTGTCTCTATTTCTTTACGGGCTTCTGATTCAGAGCCAAGTTTTTCCGCATTGGATTTTATCGTGCCCATAAGTCCGACAACGGCAAGGGCGGGGGCTGCTAACAATAGCAGATAAACGAGAATGCGATTGTAATCGGCGACGCTAAGAAGTTCAAAATCATTAGAAACACATGCTGAAATTTGCGTTTCACCAACCGGCGCACATGCTGAAACACGCCTGTCCATACTGATTCGTTCGACTTTTGCGCCCAGTGATTGTCCTTGGACTGACGATAATTTAAAAGATCGCTGTCCTTCTGGAGTCGGCATCAATTTTGAAATTGGCAGTAAACCTTCCCACCATTCTCCAGTGGAATTTTGTGCATATATGGATGCGTGTTCTGTATCGGAAAGGATTGATCCGCCTTCCGCCTCTGCCTCGATTGTCGCGCGAATATCCGAGAGACCAGCGATGTTCTTGGCTGTGTTTGGGTCTTCTCCTCGCTGTAAAACGATTTCCATAGCTGTCTGAGAGCGAACTAGCTCTGATCTGACATATCCCGCTATCGCCATAGCTTCGCGCGCCTGTAGCGCCATGAGGCTATCGTTTTGAGACGCGCGTTCTTGCCAAGCTTTCACACCTAGCGTTCCAGCAAAAGCAGTGAACAGCATTAACAATACACGCGATGGGATCGGTGCAGGTTTAGCAGCTTCGTTGCTCGATTGCTTATTCTTGGAATTGTTATTCGTCTTGGCCAAGAGCGATTTCTCCATTGTGCGAAGTTATAATGCACAAGATTCGAAACACTCCGAAAGCTTTAATAATGTATTAATTTGTGGATTAAAATTTCAACTGAACAGTCAAGGTAATTATAATAAAATGAAGGCTAATCGAGGTCTAGGTCTTCATCCATATCGACTTGTTCGCGACGTTCTTCATCTGAAAAATCGACCTTATCTTGCCTGCGTCGGTCGGGACCAAAATACTTGCTCGTTCTGACGAAAGGTCTGGGAGCGTTTATGATTGAAGCTACTTTTTTATACAGATCGACTGCATTAACTGGCTTTGCAAGAAATTCGGTGACCCCGGCATCCCTTGCAGCTTCGACGCGGGTACGTTCTGAATATGCAGTCAGCATTATGATGGGGACATAAGGGTTTTGGCTATCATCTGCGGTGCGTACAAGCCGAACAAAATCAGCTCCGTCCAGAATGTCCATCTGATAATCGACAACAATAAAATCTATGGCTTCAGATTGTGTGAGCTCAAATGCTTCAACCGCATCTTTAGCCTCGATGAAATCTTTTATGCCATAGCCACGTAGAAGAGTTTTGACGATGAGGATCATGTGATGATTATCATCAACGATCAAAACACGTAGGCGATCTAAATTTCGTTTCGCCATGTTGTCTCTCGAATAACTCTATTAAGCTGCATGTTGTTTTTGCCGACGGTTGGCAAAGAATGATTGATCTATTTCTGGGCGACCAAAGTGAAAGCCTTGCGCCAGCATAACGCCTGCATCTAAAAGAGTTTGTCTGTCGGTATCATTTTCAACTCTTTCACCGACAACTGACATTCCCAATTCATTACACATGTTAGAAATAGCGCGCATCAGAGCGGTATTGCGAACATTCGATCCTTGGCCGTTTAGAAAACATCCATCGAACTTTACGCCGTCGACATTGAGAGAACGTAAATATCCAAACGATGCGGCTCCAGCGCCAAAGTCATCCAAAACAACTTTCACACCAGTATTCTTCAATAAGTCCACAACATTGGCGGCTGTGTCGATATCGTGGATTTGAGATGACTCAGTA
The DNA here is from genome assembly GCA_964352025.1 of uncultured Hyphomonadaceae bacterium. Lineage (GTDB taxonomy): Bacteria > Pseudomonadota > Alphaproteobacteria > Caulobacterales > Hyphomonadaceae > Hirschia. Next base: position 91,588 of record CAYGPZ010000002.1, read on the forward strand.
ATTTCCAAAATGAGGCGGTCTTTGTTGAAATCATACGCACGTATAATGCGGTTAAGTTCAGCAGAGATGTCCGCACGCTGCATTGATTGGCCGGAAATATTTACGGCAAGCTTCAGCCCATGCCCTGAAGGGTGGGTCAGGCGCTGACAAACAGCATCTAGCATTATGCAATCTAGCTCAGAAATTATACCACGGCGCTCCGCGGCAACGATCATCGGATAGGGGGAACCTTCAAATGGAAACCGCGCTAGAATTTCATAATGGCGCAGGTTACCAGTCTGAGTGCACACGACAGGTTGACGTGCAGCCTTTAGTTCAGGTGACGCAAGAGAACTTCTAAATGCTCTGATATGATGCTCGTCAACTTGTAAGTCTTCTAAGACGGTATGTTGAGCTAAGTCAGCAAGAGAAATCTTATAGACGGATGTGTCTTCTAAGCATCTTTGAACAGTTATGCGACGGCCATTGGGCGCAAAACTCTTATCATCAAATGATGCCCGCATTCCAGGCCGAAGAGACACAAAACATTCTTGTAGTTTTGAAAGGTCGGGGAGGTTTATGAGTTGAAATAAATTGGATAACACTAACATCCGAACATCAACAGTATTTAGCAAATGCCCGTCGCCATCGGCGAAGGTAATTGTACCATTAATATCTGTTTCTAGCAGAAGGTCAGTCGCAGATCGGGCGATCTCTAGACTCTTTGAAGTTGATGTTTTGGTCGGTCTCATTGTGTTTCCCACATTTTTAGTTGCAGGATTTATAACCTATCGGTGTTGAAGATGGTTAAAGCAAAAGTTTCAAATTTTCTGTTTGAAGTACTTTTTGTATGACCATTCCAAGGAAATTTGTTTACTTATTACAATTCAATGCTTTGGTGTGCCGTGATGGCACACCGCCAAGAGAATTACTTGGCTGATTTTATCAGAGTAGCGCTGCTTTAGTTAATCTCTGTTCAGGTTCAGATTGCTATTTATATATAGCTTTCGGAAGCCTAGTTCGTACTTAACGCGAGCGCTCTAGTGATGATGTCTTGAGCATTTTTAGAAAGGTTTGCATCGTCAAGTCGACGCAATTGCGTTTCCGATTGTTTTTGACGATCAGGAGAAAAACGCCTCCAACTTTCAAAAGCAGTAACCAGTCTCGCAGAAAGGGCTGGGTTTAAGCTATCCACTTTGAGAATTATGTCTGTCAGGAATTCATATCCCCAACCATCAGGTGCATGGAAAGCGACAGGGTTATTCATCGCAAAAGCGGCTACCAACGCACGCACTCTGTTTGGGTTCTTTAAATCAAAGTCTTCGCGGTCGCATAATGATTTTAGGCGGGTGCGCAAGTCTGATCTCACTGACATAGCTTGGACAGAGAACCATTTATCCATGACCAGAGGTTTGTCTTCCCATTCATTCTCAAACGAATTCAACGCCTGATCAAAATAATCGCGACCTGACGCATTGCCTTCAATATTTGCAAGAGCGTTTAATGCAGCTAGTTTCTCAGTCATCGTCGAAGCTGTGTTAAAGCTCTCAAAAATGCGTTCTGAGTGTTCATTTTCTAGTCTAGACAACAGGTCTAACGCTGTAGCCTTAAGCGCGCGGCGGCCTGCAGCTTCAGCGGATGGGTCAAATACGCCACCTTCTTTTTGCTGAATAGTTGCGACAAGTGATCCTTGGATATGACGCGCAATTGCGCGTTTAAGTGTCAGTCGTGCAGCATGAAGGTTTGATGGGTTAGCTTCACTTTGATCAGAGATGAGTTCACCAACCGTGGGCGTGCGAAGTATTAGGGCTGCAAAAGCTGGGTCATCAATCGCAGATGTATAGGCTTCATCAATTGCATCTACAAAAGCTTGAAGTCTCGCTGAATGTGAATCATCGGCATTGGTGGCCATATCTATGATTAGACGTCTTGCGAGAGATTGCAGGCCTTCCCATTGTGCGAATGGATCATTGTCAGATGCTGCTAGAGCAGATCTATTGGCATCATTTAGACCGTCGTTTAATTTGATGGGCGCTGAAAAACCTCTGTTCAATGAATGTATTGGCGCAGAGCTTACATCTGTGAATACGTATTCTTGACTGAAGTCTCTTAAAACAATCAGGTGCTCTTCATCAGCTTCGCCATTTAATTTTGTGACAAGTTTTCTGCCTTTGTTTGAATAAAATGCAGTCTTCAGCGCGATTGGCAGAGCTTCTTTGTCTCGCTGGCCGGGTGTTGGCGCGGTTTTTTGCGTGAGGGTCAGTGTGTAAGTGCGTGCGATAGAATCATACGACCCATGGGCAGTTACTTCTGGCGTTCCGGGTTGAGAATACCATTTTGAAAATGCGCGCAGGTCTTCTGAGGTCGATAATTGAAGTGCGTTCAAGAAGTCTTCGATTGTCGCAGCTTTGCCATCAAATGTATCAAAATAACGGTTTAGCCCTGCAAAGAATGCCGTGTCTCCGACAATAGTGCGCAGCATCCGAATAAGTTCTGCGCCTTTTTCATATACTGTTGCAGTGTATAGGTTATCAATTCGAGCATATTGGTCGGGACGCACAGCGTGGGCCAGCGGACCTGAATCTTCGGTAAATTGGCGAGACCTTAACCTGATAACATCTTTGATGCGGGTAACAGAACGAGATCGCATATCCGCCGAAAACTCTTGGTCACGATATACCGTTAGACCTTCTTTAAGGCACAATTGGAACCAATCGCGACATGTGATTCTGTTACCGGTCCAGTTGTGAAAATATTCGTGTGCAACGATGCTTTCAATAGCTTCAAAGTCAGCATCAGTTGCTGTTTGACCGTCAGCAAGAACATAGGCTGAATTGAAGATGTTCAGCCCTTTGTTTTCCATTGCGCCAAAGTTGAAATCTCGTACGGCAACAATATTGAAAACATCCAGATCATATTCACGTCCGAAAACATTTTCATCCCACGACATTGAACGCTTTAGGGCATCCATAGCGTAAGCTGCGCGTTCACTGTCGCCTTTATCTACGTAAATAGCGAGTGGGATATCTTTACCGGAAATTGTCGTGAAACTATCAGAAAAAACATCATATTCACCTGCAACTAGCGCAAATAAATACGAAGGCTTTGGGTGAGGGTCAGACCATTCGGCAAAATGACGATCCGTTCCAATATGCCCGACACTTCCCGGGTTTCCATTTGAAAGTAGGTAGGGGAAGTCTTTTTTGTCTGCTTCTATCCGAACATCAAATCTGGCAAGTACATCTGGCCTGTCTGGATAATATGTGATGCGTCGAAATCCTTCGGCTTCACATTGTGTGCAATAGCGTCCCCCAGACATATAAAGTCCAGATAGTTGTGTGTTGGATTCAGGAGATATTTCTGTTTCGATTTCCAGACAATATTCGTCAGAAGGCATGTGAATGCTGAGGCCTTCATCAGTAACTTCATACTGCGAATCGGGTACGCTTTCTCCATTGAGTGAAATTGAGATCAATTTCAGGTTTTCACCGTCAAGTTTCATGACGGCGTGCTCGCCTATCGCTCTGCGTCCAGTCATCTTATTCCGGACGCGCGTCTTATCTGGATATAGGTCGAATTCTAAGCGTACGTGTTCCACGATAAATGAGAATGGCCGATAATCTGCCAGACGAACCGGTGGAGGTGTTTCGGTACGCATAAATATGAACTCCATATAAGGGTGCTCTTAGGAGGTCCACAAAGAGCGATCGATTACATGCAGATAGCTTTTTTTAGGAGAGAATTAAACCCAGTATTGGTTGAATCTCAATTAATAGAACGCCTTATCCGCGAGTCGAAGTAAATCCTATTGTCATACTGGAGTATATGGCAACAGCCATTAAGGCAATGCGGACAATTTCAAATTAATCAATCCTTCAAGAAGCGAATGAATTTGCTTATTACTCGGCGGCTTGGGACTGGCTTTCATTTGCTGAAGGCGTGTCGTAAATTGTACGCAGGAGAGACGTTCCTTGCTTTGCCAATTGAACGATATCATTTGGTAAATCGTCGGGATCTTGAGCAACACAACGTGATAGAACTTTTGCAAGTTTCATCATTTGCGGGGCCGCACATATAATACGTGCTTGAAACTCGATCTTTAGAGGATCGCGATCGTATTCCGCACTCGGAACTCTCCAGCCACCCCAATCTTTTTCATCTGTGACGACTTTTGGAAAAGAACCCGGGTGAGGGTGCTCAACCGCTTGATCAGAATCTTTCCAGCGGTTCTTTGCGCGCACAACGCGCCAGCTTTCAAGATCTCCTAATGAATCGCTTGGCCCATCAGTTCTATCTGGCGCAAGTTCTGTTGCGGCAAATTCGCGTCCAAGTCCAACATCGTAGTGAATTTTAAGGGGCTCATCTAAGCCTTTGACCCACTGAGGCAAAACTTTCTCTACGATGGCCCATGTACCAACGGGCTTCACAAACACTCTTTGATTTTTATGAAACGACGCTTTGGCCATGTTCTAAATTCCTTACACTAGGTTCAAGAGATAAACTTAGCACATAGAAATTAGGTCCGAGTTTAGTGGGAAATAGAAATTTGAATGAAATTGGAATACGAAAATACTTTAAAATTAAGTAATTACGATCAGTGGATGCATTTTTAAGCGGGTGCACTCAGCCCTTGTTCATGTGACACTTTATATATTGTCTGTAACTATTGAACATAAATAGCTTTTCCGTGGCCAGCTTTATGGTAAACATGGCTTTATCTAGTTATAGGAGGGATTGGGTATGTGTGACAGTCACCAAATCGTACAAAGTGCAAATGGACCTGTGCAATTGCATCGTCGTGATGTGGTTCGTGGTTTGTGGGCAGGAACAATAGTTGCTTTTTCAGGTGCTAGCGTTTCAGGGTGTACAACGAACCCTGCTACTGGGCGCTCTCAGCTGACTTTTATGTCGGACTCTCAATTGGTTCAGATGTCTGCAAGTGCTTGGGCGCAAACAAAAAAAGAAACTCCAATTTCAACTGACAGAGCCGCAAACGCGCGTTTGTTGCGTATTGGTGATCGCATTAGAACTGTCGCTTCTAAGCGGACTCCATCATTGGCGAATGCGGATTGGGAATTCGTGGTTTTTGATTCTGATCAGAAAAACGCTTTTGTGATGCCGGGCGGTAAAGTTGGTTTCTACAAAGGCCTTTTAGATTATTCCGACAATGATGATCAGGTTGCTGCTGTTATGGGCCACGAAGTTGGTCACGTTGAAGGTCGTCACTCAAATGAACGTATGAGTCAGCAGACACTTGGACAGGTTGCATTGGTGGGGACTACTGTTGCCGTTGGTACATCCGAGTTAAGCGGAACTGAGCAGCAGATGATTCTGGCCGCAGCAGGTGCGGGACTTTCTTTGGGAATCATTTTGCCATTCTCACGTAAGCATGAATTGGAAGCAGACCTTCTTGGCGTTGATTCTATGTATCAAGCTGGATATGATGTTCGAGAATCAGTTCGCCTTTGGGAAAAAATGGGACAAGGCCGTACAGGCGCTCCTCCAGAGTGGATGTCAACGCACCCAAGTCCTGATACACGCGTGCGCGAATTGACAAACTATATCAATTCCAAGGGCTATGCAGTCATGTAATTCGAAATTTGCGCAAATTCGGGCTTGCAGAGTTTGCGCATTCGATTTATCAACCGCTCCTCAGCTTTTTAGTTGAAGAAAATATGCCGTCTTAGCTCAGTTGGTTAGAGCGCCTGGTTGTGGACCAGGAGGTCCCAGGTTCGAGACCCGGAGGCGGTACCATTTTCTTATTAGAGAGTTTGAGTTTTCAAAAAGCTTCCACTGGGAAGCTTTTTTTATGCGCGTTTGGCGGTGAGATGTTCAGGATTGCCCATTTCAACTTCGTAGAGATTTTTTAGGCTCATCGCGTCCCAAAGGGCGTTATGCCTTACTGCACCCGCGAGATTGACATAATAAGCGTCAACTCTACGCATTTCGACGTTAAAGACTGGGAGGTTTATCATACCACCGCGCCCGACCATCATAATTTGCATGAGGTGCGAGATATCTTCTGGCCAGTCAGCGACGAAAGTTATCTCAGAATCGCCACGCAATAAGCGCTGGAGTTCGAAACCCCATTTGGCACGATCCATGTGTTTAGGTGAAAGACCATTGGCTGACATGACGGGAAGAACATGGTCAGCAACCCAGTGATCTAGACTGCCGTCGGTCCGCATTTTTGTGATTTGGCTTTTAGGAATCGCTAGGTAAAGAGAATCGCCTTCTTCTGAGACGATTGCTATTGAGAGCAATTCTCCACCAAATCCATTAAATTCGCAGTCCACAAAATAGCGCATTGTCTCTTCCTTCCATTCATTCTTGCGCGAATGGTTTTAATATTTGGAAAATAAATTGCCGCGCCCACACATCTGATCCTGTTAGCCAGATCTTTCATTGATGCGTAGGCAGCGACATATTCGGTCTGGTCTTCAAAAACAGTTATACGGGATTAACGTTAAGAAGCCGGTCGTTAAGAACAAAAAGTCTTCGACTATTTGAGTAACCTTTTGATGACCATAAAATTGGTTATTTCAATTTATCGGTGATTTTGGAACACAAATTCTTCTACATTTTAACTCGGCGGACCAGCAATTATTTTGTGGCGGTTGCGTTCAGCGGTGTTTTAGCTACGAACTCGTTGCGGAAACAAACAAACTCTGTAGAGGGATCAAAGTCGGTTCCTTTGGAGGAGTGAACACCAGTGAGTTTCGACGCACCTTTAGAAATTGCGAGATCTCTCAAAGCTAATAGGGAATTGAGTAGGGCATGCTCACAGGCTTGTTGGACTTCTATATGATAGCTGTTTGCAGGGCGTCCGATTGTTGAAATATCGCCAAGTGCCTCACCAGAAGCCGACTTTCCCCACGTAATTTGAAAACCATCCAGTTTCGAAGTGTTTTCGTCTTTAGCCATAAATTCGGCAATGGAAAAAGTATAAGCCTTCGTCGCAGCATTTGCCGTGCTGGCGAATGTTGAGGCCGCTATAATCGAAGCTGTCAGTATGATTGATTTTAATGTCATGACAGTCACTTTAATTCCATTGATTTATCTAACGTGCGTCGTCTTACTGAATATTATATATTTGAAACGAGGCAGATTGAAGGCCTGTCGGCTCTTTGAGGCTATTTCTGGAATAGGCTGCTATCGCATAGCTATATTGGACGCATAAGCTAATGCTTATTGCTTGCTGTTGCTATTTGGTAGGGGGGGTAATGGCTCCGCGAGCAGGACTCGAACCTGCGACCAATCGATTAACAGTCGATTGCTCTACCAACTGAGCTATCGCGGAACAACATTGGAGGACGCGGTATATCTAGCGATCTAAATATGTGCAATCCCTAAAACACCTGATTATGCAATTCTTTTGAAAAAAAGTGACATTATCCACAGATTGGCACAAAAAAAGACGGGAGCTTAGAGAAAGCTCCCGCCAAGGCGTTGGGTGATGGTGGGGTGTCTTCTGAGAAGACATAGGCAATATCGTCCACATTGGTTAATGGGGTGTTAAATTTTGCGATTTTGAGGAAATTTCATGCTAAATTTGCAGAAAAGCTAAAGTTTTCATTAAAGAAATTGAATTCAACCAGGCCGCGTAGATGTTTTTGAAGTGGAAAAGTTGGATCTTGCCCGAATCAATCGTTATTGAACCGGACTCGAATTCGTTTTGATCGAGTATGCAGAATATTCATATTTTGAGAAGTCTTTGGAGGCCGCGCCCGGAATCGAACCGGGGTACACGGATTTGCAATCCGCTGCGTCACCACTCCGCCACGCGGCCAACCGAAGAAGGCATTCCTAATAAAGTAGAGCCTTTAATATATGCTCAATAAATATCAGGAAATCTCGACTATGGTGAATCTGTTTGCCGAGAAGGGCGCTGTTCTATCATGGTATTCAAATTAGGAAAGACCTAAAATCGAATATTTATTGATTGTTCTATAAAGGAGTATTGTTCTTCGACTCAGAAGATTGACGAATAAAATTAATCGTCGCATTGCCAACTTGTCTGCCTATGCTAGAAGCCGTTATCCATATGTTCTTAAGCATATTACTTAATAAGATGCACAGGCTCTAGCAAACTACAGGGAATCTGCAATGAACGACGCCGTCGCCCGCGAAACAATGATCGATACTCAGGTGCGTCCAAATGATGTAACGGACCGCCGAATCCACGCGGCCTTACAAGATGTGCCTCGTGAAGACTTTTTGCCAAAGTCCCGTCACGCACTAGCGTACGCAGAATTTGATCATGAAACATCCGAAGGGCGTTTTATGTGGCGTGCTCGTGATTTTGCGAAACTTATCGAGTCAGCAAAAATCCAACCTGAAGATGAAGTCTTAGATATAGCGACAGGTAGCGGGTATTCATCAGCAATTTTATCTCACCTTGCTGCGGCGGTAGTCGGTCTGGAAAGTGATGAAGCTCTTGCTGAAGCGGCCTCAGCTCGCCTCGATGCTCTCAATATAGACAATGCAGACGTTGTATCTGGCGATTTGTCAAAAGGATTGGCGTCTCAAGGTCCGTATGATGTTATATTTGTAAACGGTACAGTTGAGGAAGTCCCATCTGACTGGACTAATCAACTTAAAGATGGTGGCCGCCTAGCTGTTATCGTTCGGAATGGTAAAGTTAGTCAGGCCCGCATTTATACCCGTTCTGGAAATGTGTTGGCGCAACGTAATGTGTTCGATGCTGCACCGCCGGCTCTCGCCGGATTTGAAAAAAGCGAATCTTTTGTATTTTAAAGTTGCACTTTAAGGTCTAGATTTTGCTTAGCTAAATATAAATCGGAATATTTAACGTCCGAATTGGCATGTGTTCCCATATTAAATTGGGAGCGCGCTGGGTGAAGTATAGTTTTTAAGGGGTGCGTTGTGCGTAAGTTTTTTGTGTGTGGACTATTGTCTTCTGCGAGTTTGATTTGTGGAAGTGTTTTCGCCCAAGAGGCATCAGACGTGGAATTGTTAGGTGCAGAAACCGTACCTGTAATCGAGCAAGCGCCTCAAGCTGTTGTTACTGAACCAAATTTTGTATCAGAAACGCTCGCCAAAGCTATTCAGGCAGCTTACGCAAGAAACCCAACTATTCTTGCTCAACGCAAATCGCGTATGATTGCTGACGAGCGGTTGATACAGGCTAAGTCGTCAAAACGTCCTCAAGTGAGTTTAAGTTCGTCGGCAGGATATGCATTGTCCCGAACAGAGAATATTTTTAACCCTGCAGGTTTGGATACTGAAGCCCCACAAACTACTTTTGGCTTGGAAGTGAGCCAAAGTCTCTGGAATGGCGGACGCAATGATGCTGCTATTGGGGAAGCTCGAGCAGGCGTAACGGCTGCCGAAGGTGTGTTGCTTTCCGCGGAACAAGAGTTGATTTTGAATGTCGTCACAAATTACGTCGATGTGTTAGCTGGTGAGGCCGAAGTTGATATTCGTAAAAATAACGTCAGTGTCTTAGCGCGCCAAGTCGAAGCGGCGAGTGATCGTTTTGATGTTGGGGAAGTGACACGAACAGATGTTGCCCAGGCGGAAGCCCGTCATGCAGGTGCACGCGCCCAATTGGCGACTGCACAAGCAAACTTGGAAGCCAGTCGTGCTGTATTTCAGGAGTTGATAGGACGTTGGCCAACACAGCTAGCGCAAACGGACTTTATCCCTCAATTCCCTGCAGATTTACAAGACGCTATTAATGCAGCTCTAGAATACAATCCTAACCTGGCGACTGCCAAAGCGAATGTGACAGCTGCTGACCAGCGTGTGAAATCAGCAAAAGGTCTTCGTAAGCCAGATATATCTGTGGTCGGGTCTGCTGGATTAAGCCAATCATATGATGATCAGACATTTGAAAATGAAAATGCATCCCTGTTCGCTCAATTACGATTGCCGCTGTATCAAGGTGGTCTCATTTCTTCCCAAATTCGGTCTGCTGGACTCGAGCTAGATCAATTGCGTCTCCAATATCGTGCGGCGGAACGCAATCTAATTGCTCAAACGACGCGTGCTTGGCATTCTTCCATTGCGTCTTTGCGTTCAATCGAAGCTTCTGAGCGCCAGGTTGAGGCAGCCGAAGTTGCTTTTGACGGTGCCGAACAAGAGCTGGCCGTTGGTTTGCGTACGACGCTTGATCTTCTTGATCAGGAGCAGGAATTACTAGATGCGCGCTTGGCACTGGTACAGGCAAACCGTCAGCATTATATCGCTGTGCATCAATTGCTGGCTTCCATGGGCGCTTTAAACCCAGAAACGCTTGGCGTTAATGTTTCCTTATAGGTCTAAGTCTTAATTCTGTCTTTGAATTTTCGTCTTTCGGTAGAAAGGCATTGTTAACCAGATCTGTCCTAAAATTTGGATGATTCTTGGGCTTTCTGTTTGAGAAGGCAAAATGACAGAGTTAGAGGCGCGTTATGTCAGCTGAAGAAGCAGCATCAGAACCAACCATGGAAGAAATTCTCGCTTCCATCCGTCAGATTATTTCTGAAGATGACGAGCCTGCACCAACAGAAGCAGATGCTGCTGAATCTGATGTGCTGGATCTTTCATCTGCTGAAAAAGTAGATGAAGAACCATTAGACTTGGATCTGACTGAACCAGAAGAAACACCAGCTCCTGAACCAGAGCTTGATATGGCAGCAGCCATGGAAGAAATGGTTGAAGAAATTGCACCCGAAGATGATGTGGTTGTTGTTGATGCTGATGAATGGGGCATCGATGTTGAGGAAGCTGAACCAGAAGAACCCGAGGAAGATTTATCCGCTTGGGGATTAGAGGAAGAGCCTGAGCCAGAACCAGCACCTGTTGTTGCTGAGCCGGCACCAATTGCAGCTGCGCCTAAGGATGAGGGTATCGTTGCGGCGGCAACTGCTGATGCAACAGCCAATCAACTAGGCAAGCTCATGGGCAGCATGATGCTGTCACAAGGCACGACAATTGAAGATCTAGTCCGTGAAATGCTAAAACCAATGTTAAAAGAATGGCTGGATGGCAATCTTCCGCAGCTCGTAGAGCAGGAAGTTCAAAAAGAGCTACAACGCATTTCTCGCATGGCGCGCTAAGTCCATTTTATTGGCAGCGGGAGACAGTCTTTCGCTGCAAAATCTGCTCGGATTGTTCGTCTAGCGGCGTTTGAAGTTGATGAAGACGAACGGTGCAACATAAGCATCTTCAAAACAAGAATGTCCCCCCGATTTGCAGAAGTGTATTCTTGTTCACATTGATTTGCGATGGTGGCTGCTTCTGAAGATTTGATAATGCCTTTTTTATGGCTGCCTATTGCTATTTCCATTGCACCGTTTTCTGGTGTTGTCTCGTCAAGATGAATTCTGATGAAAATCATTTTTTGCAAGATGGAGATAGGTGGCTCACAGTGGTGGGTGCCGGATTTTATTGACCAATTGTGGAAGCCTTCAAGGTCGTGGCGATCTTTTACAGCTATTATACGGTCTTGATGCCAAGGAACCGCCCAATTATTTTCTTTTGATTTATTGAATGATACTATTCTTACTGGCTGGGCGGAAACTCCCAAATTGACCAATAAATCGGCGTCAATGGCCTGTTTAAGCATAGAAGCCAGTGATGTATTGTTAGAAATTCGGGCGCCAATTTTTTGTTCCAATTGGCAATTTTGACTTAATCGATCGCACTGTTTTGCTGTCAATTGGCCCCTCAACCAGATGCGGCCTGTATTTTCAAATTCGTTGAGCATTTTGGGACAATTGGTTTTAATAGGTAAAATGTTTGTATAGTACGCGATTATTCCAACAGCAATTCCTTTGTAATTGGCTAGTCCGTAGTAGTAATTCATACTCATGTTCTTTTTTCATTGCAGCCGCTGATAATTATTGTATCAACAGCCCATGCTTGACTCACATTTTGACCACAGTGTCTCCGAACCGAAAATTTACGATAGCTGGGAAAAATCCGGCGCATTCAAACCCAAAATGGATACGGAGGGTGCGGTTGATGCGTATTCTATCGTTATTCCACCTCCCAACGTCACGGGTGTGCTACACATGGGGCATGCGCTAAATAACACATTGCAAGATTTGCTGTGCCGTTATCAGCGCATGCAAGGCAAGAGTGTTTTGTGGCAGCCAGGTACGGACCACGCAGGTATTGCGACTCAGATGGTTGTTGAGCGCCAATTGGCAGCTGAAGGCAATCAGAGTGCGGCGAGCCTAGGGCGTGAAGCATTTATTGAACGCGTCTGGGAATGGAAAGAAAAGTCTGGTGGGCAAATTGTAAACCAGCTCAAACGACTCGGCGCGAGCTGTGATTGGTCGCGTGAATGTTTTACGCTTGGTAGCAAAGACGACCCTGATAACCAGATGGTGCGTGCGGTAACGAAAGTTTTCGTAGAATTGCATGAACAAGGACTGATTTACCGCGACAAGCGTTTGGTAAACTGGGACCCGCATTTCCAATCCGCGATATCTGACCTTGAAGTGGATAATGTCGAAGTAGATGGCCACATGTGGCACTTCAAATATCCATTGCAGGGCGGCGAAACATACACTTACGTTGAAAAAGACAAAGATGGTAATGTCACGCTAGAAGAAGAGCGTGATTACATCTCTATTGCGACGACACGTCCTGAGACAATGCTTGGTGATGGGGCGGTTGCGGTTCACCCAAGTGATGAACGTTACAAACCGATTGTTGGAAAACTGTGTGAGATACCGGTTGGTCCTAAAGGAGATCGTCGTCTAATCCCGATCATTACAGACCTTTACCCAGACCCTGAATTTGGATCGGGTGCGGTTAAGATTACAGGTGCGCACGACGCGAACGACTATGGCGTTGCTCAACGAAATAACATCCCAATGTATCGCCTCATGGATGTTAAAGCATCCATGCGCGATGATGGCGAGCCATATGCGGTGTCGGCGGCGAAAGCGCGTGATATTTTGGCATCTGGTGAGTTCACATCGTCTCAGATTGATGAGATCAATCTTGTACCTGATGAATATCGCGGTATGGACCGTTTTGAAGCGCGTAAAGCGGTGATTCAAGCGATCACAGATGAAGGGCTTGCAGTCATGACAACTGCGACCCGCAAGACAAAAGACGAAGACGGTAACAAAATCGAGATCGAGGAAGTTGTTCCTTACGTCGAAAATAAAAAGATTATGCAGCCATTTGGTGACCGTTCCGGTGTGGTGATTGAACCCATGCTGACTGACCAATGGTATGTGGATGCTGGTAAGCTTGCTGGCCCTGCGATTGATGCAGTGAAAGAAGGCCAAACGCGCTTCATTCCAGAAAACTGGTCCAAGACATATTTTAACTGGATGGACGATATTGAGCCTTGGTGTATTTCGCGCCAGCTCTGGTGGGGACACCGCATTCCAGCTTGGTATGGTCGCGATGGTGATATCTTTGTGGCTGCTTCTGAAGAAGAAGCGAATGCACAAGCTAAGGAAAAATACGGTGAAGTCGTTGAATTGTCTCGCGACGAAGACGTGCTCGACACATGGTTCTCGTCTGCGCTTTGGCCATTCTCGACAATGGGCTGGCCTGACAAAACGCCTGAGCTAGATAAATTCTATCCAACAGCGACGCTTGTGACTGGCTTTGACATTATATTCTTCTGGGTTGCCCGCATGATGATGCAGGGTATCCACTTTATGGAAGAAGTGCCATTTAAGGATGTTTATATCCACGCACTTGTTCTGGATGAAGACGGTAAGAAAATGTCTAAATCGATTGGTAATGTGATTGACCCAATCGACATTATCGATGGCTGTGACTTCGATACTTTGATCGCAAAGCGCGTGAAAGACATCAAGAAATCCGGCAATGAGAAAAAAGACAAACAAGCTGAAAAAGCGATAACCAACAAAACCAAAAAGCAGTTCCCTGACGGGATCCCGGCTTGTGGGACGGATGCTTTGCGTTTCACTTTGGCATCTCAGGCGGCTCAGGGGCGTGACATTCGTCTGTCTATCGATCGCGTCGTTGGTTACCGAAATTTTGGTACCAAGCTTTGGAATGCAGCGCGTTTCTGTCAGATGAATGAATGTGCGCTATGGGAACAGGATGATTTTGATCCGCTCGAAGTTGATCACACATTAAACAAGTGGATCGTATCTGAACTCGCTAAAGCAACCGCTGAAGTGACTAAGAATATTGAAGATTATCGCTTTAATGATGCTGCTTCAGCCATCTACAAATTCACATGGAATGTGTTCTGTGACTGGTACCTAGAGCTGATGAAACCATTGCTGAACGGTGATGATGATGCAGCAAAATCAGAAACACGTAAGACAGCTGCGTGGACGCTGAACCAGATAATTCATTTGCTTCACCCATTCATGCCTTTCATTACTGAAGAGCTTTGGGCTGACCAAGCTGAATTCCGTTCAGAGAATGCTGCAATGCTGTGTAACCAATCTTGGCCTACATTTGGCGCTGAAGCTTCATCGCCTGAAGCCGAGGAAGAAATTGATTGGGTGATTGATATCATCACGGATATTCGTTCTGCGCGGGCTGACTTGAATGTGCCTGCGGGTGCGAAACTGCCAGTTACTGTCGTCAACGCGAGCGATCAAACCAAAGCGCGTGTGAAAACATATAAAGGTATTATCGAGCGTCTCGCACGTCTTGAAGACTTGAATGTGTCGAAAAATAAGCCGAGTGGAACAGTGTCAGTTGTTGTGGATGAGGCGACTTTTGCGATTGAAGTTGCAGGCGTGATTGATCTTGCAGCAGAACGCGAGCGATTGAACAAAGAAATTGGCAAGCTGGAAAAAGAGATGGAAGTCATCGATAAACAGCTTAACAATGAGAACTTTGTATCTCGTGCGCCAGAGCAAGTGGTTGCAGAGAAAAAAGAGACAAAGAAAGAGCTAACAAACGCTATCGAAAAGTTGAAAGAAGCGTTTGCAACTCTGGAGGCTATTTTTAAATAGGGGCAATCCTATGCGTAGAGTTTTATTGCCGGTTTTGGGAGTCGTCAGCATTTTGTTCGCATTTGCTGATGCTGAGGAGTTTCCTCAACCCCACGGCAATACAACTTTACCTAAGCCTTTCACGGAAACCATTGCGGCGTCAGAATGGACGCTCGTCATTCACGGTGGTGCGGGTGTTATCCGTCGTGAAAACATGACAGCCGAGCTTGAGATGTCATTTCGCAATGGTCTTGAAGAAGCGTTGTTTACCGGCAGAGACATTTTGCAAAGCGGTGGATCTTCTCTAGATGCTGTCGAAGCCGTTGTCATTAGGTTGGAAAACCATCCACATTTCAATGCTGGGCGTGGTGCAGTCCTTAATGAATACGGTATTCACGAGTTGGATGCCTCCATTATGGATGGGCGAGATTTGAATGCAGGCGCGGTAGCTGGTGTTAAGCTAGTTAAAAATCCGATTTCGGCTGCACGTATTGTTATGGAAAAGTCCGAGCATGTCATGTTTGCAGGATCGGATGCGGATAGCCTTGCGCATTCTCATGGTCTTGAACTTGTTGAAAACAGCTATTTCACAACGCCTGAGCGATTGGATGCTTTAGAGCGCGTGCTGACGTCTCATTCAGAAAAGAGAGACAAGCGCGGGACAGTCGGAGCTGTTGCGATCGACATGTTTGGAAATATCTCCGCTGCAACATCAACTGGCGGAATGACTGCCAAAAAGTCTGGGCGTGTTGGTGATAGTCCAATCGTGGGGGCGGGGGTTTATGCTGACAATAAATCTTGCGGTGTTTCAACGACTGGCCATGGTGAGTTTTTTATCCGGACCGTTGCTGCTAAATCCATATGTGATCGTATAAAGCTTTTGGGTGAAACACCTGCTCAGGCATCTTCTATCGTGTTGAATGAAATCGCCGAATTGGGTGGCGATGGCGGTGCGATCATTATATCCCATTCAGGTGAAACAAGTCTGGCATTTAATACGCCCGGCATGTTTCGTGGTTTTGTATCCGCCGATGGAAATATCGAAACCCGTATTTATGGGAATTAGTTATCATTCGAAAATCTGATTGAGCGAATGCTGAATCCATGCAGAATGCAGATGATTGGAAGGGGATTTCATGACTGATAATTCTGATGTTGAGGCAAGTGTTCAAGAAGCGTTTCAAGCATTGCCGCCTGAGTTTGAGAAATTCAAACAGGTTTATCGCGATGAAATATTGCCTTCCTTACAAGAAAGAGAAGATGACCGCATCGCAGCCGCAGACAATGCGCGCAAATTCACACGCTTAGGGATAGCAATAGGTCTGGCGATTGCAGTGATTGGGTTTGCAATTATTCATTCACCGTTCGTTTTGATGCTCGGCGCAATGGCAGGTTTTGGGTTACATTCCTATGGGCGGAGCGGATTGAATGATCTGAAACGGGAAGCCAAACTATTGATCGTTGAAACAGCGGCAAATGGTTTTGACCTTTCCTATAACCCAGAGCCAACCACACCAATGGTTCTTAGTCGGTTTCGCAACCTAAGCCTCATTCCTAGTTGGGATAGGGAGAGCTTTGAGGATCAGTTGCTGGGTAAACGTGGCACAACTGATTTTGAGTTTTTTGAAGCGCATTTAGAAGATAGGCGTACCAGAACTGACGGTCGTGGTCGCACGCGCACCGAATGGGTCACCGTCTTTAAAGGGCAATGTCTTGTCGTGAATTTTCACAAGCCATTTAAAGGTCTGACCAAAGTTTTCCGCGATTTAGGCGTATTCAATGTTCTGACTAAAATCGGGAATAAATTCTCACATCAAAATTTGGAACGTGTTCGTTTAGAGGACCCAAAATTTGAAAGGGCGTTTGAAGTTTTCTCTGATGATCAGATTGAATCCCGTTTTCTTCTGACGCCTGATTTTATGGAAAGACTGCTTGAGTTAGAGCGTGTTTTTCATGGTGGAAAACTAAGATGTGCATTTTCAGGCGGCGAATTATTTGTATGTGTTGAAGGCGGCGATTTGTTTGAGCCTGGATCTATGTTTATTCCATTGGATAATCCTGATCGTATTCGCGAATTGATGCTGGATTTCGTCGCGGTATTCCAGCTTATTGATAGTGTTTCGGATCGTGCAGGAAAGGCTCCACCTCAATTGCCCACAGGTGGCGATGAAACAAGCTAATCGAAATTGACTTGGCTCTAATATATTAATTTAAAAAGATTTAATGTTGGGTGTTGGCATGATTTTGCCCAGAATTGGTCACAAGCTTCTCATAGCGTCATTTCATATTCAGGCGATATAAGTTATTGGCTTGGATAGCTGATTTTAGAGTTTATGGAGACAGATTATGAAATTACAAATGCGGACTATTGCGACTTCTATCGTTCTTGGTGTTTCAGCTCTTCTCGTCTCCGGTACTGCGAGTGCTGCAAGCTGTGTTGCGATGCAAAAAGAGCTTGGAACAATTGGAAATGAGATTGTTCAGATGCAAGCGGATCGTGATGAAGTTGTCGCTATTTTTGAAATTCATAATAATGAGCGCGCGGCGGCCAATAGCGAGTTGGCCAATTTAAAAACTGGCATGATTAAAATGTCCGCTGATGCAAAAGCAGAATATGAAGCAAGCGCCGCGAAGCATGACGAAGAAGCTAAAGCTGCTCAGGCGAAGTTGGAAAGTTTGAACGGATCACTTGTCGAAAAGGCTAGCGTTTATAACGAGAAAACAGCTGCATTTAACAAAAAGTGCATTGGCTAGATTTATAGGCCAAATATAGAAAAATTACGGGCGGCTAATCAATTGATTGGTCGCCCGCTTTCGTTCTCCATAACGCACCTAAGAAAATGGCCTTAGCCGTGGGAAGAATAGCGATACAGGAAAGTGTTGCGCCTAACAGTAGAGACGGGAACAGTATCCACATTGGAATAGAATATCGCGTAACGATCACCAGAAGAGGTGACCACACATGCCCGACTATTAGGATTGTGAGCCATGCAGGGCCATCGTCAGCGCGAATTTCGCCAAGCTGGGCATAGCATTTATCGCACTCATCGACTTGTTTAATGTATTTCTGCCAGAGGTGACCTTTGCCGCAATTGGGGCATTTGCCTTTCATTGCGCGTTTTATGGATTGCCAAACAGATGCTGGAAAATCAGTAAGATCTACGGGTTCTGGCAAAGCTGTCAAAAGTCGAACTCTCCAATGATTGGCACATGGTCTGACGGTTTGGTCATACCTCGCGCATCACGATAGATTGATATAGTTTTCAACTTGTCAACGGCTTGAGGACTACACAATAAATGATCGATCCGAATGCCATTATCTTTGGGCCAAGCACCTGCCTGATAGTCCCAGAATGTATATTGATGGCCGCGATTGTCCCTCGCAGCAAATCCTTCTGTATATCCCATCCACTGTAGTTCGCGGAATTTGCAGCGTGTTTCAGGCTGGGCTAGGGCGTCATCCACCCATGCAGCTGGATCATAACAATCTTCATCTCTTGGAATACAGTTATAGTCGCCTGCCAGAACAACAGCTTCTTCATATGCAAGAAGTTCTTTTGCGCGGGCGTTCAAGCGATCCATCCAAGCGAGTTTATAGTCAAACTTCGGGCCGGGGAATGGATTTCCGTTTGGAAGATAAATCGATGCGACCCTAACAGGTGTGTCTGCCATAATCAGGGCTTCGAGATATCGTGCTTGCTCGTCTTCATCGTCACCGGGCAATCCGACTTGAACATCCTCAATTGGATGTTTGGAAAGGATGGCTACACCATTATAACTTTTCTGACCGTGAGTGATGACATTATATCCCATGTCTTCAATTTCCAGACGGGGAAAGTTGTCATCAATACATTTGATCTCCTGAAAACACACCACATCCAGCTCGAGGTTTTTCAACACCTCCAGCACGGTTGGCAATCGTGCATTCACCGAGTTTACATTCCAAGACGCTATTTTCATGTGACCAGTGTTAACAGGCCTTACTGAGTCGGTCGATTCAGTTTTTGCGTCTATTTGAAAAGATCTAAAAGTTGCTTTTTAGCTTCGTCTTCGAGCTGTTCCTCAAGTGATTTTGGCTCTTCTTCTTCCTCTTCTTCTGGGGAAGAATCATCGAGTGTTTCACTCTCTGAATTTTCGGCTTCTGGAACTTCTTCTACAGGTGGCTCTTCTTTCTTAATACCAAGCGCATCTCCCAGTACATTTCCGAGCGCTTTACGGCGTGCTTTATCAGCGTCTTCGCCTTCACCCAAAATATTTCCTGCTTCTTCTCCGCCTAGAACTTTATCAATTCCGAGTTCCTTTTTGAGAAGGTCTTGAGCTTCATTTTGCAATTGTTGTGTCAGCTGTTCTTGGAGCCATTCTTGATCCAGTCCCACAGAAAGCTTGTTCCAACCGCCGCTTATTTTTACTGGTGGTGCAAATCCGTTTATTCCAAGTGACTTGTCACCTGATTTTGGGAACATGCTTAGTGACAGTGTACGTTCACCAAGGTTGAGTTCACCTTTCCCCGGGATTTGAAGGCCTGGTGTGATGAAGTTGAAGTCATTGGTAGAGGCTACACCATTTTGGATATTGAAAGCTGCAGCAAATTCAGTGAAGTCAGTTTCTTCTTCGTCTGAAAGGGCATCTGGTATCGCTCCAGTTTGAAGGAAATCTGTTGCAGAGCGCATAAGCTGCGCTGCGTTGATGCCTTTGATTGCTCCATCATCAAACTTAAAAGCACCCGCACCAGATAGAGAGCTCATAATATCGGCCATGGAAGAACCGCTACCGTCTAGCGTTATATTCAACCCGCCGACGCCTTCAACTTTGTCGAAATTAGCGAGGGCACCGAGGAAAGGCGCAGCATTTAGTGCATTTAGGTTCGCAACCATCTGAATTTTGGGTGTGTCGGCAGAAGCATCTGCAACGAATTTTGCAGCACCTTGTCCACCATATAGGGACGTTTCAGTCAGGTCAGCGACAAGCTTGCCGTTTTTGATTGTTGTATTGAGCGATGTTTTGCCGATATCAATGCCTTGAAACTTCAGTCCCGCGGCATTGATTTTGAGATCAACGTCTACTGCTTTTAATGGGCTAAGGTCGAGCTTGGTATCTTGCCATCCTTCATCACCTGACTTTTTAGGGGGCGTTTCAGAAGCAGCGCCGGAAGCGGCAGCATATTTTGTTGCGTCGATAACATTGGTTGAAAGTGTACCAGTCAGCTTTGGCTTGGTGCCCGCCAAGTTTAAATTCATGGCACCGTCACCAATGATATCATCAAACGTAAGCTTTGCATTGTTGAGCGATACAGAGGTAAGAGAACCTTTCGTCGTTCCTTGCAGGGCAAAGCTTCTATAAACATCACCTTCTGGCAGAGCCACATCTGCTGTTTGAGCAAGAGCACGCAGGTTTGGAGCAGAAAAATCCAAATCACCTTCAAATGCGATTTTGTCGCCTACATTGGCTCCGCCCGTGAAATCGACTTTAAGAAGGTCGCTGTTGTGGTTGAAGGCAATATCGCTGAGTTTTAATGCGCCGACTTGTCCACCAACATTTGCGCTTAATTTTGCAGAACCAAGTGCTTTACTACCTGGGATTTCCAGCTTCATGAAATCAGCAAGAGCCTGCAGGTCGGAGACGTTAGAGTTAGCTTTAATATCCAATCCAATGACATCACCCATAACGATGTTTCCATTGATAGACGTGCTTGCAAAGTCTGTTTTGAAATCAGCTTTTACCGGAGAAGAAATACCATCTAATAGCTTTTGAAGGTTGGCGGTGTAGGCATCAAGGTTGAAGGCAAGACCATCGATAATCCCGTCTCCTTTAACATCCAATGGGCCATTCATTTCAGGCAAGCTAATTGTGATGTTCAAGTCTTCGAGCGTGTGCGATTGGCCAGCTTGCTTATCTTGATATAAGATATCGCCGTTTACTAAACGAACATCACCAAGTTTCGCATTTACGATTGTCGGGCCGTCAGGAGATGGAGTGTCTTCAGTTGTTGGCGCAGAAGAATTAGATGGCGCAAATGTCCAGTTATTCTGACCGTTTTCAAGTTTCACGAGGGACAATTTTGGATCAACAAGAATAAACTCATCAATTTCAACATTTTGAGAGAGAAGCGGAAGGAGTTTAACCGCCGCTCTCAACTCAGTCATTGACGCAAATTCCGTGTCTCCGAAACCGTCCGGGTTTGCGATCGTCGTCTGGCCGGCTGACGCCGATATTTGAGGGAATAGACGGAGCTTGATATCACCATTAATCGTAACATCCCGACCAAGCGCGTTTTCTGCAACTTCTTCAATTTTTTCTTGATAAACAGAAGATGGTACGAGGTGAACCGCAGCGACAAGACCACCTATTAGAAGCACGATAAGTGCAAGAATTATCATGAGAAAACGTATCATGGTGGCAAGCCTCTGCGAAAATAGAATCTATTTGTCTTCTAGCCAAAAACTATGGCGTGTTGATGACGCAATACAAGGGTGTTCTCTATTAACTATAGGACGGAGTTTGAATATAGATTGAACAAGCCACTTTATGATCGTGAAAACATCATAATTTTCATCTATTAACTTTAACACTTATTGAGCAATATTTGTTAGATTGCCATCTGTAAGAGCGGTTTCGCTTTTGTGGGTGAGTAATCATTTCCAATGTTTTGCGGTGCAGAAATCAGGCAATTTGTTTTTACAATTGTGCCTGAGTTATGCCGTCAACTTGGTGTAATTCTTGCTGTGACGTATAATGTAGCGGTTAGCTTCTGAATATAAGAAGCTTTTTAGGGAGCGTAGAACGGTAGTTCATGCTGAATTTGGAAGACTTTAATGATTGGCTATTGGAACGTCGGCGAGATTTTGCTGCGCGCACATATAAGCTGTTCGAAAAGTTCTCTCCAGCGTCCCGAGAAAAGTCCAAGCAGGAAAGCGTTTTTACTTCTGAGGCCGCGCTAAAAGTTCCATTGAGAGAGACTCGTGTTCCAGAAGGGACTCGCGTATACGCTGTTGGTGACATCCATGGGCGTGCAGATCTTCTAATAAAACTGATGGAAAAAATCCGAGAAGATGTCGCGCAGAGTGAAGATAAGGATGCTCTCAATGCGATAGTGTTTCTTGGGGATTATATCGATAGAGGATTTCAGTCGCGGCAGGTTATTGATCTGCTTGTAGGTGATGAATATTCTGATTTTGAAATGCGCTTTCTGCGAGGAAACCACGAAGAGACGTTTCAGGATTTTTTGATGAATTCCGGTGTGGGACAAAGATGGGCCCAGTATGGCGGGATCGAAACGCTCGTGTCTTACAATGTGCAACCACCGCGTGGCCGTGATAATTTTGATGGGTGGGAAGATGCGCGAAAAGATCTCGTATCTAAAATACCTTTGAGTCACCGTAGCTTTTTAGAAAATCTCGAAGTCTGTCTTGTTCTTGGAGATTATGTCTTTGTTCATGCTGGTCTGCGTCCGGGAAAAACGATTGAAGAGCAGGACGAAAAAGACCTTTTGTGGATTCGAGATGACTTTCTCTACAATAGCGAAGCCTTTGATAAGGTTGTTGTACACGGCCATACACCGATAGATTCACCGCACAGAGATTTTAGACGCATTAGCGTTGATACTGGCGCGTATATGTCTAGCAAATTAACAGCTGTGCGCCTCTATGAAGATACAGTTGAATTCATTTCAACATAGAGTTTGAATAATTCTCTTCCTAATTTTTATTGATTCAACTTCCCATCGTTATCATTTTGGGTGATAATGACCGCGACAGCGACGATGTTGTCCAAATGGCGAGAGAATTGATATGGATAAGAAGTTTGATCTTAACCTTCTAAATACATTTGATGCCCTGTGGAGAGAACGCAATGTTACGCGAGCTGCACGTCGCCTAAATGTCACCCAGCCAGCAGTATCAAATGCTTTGTCCCGTTTAAGAGAAACATTCGGTGATGAATTATTTATTCGTACGCCATCAGGTGTTGATCCAACAGAACGCTGTTCTGAAATAGCGATCGATGTGAGAGAAGCTTTGCGGCATGTGGAGAGAACACTTGCATCGCATGACAGCTTTGATCCATTGGCGTCTGAAAGAACATTTCGCATAGGCGCAATGGATTATTACGATCACGTCGTCCTCCCGCCTTTGATGGAATCCTTAAGGAAACAAGCGCCTAAAGTAGATTTGCGCATATCCCCAGTAAAAATTGGTGAAACGTATGATGCGTTGGACTCAGGTGATCTGGATTTCTTGTTTATAAGCGGGTCAGAGCCACCCAAACGTATCAATTTCACACCCATGCTGGAAGAACAATTTGTGCTGATCATGCGCGAGGGACATCCGCAAGTTTGTCAGGAAATGACGCTCGAGGTTTATGCCAGTTTGACCCACATCGTATTTTCCACGCGCGGAGATGGCTATACGCGTATCGATGATTTGCTTGCTGAAAAAGGGTTGAGGCGCCGCGTTGCACTAACGTCTTCGCATCACACGTCAATCGCTGAGACGGTCCGCGACACCGATATGGTTGCTTTGTCTCCATCTAGATTGGCAAATCGTTATGTTCATCGCGGTGGAATGGTCGCGGTTAAGCCACCTGTAGAGTTCCCGCATTTCCACTTGAGCCTATATTGGAGCAGGCGTTTGAATTCTGACCCTGGGGCGATGTGGCTGCGTGATGTGATTAGCGATGTTTGCGAGAATAGCCCAGTTTTCATTCCGCCGCAGAAGGCAGAGTTTTGTCCGGTATAACGGTAAATGCAGTCCTAATTATTTAGGACTGCAAATGCATTTTCTAAATCGGCTTTTAAGTCGTCTACATCTTCAAGACCTACGCTAATTCTGATGATGGGGCCGTCAAATTTTTTCCGGTCGCTTTTTCTATAGGAAAGCTGTGGATCGCAATTGACGATCAGGCTTTCATATCCGCCATATGAGAAACCTAGCCCGAAAAGTTTGAAAGCATTGAGAAATTCAATGACTTTTTCTTCAGAGCAAGGCTTGATAACAAAGCTAAACAGCCCGCAAGACCCAGTGAAGTCACGTTTCCATAAAGCGTGATATGGATTATCCGGCAAAGCAGGGTGCAGCACATCCAATATTTCTTGACGAGATTGCAGCCAGTTCGCTATTTCTAAGCCTGATGCTTCATGTTGTTTCAAACGGAGCGACATTGTCCGAAGACCACGCAGAACAATTGCAGCATCTTCCGGCGACGTGCAAAGACCTAAATCGCGGTATGCATCAGTCATTTTTTGAGCCAGCCGAGCGTCATTCAACAATATCGCACCAGATAGCGTATCTGAATGTCCACCAGCATATTTTGTCGTTGCGAGAATGGATATATCCACGCCAAGGTCTAGTGGGCGTAGATATACGCCTGATCCCCAGCAATTATCCAATGCTGTGGTGACATTTCTTGCCTTTGCGGCCGAGACGATAGCGCGAATATCAGGTAGTTCAAAAGTAAGAGAGCCGGGGCTCTCAATCATGATCAAGCTGGTATTGTCTTGAATTAGATCAGCAATGCCTGCACCGATTTCAGGATCATAATAAGTGACACTTCCACCACTACGCTTCAACGAACGCTCGCAATAGCGACGTGTTGGGTTGTAAGTGTTGTCTGGTATCAGAACATGTTCACCGCTTCCCACAAGTGAGAATATCGGCAGCGTACACGCGAGCAAGCCAGATTCGACGACGAGACAATGGTTAGCATCTTCAAGCGCACAAAGAGCATTTTTTAGCTCTTCATGTACCTGCATCCCATCTAGACCATAGGTGCGGATATTATCTGAATATAGGTCTTCAGCGCGATCAAACACGATAGTCGAAGCACGGTGGATAGGCGGGTTCACCGCACCCAATTGCTTGGACGGGTCACGGCCATTGTGAATTAAACGTGTCGATAGTGATTGCGCTTTGTCTTCGTCGTTTTCCATGTCTTACTAGTTCTCGCGATCTTGCTTCGTGTGAACAGGGCAATTATCGCTTCCACCCCATTCTGACCATGAACCGTCATAAACAGCGACATCTTCGCGGCCTATAACAGCAAGCCCAAGGGTTAGAACAGATGCAGTTATTCCAGATCCACATGTCGTCACGATCGGGCGGTTCAGGTCCAAACCAATTTCAGTGAAAGCATCAAGTATTGCCTCAGCGTCCTGAAACATTCCATCTTCTCTAATCAAAGCACTGTGAGGGAGGTTGTATGCACCGGGCATGTGGCCAGATTTTAGGCCGGCGCGCGGCTCAGCTGCTTCACCGTTAAAACGCGCATTGTTACGTGCATCAACGATTTGCTTGTCTTTTGCTTGTGCGTAATGGCGCATATCATCAATATCAGCGACGATATCTGCATTTTGATTTGCTTTAAATATGCCAACATGTTGCTGCTCGGTTGGACCGTTCTCCGTAGCACCGTTGACATCTTTCCAAGCGTTTAAACCGCCGTTCAGGACAGCAACATTCGTGTGTCCCATGGCGCGTAATGTCCACCAAAGACGTGCAGATGCGATCCAGCCATTTTGATCATAAACGACAATTGCATCATCGTTTGAAAGTCCCAAAGCAGAAACCTCGGCACTGAACTGAATTGGGTTTGGCAACATGTGCGGTAGATCAATGCTCAGATCCGCGATTTCATCGAGCGGAAAGAATATTGCCTCTGGAATGCGGCACTCTTCATAGAGTTGAGCCCCATTTTTCTCTGGATTTAGAAACGGAAGGGTGTATGTCGCATCGACAATTTTAAGTCCCTTACGTCCCCAATTTTTCTTAAGCCATTGTGCGGACACAAGTGGAGAATCAAATTGAATATCAGTCATTGGTATATCCTTTCGATATTCCGTTTTACATCCAAGGCGGTGTAGGCAAACCTTTTTCTTTCAAAAATTCAGGATTGTACATTTTTGACTGATAGCGATTTCCATAATCACACAGCATTGTCACAATAGTTTTGCCCGGCCCTAATGACTTGGCGAGTTCAATTGCACCGGCAATATTGATTCCTGCTGAACCACCAAGGCACATGCCTTCATTGACCGTTAGGTCATATAAAATTTCTAACGCGACATCATCAGTGATCCGGAATGCGTCATCAAGCTCTAGACCTTCAAGATTGGCAGTAATACGCCCCTGACCTATACCCTCGGTAATTGATGTACCCTCGGATTTGAGTTCGCCATTTTTGTAATAACCAAACAAAGCTGCACCGCCTGGGTCGGCAAGTGCACATTGAACGTCCTTATTGCGTTTCTTCAACGCCATTGCCACGCCCGCAATCGTACCACCCGAACCTGCTGCACATACAAAGCCATCAACTTGGCCTTCTGTTTGTTGCCAGATTTCAGGACCGGTTGTGTCTATGTGGGCTTGGCGGTTAGCAACATTATCAAACTGGTTCGCCCATATGACGCTGGCATCTGATTTAGCTGTTTCTTCTTCGGCTAGCCGACGCGAATAGTGGATATAGTTATTTGGGTTTTTATAGGGAACAGCATCTACTTCAACCAATTCAGCGCCAAGGAGACGAATCGCGTCCTTTTTTTCTTGGCTTTGTGTACGCGGCATGACGATTTTTGTTTTATAACCCAATGCATTAGCAACAACCGTTAGACCAATACCTGTATTACCTGCAGTGCCTTCGACAATAGTCCCGCCCGGTTGCAGACTGCCATCTGCTTCTGCAGCACGAATAATCGACAGAGCAGCGCGGTCTTTTACAGATTGGCCCGGGTTTAGAAATTCAGCTTTACCCAATATCGTACAGCCTGTTAGCTCCGATGCTTTGCGAAGCTTGATTAATGGAGTATTACCTATGGCGTCGACGATATTGTGGTGAGTAGGCATGTATTATGACTCCTATTACGGGAATTGGTTTTGACTCTCCAACATTTAGGAATAGAGCAGTCTATCATCAACATGAAATAAACTAACTTGATTGGTTAGTCGTTATTAAAGTGCAAGTTTTTTGCACATGGTCCAAGGAGACCGTGCAATGAAGAATCATATCGCAGGACTTATTGGTTCCATTGTCTGTTCTTTGGCTTTGGCGGGATGCGACCCTGCAATGAAAGAGTCTGCGCGATCGGTACCTTCTGTTGTTGAAGACACTACTATTCAAGTCGAAGAAGTTGAAGTTGTTCTACCAACATCGAGTGCTGGAATTGATATATGGGAAGGTCACGAAGAAGGCGGTGCCTTGCACACTGAAAAACGTCTTCTGGTGTTAGATGGCCTTGCTCCTGCACAAGACGGCGTATTGTTTCTTGGTGATAGTATAACCGAATTTGCGCCGCTTGATGTTCTTTTTCCAGAAGTCGAAACACAAAATTACGGTATAGGCTGGGACACGACCGATGGGATAATATTGCGATTATCTCAAGTAAGCCGCAATTCGCCTGAGCGTCTGTTCCTTTTGATCGGTACAAACGATCTTTATTACGGTCATTCTAGCGAACATATTGCAAAAAATGTTGGCCAGATCGTCGATCGACTTTATGGGCAGCTTCCAAGTACGGATTTATTTATTCTATCTCTTTTGCCACGTGGTGCTGATTACGTTTCGCGTATCAAGGAAACCAATGATGCAATTACCGAGGTGATAGAATTTAAAGACGCGCGCTATTTGAATATTTCATCAGAATTCAGTGATGAAAATGGCGTGATGCTTGATGTGCTTTCTACTGACGGCCTCCATCTTAACGAAGCGGGATATGCAAGGCTGGCAGAATTGATCAGCGATTGTGTTGTAACGGGCTGTAAAGAAGAAAATGACTTAGGGTTGCGCCGCTAGCATAATGTGGATCAAGTGATTTTTTAATCTGAAATCCAATCAACCCGAAGATCATCTTTATGAATAAACAGCCTAGAGAATTTGCAGATCTATCTGAAGTGCCATCGATATTGGACGGCGTTCGTATATGGGATGGCTATCATGACTTGATACCTCTCTGGGTGGCTGGAGGTTTAGCCGCCATTGAAGTGCAGGAACCAATGAATGGCGGCGTGCTGTTTGTCGGAGATAGTATTACTCAGGCCGCTCCGCTTGGAGAGCTTTTTCCCGAAATTGAAACGCGTAATCATGGCGTCAGCGCAGATGAGACGGTTGGTCTATTCATGCGAATGTCACAGATTTTGCGCCATCGTCCCGAAAAATTAGTTTTGAAGATTGGCACGAATGACATTGGTAATCGCGGGCGTGACATAACGATTATCGCAGAGAATATTCAGATATTTATACGTGCGATTAAAGCCGTTTTACCCGAAACGAAAATTTACAACATCTCAATTTTGCCGCGTGAGCCTGTATATGCCGACAAAGTTCACGGCGCAAATGCATTGATCAAAAAGGTCGCCAAAGAAGAAGGAACGACTTTTATTGATATCCACTCTCATTTTGACACCGGAGATGGCGAGCTTATTCCCGACTTTACCGAAGATGGCCTACATTTGAATGACAAAGCCTATCAGGTCTTGGGTAATGTCCTACGAGAGTGGGTTTATTCATAGTTTCTCTTTCCCAAAAACCATTCCCGTACTACCCATTTAAACATGGCAGAATGGACCGATTCAGCGATATCTCTTGGTGCACGCACATTTGGCGAAACAGATGTGATCCTTGATGTGTTTACGCCCGATCGTGGGCGTACGCGCGGTCTGGTCTATGGTGGGATCTCCCAGAAAAAACGTCCGCTGATCGAAGCAGGCAATACCATAGAAGTCCATTGGAAAGCCAAGACTGAATCTGCCTTGGGGCATTTCTCGGTGGCCGATGCCACCAATCAGCGGGCTGCACGCTGTATGACCGACCCATTAGCGCTTGCCGGGCTATCGGCGGTCACATCCATTATGCGCGATGGTTTGCCCGAAGGAGAAGCAAAGCAAGGTTTGTTTGAAGCCACGGAAACTTTGCTCGATATTATGGGAGAGGCGGATGTCTGGCCGGCAATATTTATCAAATGGGAAATCGGTTTCCTGCAGCAAATGGGTTATGGGCTAGATCTAGACACGTGTGCGCTAACCGGCGGTAATGATGGGCTTACCCATGTTAGCCCAAAAACAGGGCGAGCCGTTCGTGGATCGGAAGCCGAGCAATATCTGGATAAATTACTGTCTCTGCCAGCCTTTTTGACGGATAGCAAAGCCCCACCTTCGCCTTATGATATCGGTGCTGGTTTTCGTCTAACCGGACATTTTCTTGTGCACCGCCTGTTTGCCGACCTGAACCGCGATGCACCTGAAGCGCGTTATCTCATGCTGGAACGCCTAGAAAAAGCAGAGCGCATGGTCTTGCCTAAACAAAGCGCGGCGGCACAGGCCCCCCAGACCAGTGGCACAGCAAATCAAGCCAACTATATGGGCGCAAAACCCGATGTACCCGAGCATAAACGTGTTGGCCGCCAAGTGAGGCAGCCTTTGAACCGGAAGAGTTAAGGAGCGGCAGTTGGTGTTTATGGCGGACGAACTAAAATAATAATGTCGTAAATTAGGTAGGATTGCTATTGCCGCAATCAGCGCAGTCTAGAGAAAAAATTGTCTATTGCAGACTTAACATGATTTCCCCTGCGATGGTCAGTAACCAACTTTCTAGTCTTTAGTTTTACTTCTATTGCCTGCTTGGAAACCTCGAAATAAGCTGAAAGTTTATTCAGTAGTTGATAATAGGTACTGCGATTGCAAGGCTGATCATCAACAAAAATATATCCATATCCTTTGTCTCGAATTTCAAGTTCGTGCCTGAATTTTTCTAAAATTGTGAAGAAGAGCGGGTCAGGCAAAAGTAATTCAGATGCAAAAGTATTTGCTTGCTGCTCTAGCAAATCATAATTAAATTTTCTTTTGTTTTTACTGTCAGCAAACAAGTCTTGTTCTATTACCGTGTCAGAACGTAGAAATTCACCATGATTGAGTCTGAAGTGGCCAATCTCATGTGCTATTGTAAACCGTTCTCTATTAGCATTTCCGTGAAGGTTTATTTCAATAGACTGCTTTTCAAAATTGGCTGACCCTAAAATTTGTTTACCATTAGAATCTTGAATAGCTACATCAGAAAAAATCAAGTTTAATGATAGTGCGGAACATATTTCTTCGAGATTAACCGCTCCCTCTTGATATTGAGTAAGATCCAAGCAGGCTTTTGCCGTTTCTCTAATCTTATCTTTTCCGAAAATGGGAACCGACTTTCCCGCTAAGGTATTTGAATGTTCGATTGTCGTCGAACTGTTCGGTGTAAGGAATTGTAGAAGTTCAGTAAAACATCCCATAAATCTCCCATCAATATATGCGGAAAATTTTAGCGGCTTTGAATTTCCGTCATGACTAGAAATTTGTGTTTCAACAAATCCCCTCTCGGTCCAACTATTACCTGTACGGTCGGCAATAACATTAATTCCGTTTTCATTGAATTTCGCAATTCCCAATCCTCTAGCTTTTGCTATGTTTTGTGCTCCAGACTGGAGCTTCGATGAAGAAACGATTACGCCTTTTGCTGAATGCCGAAAAAGTTCTCCCAGTTTGTCCGAAAAGTCTCTTACGTCGCGTTCTTGAACCGGTCTTTTGTGATTCTTGCATTCAAAAATGAGATAGAGGTGGGGGGCCTCTCTATCTATCCCTCGAACCTCAACGACTATGTCAAATTCGATGTCCCGCTTCCGTTCGTTACAATAGTATCGTTTTTTCTTATGAATTTCACACAATTTAGCTGAATAGATTCCATAGATATTCTCGTCTTGATCGAGTTGCTCAAGCAAATACCTATAAAGACTATCTTCCAAATTATCTCCTTTTTCTGTAGAATTCAAAATTCTCCCCCCCTCCGAAATTAATATGTCAGCCAACCACTCACAACATCGATCATTAACCACACTTGGCGCTATCAGTGTTTCGCCTTACACATTATGCGTAACCACCCAAAAGACCATATTGCACAAGTCCTCGATACGACAGTGGATGAGTTGTTTTACATTGAAACAGAGTGATTTTTCATTTTTTTCTCAAAAAATCGGCCTCTAGAGTAGAGGATTATCTTTGTTGTGCTTTCAATTTGGACTGCTATCATTAGCTTACGAAAAAGTAACATTGATGGGGAATAAAATGAGACACAACACTCAAACGCACAAACATACTCTAAAATCAGGCGCAGGTATCGCGTTGAAGGCCTCTGTCGTTGCTGCTTTTATGGTCGCGAGCAATTGCGTAAGCATTGCGCAGGAAGCAGACCCTGTTGTAGCTGAGGCTGATAAATCCGAGGCACGTGTTACTGGCTTAAGACACATTAGCATCCACGTGATGCAATTGGAAAAAACGCTGACCCTCTATCGCGATATTCTTGGGTTTAAGATGGACGATGCTCAAGTTCTAAAAATGCCCGGTATTGATGGCATGCTTGTGATGAAACTGAAGGCGGATGATTTGACGATTGCTTTGTCTTTGCCAGCGTCACCTGAATCTCTAGCCCCGATCGGGAATACAAACCACAACCATTTCATGCTCAGAGTGAACGACATTGAACCTATCGGGGACAAGTTGAAAGCAGCTGGCTATGAGCTGGAAAATGACAATTACGCTAAAGATAAATGGACATTTTTCACAGGCCCCAACGGTGAAATTGTCGGCCTTGCATCTTATGACTAATTGGAATTCAAATTATAGATGATGCGGTAGAATATAACGCTGCATATAATCAAATGACGGGCTAGAAAATGTTTCAAAATTTGAAGTCTTCTATCTTAGGTGGAGTATTACTAGGTGGATTGGCTGTCTTAGTTGCAAGTTGTGCGGCTATAAAAGAACCTCAATTGTCCAAGGTTTCTAGTTGGGAACTTGTTGAAACCCAAGGTCTGCCAACTGCCCGTCATGAAGCCTCATTGGTCGCGTTCGATGAAAAGCTCTATTTGATTGGTGGACGTGGTGAAAAGCCTGTTGAGGAATATGACCCCAAAACACAAACTTGGATAAAAAAGTCTTTGCCTCCAATAGAATTGCATCATTTTCAAGCCGTTGCTTATGGTGATGCTATTTATATAGTTGGCGCTATGACAGGTGGGTTTCCTGCTGAAAAGCCGTTAGACCGTGTTTTAGTGTACTATCCACGTGAGGACAGGTTTGAATACACTCATACTATTCCTGAGGCCCGACGCCGCGGCGGTGCAGGTGCGGTTGTAAGCAATGATAAAATTTATCTGGTTGCGGGCATTGTGAATGGGCATTTAGATGGTTTCCAGCCATGGTTGGATGTTTATGATCCCAAAACAGGCAACTGGGAAGTCTTATTTGACGCGCCTAATGCCAGAGATCATTTTCAAGCTGCTATTGTTGACGATGTCCTATATGCATTTGCGGGGCGACGGTCTCACTTTAAAATTCAACGTGTATTTGGAGAAACCTTTAATCAAGGTGATGCGTATGACATCAAGAAGGGGCTTTGGTTTGAAGATAATCAGGCACGAAATATCCCAACCGAACGTGCTGGAAATAATGCTTTAGCTCTTGGAAAATATGTCGTTATTGGTGGTGGTGAAAGCGGAACTCAGATTGAAGCACATAACGAAGTTGAAGCCTTTAATACTGAGACTCAAGAATGGGAAAAATGGCCTAACTTAGTGCAAGGGCGACACGGAAGTGGTTTTGCGCGTATTGGTAACTATCTTTACACCGCTTCTGGAAGTGGCAACCGCGGCGGTGGTCCTGAACTGACTACATTGGAACGCTACCTTATCCCTGATGATGTTTTAGCAGCAGAGTGATGAGAGTTGGAAATTTGGTGGGCGTGATGTGACGTCTTTGATGTTGCGCCATCAAACATTTACTACCCTTGGCACCTTAAGCATTTCGCCTTACACATTATGGTTAAGAATCAAAAAGACCAGATTGTGTAATGAGTGATATGAGCGACGACGAATTCAAGACAGAAGATGAAAGAGCCGGCATTTTCGAAGAGCCGATGTCTGAAGCGCTATCTAAGCGCTATCTGGCTTATGCCCTGTCGACGATCACCTCACGTGCGCTGCCTGATGTGCGCGATGGATTAAAGCCGGTACACCGTCGCTTGATGTATGCCATGCGCTTGCTGCGTCTAAATCCTGAACTGGCATTTAAAAAGTCCGCCCGTGTAGTTGGAGACGTGATTGGTAAGTATCACCCGCATGGTGACACGGCCATTTATGATGCGCTTGTTCGCTTGGCGCAGGATTTCAACGTGCGTTACCCGCTTGTCGACGGGCAAGGGAATTTTGGTAATATCGATGGTGATACTGCAGCAGCCATGCGTTATACGGAATCGCGTCTGACACCTGCGGCCATGTTGCTGCTCGAAGGGTTGGACGAAAACGCGGTCGACTTTAAAGAAACATATGATGGCGGTGACGACGAACCTGTCGTTTTAGCAGCCGGTTTCCCAAACCTGTTGGCGAATGGTTCCTCGGGTATCGCTGTGGGTATGGCGACGAGTATTCCACCACACAATGCTGCTGAATGTATCGATGCATGTATCCATCTGATCGAACACAAAAGCGCGACAACGGCTGACCTCTTAGAAATCATGCCGGGGCCTGACTTTCCGACAGGTGGTGAGATTGTCGAAGATAAGGATAGTATCCTTAAAGCCTATGAAACAGGGCGCGGTGGTTTCCGCATGCGTTGTAAATGGGAAAAAGAAGATTTAGGGCGTGGTGCTTGGCAAATTATCGTCACCGAAATTCCATATCAGGTCCAAAAATCCAAGCTTATTGAACGTCTTGCCGAGCTGATCGAAACTAAGAAAGCGCCACTTCTGTCAGACGTGATGGATGAAAGTGCCGAAGATATCCGCGTTGTTCTGGTACCTCGCACAAAGGCCGTAGACCCAGAAGTTTTGATGGCAAGCCTGTATAAATTGTCTGATCTGGAAAACAGATTTTCTTTAAATATGAATGTGTTAGACCATAATGTGCCACGCGTTATGGGTCTGAAACAGGTGTTGAAGTGTTATCTAGCTCACCGCCAAGAAGTGATTGTGCGCCGCGCGCAGCACCGCCTTGATAAGATTGAAGCACGCTTGCACATCCTTGATGGATTGCTCAAAGCCTACCTCAATATTGATGAAGTTATTCGCATTATCCGTTTTGAGGATGAACCAAAAGCTGAATTGATGAAGGCGTTCGGCCTATCTGAAATACAGACAGACGCTATCCTAAATATGCGCTTGCGGGCTTTACGCAAACTTGAAGAAATCGAGATTCAAGGCGAGCACGACAAGCTATCAGCAGAGCGTGATAAACTGGTGCAATTGATTGGCTCTGAAATGCGCCAATGGACTGAAGTTAAACGCCAATTAAAAGCAGCCCGCGAAGTCTTTGATCCTGAATCAGATCTAGGTCGTCGTCGCTCACTCTTTGGTACTGCTGTTGAAATTGATGCAGATGCAGCACTTGAAGCGCTTATTCCCAAAGAACCCATCACGGTTATCTTGTCGAAAATGGGATGGATCAGAGCGCTAAAAGGACACAACCAAGCGCTTGAAAAGCTCAAATTCAAAGAGGGCGATGAACTCGCTTATACTCTCGAATGTCAGACGACCGATAAAGTCGTTTTACTAGCCACTGGCGGTAAGGCATTTACTTTCGCGGCGGATAAATTGCCAAGCGGACGCGGCCATGGAGAGCCAATTCGCCTGTCCGTCGATCTGCCTGAAGATGAAGATATCATAGCGGTTCTGACACCTCAAAGAGGGCGTCAGCGTCTTGTTGCATCTACGGCAGGGTATGGCTTTGTTGTCGATGAAGAAGAGCTGATCTCACAAAAACGCGGTGGTAAAGTCGTTCAAAACCCTCCATCAGGTTCTACATTTGCATTCTGCCCACGTGTTGAAGGTGATATGGTCGCGGTGATTGGCGATAATAAGAAGATACTCTTCTTCCCATTGTCCGAACTGCCTGAAATGGCGCGCGGTAAAGGTGTAAAACTTCAAAACTATAAGCAGGGCGGCTTGGTAAACGAGCAGCTTATGGATGTGTGCACATTCGATTCTGAAGATGGTTTCTTCTGGTTAGATACGGGTGGACGCAATATTTCCATGAATGACTGGCAAGACTGGCTCGGTAAACGCGCTGCAGCAGGTAAGCTAGCACCTAAAGGGTTTAACCGGACTGGAAAGTTCAGCTAGCTTTTTGCACCTTCTGCAAATTGTGTTTAGTGTTTCCTAGTCAGGAATAAGTGTTTCAAGCTGAGGGGAAAATCTGATGAATCCACTATATATCGCGCTAGGTGTTATCGCGCTGATAATCGTCTATATAATAGCGCTTTATAACGGGCTGGTCGCCAAGCGGCAGCAATGTAATGAATCGTTTTCGGGCATAGATGTACAGCTCAAGCTACGTCAGAATCTAGTGCCCAACCTTATTGAAACGGTCAAAGGTTACGCATCGCACGAGCAGGAAACTCTGGATCAGGTTATCTCAGCGCGTAACTCTGCAATGGCTGCAAATGGACCAGCAGAAGCAGGCGCAGCTGAGGGAATGCTATCGGCTGCTCTTGGAAAAATGTTTGCACTGGCCGAGGCTTACCCTGACTTGAAAGCGAACACGAACTTCTTGCAATTGCAGACAGAATTATCCCAGATTGAAGATAAGATTGCGGCTTCCCGCCGTTTCTACAATTCAGCCGTTGGTGATTTCAACACTGCGATTGAGCAATTCCCCGCAGTTATGCTTGCAGGCGGCTGGGGCTTTACACAGCGCGAATTCTTCGACCTTGGTGAAGAACAGCGCGAAGACTTATCTGTTGTACCTGAGGTGAAGTTTTAAACGACTTCAATTAGGGGTGAAAGCAAGTGGCAGACGCTGAAAGACTGAATGAAAAAATTAGAAGTAAAGATGAAGTCGTTGAGCGCGCTTTGGTCCTTTTTGGTGTTAGCTTAATAGCGTTAAATTATTCAAAAAGAAAAACTGCCTACGCTTGGTTAGAGAAACATGGGCTAATTCCATTTCTTACCGAATTAGAAGCTAATTTTGTAAATGATAGGAAAGCATCCAAGCGGGACTGTATTCGTTATAGCTGGCATTTTGAACGGTTGGTCGTTCTGTTATGGTGTTTGGGGGCAGTTGAAAGACTACCAGCAGAAGATTCTCAATGTGACACGCTAGGATTTAAGTCTTTCTTCCTTCCGATGAGTATTAGTTCTATCGAAGAGTTTAAAGAAAAAGTTAAACTCAGAAATGAAGATCAGCTTATAAAAATGCAAGAGCGAATGGAGGCATTTCACTGGGAAGCTCGAAATGCTAAAATTCATGGTTGCGCCCCTAAAGAACCAGTAGACTTGGGCGTAATTCAAGAACGTCATCATGCAATTAACTGGGTTGTCGGTCATCTTGGCCAAGATTGGGATAGTATAACCTGTGATACTGCTATTGGTCTGTGAATTTTTACCATGCAGTGACTTTTTAAATATTGAGATGGAATGACCAAACAAACCTGTTTCAAAATAGCGGCTTTATTCGCGCTACTCGCAATCGCACTAGGTGCATTCGGCGCGCATGGGCTTAAGGCGGTTCTCGATGAAGGGCAGCTTGCCACGTTTGAAACGAGTGTGCGGTATCAATTCTATCATGCGGTTGCGTTATTCATCGCGGGTTTCCTGATGACGCAGGCTGGCAATCGCAAATGGCTAAATTTCGCAGCCTATTCCTTTGTTTTGGGCATTATCCTATTTAGTGGATCGCTATATCTGCTGGCGTGTAAAGACATTATTGCGGTTCCAACCGTTATTATCGGGCCAATCACACCGCTGGGTGGATTGAGTTTCATGATTGGCTGGGGATGCGTTTTTATATCTCAGTTGAGGGCCTTAAAGAACTAGATTCTATCCTATATGTAAGACTATATGAGACTTTGGAGATTTTGCTTCCGTTGCAATTTTTGTTTGCAACGGAATAAAGTTTTAGGCGTTCTCAATGAACGAATTCTAGCGCATCGACTGACGGTTCTGAGTTGCTATGGTTGCTAAGTATGCTTTGTAAGCATCTTTGCCATGTTGTTTACCTAGTATTTTACGTTCTTCATCAGTAAGTTTGGTTTCTTGATAACCTTTTTGTTTATAACATTGTGTCATAAGATTTGATGCGGCTTTAATACCTTGGAAACCACCTACTGCACCTGCAATCACTGGATCAGTATTAGGGGATGTCATAGATGAAGATGGTTTACCGGATTTAAAAACTCCGTAACATTCATCATAGTCAGAAATAAAGGCGTTGGTTTCGACGCCTGGCTTAAAGTAAACAACGCTAGGTGTGTTTAACGAAGCGCATCCCGTCGTAGCCAAAGCACCTACAGACAATGTTAAAATCAAAAACTTGTTCATTAGAAATCCCCCTAAACTGAGATCGATTGTTTATATGTAGTATTACGGAAAAGCAATGTTTTAAATTTCGACGAATTTTTATGTCTCAGATTGGCGGGAAAACTTAATTTCAAGCCATCTTAAAAGCTTTTGCAACTTTGGACGTACGATCAGGAATGCACGGTATAATTCTTCGAGTATGGCGAGAATTGCACCGTTCTTAGCTGCAAGACCTACTGGACGAAGTAGCGGAATTGCGCGCCACATGGCAGCAAATGCAGCAGCTCCAGAGAGAATCTCTCCATCCTCTTCAGCATGAAAGCGGGCTAAGATAAAATCTCTATCTAGCGGACATGATGTCGTGGTTTCAGTTGCATCAACAAAGTTGATTGCGCTTCGTTTGTCCAAACGACGCATAAGTGCAATCTCGCGGATGCAAAGGGGGCATTGCCCATCATACCAGACAGTTAGTTTGCTCATGTGGTTTTTTCTATCATGCCTTTGGGAATGAAACTATTGGACATAGTTGCTCTGCTAATTTGATGTGGTTTTTAGATAATCAATAATGCCTTTGATTTCATGTTCCGTCGCTTTAATTGCTGGCATTGAAGAATCTTCAAATCCCGCTGCAGCAGGCGAATTTACAAATTTGAACAATCTTTCTTCCGTCCATTTATCATTGCTTTCGGCTAATTCAGGTGAAAATGGATAGCCTTCTAGGTGTCCAATTTCTCTGCCAACGACTCCGTTGAGTGCAGGGCCGACATTTGTCTTTCCATCAACACGGTGACATGAACCACATCTCCAACGGAACATGTCTCGTCTCCATTCATCACCCGTGCTGGCATAGACCTTTGCTTCTAACTCATTGATTTCAGTATAGCCGGACATTTTAGATGTTAGTGGTGGATGGGATGTAGGATCGCTGAAGAGTACAATGCTGTTATCATCTGTTAGCGTCACGAACCGACCATCTTTTAGCTGGATAAGGTCTCTCATACGCTTGCCGATGTGAATTTTTTCAGATGTTACAACTCTCTGGTTGTCCAAACGGATGCGGTATAGAGATTCGCCTCTCATTGATGCAACAAGAAGGTCACCTCTCCACAGGTCAAACTCGGTATTGTCTGATGCGATAGGGAGTATTTGGCTAACTCCGATGGACGGAATAAAGGACAGCACTGGTTTTTCATAACCATCATGATGGCCTTGAGTTGGATTCAACGTAATATCATTTCGCGGGGAATAATTATCCGCATAGTGCATGCCTGTTGAAACATTGGGCCAACCATAATCTACACCAGGCTTCACAAGGTTGATTTCATCGCCACCTTGAGGGCCATGTTCCGTCGACCATATACGTCCATACTCATCTACATTCAGACCTTGAGCATTACGAAAACCAGTCGAAACGATGTCGGCTAATTTTGTCTCTACGTTTATTCGTAGCAAGCTGCTCCAGTCTTCTCTGTGTCCATCAGGATAGTTTTCAGGTTCAAATTGTCCCATTCCCCAATCACCGACAGTGAAAAGTAAAGTGTTATCCGTTTCCTTGTACATGCGTCCGCCAGTCATATGACCAGCAAAGCCATAATCTTCCTCAGATACAACGCGACAGGGCTTTACTTCATAGATGAGCTCCCAATCACCTTCGAATAACGGTACTCCATCATTGGAAGTAATACGGATACGGCTGACTTGATTACAGAAGGTATCGGCTTCTTTGAATTTGTGGTGCGTTACATACAGCCATTTTTGAGAATTAGATTCTGTAATAAGAATATCAGTAATACGGAACCAAGATCGATTGAATTCTACAGCATTCCAAGGCGCGCTCTTCTTCAGAGCCTCGAAATTCATTTCGACTTGTTCGTTTAGGTATTGAACTTTTTGCTGCTCAAGATCGATGAAACCGAATTTTCCCAGTGGCGTTGAAAAAAGGACACCATTTTCAAATTCGGCAATACCGCCACCTGAGCCAACAGATTCAATTTTTCCAAACGGAATTTCGGTAACTGCAATGGTTTCCAAACCAGATTCTACATGACGTGTTTTAATTTCAATCGTTTCGGGGCGTGCTTCAGGTTTATGTAATTTGCTGCTGATTTTGTTTTTAATTTTTGCAGCAATACCTGTCTCATAGATTGCGGAAGTCGCGCCAACGTTAAGAACGCTTATTATACCTAAAGCAGTTCCTGTGATGATAAGAGTTCGGAGTGAAAGAGTTTGGTTTTTTTGTTTTGAGGCGAAAGAAATGAATTGTTTAAGCATATTCAGAACCAAGGTCGTATGAGTATAAATTATAGTATTAGAAGAATTCAGCGGGGCCGAATGCAGTATTTTATGTAACCTAAGATAGTATATAACTGTAAAATTTATACGCATGCGTGAGTTGAAATATAATACGTATTTCAACTAATTTAGTTGTGATTTCTTAAAGGATAAGCGCTGGTATAAATACGACCGCTAGAATTGCGATAACCTGCAAGCCTATGAATGGAATAGCACCTCGCCATATATCAGGCGTTTCGACCTCCGGTGGCGCGGCCCCTTTAAGGTAAAAGAGTGCAAAACCAAATGGTGGCGTCAGGAAGCTTGTTTGAAGGTTCAGAGCCATCAATACTCCCAGCCATATAGGATCAGCGCCAAGCATGATAAGCGGCGGCGCAACCAATGGGACAATGATGAAGGTGATTTCCAGAAAATCGAGGAAAAAGCCCATCAGGAACATAATGATCATTGTCACGAGAAGTGCACCCGCTAATCCACCAGGAATACTGACAAGCATATGCTCGACAAATTCATCACCACCGAGGCCTCTGAATACGAGCGAGAATAGTCCGGCACATATGAGGATAAGGAAGACCATAGAGGTGATTTCGGCAGCTCCGTTGAGCGATGATTGTAGCTTTTTTGCGCTAAATAAAGTGAGCAGAGACGCTAAAATACCTATAAATATCAGCCCGCAGACGAGGTAGGCATAGATTTGTCCACCAATAGAGCCAACGAAGAATTCGCTTGGTGGCGCATCTGCTGCAAGACCGCCGATCAGGTTTAATTTCAATCCCCAAACTGTCAGGATAAGCAGGATAAGAGAACTCGCACCTGCCAGAGAAAGTATCATGAGTATCCCTGGTTTGTCCGCGTCTAATCGTGTGCGGATACCAGCAAGGAGAATTGCACCGATAGCCCCTATTGCGGCGGCCTCTGTGGGGGATGTAAATCCACCTAGAATGGACCCCAGCACAGCAAGGATAAGTGTAAGAGGCGCTGCAAATGCAAAAGCTGTACGTGCAGGGCTTGGTGCTTCTAATTCTATAAGTGAATCAGCATCTACCTCACTTTTGCTTGGCATTAAATTGGGTTTCCAGAATGCCATAAATGCAAGATAGGCGAGGTATAAGCCAACCAGTAGAAGGCCCGGTAATAATGCGCCAGAGAAGAGATCACCTGCGCTTACTGGCGAAGGTGGTTGCCCCATGGATTGGCGCGCTTCAGCATTGGCGTTGGAGATGGTGTCAGCTAATACAATGAGCACGATAGATGGTGGGATAATCTGTCCCAAAGT
The DNA here is from genome assembly GCA_964352025.1 of uncultured Hyphomonadaceae bacterium. Classification (GTDB taxonomy): domain Bacteria; phylum Pseudomonadota; class Alphaproteobacteria; order Caulobacterales; family Hyphomonadaceae; genus Hirschia. The sequence continues at coordinate 132,331 of CAYGPZ010000002.1, forward strand.
ACCTGATGCTGCAATTGTTCCAGTTGCTATTCTTTTATCATAGCCCTGCTTCAACATGCTCGGCAAAGCAATCAATGTCATGGTCACGACAGTGGCCCCGACAATACCCGTGGATGCAGCCAATAAGGCCCCCACAATAACAACTGAATACCCAAGGCCGCCTCGCACATTAGCGAGAAGCCTTCCGGTCGCATTGAGTAGGTCTTCTGCGACGCGCGATTTTTCGAGGACAACACCCATTATGACAAAGAGAGGAACAGCCGCGAGAATCTGATTGCTCATATTGTCGAGAATTCGGCTAGGCCAGAATATCAGGACGCGCGGTTCAAACACGTCAAAGGCAACACCAAGGGCCGCAAATACGAGGGCAATACCCGCCAAAGTCAGCGCGACATGGTATCCGGTTAGAAGTGCTGCGAATGCAGCCACGAACATGAATATGTGAAGATATTCAGCCATTATGACACCACACTATTTGAAGCAGCTGGGTCATTATCGGGCGAATTACCCTTGAGAATAGACGCTGATTTTACGGCATTGGACCATGCTTGCAAAATCATGGTGACGGCAAAGATTGGCACAAGCGTTTTAAACAAGAATAGCAATGGTAGCCCATCAGGTTCGGAGGATAATTCCATTCTGCCTGACATTGCGCCCCAAGCGCGAGCTAGTTGAGGTGCGTACGAATCAAGTATCAAAATCATGAGCGGGAAAAGGAAAAGATACGTACCCAGAAGGTCGACTATAGCGCGCTGCTTAGGAGTGAAATTTGCGAAGAAGATATCAACCCTGACATGGGCACCAGTCTTTAGCGCACCAGCGGATGCAAGCATAAAGCAAGCCGCAAACGCATATATCCAGATGTCTTTAAGCCAGCCAAAGCTCTGCCCGAAAACATATCGCACTAAAACAGCTGCGAGCATGCCAAGTGCCATGACGAACCCAGCCCAGCCAGCGATGTCGAGAAGGCGACCTCCTAAGGCGTTGATGAAGGCCATAGGTCTTTGTGCGTATCTGAAGGCAGTCGGCCAAATCAGGATAAGCAAAGGAATCAATAGCAATGGCGATAGAATAAGGCCCACATAATGCAGGCCTTTTCCGATTTGAAGAGCAATTTCAGACACGTTTATAATTAAAGAGCCTTCGCTCAATTCCCTAGCGAACGAGATTGAAGGAATGGACCATCGGCCATACTTCCCCATAAAGACGAAGCTTTTAGTGCGTCTTCAAAGCTCTCATAAATTTTCTTTTCCAATGCTCCGCCACTTCCGGCTTGAGAACGAACATCAAGCGAAATCTCACTAATGCGTTTTAGAATTTCCGGTGAGAAAGTACGTAGCTCAACATCATGCTGTTCTTTCATCAGACGTAGGCTAACTGCATTGTTGTATGTGAATTCACCTAGTGAAAGGTGATTGGCTTCGTTACAGGCAGCGCGAATCGCTTGTTGCTGGCTGGTCGCAAGGCTATCCCAGACACTTCTGTTTATACCACATGCGAGTGATGATCCCGGCTCGTGGAAACCTGGTCCGTAATAGTATTTTGCTTGTTGATAGAAGCCGAGTGCAAGGTCATTCCATGGACCGATCCATTCGGTCGCATCGATCTGGCCTGTTTGTAGTGCTTGATATATCTCACCACCGGCGATCGTTTCTGCAGCGCCGCCCAGCTCGCGAACAATTTGACCACCTAGGCCTGGGATACGCATTTTAAGACCTTTGAAGTCCTCTACCGAGTTGACTTCTTTTTTGAACCAACCGCCCATTTGTTGTCCGGTATTGGCACCTTGGAATGCTATAACGCCATATTGGCCTGATAGTTCTTCCCACAGTGCTTGTCCGCCACCAAAATCAATCCAACCCATTATTTCATTGGCTGTCATTCCCATTGGAACTGATGTGAAGAAGTTGAATGCTGGGGATTTTGATTGCCAGTAATATTCCGCGCCGTGATACATGTCTGCTGCACCCGAAGCGACATCATCAAATGCTTGAAGAGCAGGTGATAACTCACCTGCCGCATATACTTTGATTTCGATCTCGCCACTGGTTAGTTCTTTGACACGTTCACTAATGCGGACCGCAGCTGTATAGAGACCCGGCAGTCCTTTTGGCCAAGTGGTGACCATTGTCAGTCGGCGTTTTTTTCGAACGACGTTTGGGGATTTTACTTCGTCTTTGGCGGATGCATCATTTGCATTGCCACATGCAGCCAATGCAGTTGCGGCCAAGCCAAAGCTAACGCCACCTAATAAACCTCGGCGGATTGAATCAACATCTGTTGATTTTGTTTCAGACTTGTTTGTTTTTACAGCAGTGTGCTTATTATTTTTTATTTTTGTCATTGCCCTCTGTCCCGAGATTTTTTTTGTACAATCAATACGGGCTAGCATTCTTCGTCAAGTAGGGGACGCCAAACATCCTGCTCGCAAACCTCTAAAGGTTTGTATGCTGTTTTGTATCCCATCTTGTCTGACCCTTTGACCCAATAGCCAAGATAGACGTATGGCAATTCTAGTTCTTGGGCCAATCTTATATGATCAAGGATCATAAAACTGCCCAGTCCGCGCTTTTGTAATTCGGGAGTAAAGAACGAATAGACCATTGAAAGCCCATCACGTAAAACGTCAGTGAGCGCAGTAGCGGTCAGCATACCTTCGTCAGAAGTAAAGCGGGGCGGCTGACGGTATTCAAATACAACAGTACGCACTGGGCTGGCATCAACCATGCCTATATAGTCACGCATAGCCATATCATTCATGCCGCCATCATCATGGCGAGAATTCAAATAGCGTTTTAGAAGTCTGAATTGCTCATTGGATGCTGTTTTGGGACATGGAGAGCGGGACAAATCGTCGTTTTTATTGAGGACACGTTTCCAGCGTTTAGACCATTTAAAGTTTCGAACATCTATTCGAACGGACTTGCAGGCATTGCACGCAGAACATGCAGGGCGATATGCGATAATTTGTGAGCGTCTAAATCCAACACGCGTGAGAGAATCATTCAGTTCTACGGCATCATTGGCGGATAGATTGGCAAAAACTTTGCGTTCTTTTTTTCCTGGTAGGTATGGACAAGGCTGTGCCGTCGTTAGGTGAAACCTGACACTGCGAGCCACTTCTGGTGGAATAAAAAAGGTTGAATCGTTTTCTTTCATACCTAGGCTATTATGCCCTGCCTAGCTCGAATTGCCAGCCCATAATCAATGTAAATGCTATCCAGATAAGCAAAACGAGGGGAGTTCCGAACTTTACGTAGTCTCCAAAACGGTAGTGACCGGGCCCCATAACCAATAAATTCGTCTGATAGGCGATTGGCGTCGCAAATGCACAATTGGAAGCGTATATCACTGTTAACACAAACGGAGTTGGGTCGAGGTTTAGCTCTCGCGCCGTTGCAATAGCAATCGGTGTAAAGATGATTGCAGTCGCCGAATTGGACAATAAATTTGTTACCAGCGCGATTGTTATGAATAGCATGGAAAGAATTGCTAAAGGCCCAAACGGTGCTGCTAGCGCGACCGCGTTTTCAGCGACAAAATCTGCGGCACCAGTTGCTTCAAGTGAAGCACCCATAGCTAAGGCAGCTCCAATTAGCAGGAATATACGCAGGTCTAAAGCACGTGCGGCTTGGCGAACATTGAGGCAGCCAAAACTAATCATAGCGACGGCACCCAAAAGGGCTGCGTGCAATATGTTTAAAAGACCTGTTGCCGCTGCTATAACAACGCAAAGCGCTATAAGGCGCGCATAGATTGCTTTTGTGAGGTCGGGCAGGTCGGTGCGAGACCAGTCTAGAAGTAATAAGTCTCTATCTGTGCGCATCTCATCAAATGCACTACGTGTTCCACACAATAATAGCGTGTCGCCCGATTCCAATCTGATCTCACCTAAGCGTGCGCGGATCATGCGCGAGCGACGTTGGACGCCCATGACAACTGCGTCGGTGCGGTTAGTGTACCCCATTTGATCGATGGTACGGGATATTAGGCGTGAACCGGGTGCAACGACAGCTTCAGAGAGCGATAGAGGTGGTGGATTACCCGATGCCTCATCATAGCCTTCAAATCCTGAACGCCAGATAGATCGCAATAGTTTAGGACGCCGAGACAATACCTCGGTTAGAGATTTTCGTGTTGCGGCGACAATGATTAAATCGCCTGACCTAAGTGTCAGGTCTTCAAATGGGGGCAGGACTGTTTCTGAACCACGCTGGACCATTCTGACAGTCATATTCGGAAGATCAGGGAACATGCCTGCAACAGACTGCTTGCCTTCCATTGGGTGATCTCGCGTGACTTCGATCTGTGCGATAAACTGTTTTCCGGTCGCTGTATTCGCGTGCTCACCCTCAGCTTCTCTATTGGGTAACAATATTGGAGAAAATATCGCGATATATACAAGGCCAACTGCAGCTAACATCAGGCCTATTGGAGAGATTTCAAAGAAACCAAGCTCTCGCCCTTCAAGTCTCAAAAGGCTTTCTGCTGCCAATAGGTTTGTCGATGAACCGATCAGCGTTGTCATACCAGCAAGCACAGATACGAAGCTGAGTGGTATCAGGATTTTTGAAGGTGCTGCGCCTGTGCGCCCTGCAATGGCGGTCATGATAGGCAGGAACATTACAACGACGGGTGTGTTATTTACAAATGCAGACGTTACAAAAACAGCAGCAAATGCAATGACTAAGGTTAGGCGCGGTGCTTTTTCGTAAGATTTCAATAATCGTCGCGATGGCCCATCTAGGGCCCCCGTCTGGAACATACCCTGCCCAATGACGAGTAGCGCCATGATGGTGACAAGGGCAGCATTCCCAAATCCGTTGAGTAATATTTCGGGTTTTATCTGTTCTCCATTTGCATCAACTGCAAAAGGTAATGCAAAGATAAGAAGGAGCCCAGTCACAATCCCGACTGAAACAAGTTCCATCGAAATGCGCTCATACATGTACAGCCCGATGGCAAGAACAACCACACCAAGGCTGATCCACATCGTAAGAGCTGATGTCATTTGAGTAAGAAGCATATTCATTCCGATTAAAGATAGACAATTAAGTCACTCATACATGACTAAAGCGCCTATCATTTGAAAGTCCAGAGTATTTAATTTTGTTATAAAGAATGATCGCCTGGGAGCACAGGTGATTCCCGTAACAGGACGATAGATATCCTGCGATTCCCCGGTAGGTCAGGATCATCTGGATATAAAGGCTCCGAGCCAGCTTTACCCGAAACAAGCGCTACGCGTTCTGCATCAAGACCTGATTTTTGTAGAATACGGCGTGCAGTGTTTGCGCGGTCAGACGATAATTCCCAGTTCGAATATCCTTCAATCCCTGTCGGAATATCACCGGTGTGACCTGAAATAGAAACACGGTTTGGAAGCTTCATGAGAACTTGAGAAACAGCAGCGAGTAATTTTTCGGCGCGCGGTAATGGTTTGTTGGACGCAGCAGCAAACATTGCGCGGCCTTCTTGGTCCACAATCTGGATACGCATGCCTTCTGGTGTCTGATCAATAACGAGATGCTTAGAAAGAGCTGCTAGGTCAGGCATATCTTGCATGGCTTGACGCAAAGACTGCTCTGCGCGCTCAAATTCAGCTTGTTCGCGCATGGCGATAGCTTTGCTTAGCGCACTCTTGGAGACTTCTTTGCTTTTGGCTTTATCTTCGCTTTTTGTGCTGCCTGGGTCTTTGGTTGAGGTGCGTCGTTTGGATGCTGTTTGTTTGCTTTCTGGCATTGGGCGGTTTGTTCCACCCGAACGTGCGCCGTCGTCTTGAAAACTCGTTCCTCCAAGCATTCCATCTGAGCCTTGGCGTGATTTAGATACACTTGCTGGTGCAAAATAATCGGCAATACCGCGCTTTTGATCTGGTGAAGTCGTATTAATCAGCCACATCAAAAGGAAGAATGCCATCATCGCGGTCACAAAGTCAGCATAAGCAACTTTCCAAGCACCACCATGGTGACCACCACCAGATACTTTTTTGACCTTCTTAATGACAATGGGTTGTTCATTAGACATGTGGTTCAGATCTCACTTCGTCAAATACGTCAATTTTGATGAAATTAGCCGCTGATAGTTAAGAGCAGGTGCACGAAATGACACCTCCTACGCGAAATTTGTAGATAAAATAACGAAACAGTTGATTAAGACATCGATGGAAACTGTCTTGATTGTGTATGAATGTGCAAAAGAAAATACGGATAGGGAGAATCGTTTGATGGCAAATTGTGCATTTTTGGGGCTAGGGGTGATGGGTGGACCGATGGCAGGTTGGCTTTCAAATAAAGGCCATTCCGTATCTGTTTGGAACCGAACACTTTCTAAATCTCAGGCCTGGCGTGGAAAGTATGACGGGCAGATTTGTGAAACTTCTCAAGAGGCTGTTTCAGGCGCAGACTTCATAATGATGTGTCTGGGTGATGATCCTGATGTTGATGCTGTTTTTGACCAAATCGAAGAAAGTTTGCAGGCAGGTATGATCGTCATTGATCACACCACAACGTCGGCCGACCTATCAAAACGCTTGTCTAAAAGATGCGAATTAAAGGGCGCGCATTTTATAGACGGTCCGGTTTCTGGTGGCGAGGCAGGTGCCATTAATGGAAAGTTGACAGTGATGGCTGGTGGAGCTGTTGAGGTGCTGGAACAATCACTTGATGTCATGGGAGCTTATGCAGCCAATATTACACGGATAGGTGATGTTGGAGATGGACAGTTGGCAAAGTCTGTCAATCAGATTTGTATTGCTGGATTGCTGCAAGGATTATCCGAAGGCATTCACTTCGCGATGAAACACAATCTAGATACGGATAAGGTGTTGAGTGCTTTGTCAGGCGGTGCCGCGCAATCATGGCAAATGGATAATCGCGGAAAAACAATGGTTGCTGGTGAATATGAATTTGGCTTTGCCGTCGATTGGCTGCGCAAGGATCTTCGTATCGCGTTGGAGGCGGCGAGGAATTCTGGCGCTAGTCTTCCGGCAACGGCTATGATTGATCAATTTTATGCGGATGTTCAAAAAAATGGTGGTGGACGGTGGGATAGCTCTAGTTTACTGACTCGCTTAAACACTGATTGCGATATCATAGAGGATGAGACATGAGCTTTGAGACCTTCGAGAATAAAGTCGACCTTATAGAGCGCGCCTATGAATTGACGTTTGAAGCGCTAGATGTCGGCTTGGCTCAAAATGGTGTTGCAAGTCTTATGTGTTCAGGTGGTTCCACGCCGGGACCATTGTATCAGCAATTGTCCAAATCTGATCTGGATTGGTCTAGTATAAGTGTTGGTCTTGTTGATGATCGTTGGGTGGATCCTGAGCATGATCGTTCAAACGAAAAGCTTTTACGTGGTACATTGCTGACAAATGCTGGTGCAGCGGCAAAGTTTTACCCAATGCATGTCGCTGGTAAATCCGCCAAAGAAGCAGTAGCCCAGCGCGGAGAAGAGTTTGCGCAAATTCAGTTGCCGTTGGATGTCGTTATTCTAGGCATGGGGCCAGATGGTCATTCTCTGTCTTGGTTCCCCAATGCTGAAGGCTTGGCGGACGCAATAAATCCAGAGAATGAATCTTTGATCGCTGCTGTCATGGCGAATAAGTCAAAAGTGACAGGTGATGAATTAGAGCGCATGACATTGACCTATAGAGCAATCGCGAATGCGAAGAATGTCATTTTATTGCTTACGGGTGACGACAAGCGAGAAGTCTATGAAAGTGATGACGAGTCACTGCCTGTTAGAGCGCTTCAAAAAGCGGCGGGTGATCGGCTGACAGTTCTTTGGACTGCATAGCTTTTGCGAGGCTGAGTGTTGGGCAGGTGCGTGTCATTTTTCACGCATTTGCCGCAAATTTGGCATCAAAACTGCATTTAATTATTTTAAAATTAAACAAATGCACACAAGATATAGTGCGTTTGGTGGCAAGACCTATCTGCAATTCCGACTTCAAAGTCAGGGCGTTTTCCTACGTCTCCAGCGGATCTCCATTTACTGAAATAATTATCACATCCTTGTAACATATGCATTTTTCGCTTTGGGATTTTGCATTTTGGCCTCATGATTCAGATGTAACGAGTTTTGTCTGAACTGGAGGCGTCATGCCTAGAATGCTTCAGGTAGGAACTTCCGGGAGAATTGTGCCTGGTCGAAACATTACCCGCCTTGGAGGGCGACGGTCTCGTTACAGTTCAACCCAAAATCAAACACAATCAGTAATGACGGAGCGACTAGAATGAGCGAACTCTTTGACTCTTATACACGCGCCTTTGAAGCCCGTCGCGAAACAGTGATGAGCCTCCATGACTATTTGGAGGGCTGCAAAAGCGACTCACTAATGTATGCCGGACCACACGAAAGATTGTTGGCCGCCATTGGTGAACCGGAAATGGTGGATACTGCTAAGGACCCGCGTTTGGGTCGAATATTTATGAATAGAACTATTCGCGTTTACCCTGCCTTTAAAGAGTTTTACGGCATGGAAGAAACAATCGAACGTATTGTGGCTTTCTTCCGTCAAGGTTCTCAAGGATTGGAAGAGCGCAAACAGATACTTTACTTATTAGGTCCTGTTGGAGGCGGTAAATCATCTCTTGCAGAGCGCGTAAAATCCTTAATGGAAGAACAGCCTGTATATGTTTTAAAGGCTGGCGATGATTTATCACCCATATTTGAAAGTCCACTCGGGCTATTTGACCCTGAAACTTATGGTGAGCAGCTTGAGACAGAATATAATATTCCCAAGCGTCGTTTGAACGGTTTAATGAGTCCATGGGCATTGAAAAGACTGGACGAATTTGGCGGCGATATCACTAAATTTAAAGTGGCTAAACTAACACCTTCGCGTCTACGTCAAGTCGCTATTGCGAAGACTGAGCCAGGTGATGAAAACAATCAGGATGTGTCTTCCCTCGTGGGTAAAGTCGATATTCGACAACTTGAATTCCATTCCCAAGATGACCCGGATGCTTATTCATATTCGGGTGGTCTAAACCGTGCCAACCAAGGTGTTCTCGAATTTGTCGAGATGTTTAAAGCGCCGATTAAAATGCTTCACCCGTTGCTTACCGCGACGCAAGAAGGAAATTATGTCGGTTCGGAAAACATTGGTGCAATTCCTTACACTGGTATCATCATGGCGCACTCGAATGAGAGTGAGTGGAAATCCTTTAAGAACAACAAGACGAATGAAGCCTTTATCGACCGTATCTACGTGATCAAAGTTCCATATTGTTTGCGTGTCGAAGAAGAGGTGAAAATCTACGAGAAACTTGTCAGTTCTTCTGAGCTATCCGAGGCTCCTTGTGCGCCCGGTACGCTTGAAATGTTGGCACAGTGTTCAGTGTTATCGCGCATGAAACCGCACGAAAACTCAACGCCTTATGCAAAAATGCGCGTATATGACGGTGATAGTCTAAAGGATGTAGACCCTAAAGCACGTACAATGCAGGAATATAAAGATCTTGCAGGTGTAGATGAAGGAATGAACGGAATTTCCACCCGTTTTGCTTTTAAAGCGCTATCGGCAACATTCAATCACGATACTGAAGAAGTCGCCGCTGATCCTGTGCACTTAATGTATGTGATGGAGCAGGCAATCAAACGGGAACAATTCCCTGAGGAAAATGAGTCTGCCTATCTAGGATTTATCAAAGGTGAATTGGCTCCTCGTTATGCTGAATTTATTGGGCACGAAATCCAGAAAGCCTATCTAGAAAGCTATCATGATTACGGTCAGAACCTGTTTGACCGGTATGTCGATTATGCGGATGCATGGATTGAGGATCAGGACTTTAAAGACCCTGATACAGGACAGCTTTTAGATCGTGAATCTTTGAACCAAGAGCTTTCAAAAATTGAGAAACCAGCGGGCATTGCTAACCCGAAAGACTTCCGGAACGAAGTTGTGAAATTTACGCTTCGTACGCGCGCCAATAACAAAGGTGAAAACCCAAGCTGGACGTCATATGAGAAAATTCGCGAAGTGATTGAACGTCGAATGTTTGCTCAAGTTGAAGAGCTGCTTCCTGTCATCTCATTTGGGTCGAAGAAGGACTCAGACAGCGAGAAAAAACACAGTGAGTTTGTCGAACGCATGGTTTCCCGTGGCTATACGGACAGGCAGGTGAGACGTCTTGTTGAATGGTATATGCGCGTAAGACAGGCGGGGTGATGACATATGCACATCATCGACCGACGACGTGAAGGAGGCAAAAGTCTAACTAATCGGCAGCGTTTTCTAAGGCGGTCAAAAGCCTTGGTCAAAAAGGCGGTAAAGGAAGCTTCCTCTGGGCGTTCGATCAAGGACTCCAATAAAGGTGGGGATATTACTATTCCTGCCGACGGGGTTCATGAACCATCATTGCGTAAAGGACCGGGCGGCGGACGAAGAGAACGTGTTCTACCTGGAAATAAGGAGTTTCTAGAGGGCGACCGTATTGAACGCCCTGAAGATGGCGAAGGACAGGGCAGCAAAGCATCGGACAGCGGGGAAGGTGAGGATGATTACACATTCAACCTTTCCAGCGAAGAATTTATGGAACTCTTCCTTGAGGATCTGGAATTGCCTGACCTTGCTAAGCGGCAAGTCATGGGTGTTGAGGAAGTCATTCCTGAGCGCGCAGGTTTTCAGTCTGCTGGTCCGCCTTCTTCCATCGCAATTGGGCGGACTATGCGCAATTCCATGTCTCGTCGCGTCGCATTGCGACGTCCGCGCAAGGAAGAAATTGATGCAGCAGAAGCTGCGCTTGCCAAGCTGAAAGGAAATGATGCGCCGGCAGCGAAGATAAAAACTGCTCAAAACAAAATCGATACTTTAAAGCGGCGTAAAAAGTTCATTCCATTTATCGATCCATTGGATGTGAAATATCGTCGTTTCGAGGGCGTTCCCCAGCCAGTAGCCCGTGCGGTTATGTTCTGCTTGATGGATGTATCTGGCTCTATGGATGCGCACATGAAGGATTTGGCCAAGCGTTTCTATAGCTTGCTCTATCTCTTCCTGAATACGCGATACACACGCGTGGAAGTGGTCTTTATTCGGCATACGCATGAAGCCAAAGAAGTTGATGAAGAAACCTTCTTCTATAGCCGTGAAAGCGGCGGAACGATTGTGTCGACGGCGCTGGATGAGATGTTTGAGATCGTGCGTGATCGCTATCCTGCTGATCAGTGGAATATCTATGCTGCGCAGGCATCAGATGGCGATAACTTACCTTCTGACAATCTGAAAACCGTCAGCATGTTGCAAGAGGTTATTCTCCCACTCTGCCAGTATTACGCCTATCTGGAAGTCGGCAATGAAGATCAGCAACGATTCCGTATGTCGAGCGATGAAGAAACTGGCTTATGGCGGGCCTATCACCATCTTGTGGAATCGGGCGGGCAAGTGGCTATGCGCAAAGTGATGCGCCGTCAGGAAATATTCCCTGTCTTTGCCGATCTGTTCAAGAAACAGGAAACATCCAAAAGCACGACGCAGGTATAAGCAATTTAGAAAGTGTGAGGCATAAATGACCGCACAAGAAAAGAAGCAAACCGAGACGACAGACTATAACCCAAACCTGCTTTTTACGGGCGCAGATTGGGACCCGCCACTTATCGATAGGGTCTATAATGCAATCGATAAAATCGCGATTGGCGAGATGAAGCTGGATCCATATCCTAGCCAGATTGAAGTCATCACATCTGAGCAAATGTTGGATGCCTATGCCTCAACGGGTATGCCGTTATTTTACCACCATTGGAGCTTTGGGAAGCAGTATGCCTACAATGAAAGCATGTACCGCAAAGGCTATCAGGGATTAGCCTATGAAATCGTGATCAATTCCGATCCATGTGTGTGCTATATCATGGAAGAAAACTCGGCGACCATGCAAACGCTGGTGATTGCGCACGCTGCGTTCGGGCACTCTCATTTTTTCAAGAATAATTATGTGTTTCAGCAATGGACGGATGCGGGCGGGATTATTGATTATCTCTCGTTTGCGAAATCCTTCATTGCCAAATGCGAGGACCAGCACGGTCCCGCAGCTGTGGAGCGTGTGTTAGATGCGGCGCACGCTTTACAGTCCCATGGTATTCACCGTTATCCGCGCAATCGAAAGCTCAGTCTGGCAGATGAAGCCGATAGAGAACGCGTACGCCGCGAGCATGGGGAAGCCCTGTTCAATGATTTGTGGCGGACCGTGCCCGAAGGTGAAGAAAAGAAAGTCACGATTGATGAAGAGTTAGAGGCGCGCCAACGGGAAATATTAGGCCTGCCGGAAGAGAATATCCTTTATTTCCTAGAAAAGACCGCCCCGCGTTTAGCGCCTTGGCAGCGCGAGATATTACGCATTGTGCGTTTGATTGCGCAGTATTTTTACCCGCAACGTCAAACCAAAATGATGAATGAAGGATGCGCGACCTATACCCACCACCGGATCATGACGCGGCTGCATGAAAAAGGGCAGATATCTGACGGACAATATATGGAATTCCTGCACTCACACTCTGGTGTGGTGATGCAGCCTGAGTTTGATGACCAGCGTTTTAACGGCATCAATCCATACGCGTTGGGCTTTGCCATGTGTGAGGATATCGAGCGCATTTGTAATGAGCCAACCCATGAGGACCTAGAATGGTTTCCTGATTTTGCGGGCAAGGGCAATCATATGGAGGTGCTCAAAGATATCTGGGCAAACTTCAGGGATGAGAGCTTTGTGCTGCAATTTCTATCCCCACACCTTATTCGCAAGCTGGGCTTATTCCACATTGTGGATGATAGCGATGAAGACGAGATTGAAGTGGCGGCCATCCATGATGAGCGCGGCTATCTCAAAGTGCGTAGGGCGCTCTCGCGCGATTATGATGTGGCACGGTCCGATGCCAATATTCAGGTCTCCGATGTCGATCTTGCAGGCGATCGTTGCCTTAACCTGACGCATCATATCTCAGAGGGCGTATTGCTGCACGCTGATGACACATGGCGCGTCATGCGACATCTGGCCAACCTCTGGGGCTATCCCGTCGCCCTAAAAGAGATCGATCCGGATGGCCATGTCATGGAAAGCTATGAGCTCGATCCGGAAGACCCGATGGCTTAGAGGCGCTCCCCTGCTAAGGGAGTATGCGTGAAGAAGCGGAATAGACGTAGGGCCGCTATTCTTTTCAAAGTCTTATGTTTGCCATTGCGGTTTTATGTGCAAACTACGATATGTATGTTGTCTAGTCTTTTTTTGGGGGGGGATTATGCTAAAATCTGTTAGTTTGAAATTAGGTAATGATAAAACTCCAAGCTTATCGATTAAAGATAGTTCGGTTACACTCTTAGTTGGTCCCAATAATTCTGGAAAATCTCTGTTACTCAAAGAGATCGAAGTATTTCTACAAGGAAGGGTGCCAGATAAACCTTTTAAGATTTTAAAGGATATCCAATTTCAAAAAATGGATTATCTTTTAAGTCAACTTGATAGCTGGAAAAGAGATAAACCTGAAGACAACGCTTATAAATCCGTTGTAATGAGAAAAGAACAAAATGACTGGTATCGTGTAAACAATGAAACCATAAGTCATTCACGTGCAAATCTAGAATCGTACATTCTTGATCCAAATAATAAAGATCTAGAACGTTACTCTTTTAGAAACGTAATTGCTAAAAATTTTGTATCAAATATCTCTGGTGCAAAGAGATTATCTATTCTGGATAAACAAGAACGTGGACAAGCTGACTTTCCAACAAGTATTCTTGCTAGACTTTTATATGACGATGCTAAGCGAGATAAATTACAAAAAATCATTTATGAAAGTATTGGGCTTTATTTCGGGATTGATATTTTTTCTGATGTTTTGGTCCCGATGTTGTCAAACTCACAAAATATAGATCCGAGGTCCTTGAATGCTGTGAATCTGGAGTGGGTTCGCTCAGCTACACCTTATGCTGAATGGAGTGATGGGTATAAAGCTTTTATTGGTATATTGTGTGGGATTTTTGCTAATGGGGACAGGGTCGTTTTGTTGGATGAGCCGGAAGCCTTTTTGCACCCACCTTTAGCTCAAAAACTTGGAAAAGCGGTTTGTGAATTATCCAAAGAAGCTGATGCTCAAATATTTATCGCGACGCATAGTCCGGATTTTTTATTAGGTGCAGTTCATTCTAGTTCTAAACTTGAAATAGTTAGGTTGCAAAAGAAGAGCCAAACATGGCAAGCGCATGGATTGTCTCAGTTAGAATTAAAAAAGATCATGAATGACCCGGTCAGTAGGTCGGCTAACGTGCTCTCTGGGTTGTTTTGTGATGGAGTTATTGTAACTGAAGCAGATGGTGACAGAGCTTTTTACCAAGAAATAAATGAGCGACTGAAGTACTTTAGTGACGATAGAGCAATAGAAGGGGTTATATTTATAAATGGGAATGGCAAGAACTCTCTATCTAAACTCGCTTCCCCGTTGAAAGCAATGGGGGTACCAGTTGCAGTAATTTTTGATATTGATCTTTTAAATGAAGATTGGAAAACTGCTACAAAATTTTCTGGTATTCCAGTATCTTCGGTAAGTCTTTTTTCTCAAAGGCGGGCCGATATATGGAAGAAAATGGCCGCAATGGGAGGAAAACCAAAAACGGAAGGCGGAATACATTTATTGGATGAAAGTAACAAGAAAATTGCCACATCTTTCATAGAAGAAATCAAGGATTATGGAATTTTTGTTGTGCCGAACGGTGAGTTAGAGTGTTGGCTACCTTCATTCCGCGCAAAAGGAAAAAAGCAATTCTGGGTATGTGATATGTTTGAATTGATGGGAAATGACCCACAAGATGACAACTATGCTCGTCCATTTGATGGGGATGTTTGGGGGTTTATAGGTGGTATCAAGAGTTTTTTTTATAAGAACTAAAAAGGTATGACCTTACTCCACGAGCTATGTGTAATTGCCTCCCTTTCTATAGGTTTGAGTCAAAAAATGAGAATGTTGCCCCAGATTCCCGCCTTCGCGGGAAAGAGCGGATTGTGAGATATTCCCGTTCAAAACACGAAATCGTGATTTGTAAATTTTCAAACTCATTCGTATCGTTACAAGTGTAACAGATAAATGTTGCTTTCTTTGGAGGATAGAATGAGATCGCTAATCGCTGCTTCGTGTGCAATCGCTGCTTTTGCTATGCCTGTTTATGCCGCTCCCGTAGTGGGAAAAGTTGCGCCTGATTTTACTGCCGAGACGACGACAGGTGAAAGCATTACTTTATCGGAAATCGAAGGAACAGTAGTTCTGGAATGGACAAACCATGACTGCCCGTTTGTCAAAAAGCACTATAAATCCGGAAATATGCAAGACACGCAAAAAGTGGCGAATGAAAATGGCGCGACTTGGATTACAATCGTCTCTTCGGCCAAGGGCAAGCAGGGCTATGTGGATGCTGAAAAAGCCAATGCATTAACAGAAAAAAGAGATGCCGAGCCAAGCTATGTCGTCTTGGACCCATCGGGTGAAATCGGGAAGCTTTACCGCGCAAAAACAACGCCGCATATGTTTGTCATTGACGATAAGAATGTCGCCTATGCAGGCGCGATAGATTCAGTTCCGTCTGGCAATGCGAAGGATATTGATCGCGCAGAGAATTATGTCTTGTCCGCTATGTCAGATATTAAAAATGGTGTGGATGTTCGTACGCCAACGTCAAACCCATATGGGTGCAGCGTGAAATACGGTTCATAGGAATCGTTGGAAAGAATTCGAAACGGAAGTGGGAGGTTCGGTTGAGCTTCCCACTTCTGTCTTACGATACTGCCTGTCTTAGCCTTCAACCATCGCATACGCATATTCGCCGCCTTTTTTGAGGGCAGCTTGATAGGCGGGGCGGGCGTGGATGCGTTTGAGGAAGTCAGCAATGACGGGGCGATCGGAGGCGTTGGCGCGGGCGGAGGCGGCTTCTAGCGGAAAGCTCATCATCATGTCGGCGGCGGTAAATGTGCTGCCTGCAAACCAACCTGTCGCGGATAGGGAGGTTTCCCAATAATCAATGTGTTCTTTGATACGCGGAACAACAAAACCTTCAATGGCTTTGTCGCTGATTTTGCGCACAAGCGGCTTCATCAATCCGCCTGCATTATCAGGCAAGCGATCAAAGACGAGTTTCATCAATAGAGGCGGCATGGCGGAGCCTTCGGCATAGTGCAACCAATGGCGCAGCATTATGCCTTCATTTGTGTCTTGTGATGGCCCCAAAGGACCATTGCCATACAGGTTGAGCAGATAGCTGAATATCGCACCTGTTTCGGCGATGACGCGGCCCTCATGCTCTAGGACAGGTGATTTCCCCAGCGGGTGAATTTTCTTCAGCTCTGGCGGGGCAAGCAAAGTCTTTGGATCCCGTTCGTAGGAGATGATTTTATAGGTGAATTCCAACTCCTCAAGCAGCCATAGCACGCGTTGAGAACGAGAATTGTTGAGGTGATGAACTGTGAACATAAAGGACTCGTTTAATCTGTTGCGCGTTTTATTGGTCGGCTAGCCCAGCATTTGAGCCAGTTTATCCGCATTATATGTCACGACACCTGAAGCGCCTGCACGTTTGAATGCACACAGGATTTCCAATATGGCGCGGTCTTCATCAATCCATCCGCGTTGGGCAGAGGCTTGTATCGTGGCATACTCTCCGGAGACGTGGAAAGCTAATGTAGGAAGCTGAAGTTCATTTGCAACGCGCTGAACAATATCAAGATATGGCAGGCCGGGTTTGACCATGACCATGTCAGCACCTTCTTCAATATCCATAGCGACTTCGCGGATGGCTTCTTCGGTGTTTCCAAAGTCCATTTGATAGGTCTTTTTATCGCTTTTTAGCACGGTGGCGGATCCAACTGCATCTCTATAAGGGCCGTAAAATGCCGATGCGTATTTGGCGGCATATGACAATATGAGTGTGTTTGTATTGCCTGCGGCTTCTAATCCATTGCGGATAGCGCCAATGCGGCCATCCATCATGTCAGATGGGGCGACGACATCTGCACCCGCAGCAGCTTGAATGAGGGCTTGCTCGACAAGGAGTTTGCTCGTCTCATCATTGAGGACATATCCGTTTTCATCGACCAGTCCGTCATGGCCATGTGATGTGAATGGGTCGAGGGCGACATCGCATATGATACCCACATCAGGTGCCGCAGCTTTCATCGCGCGGATAGATTCTGGTACCAGACCGTTCGGGTTGAGCGCTTCTGTGCCTTCTTCATCTTTTTTGGCAGGATCAATATTGGGGAAGAATGCAATTGCGGGAATACCTAATTCCTGAGCGAGTTTCGCAGTCTTGGCGGCTTCATCAATGTTAAGGCGGTCAATGCCAGGCATGGCGTCGATTGGCACACGTGCGTCTTTGCCATCGTGAACAATGATGGACCAGACGAGGTCATCTACGGTTGGACGGGTTTCACGCGTGAGGCGACGTACCCAATCAGATTGGCGTGTGCGACGAAGGCGAGTTGCGGGGAAGGCCATATCGGGGACCTCTTCTTATAATTATGAAACTAGAAGAATAGTCGTTTCACAGTCTTTTGCATGAAGCAACGTTTCCTAACGTCCATTGTGCTCGATTGAAGCTTTTCAAGTTCTATCTGCCACGGTTTTAGGCGGTATCTCGGGATTTCTTTAAAGCCTAGCTTTTTGTAAAATGGCCCATTCCACGGAACGTCGCGAAATGTGGATAGTGATAAATGCTTGTATCCATGCGCGGCGGCTGCATCTATCGCTTGCTGGACAAGCAATCTGCCAATGCCTTGTTGTCCATAGCTGGGTAATACAGACACTTGATCCAAGTATAAGCATTCTGCACGGTGGGCACAGAGGGCAAAACCAACCGCCGTGTCACGGTCATCTATTGCCGTCCAAACGAGCTGGTCGCCAAAGCCCTGACGGATCCTTGTTTCAGGAATTGGATCTAGTTGTGCCGAGCTAGGGCCAAAATCTATCAGGTTAGTTCCGATGAACAGATTGCTAGATTCAATATCGATTTTTTGAAGCGCTTCGACTTCGTCGGCGCGAGCGCTACGAATTGAGTATTGAGGGTATGTGTCGAGTAATGCTTGCGTCATATGATTTATTTGAAGGCAGAAATTGTTTTTAAAAGGTAAATCATAGTGCTATTTTGAATGTTTACCTGCAGTTAGTGGGAAGTACGTTGATATAGTTTTGATTTTGGATAATAAGTATTGCTGGGTTTGGAGATGAGTAGACAACTGTATTTGTATTCGAGATATACAAAACAAGAAATAATGGCGCGAATGTGTAGAATGGGCGTTTTTGTTTGATCTTTGTTTTGATGGCCTCTTTGGGTGATGTCTGGTTGGATTAAATTCAATGTTTGTAGAGTTTGAAATTGGGTTCAATAGTCAAGACACATTACTCGTATTTGGTGGTCTTGTCGGCGTGTTTGTGGGGGTGGTGGTTTCAGGTTTGCTACTGTTAACCAGACGCTCATTTAGACTGAACTTTTTATATGGATTACTTCTAGCCTTGATGGGCGGCAGTTTCATTCTGAGGACTGTCAGTAAGTCCGTAGGTCTATTGGTCAACACTAACGATAATCCTGAGACTGTTTTGGCAATAGATGTTGTCGGGGGCGCTGCCCTTATATTGTGCTTGATTACAGGTGCATTTCTTGTCCAAAAATCTTCAAGATGGCTCACCGCTATATTTAGCGTGAGTGTCTTATTGTCTTTCTATCAATTGGCGCAGTCAGAATACTTGGTTCCAGTCTGGATTATCTCATTCCAGCTGATGCTAAGTTTTGTCCTAGGAATTCTGGGCATATTTTTATTACGCCCAGAAAGACGTTCTTTATTTGACGGATAAAATCTTCCTGTCCTATGACCGTAAATCAGCCTGCATGTTTGGTTTGCTTTTTGAAGCGGCCGGTTTCAAAGAAGAGAATTATATATGCAAGAAACGATTATTCGCGGTAGTGGGCCTGTTGGGCAGATCACGCTAAACCGTCCTTCTGCGCTGCATGCGTTGAATGCGCAAATGTGTCTTGATATTTTGGAAGCTCTGTCGAGCTGGAAAAATGACGACTCAATCAAATTAGTCGTTATTGATCACGCCGAGGAAACGCGCGGTTTTTGTGCTGGCGGCGATATTAAATCGATGGCGATTTCGGGTCAGCAAGATGGAGAAGCTGCGCGTCAGTTTTTTGAAGCAGAATATCGCATGAATGTGATGCTTTTCGAATATCCTAAACCGGTCGTTAGTTTCATCGATGGTGTCACAATGGGCGGCGGCGTTGGATTAACCGTTCATGGCAGTCATGCCATTGCGACTGAGAAGACACTCTTTGCGATGCCTGAAACAGGCATAGGACTATTTCCTGACGTCGGCGGAAGCTGGTTCTTATCTAGGCTTGGTGCCGGATTGGGACAATGGCTGGGGCTAACGGGTGCAAGACTAAAGGGCGGCGATGTTGCTGCGGCAGGTATTGCGACCCATTTTGTAGAGTCCAAAGTGCTTCCGGCGATCAAAGACATGGTAATGTTAGGCGACCTTGAAATACTGGAGGCCATGGAGTGGGAGGCCTATGGTTCTTTTGTGAAGCATATCGACGTCATTACGAAGTGCTTTGATAAGGAAACGGTAGAGGAAGTTTTCGCTGCACTTGAAGAAGAAGGTGGAGACTGGGCTCAAGAACAATTGATTGTTCTAAAGTCCAAATGTCCTTTTTCATTGAAGGTAACTATGCGCCAATTGCAAGAAGGTTTGAAGCACGATAATTTTCGTGAAACCATGGCAATGGAATATAGAATTGCGAACAGGCTTGTCCGTCGTAGCGATTTTCATGAAGGTGTTCGTGCTGTTGTCATCGACAAGGACAATACTCCACAATGGGTGCCTGATAATCTCGGCGATGTGTCATCTTCGGATGTTGAGGCGATATTCGCACCATTAGAGAATGGCGAATTGACGTTTTTGTAGAGCGAAATTCAGTATGGTTTCGGAAAAATCGGATGTTTTTATAAAATATAATACGATTTTATCGGAATTAATTTGACAAAAATTGAAAGAAACTTGCGATTCGTTCTTTAGTATTAGCATTTTGTTAGATTCATTTAGCTAACTTCATTCATAGCCAATTAAAAACAAAAAGTAATAGTGGTGATGGTGATGATGATTGAAGCTAGCGCATCTAAAACGGATGCGAACGATACTATTGAATATTCCTTCCTGAGTTCTTTGTCTCTTCTTGAGCAAGCGCACCGTCGCTTGCACGATGTGGTAAAAGATAATCTAGAACGTTCAGGCGAGCGCTACCTTACAGGTGTTCAAGCTCTTCTTCTTTATGAAATCGGTGAAGGTGAAACACCTGCAAGCACATTGCGTGCGCGTGGTGCATTCGCGGGAACATCTATGTCTTATAATGTGAAGAAGCTTCAAGAAGGTGGATACCTTCAGCAAACACGTTCAGGCGATGACCGCCGGACAGTTTTGTTGAAACTTACTGAAAACGGTTTGGATGTGCGCAGTAAGGTCGCTCAATTATTTGATCGTCAAGCCGCAGCACTAGAGCCAACAGCTTCAGTTCGTAACGAAGATTTACAGCATTTAAACAAGACGATTTCACGTCTTGAGCGTTTCTGGTCAGACCAGATTCGCTACCGCCTATAATATAGGTTCAGTTTAAGCGGGCGTTTAACCAATTTCCCCGATTGGTTTTGAGGGGCACCTGCATGAGAAGGGCGTGATATTCAAATATCACGCCCTTTTTGCATTTTATGCCTGAGTTCAACTATTTAGAATAAATCATTTTAATTGCGACGCAGTAGCAATAATAACTGCGGAAACTGGATAAACTGCGACGATTGGGCAGTTCCCTTTTGTTGATAAAACGAATATTGATACTAATTAACAATGCATACTGACTATTTTTAGTTGGGATATTTGCACCGTAATTATGCTGCACCAGACTAGGAGCGCAATTAGAATGAGACACCTGCAAGCGTTTGAGGATGCTCTAAATTCTATCAAATCCGAAGGCCGCTACCGTGTCTTTATCGATTTGAAACGTCACCGTGGTGAATTCCCACGTGCTGCTGCGCGTTATGAAGATGGTCGTGAGCAGGATGTTATTGTCTGGTGTTCGAATGATTATCTTGGCATGGGGCAAGACCAAGATGTTCTAGACGGTATGCACGAAGCTATTGATAATTTTGGTGCAGGTTCTGGTGGTACACGTAACATATCTGGGACAACGCGCTATCACGTAGACCTTGAGAAAGAGCTTGCGGACTTGCATGGCAAAGAAGGCGCTTTGCTGTTTACATCCGGCTATGTGTCGAATGAAGCGACGCTTTCTACAATTGCGAAAATTCTTCCAGACGTCATTATTTACTCTGACGCTCTGAATCACGCGTCCATGATTGAGGGTATTAGACGTTCTTCATGTGCACGACGCGTATTCCGTCACAATGATATTGAGCACCTTCGGTCTCTCATGGAGAATGACCCGACGGACGCACCTAAACTTATTGCGTTTGAAAGTGTCTATTCCATGGATGGCGATGTCGCGCCAATCGATGAGATATGTGATCTCGCTGAAGAGTTTGATGCGTTGACTTATATTGATGAAGTTCACGCAGTTGGGCTTTATGGTGATGAAGGTGGCGGTGTTTCAGAGCGTGAAGGCCTGGCGCATCGTATTGATATAATTGAAGGAACTCTCGCCAAAGGTTTTGGTGTGATGGGTGGCTATATTACGGGTAAATCTGCCGTTATTGATGCTATTCGTTCAATGGCTCCTGGTTTTATATTCACAACATCGACATGTCCTGTTTTGGCAGCTGGTGCTTTGAGTTCGATTCGCAAATTGCGCACTGATGAGGGGCGTGACCTGCGTCGTCGCCATCAAGATGCGGCTGCAATGCTGAAGCAAAAATTCCGTGATGCCAAATTGCCTTTGATGGAATCAGAAACTCACATTGTGCCATTGCTTGTTGCGGACCCTGAGCGTTGTAAGGCGCTGTCTGATACATTGCTTCATGACTTTGGAATTTATGTGCAGCCGATCAATTATCCTACTGTTCCTAAAGGGACTGAGCGTTTGAGGTTTACACCGTCTCCAAACCATACAGAAGAAATGATGGATGAGCTTGTGTCGGCTTTATTGGCGATTTGGGCGCAGCTCGGCCTGGAGCGCGTCGCTTAGTCGACTTATTGTATTGTAAAAGATTGCTTGAAACCGATGCTCTATAGTGTCGGTTTTTTGTTTTGATTTCAAAGCGAATGCAGATACAATATCGCTATGAATAATGCTGGGCACATTTATCTGGAATTTGCACAAGTTGGAAATTCTGTTGAAGTCAGGGCGGTAGACGCTGCTGATGGCTTGGAGGTGGCTTTTATAGCGCCTGTAAACACGCCCGAGGCCGAAGTAACTTTAATCGCGCGCCGAAAATTGGATTACGTGCGTCGTAAACAGGCGCAAAAAACGCAATCCGAGGCGGCTTCAAGTAAAACGCAGAATAGAGATGGTCGAAGAGGCATTATCGTTTAAAAGGCGAGCACCGATCCAAAATGACGCGCGAGCGTTGAATCGGTGCTGATAAATGCCTGCTTGATTCGGTTAGTCTTTGCGAGCGCTACGGCCAAGGCCTATTTTTTTCGCAAATTCTGAACGACGTGCTGTGTAGCTCGGTGCTACCATAGGGTAATCTGCTGCCAGACCCCAACGGCGACGATATTCATCAGGTGACATATCGTAGCGAGAGCGAAGATAGCGTTTCAGCATTTTGAGTTTTTTGCCGTCTTCAAGGCAGACAATATACTCTTCAGTGACAGATTTGCCAATAGGAACCGCCGGTTTGGGGCGTTCTTCTTGCTTTGTCTCTTGTGGTTCTGCGAGAGTAGCTACTGTTTTGTGAACTGATCTGATTACATCAGACAAGTTATCGGTAGGTACAGGGTTATTTGAAACGAAAGACGAAACTATTGTTGACGTCATTCGCATTATTTCACTCGGGGAGAGTTCAGTCTTATCTATTTCGTTGGTCATCTATTCTTTCCAGAAAGACATTTGAATTTTATGATTTTGTCTTTGTTCTGCCAAAATACGTTTATCTTATCAAGTATTGACCGTAATTATATTGCATTACTTTAAAGTAAATCGGATTCTTTTTCTATAATTTCTATTTAGATGAACTTATGCCTAGAAAACTTGCTATTTAGCGTCCAAACGCGTACCTGATCTGCAAAAGATCTTTCCTATCAGTTTGGAGAACCCAATGACAACGTCTCCCCAAGACCTGTTCACAAAATCACTTAAAGACACTGACCCAGAAGTATTCGCTTCGATTGGCGATGAATTTGGCCGTCAAACTCAACAAATTGAGTTGATTGCATCAGAGAACATTACGTCTCGTGCAGTATTAGAAGCACAAGGTTCAGTTCTTACCAATAAGTATGCTGAAGGATATCCTGGCCGTCGTTACTATGGTGGTTGTGAGTATGTGGATGTTGCAGAAAACCTTGCGCGCGACCGCGCGAAGAAGCTTTTCAACTGTGACTTTGCTAATGTTCAACCCTCTTCAGGGTCTCAGGCAAACCAAGGTGTGTTTCAAGCGCTGATTAAGCCGGGTGACACAATTTTGGGCATGAGCTTGGCTGCTGGTGGTCACCTGACGCATGGTGCCAAGCCAAACCAATCAGGTAAATGGTTCAATGCGGTTCAGTATGGTGTACGTGAAAACGACCACCGAATTGACTTTGATGAAGTTGAAAAACTTGCTGTTGAGCATAAGCCACAATTAATCATCGCTGGTGGATCTGCTTACCCGCGTCAAATCGATTTTGCTAAATTCCGTGAGATCGCTGATAAAGTTGGTGCGTACTTCATGGTCGACATGGCGCACTTTGCTGGACTTGTTGCTGCTGGAGAGCACCCAAACCCGTTAGAATTTGCTGATGTGGCGACAACAACGACTCACAAAACACTTCGCGGTCCGCGCGGTGGTATGATTCTAACGAATAATGCTGATATCGCTAAGAAAGTGAATTCAGCGATCTTCCCAGGAATCCAAGGTGGCCCATTAATGCATGCGATTGCTGGTAAAGCGGTTGCGTTTGGTGAAGCCTTAACACCTGATTTCAAAACTTACGCTCAAAGAGTGATTGCAAATGCTCAAGCAATGGCATCTGCTTTAAAAGACGGCGGCCTTGATATTGTGTCGGGCGGCACGGATACACACGTTGTACTTGTTGATCTGCGTCCTAAGGGCGTAAGCGGTAAGGATACTGAAGAAGCGCTAGAGCGTGCATTCATTACTTGTAACAAGAATGGTGTGCCGTTTGATCCAGCTCCGCCAATGGTAACATCTGGTATTCGCGTTGGTTCGCCTGCTGCGACATCACGTGGATTTGGCGAAGAAGAGTTCACGCAAGTCGGTAAATGGATTGTTGAAATCGTAGATGCTGTTGCATCTGGCGAAGACTCATCTGCTATTGAAGAACGTGTTAAAAGCGAAGTGATAGCTTTGACTGAGCGTTTCCCAATCTATGACGGGGCAATTGCTGGTCAGGCTCTATAAGACGTTTGGTCTATAAAGTGGCCAATTGGATCTGTTCAATTGGCCCATAGTAATTGGAGTAAAAGCATATGCGGTGTCCATTTTGTCAGTCGAGTGATACTGTTGTTCGTGACAGTCGGTCCGCTGAAGAAGATACCGCTGTGCGCCGTCGTCGTGGTTGCCAGACATGTGGCGGCCGCTTCACGACATTTGAACGTGTTCAGTTACGTGACTTGATGGTGTCAAAACGTGACGGGAAAAAAGTTCTCTTTGATCGCGAAAAATTATCGAGATCTGTGAAGATTGCCCTTCAGAAACGACCTGTTGATGAAGAGCAAAAAGAACAGATGATTTCTGGAATTATCCGTCGCCTTGAAAGTTCAACTGAGGAAGAGATTACCTCGACTGAAATTGGTGAGCTGGTGATGGAAGCGTTGTCGGCGCTCGATCCTGTTGGGTATGTGCGCTACGCATCAGTTTACCGTGACTTCAAAAACCCTTCAGATTTCGCGCGTTTTATAGACAAGCACACAGCTGAGCTTGGCAAAGCTGACAAATAATGAGCGATCTAGCTTTTCCAAAAGTGACATTGAAGCTTGCGACTTCACTTGATGGCCGTATCGCGACCTCGACGGGCGAAAGCCAGTGGATAACGGGTGAGGCATCGCGCGAACAGGTTCATAAATTACGCGCCGAGCATGATGTTGTTCTCGTTGGATCAGGAACAGCACTTGCTGATGATCCGATGTTAACGGCGAGAACGACGCCGGAAACTAAAGTTCAGCCCATTCGCATGGTTGTGGATACGTCATTACGTACGCCGCTCACGCATAAATTAGTGACAACAGCCAAGGAATACCGAACAATTTTGGTATCTGGTCTACAGGTGGAAGAGGAAGAAGAGTTTCCGTTTGTGGATCAGGGTGTTCAGGTGTGGAGCCTTGCGATCGCGCCTGCGGGTGGTGTGTCTGTGCGTGCGCTCATGACACGCTGTGCTGAAGAAGGAATAGAGACTATATTTCTAGAAGGCGGTGGAAAGCTTACAGCGTCATTCTTGAAGGCGGGCATGGTTGATCGCATAGAGTGGTTTCGCGCGCCGATCATCATTGGTGGTGACGGTATTCCTTGTCTTTCATCTTTGGGAATTGAATCCTTAAGTGAAGCAACGGGGTGGCAACGCACTCAACTGGAATTGTCTGGAGATGATGTCTGGGAAAGTTTTTCTAAGAAGAATTAAGCGCATTATTGGACAAATTGCTGTTGCGCACCTAAATGAATGCCTGAGCCTGATAAGCCCGTATTTTAGATTAAAGAAAGCACCCTCATATGTTTACAGGTCTGGTGACCGACCTAGGTCGTATTGCTGATGTTAAAGACAATGACGGTGTGCGTCGTTTTCGCGTAGAGAGTAGCTATCCGGTTGATACAATTGAGATGGGTGCATCGATAATGCATTCAGGTGTGTGCCTAACTGTTGTTGCATTTGATCAAAATGATGATGGGTGCTGGTTTGACGTTGAGGCGATTCAGGAAACACTCGATAGAACTGTCTTGGGTGATTGGGTTAGCGGTACGCGCGTTAATTTAGAACAGAGCTTGGCGCTAGGCGATAAATTGGGCGGCCATTTTGTTTTTGGTCATGTTGATGGTGTTGGTGAGGTCGTATCAGTGACGCCAGAAGGTGGATCACGTCGTATACGTTTATCGCTTCCTGATAGCTTGGCAAAATACGTGGCTGAAAAGGGATCTATCGCAATTGATGGTGTTTCCCTGACGGTGGCTGCCGTTGGCCAAGAAAATGATATAGAATGGTTTGAAGTTGCGGTTATCCCTCATACGTGGGAAGTGACGACAATTGGTGAAATGAAACCAGGTCGTAAAGTGAACCTGGAAATAGACATGCTTGCTAGATATGTGGCGCGCATGATGGGCAAGGAATAAAGAAATAATGTCAGAAGATTTTTCAACAGCGATTTCTCCGATTGAAGAGATCATCGAAGATGCTCGCAATGGAAAAATGTACATCCTTGTAGACGCGGAAGATCGTGAAAACGAAGGTGACCTTATTATTCCTGCGCAATTTGCGACACCGAATCAGGTCAACTTTATGGCTAAGCATGGCCGTGGATTAATCTGTCTTGCAATGAACCGTGATCGTGCACGTGGCTTATCTTTGGACATGATGGCGCGTGAAAACCGTGAGAGCATGCAAACCGCCTTTACTGTTTCTATTGAAGCAAAAGAGGGTGTGACCACAGGTATCTCGGCACATGATCGGTCTCACACTGTAGCGGTGGCAATTGATCCGACAAAAGGGCCGGATGATATCGTGTCACCAGGACATGTATTTCCACTGGTTGCGCGCGACGGTGGTGTGCTTGTTCGTGCTGGTCACACCGAAGCAGCCGTTGATATTTCGCGTTTAGCCGGATTGTACCCTGCGGGTGTGATTTGTGAAATTATGAATGATGATGGTTCTATGGCGCGTCTGCCTGAGCTGGTTTCATTTGCGCAACTTCACAATCTAAAAGTTGGTACGATCGCGGACCTTATTGCTTACCGTAGACGTGAAGATCGTTTTCTTGAGCGTCGTATAGAGACTGATTTTGAGTCTGCCTATGGCGGTGAGTTCCGCTTGATTGTCTTTAAGAATACTCTTGATGAAACCGAGCATGTAGCGTTGGTAAAAGGACGCATATCTGCTGACGAAGCAGCGCTTGTACGTGTACATCGCGTGGACTTCCTGACAGATGTTTTGGGACAAGCAGGTGGCCGCGAAGATATGGTTCAGTCTGCTATTAAAACGCTTGGCGAATCTGATGAAAATGGTGTCGCTATATTTGTACGTATGGGTGCAAAAGCTGATCTGGCGACACAATTGGGTGGCGTAGATGATGGTAAGCCTGATCCATCAGCACCTTTACGTGAATACGGCATAGGCGCTCAGATCTTGAAAGATTTGGGTGTTCGGAAAATGATTTTGATGAGTAATCATGGTCCTTCTACGCTTCCGGGTCTTGACGGCTACGGATTGTCGGTAGAGGGATGGCGTGAATTTTCCGGAGACAAGTAAGCCATGAGTGAATTAGCACCACACATATTGATCGTAACGTCACGCTATTACGAAAAAATCGTACTTGAATTGGAAGCGGGTGTGCATAAAGCACTAGAAAAAGCTGGTGCGACCTTTGAAACAATAGAAGTTCCAGGTGCATTTGAAATTCCGGCTGCTATCCGCATGGCGATGGATGCTGCTGAATTTGATGGGTATATTGGTCTGGGCTGTGTTATTCGTGGTGAAACGTCTCACTATGATTATGTGTGTGGTGAGACTGCACGTGCAATGATGGATATATCGCTATTGGGAACACCTATCGGCTTTGGTGTTTTAACATGTGAAAGCCAAGACCAAGCGTGGGTGCGCGCTGATCGTAAGCAAAAAAACAAGGGCCAAGAGATTGTGGATGCGTGCGTCACAATGGTCGGTCTTTCCCAACATTTTTCCGAAGTAGATGTGTAAATGAGTAGTAAAACTGCAGTCGATAAAGAAGCTGAACGCAAATTGCGAAAATTGGGCCGTTCCGTCGCAAGATTAGCGGCTGTGCAGGCGCTTTATCAGATTGAGCAGACCGGTCGTAGTGGCATATCGGTGATAGAAGATTATTGCGAAGACGGAATTGGCCTTGATGACGAAGGTAATCCTATCGATACTGCTGATCCAGAAATATTTCGCGATATTGTCGAAGGTGTCATTGAAAATCTAGATGATATCAACTTGGCGATTGTGAAACGACTTGCAGATGGCTGGAAGATTGAACGTCTTGATGCGACATCGCGAGCGATTTTGCGCGCAGGTGTGTTTGAGTTGATGAAAAGAGATGATTTACCACCTCAGATTATTTTGGATGAGTATGTTTCTATCGCTCACGCGTTCTTTGCAGATGCAGAGCCTAGATTTATCAATGCATTGCTCGAAAATGTTCGTGAGGATATCAGAGGGTAGTTTCAGCAAATAAGCTGTGCCGTATAGTTTAGTAAAATGGAGGTGTTTGATGAACGAGTTTGACGTGATCAACACATGTTTTGCTTCACTTGTGGCTTCAGATGACGCGCTAGGTCTTAAAGACGATGTCGCGCTCTTAAACCCTCCTAAGGGACGGCAATCCATCGTTACGACGGATACATTGGTGGAAGGTGTTCATTTCCTTGCTGATGATCCACTTGCAAGCGTGGCGCAAAAGCTCCTTCGTGTGAATATATCTGATGTATTGGCAAAGGGTGGTGTGCCTTGGGGCGTGCTATTAAACCTTAGCTGGCCACAAGGTCGTAATATCAAACATATCGAGACCTTTGCCGAAGGCCTGAAAACAGACCTTTCACATTGGGATATCTCTTTGTTAGGGGGAGATACCACATCAACGTCAGGGCCTTTCACGGTTAGTGCGACTATGATGGGCCATTGCTCCGCTTCGGGGCCTGTATTGCGCTCAGGCGCTAAGCTTGGTGATGATATCTGGGTGACGGGGTCGATAGGTGACGGATTTATTGGCTTGAAGGCCGCGCAGGGGGAGTTGGATTTTCTATCTTCAGAGCAAACAGCCCTCTTGTCATGGCGGTATCGTGTTCCAGAAATTCAAGGTGTAGAAGTTGCTGATTTGGTTTCCGAAAATGCATCAGCGAGCGCAGATGTATCTGATGGTCTGGTCG
This sequence comes from uncultured Hyphomonadaceae bacterium, assembly GCA_964352025.1. Classification (GTDB taxonomy): domain Bacteria; phylum Pseudomonadota; class Alphaproteobacteria; order Caulobacterales; family Hyphomonadaceae; genus Hirschia. The sequence continues at coordinate 161,559 of CAYGPZ010000002.1, forward strand.
CCGATTTAGGGCATATTGCCAAAGCGTCAGGGTTAAAAGCTGTTATTAAAATGGCCGCTATTCCGTTTAGCGATTCTGTTCGGGCCAGCTTGGCTGACGAATCAATATCAGAAGCGCATCTAATTACTGGAGGTGATGACTATCAGGTTGTTTTCACAGCGCCTGCCGCTGCTAAGTCAGCTATAATGCGGGCAAACCTCCAGCACGGAATAGTCGCGACTCGGATAGGCTCGATTGAATTGGGCGATGGAGTCGTTGTGCGTGGTGAGAATGGTGAAAGTATTGCCTTGCCTGAAACTGGCTGGACACATTTTTAATTCAGTAGTCGCCCTAAAAAGATCTTATTTCAATAACGGAGTAGAAACTTCTCTTTGCGAGGCTGTATCCAGATAGTCAGGAGAGATTTATGTCTTTTTCAAAGTTGAATTTTTCAAAGCGCGTTGCTGCTTGCCTTTTAGGGGGCTTGCTTGCGTCTACTTCGTTTGTGCCAACAGCTTATGCTGCTGATGCGAATAAAAAAGAAGAAAAAGAAATAAACCGCTCTGTCGAACTTAGCGCGATGGTCTTTCCTGTTTTTGATAAGGATCGCCGGCTGGTAAATTATCTCTTTGTGAATGCCCGTATGCTCGTCAGCGATGGTAAGGGTATTTGGGAATACAGAGACAAAGCGCATATCGTTAGAGACATTGTCTTGAGAGCAGCTCACCGTGAAAGCGTTCACCTCAAGGGTAATTTTACGCGGATCGATGAAGAAAAAGCTGAAAAGCTTTTTATTGAAACAGTAAACAAAGAGCTGGGTGAAGAAGCTTTTACGTCAGTTACGTTTCTTCAGGTTGCTAGCCAAGAACTTGGCTAGCAAAGCAATTGCATCCGATTTAGCTACCTGGGCCGCGTTGAGATTCATCACCCAGGCCACCAGGAAGACCTGCACCGATAGTTCCGAACAATTGTTCAAGAATACCAAGTTGGCGCCCACGTGTTGGCGTTTCCCTTGATACGTAGTCGACGACTTTACCGGCTTCTAGGTCATAAGTCAGTACGTCAGTGACTTGATCCGCATCATCAAATTGTATCGCTACAATGTTACGGCGAACGACTTTGGCTTTGTGGTAGGTTAGTTGCTCTCGCGTGGCGGACATATAGACCCAAAGGTCATCATCAAACACACTCGTTGTTGACGGCGAACCCAAACGCGCAATAACAGTTGATCTAGTATCAACGGAGGGTTCGATTGCAGCCGGTGACACCTGATCAGGTAAGTAACCATGAAAATTACGTGATGCCTGACAGGCATTTAACGCAAGGATCGCGGCACAGGCTGTTAAAATCTTAAACTTCACCATATTGAGAACTCCACTCATAAATACGTTGGTAGCGTTTTGAGGGGTTGTTTGGCAAGCGGAGTAAAGCGAATGGAACTGCTGAAATCTATTTTTCTTGGAAAAAAAAGCTCAAATGGCATTCCAGAAGCACTTCACATGGCAATTATGGAGCATTCACTTCAGCCATGTTTCTTTGGTGAGGGTAAAGTCGCTGACACTTTCTCTGGGCGTTTTGAAATCGTTGTTCTTCATGCGGCGCTGGTTTTTCGGCGTTTGCGGGAATTGGGTGACGCTGGGAATGACCTCGCGCAGGACACATTTAATGAGCTGTTTTCTGGGTTTGACCATGCGCTTCGAGAGATTGGAACGGGGGATCTTAAAGTTGGAAAAAAAGTCCGTGTCATCGGAGAATCGTTTTATGGCCGTGCCAAAGTTTATGATGAAGCGATATCTAGCTATGAAATTGCGTCATTGAGAGAAGCGATTGCAAGAAATATGGTGTTGGAATCGGATTTTTCTGAGGTCTTGGCGCAATATGCTTTCCAAGCGAATGCTTTGTTTGTGGAGCAGGAAGAGGAAGATTTGTTGAGTGGAAAAATCGAGTGGCCTTCTACTGATGAAGTGGGAAATTGGGTGGTAAAAGGCTAGCTTACTTGTCCAGACGTGCTAATAGGGCGACTGAACTGAATGAAACGGACGAATTAAATGACTGAAACTCAGGTCATTTCTGTAGACGGAATGGGCGGTGACGATGGTGCCCCTGTAGTCGTTGGCGGAATAGAGCGATATGCGAAATCTCATGCAGATACGCGTTTTTTAGTATTTGGTGATGAGTCTGTTTTGAAGCCTCTGGTAGAGGCGACTCAATATGCAAAATCTCGTATTGAAATACGGCACACCGAAAAAAGCGTTTCTATGGAAGCCAAGCCTGCACAAGCGGTTAGGCAGGGTAAAGGAACCTCCATGTGGGGAGCCATAGAAGCAGTTAAGAAAGGTGAGGCCTCGGCTGTCGTTTCAGCTGGCAATACCGGCGCGCTTATGGCGATGGCCAAACTGATTTTACGGACAATGGATGGTATCCACAGACCCGCTCTTTGTGCTAGTTGGCCAACGGCTAAGGGGATGAGCGCTGTTTTGGATCTAGGTGCGGATATAACCGCAGACGCCGAACAGCTGGCGGAATTTGCGATTATGGGTGAAGCATTTTCAAAAGCAGTTCATCACAAAGAATCTCCGTCCGTTGGACTATTAAATATTGGTTCAGAAGACATGAAGGGTAATGACACGCTTCGATATGCAGCGTCTTTGTTGAGTCATGAGAATTTAGACATCAATTATACTGGGTTTGTCGAAGGAAATGATATTTCTTTTGGCCGTGCGGATGTCATTGTGACCGATGGTTTTACAGGGAATGTCGCGCTAAAAACAGCTGAAGGCGCTGTTAAATTAATCGCGCAGTTCCTCAAAGACTCATTGAAATCCAATATTTGGGGAATGATTGGTGCTGCGATTGCAAAACCTGCTCTGAATAAATTGAAAGAAAAAATTGACCCGCGAGAAGCCAATGGAGCAGTGTTCCTTGGCCTCAAGGGGATTGTTGTAAAAAGCCATGGTGGGACAGATGCCTTTGGCTTTGAAAAGGCAATAAGTGTTGCAGCAGACATGGGAAGCTGCCACTTTGCGGAATTCATCGATACGAGTCTTGCTCAACTGAAGACGGTTGTGGAAGAATCGGAAAAGAAAAATTTGAATGCGACTGAGGCGGCTGAGTAAATAGTGACCACACATCAATCTGAGTATCGTTCCGTTGTCACTGGTATAGGTGGCTATCTTCCTGAGCGTATTTTGACGAATGAAGATTTGTCGAAAATGGTAGATACAGATGATCAGTGGATTACCGAACGCACCGGGATTAAGTCTCGGCGTATCGCTGCAGATGATGAGATGACATCTGATTTGGGGTGTAAGGCTGCTCAAATCGCGATGGAAGATGCTGGTGTGACTCCGGATGATATTGATCTGATCATTTGTGCGACAGCGACACCAGATAAGACTTTCCCAGCAACTGCATCAATTATTCAACGTAAATTGGGTGTTTTGAATGGCGCGGCATTTGATGTTCATGCGGTGTGCTCCGGATTCGTTTTTGCCATGTCGACAGCGGACAATTTTCTAGCTCGCGGTCAGTTTAAACGGGCGCTCGTCATTGGCGCTGAGACGTTTTCGCGGATTATCGATTGGTCCGATCGCGGCACTTGTGTGCTTTTTGGAGATGGTGGCGGTGCTGTTGTGCTAGAACGCAAGACAGTCGAAGAGGCCGATGGTAGTGGCATAATAGGTGCTCATTTGCGTACTGATGGTCGCTATGTTGATCTGTTGCATGTGGATGGTGGGCCATCTTCAACGCAAACAGTTGGGCATTTGCGAATGGTGGGGAACCAGGTCTTTAAACACGCAGTCAATAAAATCTCAGAATCAGTTCGTACCGTCGTCAATGAGGCTGAACTTGAGCTAGAAAATATTGACTGGCTCGTGCCGCATCAGGCCAATCAGCGTATTTTATCAGCTGTCGCACGAAATCTAGGTGTTGAAGAAAATCGAATCGTATCTACAGTTGCTGAACATGGAAATACTTCTGCTGCATCTGTGCCGCTTGCTTTGAGTGAATTGCACAAATCCGGCAAACTTAAAAAAGGTGATCTTGTACTGATCGAGGCGATTGGTGGAGGTCTTTCTTGGGGTGCTGCACTGTTTCGACTTTAATTAATGAACAGTAAACAAATGTAATTGTTCGTTTTTTATTCTGAACATACTTAACAAAAGCAGTTTCTCGAGGTAGGATAGGCTATTAACTGGGAGCTGCTGACGTGACTGAGAAAACAATTACTCGTGCAGATATTGTCGATAAACTGGTGCAGGAAGTTGGCCTGACCAGACAAGACTCTAGCGATTATCTTGAGAGAGTACTCGAGATGGTTTGTGAAGAACTTGTTGCGGATAATCCCGTAAAGCTAGCTCGCTTTGGAAATTTTGTCGTTCGCCGCAAAAATGCGCGAGTAGGGCGTAATCCTAAAACAGGAAAAGAAGCGCCAATAACTGCGCGTCGCGTTGTTACATTTAAGCCGTCGCCATTGATGCGTCGCCGTGTAGAAGCTTCGCTGGCTAAATAGGGATTGAGAATGAACGCCTCTGCTCCAAAAATCATTTATGATGATTTGCAAGATGCCGACCAGACTTCATCTAATACATTTGAAACTGAAAACACATCCAAGAATAGCGCCACTAGCCGTGGTCGCTCAGTAAAGTCCGTTGAGGCTTTTCGTTCAATTGGAGAAGCCGCCGAAGAATTGGGTCTTAAGACGCACGTTCTGCGCTTTTGGGAAACCAAATTTTCGCAAATTTCGCCAATGAAACGCAAAGACCGTCGACGGTTTTATCGTGCTGAAGATATGTTGACCTTACGCGCGATTCAGATTCTGCTTCACGAGCGTGGAATGACGATAAAGGGAGCTCAGCGCTACCTTGCATCTACGCCTGTTGATGAATTGCTCAGCGAAGAAAGAAGCGAAATGTCCTCAAACGTAGCTGGAAAGTCCGTCCGTGATTTGCAAGATGTTGTGCGTACCGCTGTTGAAGGCGGGGCATTTAAGGCGGCTGCTGAAGTCGAGAGCGAGTTGCCGCGCGAACGCCTTGATCGATTGCTTCAAGATCTAACAGGTTTGAAAGCTAAGCTGGATGACGTCCGCAAAGCGTCCTGATCTGCTTAACTGGTTCATGATTATAATTAGAAGTCCCGTAGCTTGAATGTTGCGGGACTTTTTTGTGAATACCTATCTGGATTGATTGTACAGACCTAGAAAGTTGATTGCCACAAAGGTGAGGCTGGCATATAAAACGTCTCTTGATTTGTCGGGGCGTGGCGCAGTCCGGTAGCGCACTGGTCTGGGGGACCAGGGGTCGCAGGTTCAAGTCCTGCCGTCCCGACCAATTCTCAATGTGATATCACGCGGGATTATACGTGTTGATCCATAATGCAGAATCAATTTTCTCCAACCGAAAATACTCAGCCATCGCGTAGGCCGATTTGGCTGTGTATGTTCGATAGAGTTCAATATTAGTCTGAGCTTCAAATGCTGTTGTAAATTCATCTAACGACGTATTGGTTTTTCCAAACCCACCAAAATGAAACTTGTAATCGATCGTCCAATTATCAGGCGTTCTAACATTGGCTATTTGCAAAGTGGATTGCACGCGTTCGGTTAGCGATGGATCAGACTTCACAGCCGATACACCAATCACTTTTGTTTGATTTCCTACACCTGCGGCAATGCCCGACAATGTTCCGCCGAGGCCAACTGGGACGAATACGTGTGAGTATTCACCTTTGAGTGCGCTAAATTGCTTAGCGATATAGGAAACGGATTCTGACGTCGTGCCGCCCTCGGGTATCAAGTGAAACCGACCTTGGGAATTATTCAGTGTTGATATAAAGTTCGGGTCTTCTCGTTGTTTGTAATCTTCAGGTGAAAGTAAGATCACTTTAACGCCACGCTTGATAAGAAATTCTTCAAGCATTTTGTGATGTCCCTTGGGACTTTCTCTTAAGAAGGCAATTGCATTTAGTCGGAGCATTCGCGCGAGTACCCCAAAAGCACGAAGGTGATTGGAGTGGCTGCCACCAAACGTCGCGACGGGAATGTCTGATTGGTCCTCTTTTATATAGGCAGCAAGGTTTGGCGTAAGTTTCATAACCTTATTGCCAGAGAGGTTCTTGCCTAATAGGTCACCGCGATAGGCGTCGAATTTGAATTCAAGCCCTGTATCGAGGGAAATGAAACTGTGCCGGGTTATCGGAACAGTTTTCTCTTGAAGTAAAGCGATTAGCCGAAGTCTATTCTCATAACATCTGGACATTAGAAGGAACGTTGGCCTTTGCGAAAAAGTGGTATCTCATGGTGTTTTGATATCACATGAAGCGCCGAGTTTTCGACGAATAGTGCTGAATTATACTTTTTAAGTTGATTGATCCATAGACAGATGCAATCAGACCTTAGTGGGTCATATATGGCAGTGTTACATGGTTGAAGTTTTACTCAATTTTTTCGAGGCCTACCCGTGGGGCGTGTATGCGTGCTTCTTGATAGTACCATTCATTCAAGAAGATGCTGCGGTAATTGGTTCAGCAGCTGCTGCTGTCGCAGGTTTGGGCAATCCAGCTCTGCTCGCTTTTTCCATATTGCTTGGCTTGTCGATGAGCGACCTTTGGAAATATTGGGCCGGGCGGGCAGCTCTTTCACAACAATGGGCGCAAAAATACGCCGATAGACCTAGTGTGAAACGTGCTAGAGATGGGGTGGTCAATCATCTTGCATCTAGCTTGATGGCAGTGCGCTTTGTTCCCGGGACACGAATTCCATTTTATTTGGCGTCGGGCTTTTTTAAAGCGCCATTCGCCAAATTCTCATTCTTTGTGATTTTTTCCGGTGCGCTCTATATCGCGATTACTTTTTGCTTCTTCTACATTTTTGGAGAGATTGCAGGGGAAAAGGCTAAATCATGGTTGCCTATAATCGCGATATCGTTGGTTGTTATTCTGGTCGTACTTCAGGTTATTCGCCGCAGGCGCGGGAATGTGAAATTATCAGAAGAAGAAAAACGAGAATTAAAGCAGGCTGAATTGGAAGATTCAGCAAACAAAAGCTAGACCGAAAAGCTGGTTCCACATCCACACGATGCTGTTGCATTTGGGTTGTTAATCTTGAATGACGCACCGATAATTTCATTCACATAGTCGATTTCGCATCCTTCTAGAAACGGTATACTGGTTTCATCGACCACTACTTTTGCACCGTCGCGTTCAAAGACGATGTCGTCTTCATTGGTGTCGTTTGCAAAATCAAAAGTGTAGGAAAAGCCCGAGCATCCACCACCAAGTACGCCAATACGCAACATTGAGGCATTGCCTTGATCTTCAAGAATTAGCTTGATGCGATTGGCAGCAGAAGAAGTGATTGTGACTTTGTCTTGCATTATTGTAACCAAACTGGTCCAGAAAGTAATCCGTTAATAATATAAGCTTAATGCTCGGCGTGCATCTGTAATGTAGTGACAGTATCCGCAAATTAAAAGCTTTTTTGGAAAGCAAATTTCATGGTTGAAACATTTGTTCCTCCCCCGCGCGCAATTTTTGCTAGTGATCCGCTAAAGACGCGTGGTCGTGTGCATGATGAAGCGCCATCTGCGTCAAGGACTTGTTTCCAACGGGATAGGGATCGAATCATACACTCGTCTGCTTTTCGTCGTTTGAAGCAGAAAACTCAGGTGTTTGTTGCGCATGAAGGTGACTTCTATCGTACCCGTTTAACGCACTCTCTAGAGGTTGCTCAGATTGCGCGTTCGGTTGCGCGCACACTAGGGCTTGATGAGGATTTGGCTGAGGCATTGGCGCTATGTCACGATATTGGGCATCCACCATTTGGTCATGCGGGTGAAGATGAGCTTGATGCGTGCATGGAAAAATATAATGGATTTGACCATAACGCTCAGACTTTGCGCGTGGTCACGCGTTTGGAGAAAAGATATCCAACTTTTGATGGATTGAATTTGAGTTGGGAAACGTTAGAGGGCTTGGTGAAACACAATGGTCCTTTGTTGACAGAAGACCAATCTATAGATGTTCTACCACAAGCCTTTCGCGATTTTACGCCTTTAGAAACATTAGAATTGCATACTTACTCTGGACCTGAAGCGCAGGTGGCGGCACTTGCTGACGATATCGCTTATAATAACCACGATATTGATGACGGGATTGCAGCGGGATTGTTTACGGTTAAAGAACTTTGCGAAGTTCCGCTTGTCGGAGATGTCTTTAAAGCTGTTCGAAAAGAATACGCCTTCTTGGAAGAGCGTTTAATTGTGGCCGAGGCCGTCCGACGTTTGATTGGTATCTGGGTAGAAGATTTAGTAAAAGAAACGCGACGCCGACTTAAAAAGCATAATCCCCAGAGTGCAGAAGATATCCGTCATTTGAATGAGCCGATCGTTGCGTTTTCAAAACGTTTGGATGACAAGCAAAAAGTGCTTAGAGCGTTTCTCTTTGAACGCATGTATAAGCATTACAAAGTTAACCGTATGCGATCTCAGGCAAAGCGGATATTGAATGATCTTTTCGAGCTATTCAATGCTGAGCCTAATACTTTGCCACCGCCTTGGCGTCAGGATGCCGAGCAAACGACGGATGATCGAAGAGCGCGCATAGTTTGTGACTATATAGCAGGTATGACAGATAACTACGCAATTGAAGAGCACCGTCGTCTGTTTAACTTGGATTCGATGATCTAACGGTAACGCAGAGCTGTTGAAGTTTTAAGAATTGGTTTAGAAGCCGTAAACTATATTTCAATATCTTTGCTTCTGTTACCATTCAACAAACACCCCCTATTTGGGTATTTGAAAGCGTTTAATAGGCACGTGACATGACGGATCGTAGATCAGACCAAAGTTCAAATGATCAATTGGCATTTGCTGTCTTACCTGATGAAGCGGGCGGTTATGAAGTTCCCGATGGATATAATCGCGGACCTATGATTCTGGCGTTGGCTTTGGGTGTTATTGCCGTTTTCGGAGTCGTGGTTTGGAACGCATATAAGCAGGGCGTTCGCCAATCCAATTCTTCGGCTTTACCGCAAATCGCCTCGGAAGGGGCTTTTAAGTCCAAGCCTATTAACCCGGGTGGACGTGCCGATATCAATACAGAATTGCATGTGTTGGATCAGGTCGGTGGATCAGCACGTGAAGAGTCAGCTTTTAACGAAATCGAAGTGCGTGAAGAGCCTGTTCCAGTAGTCGAAAATGTCGCAGTCGAATCAAATGCGATAAATGGATTGTCTTCAAAAGCTGTCGTGTCGTCGGTTCCTCAAAGCAATAATTCTTCTGCGACCAGACAAATTGGAAAGTCAGGAACGCCTGTTGATCTGCGTCCAGGAGCGAAAGCGCCAGGATCGACTATTCAAACCGCGCAAATAACACCGCGACCTACGATAAAAAGACCACCTGCACAAACTTCTGCTGATATTAATGTAACGCCGATTCAGACTCCAAAGCCACGTGCATCTGTACCAAAACCAGCATCTATAGGCGTGAATTTTTCTGTTGATGGAACGTATGTCGTTCAGTTAGCGGCTGTTAAATCTTCTGATGCAGTCGGGAATATTTGGGATAAAGCATCAAAAAATGCCCCAAAATTGTTTGAAAATGCAAACAGACACGTTCAGACCGTTGACCTTGGGCCCAAGGGGGTGTGGCATCGTGTTCAAGCTGGAAGTTTTGATTCGCGCGCAGATGCCAATGTTTTCTGTAAAGCATACAAAGCAAAAGGCGGAGACTGCATCGTTGCACTAAAAAAGTGATTGCGAAAAATGAACGCACCTAAAGCATGTATACTGAGTGTTTCCGGTCCGGAGCTTCTGGACGAGGAAGCCATATTCCTAGCGCAGAATAACCCATGGGGTATTATTCTTATGGGGCGATCCGTTAAGACCCGCAAACAGGTCCGCGCTCTAGTTGATGCTATATGGTCGGCATTGGGACGCCCTTGTTTAGTTTTTATCGATCAAGAAGGCGGGCGTGTGCGTCGCATGCGGCCTCCCGAATGGCCTGATTTTCCAGCCGGTGAAGTTTACGCAAAACTCTATAAGAAATCTCCAGAATTGGGTGAAGAAGCCGCTTGGCTTGGTCACCGTTTGATGGCTGCGGAACTTCAGCCGCTTGGGATTTACGCAGATTGCGCACCTATACTAGATCTTCGTCATCGCGGAGCGCACGACATAATTGGTGATCGTGCATTTGGATCGACTTCAAGTCAGGTGTCCGCAATCGGTGCCGCAGCGATCAAAGGATTGATGGATGGCGGTGTTGCTAGCGTGATCAAACATATTCCAGGGCATGGGCGTGCGAAAATGGATAGTCATGATGCGCTTCCAATTGTTGATGCTTCGATCGATGAGTTGGACTTGGACTTTGCACCATTTTCCGCATTGAGTGATGCGCCAATGGCGATGACTGCGCATATTGCGTATCAGGCCTTTGATAGAGATGTTGCTGCGACAGTATCGAGAAAAATTATACGAGATGTCATTCGAACACGTATCGGGTTTGATGGATTGCTGATGTCAGATGATCTCGGCATGAAGGCTCTGGGTGGAACATTGGAAAGCCGCGCGCGCAGTACATTTGAAGCGGGATGTGATGTTGTCCTTCATTGTGCTGGATTTGCAAAAGATCCTGACATTGTCCTGAGTGAGATGCGTCAGGTCGCTGCCGCTAGTCCACGTTTGTCAGGACGCGCTGAAGAGCGAGCACAAATTGCAACAGATAGTACTTTGCACAGAAAGCCTTTTGATATTGTTGAAGGGCGCAAACGTTTTGATGAATTGATATCCTTGGTCAGCGCTGCTGAATTAGGAGAAGACCCAACAAATAGGGCTATCGCTTGATTGGCCAGGTGCAGGATAGTGCTTTAAAAGAAGCATCCAGAGAAGTCGAAGATGCGGCTCCTGAAGATGTCTTTAATGTCGATATCAAAGGCTATGAAGGGCCTTTGCACTTATTGCTGGAATTGTCTCGAAAGCAAAAAGTCGATCTCTTAGAAGTTTCAATTTTACAGCTTGCCGAACAGTTTCTAGATTTCATTCTCGAAGCAAAATCTAATCGTATTGATCTGGCTGCAGATTATCTATTGATGGCAGCGTGGCTGGCGTATCTCAAATCCAAATTATTACTGCCCAAGTTAGATGCAAATACGGCTGAAGAGCCCGAGGCAGACGGTATGGCGCGCAGGCTCGCCTTTCGATTAGCGCGGCTGGAAGCGATGCGGGAAGCCACCGTTGAAATGAACGCGTTGGACATATCTGGGCGAGATGTATTTGTCCGAGGCATACCAGAGCAGATTAAAGTTCTAAAAAAGACGACGTATAAGGCCAACGTCTATGATTTGATGAAAGCATTTGGCGATATCCAATCAAGAAAAGGCCAAAAGCGTTCACACGTGGTCCGCCGCCAGCCCGTATTGGCATTGGAAAGCGCGCGTAAGTCTCTGAAAAAGATCGCGCCCAAACTTGATGATTGGGCTGCTATTCAAGGTCTCAAGCCACCTTCGGATGAACCTGATGAAACACCGAAGAAGTCCATAACAGCTAGCTATTTTGCTGCTGCATTGGAGCTTACACGTGACCGAGCTGTTGATTTGCGGCAGGATGCTGCATTATCTGACGTATATATACGTCGGGCTAACATTAGCGAGCCGACTCAACAAGCTGCGGAATAGCGATGACTGATCAATCCGATCCAGAAGAAATAATGAAAGCTGTCGCGGCTTTGTCAAAGAAACAACGCCGGAAAGCGGTAAAGGTCGAGCCTTCATCTAATGAGTCTATCGATGATGAAGAGGTGCCAATGGAAGTCGCCCATGCGATTCTCGGCAATGATATTTACAAAGTTATTGCGCCAGAAACGTCTAAAGATGTTAGTTCTGAAGACGAACAAAATATCGAAACCGATATCGAAGCATTACGGCGTGCAGAAGCGATACTCTTTGCAACGACAGAGCCTGTCGAGGCGGGGTCTTTGGTTGAAATGTTGCCGCCCGGTGCTGATGTGGCGAATATTTTGATGCGCCTTCAAAAAACATATGCGGGTCGTGGAATTCAATTGATGGAGATTGCTGGAGGGTGGCGTTTTCAGACGGCACCTGATCTGGCGTTTTTGTTTGAGGAAACACGAGAAGAAGAGAAAAAGCTCTCAAAGGCTGCTATGGAGACGCTGTCTATCGTTGCGTATTGTCAGCCATGTACGCGAGCTGAGATAGAAGATGTTCGCGGTGTCGCTGTGTCTAAGGGCTCGATAGATGTTCTTCTAGAAATGAACTGGATCCGTCTACGCGGGCGTCGTAAAACGCCTGGACGGCCTGTAGTCTATGGAACGACGAATGAATTTTTGGTGCATTTCGGATTGGATAATTTGGACTCTCTTCCGGGGCGAGAAGAGATGAAAGCAGCAGGGCTTTTATCTGCAAATATCCCTGATGATTTCGACATGCCAAGACCATCAGATTCTGAGGCGGATGAAGATTTGCTCGAAATTATTGATACGATTGATGATGAAATGGCTGACCCAGCCGAATTTCATACCGATTTTACCGATTCTGAATAATATTATTTAGCGTTATCATTTGCGGTTCTGAACTATTTAAATTAGGTTGCCGCACAATTACGTAGTATATTTGCTAGATACAGCAGGAGATTAAATAGTCATGGGATTTGGTGGAATTCACCCTTTGCAATTGGTGATCGTGCTTGTTCTAGCGTTGCTGTTCTTTGGTGGCCGCGGGAAGATTTCTGCAATCATGGGTGATTTAGCAAAAGGTGTTACGAGTTTTCGTAAAGGCCTGAAAGAAGATGCAGACGCTGATGCAGCAGCTGCGGCTGACCCCAAGTCACTTGAAGATGGCGAGACAATCAATATTACGCCGAACAAAGATAAAACTGACGTTTAATTGTTATGAGTGCTTGCTAAAGTGGTCCGTCTTTAGCAAAGGCTGAGTTAATTAAGCCGTGCCTCTGGAGTATGTGGGTATATGATCCCTCAAATAGGTTTCATCGAAATAATGGTTCTTGGAATCCTGGCACTTGTCGTGTTGGGGCCAAAAGACCTGCCTTTAATGATGCGCAAATTTGGACGTATTACAGGCAAGATGCGCATGATGGCCTTTGAGTTTCGCCAGAGTTTTGATGAGTTGGGACGTCAGGCTGAATTGGAAGAGTTACGCAAAGAAGTCGAGGCGCTCAAAAAAGAAACTGGGATCGATGAACTAACCAGAGATCTTGAGGCCACAGAATCTGATATTGCCAAAGATGCAGGTGATGCGGCAAACGCCTTGAAAGCAGACTTAGAAAAGACAGGTGCGAAAGCTGAGAAAAAGCTGGAAGAAGATAAAGCCAAACTAGAGACTGGTAAATCTTCTGATAGTGAGGCGGCATCGTGAATAAATCAGAAAACGAAATGCTACCTGCCGGTCATGAGGACGTAGAAGCAAGCCGTGCGCCGCTTATGGATCACCTCACGGAATTGCGTAATCGTTTGGTCCGAGTGTTGATCGTTTTGGGAAGTTGCGCAATCGTCGCGTTTATCTTTTCTCAGCACATGTTTGATTATTTGATGATCCCCTTTGATCGCGCCAAAGCTGATTATGGTGGGGAGTCTGCGATTGACGGCGTAATCTTCACGGATGCATTCGAGATATTATTTATCAAATTGAGATTAGCTATTTTGGCTGGTTTAGCCATCTCCTTTCCATATGTGGCATGGCAGATTTATAGCTTTGTCGCGCCTGGGCTTTATAAGTCTGAGCGCCAAGCAATGGTGCCATATATTATGGTGACACCGTTTCTGTTTATCGCTGGTGCGGCGCTCGTTTATTTTATTATTTTGCCGTTTGCCATGCGTTTTGCGTTCATGCAGGAATTTGAAGGTGTAACATTTCTTCCAAAAGCAAAACCATATGTGGATTTGTCTTTATCGTTGATCACTGCCTTTGGTATTGCGTTTCAAACACCTGTTGTGATGTCGTTGCTCGCAAGAGCAGGAGTGGTTTCCGCCAAGAGCTTAAGAGGCGGACGCAAATACGCAATCGTGGTGATTTTTGCATTGGCAATGCTGGCGACACCTCCTGACCCATTCTCCCAAACAGCTTTGGCAATTCCCGTCTATCTTCTTTACGAACTTGGCATTTTGGCAGCCTCAATGGTTGAAAGAAAACGCAAAGATGATGACGAGGATGAAGACGAGCGCCTCAACGTTTAAGTTGGCTTTTAGTCTTCGCATTTCAAAATTAGCTTCATTCATTCTTCAAGAGACATTCGCGTTTGCGTAGCGCTATGCGGTGGGAATAAGTAGAATGGCAACATGCAATAGTGCTGTTCTTTTTTGCAAACAGTGCTATTTCCAACCAAAGAATACAAAACACTTCGAATTTCCGCTTTCAGGAGCATGACTATGCACGACATCCGCGCCATTCGCGATAATCCAGATGCCTATAAAAATGGCTGGAACCGCCGTAAAGAAGGTTTGGGCGATGTTGTGTCGGATATCTTGGCATTAGACGAACAATTGCGCGCAGCTGTTCAGAAAATTCAAGATGCCGAGCAAGTTCGCAATAAGTCTTCCAAAATGATCGGTAAAGCCAAAGCGACGGGCAATGAAGAAGAGGCGCAACGTCTTATGGCTGAGGTGGCTGAAGCAAAAGCCACGATGGAAGAGGTCGGCAAGACAGAATCTGAAGTGCGTGGAAAACTGGATGACATCCTGCTTGGTCTGCCAAATATCGTTTATGATGATGTGCCAGATGGGGCTGACGAAGATGACAATGAAGAAGTACGTGGCTGGGGTGAACCAACCAAATTGGCATTTACTGCCCAAGAGCATGCTGACCTTGGTGAGAAGCTAAAAGACGAGAAGGGCTTTGCCCTTATGGACTTTGAAGCTGCGGCTAAAATCTCAGGTGCGCGCTTTGTGGCACTACGCGGTAAAATGGCAAAGCTTGAGCGCGCGCTGACTCAATTCATGCTGGATGTACAAACAGACGAGCATGGGTATCAGGAAGTGTCTCCGCCATTCTTGGTAAAAGCAGATGCGCTTGAAGGTACTGGGCAGCTTCCCAAGTTTGAAGAAGATCTCTTCAAGACAACAAATGATTTTTACACGATTCCAACTGCCGAAGTGCCAGTGACTAACTTGGTACGCGAGCAAATACTTGCGGAAGATCAATTGCCAATCCGCATGACGGCGGCAACACCGTGTTTCCGCTCTGAGGCTGGATCAGCAGGACGTGACACAAAGGGCATGATCCGTCTTCACCAATTCACCAAGGTTGAGATGGTGTCTATCACCAAGCCAGAAGACAGTGATGCGGAGCTCGACCGAATGACGGGTTGTGCTGAAGCTATTTTACAGAAACTTGAGCTGCCTTACCGCGTTGTGAACCTATGTACAGGTGATATCGGCTTTGGCGCTAAGCGCACTTACGACATTGAAGTGTGGCTGCCATCTCAAGATATGTATCGCGAGATTTCATCTTGTTCGACATGTGGAGACTTCCAAGCGCGCCGCATGAATACGCGCTTTAAGCCTGCCCCGACAGAAGAAAACAAGAAGCCAAAGACGCAATTTGTGCACACACTTAACGGGTCTGGTCTAGCTGTTGGCCGTACATTGGTGGCGGTTTTAGAAAACTATCAGCAAGAAGATGGTTCTATAAAAGTGCCAACCGTACTTGTGCCTTACATGGGCGGTGTTGAGGTGATCAAATAAAAGGTATTTGAAGCCTTGATAAAGCGAAAGCTGATATTAGCAATGGAAGAGCAACTTCCGTCAGAAATAATACCGTAAACTCTTTGAAAGTCGGATACTCTGTCATTGAATTTTTTTCAGCATCTCTCCGCTTGAAATAACTATTTAAAATAATATAGCTTTTTACCGTTAGCTCTATCCATAGAAAGGTCACAAAAAGTCCTAGAAGCATGTCAACACGATTTCCGTTGAATGTTATTCCTAAGAAATTCATTTGTGAGAGATCGATCGCGCCACTATTTAATAATATAAGAATGAAGGATGCAATTATTGTATTTCGACGCAATGTCGAAATAGGTTCAAAAATTTGAAATGGATTGGATATCAATTTTAGCTCCGATATTGCTTTAAAAGCTATAACACTACAGTAAGGCGAAATAATGCGCGTTCTAGTAACAAATGATGATGGAATGGATGCTCCGGGCCTTGAGGTTATGGAGGAAATCGCTCGTTCTATCTCTGATGATGTTTGGATGGTTGCGCCTTTACAAGAGCAATCTGGACAAGGGCGTGCGATTACTGTTTCGGATGCTGTGCGTGTTGATCAACGGGCAGAGAAACGCTTTCGCATTGAAGGTACGCCAACAGACTGTGTGGTCTTGGGTATCGAGCATATTCTCGCAGATAAAAAGCCGGATCTTATTTTGTCTGGTGTGAATAGTGGTCAGAATGTCGGGGAAGATACATCTCAATCAGGGACGGTTGGGGCGTGTATTCAAGGCATGATCCTTGGTGTGCCGGGAATTGCATTTTCACAGACAAAAGGCTTTCGTAAAGGTAAGCCTATCGCGTGGGATACAGCGCGCCACTATGGTCCTAAAGTACTTAAACGCCTCCTTAAAACGGGTTGGCCGGATGACGTCGTGATGAACGTCAATTTCCCCGACTGTGAAATTGAAGATGTAAAAGGTGTTGAGATAACTGCGCAAGGCATGCGCGACTTCCCGATTATCAATTCTGAAAAACGCACGGATCCAAGGAATAGAGATTATTACTGGTTATCGCACGGTGGCCCTAAGTCTGATCCACCAAATGGCACTGATCTTCGGTGTATCTATGAAGATAAAATCAGTATATCGCCTCTGCACGTTGATTTAACGCATTACGCGTATCGTGATATTCTCGCTCAGTCTTTTGGCGAATTGTAAGAAGTATAAAAGGTCTTTGACCGTTGAGTATAGTAGATCCTTATAGAGCCGCGCGCCTAGTGCTGCAGCTGCGCCAAGCTGGTGTGATGGATAACCGCGTTATGAGTGCGGTTGAGAAAACGCCACGTGCTGTTTTCGTGCCTGCAGAATACCGCGATATGGCCTATGATAATTTACAGGTTCCAATTGCTTGTGGGCAAGAATTGTCTCTACCTGTTATTGTTGGGCAGATGCTTCAAGCGATGGATGTGCAGGCCCATCATTCGGTGTTGGAAGTAGGAACAGGAGCTGGCTATCAGGCTGCGGTTCTGTCTATGCTCGCAAAACGCGTTTACACGATTGAGCGTTTTAAGACATTGCACGAGACAGCGCATGGGACACTCCTCTCTCTTGAATTAGATAACGTCAGAACATTTCATGGCGATGGGCTTCAAGGGTTAGATGAGCGCGCACCGTTCGATCGGATTATTTTATCAGGCGCTGTTTCAGAACCTCCAATAAAATTGGTTGAACAGCTGAAGAATGATGGAATTCTTGTCGCTCCTGTCGAAAAAGACGGGATTCAACAGATAAATGTCTATAAAAGGCTCGAAAATAAGCTGGAAAAGCTTAACTCGTTAGGGCCTTCTAAGTTTTTACCGCTCATTATTGGAACTGCACGAGAGCTATAGTTTGCAGGAGGTCGGGCATTTTATTGTCCCGACGAGAATTAATGAGCAATTCAAAACCGATTTCTACGAAGTCAGTTTTAACCATAAGCATGGTGACATTAGGCGCTATGTCGGGTGGGGTAACGACGTCTGCTCATGCTCAAGCAGTGCGTGAAACAGCGCCTGTAGAATATCGCGCCCCTTCCAGCTATAGCCAATACAGGGTTCCACAGCCGACGGAATATGCGCCAGTTTCTCAAGGTGCGCCCTTGGAGCAGCCAGATGTCCAATATTATGAAAAAGTTGAAGAGGCGTCCCGTCAGCGTGTAGAAGCACAACGCCAAGCGGCGCAACGTCAAACCGCACAACGTCAGACGGCTCAGAGGCAAGCTCAATCTACCGCTACAAATAGAACGACGACCCAGCAAACGATCAATCAACAATCCTATGGCCAGCAATATATAAATCAGCAGCCTCAAGAGTTGTTGACTCAACAGCAAGGACAATTGGGCTTTCAGCAAGGTGTACCACAAACTAGGTATGGCAACTCTCCAATGACATTTGGTGACGCCGCGAATGTTCAAACACCAGCTTTCCAGACGCCGAATTACTCGACGGCACAATTAGGGATGCAGACACCGGAATTCACGACGCCGCAGATGAGCGTTCCTAATGCGTCGATTCCTCAAACTGCGTTTTCCGTGCCATCAGCAACACTGCCTTCTATGGGGGTTCCTGCGGTTCAAGCTCAAGCCATGACGTTACCCAATATTGCTGCATCTGGAATGAGTATACCCGGCAATGGTGTTGCCAGATCTGCGACTTCTTTGGTCGGCAATGCTGCCCAAACTGGTGTGCAAATGGGAGCAACCGCAGCAGCTAGTCAGGCGATAAACTCTGGTAGCTCGGCCGGAGTAGGATTAGCGGCATCCGCAGCACTAGGGATAGCTGGAAAAGGGGCCTCAATGATCGCCTCGAAACTAAATCCGTTTGGAGGAAAGGATAAAAAGGGTAAGAGAGAAAAAGTGAGTTTTTCGAATGAAGAACTTATGAATAATGATGTGTATCGTCAGCAACCTGATGCCAGTGAGTATCCGTCTACATCGCAGCCTGTAAGACAATCTGTTTCTTTTGAACAAAAGAACCCCGCAATGAGGCCGATGCAGCGCTTAGCTTCGCAGCAATTGCCTGCGCAAGGAATGGCGCACTTGGCAGCGGCTCCGCTATTGCAAACAAGTGAAGAAGAACTTCTAGGTGATGCTGTTGAGGTATTACCAGGTGACACTTTGTACCGTATCTCAGAACGGTATAGAATTGCTCTACGTGCATTGGTTGAAACCAATAATCTACAGCCGCCATTTGAATTGGAAGTTGGCAGTTATTTATATTTGCCGCCACCTAATATCCATGTTGTTGAGGCTGGCGAGACTTTGTACGCGATATCGCGTCGCTATAATGTCGATACACGCTCGCTTGCAAATATGAATGGTTTGCCTAAGCCGTGGACAATATATCCAGGTGATCAAATGATATTACCTAGCTTAGCTAGAGATTCGTTCGCGTCTGAAGAAACGGCAATTGCGTCTGCGGATGCGGCAGTTAATGCAATGAAGGTTTCTGGTGGGGTGGCGACGCCGGTCGTGGGCGAGGTTGCACTTGGGTCTATAGCTGTGGCTACCAATGAAATACCTGCCAGTGCGATGCAACCTGATCCAGCCAAATTAGCGTCTGCGTCTTCAGATTATGGTCGATTTGATGAAGAAGTTACAGCGCAACCTAAATCTGTGTCTGCAAACATAGACTTGCCGAGCAATAGTAAGGGCTTTTTATGGCCTGTAAGCGGTAATCTGGTCAAAGCTTATGGAAAAGACGCATCTGGTAAAAAGAATGATGGTATAAATATTGGCGCAAGAGCTGGTGCGCCGATCAAGGCCGCTTCTGATGGATATGTGGTCTATGCTGGAAGTGAGCTACCCGGCTTTGGGTTTTTAGTTCTTATCAATCATGGTGGTGGATGGGTAACAGCCTACGCACATGCTAAAGAGTTGCTCGTTGAAGAAGGGCAAGCAATCCGACAAGGCCAAACGATTGCTAAGGTAGGTGAAACTGGGTCTGTTGATTCGCCGCAATTACACTTTCAATTGCGAAAAGGGAAAACGCCAATTGATCCGACCAACCAATTATCCGGTAAACGCGCGATTTAACCCAATAAGTTCTCATCAAAGGTGAATGCATACATTGCATTGTCTGGGGCTCTCGATATAGTCCGCGCCTGATATGCGTTTGCTTGCTTTGAAAAGTGAGTTAGCGCGACTAATTCCATTCGGAATTGGAACTGGGATAATTTAAGAGGCGTACATGTTTATCGCACCGCTCATTTTTCAAGAAGTAGGCGCAGCAGCTGCAGGCACTGCATCTCAACCATCTGCTTTGATTCAAATGTTACCATTTGCTGGTATTCTTTTGATCTTGTATTTTACAATGATCAGACCACAGCAAAAGCGTCAAAAAGCACATCAAGAAATGATCAATGCTGTTGTTAAAGGTGATACTATCATCACAACGGGTGGCTTAATTGGTAAGATTACACGTGTTGAAGACACAGAAGTTGTGATTGATGCAGGTGAAGGCGTGAAACTGCGCGTTTTGCGTTCAATGATTGTTGAAGTGCGTGGTAAAAACACACCTCAACCAGCTAACGATACTTCAAAAAACTAGAGACGCTTTATTATGCTGCAATTTCCAACATGGAAACGCCTCCTCGTTATAGGCGCTGTATTGCTTGGTGCATGGTTATGTTTGCCGAACTTGCTAGGTGCAGGTCAGCGTGCAGGCCTGCCAGGCTTTGTGCCATCAGAGACTGTTAAACTTGGATTGGACCTTAAAGGTGGGTCTTATCTATTGTTAGAAGTTGACCCTGAGGAGTTGCAGCAAAATCGACTTCGCGAACTTTCGCGTGATATTCAGCGTGCTCTGATCAAGAAACCCAACAATGTGAAGTTTCGCGGTCGAGAAGTGATTAATGGCGGCGTTCGTTTCCGTGTGATGGAAGAAACGCAGATGGACGAAGCTTTAAGTCGTGTGCGCGAATTATCCGCTCCTGTTGGTGGTATTGGTGGGCCTCAAAGCCTTTCAATAGATGAGCAAAATGGTTTGGTTACAGTGAGCTTCTCAGCTGCGCGTTTGCAGGAGCTTGAAGAAGAAGCGTTGAACGACTCCATTGAGGTGGTTCGCCGCCGTGTGGATGGTTCTGGAACGACAGACCCAAGCATTCAGCGCCAAGGATCAAACCGCATTATTCTTGAGGTTCCAGGGCTAGATGACCCGACTGATTTGATCGAATTGATCCAGCGTGCTGGTGTAATGACGATTAACCTTGTTGATGATGCCGCTGACCCTTCATCATACCGTCTTGATGAGCCGCGTCTTGGAAAAATCAAACGTGTCGATGCGTATACACCTGAAGAATATGTGTTGTTTGAAGACCCCATCCTTACCGGAGCTGATTTTGCGACAGCATCGCAAGGGTTTGATGAAAACAACCGCCCGCAAATCAATTTTACTTTGAAGGGGCGTGGACCAAAGGTTTTTGGTGAATTTACGACTGAGAATATTGGTCGTAGTTTTGCAATCGTTCTGGATGGAAAAGTCATTTCTGCAGCAAATGTTCGCTCACCAATTTTGAGCGGATCGGGTCGTATCACTGGTAGTTTTGAAATTTCAGAAGCCAACGCGATCGCCATTGTTTTGCGCGCTGGTGAATTGCCTGCCAAATTACAAGTCGTTGAGCAGCGCGTTGTTGGTGCGGGGCTTGGTGAAGACTCTATTCGCGCCGGTACGACAGCATCGCTAATCGGTCTGGCTCTTGTCGCAATCTTTATGATCCTTGCTTACGGGTTGTGGGGTGGCTTTGCGGTTATCTCATTGGCAGCAAACATTATGCTGATCATCGGTTCATTGTCTGGTCTCGGCGCGACACTCACATTGCCAGGTATTGCAGGGATTATCCTGACCATTGGTATGGCGGTGGATGCGAACGTTCTGGTGTTTGAACGTATACGAGAAGAACATAGGAATGGTCGATCGCCGATTACGTCCGTTGATATAGGATATCAACAAGCTAGCTCGACGATTTTTGATGCGAACATTACGACGCTTATTGCTGCGGGTGTATTGTTCTGGCTTGGATCTGGTCCTGTTAAAGGGTTCGCTGTGACGCTTGGTATAGGTGTTTTCACATCAGTGTTTACTGCCTTCGTTCTGACGCGGATGTTTATGGCTGATTGGTTGCGCCTCGCGCGTCCCAAGAAATTGCCGGTATAGGGAGGACGGAATATGTTATTAAAATACCTTCCAGTGGAACCTAAATTTGGTTTTATGAAATTGCGAATGGGCGCGTTTGCCCTGTCTGTCGTTTTATTAATTGCGGCGGTCGCTGTTGTACCTATGCGTGGTCTTAATTTTGGTATCGACTTTGTCGGAGGGGTTGTCGTTGAAGTTGCGACTTCTAAAAAAGTTGAAATCGGTGAAATAAGAAATGTGCTTTCTGGGCTTGATCTTGAAGGCGTCGAAGTAACTGAGATTAGAGATAATCTTGTTGCTGAAGATGCAGATTCAACGATTGCTTTGATTAAAACAAAAGCACCTGACGCCGAGGGAGATGAAGTTGAGGCGGCCGTTCAAGCTTCAGCCAACCGTATTCTCGAAGCGCTTCGCGCTGAATTTGGTGATATTGAAGAGAGAAGAAAAGAAGCCGTTGGTCCTAAAGTCTCCGGCGAATTGTTACAAGATGGTGTAACAGCGCTAATCGTCGCTTTAGCTATGATGCTTGCCTATATTTGGTTCCGATTCCAATGGCAGTTCTCAGTCGGTGCAGTATTGGCTCTTGTACATGATGTGACGCTGACGATTGGTATGTTTGCTATAACTCAGTTTGAGTTCAACCTTTCTACAATCGCGGCTTTGCTGACCATTGTAGGTTACTCAATGAACGATACTGTTGTGGTATATGACAGGGTGCGTGAAGAGTTGCGCCGTTATAAGAAGCTCTCATTGAGCGATGTGATTGATCTGGCGGTCAACAGAACGCTATCACGAACATTGCTAACATCTGGAACAACATTATTGGCGCTAGCTTCCATCTTTATTCTAGGTGGTGAGGTTCTTCGCGGGTTCTCGTTTGCTATGATCTGGGGCGTATTTGTCGGTACTTATTCTTCGATCTTTATCGCATCTGCATTGTTGTTGCACACAGGTTTGCGTCGCAACACAGTAGGCGGTGGTGATGGAGAAGATGTTCCCCATGGTGCGCAAGTATAGTCTAAGTGAAATAGAGCAATAAAGACGAATCGACCGTACTATTTATTGTCTTTGTTCATTGGCTTGGTTTTACACGTTTGGAAATATTAATAAGAAAAGGCTCATTTTCCAAAAATGGGCCTTTTTACTCTGAATCTGAAGACTTTAAAGTTGTCAATTTTTGCGCTTGTGTCTTCTGCGTGTACCGGGACTGCGGTTCCTAAATAAATTTTTGTAAAATTAAATACTTTTAAAATCAGCGTATTATGTTTAATCGCGAGTTCTCTTGAGAGCTGCTAACCCTTGTTTGATATAATATATAAGAAATTTGACGAATAAATTAACTTAAGATTTGGAAGTCGTTCTTAAAGTGAAACATGTGAAAGCGGAAAGATGGCTCAATCTCGACAAGAGAAGGAGTTGAAAATATCTGCAGCACTATTTTGTCATAAGGGTGAAACCATGAAGTTGAAGTTCGTTTTGTCGGCTGCTGCCTTGTCAGTAGGATCGATGTTTGTAAGTGCAGCTCCAGCGCAAGCTGAAGTTAAAGTATTGAAGCAGGTCGCTCCTGAGTATCCGCGTGGTGCTGAGCGTCGTGAACTAGAAGGCGCTGTGTCTCTTAAGTTCGACGTGAATGATGCTGGTAAAGTAGAAAATGTTGAGGTTACAGAAGCAACTGTTCCTGGCGTTTTCGATAAAGCAGCTATTAAAGCGCTGAACCAGTGGGAATTTGCTAAAGGCTCACCTGATTCAGGCGTTAACGTTACGATTAACTTTCAATTGTAAGATATAAATTAAAGCGGGCTGCGTCAGTGGCCCGCTTATTTGTAAGGTTAAAATTAACCATAATTATTTCGGGGCTGAGGAAATAACAAGAAATGTCTAAGTTGAACCACAATTTGATCCGTGTGCGATTACCTGCTGCATTTGCAGCGGCTGGTGTGACTTTAGCTGGAGCATCTGGGATTTCCATGACTGCCCTAAATTCTTCTAGTAATGGACTTGAAGATATTGCGGAAGAAAAGATGCCTCTGCAAAAAAGTTCAAGCGATATGGGCTCTACTGCGCGAGTTTTGAAATCCGAAACAAAAGGGTTTTCCAAAGTTTCTATGGAGGCAGACCGCGCTCAATCTCTGAATGAGTTGGTAGGTTACCTTGCGGATATTGATAGTAATATTGCTGAATTAAAGTCAGCTGACGATGTAGGAGACTTGTCTAAAGTCGGGTCAGCAGTCAGTGAAATGCAAGCAGCCGTGACGAGTTTGAATACTGTGGTAACGGAACGTATATCCGTTGAGGACAGGCTTCACGCGGCAATGGCGGATATGCGTACAGTACGTGCTGATGTGGTGAACGCTGTTGAAGCTCAATTGGATGAAGCTGCTGAAG
The DNA here is from genome assembly GCA_964352025.1 of uncultured Hyphomonadaceae bacterium. GTDB lineage: Bacteria > Pseudomonadota > Alphaproteobacteria > Caulobacterales > Hyphomonadaceae > Hirschia. The sequence goes on from CAYGPZ010000002.1 coordinate 185,769, forward strand.
AAGATATAGAAACACTTCTACGGGTCAGCCTTTCCGCCAATACAATGAACTCTTTGTTCAGTGAAGTTGAGCTTACAAACAGTCTTGGTGATATTACCGCACTTGAAGATAAGCTTCTCGATCAAGTAGACGAAATCACCGTTAACATTGCGATTATGGGTGGAGTCACGAGTGAAGAACTTAGAAACTCTGTAGATCGTTTGGTCGCATTTGCTGACGGCGACAATACAATGTCATCTATGAAAACAAGAGTATTGAATTCACAAACACAAGCTCAGGCTATCGCGGAACAAGCAAATGCAGCAGCATTGTCTTTGGAAGCTGCGACTATAGCGCTTGCTAAGTCGATTAGTTCCGATGCTGAGGCGACTGCTAAATCTGCTTTGGCGACAAACACAACAGCGGCGACTCTTTTGGTCTTGATGACACTTGCTGCATTGGCTGGTGCAGGTTTGATCGGGTTCTTCTATGTTGAGCGCTGTATTTCTAGACGCCTAACTACTTTAAACAACGCTATGGCTAGATTGGCCGATGGCGAGTTCGATGTAGACATGACAGGTACTGATGGAAAAGACGAAATCGGCCAAATGTCTCAAACGCTTCGTGTGTTTGAAGAAAACGGTCGCGAACGTCTTCGTCTTGAAGAACAGTCCAAGAAAGAAGCAGCTGAACGTGAGCAGCGCACACGTCAAATTGATGGATTTATCGAAGCGTTTGATGGAAAAATGCGCGACACATTCGAAGTTATGTCACGTGCTACTTCTGAGCTTCAGAATACTGCGACAGTGATGCGTGGATCAGCTGAGAATGCGACACACGAAACGGGTGCAGCTGCCGGTGCTGCAGACCAAGCATCTCACAATGTAAACACTGTGGCGTCAGCTGCGGAAGAAATGTCAGCGTCGATTGCTGAAATTGCAAATCAAATTGTTCACTCAACAACGATTGCAAAAGAAGCCGTCGATGAGATGCACGTTTCAAGTGAAAGCGTTAAAGGTCTTGACCGTGAAGCAGAAGCAATTGGTGAAGTTGTCGACCTAATCAACAACATCGCGGGTCAAACAAACCTTCTAGCATTGAACGCAACGATCGAAGCGGCGCGTGCTGGTGAAGCAGGTAAAGGTTTTGCGGTTGTTGCTAACGAAGTGAAACAGCTTTCAAGCCAAACAAGTAAAGCAACTGAACAAATTGCTAACCAGATTTCCAGCATCCAACAAGCTTCTGGTGGCGCTGTATCGGTTATGAATAAGATTTCAACATTGATCAGTGATATTGATACGATTTCATCTTCAATCGCATCAGCAATGGATCAACAGCGCGCGGCAATTATGGAGATTTCTCGTTCAGCTCAGGAAGCTGCAAGTGGCGCACAGACTGTGAATGACTCAGTCCAGTCACTAAGTGCAACAACTTCGGAAACTGGACAGTGTGCTCAACAAGTTGAAAGCGCTTCAAGCGGACTAGCAGGTGAAGCTCAAGAGCTTCAGACTTCGGTTGTCGATTTCCTCCAAAAAGTACGTTCAGCTTAGTTTCCTCCTTAAACGTATTTTCTATCCCCAGCCCGTCAGATTTCTGGCGGGCTTTTTTTTTGAAAAAAAAAAGAGCCACCCAGCGGATATGCAGGGTGGCTCTAATGTTTTGTATTTTAGCTGAGATTAGCTAGCGTCTGCCAAATTCTGGTTTACGAAATCCCAGTTAACTAATTCGCTAAGAAATGTTTCAATGTATGCAGGACGTGCATTTTGGAAATCAAGATAGTAGGCGTGCTCCCAAACATCCATTGTTAGAAGAGGTGTAACACCATCTTCTGTCAGTGGTGTTTCAGCGTTTGGAGTTTTGCGAACTTCCAATTTGCCGTTTGCTAGAACTAACCATGCCCAGCCAGAACCAAACTGAGTCGCACCAGCTGTTGCGAATGCTTCTTTAAATGCTGCGTATGAACCAAAGTCAGCATTAATTTTTTCAGCGATAGCACCAGTAGGTTCGCCGCCGCCTTGTGGCTTCATTGAGTGCCAGAAAAATGTGTGGTTCCAAACCTGAGCAGCGTTGTTGAATACGCCACCATCAGAAGATTTAATTATTTCTTCCAATGACTTACCAGCAAAGTCTGTGCCTTCAATCATTTTGTTCAAGTTCACGACATAAGCATTGTGGTGCTTTGCGTGGTGGAACGAAAATGTGTTGGCGGACATGTGGGGCTCAAGTGCGTCAGTTGCGTATGGAAGCGCAGGTAGTTCAAAAGCCATTGGAAAGCTCCTTATTTTGAAATGAACAGCTAGATAAAATCTGTTACTGTCCATATATGGTGTCATGACCCAAACGACTAGTCCCCAAATACGTGCAACAGCCAAAGAGCTGGATATAAAGTTAAAAACTCTCGATGAAGATCGTTGGTTGGCTACTAAGTATGCAACAAAACCGCAAAGAGCAAAGCTTGTTGCATTCTATTCGCTTGTACATGAGCTAGAGCGGGCGCTGACAATGTCAGAACCCATGATAGGGCGTATTCGCGTCCAGTGGTGGCGTGAGGTGCTCGATCAGATATTTTCTGACGCTAAGGTGAGGTCACATGATCTATCTCTTGCTCTAGATGATGAGTTGGGTTCACAACCTGCTTTAAAGCCTTACCTCGATAAACTGCTTGATAGTTATGACGACGTTCTCGATGGCATCGAAAATGAAGACAAGCCTCCGCGAATGGAGACGGGGGCTCTGACCGCTCTTTGTGCGGCGTGTATACTGGACGAAGATTTTCAGAAATACGAAGAAGAATTAGCCAATTGCGGAAGAGCGTATATTTCGGCTCGTATTGGCAGTCCTTGTGCTAAGCCGCGTTTCGAGCTGATGCAAAAGACCTTCGCATATATACCGCTAAAGTTTGGTGGCGCGATATTATATGCTGCGACTGTTCCGGCATACATGACTGGAAAGGGTATTTCCCCGTTGGGACGGCGTTGGAAGGTATTTAAAGCAGTGCTTTCTGGAAAGCTGGACACGGTTTAATGGCAAGCGGTTTGTGGCGAACACCATTATTGGGTCGTTTGATATACAATGCTTGGCGTATGGACGCGCGACGTAAACTTTCGTGGATAGAAAATAGTATTTCCAAAGAGGATTCTATTCTCGAAATAGGTTCTGGGCCGGGAAGTGTTTTGTCAGTCCTGCGTGAAGCGGAGTTTGCAGTTGACGGAATAGATGTCCGAGATACGAGTTTCGAAAAAGCCTTAGCACCTCAAATATATGACGGTGTTAAAGTGCCGTTTCACGATGGTGCGTATGATGTCAGCTTGTTGTTGACGATGCTTCATCACACACCGGACCCAGACAGTATTTTGTCCGAAGCAAAACGCGTGTCTAAACGCTTGATAATCATCGAAGATGTTTATGATGGTCCGATCCAGCGAAAGCTAACAAAAATCACGGATAGCATGACGAACCTTGAATTTTTTGGACATCCGCACACCAATCGCTCTGATGAAGAATGGTGTGCGACTTTTGAGCGGTTGGATTTAGATCTAAAATCCAAAGCCATTCATTGTGTTGCAGGGTATTTCTTGCAGGCGGTATATGTACTTGATAACAAGTAGTTGTTCTAAATTTGAATTTAGAATTTATAATTGAATTTGCGCTGTCGTTTTGGGGGAAAGAATATGAAGCTAACAGGTTTTGTAGCAGCATCTATGTTTTTGTGTGGGGTCTCTTTCGCGGATGAGAAGAATCCATATGAAAAGATTCCGGCAGAATGTCAGTTGGCTTTGGAAGGTAAAGGTATGTGGCAGGAATGCTTGGATATCTCAGCTGAAGGTCATCCAATAAAACACTTAGCCCATATGAATATAGCAACAACAGCTTTCAAATCGTACGAATTTGAGAAAGCAGCACGTCACTATGATTTAAGTGTACCCAAGGACGGTTATTCTCAGTCAGATATATTTTTGCATACTTATCGTGCAGCATCATTTCTAAGAGTAGGAAGAATTGAAGATGCTAATAGCGATGCTCTAATAGTCAATGAACTATTAGAGGCTAATAACTTTGGTATTCCAAATAATATTGAATTGACGAAGGAAATGAGAAAAATAGTTTTGGAGGTTCATCTGCAAACACTATTTGAGTTGAAACATGAACAATCTGATACTTACTTTTCTGAGTATCTTAATTTTCCTGTTTCATCGTTTTATGACTTAGTAAATAGAGCTGCTCTACTTACCGAAGTTGAGGAATACCAAGCTGCAAAACCTTATAGCGAGAAAGCTGTATCTTTAGCGGCAGGACAAGACTTTGAGGCAGGGGTCTTGAACAACCATTGCTACCTCTTAGCGTCAATGAATGAAGGTGAAGAAGCTGTAGAGTTTTGTGAAAAAGCAATCGAACTTAGTCCCAACATTGCAGGATTTTATCATAGTTACAGTTCGGCACTAGTAGTGATGGGAGACTGCAAGGCTGCACAAAATGCTATGAAAACTGCTGCAGAATTGGAGCCTTCAACAGTAAAATTTCAACGAAAAGTTGAGTGTGGAGATGTGGACTAGTTTTATTGGTTATCTAACCATGCTCCAATATCCTTCAATGCGCGAACTGACATAGCCCGTTTTTTAGCGCGCCCTTTTTCTTTTCCGCGATAACGACGACCAGTTTCAGGGTCTACTTTTTCAAATTCAGTTATGTCTGGAAAAAGGCCAAAATTGACATTCATTGGTTGGAAGGTCGCTTTGCCTTCCAAATGTCCACCCGTCACGTGAGATATAAGAGAACCCAAAGCGGTCGTTTCTGGAGGAGGGGCAATGTCGATGCCGAGCCTGTCGTAAGCTGCAAATCGTCCTGCGAGTAATCCCATTGCGGCGCTCTCAACATATCCTTCCACACCAGATACCTGACCTGCAAATCGAATACGGGGTTGGCTTTTTAATTGAAGTTTATTGTTGAGTACTTTGGGGCTGTTTATGAAGGTGTTCCGGTGGATACCTCCAAGACGTGCAAATTCAGCATTCTCCAAGCCAGGTATCATGCGAAGCACTTCTTTTTGAGCGCCGTAAGTCATTTTAGTCTGGAAGCCAACTATGTTCCAAAGCGTACCTAGCTTGTTGTCTTGGCGTAGCTGTACGATCGCATGGGCTTTGACATCCGGTTGGTGGACGTTTGTTAAGCCTACGGGTTTTAGCGGGCCATAGCGAAGTGTCTCAGGGCCGCGAGAGGCCATAACTTCAACAGGCAAACAACCTTCAAAGTATGGCGTATCTTTCTCCCACTCCTTGAATTCAGTTTTCGGCGCATCATTCATAGCTTGCAGGAAGGCAAGATATTGCTCTTCATCCATCGGACAATTGACATAAGCGTCTGTCTCGCCAGATGGACCCGGTTTGTCATAGCGTGATTGACGCCATGCTTTGCTCATATCAATGCTGTCATAATAAACGATAGGGGCAATAGCATCAAAGAATGAAAGCTCGTCTTCGCCGGTTAGCTCTTTAATTGCTTCTCCCATTTGCGGGGATGTCAGAGGGCCGGTTGCGATAATCACATTGTCCCATTCAGAAGGTGGAATACCGGGGACTTCCTCGCGCTCAATCGTGATAAGTGGGTGAGCCTCTAATTTGGCGGTAATGCTTTGGGAAAAGCCGTCGCGATCAACTGCTAGGGCAGATCCCGCAGGCACCTGATGGTCACCCGCTGTTGAAATGATAATTCCATTCGCGCGGCGCATCTCTTCGTGCAACAAACCAACAGCATTATTTTCGTAATCATCTGAACGGAAAGAGTTTGAGCATACAAGCTCAGCCAATCCATCTGTTTGATGGGCTTCAGTCTTACGTACAGGACGCATCTCATGCAGAATAACGGGAACATTGAGGTTGGCTGCTTGCCACGCTGCTTCGCTTCCCGCCATGCCACCGCCAATGATGTGAATTGGTTTAGGTGCCATCTGTTGAATTACCCTTTTTAGATCTGAAAATTAATAGCCAGACCTTCAAGCACAATTTCATTCGGGAGCAAAGCGAATATCGAGGAATGCTTAGATCGCCCATTGCAATGAAACTTAAACATCAAAGCAATGAGCCGTGAATTGGGCTTATTCTTGAACTTGGATTTTCATCCAAACTGACCAAGTTTCGCTCGGAGCGAGTGTTTTTATGTATGAATCATCATGTTCGAAATGATTGAATGGGTCGCTCCGCCCATTTTGGGGTTCTAACGCGATAAAGTCTCCCAGTGGTGGATGAAAGACGTGAAGATTACCTAGATCCTCAGATGCAGTCAGCACGATATCCGGCCGGCCGGGTTCTGAAAGCGTCGCTTTGCCATCCCAACCATAGTGCGGTGCGTCAGTCATGATCACGTCGTAGACTGTTCCACCTTTTCGGTAGTCTTGGCGGAATGGACCGGGCAGTTTCATGACTGCAATTCCCCACCCATTGTTTAGCCAATGGCCTTCATGATTGAAGGTTAGAATTGTATTCTCATTTGTTGGAAAATAGGGATGAAATCCCAAATCAGCCGGCATATTGCTGTCGCTGTTATTTGTGATGCTCAACTCAATTTTTAGACCGTCTTCGAGCAGGGTGAAGACTTGATCTGATGTATAATCCCAAGGCCATTTATCTGCAGCGTGTTCATACCTAATTGTAGCTGAATTGCTTGTTTGGGAAATCAGGTTCCACGCTTCTAGCCAGCCATGTCCATGAATAAATTCAGGCAACCCCATAAAGTTACCATCAAGGTCTACGTCTTTACCTTCAAAAGTGAACTTGCCTTCTGGGATGCGGTTTACGATGGGCACCATTGGGAAGCCCGCAACATCGTCAACGGAATCAGTATTTGGAGGAGAACGCCGCATGATATCCATGCCATTCCAAGTCAGTGACAAGACACTGCCACCAATATCGGGTGCTAGCTCCACATGCATGGTATCATTTGAAATCAATATAGTTTTTGGTGATTCAGCGTTCATTTGTTGGTGTACACATCCTGCTAGCCCGATGAGGGCGATGAAACTGACTATTCGGTGAATAGAAAAGTGAGTCGCCATAAAGTTTCCTCCGGTTTTTTTGTTAAAAGTATACAATGCAGAGGTATGTGCAACGTCTGAGTGAAAAATTTGGGGCAGATTATCGTTGACCCACAAATTTGGTGATGATTGATTGAATTTATATAAGAGTAGTGAGGGAACACGCGCGTAATGGGCGATGAAATAGAAACACTAGGCGGGATGAGCTTGGGCGCGTTGTTCAAACGAAGAGCCGACGTTGATTTTACCCATAAGAATTGCCAGAACTGTGGTACAGTGCTCAAAGGGAAATATTGTCATGTTTGCAGTCAGCTTGCAGACGATTTTCATCGTCCCATTTGGAAATTGTTTTCCGAAGCTCTAACTGATTTTCTGTTTCTAGATGGCAGAGTATGGCGCACAATTCCACGTTTGTTGTTTGTGCCGGGGCGTGTGACGCGAGAATATGTTCAAGGTAAAAGAGCAAGTCTGGTTCCTCCGTTTCGTCTTTATCTGATTTCGTCTCTTATCTTCTTTTCATTGTTTTTCGCTGTAGGACCTAGCAATGAAGAAGTCGATGCTATTGCTGAAACGATAAAAACCGAGTCCACATTGGTAGAGGTATTGAATGAAATATCCCTATCAGCGCGTGTTCAGGAGCGAGCGGAACAGATACAGGCGGAAACCGGAAGTTTGCCCTCAGAAGTTGTATTAAGCGATGGAGATGATGAAAGCACTGAGACATTAAAGGTGGACGTTGAGATAGAGCGGGGATCTCTTGCCGCCAATTTGGTTGGGGTCATGGCAGATAATGCCGTTACATTGTTGGAAGAACCAAGAAGGGCTGTATTATTGCTGCAGTCTTGGTTGCCGCGTATGATGTTGATATGTCTGCCGATGATGGTTCTGTCTTTGACAGTACTCTACGCGTTCAAAAAGAATGTCTTTGTATATGATCACATCATTACATCATTGCATTTCATATCGACTCTATTCTTGCTCACAAGCTTCGCAATGATATTGCCAGCAGGTATCGCCGAGAACATTTGGTTTGTTCTGCTATTCTATGTGCCAATATATCTCTATCTTCAGCTTTATCGCGTTTATGATAGCAGCTGGTGGTTGACCGCCATCAGGTCTTTCATAATCTGCGGATTGGGAGTGGTTATTGTAAGTGGCTTGCTATTGCTAACAGTAGGTGCGGTCACGGCTTCAGCTTGATTTTTTTAAATGTTTCGAGCGAATAGATACGTGCATTATTTGTAGAATTTTCCCTGTAAGCGTATGACATTTCTAAGTTTGCAGAAATTGAATTGAAATGAGGTTGAAATGACTGACATACCTGCAGGAAAAGTCCCTGTAATGGATAGCGTCCAACATGCTTTTGGGTATTTAAAAGACAGTTGGACGAAATGGTTGCCTGCGTGTGCTCTACTTTCAATCGTTGGCGGATGGAGCATGCTGTATTCTTCGTCAATTCTAGAAGTTCTCACGGGAAAAGCGCCTTTAGAAGGTCGGACTATCGGCGTGATGCTTCTGTCGGAATTGGCGACTCTTGTAGTGGTCGCTGCAATTTTTCGCGACACGCTAAGGAACGTATATACAGCTCCTTTAGGACTTGGTTTTTCGAACGATGAGTTTAGGTTGATTGGGGTTGGAGCTTCTTTATTTCTTGTCTTCGGTATTTTGTTTGTTTTTCTGTCGATTTTACTGTCTGTCGCGGTGTTTATTGTCGTTGCTTCGGCTGGAATTGATCCGAGTCTTTCTCAAACTGATCCAGCTCTTTTTCAAGCTGAAGTTTCAGCAGCAATGGGAACTTCGGTTGCCGGGCTTTTAATCTTATTGTTTATCGTTGGCGCTGTCATTTTTATCTCAACTAGACTTTGCTTGGTTCAAGCCGCCACAGTTGCTGAGCAACGAATGATGATTTTTCAAACTTGGAGTTGGACGAAAGGAAATTTTTGGAGAATATTAGCTGGCGCACTTATAATGATCGTTCCACTGTTTCTTGTCAGTCAAATTGTTTTATTGGTGCTTCAAAATATTCTCATTGGAGAGCAAAGTATTGATACTTTGGAGGGCGCAAACCCGGTGTCTCTTTTTGTATTGGGAGTTTTAAGCGTTATCTTGTTCAAATATCCGCTAACGCTTATGTGGTCCGGTTATATTTCGTATTTATACAAAGGCATGCGTCCATCTGATGAAGAATTAGAAAAATTGCGACAAAAAGCTGAATCCTAAAATTTTGAAAAGCCTCGATTTTAAGTCGAGGCTTTTTTCTTGCGTGTCCTTGTTTTCGCTTTGGAAGCTTTAGCCGCCAATTGAGCTTTCGTTTTAGCAGGTGCACGAGGTTTGCGCTTGGGCTTTTCTTCCGCAATGTCATCACTTTCAGCCTTTGCGATTTCTGCGCGCGCTTCTTTTTTGAGAATTTCCTTTTGACGAGCGCTTCTTTCAGCTTGGCGTTCTAGGGTTTCTTTGAGGAAGCGCCCTGTGTGGCTTTCTTTGACTTTGATAACATCTTCAGGTGTTCCAACGGCAACGATTTGGCCGCCTCCATCACCGCCATCTGGACCAAGGTCGATAACCCAGTCTGCTGTCTTAATAACATCGAGATTATGTTCGATGACGACAACAGAATTTCCATTGTCGACGAGCTCCTGAAGAACTTCGAGAAGCTTTCGTACATCATCAAAATGAAGACCTGTGGTTGGTTCATCAAGAATATACATTGTGCGACCCGTGGCGCGACGTGAAAGCTCCTTGGCGAGTTTAACGCGCTGAGCTTCACCACCCGACAAAGTGTTGGCTTGTTGGCCAACTTTCACATAGCCAAGTCCCACGCGGTAAAGCGTTTCCATTTTGTTGCGGATGCCTGGTACAGCGGCAAAAAAAACTTTGGCTTCTTCAACGGTCATATCCAAGACATCGGCAATGGATTTGCCTTTGTAGAGAATTTCTAGTGTCTCGCGATTATAGCGTTTTCCTTTACATTCTTCACAAGTCACATAAACATCGGGTAGGAAGTGCATCTCGATTTTAATGACACCATCACCCTGACATGCTTCACACCGTCCGCCTTTAACGTTAAAGGAGAAGCGTCCTGCTTTATATCCTCGTGCTTTTGCTTCTGGGAGACCAGTAAACCAATCGCGGATTGGGCCGAACGCACCTGTATATGTGGCAGGGTTGGAACGGGGTGTTCTACCAATTGGAGATTGGTCGATGTCGATGATTTTATCGAGGTGTTCTAAACCTTCCAGACTCTCATATGGCGACGGCGCAGCAGACGTATTTTGAAGTTTGCGTGCAAGTGCTTTGTAGAGTGTCTCAATGATAAGCGTCGATTTACCACCGCCCGATACACCCGATACGCAAGTGAAGGTCGCAAGCGGAATATCAACATCGACGTTTTTAAGGTTGTTTCCGCGCGCACCTTTTAGTGAAACTGTTTTTGTACGCGTACCCCAACGGCGACGTTTGGGAATGGCTATCTCTTCAACGCCATTCAGATATTTTCCCGTAAGGCTGTTTGGATTCGCCTGAACTTCTTCTGGGGTTCCACAGGCGACAATTTCGCCGCCATGCACACCAGCGCGAGGTCCCATATCGACCACGAAATCAGCGGTGAGGATCGCGTCTTCATCATGCTCAACGACGAGAACCGAATTACCAAGATCGCGAAGATGACGAAGCGTTTCGAGTAAACGTTCATTGTCGCGTTGATGTAGGCCGATGGAGGGTTCGTCTAGTACGTATAGTACGCCTGTCAGGCCCGAACCTATTTGGCTTGCTAATCGAATGCGTTGGCTCTCTCCACCGGATAGAGTTCCAGACGCGCGAGATAGACCCAGATAATCAAGGCCCACATCATTCAGGAATTTAAGGCGGTCCCTTATTTCCTTGAGAATACGCGTTGCTATCTCAATTTGTTGTGCAGATAGTTTGCTTTCAACATTATCGAACCAGACCTTCGCGTTTTTGATGGAAAGCTGGGTGATGTGTCCAATGTGCTCATCGCCAATTTTAACACATAAGGCTTCGGGTTTAAGACGGTAACCATCACAGGCGCGACATGGCGCGGACCCTTGGTATTTGGCAACGTCTTCACGAACCCAAGTGGAATCTGTTTCTCTCCAGCGGCGCTCAAGGTTTGGAATAACACCTTCGAAAGTTTTGGTGACTTCATAGCGGCGTGCGCCATCGTCGTAGACAAAATCAACTTCTTCTTTGTCTGTTCCGTAAAGAATAATGTCTTGAATTTTTTTGGAGAGTTTTTTCCAAGGCGTTTCAAGTTTGAATTTGTATTTACGTGAAATCGCCCTCAAGGTTTGAATTTGGTAAGGTGAGGAAGATTTCGCCCATGGTGCGATTGCACCGCCTTCCAGTGTTTTTTCATGATCTGGCACGATAAGGTCAGGTGACATTTTGAGTTGTTCACCCAGCCCATCACAGGATGGACACGCTCCGAACGGGTTATTGAACGAGAATAAACGCGGTTCGATCTCAGGAAGTGTGAAACCTGATTCAGGACACGAAAACTTCGATGAGTAGATAATTCTTTTGGGTTCGGTTTCGCCTTCCTCAATTTTCGCATATTCGGCGACGGCTAAACCTTCAGCTAACTCAAGCGCTGTTTCAAAGCTCTCGGAAAGTCGTTGTTTCATATTTTCGCGTACGACAACGCGATCAACAACAACGTCGATATCGTGTTTGAACTTTTTATCTAAAGTTGGCGGATCTTCTAGATCGTAGAATTCACCATCAACCTTTACCCGGGCAAACCCTCTTTTTAGCAGGTCTGCAAATTCTTTGCGGTATTCTCCTTTGCGACCACGGACGATAGGAGCAAGAAGATAGAGGCGGGTTCCCTCTTCTAGAGCCAAAGTGCGATCAACCATTTGTGTGACGGTCTGGCTTTGGATTGGTAGGCCTGTTGCTGGAGAATATGGGATACCAACGCGCGCCCAGAGTAGGCGCATATAGTCGTAAATCTCAGTTACGGTCGCCACGGTTGAGCGGGGATTACGAGATGTTGTCTTTTGCTCGATCGATATGGCGGGTGATAGGCCTTCGATGGATTCAACATCTGGCTTTTGCATCAACTCTAGGAATTGGCGCGCATAGGCAGAAAGGCTTTCTACATAGCGACGCTGGCCTTCCGCATAAATAGTATCAAAAGCAAGTGAAGATTTTCCTGATCCAGACAATCCAGTCATGACTACGAGTTCATTACGGGGAATATCTATGTCTACATTTTTGAGATTATGCTCTTTGGCTCCGCGAACGCGAATAGATTTTAGTTCAGTAGACATAAAAGTTGCTCTTGCCGGCAGTTGAGAGTTTCGTACCCATTAATAAGAGGCACCAAACCATATAAGTTTGTAGAACGAAAGGGGAAAATAAAAGTTGTATAGCTAGCTTGGTCGTGGGGCCATATTTAAATGTTTAGACAGGAAATTTCATGCTCTCATATTTGCTTACATGTTTTTGTCACTAGACATATATAAATTTCGCAAATTTGGGATGCGTAAGCTTTGTTTTAAATTTCAAATACTTTTTTCATCGGGACTTATCCTTAGTCTGGTATGCCAAACATGGAATTGTCCAATGGTACTAAGTCTAGGAATTTGAAAATGGAATTTTCAATCTTGCCAATTTTTAAAGCGATGCTTTTTGGCTGGATCATTCCTTTTACAATTTTTACAGCACTTTCCTTTCTGTCAAAAGGAAAAAAAGCATTCTCTTGGACGAAAGAGCTTAAAAACAGCGCTCGAACTAATCTGACATTATATCTCACAAATTTTGTTCTGCTAACTTTGGTTTTCCAGAACCAAAATATTCTAAGTGGGAGCTGGGAACGCCTAGGTTTACCAACGTTGGATGCTTCTATATGGGAGCACATTCCAGTATGGGGCGTGGTATGTGTTATCATTGTAGCGAATGATTTTATCAATTACTGGAACCATCGCCTGATGCATTCAAGCGTTCTCTGGGATATGCACAGTGTTCATCACTCAGATCAAAATATGAACTTTACGACGGCTTACCGTGTTCACTATCTAGAGCCATTGTTTATGAAATTTACTTTCATTATAGGTGCCTCTTGGCTTGGCCTTCCTGATGTTGCGGTCGTTCTTCCATTCGTCCTTATTGGCCTACACAATTCCTATGTTCATGTTGATATCGATTGGGGGCATGGCCCTTTTGCGAAAGTTATTGCTTCTCCAAGATATCATCGTTGGCATCATGCGGATCACCCCGAGGCGATTAATAAAAACTTCGCTAATATTTTTCCTATCTGGGACGTCGTTTTCAAAACTTACTATTGCCCAGGAAAATGTGAGGAGCCATTGGGATTTGAGGGCGCTGAAAATCAGAATTTTGGCGCGATGTTGATTGCTCCATTTAATCCTATACTTCGATTGGCAAATCGCTATTTGAAGAACGGCAAATCAAGTACTATCAGTTCCACTGCAAGCTAAAATTTGGCATGCGCCTTTACAAAATCCACTGCTCGATATAGAACATATGGCGAACATTAATCAAAAATACTGTTAACAAATGGTTTCTGGTTAATAACAGTGCTAGAACATGGCGAAGAGGGCGTATAACGTCTTCCGATTGAATGAATAGCCGAGTGGAAAGTCGATTACATGGCCGGATCAGTAAATAAAGTTATCCTCGTAGGAAATCTCGGGCGGGACCCGGAAATTCGCCAATTTCCAAATGGTGGATCTGTTGCTAGTTTTACAATTGCGACGTCTGAGAGCTGGAAAGACCGCACCTCGGGAGAGCGCAAGGAAAAAACAGAATGGCACCGTATTGCCGTTTTCTCTGAAGGATTGGTGAAAATAGTCGAACGCTATTTGAAAAAGGGTTCGAAAGTTTACATTGAAGGTCAATTGGAAACACGTAAGTGGACTGACAATACTGGACAAGAGAAATACACTACGGAAGTTGTTTTGCGTAACTTCGGTTCAACTCTTACAATGCTCGACGGACGTGACGGCAGTGGTCGCGGCGTAAGTGAAGATGGTGGTGGATTTGGTGGCGGTGCGCCACGCCAAGTCGATGGTCCTCGTGAAGACTTTTCTGCTGATTTGAACGATGAGATTCCATTCTAGGATTCTAGAATAGACGCATATGTGAAAAACGATCTTGGCTTAGAAATAGGGCTAAGGTCGTTTTTTTATGTCTTACGTTCCTTGAAATGTCGAGAAATGAGCGGTGTTTCTCTTGTGTCTAACAGGACACCTAAGAGTGACGAATATGTCTCTATACCCCTTAGAACTCCAAAAATGCGATTCATTGTGTAAAATAGTGCCTTTGGGAGGGCTGAACAGCACGAGAAAGTTTGTGTTTGTGACACAAACCGTCGTAAACTGTTTTTCGAATCTATAGAATCGGAGCGCAAACGTCGCGCTCGTCTTAGTAGGAATTGCGCGTGTCTGACGAAACTGAAAATCCAGAGAACGAAAACCCTGAAGTAGCCAACGGGGAAGCTGGTGGTCCAGATGAACCTCAATTGCCTGTGCGGTTTGATCCGGGCGAAGAGGGTGTTTCTCCGATAAATATATCAGATGAGATGAAGAAGTCTTATCTTGACTATGCGATGAGCGTGATTGTTAGCCGTGCGCTGCCTGATGTGCGCGATGGTTTGAAACCTGTTCACCGTCGTATTCTGTTCTCAATGAACGAGCAGGGCTATACATTCGATAAAGCCTATAAAAAATCTGCGCGTGTTGTTGGTGATGTGATTGGTAAATATCACCCTCACGGTGATCAATCAGTTTATGACGCGCTTGTTCGTATGGCGCAGGACTTTTCGATGGGATTGCCTTTGCTCGATGGGCAAGGGAATTTTGGCTCGATGGATGGCGACCCTGCGGCGGCCATGCGTTATACCGAGGTAAAACTCAAGAAGGTCGCTAACCATCTTCTAACTGACATCGACAAAGACACAGTCAATTTTCAGGAAAACTATGATGGTTCTGAAGAAGAGCCACAAGTTCTACCAGCACGCTTCCCGAACCTATTGGTAAATGGTGGTGGTGGTATCGCCGTTGGTATGGCGACAAATATTCCACCACACAATTTAGGTGAAGTTGTCGACGCAACGATAGCGATGATTGAAGATCCAAATATTGACGATGAAGCACTGCTTGAAATCGTTCCAGGACCTGACTTCCCGACGGGTGCCTTAATTATTGGTCGGTCTGGCTCTCGTTCTGGTCTGATGACTGGTCGTGGTTCCGTGATTATGCGGTCAAAAAGCGCGATTGAAGAGCTGAAAAACGGACGTGAAGCCCTTGTATTCACTGAGATTCCTTATCAGGTGAATAAAGCGTCGATGATTGAAAAAATCGCCGAGCTTGTACGTGATAAACGTATTGAAGGCATCGCAGATATGCGCGATGAAAGTGACCGTGATGGTGTACGTGTTGTCGTCGAAGTTAAACGCGATGCATCTCCAGAAGTGGTCCTGAATCAGCTATTCCGATATACCCAGCTGCAAACCTCGTTTGGTATGAATATGCTGGCCCTAAATAGTGGTCGTCCGGAATTGCTTTCGCTGAAGGCTATTCTTCAGGCGTTCATTATCTTCCGTGAGGAAGTTGTTGCTCGCAGAACTAAGTTTGAGCTCAACAAGGCACGTACGCGTGCTCACATGTTGGTTGGTCTTGCTCTAGCTGTTGCGAACATTGATGAAGTTATTCGCATTATTCGTCATTCTCCTGATCCAGCCACAGCGCGTGCTCAATTGATGGACCGCGCTTGGGCTGCGCAAGACATGCTGCCACTTATCAACTTGATTGCGGACAGACGTACACAGGCAAATGAAGCTGGTGAAATTAGACTGTCTGAAGAACAAGCGCGTGGTATTTTGGAATTACGTCTACAACGTTTGACTGCACTTGGTCGTGATGAAATCGGCGACGAAGCTAAAGGTCTTGCCGATAAGATTGCAGACTATCTAGACATTCTTTCTTCTCGTCCGCGTGTGATGGAAATCATAAAAGAAGAATTACGCGTTGTTCGTGAAGAGTTTGCCATTCCTCGTCGTTCTCAGTTTATCGAAGCTGAGTTGGATATGGATGACGAAGCCTTTATTGAAAAAGAAGACATGGTCGTCATGTTCACGCATGGTGGATATGCGAAGAGAACCGCCCTATCAACTTATCGGACTCAGCACCGTGGTGGCCGTGGTCGCTCGGGCATGGGGACTAAAGAAGAAGATGCGGTAACACGTTTCTTTGTTGCCAATACGCATACAGAAGTCTTGTTCTTCTCATCTACAGGAATGGTTTATAAGACCAAGGTCTGGCGGATGCCTCTAGGTACGCCTCAGTCACGAGGTAAGGCGCTTGTGAACCTATTGCCGCTGGATAAAGGTGAGACCATTACGTCGGTTATGCCTCTGCCAGAGGACGAAGAAGAGCGCGCAAACATGAACATATTGTTTGCGACACGGTCTGGTGGTGTGCGCCGTAATAAACTGTCGGACTTCACGCAGGTGAACCGAAACGGTAAGATTGCGATGAAGTTGGATGAAGCCCAAGTAGCTGGTTCTGACGATGGTATCGTAGGCGTTCAAATTTGTTCGCCGAATGACGATGTTATGCTCACAACTGCACTTGGTCAGTGTATTCGTTTCAAAGTTGAAGACGTGCGTGTCTTTACAGGACGAACATCTACAGGTGTGCGTGGTATTAGATTAGCTGATGGAGATGAAGTTATTTCTATGCTGGTTCTGCGTCATATGGATACCAACTCTCCGGAAGCGCGCTCTTACTTGAAGCATGCATCTGCAATGCGCCGTGCTCTTGGTGAAGAAGAAGGCGAAATTGTCTCTGAACCTGATGATGAGGAAGAAGGTGATGAAGCAGCTCTGAGTCCTGAAAGAATTGCAGAGCTTGGTGCCGCTGAAGAATTTATTCTTACCGTCACAGAAGATGGAATGGGTAAACGCGCATCCGCATATGATTATCGTGTGACCGGACGTGGCGGAAAAGGTTTGATTGCTCATAAATTGAACGCTGGCCGCCGTCTTGCTGCCTCATTCCCGATCGAAGATAATGATGAGATCATGTTGGTGACTGATGCAGGACAACTTATTCGGACGCCGGCAAAGCAGATTCGTATAGCCGGTCGTGCCACTCAGGGTGTTAAAGTTCTGCGCACGAGTGGGGACGAACGCGTCGTTTCTGTAGAGCGTCTCGCAGAGCAAGCGGACGATGTTAATGAGGATGTCATTGACGGAAGCCCTGAAATTGATGATGTAACTTCAGAAGGCTCAACGAATAATGAGCAAAACAATGAAAACGGTGAATCATCAGGAGACCCTGAAACTTAGATTTCAGGGTTTGAATATGATAATTAAGCACTGTTTTCAGGTGGAAGAGGTAATGCCATCATGAGAATAGGGTTGTATCCGGGTACTTTTGATCCAATTACATTTGGTCACATGGATATCATTGGACGAGCTGTAAAGCTCGTCGATAAATTGGTGATCGGTGTCGCGGTAAATGAGGCTAAGGGGCCTTTGTTTTCCGTGGAAGATCGGGTTGAAATGGTTTTAAAAGAAACCGCTATATTTAAGGGTGATGCGGAAATCGTTGCGCAGCCTTTCGATAACCTGCTTATTCATTTTGCGCAGGAAGTTGGAGCTAATACTATCGTTCGTGGATTAAGGGCTGTCTCGGACTTTGAGTATGAGTTTCAGATGGTTGCGATGAACCAGAAAATGAACGCTAATATTGAAACAGTCTTTCTAATGGCGGACCCGCAACATCAAGCCGTTTCATCTCGACTGGTAAAAGAGATTGCCAAACTGGATGGAACTATAGATCTTTTCGTACCCGATGGTGTAAGCAATCGTTTGTACGCCAAGTATGGAAAAACGAAGTAGAGCAGGATTTACAGTGTTAAAACATATCGCCCTTTCATTTGCCGCTCTTGGTATGAGTGTGACAACGCAATTTGCATCAGCTCAAAATATAATGAATTCAGCGCTAACAAAGGAAACTGTTAGTGCGGATCCTGAAAACTGGCGAGAAGTAGACCCTGAGAACTTGGTCATTTTTGAAACGACTAAAGGTCAAATCGTAATAGAGTTGGTGCCAGAGTTTTCTCCAAATCATGCCGTTCAGATCAGAAAAGTTGTTCGGTCTGGGCTTTATAGCGGAACTGAATTTCATCGTGTGATTTCTGGGTTTATGGCGCAGGGTGGAGATATAGAAGCTAAATTGGGGCGTCCTCCGGGCTTTGATAACGTTGATGGAGAGTTCGTATTAAGACGTGATCCATCTATTATGGAGATCACCCCTCTTCGAAAAGAAGACAAAACCAAAGCGCAATACGTTGGGTTCTATAACGGGTTTCCAGTAGAAACGCGTCAGGATGAACTTTCTAAGTATGCTGAAGATGGCAAAGTTGAGACTTGGATACCTCATTGTGGAGGGATAGTTTCTATGGCTAGAACTGATGATCCTAATAGTGGACAAGACCAATTTTTCCTGATGCGTAATGAGAGTGAGTTCCTAAACAAAGCATATACTCCGTGGGGTCGTATGCTAAAGGGATTGGATGTGGCGCGTGCTTTGGCTGTCGGTGAACCGCCTGTGCGTCCGGATATACTGGTGTCGGCCGTTATTGTTGCCGATATGGCGGAAAAAGAGAGATTGAATGTGTGGGTAATGCGCCCAGAGGGACCAACATTCGATATATTCTTGGATAGGTCGGGTCGAGGTGGTTCTTTGTGTAACGCGCCTAGGGTACCTGCGGTAATTTTTGATCCAAAAGATGAAGAAGAAAAAGAAGGATAGTTTTTATGAGCGATTCACAAAACACGCTCGTTTTCACACTTGAAGGTGGTGACGTAAAAATTAATTTACGTTCTGATCTAGCGCCCAACCACGTGGCACGTATCAAAGAGCTTGCCAGCGAAGGTTTTTACGATGGATTGACCTTTCACCGCGTTATTGACGGGTTTGTTGCACAGGGCGGATGTCCACAAGGCAATGGAATGGGCGGAAGTGGTCAAAAGATCAATGCTGAGTTTAACTCCGGAAAACACGTAAGAGGATCGTGCTCAATGGCGCGTGCCCAAGACCCAAATTCAGCAGATAGCCAGTTTTATATTTGTTTGGATGATGTTTCTTACTTGGATGGTCAATACACTGTCTGGGGAGAAGTGTTAGAGGGTATGGAGCATGTAGACGCGCTTCCTAAAGGTGAGCCACCTCGCTCCCCTGGAAAGATTGTGAAAGCCTCAGTCGTTTAATCTTTCAGACCTACCGGTATTTGTAAAACAGCTGCTTCATTTCGATGAAGCAGCTGTTTTTTTATTCGGGCACGGTTTTTCTATATTCTATTGATGGCTTTTTTGTTCTTGAGATGTGAGGCCATGGAGCTGCCGGTGGAAGGCATCCACTTGCGAGTCCAACTCCTTTCAGAAAGGCGCGCCTTTGCAGTCCTCGCTCATATGCTCGCCTTACCTTCTTATCATATGCTTTTGCGCCTGTTGCGCGTCTCACTAGACTTCGAAATGGGATAGGAGAGGTTGAAACATCTCTAATTGTGTCCAACGCTGTATCGGAAATTTCTTCGCCAGCCTCTTCGGAAATAGTCAGGTCGTCATCTCTTTCAATATGAATGTCGATGTCGTCACCGAGTATCAAAGTGAGTTGGCTTACCTCGTGTGATATCTGTCCGCATCCCACCGGAAACGAGTAATAGGGTGTGGGCATATTCTTGAGTAAAGCAGGAATTGGTACCTTACGAAGGTTGAGATCATTGAGTGGCTGAAGCGCTGCATCTTCAAGTCCTGATCGTGTTCTTTCTCTAGCGTTGTCGACACTTTCTGCGACGACTTCAGAAGCAGTAGAATCGGTATTTTGGGTCGCGCAGGCAGTTAATAGAAACGAAACTAAAAACAGGCTGCATTTTTTAATTTTTTTACGGTTTTTCATCATGTAATACGTTTCATGCAGATAGAGTTTTTCTAGTATTTTCATACACTAAGTCCCTATATAAAAAAAATAACAATAAAGCGAAATTATGTTATTGACGTATCGATCGGAGATACATATGTTGCGGCTCTCTCACATGAGAGCCCGTAGCTCAGTTGGTAGAGCGGTTGACTTTTAATCAATAGGTCACAGGTTCGATCCCTGTCGGGCTCACCATTTTCAAAAGGGTCAGAATTTAATTATTCTGGCCCTTTTAAATTTTCAATATCATGAAAATGGCATGAGAGTTACTCAATCAATCGACTTGTAACAATTGAAGCAATTCTGTCGCGGAATCAAATTGTGAGAGTTTGTAGACAGGGGTATTCGGCAAATAGAAATGTCGATTGCTTTGGGAGTGTGTGGCTAAAAATAGCTGGTAGCCCGTGTACTCCTTGAAAGACAAATAGTGTCTGATCAAAGAGTACAACTAACAAGAATAGACTAGCTTAATCTTGGTGTTCCCGCCAACCCAGCTGGAAATTTGAACCTAGAGTAGGTTTGCATCTCAAAATACCTAGACAGCTAGGGGGGGGTGCCATTTCTTCTGATATTGGAATAAGATTCGAATTTACCCGAATTACAATTGCTTAGAAAGTATCAGAAAATTAGATGACGATTCGACAAATGTTTTCTGAAAAGTCTTTAAAGGCAATTCAAAGTGCGACTTATGATACTGAACTTGAAGACGTGGAGTTCGCCAAGTTTCAAAGAGATCATCTTATAAGTATATTCCGTGACTTCGATTATGATAAATGTACGATTAGTCTGATTGAAACTGATGGCAGAACTGGAACAGTTGATTTTGAGACTGTTCTTTATGGAATTGATGCTCCTGTTCAGGAGGTCATGGATAATTATGCTAAATTTGTAGAAGAAGATAATCTTTCAAAAATTGTGTATGCGAATCCGGGGCGAGTATTTTTGCATTCGGATGTGTATGAAGGAATGTTTGAAAACTATCCCATATTCAAAAACCACTGCGCCAAATATGGCATCCACAAAGTCTGTTCCGTTGGTTTTAGCTTAATACCGATAGACGAATATTTTATTGCCTTTGACTATATGGCAGGAGAGCAAACAAAGAAGTGGCCTGGCATAAATGTCAGAGAAATCGAATATGCATCTTTTCCATTTGCGTTAGCTTGGCTTGCTCGTAAAAAGCGGGTTGGACAAAAGCAATTGGAGCAGCATTTTTCTGCGCTGTCAGGTATGACGTTGAAAAAGTTAGAGAAAGTAAGGCGGTTTATAAACAGTACAGCGACTGAAGATCTAACGGACCAAGCTAAATCTTTGAAGCTTAAACTCGCGGGATATGACAGTGCTTTGTACGAAATTCGGGATTTGATTGTGTCTCGTTTTCAGGAAGATTTTGAAAACGTTACATCTCATAAATCACTAAAACTAGAAGTGATTAAACCTTATTGTTTCTTGCTATCGATGATGAAGAACCAGACCCTGCCGATAATCGTGCCAGAAAACGTTCAATTAACATCAACTTATAAAGCTAGACTGGAATAGACCCAGATTTGGCGTCTGGGTCATTCACCAATCGTATTTCTTATTTTCCTATACAGAGCGCCACTCTCTCTGTGCGCGTCCATATAGGTCGGGAGATATACCGTGGAGTTGGTTTTACGAATTACGAGGGCGTTTTAAATTTTACGGCTGATAAGGAAGAGATGAGTGGTGATGGATGATGAGCAATACGCCGTCGTCATCTTTTTTGTATCCCCAACTCTTATCGACTTTAGTTACATTTCCATCTTTGTCAGTCATGGTGACCCAGCCCATCCACATAGCAACATTACCTTCAATGAAAGATGCAGAAGTTTCAGATACGCACTCGCGCCAGCCTTTTATGCCAAAACCGCTGTCTAACGGATATTCATCATCATGGCCTACAAAGTAAGAAAGTGCGCCTTTTTTCGTCGGTCGAAATGTTTTTTCGCCGCTTGCTAGTGTTGGTTTAAACAATACTGGACCCAGATTGTATCCGTAGGCCGCGTCGAGGACTTTGCCGGCTAGGTCTCTTGCGCCTTCAATTCCATCAGCCTCGTATGCTTTTGCGATAGCTATTAAGGCGTCACCCCAAGCTTGTCGTGCATCAGCCAATTCTTTTTCGGTAATCGCCATTGTATTAATCCTTCAAGTGTTTTCCTTCACCTAGACCAATTTTTCGAATTTGAAAACTCTCCAATTGAGAGCTGTATTTGCAATGGTTGGATATCGGATAAACGCTATTTCTTCTCAACTTCTAGCGTAGGAAATGTTAAAAGTAGGGCTTCATACATGAAGAACATGTTTGCTACGCAAAACCATATGCGTTAGAGGTCCTAATATTAGTATTGTTATTTTTTATGTATTTTTTTTAGACATTAAACAGCTGCCGCGATGTAAAATAGGAGTGGGGAAATGATTAGACAGTTTTTATGTGCGGGAGCATTGGTCGCGACTACGTTTTTAGTGTCTGCATGTTCAGAAGAAATATCAAGTAGCAGTCAGGACGCTGCTGAGGCAGTAACCTTACAGCAGCCAGATTTAGCGGGTGGTGAAGGGCCAGCTATTTGGCAATTGGCTGATGAAGATACAACTATTCATCTATTTGGAACGGTGCATGTATTGCCACCTAGTTTGAAATGGCGGACTGACAAGTTCAATGAAATATATAGTGACGCAGATATCGTCTTTTTTGAAGCGGACGTCTCAGGGCAAGATGCTGCTCTCGCGCGTGCGGTTGCTAAGCTTGGGTTTATGCCAGTCGGAGAAGACCTTTTTGCTTTGCTAAGTGAAACGCAAGCTGAAGAATTATCTGTAGCAGCGGCGAAGTTGAATTTACCTGATGCATCGCTCGCCAAAATGAAACCATGGTTTGCAGCGATGATGATTGCAATGCAGGCAATTATGGCTGAAGGCCAAGACCCTGAATCAGGTGTTGAGAAAATTCTTGGTCCAGAAGCGGCCCAAGCAGGGAAAGATGTCCGTTATTTTGAGGAAGCAGAAGAGCAATTGGCGTTTATGGCCAATTTGAATAACGATGTCCAAGTGACGATGCTAATGGAAACGGCAAGACAGATTGACGATATTGGTTCGTCTATCATCGAAATGGATAATGCTTGGGCAAGTGGTGATGTTGACCGATTAGCTGAGATCGTCGCATCAGACCCTTCAATGGCGTCTCAAGACCTAGTCGAAGCTTTATTAACCCGTCGAAACGAAAATTGGGTTTCTGAAATAAACCGTCTGATGAATGAAGAAACAGGTGCAATCTTCATTGCCGTTGGAGCCGCACACCTCGCGGGTGAACGGTCGGTTCTTGAGCTACTTCAACAGCAGGGCATTGAAACGCAGCGCCTGCAATAAAAACAAGATTATCAGCTAATCTTAAGGATTGAATGCAGGACCTATTTAGTCGGGTCCTGCGAACTTCCTTTGCGGACAAAACGACGGTCGCAATATTTACATTCGACAACATCATCTTCGACCAAATCATACCACACAACAGGGTGTCCAAGCGCACCGCCACCTCCATCGCAAGATATTTTGTGTCCTTCGATAACGATGACTTCGTGTTCAATTTGGGAATCTGATTGTGTCATGATGTAGAAATTCAGTGAGAGTTATTTTTAATCTTGGTAATGTGCATCTATGCTAAACGTCAATGCTAAATCATTCATTGATGTTTTTACATAGATTAGTCTATGGCTTGTTTGACTGCTGCGACGACATCTTCAACCGCTTTATTCATAACAGCTTCTTCTTCAGCTTCTGCCATTACGCGGATAAGCGGCTCTGTTCCTGATTTACGAACAACAAGACGTCCATTTTCACCAAGCTCGTTTTCAACTTCTTTCATAGCAGCTTTTACAAGCTTACTTGTCAGCGGATCTTTGCCTGAATATCTAATATTGTCCAAACGCTGTGGCGCTCGGTCGAAAACATGGGCAACTTCGGATACAGGTTTTCCAGTTTTATTAACGACGGCGAGGACTTGTAGGGCTGCAACGAGCCCATCTCCAGTGGTTGCAAAATCACTCATCACAACGTGGCCAGACTGTTCGCCGCCTAGGTTAATGTCATTTTCGCGCATGTCCTGTACGACATAGCGGTCGCCCACTTTCGTGCGGCGTAATTCTATTCCTATAGATTTTAAGAATTTTTCTAGTCCTAGATTAGACATAACAGTTGCGGAAATAGCGGGCTTGGAAAGTTTACCTTCTTCTTTCCAGCTTTTCGCTATGAGGCCTAGGACCTGGTCGCCATCAATGACTTGTCCTTTTTCATCGCACAATACGACACGGTCTGCATCACCATCCAGTGATATACCAATGTCCGCACGGTACTTTAGAACTGCTTCTGAAAGTGCGCGTATATCAGTAGATCCACATTCCTCATTGATGTTGAAACCATTGGGAGATACGCCAAGGGAGATGACTTCTGCACCAAGTTCATACAAAACTTTAGGGGCGACTTTATAAGCTGCACCATTCGCACAATCGACAACGATACGTAGATTGTTCAGGCGTTGTCGGCGTGGGAAAGTCGCTTTGACGATTTCGACATAACGAGACTGAGCATCATCAATACGGCTGGCTTTTCCAAGGTTGGCAGAAGCGGCGAGGTCCGCGTCCATCGGACGTTCCATCAACGCTTCGATTTTAGATTCTGCTTCATCTGATAGTTTGAACCCATTTGGACCAAAGAGCTTTATGCCATTGTCTTGATAAGCGTTGTGAGAGGCCGAGATCATAACACCTAAATCCGCGCGAAGTGACCGAGTCAACATTGCGACACCTGGTGTTGGAAGGGGGCCAAATAGAACCACATCCATTCCTGCAGCAGTGAATCCTGCGGTGAGGGCAGGTTCAATCATATAGCCAGATAGGCGCGTATCTTTACCTATAACGACAGTATGGCGACGTTCTTCATCTTTTCTGAAATAAGTAGCGGCGGCCATTCCTAGGCGCATGACGATTTCAGGTGTCATTGAGCCCTGATTTGCAGGTCCACGAATCCCATCGGTACCAAAATATTTGCGCGCCATTTCATCCCCTTTAGATTCAGAAATCACCTCAATGAGGCATTATCTAATGAATAGAAGGAAGTAGCAGGCAATAGATACGAATTAAAGGGAAAAAATGCGTCGACACCTTTATCAAAGGGTGAAGGCTATTTCATTGCACTCAAGGTCAAGAACTCACCGGTCTGCGAGCCCCATAAGAATGTGCCGTCCAATTTAAATCCACGTTCCGACGTTTTGAGATGGCTAGAATTTATTATTGCTCCTGATTCGATTCTTATTTGTGTGTTGCGACGCGCAGAATCAATTACACAAGTCGCTGAATCGACATATCCTACCCATGTCGTCTCGTTTCTTTTAGTCCAATTTTGCTGGCATCCATCATTTAAATACAGGGTAATGTCAGACCGGCTCAACCCGTTTAACTTTTGAGGGTTTTCCCAAGCATCGATAAAACTATCAGGGCTATTTAACTTGTAAGTCGTTAGAGAAATACGCTCACAATCTTCGCTAAAATCTAAATGGTTCACTCTCTGTCGATAGACCTTATTGTTTTTGCCCGTGTTTATTTGGGAATAGAACCAGAAACCGTTCAACTCTTCCGAGTGTATCTGCGTTCGGGCATCTGTGATGTTGTCTTCCGGCGTCGAATTAGTCGCCGTGAATGTGCGAACCATTAATGCAGTTATGGCTTTGAGGTCAGATTCGTCCAGCTTTGGATTTTGCTGTTCGGTTGAAATACAGCCCGCGAGCAAAATGGCGGGAAGCATGGATTTATATGTGTAGCGCATATGGTGCCCTTACTGATTTGATTGATAAGGGTATATCATATTGGGGTGTGCACAATGGTTAGGTTCTAGGCGAAGGTTCGGTCTCTCACCATTTCTCAAACACATCAATAATACTTATAATTTACGATGCCCTTTATTCATCGTTACATCTTCCTTATTTCTATGCCAGTAGTTCACTGCGATTGGCCAACTTTGGTTTGCCCCTTTATATGGAGCCTTCATGAAATCCCCAGATCATCTACCTGACTTCGCTATCGAATTGAGCGGATTGAAAAAGACGTATGCTGCAAAAGGTAAGGTAGAAGAGAAGCACGCATTAAAAGGTGTAAATCTACAAATACCTAGAGGTTCTATTTTTGGACTCTTGGGGCCTAATGGTGCTGGTAAATCGACGTTGATTAATGTCGTTTCGGGGCTGGTCAATAAATCTGAAGGGCAAGTGAAGGTCTGGGATTATAACCTAGACAAAAATCCCCGTGAAGTTGCGGCGGCTTTGGGCATTGTTCCGCAAGAAATTAATATGGACCCATTTTTCACTCCGCGTGAAAGTATGGAATTAATGGCGGGATTTTACGGCGTACCGGAAAGTGAGCGTCGCTCCGATGAGATTCTTGAAGCTCTGGGATTGGGAGATAAAAAGGAAGCGTATGTCAGGCAGTTGTCTGGTGGGATGAAACGCCGACTAATGGTTGCTAAAGCAATGGTCCATGCGCCGCCAATTTTGATTTTGGATGAACCAACAGCCGGTGTTGATGTCGAATTGCGTCGTCAATTGTGGGAATATGTGAAGGAACTTCACGCTAAGGGCACAACGATCGTTCTAACGACCCACTATTTGGAAGAAGCTCAGGAAATGTGTGATCAGATTGCGATTATCAATCATGGTGAAGTGATCGCGAGTGAGAGCACAGATAAATTATTATCTCGTTTGGATCGCAAAAAACTAATTGTTCAGCCTGAAATTCCATTGGGCAGCGTTCCTGAAGAGCTAAAAGACCTTGATATCGTTCAAAGAGTGGATGGCGCGATTATTGTGTCTTATCGTGCAAATGAAACGCGGGTCATGGATTTATTGACCCAAATTCGTGGCGCAGGTGTTCGGATTAAAGATTTGGCCACAGAGGAAGCTGATCTAGAGGATGTTTTTGTCTCAATGACGAAGGACGATTGAGGGCGGCGTTTTTTTTTAAACCGCTTGTTTAAGTTTATCTAATGGATCAGATAAGCGTATTGATCAGTCTTAACCATTGTCTCTGCTTCCTGTCAGGATTATCGGTTCCTATCTGTTGTTAAACAGATGCTGAGCCGTGGTGTTTTCTTGAAAGCATAACAAGTTATAGTTCAGCGGTGTGACGGTAAAAGTTATAAAATTGGTCGATAATGTCTAAAAGTAAAATACCAGAAGCGAATTTGACTCACCTTCAACGTTTGGAAGCTGAGAGCATTCACATCATGCGGGAGGTTGCCGCAGAGGCTGAGAAGCCTGTGATGCTATATTCCGTGGGTAAAGATTCCGCTGTGATGTTGCATTTAGCGAAGAAGGCATTTTATCCGTCCGCGCCTCCTTTTCCATTGATGCATGTTGATACAACGTGGAAATTTAAAGCCATGTACGAGATGCGCGAAAAAGCGGCTCAAGATGCTGGTATGGAATTGCTTGTCTATCAAAACCCAGAAGCCAAGGAAAAAGGGATTAACCCGTTTGACCATGGTTCGCTGCACACTGATATGTGGAAGACGGAAGGTCTGAAGCAAGCATTGACCAAATATGGTTTTGATGCAGCTTTTGGTGGTGCGCGTCGTGATGAGGAAAAATCACGTGCCAAAGAACGTATTTTCTCTTTTAGAACAGCTAATCATCGCTGGGACCCGAAAAATCAGCGTCCTGAGCTTTGGAAGCAATACAATATGCGCAAAGCTAAAGATGAAAGCATTCGTGTATTCCCGATTTCCAATTGGACGGAATTGGATATCTGGCAGTACATACACTTGGAAAATATCGATATTGTACCTCTGTACAAAGCAGCCAAACGCCCAGTTGTAGAGCGCGACGGCATGTTGCTGATGGTCGATGATGAACGCTTCCCACTTAAAGAAGGTGAAGTGCCGGAGATGAAGTCCATCCGGTTTAGAACACTTGGATGTTACCCGCTAACTGGTGCCGTTGAGAGTGAAGCTGCGACTTTGCCTGAGATTATTCAGGAAATGCTCCTCACCACGACATCAGAACGCCAAGGGCGCGCGATTGATCATGATCAGTCCGCATCAATGGAGAAAAAGAAGCAGGAAGGGTATTTCTAAGATGAGTACTGAAACAACAAATACCCATGGCGATAAAGCCTATGAAGCTGAAGCGCTGATCGCTCAGGACATTGATGCATATCTATTGAAGCACCAGCACAAATCCATGTTACGTTTTATAACGTGTGGGTCTGTGGATGACGGTAAATCAACACTCATTGGTCGTCTGCTTTACGATTCAAAGATGATCTTTGAAGATCAATTGGCAAGTCTTGAAAACGATTCAAAGTCTGTCGGTACGCAAGGCCAAGACATTGATTTTGCATTGCTTGTTGATGGACTAGCTGCAGAGCGTGAGCAGGGCATCACAATCGATGTTGCTTACCGTTTCTTTGCCACCGAAAAACGTAAATTCATCGTGGCGGATACGCCAGGGCATGAGCAATATACGCGCAACATGGTAACAGGAGCGTCAACGGCTGACCTTGCGGTTATTTTGATTGATGCACGTCAAGGTGTTCTAACGCAGACGAAACGCCACTCATACCTTGTGAATTTGCTTGGCATCAAAAATGTCGTGCTGGCTGTCAATAAAATGGACCTCATTGGTTACAGCCAAGAATGGTTTGACGAAATTGTTGAAAATTATAAAGAGTTTGCTGATTCAATTGGGATGTCAGAATTTACTGCTATTCCGATCTCAGGCCTTAAAGGCGATAACATTGTTGAGAGAAGCAATGATACGCCTTGGTATCAAGGGCCGACTTTACTGTCTCACCTAGAAGAAGCGCCTATCAATGATACATTGATGGCTGACCGTGATTTCCGCATGTCGGTACAGTGGGTGAACCGTCCAAATCTGGACTTTCGTGGTTTCTCCGGCCTGATCACATCAGGTAGTATTAAACCGGGTGACGCTATTCGCGTATTGCCGACAGGTAAGACATCGACAGTTAAATCCATTGTGACAATGGATGGTGACCTTGATATCGCGACAGTTGGTCAATCAGTCACGCTGACATTTGAAGATGAGATTGATTGTTCTCGCGGTGACATTATCGCCGCATCAGATGCTCCACCTGAAGTCGCTGATCAGTTTGAAGCGACGATTGTGTGGATGGCAGAAGATGAGATGCTGTCTGGGCGTCCTTATCTTTTAAAGATTGGCGCAAATACAGTTTCTGCAACAATCACTGAGCCTAAATACGAAGTGAATGTGAATACGGCAGGGCAGTTGCCTTCAAAAATACTGAGTTTGAATTCAATTGGTGTTTGTAACATTGCGACCTCCAAGCCTATTACATTTGAGGCATATGCCGATAATCCTGATATGGGTGGGTTTATCCTGATTGACCGAATGACAAATGCGACTGTCGCTGCAGGTATGATCCATTTTGCATTGCGCCGTTCTCAGAATATTCACTGGCAGGCTGTGGATGTTGATAAAGAAGCGCACGCCGCTCAGAAAAACCAAACAGCGCGTCTATTGTGGTTCACTGGTTTGTCCGGTTCAGGTAAATCGACAATTGCCAATCTTGTTGAGAAGAAATTGTTTGCATTGAACAAGCACACATTCTTGCTGGACGGAGACAATGTGCGTCACGGGTTGAATAAAGACCTTGGCTTTACAGATGCTGACCGTGTTGAAAATATTCGCCGCGTCGGTGAAGTGTCTAAATTGATGACGGAATCTGGCCTGATCGTGATGACAGCCTTTATCTCTCCTTTCCAATCAGAGCGCCAAATGGTGCGTGATCTGTTTGATGAAGGCGAGTTTATCGAAGTCTTTGTTGATACACCGCTGGAAGTTGCTGAAGAGCGCGATGTTAAAGGTCTTTATAAAAAAGCGCGTGCGGGTGAACTGAAAAACTTCACGGGTATTGATAGTCCGTATGAGGCTCCAACACAGCCGGAAATAACGGTAAACACTGTTGAAATGACTGCGGAAGCAGCAGCAGACCTTATTGTTGAAAAGTTGATGGCGCTATGAGTGAATTAAGTGACGCAGAATTAGCAGCGCAGCTGGCAAATGCGGCAGGTAAAATTCTGTTGGACGTGCGCGAATCTGGTCTTGTCGATGGCAAAGCACTTGGCAAGACAGGTGATGAGACATCCAACGCCTTTTTGATGAAGGCGCTTCAGCATCAACGCCCTGATGATGCGATTTTGTCTGAAGAAAGTAAGGATGATAAATCCAGACTAGAAAAATCACGTGTCTGGATAATCGATCCTGTCGATGGCACACGTGAATATGGTGAGGGACGTACCGACTGGGCTGTGCACGTAGCGTTGTCTATCGATGGCAAGCCTTCAATTGGTGCGGTTGCACTTCCGGGAATGGATGTTGTTCTACGCTCCGACGAGCCTCCTGCCCTTAAGTCGATGAATAATCCGCCCAGAATGCTGGTTTCACGATCTCGTCCAGGTAAAGAAGCAACAGCAGTGGCCCAAGCCATGGGGGCTGAATTGCTACCAATGGGCTCAGCAGGTGCTAAAGCTATGGCTGTTGTACGTGGTGAGGCTGATATTTATCTGCATTCAGGCGGGCAATATGAATGGGATAATTGTGCGCCTATCGCTGTCGCCAATGCGGCAGGTTTGCATACATGTCGTATGGATGGATCAGAGTTTAAATATAACTGTGATGACACATACCTTCCAGACTTACTTATCTGCCGTCCCGAGTTAGCTGATGCAGCTCGAAAAGCAAT
This sequence comes from uncultured Hyphomonadaceae bacterium, assembly GCA_964352025.1. GTDB lineage: Bacteria > Pseudomonadota > Alphaproteobacteria > Caulobacterales > Hyphomonadaceae > Hirschia. Next base: position 216,527 of record CAYGPZ010000002.1, read on the forward strand.
TGATGCGTTGGATCTAGACTAATTTACAAAGCAAAGTTTTGAACGTTTCTGTATGCTTGGCTTTCTTTTTTGAGTGAGCGCGCCTACATAGCGTATTGAATAGTTAATGTAGAGGAGTCTGCTGTGAGCGACGCACTTAATTCCACTGTCGAAATTGCCTGCCCGCGTGGGACTATTAAAACGGGTCCAGATGCTCCACTAACATTCTTCTTAGGGCCTTGTGCGCTTGAAAATCGTGAACATGCTTTATTCATGTCCAATGCGATTTTGGAAATTGCGGACAAGCTTGGTGCTCAGGTCGTTTACAAAACATCTTTTGACAAAGCGAACCGGACGTCCATGTCTGGATATCGTGGTCTGGAATTGAATGAAGCGTTGGATATCTTTCAGGAAGTGAAAGAAACAACCGGCTTACCTATGCTGACGGATGTTCACTTGCCAGAGCAGTGTGAAAAAGTGGCGAAGGTTGTCGATGTTTTGCAGATTCCTGCATTCCTTTGTCGCCAGACAGATATGCTTCAAGCTGCAGCAGAAACTGGTGCTGTTGTCAAAGTGAAAAAGGGACAGTTTCTTGCGCCTTGGGACATGAAAAATGTCGTCAATAAATTGATCGCGATGGGCGCGAAGGATGTGTTGCTGACGGAACGCGGTTCTTCATTTGGCTATAATGCATTGGTGACTGATATGCGTGGTTTGCCGGAAATGGCAGCTATGGCACCCGTGGTTATTGATGCGACGCACTCAGTGCAACAACCAGGCGGTAAAGGTGGATCCACTGGCGGGCAGCGTGAGTATGTACCAGTAATCGCCAAGGCCGCTGTTGCGGTGGGTGTATCAGGTGTATTCTTGGAGACTCATCAGGACCCAGACACAGCACCATCTGATGGGCCTAACATGGTTATTCTCTCTGAGCTTGAAAAGCTGATGAGCGAATTGATCCAGATCAATAACTTGGTGAAGAGCTTCTAAGCTCAATCTAGAATTTTAAAAAAGCCTCGCAGTTTGTAAATTGCGAGGCTTTTTTTATTTCCGAATTCTTATTTGGAATGCCATTTCCATGCGGATGAAACAATTGTTTCTATATCCGAACATTTTGGTTCCCAGCCGAGTACATTTTTCGCGTGGCTTGAATCAGCATAAAGTGCAGCTGGGTCACCGGGGCGGCGGTCGCCAATAACAACATTGAATGGCTTACCCGAAGCCTTTTCAACAGCTTGGGCTATTTCCTTGACCGTTGTTCCGTTTCCAGTACCAAGATTGAAAACATCGCTTTTTCCGCCGTCAAAGAGATAATCCAATGCGCGTTTATGTGCATCGGCTAAATCATCGACATGGATGTAATCGCGAATACATGTACCGTCACGAGTATCAAAATCATCACCGAGAATAGTGAAGGTATAGTCGTCTGATTTTGCGCCGCGTATGGCGAGTGGAATGACATGCGTTTCAGGCTCGTGACGTTCGCCAATGCGCGCTTCTGCATCTGCACCTGCAGCGTTGAAATAGCGTAGGGCGACATATTCAAAATCATGCGCGTTTGAATAGTCGGCCAGCATACGTTCCACCATTAATTTGGACCAACCATAGGGGTTTATAGGCCATTGAGGGTGTTTTTCATCAAGGGGCATATAGGTGGGTACACCGAATGATGCGCACGTTGATGAGAATATCATTTTGTCGACGCCTGCTGCCGTCATTTCTTCCATGAGGTTCAGTGTGCCGGTGACATTGTTGCGGTAATATTTTTCAGGGTCTGTAACGGATTCACCAACGAGACTTAGTGCAGCAAAATGCGCGACGGCATCAGGTTTTACAGTCTCGATAGCTTCCTTAACTGAGTTGCGATCTAGAAGGTCGCCTTGAATAAGAGGTCCCCACTGAACGAATTCTTTCCATCCCGTAGAGAGATTGTCGAAGACGGTGACATCCCAACCAGCTTCGGCGAATATTTTGCAGCAGTGGCTTCCTACATAGCCTGCTCCGCCGGTCACCAACAGTTTATTCATACCCGTATCTTGCTCCGAAAATTTACATAGATATCTATTTGATAGATTGTATGCAGTTTATATACCGCGATTTTCTTAGCAGACTGAGAATGAAAAACGAGTATTTTTCACAGTAGTCATTAAAAGGGTTGAAGCGCCTATTTCCCTGTGAATTTCGGTAGTCTTTTTTGCATGAAAGCCATTGCACCTTCAAAGAAGTCTTTTGTTCTACCAGCTTTGGTTTGGTACCCAGCTTCTAGCTCCAATTGTTGTTCAACATCGTTGTTAATAGCTTTCCATGCGAGCTTGCGAGTCAATTCAAGAGCAATAGGCGCGCCGTGGGTGAATTTCGTTGCTTGTTCTAAGGCGGTAGAGTTCAAATTTTCATCTGCAACAATATGGTTTATCATACCCATTTTATGTGCTTCTTGGGAGCTGATTTTTTCGCCGGTAAGCATAAATTCGCTTGCGCGTGCACGTCCGACGGAATGAACTAGAAAATATGCTGATGCGCCATCTGGTACCAATCCAATATTCACAAATGCTTGCTGAAAATATGCGCTCTCAGCCGCGTAAATAATGTCACAAGCTAGCGCAAGCGAACATCCAAAACCAACAGATGGTCCATTTACAGCTGCTATAGTTGGGATTGGTGAATCCATCAGGGCGTTGATCATAGGGGAATAGTAATCTGTCAGAGACTGACCTAGATCCAGATCAGGGCCAGCTGCGATGTCTTTGCCTGACAGGTTTGCACCTGAGCAAAAGGCACGTCCCTCACCAGTTATTATAAGAGCCTTGGCTGATTGCCCGGCCTCTATAATCGCTGATGTTATCTCGGTGTTCACGGCTGGAGAAAGTGCGTTCATCACTTCAGGTTTGTTTAATCTGATATGGGCGATATTGTCTTTGATTTCGAATGAAATTTCTGTGTAGTTGCCCATGGTTTTCCATATCCTATAACGAATTGGTATTTGAGTTTGGCTTTAGAATGATTGATTGAGAAAATATCTCAAGTCGTACCGTTGGGTTAAGTGCTGAAGTTATTTTATCCGAGCTATGATTATAATCAGACCGTGGTCAGTTTTGAGATGATTTCAAATACGTCTTCAAACATCTCGGCCGTTAGGCGACCTGTATTCGTATTATAGCGAGAGCAATGGTAACTATCGACGAGTGTGATCGGTCGGTCGAGATAGTTGAATTCGTGTTTTGCGGCGTGCGCAAATTTGTTTTCTGAGAGCTTTCCGTCAAGTGTTTTGACAGTTGAATCATGTGCGATTTTCCCAAGAGCTAGAATGACCTTTAAATCAGGCAAGGCATTCATGCGGGATACTAGGAAAGGGCGACAATTATTGATTTCTTCACCTGTCGGTTTGTTTTGTGGTGGTACGCATCGGACTGCGTTTGTGATCATCGCGTTTATGAGCTCAAGGCCGTCATCTGGCCTGACGTCATATTTGCCATTTGAAAAGCCAAATTTTTCAAGCGTGGCGTAGAGAAGGTCTCCCGCGTAATCGCCTGTAAATGGGCGTGCGGTTCTGTTTGCTCCTGTTACACCAGGAGCGAGGCCGACAATAAGTAGTTTTGCGTCGGATGGACCAAATGAATCGACTGGGGCGTTGTGCCAGTCAGGGTTTTTAGTTCGACACTCACTGAGATATTCGACCAAGCGAGGGCAACGGTCACAATTTAATGGAGCTTCTGGCGGAAATGCGCCGTCCTCAAACGTTGTGTTCACAGCCATGATACTCCCCTTGGTTAAACCCGTATCTTTCATGGCATTTAGCAAACCTCAACAATAAAATGAGCATTTTAAGAGAGATGTTTTAATTTAGTCGATTTGAGGATCGTCATCATCCGAATTTTCGCGTCCAATAATGTTTACGAGATCATTCAGGTCGATGAAATTGTCGGCAGCGCGTCTAAGGTCATCTGAGATCATAGGCGGTTGCGTTTTGACCGAAGAAACGACTGATACTCGAAGACCTCTATCTTGAAGTGCTTTCACTAGGACTGTCAGATCGCCATCACCCGAGAATAGAACGACGTGATCTAGCTTGTCTGCGAGTGTTAGCATGTCGACAGCTATTTCAACGTCCATGTCACCTTTGACACGACGCCGGCCTGAAGCGTCTGTAAACTCTTTAGCTGGCTTGGTAACGACGTTGTATCCATTGTACTGAAGCCAGTCGACGAGAGGTCGAATTGGGGAATACTCTTCGTTTTCAATGAGTGCTGTGTAATAATAAGCGCGAAGTAGGCGTCCTTTTTTTCGGAATTCACCTAATAGTCTACGGTAATCAAGTTCTACGTTTAGTGTTTTGGCTGCAGAGTATAGATTGGCACCATCAATAAAAAGGGCTATGCGCTCGTCTTTGTAAAAAGCCATTTGGAGTTTCGCTCCCAAAATACGGGTTAGTATGAATAACACACCCTTAGATCAGCAGGTCACAGGCGGCATTTTTGTTGCCCTAGGAAGCAATTCCGCATTTACAGATTGCGAAAAGCAATTGTTGGAAGGTGCGAGCTTGTTTCAGTCTGTTCTGCGCGCCTTAGAGCGAGCCGATGTATTAACATTGCAAAAATCAAGTCTGTGGTTGTCCCCCGCATGGCCAGACCCGACTCGTGGTGATTTCTATAATGCTGTTGTTGAGTTAGCCCCGAATTGTATGGATGCGCAAGCCTTAATGCGGCTTCTTCTTGAGTTGGAAGATGAATACGGTCGAATCCGAAGTGTAAAAAACGCCTCTCGAACTCTAGACTTGGATCTAATTGATTATCGTGGGTTGATTCTTTCCCCTGAACTTGAGGGAGACTTGATTTTGCCTCATCCGCGTATGCATTCGCGGTCGTTTGTTTTATCTCCACTCTTTGAGATTGCGCCTGAGTGGACGCATCCTTCAATCGAGGAATTTGACATAGAAGCTTTTGCCAAAAATGCCCAAAAAGAGTGGCCATCTCGCAAAATTGGTGAGTTTTGAAGAGAAATTAGTGAAATAGTCATGCCGGAGACACAATTATCTCCAAATATTAAGTTTATACGGGTTGAGTCGAAGTTAGAACTGGCTTAGCTAGGTCGTTTGGCAGGAGAACACATATATGGCTCGCGTTACCGTCGAAGATTGCATAGAAAAAGTACCAAATCGTTTTCAACTCGTTTTGCTTGCAGGCCATCGCGCCCGCATGATCCGCGCTGGGTCAGAAATGACTGTTGAGCGCGATGATGACAAAGACCCTGTTGTGTCTTTGCGTGAAATTGCAGGCGATGGTGTTGACCTTGAGTTGGTCAAAGAAAGCTATGTGTCAGAACTTCAAGAAGTTCGTCCGAACGAGGAAGCAGAAAAAGAAGAAGACCGTTTGGCTCTTCAAGCTGCACCGACACGTTCAGAGGAAGATGTTATTCGCGCGTATCAAGCCGAGCTAGAGAACGCACGCGAAGACCGCTACTAAAGTTTAAAGTGAGGTGAAATGGCTGACGACGCGTCAGAACTCCATGCAGCCTTGCGCGAACCCGGTCTGCCGACAGGTAAGGGCCGACGTTTTCTGCGTCAGTATGAATTGGTGGAGCGTGTACTCGCTTACCAGCCTGACGCAGACGAAGATGCACTAAATAGAGCATATGTATTTGCGATGGTCCGGCATGGCGCACAAACGCGTCATTCTGGAGATCCATATTACGCACATCCAGTTTCGGTTGCTGGCATATTAACTGACCTCAAGCTCGACTACTCGACAATTATTGCTGGCCTTCTGCATGACACTGTAGAAGACACAGATGTTACACTTGCAGAAGTGGAAGACGTATTCAGTAAGGATATTGCTGACATAGTTGATGGCGTAACAAAGCTATCTCAATTGGAAACATCTAGTCGCGCAGCGAAACAAGCTGAAAATTTTCAAAAATTCATTCTGGCGACGACAAAAGACATTCGTGTTCTGCTCGTGAAATTGGCTGATCGGTTGCATAATATGCGGACGATCCAATATATGCCCAAACAGGCAAGTCGTGAGCGGATTGCCCAAGAAACTATAGATATATACGCACCTCTTGCACGCCGAACGGGTCTGAATATCTTCGCTGGTGAATTGGAAGATATTTCATTTTCTGTGCTCAATCCTGAAGCACGCGAAACGATCGAAAAACGTCTAGCTGAAATGGCTGCTGATGCTGTTGAGGACGTTGAGCGGATTCAATCTGATATTGAAGTTCTGATGAGCGTCAATGGTATTAAAGGTGATATTCGCGGAAGACTGAAACGCCCCTATAGTATCTGGCGCAAGCTTGAGCAAAAGGCGATTTCCTTTAAGGACTTGGGTGATATATTTGCCTTTAGGTTGATCGTGCCATCTGTTGCAGATTGTTATCGTGCACTTGGAATTGCACATCAACATTGGGCTTGTTTGTCTGGGCGATTTAAAGACTATATTTCTGTTCCTAAACCCAATGGATATCAGTCAATCCATACGACCTTTCAGGGGCCTGGAAATCGACGTGTCGAACTTCAGATTCGTACCAAGCAGATGGATGAGATTGCCGAGCGAGGTATCGCCGCGCATTGGCGTTATAAGAATAAATCCTATGGATTTGATAAAGTCGGAGCTAGGGAAGCTGGACTTGATCCAGAAGATAGCCTCCTCAGCTTTTCTGATATGCTTCAACACGGAGCTGACCCTGAAGAATTTCTCGAACATGCAAAGATGGAAATGTATCGAGATACCGTTTTTGCATTTACGCCACGTGGTCGATTGGTGAAATTGCCAGAAGGTGCGATGGCGCTCGATTTCGCCTACGCCGTGCATACCGCCGTTGGAGATGAGTGTGTCGGAGTAAGGCTAAATAATATCGAGCGTCCTTTGAGAACAAAGATACAGAATGGTGATTCTGTTGAAATCATTCGAGGAGAGCGGGTCGAGCCTCCGTCAAATTGGCGTAGCTTGGTTGTAACCGGTCGCGCACGCTCAGCTATTCGTCGTTTAACTCGTGACAAAGAGAGAGAAGAGTTTAGCAAGCTAGGGCGTCGTAAACTTAATCTTGGATTACGTCGCATCGGACTCGATCCGATTGATATTAAATTTAGAGAGATTGCGACTCAAAACGGTATTGAGACAACTGAAGCTCTGCTGGAAGATTTAGGACGTGGGCTTCTCGATATAAAAGAAATTTTGTCGAAAACGTTTCCTGAGAAAATTGAATCTGAAGCACTTGAGGGGCGCCACGTCATTGATGATGAGGAGACGCACTCAATATTGTCCGGTGACAAACTTCTTCCCGGTGTTGCTCTTCATTTGTCTGAGTGTTGCTCGCCTCTTCCTGGAGATAGGATTGTTGGTGTAGAAACGGCAGGTAAAGGCGTGGATGTACACGTTATTGATTGTCACCGTTTGGTAGAGTTTGAGGATCAGCCAGATTCTTGGATGGATTTGAATTGGCGTCCTATTGCCCTGACAGACTTTTTTGCGGTTAGCCGTGTGTTGGTTGTATTATCAAGCCATAGAGGAGCGCTGGCAACTGTCTGCAAGGCGATATCTGATGCGAATGGCAACATTATCAATATCGCCATTCAGGGTAAGAATGGAGATTTCTTTGATTTTCAATTCGATATTGAGGTCGAAGATAAACGGCGCCTGACTCAAATCATTGCTGCTCTACGAGCTTTAAGCGTGATAGAGAGCGTTGAACGGATTAGAGGAAGGGCCATTGTTGATAGTGGTTCTTCCAAGAAAGAATAAAATAAGGAAACGCGCAGTGAACACTCAAGATGTATTGAATGAATTCAAGAAAGTAGATGCTTTGTTAGAGGGGCACTTTATCTTGTCTTCTGGGCGGCGGAGTCCGGTGTTTTTGCAAAAAGCACTTGTCTTTTCACACCCAAAAACATCTGAGGTATTGTGTTCTGCATTAGCCGAGAAACTTAAGGCGCAATTTGGACAGATTGATGTTGTGTGTGGGCCTGCTGTCGGTGGATTGATCCCGGGTTATGAAACTGCGCGAGCACTTGGGTGTCGTGCAATTTTCACTGAGCGCCAGGACGGTCAAATGACTTTGCGTCGCGGGTTTGATATTCAAAAGGGCGAACGTGTTGTTGTGGTTGAAGATATCGTCACAACAGGACTATCTATGAGAGAGACCTTTAAAGCGCTTAATGAGTTTGATGGCGATGTCATCGGTGGTGCGTGTGTCGTTGATCGGTCGAATGGTGACGCGGAAGTTGGTTTGCCTCTCGTATCGCTCGCAGCCGTAGACTTTCCTGACTATGATGCAGATAATTTACCGCCGGAACTTGCTGAGATTCCAGCAATAAAGCCGGGTAGTAGAGGTCTAAGATAAATGACATTACCGTTCGCGCGTTTAGGGGTGAATATTGACCACGTTGCAACTATTCGCAACGCGCGCGGTGGTACTTGGCCAGATCCTGCGCGAGCTGCAAAAGCTGCACGCGATGCAGGTGCTGATGGCATAACCATTCATTTGCGTGAAGATCGTCGTCACATCCGAGATGGCGATCTTGAAGCTATAAATGACGCAATGTCATTGCCGATCAATCTTGAAATGGCGACGACAGAAGAGATGTTGAAAATTGCGCTGGATTTCAAACCGCATGCTGTTTGCCTAGTACCGGAGAAGCGGGAAGAACGTACGACAGAAGGCGGTTTGGATGTCGCGCGATTGCACAACACAGTCGCTCCGTTTGTGCGTCGTTTAAATGACAATGGGTCTCGCGTCTCATTATTTATTGAACCGGACCTTGTGCAGGTGGCCGTCTCCGAAGCGATTGGTGCGCCAGTCATCGAATTGCATACTGGTAAATATGTCGAGCATGTCTTTGCTGGTGAAGATAAAGAGGCTGAGCTTGAGCTTGAGCGTTTGAAGATGGCTGCTGCTGAAGGAAAGCGGCGTGGAATTGAAGTCCACGCTGGGCATGGTCTAACTTACGATACTATTCGTCCAGTCGCTCAAATACCTGAGATAGCTGAATTTAACATCGGTCATTTTTTGATTGGCGAGGCTATTTTTGTCGGATTGGAAACGGCTGTGCGTCATATGCGTTTATTGATAGATGAGGCTCGAGCAGACGTATGATTTTGGGCATTGGCCAAGATTTGACGGATATTCGCCGTATCGAAAAGTCACTCGAGAAATTTGGTGAGCGTTTTACGCAGCGTGTATTCACAGAAATTGAACGCAACTTAGCAGAGAGCCGGTCAAGACGCGCAGACACATATGCAAAACGTTTTGCCGCTAAAGAGGCGTGCGCAAAAGCGCTTGGAAGTGGAATTTGGCGAAATGGCGTAGGCTGGCAGGACATTGGCGTTGTTAACGGCGAAGGCGGAAGGCCAACCCTCGTGTTGACGGGCGGTGCCCAAGAATTCCTTGAAAAGATGATACCAGAAGGTATGAAGGCAAATATCCACCTGACTATTACGGATGAGTATCCATATGCTCAGGCAATGGTAATTATCGATGCTGTTGCACTGCAAGGGACTTAAATGCCTAGACCTAATTCAAGTCATACCGGAAAACGCCGCCGCAACAGAGATCGCGTGCGTCGATCTACGCCCCCAAGGCTCAATGAGGCCGCGCGTAAAGATATTCAAGAGCTTGCTGGAGTGAAGTTTAAGGACGTTAGTCTCCTTGATCGCGCTTTTACTCATACCAGTGCAGTGCCAGGCGAGGCTGCTGATTGGAGCAATGAGCGATTAGAATTTCTAGGTGATCGTGTCTTGGGTTTGGTTGCCGCGAACCAACTTATAGCTAGGTTTGAAAAAGAGCGTGAGGGCGGATTAGCGCCTCGTTTGAATGCGTTGGTAAGTCGTGAAACATGCGCAAAAGTTGCCGCTGAACTGCAATTAGGAAAATACCTCATCCTAGATGCTTCAGAAAGCACGCAAGGAGGTACATCAAAGCCTTCGTTGTTGGCGAATGTGACAGAAGCATTGATTGGCGCGATATATCTGGAAGCTGGGTTGAAGGCTTCTGAAAAGTTCATCGTAAAATACTGGAAAGAGTATTTTAAATCTCTGACAAGTATTCCTCGTGACCCTAAATCTGCTTTACAGGAGTGGGCACAAGGAGATGGGCGTCCAGCTCCAGTATATGAGAAGGTTGGACGAACAGGTCCGGATCACGCACCAATTTTCAAAATAAAGGTAAGTGTCGAAGGTGTTGAGCCGACCTTTGGTGAGGGGGCGTCAAAGCAAGAGGCGGAACGAACAGCAGCAGGCGCTATGCTGGAGAGTGTAGAAAAGTAGAAGGCCACTACTGGAAATTGCTTATGCTGGTTTGTGTCTCATATATGCAGCGCAGCTTTTTGCGGTTGGGTAGCGCTGTTTCGATGTCTTTTTAGATCAAGTGAATACGTCCATCTTCATCGCTGCCAACTCAAAAATTTGAGGCATGAAAATCGTAGATCACCATTATCGGATGTATTCTAAAATACTTTCAAAACTGCGCTTATAAGTTTTCGTCGTATATAGACTTCTGAAAAATCAAAACGTGTAAAATTTTTTCGATAAAAGCACAATTATTTTCAATCTGACGATAATTACTTGAAAAATAACAATTCATGATGTTCAGCTAATAGTGGTTATTGGCTGTGTACGTATTTTTATGTCTAGGATTTTCAAGGCCTATGTTGAGAATGAGAAGTCCGTGCGTCGCACTATTGCGAGGTATTGCCCTCGCGCGGAAGACATAGATGAGCTGAGCCAAGAGACTTTTTTAAAATGTTATATTGCTGAACTAAAGTCGGATATTAAAGAGCCTAAGAACTTCCTTTTGAGGGCTGCAAAAAACACGGCTTTGAGCGAAATAAAGAAAAAACGAAATACTATCACAGATTATTTGGAAGATTCTGTCGACACGGAAGTCTTAATGGATGAGGGAGAATTTTCTCCTGAATTAAGATATGATGGACGTCGCAAATTGGCGATTTTGGCCATGGCGATTGGAAGTCTGCCCCCGGAAGACCAGCAAATGCTTTTAATGAAGAAAATGGAAAATCTAAAATTCAAGCAGATCGCTGTTCGATTGAATGTGTCTGTAAGCACTGTGCAAAAGCGCGTCGCATCAGCATTGTTGCATTGCAATGCTTTTTTCCGGAACAATGGATATGACCCTATAGAATTTGGCGGAAAGAGTATTCAGATCAAATCAAATAAGATAACCGACCTTGGAAAGCACTCGCTGCGAAGGGAGGAAGATCATGACTGACCAACGTAACATCATCGATTTCCCTGATATCCCGAAAGTGGAAGCAGAAGCTGCTGAATGGATTATGATATTCGAAGACGGAGATGAAACAGCCGACGACATCGTCGCGTTTCGTGCTTGGTTGGCACAGGGCGATCCATATAGAGAAGCTTATCACAGGTTAGCTGCTCTTTGGGGGGCATTAGATCGATTAGACGACTTGGAAGAAATTCCCATGTCGACTAAAAATACGCCTTCAATTCGAACTGCACTCAGTGAGACGCTTCTGAGTAGAAGAAGTGGATTGGTTGGAATTGCTGCAAGTGTCGCTGCTGCGGTTTGCGTCGGTGTCGTTTTACAAACGAACACTGAAAATGATTACAAATTTAATTCGACTTATGCGACTAAGCTTGGGGAGCGTCAGACCGTTACATTGCCAGATGGTTCCGAAGTTATTTTGAATACGAATAGTGAAATTGAAGTCGAGTTTAACGTAAATGAGAGGCTTGTTTTTCTAAAACGTGGAGAGGCATTCTTTGATGTGGAGAGTGACCCAACTAAGCCATTCTCTGTGTTTGCGAGTGGTGCTGCCGTAAAAGCTGTGGGGACAGCTTTTACTGTTAGATTGAGAGAAGAAAAAGTTGATGTGACTGTCTCTGAAGGGCGTGTTGCGTTATATGCAGCAACTAAAGAAAGCGTAGATCGACCTTTCGCGTCAAAACCAATTGAGGCGTCTTTTTTGCAGATAACAGCCGGGCAAAAAGCTGTATTTCGAGAAAAAATAGAAACATTAGAGCATGTGCAGCCATCTGCTATGAAACGAAAACTGTCGTGGCGAGAGGGAATGCTGGCTTTTTCTGGTGACCCATTGTTTGAAATGGTTGATGAAGTCTCGCGCTACACCGACGTCCAAATAGATATTGAAGGAGAGGAACTGCGCTTATTGCCTGTTGCAGGATACTTTGCTGCTGGTGAAGTTGAATCAATGCTTGAGGCGCTCACATTGATGGCCGACATTGAAGTTGAGTATGTGAATGCGAAGCGCATTACATTGAGAGCGAAGGAAGGCCATTAACCCGAAGGGAAATCGGGTTGAAAGAAGATTTAAGCAATACCGCAAAAGAACGGATTGTGAAAAAAGGGAGGAATTTTATGTTTTTTGAATTGTGGGAAGTCTTCAATTGTAAGACCGGTGTGAAAAACGCTTTCGCGTGATGACCCACGGAACAATAATTGAGGAAATGGTAAGTTTGATACGTGGCGTATCTAGTGGCTGTATAGTTGCGATATCGATAAGCTGCCTATCTTTTGCTGATGCCCAAGTATCTAAAGATCGATATGAGTTTCATATCGAAACGGGGACACTTGGCTCGGCGTTGGAAGAAATTGTCGAAACAACTGAAGTCCAACTTCTCTACCCTCATGAATTGTCTGGTAAAACAGGATTTAATCCTGTTGTGGGGCAGTACACAATTGAGGAAGCGATTGGAATTCTCCTTGGAGGTACCAAATTTTCCGGCGGTCTGACAACGAGTGGGGTGATTGTCATCGCACTTGGTAACAGCGGACAACCGCAGGAAAGGAAGGCTAACATGCCAATCGGGGAAAACAGTAAGAGAAAAGCTTTACTGGCAGGTGCAGCGGCACTTGTATTAGGAAACCAACAAGCGATGGCTCAATCGGCCGGGGAAACAACAGTAGCAGAAATTGCTGCGGCAGATGAAAATCTGATGCAGGATACTATTGTTGTTCGAGGAATTAGAAAATCACTTACAGATGCCACTGCAATAAAACGGAATGCTAATGGCGTTGTTGACGCCATTTCGGCTGAAGATATTGGTAAGTTTCCTGACCAAAATGTTGCTGAATCGCTGCAACGTATTCCAGGTGTCTCTATCGACCGTAGTAGTGGTGAAGGTCAGAGAATAACTGTTCGTGGGTTTGGTCCGGAGTTCAATGCTGTTCTGGTGAATGGCAGAACTATGGCAACAGAAAATGTCGAACGCGATTTTAGCTTTGATACATTGGCATCTGAACTCATTAGTGGAACTGAAGTTTATAAAACATATTCTGCAAGCCTCCCTGATGGCGGTATCGGAGCTACGGTAAATGTCAAAACGGCGAGACCCTTTGATATTGATGGATTTAAATTTGCTGCTAGTGCAAAAGGCCTTTACGAGGAATTGGCGGATGAAATTACGCCACAAGTATCGGGATTAGTCAGTAATACATTAGCTGACGGAAAAGTTGGTATTTTAGTCGCTCTTTCACATCAAGAACGTAACGCTCGAATTGATCAGGTAAATTATCGAGGCTTTAGAACCAATGTTGATCTTTCAGCGGTCGGCGGAGTTGAAAATTCTTTCATCCAGCAAACGAATGATCAGATTGTAGATTATCAAGACCGCACTAGAACAGGTGGTACCGCAGTCTTTCAATGGGCTCCTGCTGATCAATTTCAATTAACGGCTGATGTAATCTACTCTGATTTTAATGTTGAATCTGATGCTGCGACTATTGGACATTGGGTTACGCCAGCTGAAATTACGAGTGCTCGGGTAGATGAAAACAATACTGTTGTGGAATTTACCCATAGCGCTAATGGAGCAACTGACTTTGTTGCGCGTAGTTTCAACCGGCCAACTGAAACATTTGCGAGCGGTTTGGATCTAGAATGGCAAGTTTCAGATACTTTTGAACTAGCATTAGATGTTTCACAATCTACAGCAGAATCCAAAAACGGTGGGAATGATATTTTCGCAGTTATTGGTTTTAACAATGGCGTTACCCAAATTAATGAAGGTGGCCCTATTAAAGTTCAAGGAATTCCTGAACTTTCGCCATCTTTAGGTCGATCTCACATTTCTAACCGGCAGGGTCTAACTGTCAAAGATGAAATTACTGAAATCAAACTTGATGGAAAATGGGACGTTAGTGCTGGAATTTTGGATTCTGTAAATTTTGGTGTTTCTAGTCATTCAAGGGAAAAGTCTAATACTAACGTTAGAACGCGTGGTGAAGTTCAATGTCTGTATTGTGGTTACGCCATTGACGTACCCGATCAATTGTTATCGCCATTTACACCTTCTGGCTTTTTAAGCAGTGAAGATACAAATGGGCTACCAACAAGCTGGTTGAAAATAGATTCTGAAGCTTATTTTGAATTTATGGAATCAGCAGAAGCTGCTGCTGCATTGGATGAAGCACGTGGCAATCCCGTAGGTACTGCCGCAGAAATTCTAACGCGTTTCAATGGTTTTGCTCCACAAAAGCGGTCTGACTCCTTCTCAATTGAAGACAAAGTTATTTCTGCCTACACCGAACTGGCATTTAGTGGCGAATTGGGAGCGATGCCTTGGTCAGCTAACCTAGGCTTAAGATATGCTGAAACAGAAATGACTGCGAGCGGTAGTCAGGTAGCGCTTCTAGAGTTACGTGAAATTCCAGACGATCCAACATTGCTTCAAGCGGTGTTTACAGATGATGACATTCCAGTCTCTGAAACAAATGAGTACAGTAATGTTCTTCCGACATTTAACTTCAAATTGAACTTAACGGACAGCCTCATTACTCGTCTAGCTTATTCAGAAACAGTAACGCGGCCTACGTTTCGTAACCTAGCACCGCGGGTTAGTTACGATGTGTTAAGTCCAAACGGATTGCGCGCAAGTGCAGGAAATCCAGCTTTAGATCCATTTGAATCCCAAAATTTGGACTTGGCGCTTGAATGGTATTTTGGAGATGCGAGTTATTTGTCAGCGGCTTATTTCACTAAATCTGTCGATAACTTTATCGTTAGTGGGATCCGTCAACAATCATTCACTAATCCAACTTCTGGAGCCGTGATTACGCCTGCGGACGGTTCAAGTCCTGTATGGGACGTTGCTGGTGTGGTGAATTCTACAGATGCTCTAGAGGTTGATGGATTGGAAATAGCCTACCAACAAACATTCGATATGTTGCCGGGTTTGTGGAGTGGTTTAGGTATAATGGCCAATGTCACGCTGGTAGATAGCGACAAAGAGGTGGATGTTAACAATCTCGATGAAACCTTCGCACTTACGGGCTTGGGGAACTCACGAAACATTGTGCTGTTTTATGAAAAGGGACCTGTTCAAATGCGGGTCGCACAAAACCAACGTGATGAATTTCTTCAAACTCTTAGAAATGGGACAGGTGGAGACCCGATATTCGTAGAGGAATATAGTCAGATTGATCTAAGTGCGAGTTATGACATCAACGAGAATTTCACTATGTTCTTCGAAGGCATTAATGTCACTGGAGAAACATTGAAATCTCGTGGTCGATTTGCCAATCATATTGTGTCCCTGATTGATTCAGGTGCGCGTTATACAGTTGGGGTTAGAGCAACGTTCTGATATAGCGTTTCCTATACGACATTGCTAAGTTGAATGATTGGGGCAGAGTTATTTATAGCTTTGCCCCAATTTCGTAGAGGAAAGTGGACGGTATGGAACACGCAATTGATAGAATAGTCATTGTCGGTGGTGGAACAGCAGGATGGTTGAGCGCTGCTATTCTTGCTTCCAAATTGTCCAATAAATCCCCTAATCCTAAGAAAATAGTTCTCATTGAATCGCCCGACATTAAGACTGTGGGCGTAGGTGAAGGCACATGGCCAACCATGCGAAGAACCCTAAGTCAAATAGGGATATCTGAGCACAATTTCCTGACGAAATGCCAAGCAAGTTTCAAGCAAGGAACTAGGTTTGTAGGTTGGAAAGATGGTTCCAAGGGGGATGACTATTATCACCCATTTGGTCTGCCGGCAGAATTTCCGAAGATTAATGCCGGAGCAATTTGGCTAGACGATTCAGCTGATGCAGATTTTGCCGAAGCGTTTAGTGTGCAGTCGCATCTATGTCATCAGGATATTGCTCCTAAACACTTTAAGACACCTGAATATAATGGCCTTCAAAATTATGGGTATCACCTCGATGCAGGCTTGTTTGCAGAATTACTCAGGGAACATTGTACACAGCGATTAGGTGTTGAACATATTCAGGCAAATGTTCAGCATATCGAGCAGGATCAGAATGGTTTTATATCTCGGTTACGAACGGATACTTCTGAGGTAATTGCGGGCGATTTCTATATCGATTGTACAGGGTTTCAGGCAAAATTGATCGGTCAGACCCTTAGCGCGGAGTTTACGTCTGTTGCAGATCATTTGTTTGCCGATAGAGCCATGGTGATCTCCAAGCAATATCCCCAAAAGGATAGTCCGATTGCGTCTCAGACTAACTCGACCGCACAGTCAGCTGGATGGATTTGGGATATAGGTCTCAAGCATAGGCGTGGTATTGGGTATGTTTATTCCAGTTCCCATATCACAGACGTCGTCGCTGAAGAAGAGTTACTTTCTTATGTGAAGAGTAGCGGCGGTGACTATGATGAACAAGCTGTTCGTACGCTCAAATTTCAATCAGGTTATCGCGCGACACCGTGGAAGAAGAATTGCTTAGCGATTGGTTTGTCAGCCGGTTTTGTAGAGCCGTTGGAAGCATCATCAATAATGATGGTTGAGTTAGCGTCCAATTTCTTGGCACAGAGGTGGCCAGAAACGCATTCAATACTCCCAATCCTCGCTAAACAGTATAATGCGCTGTCGGAACTAAGATGGCATCGCATCGTTGATTTTCTGAAATTACATTATTGTTTGAGTAAAAGAGAAACTGATTTTTGGAATGACAATAGATCTGTGTCCACAATACCTGAAAGTTTGAATGATAAGCTGGAACTGTGGAAATTCTATACACCTTGGAGGGATGACTTCACGCAAGCCCAGGAGATTTTTCCAACGGCAAGTTATCAATATGTCTTGTATGGCATGAGTGACCGTAGGCAAGGTTCTGGAAATAGACAGAGTCTTACAGAGCAAATTAAAACAAAGGTTGAAGCAGAAGCTGCTCAACTTATTTCTGCTCTCCCTACGAATCGCGAGTTGCTCGGATCGGTTGAAATTTGAATTGTTTGGAAATAGGTGGTCTTAACAGTCATGGAGAATAGGGCTCCATCATCGTCTTTTCGTAAAACACCTGATTTGGCTTACAGTTGATTTATAGACCAACAAGGCTTAGGCGTGGTGGATTAAATACATCATGCAAAGAGATCAACTGAAAGTACACGTGCTGGAACGGTCAGCGGCTCGCGCAATGTTAGATAAAGTTGGAGTCACTTCTTGAGCGATTTGCCGGAAGAATTTGAAGAAGAAAATGAAACAAGCCCTGAAGCTGAGCGCGAAACAAGTGCTGGGTTTGTCGCAGTAATCGGGTCTCCCAATGCGGGTAAATCGACGCTGGTTAACCGGCTCGTTGGTGCCAAAGTTTCTATTGTTACGCACAAAGTGCAAACGACAAGGTTTCAGGTGCGCGGCGTAATGATGCGTGAAAACTCGCAGATTGTCCTGGTTGATACACCCGGAATATTTGCGCCAAAGCATCGCCTTGATCGCGCCATGGTAAAATCTGCATGGGACGGAGCAGAGGGTGCGGACCAAATCATCCATCTGGTAGATGCAAGTTCTCGTGCTCATAAACTGGAAGACAAAGTTACAGGTGCAGATAAAAAAACGCTGATTGATGATCAGCGTATTATCGATGATTTGAAAGCTTCTGGTCGAAAAGCCATATTGGCGCTGAACAAGATTGATCTATTCGACAAAGAAGATCTCATCCCGATCTCTAAAGAACTGTTTGAACAAGGCGTTTATTCTGATGTCTTTATGATTTCAGGATTGCGCGGAGGTGGTGTCCGGCAATTGGCAGACCATTTGGCTGGAAAAATGCCAAAGGGTCCGTACTTATTCCCCGAAGATCAAGCGGCAGATATGCCGTCACGCTTATTGGCGGCTGAAGTGACGCGCGAAAAGCTAATGCTACGCTTGCATGAAGAACTCCCATATCAAATGACTGTGGAAACTGAGAGTTGGGAACGCTTTAAAGATGGATCCATTCGCGTTGATCAGACTATTTATGTCGCTCGTGAAGGCCACAGA
This sequence comes from uncultured Hyphomonadaceae bacterium, assembly GCA_964352025.1. GTDB lineage: Bacteria > Pseudomonadota > Alphaproteobacteria > Caulobacterales > Hyphomonadaceae > Hirschia. The sequence goes on from CAYGPZ010000002.1 coordinate 234,723, forward strand.
AAGATTGTGCTAGGCAAGAATGGTCGTACGATCAAAGATATAGGTCAACAAGCGCGTAAGGATCTGCAAGAAATATTTGAAACACCAATTCATCTATTTACCCGGGTCAAGGTTTCGGAGAAGTGGGCAGAAAGTCGGGAACGTTTTTCTGCAATCGGACTGGATTTCGACGTTTAACAACTCTTTGAAATTTGAAGCTATTTGCTGAAACGTATATTTACACGATTGTGATACTCCTTGTTTTCCAGAGGAGTATCTAGATGGTTGTGTTAGAAAAACAGTTGTTTAAGGCATTATGGTTCGGGGCATTATTATTTGTTCTAATCGTTGTCGGTTGTGCTTTGTCTGTCGCACTCATGGCATATTACAACCAATATGAAATGGGACTTCTGTTTCCAATCATCGGTGTGTTTTGCATGTTGTTCGGTGAGAAGCTTCTTGGCTCTATGGAAAAGGCTGGTGGACAGGACGTCGGCGGAGCGGGGTCTACGTTGATACGCTCCTGCGTTGCTGCTGGCGTTGTTGTTATGGTGCCGACGCTTTGTTGGGGTGTTGTGCTAAATGTTGCTGACCTTATGGTCACAGGCATGGTAGCTGGTGATTTGCCACGCAGCTCAGCAGATTTTACTTCCTATTTTCGAGCCTAATTATCAACAACTGAATTGGCTTTGTCTGCATCGATTTTGGCCCAAGCTTCTCTTGCTTTTGCCAACCGGATAAAACGCGCAAAAGAATATATGCAGCTTTCAACAAATCCGCTCATACCAAATAATATATAGCGACGAAGTAGAAGGCATTTCAGAAATGTCGTTGTTGGCTCAAGTAGAAGCCTAAGAGTGCTAGGGCGACGACCTTTGGTGATCATGTCGTCAACCTGCATACTGCTATATCTGTTGATTTTCTCGATTGCATGCCTATGGGAACGAAAACATCGGTGATAAATACCGTATTTTAGTTTCCCGATTTTTTCGCCATCCTTGGTGAATACTGAATCGTGAACAAGCTCAGGTTTGAAACCAGCTTTTTCCTTATCATATAGTCGGACATGTCGCATGAATGGTGCAAATGGACGTGGGCGCTTATCGTGAGCGAAACACATTAAGGTGCGTACTTCATATGCTGCTTCAGGTGGCTCACTATTGTTAGCAAATAATGCGTGTATCTCGTCTTTTAGTTTTGGGCTGACCTCTTCATCGGCATCCACATTGAATAGCCATTTTTGGGAGCAGAGCGTTTCACCATACGCTTTTTGTGGGCCATATCCCTTCCACTCATTGAAAACGACGGTGGCACCTTCTTCTTTTGCAATTTCGACGGTTTTATCTGTACTGCCACTATCAATGACAATGACTTCTTCAACCCAATCCCGAACAGAACGAATAGCGGGTGGAATTCTGTCAGCTTCGTCTTGAGCAATGATGAATACGGATATGGGTAGTTTGCTCATTTTGTATTCCAAACAATTTGCCGACTAGAATTCGTCTTATTGAGTCTTGTTATTATTTTGCTAGGGGACGTCTGCAGGTAAGACAAGAGAGGCTTAATTAATTTGTACCTAGAATTTTCTCGATTTTATTGATTGGAGCTATCTCGATACGTTCCATTGGTGGCAATGGTGGCGCAGGTCTGGCACCATGTTTATCAAGCCAAGCGCTGGTAATGCGGGCACGTTTTGCTGCGTCAAATACTATATCAGAGTAAAATAGGTTGTACGCAGGAGCAAACATTCGGGATGCTTCCGAGTTTTTGGTTTTAAGGTCAGAATGGTTCGCTGCACTTACGACCAAAAAGCCGTTTACACATTGGCTGGAAACAGCGCCTTCAATTATTACTGGTTCCATGTCAGGTGAGAGGTTGCTGGCATTCACCGAACCGCGATGAAGACTTTCAGCGATCATTTCACCGGATGTATTGTTTATGCTTGGGTTGAAGCAGGTGAGAGCAGGAGATTTTGGTTGAACAACATTCCCTTCACTCGTCCATGACAGTGAGCGGCTTAGAATTTTGTTCGTGCGATCTTGGTCATTTTCCAAAATGGTATTCCACGAAGCGATACAGCCTGTTTGTTCATCGGTATCACATGCTGGAAAATTGGATGTATCTTTAACAAATGACTCGGGCGTTGGGCTTTCGATTAAGTAAGCAGCGACGAGGCGCCGCTTCATAGTATCAGTCGAAAAACGTTCGGATAGAAGACGGCGTGCTATCAATCCACCTTGCCCAATTCCCGCAACGATGATGGCGCGTCCTTGGTTTCGATCCTTCATGTAAGCGTCGAAAGATTTCTCTACGTCCAAATAGGCTTGGTTGAGTGCTTTATTGGAGTTTGAGCTTTTATTGTAGATCGCATGTAAAGTAGCTTGCCGATATTGCGGCGCATATACAGGTGCTATGGCTTGAAACGGGCGCGCATAATTAGGCAACATTTCTGATTGAAGCTTAACTTGGGACTCTAGCTCATCAACTGGAATGTTCCAGAAATCGGCTGTGTCGGATGTTGTTCCGTGAATAAAGAATACATCGACACCCCATGGTGTTTCCCATGCGCCCTCGGGTTTGTTGTCTGGGTAGATTGCCCATGACTTAGCTAATTCGTAATCGGGAGCTTCACTGTTTGGAAGCGTGAATGAAAACGTAGGTTCTATAGAGGATCTATATCTGGCAGGTGCTTCAGCAAAATAAAATATGAGCCCAGCAACAATGATTAAGGAAATTGTCACCAGACTTACTGGAACGATAGGAAACTTAGAGTGCACTTTTTTATCGAACCCACTTTTTGAAGACGAGGCTTGATTGGAGGGAGTGTCAGATGCCAATTTATATTTCCTCGTTTTCTACTCTACAAATTCTATCTGCTATTTTACCGTCGGTTGCTTGTTGTAATGACCAACCTGATGTCAAAGAGCCAGTATTTATTTCGGACATTGCTCAAATAAATGATTTTTGAGATCAAATTATGGAAAAAAAGCGCAATTATCACAAAAAATTGCTGTTCTGCTGTATTTCAGCTGCAATTATGATGTTGTAACGAAGCAGATAAATAGAAAAGCCAGATTTGAGATTTCTCTTTTGGTTCGATCTATTCGATGCGTTAAATAGGTGTCAGGGTAAAGCACTCAATATGTTCAATAAGTCTAAAAATAAAAAGACCGAGCAAGAAGAACATTTGTTTCAGGTCAATCCTAAAAAGAAAATCGGACCTTTGGGTTGGTTACGTTCGCGGTTCTTTACAGGGATAGTTGTTACCGCGCCGATTGCTATAACCGTAGGGCTTATTTCTGCAGTTATTAGTTTCATCGACAGCAAGGTAAAGCCCTTAATTCCGGACCAATGGAACCCTGAGACTTACACACAGTTTGCATTGCCAGGCCTTGGTGTTTTTGTCGTTGTGATTAGTGTGCTGTTTATTGGGATAATTGCAGCGAACTTGATTGGACGATCATTAGTTGGTGTAGGTGAAGGCTTGATTGGTCGCGTCCCATTGGTGCGCAATATCTACACCGCTGTAAAACAGATATTTGAAACATTGGCTGCCAGTCAGACCGATAATTTCAAAGAAGTCGTTATGCTGGAATACCCTAGAAAAGGGGCTTGGGCCGTTGGCTTTATCACGGCTTCAGTTCGCGGTGATATGGCTCAAAAAATGCCGGGCATGGTTGGTGTATTTGTGCCGACAACGCCCAATCCGACGTCTGGGTTTCTGATATATGTGAAGCGTGAAGATCTTGTCGTTCTGGACATGTCAGTTGAAGAGGGAGCAAAACTGATTATTTCAGCTGGGCTTGTCGTTCCAGAGATTGATAAGAATGCTCGTTTGTCAAAAGCTCCAGTTGAGTCAATTGCCGGGGATGAAAAATTAAAACTGGCTGAGACTGCTTTGCCAAAAGATTCTGAAGGTGTCGAATAATCTTCTATCCGTCAGTGACAATTGATGGTTTTAGAAGCTCGCGAATGAGATTTATCGTCGAGGTGCGTTCAGATTCTTGTGCTGGGTCTTTTGTTGTTTGAAGGCGCGCATCATCACGAGCAATAGAGAATAGATTCGTGTGTTTCGTTAGGTCTAAGACCCTGAAATTGGGGAGGCCGGATTGTTTCAAGCCTAGCAAGTCCCCTGGCCCTCTTTGCTTAAAGTCTGCCTCTGCGATTGCGAATCCATCGTCGGTTTCTCTAAGAACGTTTAATCTTTTCTGGCCACTTTCCGTCAAAGGTGGCTTGTATAAAAGCAGGCACGAAGACGGTTTTTCGCCACGTCCAACACGTCCACGCAGTTGATGGAGCTGTGCAAGGCCGAAACTTTCAGCATGTTCGATAACCATTATCGTTGCTTCTGGAACGTCCACACCGACCTCGATAACTGTCGTTGCTACCAAAACACTCGCATCACCTTTGCGGAATGAATCAAGCGCTGCATCTTTATCTGCAGGCGGCATTTTTCCGTGTACCAAAGCGACGGGGCGAGGTGTGAATTCTTGCAATCTTTCTTGTCGTACCGTTGCAGCTGCGTCCTGTGCATCGATTGAATCCACAGCAGGACAGACCCAGAAGGCTCTTTCACCCCGTGCAGCTGCATTGGCAACGGCACCCATGACTTCATCAATACGTTCTTCCGATGCAGCCCGTGTTGTAACAGGTTTTCGGCCTGCAGGTTTTTCATCCAATATGGATGTATCCAGATCGCCGTTAATCGCGGTTGCGAGTGTACGCGGAATAGGTGTCGCACTCATCATGAGGACATGTGGAGCTTTTCCCTTTTCGGACAGTTTGATTCTGTCTGCGACCCCAAATCTATGTTGTTCATCGATGATAACGAGGCCAAGTTTTGGTAATTCGACGCCGGTTTGATAAAGGGCTTGAGTACCAGATAGGCAATGTATTTCTCCGGCTGCGACCCCTTCCATTATTTCTCTGCGTCGTTTCTTGCCATCTCTTCCTGTTAAGGCTTCGCATCGGTATCCAATTGGTGCCAGAAAAGCCTGCAGTGCTTCAGCTTGTTGGCGTGCCAATACTTCGGTTGGGGACATGAAAGCAGTGAATTTCCCAGCGGCGGCGGCCTGTGCGATGGCCAGTGCTGCGACAAGCGTCTTACCCGCACCGACGTCTCCTTGCAGCATACGTCTCATTGGAAGCTTGCGGCTTATGTCTGATTGAATGTCATCAAATGCCCGAAGTTGGGCGCGGGTAGGAGAAAACTTCAGCGCTTCAAGAAGGTTGTTTGTGGCGTGCGGATGTTTTGGGATCGGTTCCGCGGGTATTTTCTGACGTTCTATTCGGACATCCATCATAGCAAATTCACGTACCAATGCTTCATCGTATGCAAGACGTTCTCTGGCTCGCTCAAATAGATCAATATCGAGCTCAGTCGGAAGATGTAATTGCTTTAACGCCTCAATAAAGCCAGGCCAATTTTTCTGTTCTAAAAGTGAAGCGTCAATCCAGTCGGGTAAGGTACTAATAGTTTCAAATGCACCCAAAATTGCCTTTTGCAGCATACGAGAAGACACACCAGCAGTCAGACCATAGACCGGTTCGACTTTAGGTGGTTCTTCGCCTTTTTCAGGATTGCAAACATGGTCTGGATGAACCATTTGCCGCTGGCCATTAAAGTCTTCTATTAGACCAGAAACGATCATTTCCTGATTCATTGGGAATTGTTTTTGAAGCCAACTTGGTTGAGCGCGGAAGAAAACGAGCGTTAGAAATCCGGTATCATCAATGAGTCGCACGCGCGTTGGCGCATTTCCGTGACCCGCCATTACGGAATCAACAGTTCCGCGTACAGTGGCTATTTCTCCAACAATAGTTTCGAAAAAAGAGTCCCTAACACTTCGGTCAATCCAGTTAGTTGGTAAATGTAGTAGTAAATCCAATACCTTATCGCCACCAACAAGCTTTTGGAGCAAGGGTGCTGTTTTGGGACCAATGCCCGGAAGGCTTTGCAGGTCCTTGAAGAAAGGAAAAAGGATTTCAGGTCTCATAATTTTATTCACGATATTGGGGCCTGTGAGACCTGACAATTACATAAAACACGCCTATGTGTCTTCAATTGAATTTTGGAGAATTAAAATGGACGCGCGCAGACGCAAATTGCTCTTTAGAGCTGACCATCGTGGTTTTAAGGAAATGGACCTTATAATGGGTGGTTTTGCTAAAACGCACATTAAAGAGCTGGATGAAATGCAACTTGATCAGTTCGAGCGTTTATTGGATGCAGGTGATCAGGAAGTCTATAGTTGGATCCTTGAAAATGAAGAGACGCCTGAAGAATACAAAGGGTCAGTTCTTGATCAATTGAGAAAGTTCGATGTTGCCGCTTATATGAAGTCTGTCGGCCTGCTGTAGTTTGTAACTGGAAATACGAAATATACGATGAAAGTCTGGGATGTCATTGCAGGCCTGAAAGCGCCTATCGATGCTTATGAAGCGCCTTTTGGTGCTGACGTACGTGTGTTTGTTGAGGCTATCAATAAGCGTGGTGGCGTAGGTGTTTATGTCGCCAGAGATGAGCGGCAGGCTCTTCAAGTCTTGTCTATTGCTAAGTTTTTTCAGCCTTATCTGACCCAGATTAATTTTCCGGCATGGGATTGTCTGCCATATGACCGTGTGAGCCCGACGGCGCATATTTCTGCAATGAGATGTTCTGCGCTTGCACGATTGGCGCATCGCGATCCTAAAGAGAAAATTCTTGTGGTCACGACGGCGCACGCTCTCATACAGCGCGTCGCACCTGTCTCTCAAATGGCGCAAGCAAGTTTTGCGGCGGGCAAGGGTGCTGATGTCGATCAGGAGGCGCTTCAAGCGTATCTGACCATCAATGGCTATACGCGCGCAGATATCGTTCGAGAGCCGGGTGAATACGCTATTCGCGGCGGTATTGTTGATATCTATCCGCCAGATCGCGTGGAGCCTGTTCGTCTTGATTTCTTTGGTGACAATCTTGAATCTATTCGATCATTCGACGCCGAATCTCAAAGATCGAGCGCTGATCTAAAAGAAATAGCGTTTGCGCCTGTAAGTGAGATTTTCTTTACAGATGAAGCGCTTGCGAGATTTCGCGTGAAATATCTTGAATCGTTTGGTCCACCTGGTGGAGATCCAAACTATGAAGCGGCACGAGCGAAAATTAGGCGCCAGGGTGTTGATCAGTGGCTTCCTCTTTTTCATGAAAAACTTGAAACTCTCCTTGAATATGCCGGTAGCGACGCATTGCTGGGTTTTGACAACCAAGCGGAGGCAGCCGGTGCTGCGCGTATTGAGCAGGCCAAAGACTATTACGATACACGGGTTCATGCCGCAGGCGGCGATGAAATGGATGCCAAGGTTCTTGGACCAAATCAGCTTTATTTGTCCGATGAAGAGTTTGAGCTAACGCGTTCTTCTGGCGCGGTTGTTCGTTTCCATCCATTTGAAAGTCCTGCGAAAAAAGACGTATTATTGGTTGGAGCGCAGCAAGGTAAGGACTTTGCAATCGAGCGTTCAAATCCCGATGCAAATGTGTTTGATGCAGCGGTAAAATTAGCCAAAGAGCATATCGAAAACAAACGTAAAGTCGTCTTTGCTGCTTGGTCTGCTGGATCTGCTGATCGTTTGAAAACTGTCCTGACAGATCATGGTCTGGCGGAAGTAAGAAGTGCTGAAGACTGGTCCGCTGCGAAAGCGGCAAATATACCTGTGATCGTTGAAACATCAGTTGAGACTGGGTTCACTTTCAGTGATATCGCGGTGATCGCCGAACAAGATATGCTTGGCGATAAGCTTGCCCGTCCAAGAAAACGCAAGCGTAAAACAGCTAGTTATATTGCGGAAGCCGCTGCAATGTCTCCTGGTGATATGATAGTGCATATTGACCATGGTGTAGGGCGTTACGAAGGCATTCAAACAGTTGATGTAGGATCGGCTCCTCATGATTGCCTTGAGCTCGTGTATGCTGGCGGTGATAAAATCCTTCTACCCGTCGAAAATATCGAATTAATCAGTCGATATGGTGCGGATTCCGGTGAAGGATCCATGGATAAGCTAGGTGGTGCAGGGTGGCAGTCCCGCAAAGCCAAAGCCAAGAAAAATATCATGGAAATGGCGGGTGATCTTATCCGCATTGCTGCCGAGCGCGAGATGAAAAAGGCAGACAAGACAGCAGATGCTGATGGCTTGTTTGATGAGTTTTGTGCTCGTTTCCCATATGAAGAGACTGATGATCAGCTAAACGCGATTGAGGATTGTCTGAGTGATCTAGCATCCGGTAAGCCTATGGATCGTTTGGTCTGTGGTGATGTCGGGTTTGGTAAGACCGAAGTCGCGTTAAGGACCGCTTTTGTTGCTGCTATGAGTGGCATGCAGGTCGCGATAATCGCACCAACGACGCTTCTTGCAAGACAACATTACCGGACATTTGTGGAGCGGTTTGAGGGCTGGCCGATTAAGGTGCGCCAACTCTCTCGTTTTGTGTCTTCTAAAGATCAAACGACCACCCGAGAAATGCTGGCCAATGGCGATGCGGATGTCGTGGTCGGAACTCATGCTGTTATTTCAAAGCAGGTGAAGTTTAAGCGTTTAGGCTTGCTAGTTGTTGATGAAGAGCAACGTTTTGGTGTGAAGCACAAGGAGCGCATGAAGGAGATAAAAGCAGATATCCATGTTCTGACTTTATCGGCGACCCCTATTCCGCGAACTTTGCAATTGGCGCTAACTGGAATTCGTGACCTTTCAATTATCGCGACACCGCCAATCGACCGTCTTTCAGTGCGAACTTACACTGTTGAATTTGATCCGGTTACCGTCCGCGAAGCTTTGTTGCGTGAAAGATATCGCGGTGGTCAATCTTATTTTATCGCACCTCGTGTATCTGACTTGCCTTTCTTGGAACGTTTCTTAAAGGAACAAGTGCCTGAGGTATCCTTCCTTTCTGCACATGGTCAGATGGCTTCAGGTCAGCTCGAAGAAATCATGAATGATTTCTACGATGGTAAAGCGGATGTTCTCTTGGCGACTACAATCGTGGAATCTGGACTGGATATTCCGCGTGCAAACACAATTGTTGTTCACCGCGCCGATAAATTTGGACTAGCTCAGCTTTATCAATTGCGTGGTCGTGTCGGACGATCAAAACTGCGCGCATATGCATATATGACGACTAAAAAGGATATGGTTCTGTCCGAAACGGCAGAGAAACGTCTCAAAGTTCTGCAATCTCTAGATAGTTTGGGCGCTGGTTTCATGCTCGCGAGTCACGACCTCGACATGCGTGGTGGTGGAAACATGCTTGGCGACGCTCAATCAGGGCATGTCCGAGAAGTTGGTGTCGAGTTGTATCAACAAATGCTAGAAGATGCCGTGAATGCGCTCAAAACTGGTGAGGTTGAGCCATCTGATGATTGGTCTCCAATGATAGACCTTGGTGCTGCGGTGTTGATCCCTGACTATTACGTCGCTGACCTCACAGAGCGGTTAGCACTTTATCGTCGCCTGTCTGACCTTGATAGTGAAGAAGAGCGCGAGAGTTTTGCAGCTGAACTGATTGATCGATTTGGTGAACTTCCGGATGAAACCAAACAATTGATGGAAGTCACGCAAGTCAAAAACATGTGTAAGGATTTGGGTATATCCAAACTTACTTCTGGGCCCAAAGGTGCTGTGATTACATTCCGTGACCAACCACCTATCGATCCGGGGCAGCTTATTGCATGGGTTCATACGCGTCCAAGCATGATGAAGCTACGTCCCGATATGAAGCTTGTCATTAATGGCACTTGGCCAAATGCTCAGCATCGACTTAAGGCAGTTAAAGCTGTGCTGAAGGAATTAGGTGAAGCGGCAAAAGAAGATGCTTAACGCCGCGGGTTAGGCCGCGACGTGTCCGCTCTTAAATGGCCCGCCATCGAGTGCCTTTGATAGCAACTGCCCATGTGATTGATCGGGGTTAAGCTCTGCTATTCGCCATTGGATGACGACTTGTCGCGACGGCTTTCCGGGCTCGCTTTCAAATGCGGTAGCGTCCAGCACGCCTTCAATGCGGCGTGCGGCATTTATCGCAGCCTTTTCATCAGCACCCGGCATAGAAATAGCGAGGGTCGAATCATCAACTCGTGTTGGTGCGTCCTGTATCCGAAGAAGTGTTCTAAGAACTTTGGCAGTATAAGCTAAGTCTCTTGGATCAGCAGATTTGTCTGTCTCTCCTAAAACGCGGACAATGAGTAAAGTAAGCGGTTGATTGTAATTTAAAGACCACTCGACTTGGTGTTCAAAATGGTTTTCAAAAAATGCTTTGGAGAATAGTCCCGTTGCAACATCTGCGACGTCAGGCGTCGGAGCTTCAAAATCTTTAGCTGAAGGTCCGCGTTTGGTCATCAGTTCTGTAAGCTGAAAAGACACTGATGATAGAGGTGTATCTTTTTCTACAAGATCAATAGCGCAATTAAGCGTGTCTTCATCCATCACAAATGAATCGTCGATCAGAGCCAGAAGCGGTAAATCAGTTAAATTTGGACTGCGCCTTACCATTGCGCAAAAATTATCACTGCGAATTGTTTCAGATGTCGCATCAACTAGGACTGCACCAAATGAGTGTTCGTGCAGATAATCGAATGCCGTATAGGCGCTAAATGATGCTGTTAGATTAAAGCCAGATGTTTCCAGATGAGCTTTTAGCGCTAAGTAGCGCGTTGATGCATCGCCAACATATAATACATCATTGTTTTGGTGTTTAGATTCAGGCGGAGCATCAAATCCAAACTTTCTATAGCTTTGCCGCCTTAACTCGACTTCTGCGCGACGAGCAGCTTTTCTTTTTGCAAAGTGAATTCTTGCTTGGGCCAATACAAGTGCTGAATCGCTGCTTAGTCGTATATCGACAATTGATGGAATTTCTGAACCACAGAGAAAATCGCCCAAAGTGACGATTAGAGGTTTGCTACCGACGCATTCTTCTGTGTATTTTGAAATTTCTTCGACGAGGCTAGGGCGGCAGGTTTTTAAATCAAATAAGACAGCTTCACAGATCTCGGTAAAATCGCCTGATCGAGCGTTCAAGTTTTCTGAATTGAGAATATTGCACAAGTGTTGTGCGCGCCCGTGGTCGCCGCAAATGACGGAAACTTTATACGTCGTTGAAATTCCATGCCTGGTCATCAATACGGTCCATGCTCAATTGTGTTTGGATGTATTGTGAATGATTGTGTTTTAGCTTTGATTTCAGAAATAGGTAAAATTTAAAATGAATTTTACAAAAAATAACTTATCCGTCATATTTAACACATTGATTTTTAAAGGTTAAATATGACGAAAGGCTAAATGAACGGAAACTGAATTCTGATGTCAAACTTAATTCAGATCATTTTTGCTAACCATAAGCATGGCCGAGGAAGCTTTTAAGTCCCTCTAAAGCAGATTTGGTCAACTGTTCTCTTCCTATGCCGGCGTTTTATAACGTCGGCTTTTTTTTGAATTTAATAGATATTCAGATAGGAAGACAAGTTGTTTTGGCAGCTAACAAATCTGCGCTTATTCTAAACCTGGATCACTTTCCAATGTCACACGATTTCTACCATTTTGTTTGGAGTGGTAGAGGCATGCGTCGGCGCGTTCTACGAGGCTGACTATATCTTCGCCGGAACGAAATTGTGCAATGCCGAAGGAGACTGTGACTTGACCTAGAGGTTCACCGGTAGATCGACGAATGAGTTTTTTCGACTCGATTGTTTTTCTGACGCTTTCTGCCATCTCTAAGGCCGTATCGAGATTGGTTCGAGGAAGGACAATGGCAAACTCTTCTCCACCATATCTTGCGACAAGCGCATCGTTCACGGCTTTTTGCGCTAATGAGTTTGCAACAAATCGAATGACTTGGTCACCAGTTTGGTGTCCCCAAGTGTCGTTGAATTTTTTGAAGAAATCGATGTCACAAATGATGACACAAAGATCTGTGCCATCTTCGAGGCTCTCTTTGGTGCGGCGCTTTATGACTTCATCAAATTGTTTTCTGTTTGCGACACCTGTTAAACCATCGGTTAGAGCTTCGGCTCGAGCAGCTTGAAGTGATGTGCGAAGTGTTTCGATTTCTTTCGTTGAATTCACCAAACGGACATTCAAGTTCTGGTTCAAATCTGACATTTCTTTTGTCGATTCAGTCAGCACTGACACGATCCGCCCTAAAGCTTCATTGGATATATCCGAACGCGTCAAGCTTTTTGCGGCATCATCAAGTGTGGCGCCGTATTCTTCGGTCGTTGCACTTGCTGTTTTTAATGCTTCAACCGCGTCAGCGATTTCTTTAGCTATTTTCGTCCCAGTTTCCATAACTTGAGACGAAAGTTGAGTTGCTGCGAAGAATTTGTTGTGAATTTTTTCAAGTTCAACGTCAGTGATTGGGAGCCCTTTAGATAGGATAGAATCGACTTCACGTGTGAGGTCGGGAGCCCAGCCAGCGATATAGTTCAGCCAAATTTCATAGTTTTGGGGCGTCGCGCAGAGCTTATGTTCACCGATTTTATCTACGGCAGCGTGACCCGTGCTAACTCCACTAGGTCCCTTTAATTGCTCATACATCGTGCACTCGTCCTCGTCTTACAAATCAAATTTGTTTGTAATGACCATGCCTCACAATCGTAAAGATTGATTAACGGAAGAACGAAATATCTCAATATTTCGGCTTTAATAGGTTAATGAAATCTGTGGTTTTGTTAGCTTGTTGGGGTGATATCGACTGGGCGTAGCAAAAATGCCGGAACATGATCTCCCATACCTTTGAAGGCTGGTCCTAGATCGTCATGACGGTGACGGTTTTGCTTACGTTTTTTATTGTTTTTATCTGCCTGTGGTACAGCATTGCTATCGTTAGATTGAGCTTTCACGTCAGTTGTTTCGGACGGGGAGTTCTCTGAATGCTTTTTCGTGTGGCGGTTGCGACGTTTCTTGTTGTCGTCTTTTTTCTTGAAGTTTCTTTCAGGGCGAGCTGAAACTTCTTCAATTGCGGTTTTGATGGCATCATTGCTGAATTCCTCAACATCGCGGCCTATACGTTTAATCACTGCATCCCAAAGTTTTTGGTCACGTGGTGAAACTATGGTGTAGCTTTCACCCGTACGTCCTGCGCGGCCTGTTCTACCGATACGGTGGACGTAATCGTCTGAGTTTGGCGGAGGTGCATAGTTAAATACATGACCAACATCAGGAATGTCCAAGCCACGCGCTGCAACATCGGACGCAACAAGAAGGGTAAGTTTACCATTCTTGAATTTATCCAGAGTTTCCATCCGGTAAGATTGGGAGAGGTCTCCGTGGATTGGAGCGGCATCGAAACCGTGAGCGTTCAATGACTTGGCAACGATATCGACTTCTTTTTTGCGGTTACAGAAGACAATCCCGTTTTTAACTTCACAGCTACCAATAATGGCGCGAAGCATTCCGCGTTTGATTTCGTCTTTGTCGTTGGGGGCCTTGCTCATGTGCTGCGTAATTAGTTCAGCAGTCTGAGCAGGACGCGCAACTTCTATCTGTTTAGGGTCGTTTTGGAATTGTTTTGTTAGTTTAGCAATTTCAGGCGGCATAGTTGCTGAAAACAGAAGTGTCTGACGACGTGGCGGCAGTAGTTTGCATATTTTCTCGATATCAGGGATGAAACCCATATCCAGCATACGGTCCGCTTCATCAATAACGAGCATTTGAACGCCAGTCATGAGTAGGCGACCACGCTCGAAGTGGTCCATAAGACGTCCAGGAGTCGCGATAAGAACGTCAACACCAGCTGTTAGTTTTTTATCTTGATCCGCAAATGAAACACCACCGATAAGCAGCGCCATGTTTAGTTTGTGGTTCACACCATATTTGACGAAATTATCCGCAACTTGAGCAGCAAGCTCGCGTGTTGGTTCCAAGATCAATGTTCTTGGCATTCTCGCCTTAGCGCGACCTTGACCAAGTTTGTGGATCATCGGCAAAACAAATGCAGCTGTTTTACCAGTACCTGTTTGGGCGATACCAGTCACATCGCGGCCTTGGATGATGGCTGGAATGGCTTGAGCCTGAATTGGAGTCGGTTCAGTGTAGCCAGTGTCTTTCACTGCGCTTAAGACGCGTGGGTCCAACTCAAGATCATCAAATGTCATATAGTTTTTCATGTCCGGATACACTCAAATGAGTTCCGGCCTTTAAATTGCGCTTGTTTACTGCGAAGGACCGGATTGTCCTTTATGCAGAGCGAAAGCAGGGTTGTTGGAGCGGCGCTTGAATGCCGCAAGCGCTGCGCATCAGCAGCCTCTCGATCGAAGCGCAACATATGCTTGATTTGCTCAGAGTCAATGTTGATGATGTAAAAGCAAGAAATGCGGTAAAATGGGCACAGTATTTTTTAGTTAAAACTACCCGTTTTTGTTTGAAATTGCTCTTCTAAACTGTTTTGACGTGTTTAGTAGAAGAAATTTGCACTGAATTGATATTCTGGTCCTATCTGAGTGTGCTCTATTTGTTATATTTGAAAATTACTTTGAATTTATTTGAAATTATATAACATTATTCTTGTGGGGGCGCTCAGCTTCTCTATAGTTAGGGCTGAAGAGAATTTATCGACGTTCATCTGAGGGGATAACTAATGAATTGGATTCTCGCTCTTTTTGCGTTCGCAGGTATTATGGCAGTCATGTCGACGATTGCCTCTGTCGTCGTTGAAGCAATTCATAAAGTATTTGCTTTGCGTGGTGGTGGCCTTCAGGAAATGCTGCGTGCTCTGCACGACGGTGTAGTTATGCCGTTGGACCCTGAATATCCTGATATTACGTCAGGGCAGCAAGGCGGATCAACCAAAGTCGCTTCTAGGTTTGCAAAGCAAATGACCCAAAGTCCTGCCTATGGTGGAAAAGGGCGTTGGTGGTGGGTTGCTAATATTCCACTGCTAGGCATCTTCCGCCGCCGGTTTGAAAACCTGTCTAAACTTCAGTTTGTTGAACAATTAACGCAGACAGATTACGGGCAACGCCTGTCAGGTATGAGCCGTCCTCAGGTAAAACAATCCCTCAATCGGCTAGTCTATGAATTTGATCGCTATGGTTCTGGTCAATCAGATTATTTCAGGGCGCGTGCCAAGGTTTTTACAACGATAGTTGCTTTACTTATTGTTTCACTAGGTAATGTAAATGCGTTGGCGATTTATTCGCATTTGGCGACGAATCAAAGTGCGCTAAATGGTGTTCTAAATACTTTTAATTCAGAAGAAGCTTTAAGCGGATTTATCGAACAAAAAGTTCAGGAAGCAACATTCGCTGAAGGTCAATCAGGTGCTGCTACAGGGCTGGCGAGCACAATTTCATCTGACTTTAGAGTATTGTCCAAATCTGGTTTCCCAGTTGGAAGAGACTTTTTCCCATATTGTGATGTTCCTGAAAATTTAGGCTGTGACGTCAAAACATTTGCAACATCAGTAGATCTATTTGGCCTGTATGAAAGCGAAGCAATTCCTCGCATTATAACGCCTGAAGGTTTTCAATGGCTTTTGGGGATGATCGCGACAGCGGGATTGATAGGGCTAGGCGCGACTTTCTGGTTTAACCTGTTTCGAGCCATGGCATCATTTGCGTTGCGTAATGCTGCACCGGGTGGCGCTGCGCGGTCTAAAAGTGTGGAATATGTGCCACAAACAGTCGCCGGAGAGGTGCGACGTCCAAGGGGATCTCTTGCTTCACCGGGTAATGAGCCTGACTTGGACTTACTGACTGATGCGTTCCTGACAGTTTCTGGTAAAGATGTGGCAAGAACACCAACTGGTGAATTTTCAAATATCGAGCCCGAGATCGAGAGAAATGCTGGATTGCCATTTCCAACTTCACCCGTGATACCCGCGAAAGGTGTTTATATGGGAGAAATGCCTACACGGCCGGGTCCTTCAAAAAATCGTAAGAATTCTACGAGTGGAATTCGAAAATATAGAGGGTAGGTGTGATCTGAAATGTTGATTTCCCCCGCCCTTTTCATGACTGCAGTTTCCGGTGCCATCAAGCTTGGCAAGGCTGCGCGTAATGCACGAAGAGATCAGCTGCTACAGCAGGACTTCACTGTTCTAACATCGCGTTTCCCTGTTCATAAACCAAAAGAAGTTGAATGGATGGCGGTGGATTTTGTCTATCGCCGAACAGATTTGCACGGGCATTGTCAGCCTGGTGGGCAGCTCGATGCTCTATTTACGGCAAATAGCTTGGCAAATGGGGATGCCATGGAGTTGGCACCGACCAACGAACGCCAATCGTCCCAAATAGCCACGTGTCTGGATATATTATACGACGCCCTGAGAACTGAAATTCCAGGTGCTTTGAACAGTAAAATCATCCGCAATGCGTCGTTGGATCCGCGTGTCCAGTATATCCACAAAGAGTGGTTTACGAGTACAAAACCGACTGGTTGGGCGCGCTTTGGTTTGGAGCTAGCTGATGTCGCATTAGATGTTGTTGGGTCCCAGCCACAGGTTCTTGGTTTTGATAAAAAAGCCGAAAGTATTCTAAACGGTCTTATTCCTAGTCTCGACGGTTTGGTTGATCGCGTAAAATTAGACGGCGGCGGAGAAGAAGGGTTTGGAGAAAGGCTAGTTAAAACTTTCGTTCATTCTGCTTTAGTATCGGTGTCACAGCATCCAGATATGATAACGACTGAAGACCGCTGGAAGCCTGTTATTCAAGGCGTTATCGAACCGCTTAAGCTCGAAGTCGAGGCAAGCCAAGGGCTTGAGTTTTTAGCACATGAAAAACTAACGCGCGTGATTGCCGGGCCTATGGCGCATGGAGCATTGGTAGCGATCAATAATAATGCAGAATCCTTCCTGAAGGGTGATACGAAATCTGAAACTTTAATGGGAGAGATTACAAGAACGGTTCTCGCAGATGCCGTATCCATTAAGCCAGATTCATTCAACATCGTTGAAGCATTGTCCGAGACTGGCGTTCTAAAGGTCTATGATTCTGCGCTAAAGACAGCAGCGAAACGTCCAGAACTATTTATGCGTGGTTCCTCAATGGAAACGGGCGCTGCACGTCAGTTTTTGCAGAACATGGCAACCGTGATGCAGGACATGGCCCCCCCTCCCTTTGATTTAGATTCTGGATTCGGTTCTGAAATAATGTCTGCCGCATTTGAAGTCGCTGGCGAGTATGGAACAGCCCGAATTCAAGCCAAAGCTGGAAATGCAGATTGGGATACAGCTTGGGCAGATATTTATAGTCACCTGTTTGCAGATTTGATGGGTGGTTTGAAGGCTGGTTTAAGTAAGGGTGGTCGTTCAGATGTGCTCGCGCAATTGTTTACCCGCGAGCAAGCCGTTGATCTGGTGAAAATAATGGCTGGTCATGTAGCTGCTCATCCTCATATGGCCACTGGCCGTTCTGCTAATTCAGAAGTCATGCAAATAGCGCGTATGGCTGCCGAAGCTATCTCAAGTGATGAATTGGGGCTTCTAAACGCAAAAGACTGGCGTTCGGTCGTTTCTGTCATGACTATGACCGCTGCTAAAAACCCAGGCGTACTCTTTTCCATAGATGCAGAAGACGGAATGGGGCATGAAATTGGGCTTTTATTGATTAAAAATGTCCTACAAAATGCAAGCGGAGCGCTGGAGCAAGGGGGACGCAGCCTTGGAAATGTATTGTTCGGTGAAACTTTACGCGAAGCTCTAATTGCGACTGTGAAAGCGACAAATGCGAACTTGGTTCGTGCATGGGAAGAAAAATCTCAAAACGGGCAAAGCGAGCACTTACAGGAAGTTAGCCTCTTTATCGACAAGCTGAATTTAATATCTTCATCTGATGACGCTGCAACAACCATGAACGCTGATGAGTGGCTTTACGTTTTCAAGTATTACATAGCGTCTATTTTGGAAAACGGACCTGGTACTGTTGAGAGTATAACCGATGAAGAGATTATTAGCGTTCTTCGCGGTGAAGCGGATGCTTTTGAATTATAAAAACGAATATTGATGAAACAGGACAGGGATTAAGGTCATGGAGAAGAAAAGATATTTTTCAACGTTATGTGCGGTCTCATTTGTGGCAATGGTTTCTGCCTGCGCAACAACATCGGATAGTGGCGGGTCAACGGACGTCGTTAATGAGCTATCTTCTGGGCCAACGTGTGACTACGCCAATGAATTGGCATCGCTGGAAGCTGTTAAAGAGAATATCTCATCTGCAGAAAATGTCGAAGCTGCAACATTGGCAAATCAATCGACACTCATGGACATCGTTGGCCGGACCGAAAATTTTGATAGATCGTCTCGCCCAGAAGATGTTTTAGGATGTCGGTTTCTGGAAATGGAAGCACGTACGCTGATGGTTGAGCTACCCAATTTAGAAGGGCAAAGTGACCTTTATACTGCGGCTAGAGAATCTGTAGATGATGTGAAAACAATGTGCGCAACCACAGAGGATGCTCGTATGTGTTCAGTCGCTGGTATGCATGACGCTACATTATTTGCACGTAGATCTGCGGCGGAATTATCTCGAGTGGCTGAAGCCCCCATTCAGCAGCCAATCAATTGGGATATGACGCGCAGTTTAACTCAATCACTGACCGAGCATGTAAAGGTGAAGTGGCCGGAGTATCTATCCAGCCAAACTACTGAAAGTGTGTCTGAAGATTCCGGCATAGAGAGAGGGTTGTTTGCGTCTGCTTGTGCCCTTGATAAAGCTGTTACCGTCATTAACAGACGTGTTGGCATGAGTATCAATAAGGATGCAGATGGTAACCTTGTCCCGTATGGAAAAGACTCGGGTGAATTATTAGCAAACATGGTTGTCGCTTTAGATCTGAAGCCGGGAGATGATTGCTATGCGACGCCTGAGGATAGAGCCTGCCGGGGGCGTTTGTCTGGTGCAATGCATATTGCGTGTCTGAAGGCGGGCCAAAACGCAGTTGAATGATCAATTCCAAGATAAGAGAATAAGGTAGTTACCGACTAAATCAGTATAGTTTGACTGTAATGTTCACTGCATTTGAACATTAAACTGTGTCGAGACTACTTGACTGGAACTGACCAGACACTAGACAGTTTGGACAGTTCCATGAGGGAACAGTGAATGTGATTCTTGAGTTTTAGTGATTTTAGAGAACGTTCATATTTGTTTTGAGTTATGGCCGCGGCCCTTAAGAGATAGAGACCGTATGACGACTGCAACTAAACAGCCGGCATGGCGGAAGATACTTTCAGCCTACCAAAAGCCCAATCTGACAAATTCATTACTCGAAATCGTATTCACCATGGCTCCATTGGCAGTCATTTGGGCGTTTGCGTTTTGGGCATCCATATCGAATATGATTTGGCTCTCCGTGTTATTATGTATCCCAGCAAGTGTATTCTTAGTTCGGATGTTTCTTATTCAACACGATTGTGGACACCATTCATTTTTCAAATCCCCGACACTCAACAATTGGGTAGGCCGTGCCTTAGGCATTATTACGCTGACTCCATATGATGTATGGCGGCGTACACATGCGATTCACCACGCTGCGTCTGCTAATTTGGATAGACGTGGTTTAGGGGCAATCGACACTCTTACTGTTGAAGAGTATGAGGCGCTTAGCCCGCTAAACAGGTTGGGTTACCGCGCGTATCGTCACCCAATTACCTTGTTTATCATTGGGCCGGTCTACATGTTCTTTTTAGAACACCGCATTCCTTCAGGAATAATGAAGGAAGGTTGGCGGCCATGGGTGAGTGCCATCGGTACGAACGTCGCTGTTGCAGGTATAGCGTGGCTAATTGTTTCTAACTTCGGATGGGTGCCGCTATTGGCAGTGTTTGTCCCCTCTGTATTCTTTGCGGCGGTGTTGGGTGTTTGGTTATTCTATGTTCAGCACCAGTTTGAAGATGTGTTGTGGTATAGAAACGAAAAGTGGAACCACACTGAGGGGGCTTTGATGGGAAGCTCCTTTTATGATCTACCTAAGCCGATTGATTGGCTGACAGGTTATATAGGCATCCACCATGTCCATCACGCAGCAAGTAAAATTCCATTTTATAAATTGCCCAAAGTTCTAAAAGATCACCCAGAGTTAAAAGATGTGAACCGTCTGACTTTTGGTGAGAGCTTTAAGTGTGTGGCTTTGGCGTTGTGGGATGAGAAGAATGAACAGATGATTTCATTCCGCCAATATAGACAGCAGTTTGCGTAATTCATTTGAATTGACTAATGTTTGTTTTCCTAAAAGCCGCTAAGAAATTAGCGGCTTTGTTATATCTCCAGTAGGAAAGTTTGGACCAAAAGTGATTGAGTTCCTTCACGCTAATATTGTTCTGCTGGTAGCTTTAATTGCAGCAGGAAGTGCTGCTGGAATTGCAGCAGGAATGTTTGGCGTCGGTGGCGGTGTTGTTATTGTTCCGGCCCTGTTTTTTGCGCTCACGAGTTTAGGCTATGAAGAGACTGCTATGCATATTGCGGTTGGTACTTCTCTGGCGACTATTATCGCGACATCAGTGCGATCAGTCCTGTCACATCATAAACTAGGAGCAGTCGACTGGAGTGTACTGAAGGCGTGGGTGCCTTTCATCATGCTGGGTGCTCTTCTTGGAAGTTTTCTCGCATCAGTAATGTCGGGTGAGTGGCTGACTCTGTTTTTTGGCATTGTCGCATTCTTGCTAGCTGCCCAATTGATCTGGGGGCGGCCTACATGGCGATTGCGCGAAGACGTGCCGAAGGGGCCCCTAGGTGGTGCAATTGGTATAGTCATTGGAGGGTGTTCCTCCTTAATGGGAATAGGCGGCGGTGTATTTGGAGTGTCGTTGCTGGTTTTGTTCGGGCGTCCTGTGCACCAAGCTATCGGAACTAGCGCTGGTTTTGGTGCGGCGATAGGTTTACCTGCAGCGATTGGGTATATGTATAATGGTTGGGGCAATGCCGATTTGCCGCCATTATCCATTGGGTATTTCAGTCTCCCGGGCTTTCTTATAATTGCTGCCCTTACGACGTCATTGGCACCATTAGGTGCAAAAATAGCTCATGGAATTGATGCAACAAAACTGAAGAAAATATTCGGCTGTCTTCTGATCTTTACTGCATTGAATATGTTGTGGAAGGTTTTATTTGGATAACTGTCAGCTATCTGAAAATTTTGAACTTCCCGTTTGCTTCGGCGCATTTACGGCCTCTAGCAGATAGCATAACTCTCGCGGAAAGTTCCTCGCCGATGAGCGGCTCCAAAATCACTTTGCCATCAATCCAGCGATTTGCAGTCATGGCATGGATGAATTCAATATCAAGATTAAGTGTTACCAGCCGACATTTATAGAGCTGGGCTATTGATTGAGCCATAAATATATCGGCAAGACTCGTAATCAATCCACCTTGAACAAGGCCAAGAAGGTTAGTGTGGCTATTCGTGGGTAGAAAACCAAATTCAAATTCTCTGGTATCCCGAAGTGTCGATTTTTTTCTAAAAATCGGCCCAATTAAATCAGAAAATGGTCCTCGAGAATCTATCTGTTCAAAGCCTTCAGGCGGATGTTTTCTAGGAGTGTTGTTAGCCACTATTATACATCTTTGCGGATTTGTTTAAAACGGTCTGTTGTAAGCGCATCCTTGGTCATGATGTATTTTTGCGGAACTTTGTAGGGTTCAAGATTGCCGCTCAAATGTTGACGAATGGCATTTCGGATTTCTGCGGGTGCTGCATCAACTTTGACTGGACGAATTTTTGCGACGACCGCTGCGCCTAGTATGGGATGTTTCTGGCCATATACTGATACTTCTGCAATTTCATCCATTTCGCGAATACAAGCTTCAACTTCTGCGGGAAAAACTTTTTGGCCACCAACATTGATAATGTCACTGTCGCGGCCAAGAAAGCGAATATATTCCCCGTCTTGCTCGACTTGGTCTCCGGTTTTGAAATATCCGTCCTCAGTAAATGGATTAGGAGCATTTAAATACCCTACCATAGCTGTATTTGCTTTTATTTCGAACAAACCGTCTCTAATACGCCAGTCATAGCCATCACCGCCAAGCTTAATCCATGTCGAATTGCTGGATCGTGATTTACTTGGAAGTGCCCCAATTTCAGACGTGCCATATTTTTGTATAATACGAGCATTTAAGAATATTTTTGACACCTGCTCCAGCGTCGAATGAGGCATCATTTCTGAGCCGTACGTAATAATCTTCAAGCTTGAAAGGTCATGCGCTTCGTAGGCTTTGGATAACAAAAGCAGGTTTAGGAAACTTGGTGCAGTAGGGAAGACTTCTACTTTGTGTTTTTCGATCAAAGCACAGACGTCTTTAGGTGCTCGTGATGAAGGTAGAACAAGTGTGCTTGTATTTGCCAGAGAATATAGAAGGGTATCTATTCCGGCGATGTGATCAAATAATAAGAAGGCGAGTGTTCTTAGATTTTTGCCGGGTTTAGAGAATTTGGAAATCAGGTTTTCAACATTGTGGACAGCGCCCTTCGGCGTGCCCGTCGAGCCTGAAGAAAAGAAAACCAAGCCAGCGGCATTTATCGAGCGTAATTCGTCAAATAGATCGAATTTTCCATCAAAATTGGACTTCGAAAGCGTGTCGGATTCTGTATCTAGTATCCATTGTGCTTTTGATGCTTCACAGAATTCGAGCTCTTTTTCATAACTAGAAGGTGCTACGAGTACAGTAATTGCTCGATGTTGAAAGAGGGCGAATAATGCCGATATCGCAGACAAGCTAAAGTCGCCCTTTAAAAGGACGACATCGCCAGAGTCCAGACCATCATCTTTGAATTTTTTAGTCCAGTCTCCTATGGCCTGAAGTAGTTCGCCATAGGAAACATTCGAATCATTACTGACAAAGGCGGTCTGCGTTATTGTGTCTGATTTTTTCCATTTCGACAGGAAAATATCGTCCACAGACGCAAGCATTTAAACGCCTCCAAGATAAATAGTCTGTCCCGTCACAAAATCGGAATCCTTGTTGATGAAGAATTCGATGACATTAAGAACGTCTCTCATTTCGCCATAGCGCGCGATTGCTTGTCTCGCGATGAGTGAGTCCATTTTTTCTTGAGGAACTGAGCCGACTAGGTCGGTTGGGACGGGTGTTGGACCAACAGCGTTAACAGTAATTCCTAGTCCAGCAACTTCACGGGCCAAAACTTCGGTCAATGATACAACCGCCGCTTTAGACGCTGCATAGACTGCTTCACCTTCCAGTTTGAGCGGTGTAGCAACAGTTGCGAAGTTTACAATCCGTCCATATTTTTTGCGGCCCATAAGTTTCGCTGCTTCACGGCAAAACAAGAATGTTCCAAAAACGTTTGTTTGAAATATGCGTTCAACCGTAGACTTAGGTGTGAGCAAAGCGTGGTTCATGCTGGCGATACCAGCATTGTTTAGAAGAATATCTAATCTACCGTGCTTGCGAGATATAGCACGAAGCATTTTGGTGACGCCCCGTTCATCAGCAACATCCAGACAGTGATGCCCGTAGTTTTCATGCACTAGGTCAGAAGCATCTCGGCTACATCCCTCGACCATATATCCTTGTTCAAGGTAATGCTCTGCAAGAAAACGACCGATGCCCTTGCGTGTACCGGTAATGGCTATGACTGGAGGCTGTTCGCTCATTGTGCGCTTTCTTCTGTTTGATTTGCAACTTCAACTGCATATTCTGCCAAAGCAGAAACAGAGCGATAGGGGCTGCGTTTGCGAGACATTGCAGATTCACTGGCCAATACAAGCTCTGCACCAGTAAGGTCCATAATGTGTTGTTCTGCTGCCATTACCAAGTTCACGAGGCCCAATGAATCCAGCATGCCACCTTCGGCAAATAGAATGGCATCATCCGATTTGGAAACTTGCTTATCTTCTGGAAGTTGAAGGTTGATTTCGTCAATTGCGTTGAAGATAGCTTGAGTTGCTGTTGAAGTTTCTAAACTCATTCCCCGTTTCCTATTTTGTGTAATGATTTTAGTGGATCATCATTCATGAATAATTAAAGCCCAGTTCCAGTTGTTATTGTGTATCTGGATTCTCTGGATTTGCCTTGGGTATGACTCGAGGGGGAGGAACAAACAAGGTCCTGTTTGATGGAATATTGGAAGATATTGTGCAATTAGGGCCAATTGATACATCATCGCCTATTGTTATGTTCCCCATAACAACCGTTCCTGGGCCAAATTCTACGCGGCTACCAATATATGGGCCTTCACCTTCGACCCATTCTGCACCCTGCCCAAACGTAACTGAATGGCGTATGATGACGTCATCTTCAATCTTTGCGTATCTGTGTATCACTATTCCATGCTGATGTACGAGTTGTAGGCGTCGTCCTACCTGCACAGTTTTGTAAATTTCAATACCATAGAAATTACAAATATATCGAAATCCTATTTCATAAAAAAACTTAGCTATCGACTTGATGATACCGTCACCCAAATTGTCGACGCGCGTACCAAATCTATAAACAACCATGGCCTGAAAACCAGGTGAGAAGAAAGTACGTCGATGAGTGTTGTAATCTTCCTTTATAAGAGAGAGCAGGCCCATTTCTCTTACAAGATCTCTTCCAAGCAATATTGTCGGTGCGCTTGCTTGTGTTGTTTCTGCTGTTGATTGGTGTGGGGTTGAATCCGTCGCCTCATTTGAACCGGAGCTGCTCTTTGGAGAAGACTGTTCTAGTTCAGATGATAAAATCTCTTTGGTCATAACGATTAAGTGCTAATGCTCCCTTTGATTATGCCAACTATATACTTTTTTTACGAGTTTGTCATTATTTTGTACATCTAAATAATAGCTAATTAGCTAATAAATTCAATATATTATGTGTTTGTTGGTTAATTCTAAAATTCTATATTGAGTTAAGTGAATATGAGAAAGTGCTGCTCATGAAACGATCACTTTTTTATTCGGGTGGTTAATTATATGGCGCACCTCTTTATTTTGCCTCTTCGTGGAGAGTATTGGTAGGAAAACACCCGTTGAGCGCCTAATTCTTGTGCTTAATCACCAATGCTGGCGAAGATGTCTGCGACTAATTAAGTGATCCGAGGTCGGATTGTGATGAGAACAATTTTAGAAAATTGTTCGAGAAGCTTCAAAGTTTCAGATTGCCCTTTTCAATAGGGCGTTAAATCGCACAATTCATTAATATCGTGACCGAGGTAATCCGTCTTGCGTAGGCAAATCCAGAATTTTCCAATTTTACTTAAATTTGATGTCCGTTGGGAGCTTGTTGACTGGATCAGTGCATTTGATTCAGAGATCCTCATTTTTCCAAACAATGCCCCCCACTTCCTAAGGAAGCGAATAAAATGACAAAACCAAGACTTGTCGTCATTGGGAATGGTATGGCCCCAGGCCGTGCTCTAGAATCCCTTTTTGATGCTGCGCCAGACGCTTATGAAGTTATAATCTTCAACGCTGAGCCACGTGTAAACTATAACCGTATTATGCTCTCGCCAGTGCTGTCGGGTGAGCAGAGCTTTGAAGATATTATTATTCACGGTGATGACTGGTATGACGAGCATAACATCACATTGCATCGTGGTGCTCGTGTGACCGAGATAAATCGAGAAGCTAAGACTGTGACTTCGGCTTCGGGTGTTACAGAAGCTTATGACAAATTGATTATCGCTACTGGTTCTAATCCTTTCATAATCCCATGTCCGGGGCACAAGCTCGAAGGTGTTCTGGCTTATCGCGATCTAGATGACGTCGATAAGATGATTGATTATTCCAACAAAGAGAATGCAAGCGCCGTTGTTATTGGTGGTGGGCTTCTCGGTCTGGAAGCGGCCGCCGGTCTGAAAATGCAAGGAATGGACGTAACCGTTCTTCACTTGATGCCAACTTTGATGGAGCGTCAGCTCGATCCATCCGCTGGTTACCTACTTGAGAAGGAATTATCGTCTCGTGGTATCAACATTATCACGAAAGCGAACACCAAAGAGATCTTTGGAACTGATAGGGTCGAGGGCGTTCGTTTGGAAGACGGAACAGAAATCAAAGCGGATACAGTCATTATGGCTGTGGGAATTCGTCCAAGTGTCGAGTTGGCTAAAGATGCTGGTTTGGAAGTTGGTCGAGGTATTGTTGTTTCTCCGACTATGCAGACATCAGATCCTTATATTTACTCTGTCGGTGAGTGTGTTGAGTTTGAAGGTAATGTCTACGGGCTGGTTGCTCCCTTATATGAACAAGCACGAATTCTCGGAAGAACGCTAGCAGGTGAAGCGGATCATGCGTTTGCGCACTCTGAAACATCTACGAAACTTAAAGTAACAGGTGTTGATCTGTTCTCAGCTGGTGACTTTGCCGAAGGCGAGAACCGCGAAGAGATAGTATTCCGTGACGCATCACGAGGTATCTACAAACGTTTGGTTCTTGAAGAAAACCGTTTGGTTGGAGCGGTGCTTTACGGTGAAACAGCTGATGGGGCTTGGTTCTTCCAGAAGATCAAAGAGGGTGAAGAGATTCCTGACGATGAACGGGAAAACCTGATTTTTGGTCAAAACTTTGCGGGAGCAGCTCCGCTGGACCCCATGGAGGCCGTTGCAGCCTTGCCGGATGATGCGGAAATCTGTGGCTGTAACGGCATATCCAAAGGAAACATTGTTTCTGCGATTGAAAAAGAAAACCTAACAGACCTTGCTGGTGTGCGTGCATGTACGAAAGCATCGTCATCATGTGGTACATGTACTGGTCTTGTCGAGCAATTGCTTGCATGGAAATTGGGAGATGCCTTTGAGGCGAATTCCGTTCCAACCGTCTGTGGTTGTACCGATTTAAGCAATGACGAAGTGCGACGTCTTATCGTTATAAAAGAGTTGAAATCAATTCCCGCTGTTATGCAGGAATTAGGGTGGAAAACGTCATGTGGTTGTGCCAAATGTCGTCCTGCTTTGAACTACTACCTCTTGTCGACATGGCCTGGTGAGTATGTAGATGATGCTCAATCACGTTTTGTGAACGAGCGCGTGCACGCAAACATTCAGAAAGACGGAACTTACTCTGTTATCCCTCGTATGTGGGGTGGTATGACATCTTCCAAAGAGCTACGCGCTATTGCGGATGTCGTTGATAAGTTTGAGATCCCGACGGTTAAAGTGACGGGTGGTCAGCGTATCGACTTATTAGGCGTTAAGAAAGAAGACCTTCCTGCAGTTTGGGGCGACCTGAATGATGCAGGCATGGTTTCTGGACATGCTTATGCAAAAGGTCTTCGGACCGTGAAAACATGTGTTGGAACAGATTGGTGTCGTGTGGGGACGCAGGACTCAACGGGGCTTGGTATTAAGCTTGAGCGTATTATGTGGGGTAGTTGGACGCCGCACAAAATAAAAGTCGCTGTATCAGGTTGTCCAAGAAACTGTGCAGAAGCGACATGTAAAGATATTGGCGTGATCTGTGTGGATTCTGGATATGAACTTCACTTTGCAGGTGCTGCTGGTATGCACATTCAAGGTACGGAAATCCTCTGTAAATTGAAAACAGAAGAAGAAGTTATTGAATATTCGTGTGCTCTGTTACAGCTATACCGCGAGCAAGCATGGTATCTTGACCGTATCTATAAATGGGCGGAACGCGTTGGTCTTGATAAGGTCCGCGAGCAAATCGTAGACGACGAAGAAAACCGTAAAGCTCTTTATGAGCGCTTCTTGTACTCACAGAGTTTTGCCCAGATTGATCCATGGAAAGAGCGCGCAAGTGAAGGCGTTGCAGCCCATGAATTTAAAGCACTAGAACCAGCGGAGTAATGATTATGGATGGAAACGTTATTGCGTCCAACTGGGTAGATGTTTGCGCACTGGAGGATATTCCAGTGCGTGGTGCACGTCGCATGAAATGGCAGGGTCAAGAGCTGGGTGTGTTCCGCACATCTTCGCACGATGTCTATGTCATTGAAAATAAATGCCCGCATAAGCAGGGCCCACTCAGTGAGGGGATTGTACATGATACTGGTGTGACATGCCCGCTGCACAACTTTGTTATCGACCTGCCGACAGGGCAAGCGCGTGGTGCTGATGAAGGGTGTGTGAAGACATTCCCAGTAGAAGTAAAAGATGGCCGCGTGCTCGTCGATGTTGGAGCCGCATAGCAAATGCCATTTGATGACGATTCCAAGAAGTTAAGTCCCAAAGAAACTGCAACAACCTGTCCCTATTGTGGGGTAGGTTGCGGTGTGCTGGTAACACCGTCGGAAGACGGTCAGTCAGCGAAAATTGAAGGAGATGAAAAACATCCTTCTAATTTTGGGAGACTTTGTTCAAAGGGATCGGCATTGGGTGAAACGCTCACTTTTGAAGAGCGTTTATTGAACCCTATTGTCCACGGCAAAGAAGAAAACTGGGACACTGCGCTTGATTTGGTAGCTGGTCGGTTTGCTCAAACTATCGCAGAACATGGCCCAGATAGCGTCGCCTTTTATGTTTCTGGGCAGTGTCTGACAGAAGATTATTACATTGCGAATAAGTTGATGAAGGGCTTTATCGGCTCTTCCAATATCGACACAAATTCCCGATTATGTATGGCGTCCTCCGTGGCTGGACATAAGCGTGCCTTTGGTACCGATACAGTTCCAGGATGTTACGAGGATTTGGATTTATCCGATCTGGTTATTCTTGTCGGATCCAATTTCGCTTGGTGCCATCCAGTGCTTCATCAGAGACTTCTTTCAGCAAAAGAACAACGTGGCACCAAGATTGTCGTCATAGACCCGCGTGAGACCGCCACAACTGAAGCGGCTGATCTTCATTTGGCAATAAAATCTGGCGCGGACGTCGCATTGTTTAATGCGCTATTTGCTCATCTGGCTTCATCAGATGTCTACAATACTGAATTTGTTGCAGAACACACAGAAGGAATGGCGAAAGCGCTGGTAACAGCACAATCCGTATCTTTGGAGAAGACAGCTAAAGTTACCGGTTTAACGATAGAGCAGCTGAAATCATTCTTTGATTTGGTGACGAATACTGAACGTACGATGACGGTTTATTCACAGGGCGTGAATCAGTCATCTGCAGGTACTGACAAAGTAAATGCCATCCTCAATTGTCATTTAGTGACAGGACGTATTGGTAAGCCGGGTATGGGGCCGTTTTCGATCACAGGCCAACCAAATGCTATGGGGGGCCGTGAAGTAGGTGGGCTGGCCAATCAATTGGCCGTGCACATGGATTTTGATCCCGTAAGTTTAGACAAAGTCCAACGGTTCTGGGATGCGCCTAATCTATCACAAGGCCAAGGCCTAAAAGCGGTAGATATGTTTGATGCGATTGCTGATGGTAAGATCAAAGCTCTATGGGTTATGGCAACCAATCCGGCTGTTTCTATGCCGAATGCTGATAAAGTGAGTCAGGCGATTGCTGATTGTCCATTCGTCGTGGTTTCAGACGTTGTAGACAGCAGTGACACAGTTAAATTGGCCGACGTAAAACTGCCCGCGACCGGATGGGGCGAGAAAACGGGTACGGTTACGAACTCTGAACGACGGATTTCTCGTCAACGAAGCTTTTTAAAGCCTGCTGGCCAAGCGCGTCATGACTGGGACATTATGTGTGATGTTGCGCGCCGTATGGGGTTTGATGGATTTGATTTTGAGGGCACCGATGAGGTATTTAAAGAATACGCCGCAATGTCGGCATTTGAGAATAATGGCAGCCGAGACTTTGATATTGGCGGATTAGAGAACATATCCAAGACTGAATATAATGAGCTGGAGCCGTTCCAGTGGCCATTGCCCAGCAAGAGAGAGGCGACGGACGCGCCAAAGCGCTTTTTTGCTGATGGGCAATTCTATACACCCAATAAAAAAGCACGTTTTATCGATACGCCTTTTCGGGATACGCAAACCCGTACGAATGCTGAGTTTGATGTTGTTTTAAATACCGGGCGTATTCGGGACCATTGGCATACAATGACGCGGACGGGTAAAACGCAGCGTCTTTCAACGCACAATGCAGAGCCCTTCCTTGAACTCAACCTATATGATGCGGATCGCTTAGGTCTAAAAGACGCTGATATAGCAGTTGTGAAAAGCAAATGGGGAAGTGCGCATTTACGTGTAGTTGTCACAGACCGCCTATCAAAAGGCTCTGCATTTGCGCCAATTCACTGGACAGAACGCTTTTCCTCTAAAGGCTGTATCGATGGTGTCGTCGGTCCCTATGTGGATCCGGTGTCGGGGCAACCCGAAATGAAGTTTACGCCAGTGACAGTTCGAAAGATGCGCTTGAACTGGTGGTCATATCTCGTCTCTGATGTCGAACCTGATTACGAATTGCTTTCTAAATCTTCATACTGGGCGGTTGCACGTCGAGGCGATGGCTGGAGCGTTGAATTTGCCGGAGAGACAAGTGGCCTTGAAATGGAAAGCTATTTTCAAGCTTTGGCTAAGTCAGCTGATCAAGAAGAAGTTTTATCGTATTCAGATTCTCAAAATGGAAACCTGCGCCGCGCGGTACTATCTCCTACTGGTGAATTAAAAAGTTATGTCATTGTTTCTTGTCAAGGGCCTGTCGAGGCAGATCGAGCTTGGCTTGGCCAAACTTTAGGCAAAGCGATAGATGCACAGACGAGGTTGAGCTTACTCGCTGGACGTCCTCCGCTTGGGCAAGCTAGTGGTAAGATTATATGTTCTTGTATGGGCATTGGGTCCGGAGAGATAAATAAAGCTATTTGTGCGGGTGCAGATACTGTTGCAGCGGTTGGCTGTAAAACAAGTGCGGGCACTAATTGCGGGTCATGTAAGCCTGAAATAGCAAAACTTTTGTCCGACTATTTCGAGGCACAAGAAAAAGACCAAATGGAAGCTGCCGAATGAGTATTTTGTCGTCAAACCAAGCTGGAAAACTGACCCTAATCGGGTGCGGACCAGGTGCAGCTGATTTGTTGACCTTACGTGCCGTTTCCAGAATACAATCGTCTGATGTTGTCTTGTATGATAGGCTAGTCAGCGACGATGTTTTGGAGTTGATACCCGATAGTGCACAACGTGTATATGTGGGAAAAAAGCCAGGCGATGGCGGCGTTCAGCAAGATGGCTTGAACCAGCTCATTCAAGAACATGTAAGCAAAGGCAAGCATATCTCTCGCCTAAAATCTGGTGATCCAATGATATTTGGCCGCGCAGCTGAAGAAATTGCTGCTGCCAGTGTTGTTGGTGCTGAAGTTGAGATTGTTCCGGGCGTTACTGCGGCTTTGGCTGCGGCGTCAGAAGCGGTCATTACGGTCACTGAACGTGCTGAATTGCAGAGCTTCGTTGTGACGACCGGCAAGGCAGCTGATGAGAACACGTCGCCTGATTGGGCGAAAATCATTAAGCCTGGTGTTTGTGTAGCTTTCTATATGGGCGTTGCTCAAGCCTGGAGAATTCAATCAACGCTTATGGCTGCAGGTGTACCAGCGGATGCACCGGCAGACTGGATTGAGCGCGCTGGACAACCAGAAATGCGGAGTGTGAAAACAGTATTGGGCCGTCTTGCGAACGACACCAAGGTCAATAATGTTCAAAACCCAGCTATTTTGCTTGTAAGATACCCGTACAGTTTAGCTAACTCTGTATCCAAGTCAGCGACATTAGGCTGATTTAGATACAAGAAATCGGCGAGTTCATTTTATTAAAAAATTGCAGAAGGCAATCAGATTACTGATTGCCTTCATTTAGTTGGGCGGGGTCGAATATTCTACCGTCAATAAACTGGTTTGCACCCATCGCTATTGGAGATGTTGCATCATTCAACAACCAAGCGTGTTCATGGCCACCCTCGAGTTTGTCATCAATGGTCGGTGCCGGGATATCAAGCTCTTTCGCTGCTTCCCGATATACATCCGGCTGAAATGCTGAGCGTGCAACCGCATCATAATCGATTTCATGATTGAGCTGATTCCAACGCTTCATTTGAGATAAAACCCACTTGGCCTGAGATAGCCAAGGGAAGTTCGCGGCGTATCTGTAGAACACATTAAAGTCGGGGATATCAGACCGTAGATTTCCACCCGTTTGTCTGTTCTTACCCGTTAGCGAACTGACGATTTCATCAAGCGGGGTGTCCACATATTCAGACCTAGAAAGAATTTGAGCTGTTGTTAGACGATTGTCTGGAATGTCTAACCATTGTGACGCTTCTAAAAGCGATTTTATCAGGTTAACGTGCTGTTGATGGTTTTCTTTTGCCCAAGACTGTTGAACAGCCAGCACTTTTTCGATGTGCCCTGACCATATTTCGCTAGATGTCGTGAGGGTATGTCCCAATCCAGCAACCACTGCCGAGTTGTTCCATGGTTCTCCAACGCAATAGCCATCAATTTGTCCCGCACGTAAACTATCAACCATTTGAGAAGGGGAAATAACGACCAGATCTACATCATTGTCTGGGTCTATTCCGGCAGCAGCGAGCCAATATCTCAATGTATAGAAGTGCATTGAATAGTGATAAACATGCCCGAATACGAGTTTAGGGTGTCCCTTCGCACGACGCATATCGACGACATGTTTTAAAGCATGAGCACCAAGCGGACGACGTAGCATTGAGTCTGGTGAGATGTTCTGCATGTTCTCATACAAAGCACTCGAAACTGTTATAGCATTTCCATTTAGGTTGAACACAAAGCTGGTTGTGAACTTATCAGGGTAGGGGCCAAGGCCTGCAGCCGATGCAATTACCATTGGGGACAGCATGTGTGCCGCATCAATGACGCCGTGTGCGAGTTCGTCCCGCATAGCCGCCCAAGAATTATATCTTTTCAGAGATACCTTTAGACCATATTTGTCGAAAAGTTTGCGCTCTTGAGCGATCGCGAGTGCCGCGCAGTCAGATAATCTTGCAAATCCAACCTTTATTTCAGTATTTTCCATGGGGTGGCCTAAAGGTTTATTTTTCGAGAAAATCAAGGATCGAAATGACGTTTTCAGCGACGTCTTTGAGGGGGATGCCTCGTTCTTGTGACATTGTTCTCATAGCTGCGAATGCTTGATTTTCAGTCATGTCGCGCTTGTGCATCAACATGCCCTTTGCTTTTTCTATGACTTTACGCGCAGCGAGATCATCTTTTGTTTTTTGAAGTTCAGAACGAAGATTGTTCATAACTTTGAAGCGAGCAATGGCAACATCAATAACAGGTTTTACACGCTTGGGAGAGAGTCCATCGACTACATATGCGCTGACGCCAGCATCGATGGCTTGTTGAAAACCACCTTCCGCTTCGTCTTCGACAAACATAACAATGGGTTTGGGATTATTCTGAGCGACAGATCGCAGACTTTCAATCGAGTCTCTGTCAGGAGAAAAACAGTCTAGGACAATCACATCCGGTTGAATTTCAGCAATACGATCAAGTAAAGCTTTGCCGCGCAAGTGGCCGACGGCATGGACTACAGCAGATTCTAAAAGTCCTTCTTCAACGAGGTGTGCTCGTTCGGGGTTGTCATCAATCACCAAAACGCGAAGAGGCGCAGCAGGTCTTTCGTCCTGCTGGCCCTTCGAATTTGTTGAGGGATCTATTTTCTTAGAACGCAAAGTCAATTGAAGCCCATAATTTAGAGGTGTCTGTGGCAAAACCATCAGCGCTGTAGTCAGAATATTTAAGTGTCAACTTGTGTGCACCAACCTTGGCTGACGCAACGAAGTCAATTTCTGTACCGTAATCAAGTGAACCAGTTTCAGCTGAAAAGTCGTGGTAGATTGCAAGAAGGTTTAGACCTTTAAGTGGTCCAGCATCACCAACTTTATATCCAGCTTTTACGTAGATATCTTCAATTCCGTTAGCAGGTGTGCCTAGGAATTTGTCGGCCCAACCTTGGAATTTGTGAAGTGTAGCAAGTGGAGTCTTGAAACCTACGCCACTGTCAGATCCAAGCACTTCATACCCTGCACCGAATACAAATCCGTTCACTGCATAAGCAGCTTCAGCAAGGTAGTAATCAGCTGAATAATCTAGGTTAGAAGAACCAAAATCTTCTTGTTGCGCGTAAGAAAGTGCGTAGCTGATTTTACCTGGGCCAGCTTCTTTTTTACCAGCGAAACGAGCACCGATTGTTTGAGAAGAAAGAGCAGATGCTTCATCAGCGTCTACAAAGTAACCAAATCCAGTCAACTTACCAAATGATGTCGGGTAAGATGCGTTGAATAGGTATGTGTCGCCTGTCCATTCACCAATTGGAGAGTCATCACCAAAGATTCTGTTTATACCAACAACATAGGCAGCGTCGATTTTCAGTTTTCCAAGGCTTTCATTTGTTACACGTAGTGCATCAAATGTTTGTTCGTTTTGACGCCATCCAACGTTACCTACAAAGCGTGCATCATCCATGATGATGCGTTGACGTCCAAGGACAACAGTTGTGTCAGGAATAGACTTGTTTGTAATCTGAAGGCGGTTTAGCTCGGTAACATTCGGGTCTGCAACAACAGGGTATAGTCCACCCTTGCCGTTTATTGTCGAGTTAAAGTCATCCATGATGTCTTCAACGTGATCAAAATCAATTAGGAATGTTGTGTTCTTGTAAGTACCTGTCTCCAAACCAGCGCGAATGCGGTATGTAAGCGCTTCAGCGTTGCTTGGAATACCATCTTGGTCCACGCCTTCATATCTAAGGCGGAAATTAAAAGATGCTTTTGAATCCGCTAATGCTTCTTTTAGTGTATCGTAAGTCGCTGGTTTCGCTTCTTCGGCAGTCGCTGTTGTAAGAGCAGTTGTGGAGCAAATTGTGCCTGCCAAAAGGCTGGCTGTTAGAAGACTGAATTTACGAGTCATTTTGATCACTTTTTGTTATGCCCAGCATCTCTTTGTGAGCTTGCATGAGCGAGGAGGAAACTAAATCTCCATACAGAGGAGAATTTTGATTTATGACGTATTAGCGGCTTCGCTCCGTGTTTTCCCGTCTTCGGGTCCACTTAAAACATTGTCGTAAGTAACAAGTATTTGAGACATAAAATGCACGCGGACTAAGCTGCGTCAAAAATTGTTAGATGAGTGATTTAAAAAAAGAACTAACCGCAGAAATTTTGTTCAATGCCTATGTTTAACGCCCAAATTTGATGCGTTATTGTTCCAAATGAGTGCTTGGCGCGTGTTTAGGAAAGAAACGTTCTCTGTATTTTCTGCTGTTATATTGATGAATATGTGGCATAGAAATCGCTATAAATCAGTCTGTAAGATTACAATACAATTGGCGCTAGCATTAAGTTTGGTTTTGAAATGCAATTTCATTGGCAGGAAAATTCATCTGACATTTTTCCATCCGAAATAATTCGTGCAAATCATGACTTGCACAAAGATGAGCGGTTTTCAGATGAAGGCTTAGCTAATTTATTAGATCAGTACCCACGTGAAAAATTAGGTATTTACAGTTTTCCCGCCCATGCTGAGGGACGGGTAAAAGCGATTCATGGCCGTGCGGATGAATTGTCTGGTGCCGAAATACTGTCTGCGGTCAAGCAAGGTCGTATTTGGCTTAACTTGCGAGCAGTGAATACGCACCTTGCTGAATATGAAAAAATCAAAAGCGAACTTTTTTCTCAACTCGACCAAGCCGTAAATACAAGCACATTTAAGCAGGATGTAGGCGTTCTTATTTCTTCGCCGAATATCCATGTGCATTATCATTTGGATATTCCTCTCGTTTGTCTTGTTCAGATACGCGGAGAGAAGACAGTATCTTTGTACCCAGCAAAGCCTCCTTTTGCGACGGCTGAACAAATCGAGTCCGTTGTTCTTAAAGAACAAGAAGAAGAAATGGATTTTGAGCATAGGTTTGATGAAGACGTAACGAGAATCGAATTGAAGCCAGGCGACGCTATTTCCTGGCCTCAAAATGCGCCACACAGAGTTCAGAATGGTGACATGCTTAATGTGTCTCTTTCGTGCGAGTATATGACGACATCGGCATTGTTACGCGCGAATGCTCTTTATACGAATGGCGTGATGCGAAGATCCTTGGGTATTAAGTCCGGACTTCCTAAAAGTGGTGGCTTTGAAGTGTTGTCAAAAGCGGTCATTGCAAGAGGAATAAAGGTGTTCCGTAAATCACCAGAAAAAGCGGACACATCGGTCGGATTTGAAATCGATCAAGAGACACAGTCAGTTCGTTTTCTATAATTGCCTGTTAATCTGATGTTGTTTTAGAAAATGACGAACACATTTTCTATTGAGGTTTGTTTTCTACGCGTGCAAAACCCTTTGATATGTCCCAGCTCATTCTATTCAATAAACCATTCAATGTTCTTTCGCAGTTTACTGATGCCGGAAATGCCGGCAGTTCGCGCTTAACACTGTCGACATTTATCGATGTTCCACATGTGTATGCTGCGGGCCGGTTAGATAAGGACAGCGAAGGGCTTCTTATCCTAACCGACGATGGCAAGCTTCAAAGTCGTATTAGCGACCCAAAGCATAAAATGGAAAAATGCTATTGGGTCCAAGTGGAAGGTGTCCCAACCGATGAAGACCTTGAAGTTTTACGTCGTGGCGTAATGTTGAAAGATGGGCAGACCAAACCTGCGAAGGTACGTCGGATAGATGAGCCAAACTCACTTTGGGAAAGAACGCCTCCAGTTCGGTTTAGAAAAAGAGTACCCGATAGTTGGATTGAGCTGGTCATTAAAGAAGGCAGGAATAGACAAGTTCGCAGGATGACCGCTGCAATAGGCTTTCCGACGCTACGACTGATACGATATCGCATTGGAAATTGGACCATTGATGGCATCGAAAGCGGCCATTGGATAAAAGCGGAATAATCACGGTTGAAACTGATGAACGAGAAATTGTTTGATACTCTTTCATGATATTCGGCTGCTTAAGTTTTACTCTAATTATTTCTCAGTTGTACACTGAAAGACATTTCAACTTATCATTTGTCTGTGTTACGTAACGTGAGGTTGTCATAACTTTCAGTAGGTTTAAACAATAGGGTATGTTGCAGCCAATCAATGATTGATCGAATGAAAATAGGTCTGAATTTTCATGTCCCCATCGTCAGATTATAATTTAAGTGTTCTCGTAATTGACGATCATGCAAATGTATCGAAGTTAGTTGATGCCTATTTGGCAAAGGCCAATATGCCAGATGGGCTTATTGATCATGCGAGTAGTTTAGAAATTGCGATTCAGAAGATTTTAGCGCATGAACCAAAAGCTGTTTTACTCGACAATTTATTGCCGCCGGATTTTGATTTCCGTGTTTCTTTGAAAGCACTGAGAGAAGTTTATGCTGGGCCTGTTATTCTATTTTCCGGAGAGATCCCGGAAAATATAGGTCAGTATGAAATAGATAATTCGCTCGCAGGTGTTATTTCCAAAGATGAGATCGGCAGTGAAGCGTTTTCAAATCTAATTCGAAAATTTCTCTAAGCAGAACACACTTTTAATGTGCTCTGCTTGAGTTTGTAATTTATGCGATTGCTGCCCAATAATAGCAGACCTTAGCTTGGGTTTGCTTTCATGCTTAGGCCGATCCGCTTGCGTGCTATATCAACTTCCATGACAGTCACATCAACGACGTCGCCAGCTTTCACAACGTCATGCGGGTCTTTAACAAAGCTATCGGCGAGTTGAGAAATATGGACGAGGCCATCCTGATGCACGCCAACGTCTACAAAAGCTCCAAATGCAGTCACATTGGTGACAGTGCCCTCTAGTTTCATGCCTGTTTTAAGGTCGGATACTTCTTCGACACCGTCTTGCAGTGATGCTGTTTTGAATTCCGGACGAGGGTCGCGGCCT
The DNA here is from genome assembly GCA_964352025.1 of uncultured Hyphomonadaceae bacterium. Classification (GTDB taxonomy): domain Bacteria; phylum Pseudomonadota; class Alphaproteobacteria; order Caulobacterales; family Hyphomonadaceae; genus Hirschia. The sequence goes on from CAYGPZ010000002.1 coordinate 272,368, forward strand.
GGTTTTTCAAGCTCAGCAATAATGTCTTTGACTGTCGGTATTCCGAAAGTCTCATTCGCGAAATCCTTCGGGTTCAATTTCGATAAAAATGCCTTGTCTCCAATGAGGCTTTTGACGGAACGACCCGTTTTTTCGGAAATTTGTTTCACCAGTGGATAAGCTTCTGGGTGAACCGCCGATGCATCAAGCGGATTTGAGCCGTCCACAATTTTCAAGAAACCTGCTGCCTGCTCATAGGCTTTAGGGCCCATTCTAGGCACTTTTTTCAATCCTGTACGTGCTTTAAAAGGACCATTTGCATTTCTAAATTCAACAATATTGTTGGCAAGCGTTTGAGAAAGTCCTGATACGCGGGCCAAAAGCGGTGCCGAGGCCATGTTTACGTCAACGCCGACTGCGTTCACACAGTCTTCGACAACAGCGTCTAGGGATTGGGCAAGGGCGCTCTGGTCAACATCGTGTTGATACTGGCCAACACCAATCGCTTTAGGATCTATTTTTACGAGTTCGGCGAGTGGGTCTTGCAGGCGACGCGCAATTGAAACCGCACCGCGAATACTCACGTCTAGATCTGGGAATTCTTTTGCGGCGAGTTCAGATGCGGAATACACAGACGCACCTGCTTCTGAAACAATGACTCTTGTAAGTTTTAGTTCCGGCATTTTGTTAGATAGTTCCGCGACAAGTTTGTCTGTTTCACGGCTAGCGGTTCCGTTTCCGACACTGACAAGCTCGACTTTGTGCTTTTTACTTAACTTGGCAATTGTTGCGAGCGAACCTTGCCAGTCTTTGCGCGGTTCATGGGGGTATATAGTTGCAGTGTCTACGACCTTACCTGTGCCGTCTATAACCGCTATTTTACATCCCGTCCGTATTCCGGGGTCGATGCCCATAACGACACGTGAGCCAGCAGGCGCTGCCAAAAGTAAATCTTTGGCATTACGAGAGAAAATTCTAATTGCTTCTGCGTCAGCTTTTTCTTTCAAGCGAGAAATGGAGTCATTCGCGCTGGATGTCGAAAGTTTTGTTTTCCACGCCTGCTCAGCTGTTTCGGTCATCCATTTGTCGCCTGGGCGACCTTTGTTGGAAATTCCAAATTCGCGCATGACCATTCCGATAACGGGATGAGGTCTGTTCGGAGCTTGTGGGATGTCGAGGTTAATTTTCAAAACGCCCTCTTTTTGTCCCCGGAGCAAAGCAAGCGCTCGGTGAGAAGGCATTTCTTGAACAGGTTCATCAAATTCAAAGTAATCTTTGAACTTAGCGCCTTCTTTTTCTTTGCCTTTGACGAGCTTTGAACCCAATTGTCCATTTGACCAGACGCGCTCACGCACAGGACCAACAATTGTAGGTGTTTCTGTAATGCGTTCAATTAGGATGTTGCGAGCACCTTCAAGCGCAACTTCGATATCTTCAACACCGTTATCGTTAGAAATGTAGGAAAGAGCTTCTTTGGTCGGTGTCAAATTCGGGTCTGCCAAAAGTTTGTCTGCAAGTGGTTCAAGACCGGCTTCTTTCGCGATTGTCGCTTTGGTTCTGCGTTTTTGCTTGTACGGTGCATAAAGGTCTTCAAGCTCGACCTTGGTTTCAACCGAATGAATTTGTTTTTCGAGTTGAGGTGTGAGTTTTTCCTGTTCTCTGATCGCTTTGAGAATAGTGATTTTGCGTTCACTTAGGTTGTTCAAATAGGTAAGGCGCTCCGAAAGTTTCCGCAATTGCGTATCATCAAGTCCACCAGTGACTTCTTTTCTGTATCTGGCGATAAAAGGGACTGTCGAGCCTTCATCAATTAACTGAATTGCAGCCGAGACCTTCGCTTCCGGTACACCTAAATCACGTGCGATAATTTGAACGGTTTGAGATTTGAAAGAAGCAGAATTCGTCATATGAACACCTTGAAGCTGTAGAGTGCGCCAGAATTTCAGTTATCCAAATCCGACGTGTTTTCTACAAATTGTTTGAATTCTGAAATGATAATGAAGTCCTTTATAGAAGGTTTAAATAAGCGACCAAAAGCATAAAATTTCATGGAAATTTGATTGGTTCACCTATTGGGTTCTGCAACGTGTTTCAGAACCAAAGGTAAGAGACATCAAATGTCTACTGATCTTTTACTGACTGAACCCAGTCATTTACTCTACGTTCGAGTATCGTCAGTGGGAGAGCGCCTCCGCTTAGAACAGTGTCGTGAAATGCGCGTATATCAAATGCATCGCCTAATTCGGTTTCTGCATTTGCCCGCAATTCCTGAATTTTCATCATGCCGATTTTGTAGCTTGTCGCTTGGCCTGGAAGGACCATATATCGACGTACTTCTGACCGCGCTTGTTCAAGCGTTATTGCAGAGTTTTCCTGAAAATACTCAATTGCTTGATCTTCCGTCCATCCTTGAGAGTGAAGTCCTGTGTCTAGGACGAGGCGGATTGCTCGCCAGATTTCTGAACCAAGGCGTCCAAACTCAGAAAGTGGATCTTCATAAGTTCCCGGCATTTCTTTGGCTAGCCACTCGGTATAAAGCGCCCAGCCTTCAGTATATGCGGTAAATCCGGTCTGAGTTCTAAAGGTAGGAATGCCTGTTAGCTCTTGGGCAATTGATATTTGCATGTGATGTCCCGGCAAGCCTTCATGATAGGCAATGACTTCTAGCTCACGCTTCGGCATAGATTCCATGTCTGATAAGTGAGCATAGTAAATGCCTGGGCGAGAACCGTCAGGCGTACCAGGAAAATAGTGTTGAGCTGCGCCATCTTGTTCGCGGAAAGGTTCAACACGTTTTACTTCTAAGTCTGCTTTAGGAAGAATACCAAAATAGTTAGGCAATTCAGATTTGATTTTGTTAATGGCAGCCGTTGCATCATCAATGTAAGCTTGGCGTCCCTCATCAGTATTGGAGTAATATAAACGCTCGTCTGATTTTTCATCTCTTAGAAATTTGAAGAATTCCTGCAAGCTTCCTTCAAAACCAAATTCTGTTTTAACTGCTTCCATCTCTGCGCGAAGGCGGGAGACCTCCTTCAGGCCTATTTCATGAATTTTGTCAGATGAAAGTTTCGTCGTTGTCTGATTGGCCAGTCGTTCATTATAATAGTTTTTGCCGTTTGGAAGAGCGCCTATTCCTGTCGCGACTGCAAGTGCATTGACCTGATCTTCTTTCTGCCAAGCGATTAGGTTCTCGTAGGCCGGTTTCCATTCCTCAATCAGAGCGTTTTTGATGTCTGCTGTCAGTAGATCAGCTTTGGCCTGATCAATCGCTTCAGTTTCAATCAATTTTTTGATTTTAGACTGTGCATCCGCCCAAACTGAATTGTCTTCACCTGTTTCGTCAAAAGGCGCACCTGAAATGATTTTCTCAGCTTCTAAAATGACGCGTTCAAAAGCAAAATACGGCGGGCGTACACCAGTGGCCGCGTTTTCTTTAGAACGAACGACTAACTGGCCTAATCCACGCGAGGAACCAGAAATTCGCTTAAGGTAATTGTCCATATCTTCACCGGTTTCAACTTTGTGAAACGCGATGAGAAGCTGCGGGAAAAAGCCGTGGACGGCGTTCATTTGTTCAAAAACATAGCTATTCGTTCTGAACGTTGTTGATGCTAAATCTTGTTCGAATTGGAAGTTGGCAATGTCCCATGATGTTTTGGCTTCGGGAGACAATTTGTCGTAGCTAAATGACGCTTTCATCTCCGCATTTTTTGTGCGCTGCCATTCCAATTGAGCTTCTTCAGATTCAACTGAGAAGTCGTCAATTTTGTCTTGGTCAGTATCGCGACCAAGGAAGGTTTGGCGAATAGGGCTGAATTTTAATTCTTCTTCGAATTTTGCATCAAACCAAGCGCTTAAACGTTGGGATTCTGCTTGGATTTCTTCGGCAGAGAAGACAATTGGCGCGGGTTGCTCATTGGTCGCCTTGGTGGCTGGTTCACAGGCTGCTAATAGGAGTATAGTGGTGAGTGCTGTAAGGCTAGCTTTGCGCATGTCGAAGTCCTTGTCCCAATTCATCGATTATCGATTGATGACAGTATTCTCTAGAGACGGCAATAAATTAAGCGCATCCGAATTGCTTAGTTGGCAGCGCATCGGTTATCACAGTTGGAGCTGAAAAGTTGAAAAGGGCGTATTCTCAATGAGTTCAGAACCAATTGGTGGTGGCGCTAAGAAAGTCCTTTATACATTGGACACGGTAAGGCGCATTGGTGTCTCAAAGGCGACAAAGGCACTGACCTCTAAGAATACGTGTAAAGCATGCGCATTTGGCATGGGGGGCCAATTGGGCGGAATGACAAATGAAGCCGGTGAGTTTCCCTCTGTTTGCAACAAAAGTGTTCAAGCTCAATCAACAGACATTCAACCCGCGATTCCAGATGAGATATTCAACCATCCACTTAGTGAATTAAGAGAACTAAAACCAAGGGATATCGAAAAATTAGGGCGTTTGGGAGACCCTATTTATAAGCCAGCGGGCAGCGACAAATATTCCAAAATTGATTGGGAAAAAGCTATTAATTTAGCGGCCGAGCGGTTTTCCAAAACGTCGCCTGATCGAACATTTTTCTATTCGTCCGGACGATCCTCCAACGAGGCAGCATTCGTCTTTCAGCTATTGGCGCGGGTATATGGCACGAACAATGTCAACAACTGTTCATACTATTGTCACCAAGCAACCAGCGTAGGGCTTAGTTCTACTATTGGGACTGGAACAGCGACAGTCGAATTTGATGACCTGAAGCGGGCAGACACAATTTTTGTTATTGGTGCAAACCCTTCGTCTAATCATCCCAGATACATACACCAACTCAAAGCGTGTCGTGAACGCGGCGGGCAGGTGATTGTTGTTAATCCGGCTAAGGAGCCGGGGCTGATAAAATTTGCGGTTCCAAAAAGCCCTAAATCACTTCTAACTGGTGGGTCTGAGATCGCATCCGATTATCTGCAACCCAATATCGGGCAGGACTTATGGGTGTTTAAGGGGATTGCAAAGGCTGTCATTGCGGCCAACGCGCAAAACCAAGTTTTTTTGAATAAATATACTGAAGGGTTTGAAGGTTTTTACGCAGATCTAGAAGCTGTGTCATGGGAAGAGATAGTAGATAAAAGTGGCCTGTTGAAAGCTGATATTGAGCGCGTGGCTAAGGCATATATCGCTTCAGAAAATACAGTGTTTTCTTGGGGGATGGGAATGACCCATCATGTCCATGGATCTGAAAATGTTGAATATATAGCCAATCTAGCACTGTTAAGGGGAATGATCGGCCGACCGGGGGCTGGATTGTTACCGCTACGAGGGCATTCAAATGTGCAAGGGGTTGGAACGATAGGCGTGAAACCTGTTCTGGCCGAGGATATTATTGCCAAAATCGAAAAGGCATTTGGCGTTGAATTGCCTATAAATGAAGGCATGGACACGATGGCTTGTATGCAAGCTGCCGATAACGGAGACATTGATGCTGCCGTTTTGATGGGCGGAAATATGTATGCTGCTAACCCAAATTCTAGCTGGGCAGAGAAAAGTTTGAACAAGATTGGATTCAAACTCTGTCTGACAACCACTTTGAACCAGAGCCATCTTATAGGCATCGATGATTCTGAAATGCTGGTTTTGCCCGTGACTGCACGAGATGAAGAATGGGAACCAACGACGCAGGAATCCATGTTCAATTTTGTTCGGCTAAGTGACGGTGGGATTAACCGACTTGAGAATGTTCGTCCGGAATCTGTAATCTTGGCTGATTTTGCAGAAAAATTATTACCGGATTGCCCGATCGATTTTTCAACCTTCAAAAATCACCGATTGGTTCGCGAAGCTATTGCTGAGATCGTGCCTGGTTTGGAGAAATTAAGCGATATCGACGATGCCAAGAAAGAGTTTCATATAACAAACAGGCTAATGCATGATCCTGTATTTAATACGCCCAGCGGTAAGGCCGTATTTCGGATGAATGATACAATCCCTAAAGAGCGAGCAAAGAGCGGTTTTATGCTGACTAGCATTCGCAGTGAAGGGCAGTTTAATTCCATTATATATGAGGAAAAAGATAGCTACCGTCGCGCAGATACGCGGTGGAGTGTGCTTATGAATAAAGACGATATTTCAGAATTAGGTGTCGTCGCTGGCGATAAAGTTTCGCTTAAATCTGCACAAGGCATAATGAAGGACGTCAAAGTTGTTGAATTTGGGCTGCCGCGCGGAAACGTGATGGCATATTATCCTGAAGCCAATATTTTGACGGGCGTAGAAGTCGACGCAAGAAGTAAAACCCCTGCCTTCAAATCTGTATCAATAGAGATTGAAACGGCCAACGGGCATACAGCGGATTCACTGCACTAAATATCGCGAGAAAAGCGGTTGAACGCCGTAATGTGGACCATTGGTAAATCGGGCAAATGATTATCGTAGACTTCTGTTCGCAAGAATTCTAATTCCGCTTCCTTATCTTCATCCGCGATATCGGCATACCATGATTTTGGTTTCCCGTTTTCGCCGCTTTCCCAGCGGTATCCTCGGTTTTTTAGGACGTCTTTTTTGGCAAAGCTAGTGTTGGTTGCCCAAATGCGCCATTTGTCTTTTCTGGCATTCTCCAACAATCGAAGCATAGCCCTGTCGCCTGTTGTTTTGAGGCGCTGTGCAAGTATTTTTATGGTTGCCCAACAATCAATATCGGCTCTGTGAGCTTTGTAATAAAAGCCGTGCTCCATTGCGAGGAATGAGAGCTTAGGCGATTCATAACCTTCGGCCTTCCAATCAATGTCATTTAGTGAGCAAGCCCATGCTTTATCTTTGAACGCCGTTGTTAGCCGTTCTGCAAATGGGCGATCAAAAGAAGCATTGTGAGCGATGATTAAGTCTGACTCTGACACAAGCTTTTCGACGGCATCAATATCTATCGATTGGCCTTCGACCATTTCGTTTGTAATGCCGGTTAACTTGGTGATTTCTTCGGTGATTGGTTTTGAAGGCTGTTGAAACTGATCGAGTGCTTTTCCGAAAGTGACGAGTTTGCCTTCAATAGAATATTCAAATGGAACCAGCGCTATTTCTATGAGCTCTGCTTCGTTGAAGTCTAACCCAGTTGTTTCGGTGTCGATAAGTAATCCGCGTTTGAACGGTGCACCAATAAAGTTCATCGGTAGAGGCGGTGCCAAGCGTTTTAGCACACGGTAGTCTCCCGATTGCTCTAATTCATTGGCTAATTGCTTTAAGTTGGCATTACTCGCCATGGTCTAAATCCTCGGGCACGAACCCTAAATCAGCTACTTTTTAAGGAAGTGTAGTGGGATTCGGTGATGAGAGGAAAAGCGCTAAGGCTTAGGTCTCTGTATAGTATCAGAATGAGACGTCATAAAACTTATACAGAAGCAGTGTAGTAACCGATGAAATGAGCAGTACACCTCGTAAATATAAAAGCATTTTTATTTCTGATATTCATCTGGGGTCTGAAGGGTGCCAGGCTGAAGCCTTGTGTGAATTTTTGAAATCCAACACATGTGAAAAGCTTTACTTGGTCGGGGATATTATTGACGGCTGGCGCCTTCGCAAGAAATGGCATTGGCCACAGGCGCATACGAATGTCATTCGTCGTATTTTGACTGCATCAAAGCGCGATACCGAAGTTATATACATCGTTGGAAATCACGATGAGTTTTTGCGCGCCTTCCTTGGCTACGGTATGAGCTTTGGGCATATCGCGGTAAAAAATCGTGCACTTCACAAAGGTGTGGATGGAAAAACATATCTCGTCGTTCATGGTGATATGTTTGACGGGCTGATGCGCTCAGATCGAAAATGGATCATGTTTTTGGGTGATACAGCGTATAATTTTATGCTGATGATCAATACCAAATTGAATCAGGTAAGGCGTCGATTTGGTCTTCCTTACTGGTCATTGTCTAATGAATTGAAAAAACGGACTAAGAAAGCATTGAATTACATCCACAAATTCGAAGACCATGTTGCAGACTATTGCCGTCGCAAGGGGCATGATGGTGCGATTTGTGGCCATATCCATGTCGCGGAAATGCGCGATATAGATGGTATTACTTATATGAATGATGGTGATTGGGTCGAGAGTTGTTCAGCGTTGGTCGAGCACCATGATGGGCGCTGGGAATTAATTGAACAAAAGCCTGAATTTATGCAAGCTGGACTTCCAGACAAATCTAAAAATAAAAAGACCAAGCTCACAGAAGCAGCAACTTAGTCTCGATAGTAATCTCGTTACGCTGTGTCACCAACGTGAGCGGTCAGATTTGTCTCTTTCGGTTGTGTCTATCCATCTTGTGCCAAACGTTGGACCCTCTTCCTTTTTCCAGAAGACAGCATCAGATTTTAAATGATCCATAATAAAGTCAGTCGCTTGAAAGGCTTCGCGGCGGTGATCACTGGCTATGCCAACAAAGACAATAATTTCACCCGGCGTAATAGAACCGTGACGGTGTATAATTTGTGCGTGATGGAAATTAAATCTTTGTCGCGCATCTGAAACGATGTCTTGCATCGATTTCAGTGTCATTGTTGGGTGCGCTTCTAAAATTAAGCGATCTAGTTTTTCTCCAGCCTTTGTGGTTGGTCGTGCTATCCCTTTAAAGGTGGCTATAGCTCCCGCTCCATTGGAAAATTTTACAAGCTCGTTTTCTTCGACAACAGGATCAAAAGTTTTGTCCGTGAGTTTTACGACATCAACAGGCACGCTTTATCCTCCTGAAAATGGGCTTAGAAACGCAATATTGTCTGTTGTGTGCACATTAGCTGAATCGGAAACTAACTCGTCATTTATGGACGCGCGAATACCTTTATCCAATAGGTCAGGGCAGTCATATTGCTCTGCGATTTTTGACCTAAGCTCTGAGATAGTAAGGCTGTCTTCCTCAAATTGATATTTGATTTCAGAACTTAGTAGATCAGAGATTTTTCCGTAAAAGGAGATTTTGGTCATATTGTCCTTGGAGCCTTATGGAAAATTGAAAAACGTATGTAATTCTATTGTCGGTGAATGCGTGTGTGAAGTTTAAATTTTACATGATGCTTAAAAATTCAAGACTGAACTAAATTTAATCGTCACATTAGTTTTTTAACGCATTTCGTGCTTGTGTCATGCATTACTGCAATGTTATAGTGTAACACTTATTGCGGTGGGTAATTGTTAGTTTCAGTGCGGCGTTCTTTTCTTAATCTTGGTTTTTTAGTCGTTGGACTGTTTGTGTTGGTGCAAACGGCCACACTCGCGCACGCCGCGCTACATGGCGATGAAAAACATGAGCATGACGGTGTTTCATGTGAGATTTGTGTAACTATTCACGATAAAATCATTGCATTGCCTGTAAATGGTTTTGAGCTTGAAGCATCGCTTTATGCTTTAAGTGTTCTGGAACCTAAGACTTTGTCTCTAGAATGGTTTTGGCCACCGGAGAGAGCACCTCCACCTAGAGGGCCTCCTTCCTTCAATTTGTAATTTTTGACCGCGTTTATAGCGCATGACGACATACAAATTGAGACTTGAAAAATGAAAACGAAAAATTGGAAAAAGCTTTGGGCCATGGGCCTTATTGCGACTGTTAGTCCTTTGGCATTGGCCGATGATCGACAGGATACAATAATTGTAACGTCACCCGGACCAGATAGAAGTTCTGACGAGTTGATCGGTAATGCGACAGCGTTGGACCGTGCCGATGTTCTGGAAACATTGTCCGGTACGCTTGGAGACACATTGGCAAGCCAGCCAGGTGTATCATCAAGCTTTTATGGCGCGGGTGCTAGTCGTCCTATCTTGCGTGGGCTTGGTGCAGAGCGCGTATTGGTACTTAACAATGGGATTGGTGCGATTGATGTATCTGCATCATCACCAGATCACCAAGTCGCGGCCGACGGAATTGACGCTCAGCGTATAGAAATTTTGCGGGGACCAGCAGCGCTTGCATATGGTGGTCAAGCTATTGGTGGGGTCGTCAATGTTATCGATGGACTAATTGCTGAAGAGCTTCCTGAAAAGCCAGTGACTGTTGATGCTATGGGCGCATATAACAGTGTGAATGAAGGTAACGAATTCGCTGCTTTTTCACAGTTCAAAGTCGGAGACTTCGTATTCTCTTTGTCGGGTTCTACGAGAGACTTTGGTGACTACCATATTCCTGGCTATGCCGAATCTGCTGCATTCCGTGCTCTGGAAGAAGAAGAGCACCACGATGATGAGGATGAGGACCACGATGACGATCATGACGAGGATCACGAGGACGAAGAACACGATGAACACGAAGAGGGCGAAGTAGCTTTCGGTACTCTAGAGAATAGTTACGTTAAAACAGGTACTCTTGCATCTGGTCTTAGCTGGGTTGGAAATAAAGGTTTTGTCGGTTTTTCGGTAAAGCACACTGAGTCTGAATATGGACTGCCTGGTGGCAGCCACGCTCATGGCGAAGAGCATGGTCATGAAGATGAAGAACACGATGAAGACGAAGATCACGAAGATGAAGAGCATGAAGAAGGCGAAGAGCACGGTGAGGAAGAATTAATCTTCATCGATATGAAGCAAACGCGTTACGACTTCAGAGCGGGTTGGGCTTTTGAGCACGAAACTTTCAAAGAAATAAACGTGTCTGCTTCTTACGCTGACTATGAGCACAAAGAATTTGAAGGTCCAGAAGAAGTTGGCGTTCAGTTCAACAATGAAGGCTTTGAGAGCCGTGTTGAGCTAACGCATGAAATTTTTGGATTAGATGGTGCGGTAGGAGCTCAGTTTGTTGAAAAGGATGTTTCGTCATTAGGCGCGGAAGCGTTCCTAACACCGACAGAATTCATTAATTTCGGAGTATTTATCTTTGAGACATTAGAATTCGATAGTGGAGCCGGATTTGAAGGTGGATTGCGGATAGATAATGTCGAACTGTCTAATCAGATTGAAGGTACGAGAGATTTTGATCTGGTAAGTGCTTCTCTTGGTGCGCACAAACATTGGGAGAACGGTCTTTTTGTAGGTGTCCAGCTTGCCCAGACTGATCGGGCACCTAATGAGACTGAGTTGTTTGCAAATGGACCTCACTTTGCAACTAACCAGTTTGAAATAGGTTCAGCTGATCTTGGTAAAGAGCGTGCTTTAAACCTAGAGGGTGCCATACGTTGGCAATCACCGAATTTTGAAATCGGTCTTAATATCTTCCACACAAACTTTGATGACTTCATATATCTTACTCCATCAACCGTTATTGAAGATGGTGTTGAAGTCGATGAAGCTGACGGACTTCCTGTCGTAAGGTTTGCGCAATCTGATGCTGAGTTTTCAGGTGGAGAAATCTACTTAGAACAACGTTTCGACGATGCTCTAGCTGGTGCAGATTGGAAACTAAATGGTGCAATCGACTGGGTGGATGCCGAATTATCCGGCGGAGAAAACGTACCCTTTATTCCTCCTCTAACATTTAAAGGTGGTGTTCGTGCCGATTGGAAGCAAGGTTATATTCGCACAGATTTGATACTTGCTGACGAGCAGAAAGATGTTGGCGAAGAGCGATTGCCAACCGAAGCTTACACGCAATTGAATATTCGAGGCGGACTAAATCTAGACGCTCTAGTGTCAGGTCTACCAAAATCAGAATTGTTTGTTGATGTGGACAATATCAATGATGAAGAGATTCGTTATTCGACGTCTGTCTTGAGAGATACTGTTCCTGCTCAAGGGCGCAATATTAAAGTAGGTTTGAGGTTGAACTTCTAGCTCTACTTTAAATATTCGTATCTGACCTTTGAGCCGGTCTTAATACTATAGAAAATGCCCGATCAGTTTAACCGACTGATCGGGTTTTAGTTTGTCGGGTGCTCCATATGAGGATAGGAGTCTGGCATTTTCGGATGGACGGATTTGTTTTCAGTAGGCTCGGGGCGCGGCGGCTTAGGCGGTGCTAATAGTTCCGCACCAAGTGCCATTCCGGCTTGCGTATTCAGGCTTGTGCTTTTGCGTCCCAATTCATCAGCTGTTCGTTCTGGATCAAATGTGTCTGGATCAATAATTTCAGGTACGATGGATTGAAGTTCTGACAGTGCTGAAGGTTTAGGTGCGTTATCCTGTGGACTCGGCTGGAGAATATTTGCGGTATCTTTGCAATACTCCGGCGCAATAGCGGCTCTGTTTTGCAAGCAAGGATCGTCGCCTTCAATGTCGGAAAAGCCGAAATCAGTACCTTCAGGTTTCGATGTTATTTGATTAATCCCTACCGAATTTTCGCGTTGCGATGAAGTGTCCTGAGGGATTTGAAATTCATCTAAACAAATATCTGGATTTGTGATTTTAGCTTGTTTGGAGCCAAACTCACCTGCCGTTGGTTCAGGTGCATTTAATGCTATGCACCCGGCCGTAATAAGCGGGGCCAGCATTATGATGAAGAGTTGCTGCTTATACTTAGAGTGTTGCATCTGTTCACCTTTTTAACTGAATTCAGTTACCTGTTTGGGTTATAATAATGGTGCCGCATCCGCCTTCAATAGCGCATCCCGTTTGGGTAATGATTTGTTCCAATCCCGAACCATTTTGAATAAGTTCAGCTTCCAGTCCCTCGCCGTTTTGTAGGACTTCGCCTTTGTTATGGGAGCCGTGCTGTTCGAGGTTGGCGTGATTGTTGACGCCATCTTGGTCGACCTTCGCGAAATTCCCGTGTCCGGATTGTACTATATTTGCCACGTTGCCGCCATTGGTCAGTAAGGATGGGTCTAATTTTTGACGGAGTTTTAGGCGGTTATGACCACCATATTGGCGTGCAGTTCCGTAGTTGGACAACGCCATTTGCGCATCGTCTATTTGTTCAACGTGTATTACATTGCTGTGGCCATACGTGTTAGACAAAAACTGGTTGGCATTTCTTTTGTTCTGTCTGCTTTGTTGAAATACATTAGTAGAATTATTTCTTCCATACGTCTCGATATCAGCCTTGTTTCCGCTTCCGTCTTGAGTTGTGGTCGTATGGTTTTTGTTACCATCCTGCTTAATTATCGATGTGTTGTTTGATTGTAGAGAGAATGCTAGTCCGCTCGTCAGAAAGCATAGGCTAGCGGTGAAAATCACGCCTCTGGTTATTGAGGCCATTATAGTCTCCCTTTCAGAATAAAGTGTTTCTGGACAAGCATTACACCTGTCCAGAAACAAATTGAACAACAGCTTATTGGTAAGAAGCTGCGCTGTTAGCATATCCAGCTTGGATAATGAGGGATGAGTTTAAGTCCCCATAGTGTTGTTCTATGGAAGCTTCATTGTCAGATCCATCTTGACAAATGTGTGCCAAGTTTTCGTTGGATGTCTGAACAACGTCAGCCCAGTTTCCGTCACCATACTGCTCTACGTGTGCATCATTCCAGTAACCCGTTTGAGTTACGTGCGCAGCATTTGCGTAGCCATAACCAGAACCTTCTTGGTAGATCACACTTGTGTTTCCACCGTAATCATTGTCCTGATAACTGCTTGCGTAGTTATTGTCGCCGCGTTGATCAATAGTTGAGCTATGGTTGTCACCGTATTGAACAGCATTCGCATTGTTGCGAGTTGCATAGTTGTAATAACGGTGGCTTTCAGCCTGGTTGATCAAAATGTCATTTCCAGAACCTGCTTGGTACGCAGAAGCGTAGTTGGCAGTATAATAGGTATTATAGTCACTGGAAACTTGGTGAATTTCAACGATGTTCGTTGGCTCATATCCACGTAGATAATCTTGGTGAGAATGTGCGTAGTTGTTTGCACCAACTTGATCGACAACTGCTATGTTAGTCGCCCTACGGAAGGGCGCAGCTGTCGGTCTAAAGTCACCTTGGAAGATATCCGCTCCGTTAAAGTAACCGTCCTGACGAATTTGCGCGAGGCCTTCGTCTGAATAGGATTGGTCAACTTCAGCGTCGTTTAATCCACCTTCTTGCTTGATGCGAGACTGTTGAAGATAAGTCGTCGGCCAAGCTGTGGCTTCATCAAACAAATATTCGAGATCGTCTTGAGAGGCGAGCTCTTTTGTTTCTACCTTATCTTTGTCGAAACGCTTTTCTTTAATATCGGCTGCTGCACTGAATGTCATAGACACTGCAATTGCTGCGGATGCCAGAAGCTTCATTTTCATTTTACTTCTCCTGAGTTGTAAGTACTTCCAAAAAGTACTATTCAATTCAGGTCAGCATTTTTATGCTGACCCCAAGGGGAGGCCCAGACGGAGCTACCAATTCGCGCCGGGCTTCTCCTTACCCCCGTCCTTAATACAAAGACGAGACTTGTGACGCACAGGGGGCGAACTGTTTTTTTTGTCGACCGTTATGCGAATTCTTGTTTCCAATTATCGAGCCGTTATACCTCCTGATTGTGATAGGAGTGACTGGACAGCTGAGTTGGAAAAACTTCTTTTCAGTGTTGAAATGCTCGAGTTTAGAGAGTTGAGAACCTTATCTACGTCGAGTGATAAAGAATCCCAATTTGAAGTTTGTGTTGTAACTTGAGATGTATCAGGCGTTTTCTGAAGAGTTGGAGGAGCTGAGCTTTCGGGCGCTAATGAAGCGTATTCGATAAACTCTGGTTCTTGTGCGTCTTCAGGTATTTCCTCTGCCTGAATTGTTGGAAGTTCCCGTGATTTGACTTCCTCCGTTGGGGTTGCGGCCATTAGAGTTGCGTCTGCTTCCTCATAGTGTTTTTCAAATGTCAGTGGCAGTTCTGTCGAGATGATCGCATTAACTCGTTCGTTTAGCGCTGTGCTTACGTTTTCCGGAGGTAAAACACGTAGGGCGCGTTTGCGAGGAACTGGGCCGGTTGTTTGTTTTGCCGCAGCTTCCTTCTCGAGCAGAGCTAGCTTAATTCTGTTTTTTTCTTGCTGCACTTGTTGTGCCTTTGCCATTGCAACGCGTTGTGCCATCTGTTGCGCGATTTCCGTCCGCTTATTGTGATAGGCGTAAAACTCTTTTGGGAGACCGCCGTCTTCTGGTGTTTCTGCTATTGGCGCATAATTGGTGCGATAATGATCAATTGCAGCAGAACCTGAAATCGGGTCATCGAAAGTCCAAAGCCCGATTTCTGCACCCTCAACAATGAGTCCGTAAACTGCTTTTTCCATAGCTTGGCGAACCGCCATATGCCTTGGTTGGTTGAGCGTTATGCCAGCTTCGGCTTCAAGAAGTTTTTGGAAGGACACAAATCTAAACGCATCTCCTTGTAATGAAACAGAGGCGACGCGCTGCTGTGCGGTGATAGAAAGTAATACTTCGCCGGTCTTCACGCTGACAGCGCGTAAGTATACAGATACAGCATCTTCACGATATTGAGTTGATCCGCCGACGCCAAGATAGCGCGCTCCGGCTCCACCTGTCCGTGTGTTGGTGTCATATCCGGTGATGGCACCCTCGATCAAAATGCCAGCAAATTTTAGGGCGGGAAGTGCGTTGGTGTTGATTTCAGTTTCGCCAAGATATCTCTGACGCATTTCTTGAATGATTTGGCGTTCTTTAATGATGTTGTTTAGATTTTCGCGCTCGATAACATTAAACCAAGTGCGGTTTCCTGCGTCATGAAGTGCTTTAAGAAGGATGGGTGTAGGAGCTTGCGTTACGGCGCGAGAAAGGGTTTGCCCGCTATCTGTTGGTTTGAAGGCACCTGTTTCGTCAGCAACTCCGTAAACTGCAATGGGGATACTTTGCCTAGGTCCTGGTAACCACTTGAGAGAGTGCTCTGTTACTGTTTCAGGATTTATTTGAGCGTCGGACATCTCCATTTCAGGAGCAAATCCGGGTGTGGCGCAAGCGCTGATCATTAAGCTTAGCGCACAGCTGGTAAGTATTGCATGAATTCTAGTCATTTTTTCCCCCTCATCTAGTTGATCGGGTAATGTTTTTGACTTGCTTCTTAGCCAGCCGAAAACAGTGGAAGAATAATTTCAGTGGTTGTGCCTAATGCACCGTCAGTCACGACGATCGTTACGCTGTCTAACCCTCTCGTGAATTCTATGACCTGGTCGCCGAAGACGACTCTCCCATTTTCCTGTGGGTCGTCACCAAATATGGCGTTCGTCACTTCTGTTGCTAGTCCGGATAGAAGGCGGGTTTGCAATTGTCGTAGGAATAACTCTGCCTGAGTTTCTTGTGCTTCTTCATCGCGTGGAGCTTCATAGCCATTTTGAGCGTTGGCGATGCCTAAAAGATGCGAAGAGTTGAATGGATTGCCGCCAAAAGATGGGTTGTTCGGTTGGTAAACGAGTTCTTGAGCGTGGCTTGTTATTGGCAAAAATGAAGCCGCGGCGATTAGAATAGATAGTGTTCGTAAATGCATTGCTTCCTCCATAATTCAATAGTGGAAATCTACTATTTTGAATAGCGTTTTGGGAGGAGTGAATGCTTTATGTTATACCCAATTTACTTGGGTTTATCTTTGGTATTTTTTTATTTATTGTGCTTATTAATAAATTTTATTTCGTGCTGTTGTATGATTAATTCAGATGATTTTTCAAACTCCTGTCAATAAAAAACCATAAAATCGACACATATTTCACCTGAATGGAGAATTTAATCGTATTAATGTTAAATAAATCGTGTGTTAGGTGAGAATAAAAGTAGATCAATGTTTAATGTTAAAAAAATATATTTGACTTTTGATGTTCGATTAGTCCCACACCATTTAAAAAATTGAATTATTATTGATGATATAAGTAAATTAATGTTCAATTTTTAGTTGAGCGTGGTTAAGGTGTATAAGATTCAAGTATTGAAGTCGTATTTATAAGTATTGAATTATTTTTGTTTTTGTATCACTTTTGAGAAGTCTTATCTGAAGAATGTTGGAATGATTGGCCTAAATACCAATTTTTCTCATCAGAATTTTGGATAAAGCTAGAGCTACCACCAAGCGAGCGGAATAAATCCGTTCGATCAAATCTATCTTGGGGTATGCACATGACTAAAATTTTAAAAATTTCACCCTTTATTCTTAGTCTGGGGATAGCGGCTTGTTCCGGGGCTGAAGGCGATCTCTATATTGATAGTCCGAATATCGCACCAATTGCGACGGCTGGATCTGACCAGTTTGTAAATGAACGTGCTGTGGTTCAGCTTGAGGGAGTTGCTGTAGATCCAGATTCACAAGTACAGGTAAATTGGATGCAAGTATCTGGTCCTGCTATTGAGCTGGAAAATACCAGTGCGATTACAACCTCCTTTGTCGCGCCCAGTTCGAGTAGTGAAATGAAAATCGTATTGCGCCTCATTGTAGATGACGGCGTAAACGAAAGGGTCACAGACGATGTTGTAATTACGGTATCTGATACGGGGAACGGCCCTAATGGTGTTTCGCCGCAAGGTATACCTGATGGCGGTCGAGATCGACGTGAGGCTGTTCTTAGCGACAGAGAGCGATCAGCTACTCCAACCCGACCTGGTGGTGATCGTGACCCAAGTGATCCAACTGTTCCTGATGGTTCATTGGATAAAGAGCGACGTTCCTATGATGGCACATATAATAATACCGAGAATCCAAATTGGGGAGCGAGCTTCTCAATGCTCCAACGTATTGGTCCCGCGGACTATTCCGACTTGATTGACGATATGGCGGGCCTGAGTCGGCCAAGTGCGCGCGTCATTTCAAATGAATTGGCCGCACAGTCTGAGGGCGTTTCGATTCCAAACACACATTCGGGGACAGATTTTGTGTGGCAATGGGGACAATTTATAGATCACGATATTGGTATCACAGATGGTACTGAAGAGGCGGCAAACATAGCAGTTCCTGAGGGTGATGAATGGTTTGATCCCGATGGAACACAAAATGCAAATATCAGTTTTAATAGGGCGCTTTATAATCCAAACACTGGATACAGTACCGATAATCCTAGACAACAGTTCAATGAAATAACGGCGTGGATTGATGGCTCCATGATTTATGGATCTAGTGACGAACGAAATCATGCATTGAGAGCTGAAGGAGATAGTCCGCTACTATTGGTCAGTTCAGGTAATTTACTTCCGTTTAATTCAGAAGGTCTTACAAACGCAAATGGTCCTGCGAGAGACCCTTCAGGCTTGTTCCTTGCTGGCGATGTGCGGGCGAATGAGCAAGTAGGTTTAACCGTTATGCATACTTTGTTCGTCCGAGAGCATAATAGGTTGGCCAATGAAATAAAGTTGGCAAACCCAAGACTATCTGGGAATGAAATCTACGATAAGACGAGACGAATGGTTACCGCAAAGGTTCAAAAGATAACGTTTGAAGAATGGTTACCCGTCCTTTTGGGTGAAGATGCTATCCCTCCTTATTTGGGATATGACGCTAATTTGAACCCTAGCATTTATAACGAATTTAGTGTTGCTGCTTTCAGGTTGGGGCATTCAATGTTGAATGAAAAATTACTGCGCTTAGACGCGTCAGGCAATGAAATTCAAGGTGGGCACTTATCGTTAGCAGGTGCGTTCTTTGTGGCACCGCAAATCCTCGATGGTGAAGATTCTTTAGAGCCAATACTAAGAGGGCTGGCCAGCCAGCATCATCAGTCTGTTGATACCAAAGTTGTGAACGCAGTGCGTAACTTCTTATTTGGTGCTCCTGGGGATGGTGGGTTGGACCTTGCTGCTCTCAATGTTCAAAGGGGGCGTGATCACGGTGTTCCCAATTATAACACTATGCGTCAGATGATGGGCCTGCAGCCAATCAATCGATTTAGCGATATTACTTCGGATGAAGAATTGGCCGGAAAGCTAGAAGAAATGTACGGATCTGTGAATGATATCGACCTCTGGGTGGGTGGTTTATCTGAAGATGCACATGGAAGCTCGCAGTTAGGTGAGCTATTTCATGCAATGGTCGTCAAGCAGTTTGCAGAACTTCGGAACGGTGATCGTTTTTGGTATCAAAATGATCTTACTCTAGATGAGCTTGCTCAACTAAATGATGTTAATCTTGCAAAGATTATTAGAGATAACACATCGATTGGTGACGAAATTCAGGAAAATGTATTTCTTGCGCCTTCGTCCAATTGATAGGATCTAGTCGGCAACGCAATGAGTTTTTCTATAATTGCGTTGCCTAAATTACCATATTGAATCTGATACTTAAGTGCCTTCTAAGCGTGCATAGCAATTATATTGTAATTTGATTTATGTCGGATCGATTTTTTTGCGCGAATGCACAGCTGATTAATAGATGAGCATTCTTTAGGCGCTTTGCGCAGTTATTCGTCATCGGATGCTTGAAGCTGATTGCTTCGCGAATTTACATAGCTTTTCCCATCATTCAACGGCTACACCTCAAATCAAACGCGGTGAAGATGCCGCTTAATATACTACGTCTGATGTTGGACGTAATCAGTTTCGTTGTTGTGAGCATAGTGCCTCCGACAAACAGAACAGACCCATGATTTCCAATTTCTATTTTGCGTATTTAGGCGTGAATTACCTTTTACCGGAGACGTTATAAGAGATGAAAATGTCGATTACTACTGAATCATTTGATAGTGAAACTAGGTGGCAAATGCCATCTATACGCGGTGCTATGACAAGTATGGTTGTATTAAGTGCAATCGTACTATCTGCTTGTGGTGGTGGCGGAGAACAGACTTCAGCTGCATCAAAAGAAGCCGCTGAAGCAGAGATTGCTGCACCAGCTGCAGCTCTTGAGAAAACCGACCTTACTTTCGGTTTTATTAAACTGACAGATATGGCACCTTTGGCGATTGCTTATGAAAAGGGCTATTTTGAAGATGAAGGTCTTTTCGTAACTGTTGAGCCTCAGGCTAACTGGAAAGTACTTCTAGACCGCGTGATTGATGGTGAACTAGACGGAGCGCACATGCTCGCTGGTCAGCCAATCGCTGCTACAATTGGTTATGGTACAAAAGCAGACATCATCACACCATTTTCAATGGATTTGAACGGTAACGGTATTACTGTTTCAAATGAAGTCTGGGCCGAGATGAAGCCAAACCTTCCAAAAATGGATGATGGCCGTCCGGTACACCCTATTAAAGCTGAGTACTTGAAGCCTGTTGTTGAAAAGTACAATGAAGAGGGCAAGCCATTCAACATGGGAATGGTGTTCCCTGTATCAACACACAACTATGAACTTCGTTACTGGTTGGCTTCTGGTGGTATTCACCCAGGATATTACTCACCAGATGACGTTTCTGGTCAGATCCAAGCTGAAGCATTCCTATCTGTGACACCTCCTCCGCAAATGCCTGCGACTTTGGAAGCTGGAACTATCTACGGATACTGTGTTGGTGAGCCTTGGAACCAACAAGCCGTGTTCAAAGGAATTGGTGTTCCTGTAATTACAGACTACGAAATCTGGAAAGATAACCCAGAAAAAGTATTCGGTATTACGAAAGAATTTGCTGAAGAGAACCCGAACACAACGAAAGCGCTGACTAAAGCTTTGATCCGTGCTGCAATGTGGTTGGACGAAAACGAAAATGCTAACCGTCCAGAAGCGGTGGAAATTCTTTCACGTTCTGAATATGTTGGTGCTGACTACGAAGTTATCGCAAACTCAATGACTGGTACTTTCGAGTACGAGAAGGGCGATAAGCGTGATGTTCCTGACTTTAACGTGTTCTTCCGTTACAACGCGACTTACCCGTACTACTCAGATGCTGTTTGGTATCTAACTCAGATGCGCCGTTGGGGACAAATCCCTGAAGGTAAATCTGACGAGTGGTATGCTGAAACAGCTAAGAGCGTTTACCGTCCAGATATCTACATTGAAGCTGCCAAAGAACTTGTTTCTGAAGGTAAGGCCAATGAAGCTGATTTCCCTTGGGAAACAGATGGTTACAAAGAACCAACACCTGCTGAAGACTTTATCGATGGTATCGGTTTCGACGGACGTGCGCCAAACGCATACCTCGACAGCCTTTCTATCGGACTTAAAGGTTCTCAGAAGGTCGTAGGATCTGAGATCATCGAATAACGACCCCCTTATTTGATGATATGAAGTTTGGCGGGGCGTAGCCTATCCCTCAGCACTCGCCAAACTTCTTTTAAAAGCCTCTCGTGCTGCAAATTAGGGTGCAGTTCAATAAACGGAATAGTAAAATGAATCAGGCTCAACCTGCTGAAAAACAACAGGACGCTTCAAGCGAAGTTGTTGTAGACAAAAGCGCTGCCAAAGAAGCTCGCAAAGAAAAAATCTTTACTGGTATCAACAAAGCGTCCAAGTTTTTGGATGCGGTCGGCCTTTCATGGATTACGCCCTTGCTCATGATTGCAGCAGGTGACAATCCAAAGGCTCAAGGTAAAGAATTGTGGATGCGGCTTGGTGTGCCGATTTTGGCGCTTCTGATTTTTGTTTTTGCATGGGCGCAACTCGCGCCAACTGTTAAAACTTCTCTGGGTGCTATTCCTGGCCCGGTACAAGTTTGGGAGCAAGCACAAGTCCTGCATATGGATCATGTCGCGGAAAAAGAGAAGGCCGATGCTTTTTATGCGCGTCAGGATGCTAGAAATGATGCTCTGATAGCTGCTGGTCGTAAAGCTGAAGTTCACGAACGTGGTTACACAGGTAAACAGACTTATTATCAACAAATCTGGACAAGTCTTAAAACTGTATTTTTTGGTTTCATGCTAGCAACTATAATAGCTGCTCCTCTAGGAATTCTTATGGGAATGTCGCCTGCGATGAGTGCGGCATTTAACCCGATTATTCAAATATTTAAACCTGTATCTCCCCTAGCGTGGTTGCCAATAGTTACAATGATTGTGTCTGCGACCGTTGCGACCGATGGTAATATGTCTAAATCCTTTCTGACGTCTGCGATTACCGTAATGTTGTGTTCTCTCTGGCCGACATTGATCAACACGGCTGTTGGTGTTGCTTCTATTGATAAGGACCTTGTGAATGTTGGTAAGGTTTTGAAGCTTGGTGCGTTTACTAAAGTAACGAAATTAGTGCTTCCATCAGCTTTGCCGCTTATCTTTACAGGAATGCGTCTATCGCTTGGTGTTGGTTGGATGGTGCTTATTGCGGCTGAAATGCTTGCGCAAAACCCAGGTCTTGGAAAATTTGTTTGGGATGAGTTCCAAAACGGGTCTTCTCAATCACTGGCTAAGATCATGGTTGCGGTACTGACTATCGGTATTATCGGTTTCATCTTGGATCGCTTCATGGCTGCATTACAAACCATGTTCACTCACACAACTAACCGCTAATAATTGGAGGCTGATATGGCGATGCTTTCGCTCAAGAATGTGTCCAAATGGTATGGTGATGGACCAGATAAGGCTGAAATTCTCAAGGATATAAACCTTGATGTAAAAGATACTGAGTTTGTCGCAATTCTAGGATTCTCAGGGTCGGGCAAAACGACCTTGATTAACCTGATCGCGGGACTTGAATTTCCGGATAAAGGAGAGGTGTTTAGTAAGGGAGAGAAAGTTACTGGCCCTGCACCTGACCGTGGTCTTGTTTTCCAAAGCTATTCGCTAATGCCTTGGATGACGGTAAAAGAAAACGTTGCGCTTGCTGTCGACACTGTATTTAAGTCGGAAAGCAAAAAGCAAAAAGAAGAGCGTACGCTTCATTACGTGAATATGGTTGGGTTGTCTCATGCAACTGATCGTAAGCCATCTGAATTGTCTGGTGGAATGCGGCAGCGTGTGTCTGTTGCGCGCGCATTGGCAATGAGCCCAGATATCTTATTGTTGGACGAGCCATTGTCAGCTTTGGATGCTCTGACCCGTTCTAAGCTTCAGGATGAAATCACTGAGATTTGGGATCAGGAAAAGAAGACTGTTGTTCTGATTACGAATGACGTGGATGAAGCGATTTTGCTGGCAGACCGGATTATTCCTCTTAACCCTGGTCCGAATGCGTCTCTTGGACCTGATTTTGTTGTCGATATTCCGCGTCCGCGCGACCGGACTAAGATGAATGAAAGCGAAGAGTTTAAGAAGCTTCGTAAGGATGTAACTGCATATCTTATGGGTGTAGGTGCTGCCGCCAAAGCAGAAGGTGTTGAGCCGCCACTGCCAAACGTTGTGCCAATTACTCAGAGCAAAAAGCCCCCAGAAGTCTACAAAGATGCAGCCAAGACATCTGGGTTGCACGAAGATAGATATTTGGAGTTCTCGCAAGTCTGTAAAATTTACCCAACGCCGAAAGGTCCTTTAACTGTTGTGGATGGTTTCGACACGACTGTTAAAAAGGGTGAATTCATTTCCATTATTGGGCACTCCGGTTGTGGTAAATCAACTGTGTTGACGATGGCTGCCGGTTTGAACGAAGTTTCTAAAGGCGGTATTATTCTTGACCACAAAGAGGTGATTGCAGCAGGTCCTGACAGGGCTGTTGTTTTCCAATCACCTTCTCTGTTTCCGTGGTTGACGGCCAAGCAGAACGTGGCGATTGGTGTGGACAAAGTCTATCCAAAAGCAACGCAAGCAGAACGAGAGCAGATTGTTGAATACTACCTATATCGTGTTGGTCTTAAAGACTCCATGAACAAGCTCGCTCAAGACTTGTCCAATGGTATGAAACAGCGTGTGGGTATTGCACGTGCGTTTGCGTTGAGCCCAAAATTACTCCTGCTCGATGAACCATTTGGAATGTTGGACAGTCTAACACGTTGGGAACTTCAGGAAGTGCTCATGGATGTTTGGCAAAAAACCAAAGTGACTGCCATGTGTGTTACCCACGATGTGGATGAAGCCATTTTGCTTGGGGACCGCGTTGTGATGATGACGAACGGTCCAAACGCGCGCATTGGTTTGGATATGAAAGTCGACATTGAGCGTCCACGGACTCGTAAAGCGTTGCTTGAACATCCTGACTATTATGATTATCGCCAGCGTGTCCTTCAGTTCTTGGAAGATTACGAAGGCGGAGCAAATCCAACTCCTCCTGCGGACGAGGCTCCTGTTGAGGCCGAAGTCAAAGACGAATCAGAAAACGCTGCTTAAAAAGTTCTCTGACGAGCAGGTTTTTACGACGGCCTGATATAATTGTATAAACCCCATCACTTGAGTAAATCCAAGAGGTGGGGTTTTTCATTTGCGGTCTACAACTGTTAATACAGTTAGTCGTTTTGCTAATTGTTGACAAAATATTTTAGATGTCAGCTATTGTGGTGTTTAGAACTGATCGATGAAGCCGGTTTTTGTAATAAGCCTTCAATATAAATAGTCTTTAGGGGAGACGCCTTATGACCAATCAATCCTTTCCATTGCGATTTGCATTCGCCTGTTTAGCGACATCAGCGTTTTTCACACCTACTGCAATGGCTCAGGCCGCGAATGGGTCAGGGGTTGCCAAGTCTATTTATCAAGAAAACTGTGCAGCTTGTCACGGAGAAAAATTAACTGGTGGAATCGGGCCTTCTCTGATTGATGACGAATGGAAACATGGAAGTTCAGAGGAAGAGATAACTAAAGGCATTACCGAAGGTTTTCCTGAAACTGAAATGCCTGGTTACGCAGATATTTTGTCTGAAGAGGAAATTCGTTCTCTTGTCATTTACATGGCCGAAGAGCGCGGGCTTGCGAAAACGAAAGCTTTTGAGAAAGTCGAATTCGATCCCGGTAAAGTATATGAAACCCAGTATGAGAGTTTCAAATTAGAGCCTGTTTTCAACTATAAAGGCGAAATTTGGGGCATAGAGTTTCTGCCAGATGGTTCTTTTTTAGCGACTGATCGTGAAGGAGATTTGTTGCAAGTTTCTCCCGACGGAAAATCTAAAAAAATTAAGAAAGCTCCAAAAGTTTGGGTGCATGGTCAGGGCGGAATGCTTGATGCCAAATTACATCCTAATTACACAGAGAACGGATGGATTTATCTCGCATTCTCAGCATCAGAAAACGCAAAAGCAGAAAGCGCTGTCGGAATGACACGTATAGTGCGTGGCCGCATAAAGAATGGCTGTTGGGAAGATGAAGAAATAATCTTTCAATCTAAACCAGAGCATGAAACAGGCACAGCATTTCACTTTGGTTCTCGCATAGAGTTTTTTGATGACTATGTATTCTTCTCTGTCGGTGACCGGGGAGATCAAGACAAAGCTCAGGATCTAAGCTGGCCCAGTGGGAAAATTCACCGTTTACATGATGATGGTAGAATTCCAGAAGATAACCCTTTTGTAGACACCGAAGGTGCTTATGCGTCGATCTACAGCTATGGTCACCGAAATCCTCAGGGGATGACTGTTGGTGGTCGCGATGGCCAATTATACATTAGCGAGCATGGACCTCGTGGTGGAGATGAAATCAATCGCCCAGAAATTGGTAAGAATTATGGGTGGCCAGTTATTACATATGGCATGAACTATGACGGTACGCCTATGACTGCGGAGACCTCTAAAGAAGGCATGGAACAGCCCTTGGAATATTGGGTGCCATCAATAGCAACAGGTGGGATCACATCTGTGTCTGAAGGCGTATATGCTGGCTGGAATGGAGATATCTTAGTCGCAGGAATGCAGTCTGAAGAGCTTCACCGTGTTAGAATTGATGGTTCAACTGCACAAGAAGATGAAATCTTATTGAAAGGTTTGGGCCGTATTCGAGATGTCACCGAAGGTACGAACGGATACGTTTATGTCGTAATGAATGAAGAGCGACATGGACCAAGCGTTGTCTATCGGATTGTGCCGACAAAACAATAATTCAAGTATAGAGTATTAAATTTGTTACGTTTATTCCAGAGAAGCCTACTCGCTGGTTGTTGTTGCCTCGTGTATACACAACCGGCTATTTCAGAATCAGATGAACAGGAAACAGTTGTTGTCACTGCTTCGCGAGTTGATCAATCAATTGGTGAAGTACCACTCAGTATTTCTGTTATTGATAGTGCCGCATTGACAGAACTGAATGCTGATCACGCGAGTGAGGCGTTGGCACGCATCCCTGGAGTTGCACTTCATAGAGGGTCTGGTGCGGAACATCTAACATCTATTAGATCTCCGATTTTAACGGGTGGAGCAGGTGCGGGGGCCTTTCTTTATTTGCAAAACGGCGTTGCAATGCGATCTGCTGGTTTTGCAAATGTGAATGGACTTTTGGGTGCTCACTACGAAACTGCGGATAGTATTGAAGTGGTCCGCGGTCCGTCAGGTGCCGCGTATGGAGCAAATGCAATTCATGGCGTTATAAATGTTCTCACACCAAACCCGAAAAATAATACCGGGAACCGTTTAAAACTCTCTGGAGATACTCAAAATAGGTATAAAATTAGCGGCGTTAGCAATAGCAAAATTGGTGACGACTATTTTTCAATTGCTGCGTCCGCAAATACAGAGGCTGGTTATCGTCAGGATGCTGGCTTAGATCAACAAAAGCTAACATTGCGCCATATCCGTGAGGGTAATGCTGTTGAATTTGATACGATCCTTACCGCGTTTAACCTAAATCAAGAGACTGCTGGTTTTGTGTTTGGTCGTGAGGCATTTGAAGACCGTAATTTGCGAAAGCAAAACAGATTTTCAAATGCACATAGAGATGTAAAAGGTGTCGACCTTCAGACGAATATTAGTTTCGATCTGACTGAAAACATTGCAGCGAAAATCACGCCATATGCTCGCTGGAATGATATGGAGTTTTTACAACATTTTCTTCCTAGTGAAGCAGTTGAAGAAAACAGTCATTGGAGCGTTGGAACGCAATCTACATTCAATTATGAAGCTAACAAGTTGTCTCTAGTTTCGGGTATAGACTTTGAATACACGAAGGGCGAGCTAAGTGAAATCCAGTCTAAGCCAACTATCTTTTCGTTCACTCAAGGAACGCACTACGACTATGAGGTCGAGGCTGTTTCATTGTCTGGATTTGTTGAAGGGACGTATGAGCTAACTGATAAGAGCAGTGTTCTGGCAGCAGGGCGTGTGGATACAATAGAATACAATTATGACAACCTAACCGATACGGGAATAGTCGGACGTTTCTTACGTGTTGAAGATAGAAGCGATACCTTCACGACGTTTAGTCCGAAATTGTCCTTCTTGCATGAGTTATCAGATA
This sequence comes from uncultured Hyphomonadaceae bacterium, assembly GCA_964352025.1. Taxonomy (GTDB): domain Bacteria; phylum Pseudomonadota; class Alphaproteobacteria; order Caulobacterales; family Hyphomonadaceae; genus Hirschia. The sequence goes on from CAYGPZ010000002.1 coordinate 299,291, forward strand.
ATTATTCGGGATATGTAAGCTATTCTCGAGGTAACCGCCCACCTCAAACAACAGATTTATACCGTCTTCAACGTAATCAAATAGAAAATCCTGCTGATGCAGAAACTATTGATGCGTTTGAAGTTGGCTTGAATGGACGGTTGGGTAGCGCATTCAATTTTGATGTTGCGCTATTTCATATGGATAAATCGAATTTTTTCTTTCGAGATGCAGATGGCTTCAATGTCAGCAATGGAAAAACGCGGCATCAGGGAGTTGAATTTGATGGAAGCTGGATTATCAGTCCCGAGTTTGAGATTGAGGGGGCGGTTTCTTATGCTGAACACACCTATCAATTTAACCGTCTAACCGGAAATCAGTTTGAGACCATTATCAAGGGTAATGAAGTCGATACAGCACCTAAATTCATTGGAAATATTCGTGCTAAATGGCATCCAATAGAGAGTTTGGCTCTCGAATTGGAGTGGGCATCTCTGGATGAGTACTTCACTGATGCGGCCAATGCTCACCTCTATGAAGGACATGATGTCTTCAATTTTAGAGCTCATGTTGATGTGACTGATAGCGTTAAGCTTGGCCTCAGCATTCGTAATCTCACTAACGAGCTTTATGCTGAACGTGCTGACTTTGCTTTTGGTACGGAAAGATACATGCCCGCTGAGGAGCGAAGCATAGGTCTAAGTCTGATGATCTCCGACTTTTAACGGACAGGATTTTATTTTGTCCATATTTTAGTCTGATCTAGCGGAGCCGGTGTAACTTGGTTTGTCTCTATATTGGTCCTGTTGTGGCCAGAGACTTTAAAAAATAGAGCATTATCACCAACGTCTAAATCTGCATGAGTTAGACGCTGTTCTGGAGTGGTTGAAGTTAATTGCTCAGCCATTTGTAGAAGCGCTGTTTCGGTAAAAGATGCGAATGTAATTATGACATTGCCAGCTGTCGCTGTGTGTTGGGTATAGATGCCGTAATCTGTATGAGTCTCGTTCGCATCCCCTTGCACATAATAGGCTTTAGAATCCCTTTTATCTCTCAGATAGGCAAAATCCTGCTCCAACTGGTATGGGGTGCCTTTGTATATGTCTTGCAAAGTCGCCAATGATTTAAAGTGACCTAGGAATATTATATTGTTTTGCCGGATATCGTCGGGTGTTAGCTCTGAAGACATCTTTAGGGATACATCTGTATAGTTTCGCAGCTCTTTTGTTATAAACGGAAGTGAGAAGACCGCTCCTTTTCCAAAATACCGCAGCGGGGATTTTTGAGGAGTAACGCCCGGTGCGGAAACAATTTCAGAAAGCTTGTTTTCAAAATCGATATCATTGTTGATATCAAACTGCCTCACCATTCTTGTGGTGTTGGTGACGGGATCTGTTTCTTTAAAATGGTATAACTCTCCCACGACAATAATTGTGGGATAGGAATTTGAACGCAATTTCCCCCAAATCGGTATATGACTTAGTTTGGGTTCTACCGATGCAGAGACTTCATTTGGAGGGCCTTTGCCAAGGGCATACCCTGTTATGCCAGTAATTATAGATAGGCCAGCTGCAATTAAGCCAATGACTAAGTAGAGGTGCTTAGAATGGGTAGGAATGTGAATGGGCAGGGAGGGGGCATCAACTCTGTTTTTCCATTCCAGTTTATAGCTGCCCCTAGGGATATAGAAAATCAGCTCATCTTTTGAGCCTTCGTTGAGATAGTAATTCTCTAGCTTCTTTCTGAGGTTGTGAACGTAAACTCGAACCGAAGAATCCGTTAGTTGAGAAAAATCAGTTTTTTTGAAAACATCTTGTGCGATTTCTGTTTCTCCGGGAGGAGCAGAATCAGAAAAGTCAGATCGTTTTGCCAAGTAAGAAAGCAAGTCAGAATAAGATTTAGCATTTCCAATAGCTCCCTTTTCTATCAACGCAGACACTTCTTCGGAAACATTAATGTTATCTAACTGGCTGTTTTTCAATGCGTAATTCAACGTTGTTTAACGGTTAAAGATAAGGTTTTACTTTGAATCCTTGGCGATATTCTTTCTCATTACATAGCTGTCATATGTTGCCGTAAAAACCTTATTAAGAAAAGGGGCGGCCGGAGGAGGAATAGAAGATGGAGCATCGCTCAAAACGTGGTCGAGTGCGTCAGCCGATGCTGGTAGCTGCATTATTGTTATTACCATCCTGTGCGATGGATAATTATTCTCAGTCAGAACCAGTCCCTAGCGTAAGTAAGATCGAAAAGACCACCTTTTTGTCAGACGCAGGATGGTGTTGGTATCAAGACCCTCGCGTTATTATCAATAACGGAAAGCTAATTGTTGGTGGTATTAGTGGTATTGATGGAGACGTAAAAGTCGGTGTCTATGATCTAGCAACGAATACCTTTGAAGGTCAGATTACGTTACATCCTGAACTTGAAGTTGATGATCACGATGCACCTGTATTCTATGTGCGTGACGATGGCAGCTTACTGGCAATGTGGGCCAAGCATGGCCGGGAGATTGTACATTATTATGCTATTTCCGAACCTAACAATTATTTGAAATGGAGCGAACGCAAGGTCTTTGGGCACCCATTTGATATACCTGCGGGTAATGGGTGGGGCGGCGTGACCTACATGAATTTATACAATGTAGGAGCTGAAGATAAGCTGTATAACTTCTTCCGAGATGGGCCGACGTATAACCCGAGTTTTATGACTTCCACGGACGGTGGTGAAAGCTGGAATAAAGAAACAACGCATTTCATTTCTGATGAAGTGGATGGCAGGCATAGACCGTATGCAAGATACACGCAGGTGGATAATAAGACAGTCGGTGTAACCTTCACAGACGCGCACCCTCGAAACTACGGTAACAGTCTTTATTACGTTGAGTTTGATGGCGATAAATTTGAAAATGTCGATGGCGCCTATGTGCACTCTATTGGCCAAGGACCATTAAAGGCGAACACAGCTGACAAAGTCTACAAGGGTACAGAAACAGAAGAAAAACCTGAAGGGTTTGGAAGCGTGCCCGGCGCTGCTTGGACAGTTGACCTTGAAGTGGATGAAGATAGCCACCCTCATATCGGCTATTCTCTTTACAACAGCAATATGGACAATAGATTTCGTCTTGCATCATGGAGTGGCGAAGAGTGGATTGACCGAGAAATCGCTTACGCTGGTTCTCATTTATATGAGAGAGAAGCAAGCTACACCGGGTTGTTTGCGTTAGATCCTGAAGATCCAACAAATCTAGCCATTTCGACGAATGTTGATCCGAAATCAGGTGGAACACCAGATGATGTCCATGAAATCTATTATGCTCAAGTCGCGGATGATGCGTCTACTGAAACTATAGAATGGACTCCCCTCACAATAAATTCGGATGGGACAAATATTCGTCCAACGATTGTATCGGGCGAGGGGTATAAAGTGGCTTTGTGGATGAATGGACGTTTTACCCACTATGAAGACTTTGACACCAATATTGTAGGCACCATTTTGGAACGTCCTAAAGCCATAAAAGATTAGGAGACTAAAATGAGTGAACTGAAATTTAGTCGTCGTGTCATGCTGGGTGGATCCATTTTTGTAGTGAGCGCAGCAGCACTGGTAGGATGTAAAGAAGAAGCCACTGATGTCGAAATAATAGCTCAAAACGGTCAATTTTTCACTGCGAATGAGCTGACTGTTTTGGCTGATGTCTCCGAGATCATGATCCCAAAGACGGAGACCCCCGGCGCAATTGATGCGCAGGTGGCATCTGTTGTTGATGCGCTTATGCTGACTTGGGCGAATGAAGGGACGCGGCAAGAATTCAGAGATGAATTAGCAGCGTATAATACGCGCTCTCAAACAAGCTACGGCAAAGACTATTTAAATCTTTCCAAGGACGAAAGAACCGCGCTTTTGGTTGAGGTTGATAAGGAAGCCTTTTCCGAAGAACCGTTTGAAGGTGCTGAGGGGTATAGGCGTCTCAAATACATTGTTTTTCGAGCATATTACACCTCTGAATCGGGAAGTGCAGATCATGTACCTGTTCCTGGCGGATACTATGGAGACCTTACTTTAGCTGAATACAATGAATTGATGGCGGAGCGCTCTTATGGCGGATGATTTTGATGTAATCGTGGTGGGTTCTGGTATCACAGGTGGCTGGGCCGCAAAGGAATTTACTGAAAAAGGTTTTAAAACTCTCGTTGTGGAGAGAGGCCGTCATTTAGATCATCCGGACCCTGAATATACGGATATGATTGACCCTTGGGACCTTTATAATCGTGCGTTAATGCCTGAGCTAATGGAGGATGAGGGGCGTTATGGGAATTTGCGAGAGAAAGCCTACCCATACTGGTCTCATGTTGCGCAATTTTTTGTAGATGAAAAAGAACACCCTTACTCAACACCTGAAGGTCGTCCCTTTATGTGGACCCGTGGTTATCAACTCGGTGGACGTTCCATTACTTGGGGGCGCCAAGCATACAGGTGGGGGCCGAAAGACTTTGAAGCAAATGCGAAAGATGGACACGGGATTGCTTGGCCAATCGGCTATGATGATCTTTCACCATGGTATGATTACGTAGAAAAGTTTGCGGGTGTCTCGGGAAACAAAGATGGCGTTGATGTGCTTCCGGATGGAGAATTTCTTAAACCGTGGGATATGAGCTGTGCTGAACAGTATGTTGCAGATAATCTGAAGAAAAACCGCCCAGATCGATCATTTGTGATAGGTCGATGCGCAAATCTTTCAGAAGCTAAAGATGTGCATTTGGACATTGGTCGTGGACCTTGTCAGGCTAGAAACCAGTGTTCGCAGGGCTGCACTTTTGGTGCTTATTTCTGCTCGTTATCTTCAACATTGCCAGCAGCCCGAAGAACGGGAAATTTGACTGTTGTCACCGATAAGATCGTATCTTCTGTAGAATATGATGAAGAGAGCGGCCGTGCCGCCGGCGTTAAGACGGTTGATCACAACACGAAACAAGAAAACATCTATAAAGCCAAACTCGTGTTTTTGTGTGCTTCATCTCTTGGTTCTGTTCAAATCATGCTGAATTCCAAGTCCGAAACCTATTCAACCGGTATTGCTAATTCTAGTGGGGCATTGGGCCATTATATAACTGACCACTTTGGCGGTGCTTGGGCGAATGGTGTCGTTCCGGGGTTAGAAGACAAGTATTCTTTTGGGCGAAGACCGACAGGGATTTACGTTCCCAACTTTAGGCATGAAAAAGACGAGGAAGTCGATTTTGTCCGTGGTTATGGTTATCAAGGTTATGGTGCAATACGTCCTCGCGAAACATATGCAGATAAGCGCGCTGGAATAGGTGTTGAAGCGAAGAATGCAGTAGGAACGCCCAAACCTTGGCGTTTAGGGATGGGCATGTTTGGAGAAATTCTTCCCTACTATGACAATCAGGTAAGTCTGCATGCGACCAAGACTGACAAATGGGGCGTGCCGCTTTTACATATTGATGCTCATGGACGCGAGAATGAACGTAAAATGATGGTTCAAGCAGCTAAAGACGCTGAAGAAATGCTTATGGCGGGGGGCTGTGTTGACGTTAAAAGCGGGCACAATGATCCCGAGGCATTTATTCAGGTCGGAACGCGCACGCATGAAATGGGCGGGGCCTGTATGGGGAATAATCCAAACGAAGCAGTACTTAATAGGTGGTGCCAATCACATGACGTGCCAAATTTGTTTGTGACTGATGGCGCATGTATGCCGTCATGTGGAACGGTCAATCCATCCATGACTTATATGGCTATGACAGCTAGGGCGGTGGACTATGCAGCTAAACAAATGAAAGCGGGGGCAATATAATGTCTACTAAAATGATTTCGATCGCTGCTGCGGTCTCGATGATGGCAGCATGTGGTACAGTCCCTGAAACCTCTGCTAAACCTTGGATAACACTATTTGACGGTGAGACATTCAATGGGTGGAGAGTTGAAAATGGAGATGATCCATTTGAGATAGTCGATGGAGAAATTGTCGGAAAAACAGTGTCTGGCGTTCCTACACGCTACCTAACGACCGAAGATTCCTATGGAGATTTCATTTTTGAAGCCGAAATGAACAACTCTGAAGGTGATAATTCAGGTATTCAGTTTCGATCACAAATTGGTACTTCGTTTTACTCGGGTTTGAATGGGTATCAATTGGAAGTAGACCCTAGTGAAAGGCGTTGGACGGGTGGGATATACACAGAAGGTTTAGCTGTGTGGAAACATCCGATGATAGCAAATGATGCTTGTCGAAATGCTTGGGACTATGACGGTTGGAACAAATTGCGCATAGAAACCAGTGGTGATCTTTTGCGGACATTCGTAAATGATATTGCGTGTGCCAAAGTGTATGATGAAACCCTGAGTAAAGGTCATTTTGGACTACAAATACACTCGGTTGGCAAAAATCCGGATAGAGCTGGTAAGCCTACTAAATGGCGTAATATTCGAATTAAAGAAAATCCGCCTCAAAGCGATTATTCTAGCGACAATTCAGAAACGGGATCTGAAAGTTATTTGTGGGATGAGCTAAGCCCGTACGAAACAGATAATGACTGGACGTTGGTTGATAATTCGACGACCAAAAATGCGATGTGGGCGAAGGCGGATCGGAAAAATTTGATCACAGAGTCAACTCGCGAAATATCCGTATTGAAATTGGAAAGCAAGCGGGAGACCAATGCAGCTATATCTCTTCCCAATAGTTCCTTTCATGCAATTATTGACTTTCAATTGGATGAAGGATCTGCCGGAGAGATACTTTATCCTGTAAGTTTTCAGGGCGAAAACGGGCAGGTTGTTTCCTGCATGGCTTCATATCGAATTTTTGACGATAAAAGCGTAAAAAAACGCGATAAGGGTGACCTAGAATTGATGGGAGCTCTTCGTGGAAAGATTGCTGCTAAAAACCTTGATGAAGAAGGCAGGAATAAACGTGTATTTTCAAAAGATGCTTGGAGAAGAGCCGAAATAAGAGTTGTTGATGACGGCGTTGAGCATTGGCTAAATTCTATACGTGTTGTGAAGTATAAACCAAACGAGTGCTCTAATTCAAATGCTGGTGATTTTGATAAAGGTCAAAGTCTGGTCTTTAATCTCGAAACAGGCAGCATGAATATTGGAATGATAAAGTCCAAATCACTTGCCAATTAGAAAACATAACTAATCAGTTGAATGATTTGAATTGAAAACTGATCTTTAAAAAACTACCTCCAGCTCCACGATTTATTGAAGCGCTGGAGGTAGTGTTTGGTTTGAAATTAGTGACCCAGAACTGCGAGTAGCAATAGGGCTACAATATTTGTGATTTTAATCATCGGATTTACAGCAGGACCAGCTGTATCCTTGTATGGATCACCAACAGTGTCACCAGTTACTGAAGCTTTATGGGCATCAGAACCTTTTTGATGAACATTACCAGCAGAGTCGGTAAATCCATCTTCAAAGCTCTTTTTAGCGTTGTCCCAAGCACCACCACCAACTGTCATGGATATAGCCACGAATAGACCAGTCACGATCACACCCATTAGCATCGCACCTAGCGCGGAGAAACCTTGTGAGGGGCCTGCAATCCAGTAAATGGAAAAGAACACCACAACTGGCGATAGGACAGGCAATAAAGAAGGCACAATCATTTCATTGATGGCTGATTTAGTTAGCATATCAACAGCACGACCATAGTCAGGCTTTTCGGTACCCTCCATAATCCCAGGACGTTCTTTAAATTGTCTGCGAACTTCGACAACGACAGACTGTGCCGCACGTCCAACCGCAGTCATTGCCATTCCAGAAAATAGGAATGGTAGAAGACCACCAAAGATCAATCCAACAACAACATACGGGTTAGCAAGAGAGAAATCGACTTCGCCTATACCGTAGAAAAAGGAACCGGGTTCTGCGACTTTTGCGAAATAAGCCAAATCCTGTGTATAGGCGGCAAACAACACGAGTGCACCTAAACCAGCAGACCCAATTGCATACCCTTTCGTGATGGCTTTAGTCGTATTTCCGACAGCATCCAGCGCATCGGTATTCTGACGCACTTCGTCAGGAAGTCCTGCCATTTCAGCGATCCCTCCTGCATTGTCGGTAACTGGCCCAAACGCATCTAAGGCCACGACCATACCCGCAAGAGCAAGCATCGTTGTAACAGCAACCGCAATACCAAATATGCCGCCAATTATATTGGTAATGATTATACCAGCAATAATTACTAGAGCAGGAAGTGCAGTGGACTCGAGTGATACTGCTAACCCTTGGATAACGTTGGTACCGTGACCTGAAATAGAGGCTTCAGCAATGGAGTTTACAGGGCGTTTTCCTGTGGCGGTATAGTATTCAGTGATGACGATAATTAGGCCAGTTATGACCAATCCAACGACACCACACCAGAACAAGTCTGTAGGCGTAAACCCACCAAGGTCTACGTTCATATCTTTGAAGATAAACTGGATTGCGGGATAAAGTGCAATCAGCGAAAGAATGCCAGTTGATATAATGCCTTTATAGAGGGCCCCCATGATGTTGTTTGATTTTCCAAGGCGCACAAAGAATGCACCAATGATGGACGTCACAACACAGGTACCACCAATGGCAAGCGGTAGAACCATGCCTGCAAGTCTAGCGGATTCAGGCAGCACAATTGCAGCCAATACCATAGTCGCCACTGCGGTCACGACATAGGTTTCGAACAAGTCCGCCGCCATACCAGCACAGTCACCAACATTGTCACCAACATTGTCTGCAATAGTGGCGGGGTTCCTCGGGTCATCCTCTGGAATTCCGGCTTCAACTTTACCAACCATATCGCCACCAACATCAGCACCTTTGGTGAAGATACCGCCGCCAAGTCTAGCAAAAATTGATATTAGAGAAGCCCCAAATCCGAGTGCAACGAGGGAGTCGATTACTGTCCGGCTGGTTGGATCAAATCCTGCTCCAGACGTTAAAAACATAAAATATAGAGTAACACCCAATAAGCCTAAACCGGCAACGAGTAAGCCTGTGACAGCCCCGGATTTAAATGCGAGGTCTAGGCCTTTGCTGAGGGAAGTTGTCGCTGCTTGAGCAACACGGACATTTGCACGAACAGAGACGTGCATTCCGATAAAACCTGCTGCTCCTGAAAGAATTGCTCCAATAGCAAAACCTATAGCGGAGTAAATACCTAGTAATATCCATGTACCTATAAATATAACGGCACCAACTATCGCGATGGCAGTATATTGTCGTTTGAGGTAAGCTTGTGCGCCTTCATGTACCGCATTGGAAATTTCCTGCATGCGTTCATTACCAGGATCGGCCGCCAATAATCGTTTGGTCGTCGCGATGCCGTAAATGATCGACAGCCCCCCACTCAGTACAATCAACCAGAGTGCTAATTCCATTACATTTCCTCCTCAATATTTTTATATTTTTCGTTATTCGTAAGCTACTCTACCTCTAAAATTCACACCGCATTCGATGCACGTATTGCTTTGTTCACTTCCGCTTTTTTGCTGAAGTTACGGAATGGTAATCAGGTTTTTTAGGAAACAGCAATGATTAACGGATAAGAGAATATCCCCGTTAAAAATATTTGGCTTAATTGAAGTGAATGTAAGGTCACTTCGGTAAGTCTGGATTTGTAAGAGCCAGAAAGTATGTTTGAGAATTCAGGTGGGGTGATTTGGAATTTTTAAGATATCACCTGGATTATCTATAAAAGTTTCGCTTTTTCAAAATCTTCAACCGTATCGATATCGAACGCAAAAATCGGATTTAACTCAATAGTCCGGACTTTTTCTAACACGTTGATAAAAGATTTCGCTCCTTTATCACCCGATAATTTTCCGAGTTTTTCGATATGTTTGGCGGAAATTATCGCAGGAGGAATAAGTATATCATTTGTTTGCGTGAACACTGCATCATCACCCATAGAAAGCGAATCTATCAATTTTTCTACCTGCTTTTTAGGTATGAATGGCATGTCGGCTAAAACAATCAGGATGCCTCGAGTTTGGGATGTTTCTAGGGCCCTAGCGGCAATGCTCAATGCATAACCCTGACCAGAGCTTGGATTGTCATTTTCAATTATATTCCAACCCAATGAATCCAACAAAGTTTTACGGTCTACTTGAGATTTACCGATGACAGCATTTTTTGATGCAAAAGATAAATCTTCTACGCACTCTATTGAGCGCTCCAGAATAGTTTTTTCATTTAATTTGGAAAGCAGTTTGTCTCCATGTTCAAATCGTGATGAAAGCCCGCTTGCCAACAATACTAGAGAGATGTCAGCAGTCTTCATTAATTTGAATTACGCTTTTGAAATGCGTCTATAATTTCAGCAAAAGTCGAAATTGCGAGCATTGAAGCATCTCTCAATGATGGGATTAAGCCAATTGGCGCGTGTATTTTGGATATATCGTCTGATGAGCATCCGTGATCGATCAATGCTTTCTTACGCCGCTCATGCGTGTTTTCGCTTCCAACCGCTCCGATATAGAATGCGTTTCCCTCTAGGGCTGCCTTTAGTAATGGGGCCTCCCATTCTGCATCGTGAAACATCAGGACAAAAGCAGTCCATGGATCATCATGGTGAGTTGGCAGCTTATTCGTCGTTTTTAAGTGGGTTATCTCTTGGGCACCAATTGAATTTGCAGCATCTATCGTTTCTATATCAGGTGACCAGAGTATCGTTGGTGTATTTGCTGCATGTGCTATGTTCATCAGCGCTAGAGGATCAGCACCTTTGCCGGCAATACGCAGTTTTAGTTTTGGTTGGTATTGGACGTTAAATGAATTGTTATTCCATTTTGGTGGTGTGTCAGGACTAGAAGTTTCTGAATCATCAATCAGGACATGGCCCGAGTTTTCAACTTTGACCGTTACAGGAGAACGATTATTCAGTTTTTGCGAGACAGCAAAAATAACTGCTGGTGCTAGATTTGGACAAACTGCGATTTCAATCGCTCCGCCACATGGTAATTTAAGGTCATAAAATGGGGAGCCTTCACCATATCTCAGTTTGTGAAACTTGGATTCTTTAATTGCAGTTTGTGCTTGTCGTTTTACATCGGCATCAATACAGCCGCCTGAGAGATATCCGGCGCTTTCACCGGTTTCGCATACGACCATAACGGCGCCTCGGGCGCGAACAGCTCCACCGAGAATATCGGTGATGAATACCAAAGCGCATTTATGTCCGCGGGCCATCATTTTCACTGTTTCAGCAAAAACATCAGAGGGGTGCTCCATTGACGGTGCAAATTGGGTATGTGACGTTTGCAGCATGAGTAATAAAAGCGCGTAAGTAACGTTGATGTGATATGCGAATAATGATTTTAATCGAAAAATAGTTTGATCAATCGATAAGCTTATCTACAACTGAGAAAACATAAAAACAAATAAAAAGAGCATTCTCTTTATTTCAGGACATGAAAATCGGTTTTCAAAAAAGGAAAACCTAAATTGTTTTCAAAAACGGGCAAAGCTCGACTTTGAATAGATGTAAAATTAAATCTTGGGGGCGAAGTCCAATATGGGCTTTGCGATTGTCTTACGAGGAATGATTCATGTTTGTTGATTTAGTCAATAAATTGGGTGCAGCTAATGTCGGAAATGAAAAGTCTTCATCTCCGATAAATTTAAGCCGCCGCGGTTTTGTTGGGGCGTCCAGTCTTTTTGTGATTGGTGTTACCTTGGCAGGATGTGCCAAAACCGAAGAACAAGTCGTTATTGATCCGACCCCGCCGACTCCAGCGGGACCAAGTCCTTTGACAGGCTTGGAAGGAGGAGACGCTACCCCATCATTGTGGATAGAGATAAAGCAAGACGGTAAAGTACTCGTCACCTGTCATCGCGCAGAAATGGGACAACAAGCCTGGACCTCCATGACGCAAATTGTGATGGACGAGCTAGAGGCTGAGTGGGACAGTGTGGAAGTTGTACAGGCCCTTGGCGACAAAAAGTATGGTGACCAAAATACAGATGGATCGCGTTCTGTAAGATATAATTTGTATCGTTTGCGGGTCGCAGGAGCGGCCATGCGGTCCATGCTCACTCAAGCTGCTGCAAACCATTGGAAAGTTGATGTTTCTGAATGTTATGCAGAGCAGGGAATTGTAACTCATAAACCTAGCAAAAAGACCCTGTCTTATGGCCAGCTGGCCGAAGCTGCAGGAAACCTTCAAGTACCAGCGGAAGATGAAATTACGCTAAAGACACGTGATGAATGGCGCTATATCGGTAAGGAAATTTCGTCGCTGACGGTCGAGAAAATCACAAAAGGTGAGGGAACTTTCGGGCAAGACGTTATTCGTCCTGATATGTTGTTCGCAGTGATAGCCTATCCTCCACAGAATGGTAGCGAAGTTAAGTCTGTCGATGACAGCGTCACTTTGGCGTCTCATGGAGTTCTAAAAACAGTAAAAATGCCTTTGCCGGCGGCACCTGTTGTCTTTACGCCGCGTGGTGGAATCGCCGTGGTAGCAAAAGATACTTGGTCAGCAATTCAAGGACGTAATGCTCTTGAAATTGAGTGGAAAGATAGCCCGAATGTCGTGTTCAATTCTGAAGGCTACTTAAACTTGCTTGCCGACAGGGTGAAATCTGGCGGGAATGTTCACCGGAAAAGAGGAAATGTTTCTGATGTATTATCGTCGTCAGAAAACGTAATCTCAGCAGACTATAAAACAGAGTTTTTATTGCATTCCCCAATCGAACCGCCAAGCGCGACAGCGGAGTGGACAGGTGACAAGCTAGAATGTTGGGCTTGTGTTCAAGATGGCCAAACGACTCGCAATAATCTTGCAGGTGTGCTGGGTGTTGATGTCGAGAATATCAAAGTAAACACGACATGGCTTGGCGGTGCATTTGGACGTAAATCTAAATGTGAATTTGTGATTGAAGCCGCTATTTTGGCTAAAGAAATGGGAAAGCCGGTTAAGCTTGTCTGGACGCGTGAAGACGAAGTTACTCAGGGCTATTATCACGCAGGAAGTGCTCAACATTTCGAGGCAAGTGTCGATGAAAATGGTCGTATGGAAGCCTATCTCCACCGTGTCGCTTTTCCTTCGATCGGGGCTGATTTTGGATTAGGTGTTGATCACCCTGGTACATTTGAGACGAGCCTTGGTGCTATGGATGTCCCTTATGACATCCCCAATTTGCAAGTCGAGGCCTGTAAAGCAGAGCCGTATGTCAGAATAGGTTGGATGCGGTCTGTAAGTAATATCCAGCAAGCTTTTGGCGTACATAGTTTTACTGCAGAATTAGCCGCTGCTGCTGGACGTGATCAAAAGGAGTATATGCTCGATTTGATCGGTTCTCCACGCATTGTTGATATTAAAGCAGATGGCAACGCTGACTATTCTAATTATGGTGGAGATTTAGAGGCGTATCCGGTCGACACTGGTCGTTTGATCAATGTTCTAGAAAAAGCAACTGATATGGCAAAATGGGGTAGAGACCTTCCTCAAGGCCATGGTTTAGGCTTGGCGGTTCATCGCTCATTCTTGACATATGTAGCGGCAGTTATTGAGGTGGCTGTTGATGATGATGGTGGCCTCACTATTCCCGGTGTCTGGATGTCGATCGATGCTGGAACTGTTGTGAACCCACTGCATGTAAGAGCACAAACAGAGGGTGGATTTATCTTTGGTTTGTCTAATGCGTTATATGGAAAAATTTCATTTGCTGACGGGGCAGTCGAGCAGATGAACTTCCCAGATTGGCGCGTGCTGAGAATGGATGAAGCGCCGCGCGAATTTGAAGTGGATGTTGTTGAGTCAAATGCTCCACCAGCAGGGGTCGGAGAGCCGGCGACACCAGTAGCAGCACCAGCGTTAGCAAATGCCATTTTCGCGGCGACAGGTAAGCGATTTAGAAATCTGCCAATAATCGGGCCTGATGATTATGTATTGCCGTTAAATTCAAATGAAGACGCATAAGGGAGGATATAAAAATGGCTGTAACAATTAACATTAATGGCAAAGATGAAACTGTCGATGCTGCGCCAGGTACGCCTCTTTTGTGGGTATTACGTGATCACTTGCAGATGACAGGTACCAAATTTGGATGCGGTGTCGCTCAGTGCGGCGCATGTACCGTTCATCTAGATGGAGAGCCTATTCGTTCTTGTTCAATTCCTCATGATGCATTGGATGGCAGTAAAGTCACGACGATTGAAGGAAAAGAGGGAAAGGCTGCTAAAGCCATACGTGACGCATGGGTGGATTTGAACGTTCCTCAATGCGGATACTGCCAGTCTGGTCAAATAATGTCCGCAGTGGCACTTTTGGAAGCCAATTCTTCACCATCTGATCAAGATATCGATGAAGCTATGAGTGGGAATTTGTGTCGTTGTGCTACTTATATGAGTATCCGCCGTGCAATTAAGCAGGCTGCATCTAGCCTCTAAAGTATAGTTTAAGGGACTAAATGGTCTATCGCCTCATAGATAAGATACCTGAAACCGAAGCTGCGGTATTAGACACTGCTTTGGTTTCAGGGAATGTCGATAGACAGGATGATGTTCTCAAAGATCGTTATTCCAGAACGATCAGCTATTTGCGATTGTCGATTACGGATCGGTGCGATTTGCGTTGTACTTATTGCATGCCCGAACGTATGTCGTTTCTACCCAAAACAGATATTCTCTCATTTGAAGAGCTTGTAAGGTTGGTTGATGCGTTTATAGCGCGTGGCATTTCAAAATTGCGGATAACTGGAGGGGAGCCTTTAGTCCGCAAGGATGCAATAAAGCTTCTATCAAAATTTGCTGAACGCTTGGACGATGGCGGACTAAAAGAGCTTACTTTAACGTCTAACGGAACACAGCTAGCTAAAAACGCCCAAGCTCTCGCTGATATAGGAATAAAACGCATTAATATATCACTTGATAGCTTGGATCCGAATACATATGAGCGGCTAACACGAAGAGATGCGTTGGCACAGGTTCTTGAAGGCATTGAGGCAGCAGCGGCGGCTGGATTAAAAGTGAAAATAAATACTGTCGCACTAGCTGATGCGAATGCAGATGAAATACCGGCTATGATTAGATGGGCCCACAGTCATGGATTTGATTTAAGTTTGATTGAAGTGATGCCATTGGGTGAAGAAATCACGCATAGATCTTCCTCTTTTTTGTCACTTCAGGACGTTAAATCTCGATTGTCAAAGCAATGGACACTTAGTGAGTTGCCGGACAATACAGGCGGGCCAGCACGCTATATGAAGGTAGCGGAAACGGGCGGACGTGTCGGTTTTATCTCACCTCTGTCTCATAATTTTTGTGCGACGTGTAACCGGATACGTATGACGTGCACTGGGCGTTTATATACATGCTTGGGTCATGAAGAAGGTGAAGATTTACGCTGTGCGCTTCGGACGGATACAACAGATAAAACCTTGAATTCTCTATTGGATAGAGCGCTTCTGAATAAACCTGAAAAGCATGATTTTGAAGAAAGCAAAATTGATACGCCGTCTTCTGCACGCACCATGTCAGTTACTGGCGGTTAGTTCACGTTAATTAGTCACACAATTTTATTGTAAATTGTTAGCAATTGGGGCTAAGCTTTTATTACAAAATGTAAATAAAAATAGGGGAGGATGCATCTTTAGGTTGCGGCCTGTGTCTTTACACCGTCTTCAATGGTGCTGAATCAAATTTGCGATGAAAAAACAATTCAATAGGAAACCGTCAATTACTAAAAAATGGGCAATTGCGACTGTGTCTGCACTTACGCTTGCATCATGTATGCATTTGGGGTTTGGGCATAAATCTACGCTTGTGAAGGCGTCCACGCCCGTAGAGCTTGAATATTCTTTGTCAGGTAATTCGACCAAAAAATTGGTTGTGGATCTATATAACCCTAAGAACTATGCCAGCTTGAGTGTGATGGCTGGGGACAAGATTTTAGTTGATAATCTGAATATTCCCAAGTCGGGTGATCAGATCGTGTCAGCGTTGGTAGAGTTTGAAGAACTTGGTGATGTAGTTCTTATACTCAAAGCAAATGATGCTGACATTTCGATAAACAGTTTGAGGTTTGAAGATTTCGATAGTGCAAGTCTTCCTAAATATACTGACATTTCTGAAAAAGCCGGGATCGACAAGGTCAGCTCCATTAAGTATGGAGGACCGTCAATTGCCGACATTGATAATGACGGAGACTATGACTTTATCGTCAATAATCATAATGCTGAAAGTAGTAAGCTTTATTGGAATAACGGCGATGGAACCGTTACAAAACACTCTAAAAATTTAGCACGTTGGTTCATGCACGATCTTCATGGCACAGCGTTAGGTGATTATGATAACGACGGAGATTTAGATCTTGTTCTGACAATGGGAGGGGGAAACGGAAAGAACCCTTCTCGAGCGAATTTCTACCATAATAATGGTGGCGAATTCGTACTGATGACAGGCGATGTTGGCATCAATAAAGGTGGTCGTGGTAGAGGTACAAAATGGTCTGATATGGACCTTGATGGTGATTTGGATCTTCTACTATTTAATGAATCTAGTCTGTCAAAAGCTAAGCCGCAGCAGTTTTTCTACGAAAACCTTGGAGATGGGAATTTCGAGTTTAAAGATGTCGATGGTATCCAGGATATTGAAACCTCGCGCGTTCTGATTACTGACCTAAATAACGATAATATCGATGATATCCTGTTCTTTGGTCCTTTATCTGTTTGGCAGGGAAATGGTGATTTTACCTTCACCGAAATTACATCTCAAATCCCTGAGGATATAACGTCTCTTCATAATATCATGGGGATAGCGGACCTCGATATAGATAATGATGGTGACTTAGATCTATATCTTGCAACTGGTAAGCCTTTTGAGCACGGCAAGGGTGAAACACCTTCGCTTGATATGGACGAAGTGACGAAAGAAATGTCCATCAAGCCGCGCGGATATGCTGGCGTAGATAAATTTGATTTTAGCGCTGACGGAGCAATCAAATTTCACAATTATTACTATCTACGACAAGGAGCCTTTCGAGACCAAGATTATCCAATCTTCTTAGGTGAAGAAAAGCACGCAACTGTTTTGGATTCTGGTGATGAGATGGTGATTGAGCCAGCCAAAGCAGATGGTTGGCCCGATGATATTTCTGAAAACGGCGTGTATTTTGGCCATATCGGAGGCGGTAAGTGGAAAGCAGCACTCGTTCGCGGAGGGAATATATTCTGGGGCTTTAAGTTCAGCTTGTCTGGCGTCAATAATGTCCAGCCTGAATTCGAACCGCAAAACAGAAATGAGCCTGATATTCTCCTGAGGAATGATGGAGGCAGTTTTGTTGATGTATCCAAAGATTGGAATATTCCCCAAGGTACTAATTCTCTTGGTGTGACTGTTGGTGATTTTAATAACGATAGTCATCAAGATGTGTTTGTTTACCGCTGGGGGCTAATCGGTGGACGAATTTCTGACCTGTTATTGTTAAATGATGGACAAGGAAATTTTGAAACAGTCACCATGCATGGTGCCAATGACGTCGGCGGTCCGGGCAATGGTGATATGGGGCAGGCTTTCGACTTTGATCTGGATGGAGACTTAGACCTCCTTAACGGAAGTGAAGGCGGCGAGTGGTATCTCTATTCGAACAATAGTAGCGAAAAAGGCAATTTTGCACTCGTTAAAGTGGGGTATTCACCAGAGGCGAATGTAGATCCTATTTCTGCAGAGATAATCTTAAAAACGGCTGACAATGAATACAAAAGACGTGTTGGGTCTGCCGGGGCTATATTTTCTCAAAGCTTGCTGAACATAGCTCATTTCGGACTAGGTACAGAAGAAGAGATAGAAAGTATTCATGTTAGATGGCGCAATGGTGAGACAGTAGAAATTACCGATAAGCCCGTGAATGCACTATTCGATACTGATAAGTTAGATCCTACAGAGCTAGTTTTAGCTTCAGGTGCGTCAACTGTTCGGGAAGGTGCATCTATGACTCTGATTGCGACTATTGAACCGGACAATGCAGATAAAAGCTTGAGCTGGTCTTCGAGCAATGAAGATGTGCTTTCTGTTAGCGAAGCGGGTGTTGTGACAGCGCTAGGGCAAGTGGGTGAAGAGGCGATTATTACCGCATCTAGCGACGCAAATAATTTATCGGATACTGCCGCTATATCTATCGTAGAATGGAGGGAGAATCCCCTTCAAACATTGTCCCTGAGCAAAACTACGGATGTCTTATTGGAGGGCGAAACGGTTGCTCTTCAAGTGGAGGCATCACCTCTGGATGCAGATGACGCGTCAATAGTTTGGACAAGTAGTGATTTGGATGTAGCGAGTGTATCTGAAACCGGCTTAGTTACTGCTTTGTCGGCGGGTGATGTTGTAATCACTGCAACGTCGTCTTCGGATGATAGCATTAAAGATCAGGTCGAATTGTCCATTGAACCGTTCATTGAGCCCTACATCAAATTCGTAAACCGAGATGAATTTGAGAATAAGGATTTGGTGGTCGGTCAAGATATAGAAATCGAAGTTGAATATAATGCTGGTTCGGGGAATACCGTCATTGCTTCTGATGAAGGTGGGGTACGGTTCTGGCTTCGTCATTTCAAAAACAAATGGATACCCGTCAAAGATATTATCCTAACCGAAGAAAGCGCTCTTAAGACGAGTTCTGGTCGTTTATCAATGACGATTTCGCTTGAAGGAATGACGCCAACTGTGGATCTGCCTGAGGAACAATTCTACCAGTTGCGGACTTCTTTTACCGCCAGTGATGGAAGCAATCATGATGCGAGCATATTGCCTTTGAGTATTGTTGCTGCAGAAGACTAAGATAAGTTGCTCCGAGAAAGGCTTGAAGCGGTGCAAATCGTTTCAAGCTTTTTCTATCTAGCAGACCTTGATGTCGAACTTGATCGAAATTTTGATCTATCTTGGGTTTTCTTTTATTCGGTCTAGCGGGTAAAGGAATAAAAAAGATATTTCTTAGTGGAGCACATGTAGATGAGCACAGATCATTTTGTTGTTATTGGTGGTGGTCAGGCTGCGTCTCAGGCGGTGGCTTCAATGCGGCAAGCCGGATTTGAAGGGCAAATTACTGTTGTGTGTGGAGAGACTGACTATCCTTATCAGCGTCCGCCGCTGTCGAAGGCTTTTCTAAAGGGAGAGTTGGACAAAGAGCGTTTGTATTTTCGTCCACAAGAGTATTACGAAAAACAGAATGTTGAAGTTCTACTTGGTGTATTAGCTCTAAGTATTGACCGGGCCTCGCAAACCGTAGAGCTAAGTAATGGAAATACAATTACTTATTCAAAATTGTTGATAGCGACAGGCGCACCTCCAAGAAAATTATCGACTGAATATGATCATCTTCAAAATATCCACTATTTGCGGACGATTAAGGATACCGAAAAGCTTGCTCCTATATTGGAGATGAAAGATCGTCTGGTTGTTATTGGTGCTGGATATATTGGTCTTGAAGTCGCTGCCGTCGCCAAAAGTGCGGGTATAGAGGTGACCGTTCTAGAAATGGCTGATCGTGTATTAGCGCGTGTCGCTAGCCCGCCAGTGTCTGAATTTTTTGAGAAAATGCATAGAGAAGCAGGCGTATCCATTCGAACTGACGCTGCCATGGCATCTCTGGAGGTCAAGGGTGAAAAGGTAAGTGCTGTCAAATTCGCAGATGGCTCCAAAATAGAATGTGGCGCGGTATTGGTTGGTATAGGCGCTCAACCCGCTATTGAGATAGCCATAGATGCCGGCCTCGATGTTGATAACGGCATTTTGGTTGATAAAGGCGCGAGGACAACTGACCCCCATATTTGGGCGGCGGGAGATTGTACGAACTTTTTCTCCGATCGTTATTCTCGGCGTATGCGCCTAGAATCGGTTCCTAACGCTATTGAGCAAGCTAAAGTCGCGGCCAGCAATATGGCGGGAAAAGCACTTAGCTATAATGCTGTTCCATGGTTCTGGTCAGATCAATATGATGTAAAATTACAGACTGTTGGTTTGATGGAAGGATATGATCGACTTGTTATTCGAGGTGATAAAGAAAGTCGTTCTTTTTCAGTCTGGTATTTTAAAGACAATCAGCTATTAGCAGTCGACGCATTAAATGATGCGCCTGCATTTATGGTCGCTAAGAAATTGCTTCAAACATCGAACACGAAATTAACTCCGGAAAATGCGGGCAACTCAGAATTTGATTTGAAGTCCCTGTTTTAGTGTGTTTGGGAAAGTGCTGCGTTTTAGCAATAGAGTGGACAGAGCAAGTTTCTTAAAATAATGCACTGATATAAACTTCAAGAATATATTGTTTTAGCCATGTCCTATCATCAGTCTTATAAATTCTCAGTTGCGCCGATGATGGATTGGACCGACCGTCATTGTCGTATGTTTCATAGAGCATTTACGAAACGAGCTTTACTATATTCTGAAATGGTGACGGCGAATGCGCTGTTGCATGGCGACCTTGAGTATCTCATTGGGTTTAATCCTGAAGAGCAGCCTCTAGCGCTTCAATTGGGTGGTTCCGAACCAGATAAGTTGGCAAAAGCCAGTAAAATTGGTGAAGACTTTGGGTATTCCGAAATCAATCTAAATTGTGGGTGTCCATCTGATCGTGTGAAGTCTGGTGCTTTTGGTGCTTGCTTGATGCGGGACCCTCAAAAAGTCGCGGATTGTGTTTCCGCAATGCAAGAAGCAGTCGAAATTCCTGTGACGGTTAAGTGCCGAATAGGAATAGATGATGACGATCCAAGAGAAACACTTTTTGAATTTATAGACTTGGTGTCCAAAGCAGGATGTAAGCTATTTATAGTTCATGCGCGTAAGGCATGGTTACAGGGGTTAAGTCCCAAAGAAAACAGAGACATTCCGCCGTTAGACTATGATTTGGTGGGAGAGCTGAAATCCCAACGTTCTGATCTGACGATTTCTCTAAATGGTGGGCTTCAAGATCTGGAAACAGGTTTGTCGGAACTTTCTAGGTTTGATGGCATCATGCTTGGTAGAGCAGCCTATCATACGCCAGGCTTATTAGGTCAGGTTGATAGGCGGGTGTTTGGAGATAATTTAGAAGACGTTTCTGAATTGCAGGCGTTGGCTGCCTACCGTCCTTATATGTTGTCTCAGCTAGAAGAGGGCGTTCACCTACATGCAATGACGCGTCATATGATGGGGTTATTCAACGGAAAACGTGGAGCTAGAAAATGGCGACGTTATTTGTCTGAGAATGCACCCAGCGCCAAAGGTGTCGACGCAATTCAGATCGTAGATGACGCAGCGCGTTTTGTTATCGATGAACCAACCGAACAAGCAGCGTCGTAATTGCTTATTGGTGAATAATAATAGCTGACTTGGATACTTCCCATTTCGTCAGACGTTCTAGGAACGACATTCCCAAAAGTGATTGGTCCAGATTGTCATCTAATATGACAGCATCAATGTCTTTGAGCATAACACGGCCAATTTCTAATCTTGGAATGACAATGGATGCACCGTAGGTCGTTCCAGATGGTGTTTTGATTTTGATGTCTTTTTCCATTTTGGAGACATCATATCCCAATCGTTTGGCATCGTCTGGCGTTAAGACGCATATGCTTGCGCCTGTATCGACCATGAAGTTGAGTTGATGGCGATTATTGATTTTAGCCTTTGCCCAATAGTGACCGTCAGCTTGTTTCCGCAGAGAAGCTGCTAGATGCCCCGGGGATTCGATTTCAAATTGGTTCATCGGCTTGGAAACAGTGACAGCAGACTGAATTTGTGTGTCGGCAATATCTTCTGTTTCGGCAATATTATCTCTGACGACGATTGCAGCTGCAAAAGCGATTATAAAAACAAAAAGAATGGATCCAAATTTATTGTTCAATGTGTCACCTGATAAAGCAGCCCTATGACGCCAGCTATTACAATCCAGACCGCAGCGTATTTAAACATTTGCCCAGCATTGGTTTTGAAAGCGCCATACATTCCCCCTGATACCAGAAGGAGGTAACCACAAAGCAAAGAAATTGAGGCAATTGAAACGTTTTGTCCATTTCGGTCCTGAAAACTGCCACCAGTTACTAAAGCAATCAGGACTAGTGTTGCTAGAATAAGGGCTAGGCCGATTAACAAGCGAGATGTCATGTGTTTCCCTTTTTGCTAAAGCTACGAAATAGCCTTGTATAATTTCTCGAGCCTTGCAGGAAGAGTATCCATTATCTTCCGTCTGTCTGTGTCACTTAGTTTTGACCACTTTGCTATTTCTTCTAAAGAACGTCCGCAACTTCTGCAGGATGCATTCCTCTCGTCTACAGAGCAATTGTTAGTACACGGAGATATCGCTACTCCAATATTTTTGATTTTCTCTTTGCTCATAATGTTTGGATAGCAAAATCAAGGCATAAGTCGAGACGTAAATCAAAATACCAATGATACTTTGCTGTTGATCGAGGGCATATAAACGGGCATACGTGAGTCTCGCTAACAACTTAGATCTAGAAATGGACCGAACACATGTCGCCTCTAGATGATATTCGCGCGCTTGTCGAAAGCGCTCCAATTGGTGATGCAAAAGCAGAACAAGATGCTATTGCAAGGCAAAATAGCATTCGCCAAGCGCCAGGTGGATTGGGACGGATGGGTGAAATTGTTGCCCATCTTGCGAAATGGCAAGGAACGTCAAAACCATCTATCGATAGCCCAATGGTCGCGATTTACGCGTCTTCCCATGGTATTTCAAAACACAATATCGCATCAAGACCAAATGCCAGTACTCAAAAAATGGTTGAGATGCTGAAAACCGGAGCTGCAGCCACCAATCATATAGCCGCTGCTGGTGGCGCGGGGCTACGTGTGTTTGAAATGGCAGTTGAAAAGCCGACAGCTGATTTTACTGAATCTCCGGCTATGTCTGAAAAAGAATTAGCAGCGACGATAGCTTTTGGGATGGAAGCTATTGCCGAGAAGCCAGATTTATTGGTTCTTGGTGAAACTGGTGTGGGCGGCGGTACCGCTGCTGCGGCGGTAGCGTGTGCGATGTTCGGTGGTAATGCGACGTATTGGGTGCGGGCCGGTGATTGGGTCCCGCCAGAAGTGGTGGATGCTCGTGTTGATGTTGTACGAAAAGCTATGAGCACACACCGAGGTCATTTAGGTGATCCGCTAGAAGTTTTACGTCGCGTAGGTGGTAGGGAAATATCCGCTTTGGTTGGTGCGATTATTGCTGCCAGAATGCAGGGAATTCCTGTGATGCTAGATGTGTTTTCAACATGTGTTGCCGCTGCTGTAGTGCATGCGATTAAGCCGGGTGCCGCAGATCATTGTATGGCAGGCCATCTTTCGTCTGAGCCAGCACATCAAGCTCTATTGGATCGTTTAGGGCAAACGCCTTTGTTGGATCTCGGACTTCGGTGTTCTGAAGGAGCAGGTGCATCAGCGACAATAGGTTTGTTAAAAGCTGCATGCGCTGCAAACGAACATGCGGCAATTGGAGAATAGGGTTACCGCGTCTGGAGAAACATATTGACTGTTTTACTTCAGACGTGCTTCCGCTATATTCGTCTATAGGTCGACTAAGTGGTGCATCCTAAGAGAATGTACAGTTAAAGGTGATGATTATGCGATTTCTTGCTTCACTTTCTTTAAGTGCAATTTTGTTAGCTGGGTGTGCTTCAGGCGTTGGCGCAAATTCCGGTCCGTTCGCAAACTATACGTCGCCTAACGTCGGCATGATGGTCACTGTTAAGGCTGTTGATGAAAATAGTAATGAGACCCGCCTACAACAATTAGTCGTCGCGCAAGGCAAAGACTTTGCTGTTTACAAGAATATCTCGAATGACAATGTCCGTCCTAGTAAGGATGACTTTTTTATAGAGTTTTCTGGGCTGTATTGGCAGGTTTGTAGTGAGCCTTTAGCTTCTGCGAGTGAGCGTCGCGCTCTTAAAAAAATGTGGCCGTTAGAAGAAGGTGCTTCCACTCAGGTGTTGGCTAGAGATGGCGCTGCAGACCGTAGCTTGCAAAATATCGCGGTTGAGCAGGTTGGCGTATTTGTTTCGGATGTATTTGGCGAACAGAGTATTTTTAAAGTTCGAACAGAGTTTACAACACCCGAAATCACGATGTATGCGCCGGAACTAAAATCACCTCTCATTATTGATTGGGGAGAAATCGGCGCAGATGATTATGCTGGTTTTGATGAGTTGGTACAGATTGATCAGATAGCAGACTTGTCTGCCTATTCTGACGATATTGATTTTGCCAAAGCTAATTGTACGCCGTCTGCGCTGCGTTAGAGCTTTATCCCAATTTAGATAAAATCTCTCCACCGTATAAATCGGAGGAGAGAAATATTTGCACTTATCTATTGGACAGTCAGACGCGCGTGCCGCTTTTTACCAATCGACAGGCGTGCTGTGTTGTCGTCTTCCAAATCATCTTTTGTAATTTGAAGACCATCATCCTGGACCGCTGCCCCATTTAATTTGGCGGCGCCTGCCTTTATGTGGCGTCGAACTTCACCTTTGGATTCTGCTAAGCCAGATGCGACAAATGCGTCGACGATGTTATATCCACTTTGAATCGTGGAGGCGTCGACATCAAATGAAGGCATTCCTTCAGCCGTTGCACCTTGCGAGAACACTTTGCTAGCTGCGGTTTTTGCTTCTTTAGCGGCACTTATTCCATGCAGCATCGTCGTAGCGGCATCCGCTAGCGCGATTTTAGCGTCATTTATTTGGGCACCTTTAAGTGACTCAAGTCTTTCGATTTCTTCTAATGGTAGATCAGTGAAAAGTTTGAGGAATTTACCAACGTCGCCGTCTTCTGTGTTCCTCCAGAACTGCCAATAGTCATAAGGGCTTTTCATATCTGCGTTCAACCACACAGCACCGCCGACTGTTTTACCCATTTTAGCGCCAGAGGCGGTCGTAAGTAGCGGAGTTGTGAAACCAAAAGCTTGAGTGTTTTCAACGCGGCGACAAAGCTCCGTTCCGTTGGTGATATTTCCCCATTGGTCTGAACCACCCAATTGGAGGCGAACATTGTAGCGGCGGTTTAATTCAGCAAAGTCATAGGCTTGTAGCAGGGCGTAGTTGAATTCAAGGAAAGTGTAAGGCTGTTCATTTTCCAAACGGCGCTTTACAGTTTCTTGCATGATCATTTTATTGATCGTGAAGAGTTTTCCATAGTCACGTAGAAATTCGATATAATTGAGTTTTGATAGCCAATCATCATTGTTGACCATTATTGCGTCTGTTGGTCCGTCACCAAATGTAATAAATTTTTCAAAGACGGTTTTGATACTATCAATATTGGATTGGATTTCTTCTTCACTAAGAATTGGACGCGTTTTCTCTTTGTCAGTTGGGTCACCAACCTTGGTCGTACCACCGCCCATAAGGACGATAGGTTTTCCACCAGCTTGCTGAAGGTGGCGAAGCATCATGATTTGAACAAGCGATCCAACATGAAGGCTTTTCGCGGTCGCATCGAATCCTATATAACCAACTGGAATTTCGGATTTGGCATATTCATCCAAACCAGCTTCATCTGTTATCTGATAAACATAGCCACGCTCATAGAGAGTGCGTAAAAGTTCAGATTCAGGCATGAAGGCATCATCGGCCATAAGATTCGTCTCCTAAGATTGAATTGGGCGATTAACACAAGAGATATGAGCTTTGAAAGAGGGAAGAACGCCAATGAGTACCGATTTGTCCCAAATTTTCAATCAAGGACCTCAATGGGTGCTTGGTTTTATGAGTGGAACTTCCCTTGATGGCGTTGATGTCGCGCTTATTAAGACTGATGGAGAAGTGGTTTATGAGTTTGGAGATTGGATAACGATTGGTTATTCGGACGCTCAAAGAGAAGTTCTGTCATTGGCCACAAAAGATGCTTTGAAGTGGCAGTGGAATGGCCCTCAGCCTGAAAGCTTTTCCCGAGCTGAACAAGTCATGACTATGGCGCACGCCGATGCAGCAAAAAAATTGTTAGAAAATTGGGAAGGTGAAAGTCCTGTACTGGCAGGATTTCATGGTCAGACGGTTCTTCATTCCCCGCCAGTGGGAAGTTCAAAAGGTAAAACGCTCCAATTGGGGGACGGTCAGCTACTTGCTAACGAATTGAACATACCGGTTGTTTACGATTTGCGGGCTGCTGATATGGAGGCGGGTGGTCATGGTGCGCCTTTGGCACCTGTCTATCATGTCGCTTTGCTCGATAAGGTTGCCAAAGAACGTAGCTCTGAAAATTTTACCGGTATTGTGTTAAACCTTGGCGGTGTCGCCAACTTCACATGGCAGACAAATGGGCAGCCACCCATCGCTTTTGATACAGGTCCGGGAAATGGACCAATTGATGAGTGGATGGAGCTCAATAATCTGGGGGCTTTTGATGAGGAAGCCAAAACGGCGCGAGCTGGAAAAGTGAATGAAGATAAAATTTCAGAATGGTTCCAGCATCCATACTTCTCCGCAGCACCTCCCAAATCGCTCGATCGTTATGATTTTTCCGCGGTGAATCTAGTGAGTGATATGCCCGTTGAAGATGGGGCAGCGACTTTAACCGCATTTTCCGCACGTTCAGTGTTGTTTGCTGTTGGGTCTATGCCGGTGCGGCCAGATTTGGTTGTTGCGACTGGAGGTGGGCGTCATAACCCGCTAATAATGAAATATTTGAAAGAAGAATTGGGTGAAGCCTTAGTCGATGCTTGTTCTCTAGGTTGGCGGGGAGACGCGATCGAGGCGGAGGCTTTTGCTTATCTCGCTGCGCGCTCGGCTTTAGGTATGCCAATTAGCTATCCAGAAACGACAGGTGTTGCTGAACCAAAAACAGGCGGGTCTCATGTGAAACCCACCTGCTAAATATATACATTGGAATGAGGTTAGATTCTATTCTTCTTCGTCGTCAATGTCGCCAATTTCATCTTCCAATTCTTCAATTGAAGGAAGAGCGCTGGCGTTAGCTTCTTGAAGGCGGCGGTCCAAATATTCTGCGGCCGTTTCTTCAAGTTCTACCAGTTTGTTTTGGAAGAAGTGATTTGCACCAGGTACAGACGTGCGTTCTATCTCCTCACCTTTTTGAACACGAACTTTTGTCAAAGAGC
Organism: uncultured Hyphomonadaceae bacterium; assembly: GCA_964352025.1. GTDB lineage: Bacteria > Pseudomonadota > Alphaproteobacteria > Caulobacterales > Hyphomonadaceae > Hirschia. The sequence goes on from CAYGPZ010000002.1 coordinate 326,323, forward strand.
GTTCGATATCAGAAGGTGCCGCGACAACATCACGTTCACCTGAGATGATAATTCCTGATGCGGGACACGGAGCCAAGAATGCCAAGTCATAGTGGTTTGCAGGTGGAGCGACTGCGATAAAACCGTCAATTTCTGGTCGGCGCATCAATAGTTGTAGACATATATAAGCACCAAATGAATAGCCTGATACCCAACAAGCTCGCGCGCTATCATTGATTGATTCTAGATAGTCTAGAATATAAGCTGCGTCAGATAGTTCAGCTGGACCAGAATCAAATGTTCCTTGAGATCGTCCTACACCACGAAAGTTGAATCTAAGCGTTGAAAAGCCGCGTTTAGCGAACATTTCATAAAGTGTAATAACAACAGGGTCTTGCATACTTCCACCCGCTTTAGGGTGTGGGTGCAAGATTAGAGCAATTGGTGCGCCTGGAACGTCGGATTCTTCGTATCGGGCTTCAATTCGGCCAGCAGGACCAGGGATAATGACTTCTGGCATAAACGGAATCCTTCTAGAGTTATTAAAAGTGAAAAACAGGCGATACCCTAATGTGGGGGTAAATTACAAGTTTTTCTGTTCTATTAGTGCGACCTTGATAGTACTTGACTAAATTCATCGGGTATATATTTAACCTGTAAGAACTGATTGCAGGAGAGTATTTATGAAATTGGGATCTAGAGGTCGTTATGCTGTTATGGCTTTGGTTGATCTAGCTACCAATGACAAAGATGGACCTGTATCTCTGGCAGATATAGCTGAACGTCAGAAAATATCACTATCATACTTGGAGCAATTGTTTGCCAAGTTGCGTAAGGCTGAGCTGGTAAAAAGTGTACGCGGTCCAGGTGGCGGATATTTGCTTCTTAGAGGCGCAGATGAAACTATGGTTAGTCAAATAATCGTAGCCGTTGATGAACCAATTCAAACGACACGTTGTGGCGAAATGGGGGGCAAGCCCTGTACTGGACGCCTGGAAAGATGTGCAACTCACGATTTATGGCGGGAATTACGTCTCCACATCATCCAGTTTTTATCCGAGGTCTCGATAACAGATATCCTAACGGGTGAAGTTAAGGGTATGTCGGGCGTGTTAGAACAATTATAGGAAATTTGGTTTGGCGAATTTAGACGCCATATATTGCGATTATAACGCAACCGCTCCGTTACGGCCCCAAGCCAGAGAAGCGATGATTAAAGCTATGGAAATTGGTGCAAATGCGTCATCAGTTCATAGCGCTGGTCGATCTGCTCGCGCTTGCCTTGAAACTGCGCGTGAAGCGGTTGCAGATGCGATAGGGGCTTGTCGCGAAGATGTTACTTTTACGAGTGGCGGTACAGAAGCAAACGCAGCAATATTAAACGGTGTGCGTCTTAAAGAGCCGCTGCTTATGCCAATTGTTTGTGGATTTGAGCATGACGCAGTACTTGCTCAACTTCCCGATGCTATAGAAGCTAAGGTAACTGCTGATGGGTTAATCGATCTGGATTGGCTCAACGAATTGATAAAAGAGTGGCCTCATGAGGGGCGAAAGCCGTTCTTGTCCCTGATGTTGGCGAATAATGAAACAGGTGTCATTCAGCCTGTCGAAGAAGCGGCCAATATCGTTCACGGCGCTGAAGGTCTTGTACATTGCGATGCAGTGCAGGCGGTTGGAAAAACACTTGTCTCTGTTTTGGATGGTGAGCTGGATTATCTAACACTTTCCGGGCACAAAGTTGGTGGGCCTTCGGGAATAGGTGCCTTTTACATTCGTCCTGGCTCACCCTTTAGGTCGATACTATCTGGAGGCGGGCAGGAATTAGGCCGTAGATCAGGTACACAAAATATTATTGGTGCAGCTGGATTTGGTGCAGCAATAGACGTTGCTATAAATGATCTGGCAAACTTTGGTGAGCTAGCGGAAAAACGTGATACACTAGAAGCCCGCTTAAAAACTGTAGCAAATATAACAGTTTTTGGTGAAAAATCGCCACGATTGGCAAACACGTCTTGCATAAGTGTTGAAGGTTTGAGAGCTGAAACCCAAGTTATGGCGATGGATTTAGCTGGGGTTGCTGTTTCATCCGGTTCGGCTTGTTCATCGGGCAAGGTGAAACAGTCACATGTATTAGCATCTATGGGAGTTTCTAGTGAACTTTCTGAAGGTGCGATTAGGTTCAGTTTCGGCTGGGCTTCACAAGATAATGATTTTGAAAATGCTGCTGATGCCTGGATACAGGCAGCTAGGCGAAAAGGAGTGGTTATGAAAACTCCTAATAAGGAGAAGGCCTGATGGCTGATGATACACGTCCACAGGATATGGTAAAAGACGGCGTCGATCAGGCGACTGTTGATGCAGCACGTGCGCTTGAATCCGAGAATTACGACGCCGGTTTTACGACCGATATAGAACAGGAGTTTTCGCCCAAAGGCTTGAATGAAGATACTGTCCGTTTTATTTCGGAAAAGAAAAATGAACCTGAGTGGATGCTTGAATGGCGTCTACAGGCGTTTGAGCGTTGGTTGACGATGGAAGAGCCTGATTGGGCAATGGTCAATTATCCCAAGATTGATTATCAGGACGCGTATTATTATGCCGCGCCTAAAGGTCAGGCTAAATACGAATCTATTGATGATGTTCCTGAAGAAATTTTAGAGACGTATAAGAAACTCGGTATCCCACTTCGTGAAGCAGAAGTTTTGCTAGGTGTTGAAGGTGCAGCTGAATCAGCCGCAGAAGCGAGAGAAAAGCCACGCATTGCTGTAGATGCAGTGTTTGACTCTGTGTCCGTTGTGACGACCTTTCAAGAAGAGCTAAAGAAAGCCGGCGTGATATTTATGTCGATTTCTGAAGCTGTCCATGAATACCCTGAATTGATCAAAAAATATCTTGGAACTGTTGTTCCTCAGTCTGACAATTTCTTTGCGACACTTAACTGCGCAGTCTTTTCTGACGGTACATTTGTTTACATTCCTAAAGGCGTGCGTTGCCCAATGGAATTATCAACATATTTCCGCATGAATGCAGAAGGCACAGGCCAGTTTGAGCGGACATTGATTATTGCGGATGAAGGCTCATATGTCTCTTACTTAGAGGGCTGTACCGCGCCTATGCGCGATGAGAACCAACTTCACGCAGCTGTGGTTGAGCTTGTTGCTCTAGATGATGCAGAGATTAAATATTCTACTGTACAAAACTGGTGGCCGGGTGACGCAGAGGGCAATGGCGGTGTCTACAACTTTGTAACGAAGCGTGCCGATTGTCGCGGAAAACGTTCAAAGGTGTCGTGGACACAAGTTGAAACTGGTTCGGCGGTTACATGGAAATACCCAAGTTGTATTCTGCGCGGCGATGACAGTGTAGGTGAATTCTACTCGATTGCGGTGACGAACGGTCATCAGCAAGCGGATACAGGTACAAAGATGATCCATCTTGGAGAGCGCACAAAGTCGCGCATCATCTCTAAAGGGGTATCTGCAGGTAAATCAAATTCGACCTACCGTGGTCTGGTGTCTGTTGGTGGAAAAGCCAAAGGTTCTCGCAACTTCACTCAATGTGATAGTTTGCTTATCGGTCAAACTTGTGGTGCACACACTGTGCCCTACATTGAGAATAAACGCGCAGATGCTCAGTTAGAGCATGAGGCGACGACGACACGCTTGTCTGAAGATCAGCTTTTCTATTGCCGTCAACGTGGATTGGGAGAGGAAGAGGCTGTTGCACTTTTGGTGAATGGTTTTGTCCGTGATGTGATCCAGAAATTGCCGATGGAATTTGCCGTCGAAGCGCAAAAGCTTCTCGAAGTCAGCCTTGAAGGTAGCGTGGGATAAACAAGATTGCGATCTTGTATTGAACCCGTGACAAAATAACATACTAACCCTGTCGGGTATTGTGAATTAGAAACCAGTTCCTATCTCAATGGAACCTATAAAAGACTGTTGGAGTAACACCTAGTGCTAGCCCTAAATGAACTCGTCGCTCGCGTTGAAAAAGAAGATGGCGAAGGCAAGGAAATTATCAAAGGCCTGAGCCTGAATGTGCCTGCTGGGGAAGTGCACGCTATTATGGGACCTAATGGTGCGGGTAAATCTACGCTGTCATATGTTCTAACAGGACGTGATGGGTATGAAGCAACTTCTGGAACTGCTGAGCTTAACGGCGAAGATTTGTTGGAAATGGATCCAGAAGAGCGTGCAGCCAAGGGCCTTTACCTGTCTTTCCAATACCCGTTAGAGATCCCCGGTGTGCCGGTCATGACATTTGTGCGGACAGCCATGAATGCTCAACGTAAAAAGCGCGGTGAAGAAGAAATTTCAGCACCGGAATTTTTGAAAAAAGCACGTGCGCTCGCAAAAGTTTTGAAAATTGATGCGGACATGTTGAAACGTCCTCTTAATGTTGGTTTCTCGGGTGGAGAGAAAAAGCGTCTAGAAATTTTCCAAGCTATGATGCTGGAACCAAAGTTCTTGATCCTTGATGAAACAGATTCTGGTCTAGATATTGATGCGCTTCGCGTGGTTTCCGAAGGTGTAAATGCACTTCGGGCAAAAGACCGAGGAATGTTGGTTATTACACACTATCAGCGTCTTCTTGATCACATTAAACCGGACAAAGTGCATGTTCTTGCTGATGGTAAGATTATTAAGTCTGGTGGACCAGACTTAGCGCACCGTCTGGAAGATGAAGGATATGATGGTGTGCTTGCGGAGGCAAATGCGTGAGCGAGCAATCTGTGACTTCTTTGATAGAAAAGCCAAGCCCTGCTGAAAGCCGTTTTATATCAAGCTTTGAAGGCTTAAAAGCAGACCCGCGCCGTACGCGCGCATTTGAAGCTTTTGCTGAGCATGGTTTACCTCACCGCCGCGTCGAAGGATGGCGTTGGTCGGATGTTCGTGCTGCCCTTAAGCCGGTAGAGACGAGTTCAAGTGAAGCGGTTGCTGATATTTTTTCAAGTATTGATGCGCCAGTCTTTCATTTTAAGCGGGACGGCTTTGTCGCTCCAGCTAAAAGACCTGCAGGTATCCGTTGGACAGAACAAGTAGATGCAACGCCACTAGCAGCGGCTGAAGAATTGCCACTCGCTGCTCTCGCGACAGCTCTTTCTGACAGTCCCTCCATTTTAACGATAGAGATCGCCGCTGAACTGACAGCGCCTATTCGTATCGTTGTTGATTCTGATGCCGCTGATACATTTGCTCATATCGAGATCATATTTCGAGAAAATGCATCTGCGACAATAGTTGAAAGTCACTTGAATGCTGGTGGGTTTTCGTCAGTTGCTATTGAATACACCTTGGAAAAAGGCGCTAAAGCGGAGCGCGTTATTTATCAATCTGCGCAAGCAAATGCTGTTCAGATTGTGACGACAAATGTACATTTGTACGGTGGAGCCTCATTCAATCAGAGTGCATATGCAACTGGTAGCAAATTATGCCGTCTTGAAACGCGGGTTGTTCATCGTGAAGAAGAGGCAAAAGCTGAGATAAATGCGGCTTATCTTCTAGATGATAAACGGCATGTAGATATGACTAGTTATGTGCGCCACTCAGCTGCACATTGCGAAACGTCACAAGTGACAAAAGGTGCGGTTAAAAAGGGTGGTAAAGGTGCATTTCAGGGCAAGTTTTACGTCGCTAGAAGTGCTCAGAAAACTGATGCTGCAATGGCGCACAATGCGTTGCTTCTTGAAGATGGCGCTGAGGTGAATGCAAAACCTGAACTTGAGATTTATGCTGACGATGTTCAGTGCGCACATGGAAATACAGCTGGTGCGCTAGATGCTGAGGCGCTTTTTTATATGCGTCAACGCGGTATCCCGCTTGTGACTGCTAAAGCTATGCTGACTCAAAGTTTTATTGCTGAGGGCCTAGCGAACATATCTGATGATAGCTTGCGTGATCTCCTTGAAGAGGAGGCGCGTCAATGGCTGATGAAGTCGCTTTAAAATCAAGTTTCGATATTCAGGATATTCGTAGCCAGTTTCCAATTCTCGAGCGTAAAATTAGTGGAAAGCCGCTAATTTATCTCGACAGTGCTGCATCGTCTCAAAAGTCTGATTATGTTTTGGATGCAATGACCAATCAGGCACGCACTGCGTATTCCAACGTGCATCGTGGACTGCATACGCTCGCGAATGAAACCACTGACGCATTTGAGAAATCCAGAGAGCGAGTGCGCTCGCATTTGAATGCAAAATCCGTTGACGAGGTTGTTTTTACTAAAGGTGCGACTGAAGCGATTAATCTCGTTGCATCGGGCTTGGCGGAGACAATAAAGTCAGGCGACGAAATAATAGTGTCCGTCATGGAGCATCATTCTAACATTGTGCCTTGGCATTTCTTGCGTGAGAGATTTGGTGCGGTCATCAAGTGGATTGAAGTCACTGAGGATGGTTCTCTGGATATGGAGAGCTTTCGGTCTCAATTGTCGGGTAAAACGCGACTGGTTGCATTGGCGCACATGTCCAATGTCTTGGGGACTGTGCCTGATGTCGATGCTGTTATTTCAGAGGCCCATTCTGCAGGTGCCTTAGTATTGCTTGATGGCTGTCAGGCAGCTGTTCACTTGGATGTTGACGTTCAAGCACTAGATGTCGATTTTTATGCCTGTTCGGCTCACAAAATGTACGGCCCTACCGGTATAGGTGCATTATATGGTAAGCTAGACCTGCTTTCATCCATGCGTCCTTATCAGGGCGGAGGTGAAATGATCGATACAGTTACGCGAGATGGCGTAACTTACAACGCGCCTCCACATCGCTTTGAAGCGGGTACGCCGGCTATATTGGAAGCTGTTGGATTTGGTGCGTCAGTTGAGTGGCTTCAGAAATATAATACCGCAGAGGCCAAAGCCTATAAAAAGTCTGTTTATGACCGATTGGCTGAGGGTGTGCGTGGGATTAATGGTTTGACCATTCATGGAACCTCTAAAGATAAAGGTCCTGTGTTGACGTTTTCCATTGAAGGTACACATCCGCACGACCTTGCGCAGATATTGGATCGTTATGGCGTTGCAATTCGTGCGGGTAACCATTGTGCTCAGCCTTTAATGTCCCATTTAAATGTGAGTGCGACAGCGCGGGCGAGCGTTGGTATCTATAATACACTGGAAGAAGCTGATATGTTTGTCGAGGCGCTGGATAAAGCGCGCGCCATGCTTTTAGCTTAGATTGAGAAGAATAATGGCTGACGATATTAAACGTGATGTGATTGAACCTGCAGAAGCTGAAGCTCCTGTATCTACTGGTCCTATTCCTCAAGATGAGCTCAACCGTATCACTGACGACATTATTGCTCGGATCAAAGAAGTATATGATCCCGAGATTCCAGTTGACGTTTACGAGCTTGGGCTAATTTACAAGGTCGATTTGAATGATGATCGCCATGCCGATGTCGAGATGACATTGACCGCACCTGGATGTCCGGTTGCTGGTGAGATGCCTGGTTGGGTTGAAGAGGCTGTTCTTAAAGTGGATGGCGTTGAAACTTGTAAAGTCAGCTTGGTTTTTGACCCACCGTGGGATGCATCCCGAATGTCCGATGAAGCGCGACTTCAATTGAATATGTTGTAAATCACTGTTGCAAAGTACATATAATAATCATGGCTAGACGTCCCAGACCCAAAATAGTGACACTTTCAGATGCAGCTGCGGCGCGCGTCAAAGAAATCATGTCTGAACGCGATGCTGGTTTTTTACGTGTAGGTGTAAAAAACGGTGGTTGCGCTGGCATGGAATATGTCATGGACTATGCAGAGAAACCTGAACCTTTAGACGAGCGCGTTGCTGACAATGATGTTGAAATTATTGTCGATTCAAAAGCCGTTTTATTCTTGCTGGGATCACAGATTGATTATGAGGTTTCTCCACTTCATTCCAAATTTGTTTTTAGAAACCCAAATCAGACTGATGCTTGTGGATGCGGTGAAAGTGTAACAATCGCTCCATTTGAAGATGTATCTGATTAGCAGGTGTTGTACGTTCTAGCTTAGGGTGTCGTCTATGTGGGAGCGTTTGAAGTTAAAATCGCCTGCACGGGTTCTATTGTGCGGGTTCGTTTTTATACTGGCAGTTCTAAGCAGTTTTGTATTGCTGCCCTTAGTGCTCTTAGTTCCAAGTATTTATATCGCTTTCTTCCTGTCTTGGGCATCATTCATTGATATCGAGCGTTTTAAATTACCAAATGAACTGACATTTACACTTATAGCGACGGGGTTGGTTTGGGCTGGCGGGTTTCGGTATGATGATTTCATCCACCATATCATCGGAGCAGTTGCCGGATATGCTAGCTTAGCCGCAGTTTCATATATTTATCTAAAGCGTACCGGCCGTAATGGATTAGGGTTGGGAGATGCAAAGCTCTTTTCAGCCGCAGGCGCATGGCTTGGTTGGCTTAGTTTACCTTATGTCATGATGATTGCTGCGCTAAGCGGCTTATTTTTTGTACTGCTGGTGAGTATTGCAACATGGCAGTTCAGGAAAGATATCAGAATTGCATTTGGGCCATATATCGCGCTTGCTTTTTGGTTGCTCTGGTTGTGGACGAACAAGTAAATCACGTTATAGCCCTGAAATAGAAATGGCGAGTACATTGAAAATGTACCCGCCCATAAATTCTACTATACTAAGTGATGACTATTAGAATTCGTGGCTAATAGATGCAGAGATTGAACGACCTAGTTCATAAACATCAACATCTACACGGTTACCACCAGCTTCTTGGTAAGCCTCATATGACTCGCCAAGAAGGTTTTGGATTTTTAGACCAAAGTCGTAACTGCCGCCCACGAATTCAAATTCACGCTTATATACAACATCCAACAACATAGGAGGTTGTTCAATAATTGCCGGAGAATCATCAGTGAATGATTCAACAGAACGAATACGTTCGCTTTGGAAGTTCAATAGAATGTTCAGGCTCGAATTGGCATCAAAATCAGTATAACCAATCTGGAAGTTAGCCATGTGCTCGGATTGTCCTTGCAATTTACGACCAGCTTCAAAGTCAGGTGTACGTAGAGTAATTGCACCTAAATCTAGAAGAGTTTCATTTGAAATAAATGATGTCTCAGTTAGGCCTGAAGCAAGGTTGGCAGTCGCAGATGAATTCAACAATTGTACTGGGCTTTCAGCAGAAATTTTTGAATCTGTGAAAGTGTAGTTTGTTGTAACTTGGAAGTCTTTAGATGCGAACCAAGACCAGTTCACCCATTCATTTACTGGGATGGATTTCTGGAATTCACCTTCAAAACCTTTTACATCGGCAGAGTCGATGTTCACAAAAGTCACAAGACGACTTTCTCCAGAACCGACATTGAATGCCTCAATCGGGTTTTCGAGTTCTTTTTGGAAAACACCTAGAGTTAGGAATTCGTCTTTTCCAAAATACCACTCTAATCGGGCGTCTAGGTTAGTAATATCAGTCGTTTCCAAGAATGGGTTACCGATAAACTGCTCGTTAGTAGCGGTATTTGTGAAACGGCTAGGACCCACTTCACGGAATTGCGGTCTTGTAACAGTTTCTGAATAACCAACACGCAATTGAAGATCGTCAGCGAAGTTCCAAGTTACAGTACTTGCAGGGAAGAACTCTGATTGCTCTAGAGGAGGGGTTACGAGCCCAGCTGTGTTTCTTGCTGTTCTTGTTTCTACGACTTGAATGAAGTCTTCATAACGACCACCGACTGAAAATCTAAGGAAGTCAGTGACTTGTGTATCAAGCTGTAGATATCCAGCGTCAGTTTCCTGAGTTGCAACATAGAATGACGGTGACTGACCTGAACGTGTGTTCTGGAAGCCGCCTGATGTAGCAAACTCACATTGGTAAGCTATGTCTATGCGTAGGTCACGACAATTGCGGCTAAAGTTTGGAATGACCAAGAAATCACTTTGTGACTCTCTGTCTTTCTCTGTGTAAGCGTAACCAGCTTTGATGTTGAACTCATTGCCGCCAAAAATTGTAAGTGGAAGAGTTGCATCTACACCCCAGTCACTGTTCTCATCTTCAATCTCGGAAAATTCAACGCTGTTGTCCAAGAATAGAGAATAATCTCCAGTATCTTCATCAGCTTGATATTGAGTCGAGAATTGCATTGGAGCATCGCGGCCAGCTTGCGAGTATGACGCACGCCAATCAATTTCCAATCCAAGCAAGCTGTCAAAAGTGTGTTCACCTTGAGCTTGAGTTGTCCAAAGCTGACGTTCTATCCATTCAATTGAGTCGCGACGGATACCAGAGTTATCATTGGTTCTACCCGTTTGGCTTTCTGCTTCTTTATCAGTTGAGCGAGTACCAAATGCTAGGAAGTTAAGTGAGTGTGCGTCAAACAGGTCAATACCGATTGAAGCAAGGCTGTTTAGACCAATTGTGTTCGCTGTTGAGCGGCGAGAGAAGTTAGAAAGCGAACGAACTGGCGTTGGCTCTTGTCCAACTTCAAGAAGAGATTGTCCAATTCCTTGAACACCTTCTTTAGTTTGCCATTCGTTAGAATAGGCGAGGGTTCCCAAGAAACCTACGGAAATATCTCTGTTTAATTCATAACGTCGACCGATTGTTGCATCAACTCCAAAATCAGGTCCAACATAACCTTCCTGAAGTACAAGTAAGCTTGGATCTTGAGTTAAAGCTTGTGAAAAAGCGTTGCGATCGCTTGAAGCATATGTGCCGTCATTGAATACAGCTTCTAGACCTGTTGGTAGGTCTCTAGTGCCGTCATCAAACCCTAGATAATCGTTATCACCGCCGTCATATAGGAAACCGTCTTGGAATGATGTTTGATCGTCACCACCGCCAGAAATACCTACCTTGAAAAAGTTTTCTGTAGGTACGCGCTTTGTACGGATATCGATTGAACCACCACCGAACTCGGCAGAGAAGTTAGGAGAAAATGTCTTTTGAACCAATGTTGATTCTAGAACAGAGGTTGGGAAAAGGTCGAGTGGTGTCACTTTTCTAAGAGGTTCAGGACTTGGAAGAATTGAACCGTTTAGTGTTGAAGATGCGTAGCGCTCGTTCAGACCACGGATAATGACGAATTTACCATCGGCTATAGAAACACCTGTAGCACGACGTAGCGCAGATGCGACATCGCTATCTCCACGAAGAGCAAAATCTTCTGCGTCTAGTAGACTGGCAACTTCAGCTGTTTCACGTTTTTCGTCCGGAATGAATTCACCGCGGATAACGATTGTATCCTGACGAGCGATATCTTCTTCCTGTGCTCCCGTGTCAGCGGATGCTTCAGGTGTTTGAGTTTCTTCTTGAGCGTAGGCGGTGCTTACTTGGGTTAGCGCGCTTGACGCCAAGAGAGCCATAACACCGATAGAGAGGCGATTGAGCATGGGAAATCCCCGGAATTAATGAATAGTTGAAGGCAGAATAGGGCCGCTGATTTAAGTCAGCAGCCCTATCTATTAAAAGTGGATATTAGTTAGCAGATGTAACTTCACCCGCTGAGTTTACTGTCCAGCCTAGGTACCAAGTATCTGAAGCGTTCTCGACAGCACCAATGTATGTTGTTGTGTCGAAGAAGCTGTCGATAGTTGAAGCATCGAACTTAGCAACGTTTGCTTCGTTAGTTCCAGGAACAAAACCTTTTCCGGTTTTGCCGTAGAATGTGAAGCCAGCTTCTAGAGAAGCTGTTGTTGCAAAGTCAGTTGCTTCTGCTTGAACATCAGCGTCTGTGTATGTTGTTGATAGACATGATCCATCTGGTGCTACTGCAGGTGCAGCACGGAATGGACGACTATCAATTGTATCCAGCATTAGAGAAGCAAGTCTCAAGTTACCTTCTGCAGAGTTGGCAGTTGTTTCTGTCAACGCTTGGAAAGAACCGTGTGGAACACCTGCGTTACAAGCATCATCAATACGAACACCGAATGCGGTATCCACCATAATGCTGTTTACGAAGTCACCAGCAGAACCTTCGCGGAAACGAAGACCATTCGTGTCATCACCTAGAATAGTAATGTTTGAGAAAGCAGGTGCTGAACGTGGTGTTGTATCAGGTGCAGATGTCGAGCGGTTGTCACCTTCAAATGCGTAGTCTGAGCTGTCAGTGTGCTCGATAATTGCGTATTGAACGTTACCAGTCCAACCATCAGTCCAGTCGATTGAGTCATCACCAGCACCAGTAATAACAGCGTGCTTAACGTTTGCTGTACCACCGAAGAACTCTAGACCATCATCACCATTGTTGTGAACTTGGATGAAGTCGTAGTTACCACCGTTACCAACACCTTGGAATTGGATACCGTTAGATTGATCTTCTTCGTTAAAGAATATTCCGGCGAATTCAACACGTAGGTAGTTGATGTCACCTGAGTCGTCATCAGAGATTGCACCACCGAACTGACCTGATGAAGCTTCACCATCGTCTTGACAGTCTGAAGAACCACCAATTGCACCAGTTACAACATCACACTTGTTGATAGGCGCTTTACCGTTGATTGAAAGCCCCAACCATTGAGCTGTATCAGTTGCAAAGTCAGCTGTTCCGCGGATAGCGTCACCAGAAGTCATAACAACAGGAGCAGCTGCTGTACCGTTGACGTCGATTTGGGAACCACGAGAAATAACAAGACCATCTGTTGAACGATCACCAAACACAGTTACGCCAGCTTCGATCGTTAATGTCGCTTGTACAGAGTTTGATGTGTTAGTTGCTTCCGAACCACCATCTGTACCAACGAATACTTGACCGTCTAGACGGTAAAGAACGTTGTTTTGCGCTGTCAAAGTAACGTCTGAAGTGACGATACCTGAAAGGTTACAGATGAGGTTTCCGTCTGTGATACCGTTAGATGTTGTACCAGTCGGACATGTAGCCGCTGCAGGAGTAGTTTCTGCGAATACGCCAGTTGTCCAGCCTGCTGCCCAGTTATCTGCTTCTGTTTCAGAAGGAGAGAAAGCACCGGCGTAAGCATCAGCATTTGCACTGTCGTTAATTGCGTACTGGTCTAGAGCACCAAGAACAAACACTTGGCTTTCTTGAGTTACGCCAGTTGGGATAGTCTCAGCTGGGTCAGCAGGAGCATACTGGTTACCATCGTTGTAGTTGTACAATGGGAAACCGTTTGCGTTGCGAACTGGAATTTGACCAGCTGTTAGACCAGGGACGAATTCGAAAGTTGCTGAAGCAATTTCAGAAACGCCGAAGAAAGATCCTTCTGTTCCGATTGCTGTTACGATAGTTGCGTCTGCAACAGTTGTAACATCGTCTGCTGTATCGTCTGTACCTTGGTCATCTACAACGTCGCCTGTTTCGTCAGCGTTGTTGAACAAGACACCTTCGATTTCTGTTGTAGCGCTATCTACGCTGCTTGGTGTTGCAAGCAGGTTGAATGTAGAGTCGTCACCAAATTTAATACCGTCGTCAAATCCAGTTACAACACCGTTTAGAAGGTTTGCAGCTGTACCTTCACGAAGACGGATACCATCTGCACCAGTCCCGTTACCAATAAATGTAAAGTTGGCAATTGTTGGGAATGAACGCGGCTGTGTGTCAGGTGCTGAAGTTGAACGGTTGTCAGCTTCGATTGCATAGTCACCTGTGTCATCTGCTTGAACAACAAGAAGGTTCTTGATGCCACCTGTCCAACCGTCAGTCCAGTCAACAGCATCATCAGATGCACCTGTGATAACAACGTGGTTTGCTTGAACAGTACCACCGAAGAATTCTACACCGTCGTCACCATTGTTGTGGACTTGGATGTAGTCAACAGTTGTACCAGAACCAACACCTTGGAATGCGATACCGTTTGACTGGTCTTCTTCGTTGTAGAACACACCAGCGTGCTCAACACGAACACCGCGAAGAGTACCTGAGTTGTCGTCTGCGATGCCTCCACCGTAGACGCCAGAAGAAGCTTCACCGTCGTCTTGACAGTCAGCTGTTCCGCCAGTCGCGCCTGTGACGACATCACATTTGTTGATTGGTGCGTATCCGTTGATAACTAGACCAAGCCACTCAGCGCGAGCAGTCGTTGCGTCATCAGATGAATTTCCGTTTGCACGGTCATAAGCACCAAAAGACGTAAATACGATTGCTTCTGAAGATGTTGGCGCTCTGTCAGCGCCGCTTGTTGCATCCGCGATGATCTGAGAACCGCGTGTTACGATAAGACCAGAAGAAGAACCTTCACCGTATATGACTGTGCCTGGTTCAATTGTAAGTACTGAGTTGTCTGCACCATCGTTACCTACGAAAACAGAACCGTCTAGGTAATAACCAACGCCTGAAACCAATGTAAGGTCAGAAGTGATAGGGCCAGTGATTTGAGCAACTTCAAGCTCTGTACCAGCTGCTGTAGTGAAGTTTGTTACTGTAATAGCAGGGTGGCTAGCATCAAAACCTGCAGGAACCAAGCTTGTCGCTGTTGGTGTCGCTGGAGTTGGCGTAGTTGGAGTTGGTGTTGTCGGAGTAGGAGCGACTGTTGCTCCAGGTGAAGCAATATCAGTGTCCGAACATGCGAACAGTGCAACACTTGCAGCACCGATCATAAGCATGTGGCGCAAATTTTTAGCCGTTTTCATTTTGGTAGGCCCCTCAAAATACGTTTAACGTGAAGCAGAATTTAACGACCTTATGTGCGAAATTAGTTCTACAGAGCACATCAATATTGGTCTGGGGCACCTAATCACACAGTTCTATGACGGCTGTGTTTCAGTTTTGTGTACGTTTTGTGACGGGCGCAGGTTATGTAATGCTAAGGTTGTGTTGTGAATTTTGTAGGGTGCACTACTAAAAGGGGTGGTGTTGTGATTGTTAGTAACTGCGCCCCAAATAAATCCTTTTAGGCATCGAGATTTATTGCGATACTTATGCGTTCTTTATTCCCATTATATGGGCGGACGCCGTGTTTTAGCCAAGATGGGAACATTAGAACATCGCCTCGTTTGGGGCGGAGTTCTGGCTGTACGGATTGCGGTTTGTTGTCCATTCCGATAATTTTAAAGCCCGGATGGTGCATAGACGTCGCTGGGAAACGAGGGTCTTCAAAGTAAAACTCTCCACCCACACCTTCTATGTTGTCTCCTGTTTCATCATTCCCACCCATATCGACATACATAACTGCCGACCAGATGTTTCCAGGGTGGACATGGAGGTGATTAAAACCTCCTTTAGATGTTACATTAGCCCACATCTGAATTTTCCAGTTGATTTTATCAGCTGTTGTATCTGGAAAGAATGACGTTTTGTGTGTGAGCGCAATGATTCGTTCCGAAAGTTCCTTTGCAGCTAAGCCACCCCATTCCATCATATTTGTATCAGAATGCCAGCCACCAACATTGGATCTTGCCAAGCCGGTCTTATATTCTTCTTTGTTTTGAAGGATGACATTTTTTAAATCATTTAAGAAGGCGGCGGAATTGTCAAAATGGGCTGAAACTATGGGCGTTTCAAACAACATTCCTCTTTGAGCTTTTAACTTAATATTTGAATAGGGAGTCATTTAACTGATGTCTGTAATTTGTGGGGATGGATTTTTAGTTACAACTGGACTTGGCGTGCCACTGTTCATTCTCGTCGCTCCAGCAAGTGATTTTCATTCCTGCTGCTGTCAGTTCGGGTGTTTTAGTTGAGATATCTTCCATCAAATTGAAAATAACTTGCTTATATCCAGCGCCGCTTTGTGGAATATCTTTAATATGGATCTGGTGCAGTTTGCATGAATTGATGGTGCTTACATTTTGCAAATAAATGGCGGCGGTGTTTTCATGAATGGGAGTGGCATAATTTTGTAAGGCTTGGTTTACGTCCATTCCAGTGGTGTCGATGATCTCAAAACCATCTAAATGATCCATATCGATAAGAGTTTTACATCCGGGTGGTTTTTCCGCTCGCGGTCCAGGAATGCTTTCGGTTTTAGAAATTTCAGTTTCTTCCTGATTTGCGGCATTTTCTTTGCACGAAGATATTGAGAGTGCACAAAACAAAGAAGCCAAGATTAAGTATGAGGTGTTCATGTTTTTCCTAAATATCGAATTTGGCTAATCCAGTTGATTGTCTAGATTGCGAAATGTAAAACTCCAATCGTTATATTCGTGAAGTCGGTAATATTTAAAGAACGGTCACAAAAACTTCATATTGAATTATCTTGATATTATCATTCAAAAGCTGGACAGAGTGGCGATCGAAAGTGAAAACTATTTATAATAATAGTATCCGCGGTCTAAAATAAGTGCTGTGGTATGTTGTCGAGTGACAGGGCACAAAGCCCTTGTGTTATGGGTCGTGAATTTCTGCAGGGTGAGTATTTTTGATTTCAGAGGACACGATATATATTGCTCAACGCGTAATTAGAGTGAGCATTGTGCTAGTATCGATTGCGGTACTGGCGATTTATTCTGTGAAAGCACTTTATTTGGTTCTGGCAGGTCCGGGATATACTCAACCACAAAGTATAGAAATTTCCGCTTCGCAAAATAATTCCAAGGCACTAGCCTTAGATGTTGGAATGTTGGCACGCATGTCTCCCTTTAGCGGGAAGACTGTCATAACCGAAATTAAGCAACCTAAGTTAAACCAGCCGGATGCACCGGAAACTGAACTTAATATGGTGCTAAATGGTGTGCGCGCAGACGGTCGCGGTGCAGGTGTCGCATTCATTTCAACAGGAAAAAATGAACAAAAACGTTATGTTGTCGGCGATGAGATAGTTGGACTGCAAGGTGTATCTATAGAGAGTATTTATGCCGATGGTGTTTTGATTTCCAGAAACGGTCGCGTGGAGCGCCTATCAAATCGTCACGACAAAGATATTGGTATTCAGTCTGTGCAACCAAGAAAAAGCCGGATTTCTAATTCCATACCGACTGTAGAAGAAGCACGGGTAGCTAGAGAAAGTAGCGATACTGTATCTTCTGATAACACTCTAAAAGAAGAGGTTCAAACGCCATTATTAGCATCTTCTAATATGAGTAAAAGAGATATTGAAGATTTGTTGAGCTGGGCGAGATGGGATGAAAACACAATTGGAAATGTTCCAGGCGTGACAGTGTTTCCACTCGATGGTGCAAGATTTGCGCGTTCAGGTCTAAAGGCTAGAGATATCGTTCAAAAGATTGCTGGGATATCGGTGAACAATATAGGTGATTTCGAAGCTTTGAGATCATCTCTTGAAACTGCTACTAAGGTCAAAATTGAATTGATCAGGGGCAACAGAAACGTAGAACTTACGGTAAATGTAGGTCAGTGAGTATAGACATGAAACGACGCAAGAACAGATTTCTAAATAGCGCTGCATTGGCCGTGCTTGGTGGAATTATGGTACCTGTTGGGCAGCACGCAATTGCTGATGACTTGGGTGAAACGAGTGTTCGTGCAGATGGTTCCACTGCGCATGTCATGAATCTAAAGGATGTCGACATATCCGTATTGATTGACGACGTGTCTGCAATCACTGGGCATACATTTGTGGTGCATCCCAGCGTGCGGGGCCGAGTATCGGTCTCATCTCAAACACCTTTGTCCCAAAGAGAAGTTTTTCAAGTATTTTTATCAACTCTAAGAGTTCATGGATTTACTGCCATTCCGTCTCGAGGCGGTGTCTATAAGGTTGTGCCCGAGCAATCGGCATCTGCTGAAGCTGCTTTGGCGAGATCATCTGTTACCGGTGATCAATTTGAAACAGCCGTTTTGAGGTTACGTAATTTTGATGCTGCTGAGGCAGCGAAAATGATCAAACCTATAACCAATCCACAAGGGCAATTGAGCGCAAGTAGCTCCTCAAATACACTTATCGTAGTTGATTATGCGGCAAATATTTCTCGTGTTCGTAAAGTCATTTCCGAGATAGATGAGGACAGAACGCAAACTGCAACATTGCCATTGGCAAATATGTCGGCCACTGAAATGGCAAATACCGTAAATGGTATGAAGGCGAATAAAAAAGGAAGCGGTGGATTTGACGTGACGGCCTTGGCAGTCGAAAGCAATAATTCAATAGTTCTAAAAGGCGATACAACTGATATTGCTGAAGTTGTTGAGCTAGTTCGCGGGCTGGACGTCGCAAATAGAGAAGATGATGCGTCGTTAAAAGTATTATCTTTGAAACATTCTGAAGCCAAAGAAATAGCGCCTATTCTAGAAATGATGGGACAACGCCTTGCTGATCAAGCGCGTCCTGGTTCTAGTGCTAAAGATGTTCCTAAAATAGCCATTTATGAACCGACTAATTCATTGGTTGTTAGTGCTGCACCAATGATTTTGAGACAACTGGAACGCGTTGTTGAAGAATTGGACGAGCGCCGTTCTCAGGTTCTTGTCGAAGCAATTATTGTTGAACTTTCAGATAATGCCGCACGCGAATTGGGTGTAGAGTTTGTTCTATCTGGGACAGGTAGTTCGTCCACGCCTTTTGCGGCTACAAACTTTACCCGTTCAACCCCAAATGTATTGGCGCTTACGGGTGCGATACTGGAAGAGGGAAATCGGACATCAACCGACACTTCAACATCATCAACGCTGCGTGAAGCTGCTATTAGTTCTTTGTTGGGTAGCGCAGGTGGATTGCTTGGTATCGGAGGGCAGAGTTCAGACGGATCTATATTTGGGGCTATTTTGAACGCTGTTGATACTGATACGTCATCAAACGTTCTTTCAACGCCACATCTTCTAACTTTGGATAATGAAGAAGCGTCTATAACAGTAGGTCAAGAAGTACCAATTACCACTGGAGAAGCTCTAGGTAATAATAATTCGAATCCATTTAGAACAGTTGAACGCAAGCCACTTGGGATTACACTAGAAGTAACCCCGCAGATCGGTGATGGTGATAGCATAAGGTTGGACCTTCGTCAGGAAGTTTCTTCCATATTTGATGATATTGGTGGAACAGATTTCATAACGAATAATAGAGAGATCAATACGACTATTCTCGCAGATGATGGTGAAATCGTTGTGCTTGGTGGATTGATACAGGAAGAAGAAACGCTAAGTGTTTCCAAAGTCCCTCTGCTTGGTGATATTCCAGGCTTGGGTAGGCTTTTTTCTTCTGAAGGTACTACAAAAAAACGAACAAATTTAATGGTCTTCCTAAGGCCGACTATCGTACGTGATGCGGAAACAATGCGCCGTGCAACGGACCAGAAATATAAGTACATACGCAAAGAACAGATCGCTGCTTCCAGAACTGAGGATACAAATCTGGATGCATTTATGCGTGAAGTGCTCGGCGTTGAGACTGAAAACTAGTTTTTAGTTTGTCAAAGTAGAGGTTGTACGTGACTGGTTTTGCTGAAACACGTTTGAATTATAGTTTTGCGAAAGAGAAAGGCGTTGTTGTTTTTCTTGAAGGCGATACTGCGTGTATTGGTATGCGCCAGGACGCTGACTTGTTGGCGGTCATTGAGGCCCGCAGAGTGATTGGGCAACCTGCTTCTCTAATTCAATTAGATCAACGAAAATTCGATCGAACCTTGTCTGAGGTGTATTCCAGTGAAGGAATAGATTCTTCAGATATTGATGATGCTTTGGATGAAAGAGGTGATCTGGATAGTCTAGCGGCTGGATTGAATGAGAATGCAGATTTGCTTGATACTTCGGATGATGCACCTGTCATTCGTTTGATAAACGGCCTTATAGCTGAAGCAGTTCGCACTAAAGCATCAGATATTCACATCGAACCGTTCGAAGATAGACTGTCGGTCCGCTTGCGCGTTGATGGCGTCATGAGAGAGGTTTTGACTCCCTCACGCCGTGTAGCTCCACTGTTGGTGTCTAGAATTAAAGTTATGGCGCGGCTCGATATTGCTGAGAAACGAGTGCCGCAAGATGGACGCGTTTCGCTTAGTTTAGGTGGGAGGCCGATTGATGTTCGTGTGTCTACTTTGCCAGCGCGTTATGGTGAGCGTGTCGTTATGCGTTTGCTTGATAAAGAGTCCGCTCGCCTAGACCTCGATGATTTGGGAATGCCTGCACCGATGTTGGCGACCCTGAAAAAAGTGCTCAAAGAACCAAACGGCATTGTGTTGGTAACAGGTCCAACAGGTTCAGGTAAAACGACGACACTTTATTCCGCACTTACTTTATTAAACGATCAGTCGAGAAATATTCTAACCGTAGAAGATCCGATAGAATACGGGTTGGACGGCGTTGGCCAAACTCAGGTTAATACGAAAGTTGGAATGACATTCGCGGCTGGATTACGTGCAATTCTTAGACAAGACCCTGATATAGTCATGATTGGGGAAGTACGTGATGGAGAGACTGCACAGATAGCGGTGCAAGCAAGTTTAACTGGGCATTTGGTTCTATCGACCGTGCACACAAATTCAGCAGCAGCAGCCGTTACTCGATTGAGAGATATGGGCGTAGAGCCATTTCTACTGTCTTCTACACTGACCGCCGTTGTTGCTCAGCGATTGGTGAGGAAACTGTGTGATCATTGTAAGGTTGGGTACAGACCAGACGACGCTGAACTCGAATTACTGAATTTGAAACGCGAAGATGTAGATGTTTTATATCACCCCAAAGGCTGTGAACATTGCAATGGTTTAGGTTACGAAGGGCGATTAGGTATTTACGAGCTTATCGAGATGGACAGTAAACTGAGAAGTATGGTCCATGATAATGCGCGTGAACAGGATATAGAATCTTACGCATTTTCTCATTCGAGTACTCTGCAAGCTAGTGGGGCATTGCACGTCAAGAATGGACTAACGACTTCCGAAGAAGTTCTTAGAGTGGTGAGACAGGCGAGAGATTCTGATGGCAGCATTTGAATATCAAGCGCTTGATGCCGACGGAAAAAAGAAAAAAGGCATTATTACTGCGGATACAGTAAAAGCTGCTCGTCGGGAGTTACGGCAGCAGGGGCTTGTGCCCGTAAAACTGGAAACAAGTAATTCCAAAACTGATAAAAAAAGTTCCGGTAAAAAATTATCTAACAAAGATAGCGTATTGCTTACACGACAATTAGCGATGCTCATCACATCTGGAACACCGGTCGAGGAAGCTTTGGCTGCTGTCGGTGAATCGACTAAAAAGAATGATGTGAGATCTGTATTAGCAGACGTGCGAGCCAATGTTGTCGAAGGGAAGCCACTCTCTGATGCTTTAGCGAGTCAACCTGCGTCTTTTTCGAGTCTGTATACTTCAATTGTTGCCGCGGGCGAAAGCGCGGGAGCGTTAGATGAAGTTATGGGACGATTGGCCGATTATCAGGAAAAAAGTGAAGAAATGCGCGGGAAAGTCGTGTCGGCGCTAATATACCCGCTTGTCGTTGGAATTGTGGCTTTAACTGTTGTAATTGCATTGCTTGTTTTTGTTGTTCCAAGAGTCGTGGAGCAATTTGATACTATGGGACAAAAGCTTCCAATGCTTACCCAAATAATGGTAAGTATTTCTGAATTTTTGCAAACTAACGGCGTGTTTCTACTCATTGGTTTAGGCGTGTTTTTTATATTTGCCAATCGAATGATGAAGATTGAAATTATCAAGCGTCGTTTAGATCAGTTCACTCTAAGTTTTCCACTTATCGGTGAAATCGTTAGAGGTGTTGCGGCAGCAAGATTTGCTAGAACATTTGCAACTTTAGCTTCATCAGGAGCACCCGTGTTAGATTGCTTAAAAGCTGCAAGAGAAACAACGCCAAATTTAATCCTGAAAGATGCTGTAAAAAAAGTGATCGAGGATGTCAGAGAAGGTGGGTCGCTAAGTCAGTCCATGGCAAGGACGGGTGCGTTTCCGCCTTTGGTAACCCACATGGCAGCCGGTGCTGAAGCAAGTGGTGATCTAGGCGCTATGTTTGATAAGGGTGCTGAATATCTAGAGAGAGATTTTGAAAAGACATCTAGCGTTGCTTTAGGACTTTTAGAGCCATTTATCACCGTCGTAATGGGTGGATTGGTCATGATCATAATTTTGGCGATTATGCTTCCGATTTTGCAATTGAATTCGGGCGCACTGATATAGTCAGTAGGAAAATAAGGGTGAGAAACAGAATGCAAGATGAACTAAAGAAAATTAGTAAAGTCAGCGAAATCGATGATCGCGATGGTGAATCTGGATTTACACTCGTTGAATTAATGGTTGTCGTATTTATTATGGGGCTTCTCGCGACAGTCGTCCTTGTAAATGTATTGGGGAATGTGGATACATCTCGCGTTAAAAAAGCGGAAGTAGACATTGCGGCAATTGAGAGCAGTCTTGAAAGATATAAACTGCAATTGATCGACTATCCAACCACTGAGCAGGGCCTCGAAGCATTAGTAAGTGCACCGGACGATTTGGGTCGTCCAGAAAGATATCCTGCTGGTGGCTTTATAAAGAGATTGCCTCAAGACCCATGGGGAAATGACTATCAATATGTCTACCCGGGTGAATATAATACAGATGGTATAGATATCTATTCTTTTGGTGCTGATGGCCAATTAGATGGTGAAGGCTTAGATGCGGATATTGGAAATTGGAAGAGGTAACAGACTCTAACTTTTCTGATCGGGAAAGCGGATTTACGCTCGTAGAACTGCTGGTCGTCGTTTTTATACTTGGCCTAATGTCAGGCGTCGTTGTTATGTCTATGCCTGAAAGTAAGACAAGTAGACGGCAACAAGAAGAGAACCTGATTGCTGCGATCGGATTATTGCCTAGAGAGTCAATTGCACTTGGTGAAGCAATAAGTTGGACGCACGCAGAAGGGCAAAATTTTTACGAAGTTTATCGATCTGGAGAGTGGGTATCTCATAACTCTATTTCTAAAAAGCTAGTATTAAGTGGGCAAACTCCTGATTTAACAGTCTCAGTGTCTACAATTGGCTTAGAGACTCAAAGAAATAATCTTCAGGATGATCAAATAGAGGCTGAACCTTCAATTATATTTTTTCCGACGGGAGAAGTGACACCAGCAGACATTAAGATTTTAACGCCGGATTTTGAGACATTTTATAGATTATCCAATGATGGAGAAATTGTGTTTATTCCTGAGACTGAAAGATCAGGACTATGATTAGTTTTCGAGCTCAACGGGATAATCTATCGTCAGCTTCTGGCTGTCTGTCAGAGCAAGGTTTCACACTTATCGAAGTGTTGGCTGCTCTAAGTGTTTTTGCCATAGCCGCCATTGGCTTAATACATGTCACATCTGAGAATTCAAAAGGTGCACAGCTCATTGAAAACCGGATGCTAGCTTCCATCGTAGCTGACAATGAGATGACTCTTAGTCTCGTTCAGCGTGAAGATTTTGAAGAAGGTGTTTCTACCGGGCAATCAAAGCTCGGAGGAATAGATTGGAACTGGAGAAAATCGATTTCAACAACACCTAATCCGCTGATTAAAGAAATTAGTGTCGAGGTGTTCGCAAATACTGTTGGAGATGAAGAAACATATGTTCTGGTTAGCTTGTCAGCTTACAAAGGGACAAGCAAATGACAATGAATGACGAAGGTTTCACACTTGTTGAAGTCATGGTTGCGACTTTTATCATGGGCATTTTGTCTGTGATGGGCCTTGTTATGTTGGACGATACATTGTCTTCAAAATCACTAATGGATGATGTTCTGACTGAAGTTGAACAGTTAGAACAAGCACGTGCTATTATTAAAAATGATCTCGCACAAATAAGCTCAAGAACATCTCGCGATGAATTTGGATTTGCTTCCCAAACTGTGTTTGAGGGAGGGGTCGATCTCAATAAAATCTCACTTATGAAGTTTGTTCGCAATGGCAATGAAATGCCTGGCTTGGTTTCCTTGTCTTCTACTTTGCAACATGTCGAATATAAGTTTGAGCATGGAAATTTAGTTCGTGAAACGCGGGCAAGGATCGATGCGACAGCGGATACGCCCAAAGTGTCTCGAAACTTACTAGAAAACTTATCATCGGTCGAAGTAGAGTTTTTTAATGGTGTTGATTGGGAAGAAGGTTGGATTAATCAGGCTACGTTGAATACCGAAATTTCTGCGCCCTTAGCTGTGGCATTTATTCTAGAAACTGAACGGTATGGGAATGTAAAGATACTAGCCCCTACGCCAGCTGGATATTAAGATGTTTAAGAGCTTCCGAAATATTCAGTTTGGCAGATCATCTGTTACCGATGACGGTGCAGCGCTTATTTCGGCGCTACTAATTGTTTCGGTTATGTCTATTACAGCTTTGGTTGTGATAGATAATTTGAGATACTCTATAAAGCTTGCAACTAACCTTAATCAAAGAGAACAAGCTAGATTGTATGCGCTTGGGGCTGAACAGCTTGCAAAAGAAACAATAAATGCAGCTCGCAAAATTTCGAGGTCACAAGAAGAACCGCGATACCCAGAACTTGATGAATGGACAAAAAATCCGGTATTTTTCCCAATCGAGGGCGGGAGTATTACGGGGAAAATTAAAGACGGTGCAAACTGTTTCAATTTGAATGCAGTCGTAACTTATGGTGAAGACAATTCACTTGTATCTGATCAATACAGCGCTCAAAAAATGATACGAATGCTTGAATATTTAGGCATTTCTAGTGGAGAATCATTGTCCTTGGTAAATAGCCTCATTGATTGGATCGACTCAGATAGCGTCCCTAGCTATGGAGGGGCCGAAGATCCGTACTATTCCATCGAAGAGCCATCATTTCGAACAGGTCATACTTTTTTAGCTGATGTCAGCGAATTGAATGTAATTCGTGGATACACTCCAGCATTGATTGAGACCCTTAAACCGTGGGTCTGTGTGAGACAAACAGATGAACTTCAAACGATTAATGTCAATACTATAACGCCTGAAGATATGCCCTTGATGTTAGCTTATCTTGGGTCGGAATTTGATGAAGTCTCAGTGAATAATATATTGGCGGAGCGGCCAGTAACTGGGTTTAATTCTATTCAAGATTTTTTCTCATTGCCTATATTTGAAGAAACGAAAATTCCGGATGAAGACGTAGGATTATATGGTTTGTCTTCCAAGAGTTATGAGGTAATTGCTCAAATAAATTATTTTCAGACCGCGATAAGTTTGCATTCCGTCCTTCAAATCTCTAATGCTGGAGGCATTACTATTGCTTCACGAAGATATGGAACTTTTTGATGAGTAATTGCCTTGTTGTCTTCGTGAAAAATAAGCTTCAAGAAGAAGTTTGTGATTGGCGTGTTGTATCTGAAAATAGCAATATAACGGCGCGAGGAAGCTCGCTTTTTTCAGAGTTAGCGGGCATCAAACACGATAAATTTGTATTGGTCGTTCCTGGGCAGAGCGTAACTTCACTACAAGCACGCTTAAATGCCAAGAATATGAACCAGTTACGTTCAGTGGCACCATTTGCGATAGAAGATGATGTGGCTGGAGATATTGAAGATCAGCATGTCGCATTGAACTTCAAACAGGTCAGCGAAGGTGAATACCCCATTTGCGTCGTATCAAAAGCGCAAATCGAGAGCTGGATTGAACAGGTAAAGCAGTTAGGCCTCAAAGTAGATAAAATTGTACCAGACTATTTCTGTCTACCTGCTTTAGAAGGCAAATCTCATTATGTGAGCCTGGGTTATACTAGTATATTTCGTATCAAAAATTGGGGAACAAGTTTTGATTCTGGAATTGATTCTAACATTATATCCGGTGTCATAAAGTCAGCAGCGGCGCGTTGGAAACTGGTAGATGAGCCTGAGACACTAGGTTTTTCTGATTACGCTGAAAGCATTGGTGACCCCTATGATGCAATGGCCCAACAAGCAGTTAAAGAAGAGTTTTCTTTGCTTCAAGGCGAGTATGCGAGTAACTCAAATAAGAATACTTCTGATCTTAAACACTGGAGAATGCCGACCGGTCTAGCGGCCGCAGCCTTGATAGCGATAGCGGCGTATAATTTTGTCGAAGGTTTTACATTTAGATCAGAAGCTCAAGCTTTGAACTCGACTATTAATACCGAAATTCGACGCGTTTTTCCTGAAGTTAAAAGAGTGGTAAATCCTCGCGCACAGCTAAAAGCACTTGTGTCAAATGGTGGAGAAACTTCTCACTTCTTACGTCTGTCTAGTCTTCTGTCTGCCGGAGTGAATGAGGTCGATGGCATTTCTTTGGACACGCTTCGTTATGACGAGCGAAGAAAAGAGATGCAAGCGAGCATTGAATATGAAAATTACGAACAATTGAACAATTTGAAGACGGTAATAGAAACTATGGGTGGCGTGTTTAGAGACGGTGGTTCTCGTCAGGTGGGTAACCGCCGAGCTGGTGAAATAACGGTGACGATGTGATGCTCATGGAATGGTGGCGGACGCGACAACCAAGAGAAAAAGTGCTGATAGGCGTTGCGGGAATAATTACATCTGCAATTGTTCTTTTTCAATTTTTATTGATTCCATCCAATAGTTTCAAAGAAAGAGAAGCCAGACGATTTCAATCGCAATCAGCTTTATACACTGAAGTGATTAGCAAGCTTCGAGAGCATGGCAACAGTGCCCAGCAAAAGAGAGCTAATGCAAATGGACCTGTGCAGGGAATTGTTTCTGATAGCTCAAGTGTTTATGGGATTTCGATAACAAGAATAGAGCCAACTGCTTCTGGTGATTTGACTTTGTGGATTGATGAAATAGACCCACAATCCTTATATGCGTGGTTGACTGACTTAGAGCTAAATTACGGGATTTCCGTTAGTAAGGCGTCTATTCGCATGAATAAAGATACTCAGACCGTAAACGCAAATATTTTCGTAAGCCGTGGGGCGTGAGATAAAATGCGAGTAATTGGTGCTGTTCTATTCTTCGTCGTGGTTGCATTTGTGGCAGCTTTGATGAATTTGCCGCTTAGCCTTGTCACGAATATTGTCGATTTGAAATCTAAGGGTGTACATTATGATCGTACATTCGGAACTGTTTGGGATGGGACACTTAGTGATGTTCAGATAGCTGGTGAGTCCATTGGGCAGTTGAATTTTAAATTACAGCCAACGAGCATTTTAAAGTTATCGCCAAAGCTCACTTTTGAATTTGCAGGTTCCGTTGGTCGCGGATTGGGCGACGTTTCAATTGGTATGGATCGAAATGTTAAGCTTGAGAATGTAATTGCAAATATACAGCTGAATGCATTCCAACACTTAGATGCACAGTTGCGTCAAACCCCTTCAAATTTGAGAATTTCTGTTTCCCAGGTGAAAATATCATCCAGTGGCCAATGTTTGAATGCAAGTGGTCAACTAGATACGGATTTGTTGGTGTCTGTCGGCAGAACATGGGGATGGGATGGCCCAGAAATGCGGGGCGATCTCTCATGCCAAGAGAAAAGCTATTTGATTTCGTTTTTAAATGGTGATGGGCCAGACAAAATCACTGCCCAAGCAATAGTCGATAGCGATACAGAATATGATGTTGTGTCTAGAGTAGAAACACAAAATGCCCGTTTATCCAGTGCTTTGTTGAGCTATGGGTTTAAGGTATATGATCAACAAGGTGTATTCGAATATTCAAATTCATCAGATCAATTCGGACAATGATTGAGCGAAAGCTAAATACCAGGAGTTTATTCATGCATTCTAAATTCAAAAAGTTTGGGTTGCTGTTCGCGACAGTTTTTGTTTGTGGATGTTCCACTACTGAGATTGTGGAGCCAACAACTCCTTCAGTACAGGATGAGTTTATATTTGAATTGGGAGAATTGCCGGGCCAGACTTTGGAGTTAGGCGATTGCGGACTATTTTTGTTTGCAGCTCAGCCCAAGCCTGGGTTTGTTTTTTTTGGAGAAGCAACAAAGGGAATTGGTAAGATTGTTCTAAACGGTAAGGAAACAACTCTTGTTCGATCAGAGACAGATGGGGATGTTATCGATCTTCATTACACCGAGCAAACCTTTACGTCGCCTGTAGAAGATATCGAATTGAAAGTTACGATAAATGAAGCCGACTTTACAGAAGGTGGCGCACAAATATCAAAAGCTTCAATACGTATGAGCTCTAGTGAGGGGTGGAGAATGGTTATTCCGGTCGGTGGCGCAACCTCATGTCGGAGCAACTAGAAAAAAAATCAAAAGTTTTTACTTTTCCACAGGATTAGCGCTTGACGATTGGGGTTGCTGTAGACTACATACAGCGCTCCGAACGATGATTAATCAAAGTTCACTGCGCGGGAGTAGCTCAGCTGGTTAGAGTGCCGCCCTGTCACGGCGGAGGTCGCGGGTTCGAACCCCGTCTCTCGCGCCATTCCTTTGGGAATGGCAATCGCGCTAAAGCGTAGAAAAGGCCCGGCTTTCAAGTCGGGCTTTTTGCGTTTATGTATGTTTTTGTAAAAGTGGGATACAAACATCCCATGGTTGCAATTAATGATCCTGATAAGTTTCTAATTAAGAGAGGGCAGCGCTGATATTATCAACGGCGTGTACCTGGGCAATTTTCTCACAGTGATTCACGACGTTTTGTGAAAACATCTTTGAAAACCAATTCACTTGAGATTGCGCGTGACCTGAGCCCTTATAACTCCTCCTGAAATAAGTAGAATTCGTCTCAACATATGGAGACGACAAAATGCGCCAATCACGTTTCACCGAGGAACAAATAATTGGGATACTTAAAGAGCAAGAAAGCGGGGTTCCGACCAAAGAGGTATGTCGCAAACATGGTGTAAGCACAGCTTCCTTCTATAAGTGGAAAGCCAAATTCGGAGGCATGGAAGTCTCAGATGCACTCAAGCTAAAATCTCTTGAAGATGAGAACTCAAAGCTAAAAAAGCTTTTAGCTGAAACGATACTGGACAACGCAATGCTGCGGGATGTGAACTCAAAAAAGTGGTAACGCCAGCTGCAAAACGAGAGGCCGCAGCTCACGTGTGTAAAATACACGGTGTTAGCGAGCGCCCCATTGCCCGGCAGTGGTTTGCAAGTAAACCCTGAGAGGTGGCGTGTAAAGTTCTCAATATTGATCGTTCTAGTGCACGATATAAGTCGATACGCAGTAATGATAATTGCAATGAAGGAAATTGCCTCTGAGCGTCGTCGTTTTGGATACAGACGTGTGCACGTCATGCTTCAGCGCCAAGGTTGGCATGTGAACCAGAAAAAGATCCGACGGCTGTATAGGGAAGAAAAACTTCAAGTCCGCAAGCGTGGTGGGCGCAAACGAGCATTAGGGACAAGAAGACCTATCACCTTGCCTAATCATGTGAATGAACGTTGGAGCCTCGATTTTGTCTCTGATGCATTTACAGATGGCCGTCGTTTCCGTGTTCTTGCCGTCGTTGATGATTATAGTCGTGAGTGCTTAGCACTCATAGCTGATACATCTCTATCGGGATATCGCATGGCACGAGAACTCAATACGATCATCAAACGACGTGGCAAGCCTCACACAATTGTGTCTGATAATGGAACCGAAATGACGAGCACAGCCATTTTGAAATGGTGTCAGGATACGCAAATAAACTGGCATTATATTGCCCCGGGCAAGCCAATGCAGAATGGCTTCGTCGAGAGTTTCAACGGTAGCTTTAGAGATGAATGTTTAAACGAAACACTCTTTTCATCTCTTCGTCATGCCCTATATGAAATTACAAAATGGAAAGAGGATTACAACAAAAACAGACCACATTCATCACTAGGTAATCTTACACCTAATGAATATGCCTTCAAATCAAACTTGCAAAATCAGGCGGCTTGAGGCCTAGATAACAATGACGAATTGATACGAATAACTGGATGAAACTTGGGTCTCAGGTCACCAACTTTCGTAAAAACCATGGCGAGGCCATCGGAAAGGTTTGTGCGCAATTTGT
>CAYGPZ010000003.1:0-130706 GCA_964352025.1 uncultured Hyphomonadaceae bacterium
AGTGCAGTGCGGATACGGTTTTGTCGATTTGTCAATTCTTGATCCTTTAGCGAAGATAGGTCATTTAAGGTCTTATGGCAGAATCTGAAGACTCAAAAGACGATTTCCGCGCAAAGTTCGTGGATATTCGTATTAAACCTCCCGGCCACCGTGGGCGGAAGAACGTACGTAACAAACAACCTGTTATTGATAAGGTGTGTGAGCATAAGGGCTGTGATAAACCTGGTGCTTGTAAATGTCCTAAACAAACAGCTGCTGCGATAAAAAGAAAACGTAAGCGCGATGAGGACTTCCACTGGTTCTGTCAGAGGCACGCCGCTGAGTATAATAAGCAGTATAATTTCTTTGATGGCATGACTGAGTCGGAATACATGGCATTCCGTAATTCAGAAGATGCAGGACATCAGAAAACATGGAAATTCGGCACGGGGCCAGTGAGTGGGTCTCCGACGGCTGAAAGTCTACGTTCGCGCATTTATAATGGAAGACATCAGTTTGATGCGGATGGTAATCCTATTCGTCCTTCCACAAAAACGAATGAGCCACAGCGCACACGTTTACAAACCAAAGCGCTTGAAGAGCTTGGATTGCCTCATAATGCAGGAGCCAAGCACATCAAGGTGGCGTATTCGCGGATTATTAAAGAATGCCACCCTGACTCCAATGGCGGGGATCGTTCTCAAGAGCATCGCTTGGGTAAAGTCATGCGTGCGTTTAAGACTCTCAAAGCCGCTGGATTGACGCAATAGCGTCCTTCCATCGCTGCTGAGGTGGTTTGTCACCTCGATAATAAACTCAAGTTCACATTAAACTTGATCTTACCGTTTGAAAGATAGTTCAGTGCACTCTATGGTGCGCTGAATTTGAAATGCTTATATTTGCGTGGTCCCATGTCCGTTACTGATGCTTCTGAAGAATTAAAAGGTTTAGCCCCGACAGTTGAGGTGTCCATCCGCGACACTTTCGGAATAGATGTCGATGGGAGCGCAACTGCGTTTCCAGAGAAGTCATCCTATGTACCTGATTTAGATGAGACTTATCGTTTCGATCCGCAAACAACCCGCGCGATACTCGCTGGCTTTATGCATAATCGACGTGTGATGGTGCAGGGGTTTCACGGTACAGGGAAATCCACGCACATCGAACAAGTTGCTGCACGCCTAAATTGGCCTTTAATGCGGATCAATCTAGATAGCCATGTGTCGCGTATTGATCTGGTTGGTAAAGATGCAATCGTCTTGAAAGACGGCAAGCAAATCACAGAATTCCGTGAAGGGATTTTACCGTGGGCTTTGCAGCGTCCCATCGCGTTGGTGTTTGATGAATATGATGCCGGACGTCCTGATGTGATGTTTGTGATTCAGCGTATTCTTGAGGCATCTGGCCAATTGACTTTACTAGACCAGAACAAAGTGATGAGACCGCACAATTATTTCCGTTTGTTTTCAACAACCAACACGATTGGTCTTGGTGATACGACGGGGCTCTATCACGGTACTCAACAGCTAAACCAAGGTCAGATGGACCGTTGGTCTATTGTGACGACTTTGAATTATCTTGAACATGATGTGGAATCTGAAATCGTTTCTGCAAAAGTTCCTGAGATGGATTCGGATGTTGTTTCTAAAATGGTGCACGTTGCCGATCTTTCGCGTGCTGCATTTATCAATGGTGATATCTCGACGGTTATGAGCCCTAGAACGGTTATTACATGGGCCGAAAACGCCAAGATTTTTGGAGATGTACCGACAGCTTTCCGCATGACTTTTGTCAATAAGTGTGACGAGTTAGAGCGCCCAATAGTTGCTGAATTCTATCAGCGCGCATTTGGTGAAGAACTGCCAGAAAGTGCACTAGGCGCATTGGTATAAGAGCGCGGAGCGAACCAGCCTTAAATGAGTAAACCTACTGATCCAAACGAAATTTTTCGTTCAGCCTTGTCTGTAACAACTGCTTCTTTAGCAGATGAGAAAGGCGTGGAGGTCGGGTTTTCTTCTGATGGAGGGCGTCTGGCGGGTGATAAGATTATTCTTAGTACGCCCCCTCGCAAACTAAATCAGCTGTCGGCGGCTCTCGCTCGGGGTGAAGCTGATATGTTGGCATTGAAAAAACGCTATCATAATGCTGCTGAATTTGCTGCGAATATGCCTGAATCTGAGGAAGCGGTCGCTATATACGAAGCGGCGGAGCGCGCTCGGATTGATTCCATTGGTGCAAAAGCGATGGATGGAGTTGCTGATAATCTGGACGCAGTTCTAGAAGAGCGTTGTGAAAGAGCAGAATTCCAACGCGTGCAGGAACGCGCGAAAATTTCTCAAGCTGACGCAATAGAGTTTTTGGTCCGTGAGAAGCTGACGGGGAAGCCATTGCCTACCGCAGCTGAGCACGTCGCCAATTTCTGGCGTGATGATGTTGTATCGCGTGCTTCTGGTTCTTTGGATCAGTTGTCCGATTCAATGAAGGACCAAGCCAAGTTTGCAGAAGCTATTCGCCAGTTTTTGACTGATTTGGGGCTTGGAGATGAAATATCGCCAGCTGAAGAAACTGAAGAACAGGGCGAAGAGACAGACGAAGCTGATGAAGCGCCTGAAGAGAATGAAAATGATGATCTCTCAGGTAAAGAGCAAGCTGAGAGTGACGGTTCTGAAGAATTCGACGAAGACGAGACCGAAAGCGAAACTGACAGCGAAGCAGCAATGGCTGCGGAAGCTGAATCAGATATGGAATCAGAAGATGATGCGCCAGAGCTTGATGAAGGGTCGCAGCCAGTTCGTCCTAATTATCAACCGGGCGACGATTTAAGTACGACCAGTTATAAAGCATTCTCGACGAAACATGATGAGGTCGCTCCTGCCGAGACCTTATGTGATCCCGAAGAATTGGGACGTTTAAGAGCTTATCTAGATACGCAACTTCAAGGTCTTCAAGGTGCGGTTTCTAGATTAGCCAATCGTTTGCAGCGTCGATTAATGGCGCAACAAAGTCGGTCATGGCAGTTTGATCTAGAAGAAGGTATTCTCGATACTTCACGTTTGACACGTGTGTTGGTTGATCCGACATCGCCGCTTTCATTTATGCAAGAAGATGATTCCAACTTTCGCGATACTGTCGTGACACTGTTGTTGGATAATTCTGGTTCAATGCGAGGGCGTCCAATTATGGTCGCTGCACTTTGTGCTGATATTTTGGCACGTACTCTGGAGCGGTGTGGTGTAAAGGTCGAGATTCTCGGGTTTACGACAAAAGCCTGGAAGGGTGGTTTAGCCCGTGAAGAATGGATCCAAGCAGGTAAGCCGGCTGCTCCAGGACGACTGAACGACTTACGGCACATCGTATATAAGAGTGCGGATGCCCCGTGGCGTCGAGTAAGACGAAATCTCGGTTTGATGATGCGCGAGGGCTTGCTCAAAGAAAATATTGATGGCGAAGCGCTTATTTGGGCGCATGACCGTTTGATGGCACGTCCAGAGCAACGCCGGATCATGATGGTTATATCGGATGGTGCGCCTGTTGATGATTCTACATTGTCTGTGAATTCGGGGAATTACCTTGAAACGCATTTGCGCGAAGTTATCGAATATATAGAAACGAAATCGTCCGTTGAGCTGTTGGCGATTGGTATTGGTCACGATGTGACGCGATATTACCGTCGTGCGGTAACGATTGTTGATGCTGAGCAACTGGGCGGTGTGATGACTGATAAGTTAGCTGAACTGTTTGATGATGAAACATCTACAAAGGCTGGCCTTGCCTCGAAGTCGAAACAGAGCTCTGCTAAGAAATCGTCGTCTATTGCATCTATGCAAGGGCTGAAGCGATCAAGTTCCGGAGATATAAAAAGTGCTGCAAAGAGGTAAGAGATTTTCCATTGGGCTTGTGAGCTTATTTGCATGTGCAAGTCTGACCTTAACGGGATGTGGAACTGCTGCTGCACCTCAACTAAAAAACTCAGTGGAAACACCCGGCTTGGTGCCTGCTGCGAAAGTGCCGCCAATGGCGCGTTGGTTGCTGGGCGAACAGGCTGACACGCACTATACAAAATCATGTCCTTCTGGAACGCCTTTTATTGCTCCGGAATCGATCAAGCTGAATGCTCAACCCGTTGAATTAAATAATGTTTCAAATGAGGGCCCGAAGTTGGTGAGCTTTTTAAAAAGCGCTGATTTAAGCGGCATTGAATATGAAGCCGGCTATCACCTAACGAGTGATGATCCGCGATTGGGCGGCATTTCAGGTATTGATACATTAGCTTCGGGCGATTTGCTTGCAGTGACGGATCAGGGCGATTTTCTTTGGGTCGGAATGGATGAGTTTGATAATATCCAGCCAGTTTCGCTTCTAATAAGTCCTATGAAAAGTTCAAATGGTCAGGTTTTCGATTCCAAACAGGAAGCGGATGCTGAAGGGCTTACCGTCGATAATGGACTTGCTTTGGTTTCATTTGAACAGACGCATAGGGTTGAAGCATTCGACCTTGAAACATGCGGAGGAAACGCCCGTGCTAGTCGGGTTTTTGATTTAGATAAGAAACGCCACAATGTAGAGAAAATTTCTATGAATGGTGGAATGGAAGCGCTCACTTTGACAGCAGATGGTGGTCTTATTCTTGGTGTTGAAACATTGAAGAATGACAGTGCGCAGATTTCCATAAGTCCCGAGTCTGATTTTGCTGACTTTAAGCATCTATTGAACGCGGGCGGTAAAAAGAAAATGACGGGTGCGGACTATTTGGCATTGGATGATGCGCATGGTGAGCTATATTCGTTGCACCGACATTATTCGCCATTAAGTGGAACGCAGATCAGTTTATTGCAGACTCCAGTAACTCAGGATTCTAGTGGTGAATATCAATTGGGAGCATCAAAAGAGCTCGTTTCTCTCAAGCCTCCGGGAATCACTGACAATTTTGAAGGTATAGCCGTTCGAAGAGAAGATGACGGACAAATTCGTCTCTTCATTGTGTCGGATGACAACTTTTCTCCCAAGCAGAGAAGTTTGCTGTTGATTTTCAATATCCTGCCTGATGCGATTGAATACTAAGGCTTGCGTCCATTGCTGACAGCGCGTAGTTATTTTTATACAAATGCCTAGAATGTAAGGATTTAATGTGTCCACGCCCTCGACCTTTTTAGATTTTGAAAAACCACTTGCTGAGATGGAAAAGAAAATCGCAGAGCTAGAAGCTGCTGCTGCGGAGGGTGGTGCTTCTATTGAAGATGAAGTGCAAAAGCTGCGCGAAAAATCTGACAAGCAATTACGGGATATCTATACGAATCTAGGGCCTTGGCAAAAAGCTCAAGTTTCACGTCATCCAGAACGTCCGCACTTTTTTGACTACACAGAAAACCTGTTCACGGAATGGATTGAGCTGGCGGGTGATCGCAAGTTTATGAATGATGATGCTTTGGTTGGTGGACTTGCGCGTTTCAAAGGCAAGCCTGTTATGGTTGTTGGTCATGTTAAAGGCCGTACGACAGAAGAGCGCATCAAGCACAACTTTGGAATGGCCCGCCCAGAAGGGTATCGTAAAACATTTCGCCTTTTCGAACTTGCTGAGCGTTTTAACCTACCCGTTATTGCCTTGATCGATACCGCCGGTGCGTATCCTGGTCGTGGTGGTGAAGAGCGTGGGCAAGCAGAAGCAATTGCGCGTTCAATTGAAAAAGGTTTGAGACTTAAAACACCTTTGATTTCTATAATCACGGGTGAAGGTGGTTCAGGTGGTGCAGTTGCACTTGCATCTGGAAACAAAGTTTTCATGCTCGAACACTCTATTTATACAGTGATTTCTCCTGAAGGTGCTGCATCTATTTTGTTCCGTGACGCTGCACGTGCGAAAGATGCGGCCGAGGCAATGAAAATCACGGCTGGCGATCTTGAAAAGATGAAGATTGTAGACGCCGTTATCGAAGAGCCAATCGGTGGTGCGCATAGAGCGCCGGAAGACGTGTATACGCGGATTGAAGATCTGATAGATCGTGCATTGGAAGAATTGAGTGGCCTGTCAGAGCAGGAATTACGGGCTCAACGCAAAGAACGTTTCTATGCGATTGGCCGTGAGGGCTTAAACTAAGTTATCTGAACAGATCGAAATTTGAAAAAAGCTCCAACATTTATGTCGGAGCTTTTTTTGTTTTAGTGGTTTGAAAATGCGTAAACCAATGAAATCTTAGTCGCTGTATCTGTCTTTTC
Organism: uncultured Hyphomonadaceae bacterium; assembly: GCA_964352025.1. GTDB lineage: Bacteria > Pseudomonadota > Alphaproteobacteria > Caulobacterales > Hyphomonadaceae > Hirschia. The sequence continues at coordinate 6,193 of CAYGPZ010000003.1, forward strand.
GGACCGATTACTTGGCGGGTCAGTATTATATCTTACATCAAAGGAAAAACGCGCCGATATATCGTTGAATAAGTTGGCAGTTAGTGCGAGTCCATTTTCCAATTGCGTTGAGGCTTCTGCGTATACCGCGTTTGTATCATTGGTAAATGTTACGCTTTCGTTGAAGCGATAATTGAAGCTGGATCCAGCACGGAATGCGAAACTATCTTCTTTAAAACCTGGAATAAATACGTCGTTTTGGACGCGGCCTTCGATTTTATCAAATCGCCAACCCGGTCCACCTTCGATAGTCCATGTTGCTTTGTCGCTTTCGACCGCAATATACCCGATACCACCACCTACAAATGCGCGGTTATCAAATCCAGAAAATTGGTCTTGTTCATAAGTCGTACGGCCATATCCTGACCAGCGTGGATTATTGAATTTTCTGTCTAACTGGCCGGCCGTAAACACGCGGTTTTTATTTTCAGCACCATCATTCTCGCCATAGTCAGCTTTGAACTGACCAGACTGCCGCCATCTATCGCCTTCACGTGCTAGCTTAAGCCCTATACCGACATCGGTCGTTTTAGTGTTTCCTGTCGTATATCCAGCTGTAAAAGAGCCTTCACCGTTATAGCTTGCTTGAGCAAATGCATTGGATGACATTGCGCCTAGGCCAATAAAAAAAAACGGTACTAATTTCATCTCGTCCGGTCCTGCTATTTTAATCTACAACTCATTTCTGACGGTTGGTAGTCTGGTTACTTAAGCGCTAAGCCAGCATAGGCTGATCTATCCTTCAAGAGGGACTTAGCAGTTCTGGATTAGATTTAATGTAAATGCATTACTTTTTTTTAATGTAACGCAAAAAAGCACACATATTGCTCTAAATGTGTGCTTTTAAATTGTTTTATACGAACTGTATCTTTGGTTATACAGCACCCTTGGCACTTTTAGATACACTTACGTCGCCGTGGCAATGTTTGTATTTTTTACCTGATCCACATGGGCATGGCGAGTTTCGTGGCGTTCTTTCCCATGCGGCAGGCGTTTGATTTGTTGTATCTTCCGCCATCACATTTCGCCCTGTTTGAGGATCAATGTGAGTTTCAGTAACAGCTTTAGGTGGCTCCGGCGGTGTAATCTCAGTTGCTTGAGGTTGACCGTCTTCAGAAGCAACCTGCAAACGCATCAACATTGTTGTGACTGCACTGCGCATGTCGGTCAGTAGGGCTTCGAATAGAGAAAAAGCTTCTGACTTAAACTCATTAAGTGGGTCACGTTGAGCATATCCGCGAAGGTGGATAACCGAACGAAGTTGATCTAGGTGTGCTAAGTGCTCGCGCCAGCGTGTATCAACTTCTTGAAGCAATACCTGCTTTTCAATCCAGCGCATTCTCTCTTCGCCAACATTGATCGCTTTTTTAGCATATGCATCGTCACTAAACTCGATAAGTTTTTCAACGACTTCTTCAGTGGCAATACCTTCGGAGTCTGCCCATTCACGCACTGGTGCAGGTAGAGCGAGGTCTTCAAGCGTTGCTTTCTCTAAGCCATCAATATCCCATTGCTCGTGGAATGCTTTTTCAGGCATAAATGAATGCACCATGCCTTCAATCGTCTGGTGGCGCATTTCCTTGATGTCTTCAGTCACGGTTTTTGCGTGCATGAATTCGATGCGTTGCTCAAATATAGCTTTACGCTGATCGTTGGTCACATCATCGTATTTAAGAAGGTTTTTACGTACTTCGAAATTGCGTTGTTCCACGCGGCGTTGAGATGTTTCTAGGGCTTTGTTCATCCAAGGGTGAACAATAGCTTCACCTTCTTCAATACCGAGGCGGCGCATGATTGAATCTAGGCGTTCGGCGGCAAAAATACGAAGAAGGTCATCTTCAAGACAGATAAAGAATTTAGAGCGTCCCGGGTCACCTTGACGACCTGTACGACCACGTAGCTGGTTATCAATACGGCGGCTTTCATGGCGTTCTGTTGCAAGGACATAAAGCCCGCCAGCGTCCAGCGCGTTTTGTTTTTTGACTTCTATGTCTGCTGTGATTTCTTCACGAAGCGTTGTGGCTTCTGGTTCTGTTAATTCACGGCCCAGTTTTTCAACTTTTTCAGCGGTTTCTTTCTCGATACGCATTTCGAGATTACCACCAAGCTGAATGTCGGTACCACGACCTGCCATGTTCGTCGCAACTGTAATTGCGCCCGGAACACCGGCCATCGCGACAATCTGAGCTTCTTGTTCGTGATGCAGAGCGTTTAGAACTTGGTGCTTAATGCCTTTTTGAGCAAGAAGAGTTGATAGAAGTTCTGATTTTTCAATTGATACTGTACCGACAAGAACAGGTTGCCCGCGTTTGGCGCAGTCTTCCAAGTCTTCGATAATCGCGTTGTATTTTTCTTTTGCTGTTCGGTAAACAACATCGTCATCGTCAATACGCTGAATTGGTTTGTTCGTCGGAATTTCTAGAACGCCCAGCTTATAGATATCTGCAAATTCATCAGCTTCAGTTGAAGCTGTACCAGTCATGCCTGATAATTTGTTGTATAGACGGAAATAGTTTTGGAAAGTGATCGAAGCAAGAGTCTGATTTTCCGGTTGGATCTTAGCTTTTTCTTTGGCTTCAATAGCTTGGTGTAGTCCTTCTGAAAGTCTACGGCCCGGCATCATACGGCCTGTAAACTCGTCAATTAGGACGACTTCACCTTTTTGGACAATATAGTCGATATCTCGTCTAAATAACTTGTGTGCACGAAGCGCTTGATTGGCGTGATGTACGACAGAAACATTGGTTGGTTCATACATAGAACCTTCTAAAAGCTCTGCATTTGTTAGCAATTCTTCTAGTTTTTCGTTTCCTTCTTCGGTGAAGACAACGGATTTTTGTTTTTCGTCGAGTTCAAAATCACCCTCTACAATGTTTGGAATGATTGCATCCAGTTTTAGGTAGAGTTCAGAGCGGTCGTCTGTCGGGCCTGAAATGATAAGCGGAGTACGACTTTCATCAATAAGAATAGAGTCGACCTCATCCACGATACAGTAGCGGTGTCCGCGTTGAACCATATCTGCAAGTGAGTATTTCATATTATCGCGAAGATAATCGAAACCAAACTCGTTGTTCGTACCGTAGGTAATATCACAAGCGTATGCATCTCTGCGCTGGTTATCGTCCATACCATGGACAATTGTCCCCCAGGTCATTCCTAGGAAGTTATAAACCTGACCCATCCATTCAGCATCACGTTGGGCCAAATAGTCGTTCACAGTAATGACGTGTACGCCTTTGCCTTCTAGCGCGTTTAGGTAAGTTGGTGCTGTCGCTACAAGAGTTTTACCTTCACCAGTACGCATTTCCGCAATGTTGCCGGCGTGCATGACCATGCCGCCGATTAGTTGGGTGTCAAAGTGGCGAAGACCAATCGACCGTTTTGCCGCTTCACGAACAGTCGCGAACGCTTCTGGGAGAATATCGTCTAGGGGAGCACCATTCGCGATCTTCTGTCGAAACTCTCCTGTGCGACTACGCAATGCGTCGTCAGACAATGCCTCTGTAACGGGCTCAAGCGCGTTGATTTGTTGTACGCGAGCACGAAAAGGCTTTAATTTACGGTCGTTGACAGAACCAAAAATTTTCTGGGCGATCCCAAACATAAATACACTACCGTTCGACTACCCAAAGCGGGCAAAAATAACTGATGAGTGATGTCACAAAAAACAAGATTGTAACACCTATGATGTAATTCTTTCTGGATCGCTGAATCAGACATAATTAACTTTATTGTTCAGTTCTCCATTTGGGAGAGGTAAGCAGCGCCTTGGGGTGTGTCAATGCGGCGAGGCTGCTTAGGGGCTGCATTGCGCAGTAATGTGACCTTTTTTCACTGTATATGGTCATTTCTGACGAATATATCTCGACTAACTCCCTTAGCATTCGTATTGAGGACAGCGAATTAGTTGTGGTGCTTTATTTATCACCAACGAAATTTGCTTAATCTTGACTGATCTGGAAGGAAAACAGAATCATGTGTCTCAAGCGAAACAAGAAATCTGCAGATAACAATTTTCTGCGTGGGCTCGCGGTTTCAGCGGGAGCATTACTGTTTTTATCTGCCTGTGAAGATCAACAAGCGGTTCTCATTCAACCTGCTCCTCAACCCGGTGATGATGCTGTTATTGCTGCAACTATTGACGGTTACCCAATATATGTTTCTGACATAGAATTAGAGGCTGAAGCGCAGGGCGTCTTGCTTCCGGGAAGAACGCTAGATTCCGAAACACCGGAATTCACACGCATTCTAAATTCTCTGATTGATGATCGATTGCTTGCAAACGAAGCTGAGCGCCAGGGCTTACATAAAGATCCATATGTCGAACATCGGTTAAAAGTGATTCGTAACCGACTGTTGGGAAATCAACTTCTTTCCCAAGGTGTGGATGAAGCGGCTATTCAAAGATATTACGAAACGTCTGTGAACTTGAAAGAGTTACAGCTGGGTGAAGAGTTTCGAGTGCGTCAAATCGTTTTGCCAACGATTGAAGCTGCTAACGCAATGATCAAGCAAATGACGGCAGAAACGGATTTTTCTGTTTTGGCGTCAAACCGCTCCATCGATGAAGCGACTCGGCTTGAAGGCGGGGATTTAGGGTTTATCAATCCAGAGACTGCACCATTGCCGCTTGCTAATGCGATTACAAATACAGCAATGGGTGGCGTATCCAAACCGTTTGAAACCCGCAAAGGCTGGACAGTCATTAAAGTCGAAGAAAAACGGCCTGAGCCTTTACCGACTTTGCAAGAATTGCGTCCACAAATTTGGGACTTCCTCATTGCTACTGAATTAGAGCGATTACTCAAAAAGCTTCACAAGGATTCTGCGATTATTCGATCTTTTGACGAGGTTGAAGGGCCAATATCTGATGCTTTTAGTCAGGCAGAGGAATTGGACGAAGGCGGCAATTCAGTAACGACACCAAGTGACACGACCGAATAATTTAAATTGAAAGAATACGATTAATGGCTGGCTTGAATTTAAAGAAATCTCCGTTAGCACCTGAAGAGACACCGCAATTGCCAGACATTGCTGGTGTTCAGTTAGCAGTCGGTAGCAACGGTTTTTATGGCGACCGTAATGACGTATTCGTCGCTAGTTTTCCCGATGGAGCCTCCGCAGCAGGTGTATTTACACGATCGTCAACACGTTCAGCGGATGTTGATTGGTGCCGTCAAGCTTTGTCAGAGGGAAATGGTGTAGCTCATGCTTTGGTTGTAAATGCGGGGAATTCAAACGCATTCACTGGCCAAGCTGGTATTGCAAAAAATGAAGCGACGATTGCTGCAGTTCAATCTCAAAACCAGTCAGATGCAAATAATGTATTTATTGCTGCGACAGGCGTTATCGGCGAACCTTTGGAAGCTGAATTTATAGCAAATAAAGTAAAAGAGCTTTGGCCTAAATTGGGAAGTGCAAGCATCAATGATGCTGGCGTCGCGTTCATGACGACCGATACTTTTCCTAAGGCGTCCAGTGCGAGCGCTAATATCGCTGGCGATACCGTTCAAATAGCGGGTATTGCAAAAGGCTCTGGCATGATTATGCCGAACATGGCGACCATGTTGGGATATGTGTTTACCGATGCAAACCTCTCACCCGGTGTTTGCCAGCATTTGCTGTCGGAATACGTAGATATGACATTTAATTGCATTACTGTTGATGGCGATACTTCAACATCAGATACTGTGATGCTTTTTGCTACAAAAAAATCTGGACCTTACATTGATGATGTAAATGACGAAAGATTAGCGCCTTTTGCAGCCGAACTAAAAAAAGTGATGAAAGATCTCGCCGTTCAGATCGTGCAGGATGGGGAAGGCGCGACCAAGCTTATTGATATTACTGTCTCGGGCGCACAATCAGATAATTCAGCCAAGATAATCGCGACAAGCATTGCGAACTCCCCATTGGTAAAAACTGCGCTCGCTGCATCAGATGCAAATTGGGGCAGAATTGTAATGGCTGTTGGGAAAACCGATGAGCCGATTGAACGCGATGCGTTAAGTATTTCGTTTGGGAACGTACAAGTTGCAAAAAATGGAATGCGTGCTCCAGATTATTCCGAAGAGGCGGCAAGTTTAGTCTGCCAGTCCCCTGAAATCAGCATCTCTGTAGACGTTGGTGTTGGGCAGGGTGTTGCTCAAGTTTGGACGTGTGACCTTACACATGGTTACGTGGATATTAATGGAGCCTATCGAACTTAAGTTCCAATCCTAATATGATCTTGAAAGAAGTGTATTAAACAGATGTCAGTGTTAAAGCTTGTGCTGGTTTCTGCTGTTGCTCTCGTAAGAGAAAATGGTGATTTATTGCTGGCGCAGCGACCGGAAGGAAAAAATCTAGCAGGGCTTTGGGAATTTCCCGGCGGCAAGGTTGAAAAGGGTGAAAGCCCGGAAGCAGCTCTTGTTCGGGAATTGAAAGAAGAACTGGGTATAGATGTAAAAGAGCAGGACCTTAAAGCCTTCACTTTTGCATCTCATGCATACAAAGATTTTCACCTTCTAATGCCGGTATTCCTTTGTCAGACATGGCAGGGAAAACCAGAAGGATGCGAAGGCCAACAAGTGGCTTGGGTATCTGTAGATAAATTAGATGATTACCCAACGCCGCCTGCGGATGTTGAACTTATGGAAGAGTTTAGACGATGGATTGGAGACAGATCATGCGGGGAGAAAAAATAAAGTCGATTCTAATTCGCTTTTCGCGAGATCAATCTGGCGCAACAGCCATTGAATATGGCTTGATTGCTGCTTTCATCTTCGTAGCAATTGTAACCGGTGTTCAAGCCGTTGGAAGTGGAACAGCGGACAACATTGATAATCTGGTCACTGAATGGGAAGCGGCAGAGGCAGAACAAGCATCCTAAAGTCGCGAACTTAGTCACTTTTTTCTGATGAAATTTTGTTCAATGCTTCAGTTAAACTAGCTTTCGCTGAACCACGTTTTAATGGCGATGGCTGATCGGGTCCTGGTGACCATCCAGAAGCCGTGACAACTTCAAACGTTGCTAGAAATTTACCATCCGTATCCGAAAATTTCTCCGAATAAATTTCGATTGCTCTAAAAAATATACTTTTTGTGAGATTGGGTTGTTGTTCGGCATTCACTGGTGAAGCAGCTTCTCCCATGCCGCGTAAATCTTGAAATAGAGAAATCGGATTTGAATATCTCACTGTAACAGTTTCAGTGTCTGCGACTGGCATGACAAATCCGGCGCGTTGCAACAATGATGATATGTCCTGAACATCAGCGAATGGTGATACGCGCATTGCAGCGCCGCCGCGAATTTCGGTTTCTGCTTCGATTAGACAGGTTCTCAATTCATTAAGTGTGCGACCACCCAAAAGTTGGCCAATGAATAAGCCATCTGGAATTAGAGCATTTCGGATCTGTACGAGTGTACCGGGTAGGTCGTTTACCCAGTGCAATGACAGGCAGGATAACACAGCATCAAAGCTATTGGGTTTGAATGGCAAAACCTCTTCATCCGCTACAAGTGAGGTGTGGCCTGATTGTTTTGCGAACTTAATAGAGAGGTCTGAACCGATGACGTGGCCGACCCGTTTCGAGATATCTGCGCGTTTGGAAATTTCATTGAAGACTTCACCGCTATGACACCCAAGGTCCAATAAAGAAGGAAACGGCCGAGGAATAACTTCGAGACGGTCAGCCAAGTCTTCAGCAAATCGTTGTTTTAAAAAAGAAAATGAACTAAAGTTATCTGCAGCACGGTTTCTGTGTTTTTTGACTGATTTCCGGTCAAACACAGACGGTGCGCCAGAATTTGGGCTTGCTGTTGGGGGGCGGGATATATCTGATGAAGCGCTCATGGCGTCAATATGCTTTTTTCTCTGCGCTAAGCAATCGCTGTTTTAAGCTAATTGGACAAATAGATAATCTCATTTGGCCGCCTCGCTCCATGGTAAGTGGTGACCAGATTGCTGGGCCGGGCCTGATCGAACCTGAAAATTGGATCAAATTAGTTTTTCTGGACATGCCTAAATGTCATATTTGTGGAATGCCATTTGATATTATTCACGATGTCCAGAATGCTTATGATTTAGCTGAATGCGCCGCGTGCATTGCACGTCGTCCTGCTTATGACCGTGCAAGAGCCGTCTTTAAATATGACGATGTGAGCCGGCAGATCGTATTCAGGCTGAAAAATAGTGGCGACCGAACTGGCTTAAAACAAATGGGACGATGGTTTGGGCAAATATCTCAGGATTTGATTGACGATGCCGATATTATTATGGCGGTTCCTTTACATACCGCGCGGTTGCGCAGCCGTGGGTATAATCAATCTTTATGGCTAGCGTCGTCGATTGCTAAAATGTATGGGAAAAAATTATCTTACCACATGCTCAAACGTCGAAGAAATACGCCGTCTCAGGCTGGTAAGAGCGTTTCCGGACGGTTTAAAAATGTGAAAGGTGCCTTTTACGTTCCCGATAGGCATAGAAAAACGTTGAAAGGAAAACGCGTACTACTGGTCGATGATGTCTTTACGACGGGAGCGACAGTTGAAGCCTGTGCAAAGGTTTTAATGCGTTCAGGTGTGGCCGCTGTTGATGTGATTACACTCACACGCGTTGTAACTTCAGTAGATCCCACTATATGACTTGTTTGCTGTCTGAAGGCCTAGGAGAAGTTTATGTCTAAAGTTACAATCTATACGCGCGCTTTTTGTCCATATTGTACGCGAGCACTTTCACTTCTAAAGCAAAAAGGAGTTGATTTTGAAGAGATTGATGCTGGAGCCGATGCTGCTAAAAAACAGGAAATGATACAACGCTCTAATGGTGGTACGACATTTCCTCAGATCTTTATTGGTAAAGAACATATTGGTGGGTGTGATGAAATGATGTCGTTAGAACGCCAGGGCGCGCTGGATGTAATGCTGGGATAAATTGATTGGGGGAGTAGTTTGCGAAACTTGAAGAGTAAGCTACTCTTCAAGAATAAGTGAATAGGCCTATCAATGATTAAATACGCTCTTTGTTGTCCCGGAGATCATGAGTTTGAAGCATGGTTTCCATCTTCAGATGCTTATGATGAGCAGGTAGAGCGTGGGCTTGTGGAATGTCCTGTTTGTGGTTCCAAGCAAATCAAGAAACAGATAATGGCTCCGTCTATTCGGGATTCTGGTGCCAAGTCTGGCAAAATAAAAATGCCAAAATCGGATTCTTTGCCTACTCCTGAAGAGATTGAAAAAGTCGCCTCAAAGGTACGCGAACACATTGGCAAAACACATGATTATGTCGGTGATAAATTTGCCGATGAAGCGCGAGCAATGCATTATGGTGATCAAGAAAAACGTGCTGTTTGGGGTGAAGCAACGCCTGATGAAGCCAAGACCTTAGCTGAAGAAGGTGTCACGGCTGTGCCATTGCCAGAGCCATTTGTGCCACCAACACCAGCGCCTAAAGACACAAAAAAACTGAACTAGTTTGCTTTAAGTTTGACGCAAGCCTCATGCAAAGCTTGCAAAAAGCGCGAGCGATCAGCTTGAGAGAATGGGGCTGCGCCGCCCATTTGTTCACCTGTCGATCGTAATTGCTCCATAAGCGCGCGCGTCGCCACTGCAGCACCGATCATTTCCTTTGTGAATGCCTTGCCGTCAGGTTTTAGAACAGTCGCATTGTTTTCCAGCGCGCGTTCCGCCAGCAATATGTCAGCTGTGATAACGACGGAAGATACTGTGCAATTTTCAGCAATCCAGTTGTCAGCTTCGTCTGGTCCTGCTTCGACCACCATTTGTTTTATATTGGGGAGGCGAGGCACCTGTAAGAATGAATTGGAAACAACCCACACTAATGCATTGTGACGTTCACCAATTTTGAAAATTTCATTTTTAACCGGACAGGCGTCTGCGTCGATAAAGATGGTGATATCCGGTGTCATTAAAATCCTGCGCCGGGCTGGCTAAGATATTCTAATTCAGCCTCAGAAGATGGGCGACTTAGCGCTTCATTGCGGTGTGGGTAACGACCATATTTGACGATCAGATCACGATGTTTGATCGCGAATTCCAGAGTGCCTTCGAGTTGCTCTTTGAGTGAGTCATCGGCCTCGGGTATCAATTTTTCAAACAGCTCGACTGACTTGTCTTGGTCGTCAATGTTTTCTGAATGCATGAGAGGAAGATAAAAGAACCAACGTTTGATGGGAGCCAATACTTTATCGTCGCCCTTTGCCAAACCCTCTTTGCAGAGTTGTAAGGCTAAAGCGTCATTCTCAAATGCGAATTCAGTGTCGCGGAAAATGTTTCTTGTGAACTGATCGAGAGCAACGATAGCGGCGAGACGCTCTGCAGGGCCACGTTTTGCCCATTCAAGGCCGAGACCTGATGCCAAACGAGCCAGGAGCAAGACGCTGCGCGATGCAATCAGCCTGTCAGTATCTTCGCTTTTGATCCACCAAAGTTTATTGCGTTCTTCAAGTTTTGATGGGTTTGTTGCGACATCATCAAACCAAAAATTTAGGACATCACCAGGAGTTTGAAGCGCTCGCGTTGCGCGTTTTTGCTCGATCATGTCGCGGCCAATTGTGGCGTTGTCTGTAAACATGGTCGGTTTTTCCCCTGTATTCCGGTCCGTTCCTGATTCTTAGACATAAAAATCAGTTTGTGTTCAAGTGCATATATAAAGACTTTGGCTAATTTTAAACCATGTATCCATATTATTTTACACGTTCTCCAATACACATGTAATTGACCATTGTATCAGAAGACAAGGACCATTCTCCTGATAGGGGATTATAGCTCACGCCAGTCGTTTCTTTGATATCAATTTGGGCAGATTTTAGGGCACTGTGCACTTCTGAAGGTTTGACCAGTTTATGGAATTCATGCGTTCCTTTTGGAAGCCAACCCAAAATGTATTCAGCGCCAACGATAGCAAGCGCAAATGCTTTTGATGTTCGGTTGATACTGGCGACGAAAATCAGACCACCCGGTTTAACAAGGCTTGCAGTGTCCATGATGAACTGGTTGGCGTCGGCAACATGTTCGACAACTTCCAAGTTCAAAACAATATCGAATTTCTCTTCGCCTGCTTCGATAAGTTGTTCTGCTGTGCCAACGCGATAATCTATATCAATTCCCATTTCTTTGGCGTGGGTCATTGCGGTTTTTATATTGGCCTCACCCGCGTCAACGGAAGTCATCTGTGCTCCCAGTCTTGCGAGTGGTTCAGATACGAGCCCACCGCCGCACCCAATATCCAATACACGTAGACCTTGTAGTGGGGTGCGTGTATTGTCGTTTAAGTTGAAGTGTTCGGTGATTCTATCGCGTAAGAATGCCAATCGTACGGGATTGAACTTGTGTAGAGGTTTGAATTTTCCATTGGGGTCCCACCATTCTGAGGCCATTGCGCGGAACTTTTCTATTTCGCTTTCATCAATGCTGGGGCTGGAGAGAGGCATATTTTTTCTAACTTTGTTGATCTTTTTTGTTTTGCGGGGTGTGTTTTGATAAGTTTATACGAATTTCTGCATGATTTTGTTCAAAAAAACAGGCTTTTTTCGACTTCTCAAACTATCAGCATTTGCCTGAATCCGATCTGCGGCATAAAAGACTGCAAGAATTCTCTATAGGACGGAAGAGTATGTCCCGATGAGAATGACGATTTAGTGAGATTATATTTGCATTTGCAAAGAAATATTTGGAATAACCCGACCCCATGAAACGTACAGTTTTAAAATTCGGTGGCACCTCTGTCGCCAATATGGAGCGGATTGAACGTGTTGCCGATATCGTGGCGCAACGTGTTCAAGAAGATGGTGGCGGTTTTGCCGTCGTTGTATCCGCTATGTCCGGCGAGACAAACAAACTCGTTGGGTATGCTGATGAGGCTGCAGGTGGTAAACTTGTTGGCGATCAGTATGATGATGAATATGATGTTGTTGTTGCTTCTGGTGAGCAGGTTACATCTGGTCTGTTAGCACTCGCTTTGAGAAAACGTGGCTTTAAAGCCCGCTCATGGCTTGGTTGGCAATTGGCGATGCGCACTGATACATCGCACGGGAAAGCTCGGATTCTTGGGTTTGAAGGCGATGATTTCTGCAACAGCGTTGATAGCGGTGAGATTGCGGTTATCGCAGGTTTTCAGGGCGTAAGCCCAAATGGACGTATTGCGACACTAGGTAGAGGTGGTTCAGACACGAGTGCTGTGGCAGCAGCAGCAGCTTTGAAAGCTGACGTGTGTGATATCTATACTGATGTAGATGGTGTCTACACGACTGACCCGCGAATTGTGCCTAAGGCACGTCGCATGGAAAAAATTTCATATGAAGAGATGCTGGAATTGGCGTCTTTGGGTGCCAAAGTATTGCAGACACGTTGTGTCGAGCTTGGCATGAATCACAATGTTCCTATTCGGGTGCGTTCTAGCTTTTCTGAAGATGGCGAGAACTTTCCGGGTACTTTGGTCTGCAACGAGGAAGAGATCGTGGAAAAACAAGTTGTTAGTGGTATTGCTTATTCACGTGATGAAGCGAAGTTTACGCTGTTAGGGTTGGATGACAATCCGGGTGTTGCCGCGCAGCTCTTTCAGAGCCTTTCTGATGCCGGCGTGAATGTCGACATGATTGTACAAGCTGATGCGCGTGCAGAAGGTCGACAAAACATGGTTTTCACGACAGCTGATCGTGATGCAGAGCTAGCACGTCAAACCTTGGAATCTCTAAAGGGTGACTTGGGCTTTGAAGAACTTGAAGTTGACCGTGATGTCGCAAAAGTGTCAGTTGTTGGTGTGGGAATGCGTAGCCACACAGGTGTTGCGACTTTGATGTTTAGCGCCTTATCAGAAAAAGCGATCAATATTCAGGTTATCTCTACATCTGAAATCAAAATCTCAGTTCTGATCGATGCGGCCTATACTGAGTTGGCTGTACGTACACTACACACTGCCTATGATTTAGACACTGAATAAATATAATTTGATCATTTCGTGTGGGCTTTAAACTGTCTGCACGAAATGATGAGGAATACATTGCGTAGCAAACAGCCATCTTAGAAGCTGGTTACGCCCCCATTATTGAGGAAACGCGATAGTATGAGCCCAACTCGGACATTTGCTGAGGCAGGAACAGCCCGACTTCTAATGAGCCGGCTTCGCGAACTTATGGCGAATGAAGCTGCCCAGCAGGAAAGGTTGGAGCGCGTTGTTCAATTAATTGCAACGACAATGGTCGCGGATGTGTGCTCAATATACGTACGTTCCGGTGATAACAGTTTGCTATTGATGGCAACAGAAGGACTGAAGCAAGAAGCTGTAGGTCGTACAAGGCTGAACGAAAATGAAGGATTGGTTGGCCTTATTGCATCTTCAGCTCGTCCAAAGCGGCTAAAAAATGCACCCGTGCATCCTCGATTTTCTTATCGTCCAGAGACAGGTGAAGATCCTTATCACGGTTTCCTAGGTGTACCGATTTTGCGCGGCGGCCGTGTACTAGGTGTTCTAGTCGTTCAAAACAAAACAGAGCGTAGTTATGACGATGAAGAGATGGAAGCTCTTCAAACGATCGCTATGGTTTTGGCTGAAATCGTCGCCGCTGCCTTGGATGAACGCAATGATCTTGATATCCGCGCTTTGCCACCTGGTGAGGTTAAGGGACGTCGTTTGAACGAAGGAATGGGCGTTGGACCTGTTCATCTGCACGACCCAGTTGTAACAGCAGCGCGTTTCTTTTCTCAGGACCCCGAAGCTGAGGGCATTAGACTAGATGAAGCGTTAGCCGATTTGCGCCAATCCATCGATACTATGTTGAATAGGGCGACGCCGGTATTATTTGGTGAAAGCCGAGATGTCTTAGAAACTTATCGGTTGTTCGCGCATGATCCTTCGTGGGAAACACGTCTTCATGATGCAATTCAGTCCGGTTTGTCAGCCGAGGCAGCTGTTGATCGAACGCGCCGTGAGCATCGTGCTCGGTTGGAAAACGCGCGTGATGCTTATCTACGTGAGCGACTTCACGATTTCGAAGACTTAGAAAACCGGTTGCTTAGGCATTTATCTGGTGAAGACGCTACAGATCAACCTCCTAAACCAGGTTCTATTTTGGTAGCAAGTCGCCTTGGGCCTGCGGAATTACTTGAATACCGAGACTATCAGCTTGCTGGTGTGATCTTGGAAGAAGGCGGCGCTGGCTCGCATGCCGCTATAGTCGCGCGTGCTATTGGCGTTCCCACGATTGGTGATGCCGAAGGGATTGTTAGCCGCGTAGAGCAAGGGGATGAGATCATCCTTGATGCTGACAAAGGGCTTGTGCTTTTGCGTCCAACCAGTGATGTCGTTGAAACCTATAATCAGCGTATCTCTATATCCAGCGAAGAACGCGCTGAATATTCTAAACTGATTGATCTACCAGCAAAGACAAAAGACGGCGTTGAGTTTAGTCTTTCTCTAAATGCGGGTCTGTCTTTTGATTTGGACCATTTGGAAGATACGGGTGCAGAAGGCGTTGGACTATTCCGTACCGAGTTTCAATTTTTGTCATCTGAAACAGTTCCGACGTTAGAAGAGCAAGCTTCATTTTATGAAGACGCAATTTCGCGTGTTGGCGACAAGCCAATGGTCTTTAGAACTCTGGATTTAGGTGGAGACAAAGTTGCTCCATTTATGGGCGGAGACCGAGAAGAAAACCCTGCACTTGGTTGGAGGGCGCTACGACTGGCGCTCGACCGGCCATACTTTTTCCGTCGCCAACTACGCGCGCTTATACGAGCTTCTAAGAGCCGACCATTGCGTTTGATGTTCCCAATGGTTTGTTCCGTCGAGGAGTTCATTCAATCACGTGCTTTGGTTGATGCAGAAATTGAATGGGCGAAGAAGTTTGGACGTGAAACACCTTCAAAACTCGAAGTGGGCGCTATGGTGGAAACACCGTCCTTTGCGTTGTCGATTTCTTCCCTTAAAGGCAAGGCGGACTTTTTGTCTGTTGGTACAAATGACTTGATGCAGTTCTTCTTTGCTGCTGACAGAGAGAACAAACTTGTATCAGAACGGTACGATTTGATCAGTCGACCTGCGTTAAGTTTAATGAAACACGTCGTAGATTCGGCAAATAAAGCCGATATTCCAATTTCAATTTGTGGTGAAGCTGCGGGAAGACCGCTAGAAATGGTTGTACTCGCGTGTTTAGGCTATAGAAGGCTTTCAATGCAGGGGGCTCGCATAGGTCCTATTAAAAAACTGATACGCGGCATGGAATTTGCGAAGATCAGTCAAGAAGTCCAATTGTTGATTGATTCGGGAAAGCCAAACCTTCGTAAAGAAATATTAAAGATCATTCAGCAATCTGGGTTACAAGTATAAGGCGTTGCTTTAGACGTTTTGAATTGTTAATAAGTATTGTAGGTTTAAGGAGAGCTTCGACCAGCAATCTCCAGCCGGAACGGATCGTTTGATGAGTAACGCTGCAAATAAAAATGGCGATAAAACCAAGCCAGTAGCAATTTTGAATGACGTCTCAAAAGGCGACAATACACTTGCGGACAATTCATCAAACTTAGAGGCGGAACAGGTCGTTCCATCATCTGAAGCTGTATCTGAGAGCCAAGCTGGCTTTGCACCACACCTAGTTGTCGTTGCTCCTGATGCGTTAAACGCTGAACGAATGGGGCCTCGATTACGTGCAGCGCGTGAAAAAAAGGGCTGGAGTCTAGAACTCGCCGCTAAAGAAACGCGTATCCACAAAGATTATTTGAGCGCCATTGAAGACATGATGCCAAACCTTTTACCGGGTATGCCAAAGTCTCAATCTTATTTGCGCGGTTATCTGAACAATTATGCAAAATCATTGGGCATGCCTGACCCAAAAGATGTTGTTCAGCGGTTTCTAAATGAGTGTGGATTACTGGCGTTGGAACCAACTGATGAAGAGTTGGAAAAACGCGCTAAAGATTCTGAAGCCAAAGAAAAACGCTCTTGGATAGCTCCGGTTGTCTTATCCATTGCTGCTACTTTGATCGCATGTGGTTCTGTGGCTGCCTATGTCATGAAGCCTTGGGAGCAGGACACCGAAACAAATGTTTCTGCAACAGCCGCTGTTGAAGAAAACACAGTCTATTCCAATGCCGCTGTAATGGCTCCGGCATCTGCATCTGATTTGTCTTTACATGCTCTAACGCGTGCATGGATTGAAGTGCGTGGTTCAGATGGAACTGTTTACCTGTCTCGTGAACTTGCACCCGGTGCGGTCTATGTTCCTCGTATAGGCGCAGGTTGGACAATTACGGCGCGTGATGGTGGTGCATTTGAATGGTATCTTTCAGGCCAATCATTGGGAACGCTAGCTGAGCCAGGTTTGCCAGTTTATGCGAACTCAGTTGATGAGGTTCTGACGCGCCAACCTGTTGAAGGTAATGAGCTGCTTCACTAAGCAAGTAAACTTATATCTCACTCTTAAAAAATGTAATTCGTCGATGTGTTTGCAAACAATTGTTTGTCATTATTTGAACGCATCGACTTGCTATTGCGATCTTACCGCAAGATAAGGACGTAGCGATGACGTCCTTTTATCTCTCTTAGGGCGGGCCTCAGGAATTTATCGGAGTTAACGTGATGAATTTGGATCATGTCAGACCTTGGCGGGCAATCGAACGCCGTAAATCTCGTAAAATCCGTATGGGTGATCTAGAGATAGGTGGAGATGCTCCTATCAGTGTGCAGTCCATGACAAACACACCTACATCTGATGCGAAAGCAACAATTGATCAAATCCGCCGACTTGAAGATGCTGGTGCTGATATTGTTCGTGTGTCTTGTCCTGATGAAGAATCAACAGCTGCCTTAAAAGAGATCGTTAAAGCGGCGAATGTACCAATCGTTGCTGATATCCACTTTCATTATAAACGCGGAATTGAAGCTGCCGAGGCTGGTGCCGCTTGTTTGAGGATTAATCCGGGTAATATCGGATCAGCTGACCGTGTGCGTGATGTCGTCAATGCAGCCAAGAATAACGGCGCTTGTATTCGTATCGGTGTGAATGGTGGCTCGCTCGAAAAGCACTTGCTTGAAAAATATGGTGAGCCTTGTCCTGAAGCCATGGTTGAGAGCGCAATGGACCATGCGCGCATTCTCGAGGACCATGATTTCCGTGAGTACAAGATTTCGGTAAAAGCATCAGACGTGTTTCTAACTGTTGCTGCCTATCAGGGATTGGCAGAAGCCACAGATGCGCCACTGCATTTGGGTGTCACTGAAGCAGGGCCTGCCAGAACCGGCGGCATTAAGTCAGCGATCGGGATGGGCAATTTACTTTGGGCGGGAATAGGAGACACTATTCGTGTGTCTTTATCTGCTGATCCAGTTGAAGAGATTAAAGTCGGCTTTGACATGTTGAAGTCACTGAACCTGCGTACACGCGGCGTGAATATCATTGCCTGTCCATCATGCGCGCGCCAAGGATTTGATGTGATCAGTACTGTTGAAATCCTAGAGCAGCGCTTGGAACATATTCGTGAGCCTATAACGCTTTCCATTATCGGCTGTGTCGTGAACGGGCCGGGTGAAGCGGCGGGTACGGATCTTGGTTTTACAGGCGGCGGAAAAGATGCAGGCATGATGTATGTCGGCGGCAAGCCAGATCATAAATTGTCAAATGCAGATATGATTGAACATATTGTCGAGCAAGTTGAAAAACGAGCAGAGTATTTGCGTTCCCCAGCGGCATCTTGATTTTCCTTCACTAGAAATTCAGTTTGGTGTTTTTGCTAAACTGAAGGTGGATAATGCAAACGGATTTAGAGGCTCTAAATCAAGTTGGTGAGAAATACTTACCTGGGTTGATCGGCGTTAAAGTTCTTTCGGTTGGTGAAGGCACTTTGGAAGCAGAAATAGATGTTCAACAAGGCGTAATGGCACCCCATGGCTACCTTCATGCAGGAGCTGTTGTTTCTCTTGCGGATTCTGCTTGTGGATATGGTTGCATGATGAATTTGCCTGAAGGTGCAACGGGCTTTACGACCATAGAGCTTAAATCCAATTTCGTGGGTACTGCGAGAGACGGTAAGGTTAAAGCTCTGGCAAAAGTGCTTCACAAAGGAAAAACGACTCAGCTTTGGGAAGCTAAGGTGCTACACGTTGAAACAGAAAAAGTTATTGCGCATTTTTCGTGCACCCAAATGGTTCTTTGGCCACGTAAATAGTTACCCATCTTCTTAATCACAAATGTTTGATTAAATTTCGCTCGCTTTAATATTGATTGATAGACAATAGTACGGGCAACCAAGATCGTTGTGAGGGCAGGCTGTGTCGAAGAAGAAAAATTTGAAAAAACGGATAACCTACACAGTGCTTGGCGCTCTAGGGCTTGGGATGCTGTTGGTCACGTCTTCATGTGCAGTGCAGTTGGGGTTAGTCCGTGCTGATTTATCTCTAGACGGCCCTCCTATTGCCGAGCCATCGGTTTTGTCGCCAATGCAAGATCAAGGGCAAGTTTCCAATACAGAAGACTGGATTGAGCGTAGGAAAGTCCTGCAACAGGCATTGGTAGAACACGTTTATGGTCCATATCCCAAAGGCGTGACAGGAAACCTTATAGAGCACCGCATCGTTGATGAAGCCTATGCTGAAGGCGCAGGTCGACTTGAGGAATTTTTTGTTCAGGCCGGTGAAAATGGCCCACGATTTCACATTGGTGTCGCTATACCAAATTCAGCGACCGCTGGTGCGCCTGTACCTTTGATAATTGCGCAGAGTTTTTGTCAAAATTCTGCGGCTTTAAAAAATGCTGGATTATCCGCGCCGGATGGCGGCGGCGTGTGTGGCGGCGGCGGTATTATGGCAAGTCTGATCAAGGGAATTTTTGGACAGTATATAGAAGGTCCACCAGTTAAAGAGGTGCTTGAACGCGGCTATGCCTATGCCACTATTTACTCCTCTCAGATTGCTGCTGATAGTGCAGAAGGAGCGCATATTGGTATTGAGCTTACAGCAAATGAAGCAGGGCCAGAATACAAGCCTGAAGGTGTTCTATCTGTTTGGGCGGCAGGCTATGGTTGGGTAATTGATATTCTAGATCAGGACAATCGGTTTGATCCGTCCAAGACCATTGTTTGGGGGCACTCTCGGCAAGGTAAAGCTGCTTTATGGGCAACCGCAAATGATGACCGCATTGATGGGGTTATTTCACATCAGTCCGGCACGGGTGGTGCTACACTTTCAAAAAGTTTGAATGGGGAATCCATCAAGCAAATTACAGAAAACTATCCGCATTGGTTCAATGAGAAATTCGCAAGCTATTCGGGGCGCGAAAATGAGATCCCAGTTGATCAACATTTCTTGATCGCTTTAGCTGCGCCTCGACCCGTGTTTTTAGGCAATAGCTGGAATGATGTATGGTCAGATCCCAATGGAACATTTCGCGCGGCACAGGGCGCGGATGAAGTGTATAAAATTCTAGGCGCAAATGGGTTGGTGCAAACTGGCCTTAAAGATAATGACATCACATCCGGAGAATTAGTTTTCCAGATTTCCAAAGGCCGTCATGGCATCAGGCCCCAAGATTGGGAAGATTTCTTGTCATTTCTAGATGCGCGCTTCTCACCTAAGGTGAACTAGCAGAATTCATTTATTCGTATACGTTTCGCTGGAGATATCTTTATCAGGGAGACGGTTGATGATGAATATGCTTACGCCAGTCCTATGTTTAGTCGTATGGACGCTGATTATAACATGTTGGTTGGCCTATACGCGTTTGTCGGAAATATTCGCCGCTTTGAAAAAAGGGGTGAGACCACCCAAACGTACACAGGAATTAACAGGACTCTCACTTAAAGCTGTTTGGGCGTCAGACAATAATTCACACCTTCATGAACAACCGGTCTTATTCTACGCACTGTGCGTTTATTCTTATCTGGTTGGTGTCTCGAATACGTTGGGTATTTCGCTTGCATTTTTGTATGTTGGATTGAGAGTTGTTCACTCCATAATCCAGTGCACCAAGAATAATCTTCTTTGGCGGTTCAGAACATTTCTTGTCAGTTCGGCAGTGTTGATTGCGCTAGCGCTCATCAATGTCTGGGCTCTCGCGAGTTCCTACATCTAGGAAATTTTCCGAACTCTTTCTTTGTCATTGCGCTGTTTGAATTGCGCGACAAGGGATGCAATTGCGTCTTCTTCAATCGGTCGGGAGAATAAATACCCCTGTAAATAAGCACAGCCATGGGCTCTTAAAGAGTCGCGTTGTTCAATCGTTTCTACGCCTTCTGCTGTTACCGAAAGGCCAAGCGATTCTCCGAGGCTGAGTATCGCTTGTACAACGGCTGAAGCGTCATCTCGCACCCCGATAGAGGCTACAAAGCTCTGATCGATTTTAAGCTTATCGACTTGGTGACGACGAAGGTAGGAAAGTGATGAATACCCAGTTCCGAAATCATCAAGAGCGATTTTAAATCCAACGGCTTTTAATTGTTTGAGGGTTTTTGCAATGCGTGGGGAGTCTTCCAGCAGAACAGACTCGGTTATTTCCAATTCGATCTGATCTGGGCGTACCTGAAATTCTTCTGCAGTTGCGATCACGCGGTTGGCATATCCGTCATAGTGCAGTTCCTTGGCTGACACGTTGACGGCCATGGTTATTTCCGGCCAACTCGTGGCTGTTTTAAACGCTTGGCGCAGGACGAAATTGTCAAGCTGAACGACCAGGTTAGATTCCTCTGCAACAGGTATAAAGTCAGCAGGGGAAACAATACCTCGCGTTGGATGAGTCCATCTAATGAGCGCTTCCATGCCCCTTATATGGCGACCATTGGCAGAAACTTGAGGCTGGTAGACAACGCGTAGGCCATTTTTGATCGGGTTTTGAAGAGCTTGTCTAAGGTCGCGTTCTATTGCGTGCTTATTCTTTAACTCAGCGTCCATTTCTGCTTCGAAGAAACAGAACTGGTTTTTACCATTCCCTTTGGACCTGTAGAGAGCAATATCTGCACGGCGGACGAGTTCTTCATGTTCACAGGTTCCATCGTGGTCATGTGCTATCCCAATAGAAGCGCTTACAAATACCTCGTTTCCGTTGATCTTAAACGCACGTGCCATTTGCTCGTTGATTCGGCGAGCAAGGCGGGATGTGACGCTCGTATTCGTCGCTTCCAATTGAATGACAGCAAATTCATCGCCGCCGATACGGGCAACAGTGTCACTCGCGCGGCAGGCATCTTTTAGGCGGTCCGCGGCCTGCTTAATCAGCTCATCACCTGCAGGGTGACCCATAGTGTCATTGACGTCCTTGAACTTATCCAAATCTATCAAGTGAAGGGCAAAACCATCTCTCCCGCGTTTAACGTCAGATTTTGCAGCAGCTATTTGCTGTTTCAGGAGGGCTCTATTTGCAAGACCGGTGAGTGGGTCATGCAATGCTAGTTTTTTGGCTCGCTCTTGGTTTTTTGCAATATTCTTGACTAGCAATTCTGCTTGCTTCCAGAACAAAAAAGCGATGATGGTCAAGAGTATCGCAGCACTTAGCAAAATTGGTATAAAATCAAATAGAGAAGAACGAGCCGGTAGGTTTCGTTGCCAAGAAACCCATCCAATCGTGTCTGTTTCTAGATTGTTTAGAGGAATGACTACCAAACTAGAATTCGGTTTAAGTGTCTTCGCATTCTCAATCGGCGTAATGGCAATTGGGTCAGCTTGCGATTTTTGAATAAATTGACTGAGCGGGGTGGCGACAATGAGAAACCTTAGTTGCCCGCTATAGCTCACTTCTTTGATGGATAAACCAAACAAATCACCATTGATGAAAGCGAGGTCTGACAAAAAGTTTTTGTCGCCATCGACCTGAACACGTTCAACTAGATTATCGATATTGTGCTTAAGAGTTGAGAGGCTTAGCGGGTATATCGAGAGAAGAGATGTATCGCTTAAAAGGATATTTCCGTGCTCATTGGTTATGTAGATATTGGTTGTAGACAAGCCATCGGCTAAGCGCTGTGTGATTTTGTCGTTTAATTCCTGCTTGGATAATTTGTCGTGCAGCATTTCTGGCGTGCCGGGTAATGACAACAAAGCATTGACCAAATCTTTGGTGTTGTCTTGCTGCGTTTTTAGCAAGTGTTCAAAACGCGCATTTTCAGATTGTTGTGTAATTCTATCGCTTTTATTCACAACAAGAAATAGAATTGAAAACATGAATATAATGCTGGTAGCCAACAAAATCAGTAGTGATTTCATCGGAATGTTCTTTTCAGTGTTTTTCTTCAAAAATGACTGAAAGGCTTTTTCATAATTTGAAAATGAACTCGCCACTGAAATCCCCATACACTAATCTAAGATTGTAGAAGACTAACCAAGCAAGGTTAATAATATTCATCGCATATGTGCATCAGGAACTAACTTTTTTGTGAGAAATGTTACTACAGTAACTTGAAGGTAGTGACGTATCGCATCTCCTCCTATAAAGCTTCTCGATCAACTTAGAGAGAGATTGTATAGATGGCCGCTGTGTCTGCTGAACGCCTGACTCAGGTGATTGAAAGATTTGAACAAACAGAAGCGCGTATGTCCGTTGCATCTGACCCTCAAGAAATTGTTCAGCTTTCCAAAGATCATGCAGAGCTAAAGCTTGTTGCTGATAAAGCGCGTGAGTTGGTGGATACACGAGCTTCGCTAGAAGAAGCTGAAGCTATTTTAAGCGATAAAGACTCTGAGCCAGATATGAAAGAATTGGCGCAGGAAGAACGCGAAGAGCTAAAATCTGCGTTGCCTGCACTAGAAGAAGAACTGCAATTGCTTCTACTTCCCAAAGATGAAGATGACGAAGCGAATGCCGTGCTTGAGGTTCGGGCAGGAACAGGTGGAGATGAAGCTGCGCTTTTCGCGGGGGATCTTTTCCGCATGTATGAGCGTTACGCTCAGCTACAAGGGTGGAAACTCGATATTGAAAGCCAGTCACAAGGTGATGCGGGTGGATATAAAGAGATTATCGCGTCGGTAACAGGTAAAGGCGTGTTTGGGAAAATGAAGTTTGAATCGGGTGTTCACCGTGTTCAACGTGTTCCCAAAACTGAAAGTGGAGGACGTATCCACACGTCTGCTGCAAGTATTGCTGTGCTTCCAGCGCCGGAAAAAGTGAATATCGAGATCAAACAAGAAGACATCCGTATTGATACGATGCGATCTTCTGGTGCAGGTGGTCAGCACGTAAACACCACGGACTCGGCAGTGCGGATAATTCACTTGCCGACAAATATCATGGTGACATCATCGGAAAAATCTCAACACGCAAACCGTGCGCGTGCGATGGAAATGCTAAAGATCAGGCTTTATGAAAAAGAGCGTGCTGAAAAAGATGCGGCGATGGCCGATGCGCGTAAAAGCCAAGTTGGTTCTGGTGACCGTTCAGAAAAAATCAGAACATATAACTTCCCTGAAAACCGCGTTTCAGATCACCGTATAAAATTGACGCTCTATAAATTGGAGCAAATCCTAGCAGGTGACTCGCTAAGTGAAGTTATTGATGCATTGATCGCAGAAGATCAGGCTGAGCGTCTTGCGGCTTTGGAAGAAGGCTGATCTTTTTATCTCGGATACAATAAGAGGTTGGTATGCCGGCATCAGATCTAATTGTTCAAAGCCTTTGGCGGCATCCCGTGAAAGGGTTTTCGCCAGAGAGATTAGACAATGTACAATTGATCGCTGGTGAGTGTTTTCCAAATGACCGCATGTTTGCGATTGAAGATGGTCCATCCGGATTTGATCAATCTGACCCAAAGCACATTTCAAAAATGAGATTTGTTGTTCTTGCGCGCTCTGCCAGAGTTGCAAATTTTGAAACGATCTACGTGGATGAGCGTAAAGAGCTAGAAATCTATGAGCGCGATGAAGACTGTATTTGCAGTTTTGATATGTCGTCGCAAGATGGGTTTGATGATCTTTCCGATTGGCTTTCAAATCGTTTTGAAGATGAGTTTAAAGGTCCTCTAAAAGTCATTCCAGCCCCGCATAAACATCGCTTTATGGATTATAATGAAGGCTTTGTATCACTGATAAATGCGTCATCTGTCCAAGCATTGTCAGACGCGATGGGTGCTGAGGTCAGCCCTAGTCGTTTTAGAGGAAATGTACTCTTTGACGGACTTGCTTGGATTGAAGATGAATGGAAAGAGGGGCAGCGGATTAAGATAGGCGATGCTATTCTGGAAATTCTCATTCCAACAGTGCGCTGTAAGGCGACCCATGCAAATCCAGAATCAGCGCAATACGATCTAGATATTGTTCCTGCGTTGATGAAGCATTTTAGAAGAAAAACAATGGGTGTGTATGCGAAGGTTGTTCAATCAGGTCGGTTAGAGGCCTCAAGCAAAATAAGTGTGTTGTAAATTGCCAGAAGAAACTCAAACTCTCGGCGAGTTATTACGCCAAGGTGCGTCTAGACTGAAAGAGGCGAATATCGAAGGGCCAGTTCGAGATGCGCGCCGACTATTAGAATTTTCGATGGGGTATAGTCCGACGCAATTAATAGCTGAAGAGTATGCTGAAACAGATGAGAAAACAGTCTCTGCTTTTATCAAATTGATTGGACGTCGTGTGTCTGGCGAGCCTGTATCTCGTATCATAGGAAAACGCGAATTTTGGGGGCTGAGTTTCAATATTTCTCCAGATGTATTGGATCCGCGGCCTGACACTGAAACGATTGTTGAAGTGATATTACAAGAGTGGCGGGATACGGATAAAAGCGTATTGGATTTAGGAACTGGGTCGGGTTGTATTCTGCTCTCTGTTTTGTATGAGAAGCAGGCTGCCAAAGGTTGGGGGCTAGACCAAAGTGCTGATGCTTTGAAAATTGCTCAGCAAAATGCGGAAGACCTGTATATTGGTAAAAGGGCGGAGTTCCTCGAGTCTGATTGGTTCAGCGCGCTGCAGAAAGATCACCTCTTTGACGTTATTGTTTCCAATCCACCTTATATACCTACATCAGATATAAATATGTTGGACGTCGACGTTCAAAAGTTTGATCCCATGTCTGCATTAGATGGTGGCGAGGATGGTTTGGACGATTACCGATCTATTATCGCGCAAGCAAAAAATCATATGAGTGAAAATGGCCTTCTAGTCTTTGAAGTTGGATACAATCAAGCAGATTATGTGGCCGAATTACTTCGATATTCTGGGTTTTCTGATATTAATTACAAGAAAGATCTCGCTGGAGTAAAAAGATGTGTTTACGCTCGGCAAACTAGAGTGTAATACTTATATGCACGCGGGGCTTGGAAAGCGGAAATATGCACGCTAAGCTCCAGACAGTCGGTCCGCGAATCAAGTAAATAATCGCTTCGACGGCGCAACACCAGATTATGACTAATGCGCAATAGGCCTTTGAACAGGTCGACTTAAACTAGATTAGGATATGGATATATGAAGCGTCAGCGTGGGCGCGGGCGGAAGCCCAATAATTCGGGTAATCGTTCACTCGAAAGCAACGGACCTGAAGTAAAGATCCGGGGTTCAGCCAGCCAAATTTATGACAAGTATATTCAGTATGCGCGTGACGCGCAGACTGCAGGTGATCGCGTAAAAGCTGAAAATTTGTATCAGCATGCCGAGCACTATTATCGCATTGTGCAAGCAAATCTGCCTAAAGACAGGCCGCAACATCACAATAATCGTGACGATGCTCAGTCAAATGAAAATGCGACACTAGAAGCAAACGAGGCTGTTGCCATATCTGCGGTTTCAGGTGAAGAAGTTGCTGATCCTTTAGCAGTTGTTGATGCCTCTGAAGGCGAAGAAACACAAGTTTCAGAAGCTTCTGAGCAACCCTCAGAAGAAGAAGCTTCATCTGAAGATGCGCCACCTAAAAGACGTGGTCGTCGTCCTCGCCGCAAGCCGCCAGCTGAAGCAAGTGAACAGCCGCAAGCAGATGATGAAGCACGTTCAGCGCTAGATGCTCTTGCTGAACAACAGGCTGAAATAGCAGGTAATTAATTTTACTGGCACATTGAGTTTATTAAAAAGGCCGCTCTGAATGGAGCGGCCTTTTTTATTTATGCGGATGTGCGGGGAGTGCAGGAAATAGCTATTTTATTACCATCTGCATCCCGGAAATAAGCGAACTCGCCATATTGACCACGAGGGCCGGGTTCACCTTCACAATTAGCGCCCAGCTCTATCGCCTTGGCATAGGCTGCATGTACTTTTTCTTTCGTGTCGGTGCCTAATGCCACCATTGTTCCGTTACCGGCAGATGCATTATCTCCATTGAAGGGAAGGCATATTGCGAACAAGGGTTTGGTCCGGTCTTGTCCGTAAAAGCGTTGCGATTCAGTCTTGTGGATAGGCGTAGCACCGATAATTTCGAGAACTGCGTCATAAAACTCTCCGGCTTTATTAACATCCGATACACCGATCATGCAGTAATTGATCATAATTCATCCCTCTATTTGGTATAACAATTTATACTGGAATAGAGGGATATTGCATATCAATTTCTTGTAGCTGCTTATTCTTCCGCGACTGCGTCAGCTTCTGGTTTGGAATCGCTTTGCTTTTTTTTCCAAATCTTGCGGTAGACTAGGCGTCCATACCACGCAACGGCACCAATGATCGGCACCCAGATAAGTAGATATGGAATAAGAGAAATCACGCCGCCCAGTGCGCTTGCTAGGTTTCTGAAAAAGTCTTTCAAGGAATCAATAAGTGGCGACCAGACAGATTCAGATGTTGCTGTCTGTTTCGCAGAATAATTCATGTGTAAATTAGACATCGCCACGCGTTGTTTTAGCGAGGCCAATATGCTTGCGTTTGAATCGATATCGGATTGTACGCGTGATAATTCTCTTTCTAATTCAATGAGATCGCGTAACTCACTTGGGCGATCTGTCAGAAGTGCCTGCAAGCGGTCTCGCAATGTGATCTTCGCTTTTAAACGCGCATCTGTATCAACAATCTGCGTTGAAAGGTCTTGTGCGCTTGTGCTGGAATTCGTGATTTTTGAATTGGTTGCTTTTAGGTCTTCTGGCAATGAATTGAAGAATGTCTCGATCCATTCTGGTGTTGCTCGAATGTGTAGGTTTGCATTGGCCCAATCACCGTCGAGATTATTCTGATTGGAATTGACGACCATACATTTTTTAAAGCCCGCGCTCGCACATAAATCAGCATGTGAGTTGGCAACCGCGCCAACATCCTTAGCTGGAGAGACAATGGTACGGTGATGGGTGTAAGCCAGCATTGGCCCAGTTGGAGCTGTCGCACCTTGGTCAGGTCCGGGAGGTGGAGGCGGTGGGGCAACCGGTGATGCCATTTTGCGATCGAGCATAGCGTCTGAGGTTTGCACCATTGCAGCCGGAGCGTAACTAGATTCCGGTACCGCATAGTCCGCATTCATTTCGCCGGAGGTTCTGCTTTGATCGCCACCACAGGCCGTTAAGGCCAGAAGTGCACTGGAAAATAATAGAGCATTCTTCATGAGTGTCCCTCTCAATACTGTTTTCAATCTAGCCTCTAACTGAAATCTGCCAGTATTAAGGCTCAATAAAGACGTCACGTCAAAGTAAGTCTTTGTGAAAGTGAGTATTTTAGCTCAATCTGTTTTTGTAATCTTCATATCCAAAGCGGCGGACTATCTCGATTTTACCCGTCTGAGGATCCGCGATTCCTATGGATGGCAGGCGAACACCGTTAAATGTGGATGTTTTCACCATTGTGTAATGGCCCATATCCAGAAATACGAGCTTCTGACCAATCTCGAGCGGCTTCTCAAAGGAATAATCGCCAATCACATCACCTGCCAGACAGGTCAGCCCGCCAAGGCGATAAGTGTGTGGCTTTTCATCGGGCAAGTGTGCGCCAATAATGTCTGGACGATAGGGCATTTCCAATACGTCGGGCATATGCGCTGTAGCGCTCGTATCCAAAATGGCGATATCCATCTCATTGTGGACGATATCCATCACTTCAGTCACGAGGACACCTGTGCGGATAGCAATGGCTTCTCCTGGCTCGAGGTAGATCTCAACATCATATTGTTTTTTGATCCGTTGAATGATGTCTACAAGGCGGTCGATGTCATAATCGGGGCGGGTAATGTGATGACCGCCGCCAAAGTTAAGCCATTTCAAATTTGGGATAAGGTCTCCAAAATCACGTTCGAACACCTCTAAAGATCGCTCAAGTGCATCCACACCTAGCTCGCACAGTGTGTGAAAGTGTAGTCCTTCAAGACTATCTAAGCCATCAGCAGGAATTTGATCACGAGGTGCGCCAAGACGAGATTTGGGCGCTGCAGGATCATACAGCTCAACGTCTGCTTCGCGATGCCCATGATTGACGCGTAGTCCAAATGAGACCGTATTACCGCCAGCAACGAGCACTTCTTCGTAGATAGGTAAAAAACGTTTGGCTTGGTTCACAGAGTTAAAAACGATGTGATCACATAATGTCAGCAATTCGCGAAAATCAGCTTCCGAATAGGCGGGTGCACACGCGTGGACTTCACCTTTGAATTCCTCGGCCCCAAGGCGGGCTTCTGCCGTTGACGAAGACGTCACACCGGGCAGGTATTTCATGACGAGTGGCGCAAGTGACCACATCGCAAAGCCTTTTAGCGCGAGCAAAATCTTTGCACCAGATCGTTCCTGAACATCTGCCAGTATTTTCAGATTGTCTTCAAGCGCACCTCTATCAATAATGAAAGCAGGCGTCTCAACATTAGATACATCAAATTCAAAAGGGCGGTTTGGGTAAAGGGGCATAAAAGCCAATCCGATTGTTAGAAAGAGATTGGCTTTTATCTAAGATTTTGACTTTTACCAAGTCATTCATTTAGCAGTTACAACAGCAAATCAGCTGCGAAGAATGCGAAAAATCCGCCCAGCAGATAGCAAACGATCGCAATGCCCAAAATTATCGTGCCTGTTCGCCGCCAGAAGCTACAAGCTTTGGCTAGCTGGGGATCAATTGGACAAGGCGCATTTCGGTTTAGCCATTTTACCAAGGCCGCCAGCAATAGCATTGCACCCGATATTATAAACAACTCAACCTTATGCTCTGTTAGCCATATCAAACCCGGAATATTTGCCGTAAGGCCTGCCATGACAGCACCAGCGCCCAGTGTAATCAGGAGTGCTGGTAAAGCGCAGCACACCAGAGTTGAGGCGCTAGCAAATAACGCAAGTGTCGGTGCAATCGCTTCTCGAACAAAGAGTTTCATTATTCAGATGCGTTTGCTGAAGAAGCTATTCTGGAGATGCTGGATGTGCGATATCCGGCCTTTTTCACCAGTTTTTCTATGGTGTCATCGCTTAGTGATTGATCGGGAGCAAACACCAAATTGAGTGTTTTTGTATCCAGATCGACATACACAGCAGCGACTTCATCTTTTTTGCCGAAAGTCTTATTCATGGCTTTGGCGCAAAAGTCGCAGACCACACCAAGCACATTTACAACAGCAGCATCGCCGCCTTTGGCCAAGGCTTCTGTTATGTCTGGTGAATGAACCAATGCGGTGTGTTCCGCGTGTGTCTCATCTGTGTGGGCCTCATGATCCTCGTGTGCATGATCTGAGTGATCATGATCGTCATGCATATCGTGATTGTCATGGCTATCATCGTGATCACTATGTGCTTCATTGTGATGATTGTCGTGTTTGGAGCCATGGTGCTCCTGTGCAAAAGCAGGAGCAGAGAATGCGATCATAGCGATTGTAATTAGAGAATATTTCATGGATTTGTTTCCGATCTAGAATCTGTATGTAAAGTTTACGAGTGGTTCGTCATCAGTGATGCTCCAACCAAGCTCTAAAAGGGCTGCACCTTTAAACACGCGGACAAGCGGGGTGACACCATACTCTTCTATGTTATCAGGGCGTTGGTCGATTTCGACCATAAGCCATGTGTGAAGGTCACCCGTATCGCCTTCATAGGGTGCCCAACCCACTCGCGCTGCTTGCATGAAAGAGCCATCAATCGGTCCTCCATCCAAATAGCGTGCCTTGTATGACGTGAACAAAGTGCGGGTTTCCCAGTCAGCTAAAATGCCGACATAAGCCATGCTGCTTTGATCAATCTGCGTGTCATTCACACCTTCTATCCAGCCAGCTCCTGCTGTTGCATAGAGATTGGCTTGATAGTCCTCACCAAACCAACGTTTGGCGAGATAGGTGAGTTGAGGACCGTGAATGGTAATGTCTTCTTGGCGATCCCATTCGCTTTTCCAACCAATTGAGAAGGCCGGGTTTGGCGTATAGTGAACCAGCAAAGATGTGCTTTGTCGGTCTGTTTCTTCAATGACTGTCCAACCGCCTTCATAGGATACGGGTCTGGCGTGGGCACTCGTCGCTGCGCACATACCTAAAGCGGTTAAGGTCGCGAGTTTTCGCAACATGATATTTCCTTCTGAACATAGTTTTATTCATAACGGCAGATAGATTCCGCCTGTGAACTAAACGGGTTCAAATGGTTCGCGGTGGGGGAGGTTCTAATGCGTAGCTTTTTTCAAAACCAACTTCATCATTCGTGACGAACGCGGTGGATGTGAATGGCAAGTCGAAGTTAAATTCATCAACGGTCACACTAATAGGGACAGCCCAACATCCTGCGCAATCTGATCCGCCATCGCAATCATCAGGGCAGTCCTGATGAGAGGTATTGTGCATCTCATGCGAGGTATGAACTTGCTCATGGTTTTGACCATGATGCATGTTATGGTCGTTTGCGGTGGTCGATTGCTTAGTTGCCGTTGCTTCGCTGGTATTACCCATCGCGTGTGCACACGCGCTGCTTGTTCCAAGCAGGCTCGACATAAAAAACGCAAAGGCAATCATCAATTTCATGCGCTTAGGATAGGGGTGTTTTACATTTAGTCCAGTCACAGATACGTGAGAGGATAATTATTGGTGATAAATGTCATGATTGCGAACAGGTAAAATTGGCCCTAAATGGACGTCGGCTTAACAAGTTCTTTGAACCAATTTGTGGAACAGTTCTGAGAATTTTCCAGCC
This sequence comes from uncultured Hyphomonadaceae bacterium, assembly GCA_964352025.1. Taxonomy (GTDB): domain Bacteria; phylum Pseudomonadota; class Alphaproteobacteria; order Caulobacterales; family Hyphomonadaceae; genus Hirschia. Next base: position 37,184 of record CAYGPZ010000003.1, read on the forward strand.
TCAACAAATTCTGTACTTTCATCAGTTTCTAAATAAATATAACAGATCGGGTCAGGTGCATCGGACAAATAGAACCAATAATATTGGTATCCCTGATGACTTAAGAAACAGACAAACTTTTCATTTGAAAAATGACTTAACTCTTCTTCAATTAAAACTTCATTCAACGCGTCATTGTTGCCCATTACGTCATGAATTGAAGCTTCGCTTCCTGTAAATATTCCATTTATATCACTTCCACACCAAAGAGCGTATTCCTTGTATGCTATCGGCAAGCTACCTTTCAGTTCATTTTCCAATTCTGAAATATCGTTTGGTGAGCAACCTGTGCGATGTAACTTCTTGAGATAAGCGTCTGTTTTCCAATATTGTATAGTTTGACCAAGGTACTTGAATTCCGGATCTTGTTTTTTTTGACCAAACATACGTTTACTCTCCAACTGAATTGCCTATCTGTAGTACTAAATTCTGAAATCACAAATGACCGTTTCTGGCGACTTCCCGCCACCTCCGTATTCCCAGACTTGATCTGGGATCCAGTGAATTCAACATTTCGCGCCATGCGCGGCTTTATTCTTGGACTGGATTCCTGCGTCCGCAGGAAAGTCGGAATGATATGGGTGTTTCGGGTGAGAAACTGTCCGTTCTTTCCCGCGAAGGCGGGAATCTTGTCGTGTTGTGTAATGGATATCCCAGATCCCTTCCCTCGAAGGGATGAGCGGAGTGGAGAGGGCGATTGACCATCGCTCGACAAAAAGGGCTGCCCCATGGAGCAGCCCTCTAGAGCCTACATATCCTTCACATGCCAGGGCAGGCCCGTGTCGTTCAGGCGGGCGAGGAATGGATCAGGGTCGTTTTGTTCCATATTCCAGACGCCGGGCTGACGCCATTTTCCGGTTGCGATCATTTCGGCACCAGCGACTGCGGGCACTCCTGTTGTGTAGGACACAGCCTGTGCCCCAACTTCTTTATAAGTCTCTTCATGGTCACAGATATTGTAAATGAAGCTTGTGCGCGGCTTGCCATCTTTTGTGCCTTTGACCAGACACCCAATTGAGGTTTTGCCTTTATAATTTGGCGCAAGGCTAGCGGGATCAGGCAATAGCTTTTGCAGGAATTGTAGCGGTATGATTTCCTGACCTTGGAATTCGATAGGTTCAATGCTGTCGAGACCAAGGTTTTGAATGACATCAAGGTGCTTGATATAGCTTTCGCCAAAAGTCATCCAGAAACGGATGCGCTTTAGGCCTTTAATGTTCTGGCACAGGCTTTCCATTTCCTCATGGTAGAGAAGGAAGGCTTTGCGTTCACCGACACCGGGGAAATCAAACATCATGGAGTGTTCAAGTGGTTGGGTCGTGATCCACTCGCCATTTTCCCAATAACGACCATTGGCCGTGATTTCGCGAATGTTGATTTCAGGATTGAAGTTTGTTGCAAACGGGTGACCATGGTCGCCGCCATTACAATCAAGAATGTCGATGGTGTCGATTGTATCGAATAAGTGTTTTTGCGCGTGCGCACAGAACATATTTGTGACACCGGGGTCAAAACCAGATCCAAGAAGGGCAGTTAGGCCTGCTTCTTTAAAGCGCTCTTGATAAGCCCATTGTTCTTTATATTCGAATTTGGCCGTGTCTGGGTGCTCATAGTTGGCTGTGTCGAGATAATGCACACCAGCCTGAAGGCAGGCCTCCATCAAAGTCAGGTCTTGATAAGGTAGCGCCACATTGATGACGAGGTCAGGACCAAAGCTTTTGATAAGTTCGACTGTTTCAGCAACATTATCTGCATCAACAGTTGCGGTTGTGATTTCGACGCCTGTTTTATCTTTCACGGCAGTCGCGATGGCGTCGCACTTAGATAGAGTACGGCTTGCTAGCATGATGTCGCTGAAGACTGGGCTCATGGCGAGTTTATGAGCGACCACTGTGCCGACGCCGCCGGCACCAATTTGAAGAACTTTTGTCATGCTTTATGCCGTTATTGGCCTCCAGTTAGAAACATTGATTCACCTGTCATAAAACTACAGGCAGGTGAACTTAAAAATACTGCGCCGCCTGCCATTTCTTCAGCGAGACCAGCGCGGCCGACCCAGTTTAATTGCGCGGCATAGTCATCAAAAGCTTTGCTAGCTTCTGCATCGCCAGCGCGGTCTTCTGCGTGCGTATCTATCAAGCCTGGTGCAAGTGTGTTCAGTAGCACGCCTTTAGAGGCGTAGTCGCGCGCGAGACTTTGGATCAGATTGTGCTGTGCTGCTTTTGTAGCTGCGTAGATGGAAACGACGGATTTGGGAGAGCGTTGATTAATGCTGCCAATGTTGACGACACGGCCCCAGCCTCGATCGGCCATTTGAGGCAATACCGCTTGAAGCATTTCATAGGTGGAGCGGATATTCACATTGACCTGTAAATCATATTGGTCGGGTGTGACCTTGCCAAATTCGCCATTGATTTGAGCAGTAGCGTTGAGCACGAGAATATCCAGAGGACCAATAGCTTTCTGTGTGGCATCAATAAGTGCAGGGCCAGCTCCAGATACGGATAGGTCCTGAGGAATAACTTCGCTTTTTACGCCTAATTCTCTGATTTCATCTCTGACTTTTTCGCCGTTCTTAATGCTTGAAGCGACATGAATGGCGACATCTGCCCCGCATTGAGCAAGCCCTTTAGCGATTGCAGCACCTATGCCATTGGCGCGGCCTGCACCTGTTACAAGGACGCGCTTACCGCGTAGATCAAACATGGAAGGACAGGGTAGCATAATTATCTTTACTCACTGATGAGGGGCTTTGAATACGACAATATAGCATAATCACAAGTTACTATTTTGTGTTGCTATTATAGCTATATATGCCGATATCTATAGCACTATTCGGTCAGGAGCTAGGCCTGCTTTTTAGGAAAAGCGATTACATTGTTTGAGAATGCGACGCTGGCTCCATCTTCTTCAGATACATACAAAGTCGGGCTTATGCTGTCGCGCACGCGGATTGTCTGCGTGTCACCGAAGCCGTTAAAGCGTGTGGCCAATGCGGTACCGTATGCGCCCATCATGCCAAACTCGATATAGTCACCTTCTTTGATATCGATAGGCAGATCAAAACTTCCATCAAGCACGTCTATGGAATCACATGTCGGTCCGTAAATTGTGAAGGATGCGGTGTCGTTACTTGTCGCGCCAGATGCGCGGTGCAATTTCATTGGGAAAGGCCATTTGCAATGCGCTGCATCAAACAGATTTCCGTAGGCACCATCATTTAGGTAAACTTTGTCGCCACGCACCATTTCCACTTTTGCCACCAAAGATGTTGAATCGGCGACAAGTGATCGGCCCGGTTCACACCAAAGGTCTGCGTTGAACAGAACAGGCATCTCTTCAAAGACTTCATCAATTACATCGATATATGACTGAAGGTCTGGCGGTGACATGTTTGGGTAAAGCGCTGGAAAACCACCACCAACATCAACAATATCTACCGTCACAGCTGCTTGAAGGATAACGCTGGAAACGACATCCATCGCAACACGATAAGCGCGCGGGTCCATACATTGAGATCCGACATGGAAGCTGACGCCTAATTCGTCGGCATATGCACGGGCTGACTGCAAAACGGAAACAGCTTCTTTTCCAAAACAACCAAATTTTCCCGCCAATGGCATGGATGATCCATCATTGGAAACTGCCATGCGCACGATAAGAATGAGATCTTCTGCATAATTCGTTGCTTCAAGAATTTTCTGAAGCTCTTCCTCACAATCAAGTGCAAAGATTCTCACACCATAATCAAAGTAAGCGCGTTCAATTGAATGACGGTTTTTGATCGGGTGAAGATAGGCGAGAATAGCATCATCAAAGCGGTTCGCGATCAACTCAATTTCGTCCATTGAGGCGACATCAAACCAGCGCATGCCTGCGTTATACATGGCATCCAACGCCCATTCAGATGGGTTGGCTTTGACGGCGTATAGTACATCGCCAGGAAAGTGATTCTGGAACCAAGAAGCGGCGGTTGCCACGCGGTCCGGTCGCACACAGGCAACTGGAGTCTCGGGGCGTAGAACGCGGACTAGGTCCAGAGGTGTTTGGAAAGTGAGCATGTCACATCCCCTCTGTATTTTCGTAAAACCCAATCCGGCGTTAGTACGGGCTTTCGTCTCGTTTAAGTCTGCCCCTCAACCCGCACACGTCACCCAAATCTCGTTTAAGAAATTTAGACGCCACGTGGAATCAGGGCGGCAAAGCCTCGAGCCGATGTCCGCCGGAACTTGCCACTTAAATTGAATAGACTTGTGTGTAAAGAGCAAAAAAGCGCCAGGAAGTGAAAATAGTTCTAAATTCTATGGGTTAGTGTGCGCCTTTGGAATTAGTTTTCTTGCTATTTATATATTTCTGGGTAGCTGGGTAAAATTGTGTGAATGCATTTTGATGTTCCGCATTTTTTGTATGGCAAGCGACGCAGTCATTGGGTAGGTCGATCATTTTCGCAACACTGTCGCCGGGGTGTGAGATGAAAAAGTTGAAGCCAGTTTTAGGAAATCGAATTTTGTCCATGACGTGATATTCTGTCATGACGGATTCTCCATTCATGACATAGCCGGAATCATTGGGGGGAATGTTTGTACTGGCGTTGTGGATATCCATGGCGAATATTGTGCCATCAGGGAAATGGCCAGTCTCCGTGAATTCCCGATATGCTTCGGGCTCTATCCGTACGATCTGAAAATTTCCGGGTGTGTCAGGATCAAACTCTATGTCGCTATATCCAGCCCCAATCGAACTTCCTAGGAATACCCATTCTTCAAGGTTCTCGGGCAGTACAAGTGATCCGTCTGCTGCGTATTGGGTTTTAGAATCTTTGTAACTGTTTTTATCTTCAGCTTGAACTGTGCAACCTGTTGCGAATGCTGCGCTGATAAGTACGCAAAGTTTTAGGTGTTTATTGGACATGAACTCTTTCCCTCAATTGATAAAGGAAATGTACAGTCATGTTATTTTGGCACCACGACAATCAGACGGCCAATTTGGCCATAACAGCAGCATTCAGAGTTTGAATTGTCGACGGTATTCAGAAGGTGAGATGCCAAATTGTTTTTCGAAGGCCCGACGAAAAGAGTCGCCAGATTTAAAGCCTGATGAGGACGCTATCACGCTAATTCTGCCATCACCTTGTGTCAGAAGAATTCGTGCGTGGTCTAGGCGTATTCGTTCGACATATCGTGCTGGTGAATAGCCAGTATTTTCAAGAAAAGTACGTGAAAAATGTCGAACACTCATACCGCTTTTCGTAGCGAGTGTTTCTAGGTCTAATTTTTCTTTTGGATTCTCAGCTATCCAGCTCAATACATTTGCAAGTCGACTTGTGTGTTGGCTTTGGGCTGATAGGGGCTCAGAAAATTGTGATTGATGACCACTACGGCGTAAATAAACAACGAGTTGCCGAGCAACCGCATCGGCTATGACAGTACCTAAATCTTGTTGTATCATGGCCATAGCCATGTCTAGTCCTGCTGTGACACCCGCTGATGACCAGATCCGTCCATCTTGTATAAATAGAGCTTCATCATTGACCTCAATTGCTGGCCATTGGCGTCTGAGTTCGTTTGCGTAACGCCAATGAGTCGTGAGTTTTTTACCGGTGCATAAAGATAGCTGCGCGAGTAGAAAAGCACCAGAACACACGGAGCCTATCCGATGACTTGAGGTGATCGCGTTTGTTATCGCGGTGTTTTGGTCTGAAGACAGGGTATGTTTTCTGACACCGACACCACCCACGACGATGAGTGTATCGATTGATGGACAATCTTCTAGAAGAAAATCGGCTGAGATTTGTGTGCCTGCTTCAGTGCGGATAGGTGAATTATCAAGAGCACACGTTGACCAAGTATAGCTACCCGGTGACAGGTTTTCTGCTTCTGCAAACGCATCCATCGGCCCAAACAGATCGATAGCTTGGAATTGATCTGTTATTAAAAATACGATGGAATGCGGGCAAGACATGGCGTTATGGTTCCATGTTTATAATCAAATCCCAAGGACAAATAGCCGACATTTTCTGACATGGAGACTTTAATCTCCAATTTGAAATTTATTGCTGGGACCTATTCGATAATTTTTTTGCGGCGGATTCTTCTAAAGCGTTGCCAGAAACGACGACGCTCTGGAACGGGCAGAGGGTCTAGGTTTTCTAGGAATTGTTCCGCGCAGGCTTTCCATGAAAATGCTTGGGCGTATTTGTGTGCTGTTTCACGGTCTAGTTCCAGACACTCCAAACATGCTTGAGTAAGATCATCGTTGACGATACCCGCATTGGTACCCGGGATCAGGTCTTTAGGGCCGGGGACATTGAAACCGGCAACAGGTGTTCCAGCTGCCATAGCCTCTAAAATGACAAGGCCGAATGTGTCAGTCAGACTTGGGAAACAGAACACGTCTGCATTTGCAAAATAGCTTCCCAATTCGTCGCCAAATTTTGATCCGGGAAAAACAGCATCGGGGTATTTGACCATTAGTTCTTCGCGGGCTGGACCATCTCCAACGACGACCTTAGTTCCGGGCAGATTAAGCTCCAGAAAGGCTTCTATATTCTTTTCAACGGCGATGCGACCAACATTCAGGAAGATTGGGCCTTTTAAACCTTTATATGGGCCGCGGTCTTCAGTGCGTTTGTCGGGGTGAAACAATTGAGTGTCCACACCACGTGACCAAGCTGCGATATTATTAAAACCTCGCGCCTTTAGCTCTTCGATCATGGATACTGTTGCGACCATGACGCGGCCTGAATATTTGTGGAATTGGCGCACGTATTTATAGCCGGCCCAAAGTGGGATTGGCAGGCGTGCATTCACATATTCAGGGAAACGCGTGTGATAAGAAGATGTAAATGGCATTTTGTGCTTGAGACAAATACCACGTGCAGCCCAACCCAAAGGGCCTTCAGTTGCGATGTGTACGGCGTCTGGTTCAAACTCGAGCAATCGTTCTTCGATTTGAGGTTTTGCACCAAACGCTAATTTGATTTCGGGGTAGGTCGGCAATGGCATGGTTTTAAAGCCATCATTGGGCGAGATAATATCCCAATCATGTCCCATGGCTTCACATTCAGCAATGACGCGCTTCATTGTACGGACGACACCATTGACCTGAGGTTCCCAAGCGTCAGTAACTAGCAATATGCGCATAAGGAATCCTTTTAGGCCATTTCACATGCTTTGTTTCATCTCTACTTTGCTTGATATGAATTTGTCTATGTTTTCCTGAATTTTCTCTCCAAAAAACAATACATACCTTATGGCAGCTGTCGTCATATGATTGACACATCTGGTATAGAAAATTGGACAAAGTATGATTCTTGGAAGGGGATATTTATGTTCGATATTGAACAATTGCTGAAGCAAATGCAGGACAAAGCATCACAAATTGCCGATGAAGTTGATGTTGATGCTTCGGTAGAAAGCGCCAAGGAAATGGCGAAGAAAGTCCAAGACAGATTAGAGACCGACGAAAAGGCACGTAATGCTGCTTTGGGTGGCGGTGCGCTTTTGGCGATTTTGATGGCTTCCAAAGGTGGGCGTAAACTCGTTGGCAATGTTGCTAAAACAGGTGCGGTTGCAGCAATGGGCGCAATGGCTTGGAATGCTTGGCAAAAAAGAGATGGCGCGACAGAAGCTTCAAACGCTGCGGACGGCGATTTTGGATTTGCGGGCAATAATGCTGAAGATCCTGCTTTCTCGATTGCTGTTGTTGAAGCTATGGCTGCTGCTGCTCATGCAGATGGAAATCTCGATCAGGAAGAAGCAAAAGCGATAGATGAAGCGCTAAAAGAGGGCGGTCTTAACGAGACTGTACTGGATGAAACAGTCAGTCGCGGAGATATACTGAACCGCATCTCTAAAGCAGCAGTCTCTCCGAATCATGCAGTTCAGCTTTATGCGGCTGCTTGTGTAGGTGCGGCGGAAATTTCGATTGAAGAAAGCGAGTTTCTCAGAGACTTAGCCGAAAAATTAGAAATTGATCCACGTGTTGCAGCAAGGATTCGCGAAGAAGCGGGTCAGTAAGAATCAATTCTGAATGAGGAAAGCAGATGCTACTATATATAGTGTCTGCTTTTTTCTTGGGTGGGGCGCGAAATACACCTTGATTAAGCATTTTAGCTTCTGGTCTGTGGATAAATTGTGGAAAAATGCCTGTTGAAGGTGAGTAGTTTTATATTAAAAATATTTGATCAAAAAATTATCAGTCCCCAATTAAGCGAGTAAATTTCTATGATTGCACGTGTTTATGGGCAATCTAGCCGATTAGGTTAATCTGATATTGCTTCGTGCTCTAACTTATTCACTGAAATCTAGTCTATTTGAATAACTAGCTGTTGACGTCTCATTAACCGTTGAGCCACTATATATGGGGTCGAGGAGATCGTTTGCTACCATATATTTGGTAACTTACATTGTCTTTGACAGATCAACACACATCGCGGAGCCTGAGTTTATGTCTGTAGAAAATGCTGCAATTTCAAGCCAAGAAGGTCAAAAAGCTGGTCGTGGAAAGCCACAGAAGTCAGCGGAATTGCGCGTCGTGCAGCAAGTCAAAATTGACGAAAGCCGTGATGCGTTTTTGACAGAATTTGGTAAAAAGACACTGACAGACCGCTATATCTTGCCGGGTGAAGGCTATCAGGAGATGTTTGCGCGTGTGGCTGAAGCTTATGCTGATGATGCAGACCATGCGCAGCGTATATATGACTACATGTCGCGTTTATGGTTTATGCCTGCGACACCTGTTTTGTCTAATGGAGGCGCAGGACGCGGCTTACCAATTTCATGTTTCCTAAATGACGTGAACGATTCTCTGGATGGAATCGTTGAAACATGGAATGAGAACGTTTGGCTTGCATCAAACGGCGGTGGAATTGGGACTTACTGGGGTAATGTCCGCTCTATCGGTGAGACAATTGGGAATGCTGGTAAGACTTCAGGTATTATTCCGTTCATCCGCGTGATGGACTCACTAACGCTTGCTATTTCTCAAGGCTCTTTGCGTCGTGGGTCAGCGGCTTGTTACTTGGACGTTCATCACCCTGAAATCGAAGAATTCTTGGAAGTGCGTAAGCCTTCCGGTGACTTTAACCGTAAATCATTGAACCTGCACCACGGTCTGAATATTTCAGATGAGTTTATGGAAGCAGTGAAGAATGATGAAGAATTTGGACTCATCAGTCCGAAATCTGGCGAAGAAGTCAAAAAGATCAATGCACGTAAACTTTGGCAGAAAATTCTAGAAGTTCGCATTCAAACAGGCGAGCCATACTTGATCTTCTCTGACACTGTTAACAATGCAATGCCAGCTCACCAGCGTCAGCTTGGAATGAAGGTGAAGCAATCAAACTTGTGTTCAGAAATCATGTTGCACACAGGTCTGGATCACCTTGGTAATGACCGGACAGCAGTTTGTTGTTTGTCATCTCTAAATGCTGAGAAATTCCTAGAGTGGAAAGGTGACGAGCAATTCATCGAAGATGTGTTCCGTTTCCTTGATAATGTGCTTCAGGACTTTATCGATCGTGCGCCACCTGAAATGGCACGTGCTGTATATTCTGCGACACGCGAACGTTCAGTTGGGCTTGGCTTGATGGGAATGCACTCATTCTTACAGTCACAAAATGTGCCAATGGAATCAGCGACTGCGAAAAGCTGGAACAATATGATGTTCAAGCATATCCGTCGCGGTGCAGATGCAGCATCTGTTAAGTTGGCTAAAGAACGTGGTCCTTGTCCTGATGCAGAGGAATGCGGCGTGATGGCTCGCTTCTCTCACAAAATGGCAATCGCGCCGACAGCTTCAATCTCTATTATTTGTGGTGGAACTTCTGCTGGTATCGAACCAATTCCGGCCAATGTGTACACACACAAGACATTGTCTGGATCATTCACCGTTAAAAACCCGCACCTTGAGAAATTGCTTGAGGATAAAGGTAAGAACACTGCTGGTATCTGGGCGACAATTCTTGAAGCTGAAGGTTCTGTGCAAGGCTTGGACTTCTTAGACGAGCACGAAAAAGCGACTTTCAGAACTGCATTTGAGATTGACCAACGTTGGTTGATTGAATTGGCTGCTGATCGCACACCTTATATCTGTCAGGCACAGTCTCTGAACTTGTTCTTGCCGTCTGATATAGAGAAATGGGATTTGCACATGTTGCACTGGAGTGCATGGGAGAAGGGGCTTAAGTCACTTTACTACTGTCGCTCTAAATCTGTACAACGTGCCTCCTTTGCTGGTTCAGAAGATAAGGCAAAGATTGAGGGCATGGAAACACCTGATACTGACTATGACGAATGTCTTGCCTGCCAGTAGGAATTTGAAACTAACATTTCAAGAATCGTAAATTATTAAAAACGCGCCTTACTTAGTAATTGGCGCGTTTTTTGCGTGATAATTGTTAATTGTGTCTATTTGAAAATTTAATTAACGTATTGTTTTTATTTAATTTTACAAAAAATGTTTGTTTTTATATGTTAACAGAGATGGTCATAGTTTTCGTTTTCATATTATGATATAAGTAACAGTGGGTGTGATATTCTTACCATAGTGTTTAGTATGTCACAGGGATAAATTAGGATGTTAGCAATGGTTGCGAGCCTTTTCGTAGCGTTTTCGTGTGTAAACTGTGTCCCTATGGATGCTGAAGAGCCCATTGCTTTTAAATCAAACTATCAAGTTTCTTCCTACAGCACTGCCTCCAACTATGAGCCGGTATCTAATTCTTCTCTTACGAGTATAGCGAACAGAAAGCAGGAAAGATTTACTGCGGATTATTCGCGTCGTGCTTTTGAAGGTTCGAAATGGGCTGTTGGCGAAGGGATGGCTGAGTATCGTGCGTCTCTCGATATTTCTCCCGAGGCATTGAAAGTTGCCACTCATGAAGTTTATGCGGGTGAGTGGAAGTTTGAGGCACCATTGGATAAGGCTGGTTTCGATCTTGATCTATCCGTTGCGCCACATGCGAAAATAGAGAAGACAGCGTCCCATGAATCGCGCCGTACAGGTGCTGAAGTTCGTATTGGTCAGATAGCTGACCGTCTCGACCAACGTGGCCAGAATGTACGTGTCGATAGCTGGTATATGTTTATTGGTACAGACAATGAGGCTTTATGTTGGGATATGGGTGATCGCGGTGGCGTGGCTCTTAGGGACCAAGTGACTGTTGGTGATTGGCAGGCTGGCGTCGCTTTTCATAAAGCTGGCGGTGAGTTGTCTGTTGGTGTGTTACGCCGTGAAACCAATTTTGAGCAGTTTAAAACGGTGAGTAATATTGCAGCTGTTACATTCACGATGCACCGGTAATTTTACCTGTATTCTTTGCTTACTTGAAAATACGAAATGAATTGCTTGCTCACCTCTAGCATGAGGTTTGAGCTTTTTGCGTATTCCACAGAAAAATCCAGACTGGATACACTGCACAACTCCCTGTTCGTAATTTTATCTGTTACCTTCGAAATTCAAAGCTAGGTTTTTGAATCCATTGAAGAAGCTGTAAAATCATTGAAAAACGAATCTCTTTTCGCTTTTGTTATGGTTAATAACTCGCTAATGTCGAGCGTGGTTCGATGATAATAAATCGCCCGCAAACACAAAATGTCGCTTTCATTTGGTGTCTAACTACTACATATTGTGTGGAGGGCGAGTCGCGTCCTAATCCGAATGTATCCGCCGTAATTTCAAACTAGGTTACCAACATGTCCAATATCATTATGCCAGAAAAGCCCGGTCTTATGACGCCGTCTTTGTCTTATAAGCCGTTTAGATATCCGTGGGCGTATGATTTTTGGAAGATCCAGCAGCAAGTCCACTGGGTGCCAGAAGAGGTGCCCTTGGGAGAAGACTGTAAGGATTGGGCTGGAAAGCTGAATGATAAAGAGCGCAATTTGCTGACTCAGATCTTCCGCTTCTTCACACAGTCTGATGTGGAAGTTGGTGCCAACTATATGGAAAACTACATGCCGCTGTTTAAGCCGGTAGAAGTCCGTATGATGTTGGCTGCTTTTTCCAATATGGAAACAGTTCATATCGCAGCATATGCATTATTGCTTGAAACGATCGGAATGCCGGATTCTGAATTTTCAGCCTTCATGGAATATGAAGAAATGGCAGCCAAGCACGATTATCTTGGCCAGTTCAAATGTGACAATGAACGCGATATTCTGACGTCTATGGCTGTGTTTGGTGGCTTTACCGAAGGTCTACAATTATTTGCATCATTTGCCATGCTGATGAATTTCCCTCGCTTCAATAAAATGAAGGGTATGGGACAGATTGTGTCTTGGTCAGTGCGTGATGAAAGTCTGCACTGTGAGGGCATGATGACAATGTTCCACACATATGCAGAAGAAACCGGTGCGCTTACAAAAGCGGTTAAAGATGACATTACAGATTGTTGTCAGACAGTTGTGAAACTGGAAGACAAATTCATCGATCTAGCTTTTGAAGCGGGTGAAGTTGAAGGCATGACGCCGGCAGATATTAAAAGCTATATCCGCTATATTGCCGACTGGCGCTTGAAGCAGCTTAAGCTTGATCCTGTTTATGGAATTGAAGAGCATCCGCTTCCGTGGCTAACTGAAATTCTGAATGGTGTTGAGCACGCTAACTTCTTTGAGGCGCGTGCAACGGAATATTCTAAAGGTGCGACAGCCGGTGATTGGCATGGTGACGCTGGTGTTTGGTCCAAATTTGACCAAAGCGTCGCGACACGTAAAGCAGAAGAAACAGCGTAATTTTTGAGCTGTATTTGTAATTGCCTCAATTCTTTTAGGTTGAGGCAATTGCTCTATCTAGGCGCATATCCTGGTGGTGATTATCAACTGAAAAAAGTAAGAGAAATTTCCTGTGCAAACCTTTCTGAAAAAGGGTATGCACTATCTTATATTTTTACATCATTCTGAAATTTGAAATTGAAAAATGGAACTTCGTATGACGCCTGTTGAAGTTGTTGATCGTATCACGGAATTGTACGAAAATTCTGTTGCTTCCCTTAAGTCGGCTCTGAACGCATTTATTGTAGATGGTAAAAAGCCAGACCTTAATTGGAAAAATGACGGTCGCTTTTCATACCCACAATTGAAGGTAACATATGCGCCGGACGGTCCTCCGCCTGCGATATCGCGATCATTTGGAAAGCTTTCTGAGCCTGGCGTATATGTAACAACGATTACGCAGCCGCATTTTTTTAGAAATTATCTTATTTCTCAACTGAGTATGATTGCCAATGATCATGATGTGACGTTTGAAGCTGGGTTATCTGACTCGCATATCCCATATCCATATGTGCTGGATGGTGCAGAAAGAGTAGATGCGGAAGTTCTCTCTCCGGCGGAGTTCGCCAGTTGTTTTCCGACGCCTAAACTTTCCCTTATCAGTGATGATATTGCAGATGGAACACCTTGGGAAGAGGGGGAAGAAAAGCCTCTCGCATTGTTTGATGCGCCGCGCGTTGATTTCTCATTGAAGAGATTAGCGCACTATACCGGCACGCCTATTGAGAGTTTTCAGCGCTATATTCTATTCACGAATTATCATCGGTATGTTGACGCGTTCGTTGAGTGGGCAGGCAGTGAGATCAAGAATGCTGGCAGCCCATACAAACAATTGATAGCGCCTGGCGGTGTTGTCGTTGATGGACGTACCAAAGATCCTGTCAAAAAGGTATCAGAGAGCTCGTGGCGTCGCCATCAAATGCCAGCCTACCATATCCTTGGGCCGGATAACGCATCGGGTATTACTTTGGTCAATATTGGGGTTGGGCCTTCCAACGCTAAAACGATTACTGATCACCTTGCAGTATTACGTCCTGAATGTTGGATAATGGTCGGGCATTGTGGCGGGTTGCGTCAGTCTCAAAGCATTGGTGACTATGTGTTGGGGCACGCTTATCTACGCGACGATCACGTGCTTGATCATGTGTTGCCGGCAGATATTCCGGTGCCTCCAATTGCTGAAGTGCAACAAGCGCTATCAGAATCAGCATTGATGATTACAGACGAGACGCCAGAAGTCCTCAAGAAACGTTTGCGGACTGGAACAGTGTTTACAACAGATGATCGAAACTGGGAGCTGCGCTATAATGAAAGCGCTAAGCGTATAAACCAGTCTCGTGCCATCGCTGTTGATATGGAGAGTGCGACCATAGCAGCGAATGGCTACAGAATGCGTGTGCCGTATGGAACATTGCTGTGTGTATCGGATAAGCCATTACATGGTGAAATCAAATTACCGGGCGCTGCCAATCGATTTTATGAAAAAGCCATTGGTGAGCATATTCGCATCGGGATCGATACGTTAGAGCGTCTGGCATGCGGTGATGCTAAGCTACACTCGCGTAAGTTACGTGCGTTTGATGAGCCGCCATTCCGCTAAATTTATCGGACACAAAAAAGCCGGACGAAGGAATGCTTCATCCGGCTTTTTTAAAATCTCTAAGACTTAGTAGCTTGAAGAATATTGTGCTGGTACATCACCAGATGCACAACAACGTACTTGCATTTCAAGAACGCGAGAGTTGAAGCGACAAGACTTGTTGTTCACTTCACGTAGGAAAGATAGGCCACCTGCGCGTGTTGTGTAGCGTGTCTGTGTACAGCCCATAAGTGTGTAGCCTTCGCCACATGTACCAGTGTCAGACTTGTTGATTGTCACAGTTTTACATGAAAGCTCTGTGTCTTTGTTCAGTGCTGCAGATGCCAATGATCTCGCTGATTTGGCTTCTTCATTTGCCTTACGAGAAATATCCAAAGCTTGATCAGCTAAAGTGCGTGCTTCACTCAAACGTAGGTTTGTGTCGGAGAGAGAACGTTTTTGACCGTCCAATTCGAGACTAACCTGACAAAGGCCTTCATTGGCATTGTTTTCGATTGCACAATAATCAGCAACTCGCATGTCGCTTGGGAGAGACTGACAAGCTGTCGCGAAAACTGCGACGGCAATCGTGCCAAGTGTTAGTTTCAAGTTCATTTGTTCACCTCACCAATATATCTTTTTACATTTTATCGCGTTGCATACAGCGGTGCGTCAATCAAACTCGCCTGAATAGCGAATTATAAAATTGTAATGAAAGCGCTGATTCAACTTTGTAATTCTGGTTGAGACCCAGCAATATTGGTGCCGACACAAGTAATATGAAGAATATTTAAGAATAAGAAGCGATACACTCGCGGATTTTACCATCCTCATTGAAGATGAATGTTTCCGCGACTTCCTGGCCTCGGTGATTGGTGAAGAATAAAGTGACCGCGTCAGACGATAAGAAGATTTTATTGACGTCGAAGAAGAGGTTGCGAGCCCCTTCAATTGCCGCGTTCCAATATTCTACCAGCGCGGTTTTGCCGACCAAGTAAGGTTTATCGTATTCAATGACACTCATGAGTTTGGGGGAGTGATAGATGACGTCGTCTGCATAGTGTGCGGCGACAGCTTCTATGTCTCTGTCATTCCATGCCTGCACCCAGCTTCTGGCGAAATCTTCGGCAGTATCTCTCGTCAACATCAGAACAACTCCTTGTGTCGGCACCGTATTGGCATCGGCCAGATTAGATAGAATCAAATCGAATTATAATGTTTAGCCAGTGAGACGCTGAAGCATTTTTGGTCAAGTCCATTTAAATAAGATAGAAAACTAAAATACACGTTGAAGTAGCATTAATATTATGTTTATATTTTTGCGTGTCCTCAAGAGGGGTGCGACATGATTTAACATACTCGAGTGTGAGGGCTGACATCGGTCAAATACCAGTCTAGTAATCTGGGCTGCGTATTCTGATTTAAGCAATCAGCATGCAGTGTATATGTGATGGGAATGAGTAAATGCCTGATAGTTCAAGCATAATTGGACCAGAAATTGGTGCAGCGCGTGACAATCAAGATATCCATGAGGCAGTTCAAAGAGGACGCTTCAATACGGGTGGCGTAATCGCTGGTCCTGAGCAATTGGATATGGCGAAGGTCAATTTGCTTCATCCCGAGCTATGGAAACGCGAAGCATATTTGCCATACTTCAAATGGATGCGCGACAATTCACCTGTCCACTATACAGAAGAATCTCCTGAAGGCCCGTTTTGGTCGATTACGCGCTATGAAGATATTGTCGCGATCGACAAGAACCACGAGCAATTTTCATCTGACTCCAAATATGGTGGGATAACAGTTGTCGACCTGAATGAAGGTTTCAAGCTGCCAATGTTCATCGCTATGGACAGGCCAGAACACACGAAATATCGCAAAGCTGTTCAGCCTGTTATGGATGCAGAAAGTCTCAAGAACTTTGAGCACCTCATTCGCGAAAGAACGATCCAGACTCTCGACAGTCTTCCGGTTTATGAGGCTTTTGATTGGGTTGATAAGGTTTCTATCGAGCTGACCACTATGATGTTGGCGACATTGTTTGATTTTCCTCAGGAAGAAAGACGTAAACTGTCGCGTTGGTCTGATGTGGCGACCAATAAGTTCAATCCCGAGATTTGTCCTGGCGGAGAAGCGCAGTGGCAAGCCGAGCTGACCGAATGTTTGATGAAGTTCATGACGTTGTGGCAGGAGCGCGGACAGCGCGATGAGCCTGGGCATGACTTGCTCTCAGCACTCGCGCATGATGCTGCAACGAAAAATATGACGCCTCAGGAGTTGTTGGGAAATCTTATCTTGCTGATTGTTGGCGGTAATGATTCAACACGCAATTCGATGACTGGTTCTGTTTATGCTTGGAACAAATTCCCCAAAGAGTTTGAAAAAGTAAAAGCTGACCGTAGCCTCATTCCGAATTTGGCTGCCGAAACATTACGTTGGCAAACTTCGCTGGCTTATATGCGCCGGACCGCAGTTGAAGATGTTGAAATGCACGGTAAAACCATACGCAAAGGCGACAAGGTTTTGATGTGGTATGTGTCAGGTAATCGCGATGAGCGTGCGATTGAGCGTCCTGATGACATCTGGATTGAGCGTCCCAATGTACGACGTCACCTGACTTTTGGATTTGGAATTCACCGTTGTGTCGGTAACCGTCTGGCCGAGATGCAGATGCGCATCCTCTGGGAAGAGCTGCTTGCGCGCTACAGCTATGTGGAAGTCTTGGAAGAGCCTGAGCGTCTGCCAAACTGTTTTGTACGTGGGTATAAGAGCATGAAAGTCATGCTTCACCCTCTATAGAGCTTTAGTTCTTACGAAATGAATTCTTTGCTGGACGCGAAATCGATCCGGACTTAACCATGCTTGTAACTTTGATAGAGTGAGCGAGCATGATGCAAGACCGGATCAAGCAACTGAATGGTGTAACCAATTTTCGGGATTTTGGTGGATATGAAACTACTTCAGGGCATCGTGTTAAGGCTGGTAAGCTATATCGCTCTGCCGCGTTTAATCAGGCGGAAGAAACTGACTTAAAGCTTTTAAATAGTTTTGGAATTGATTTTCAGGTAGACCTTCGTCGTCAATCCGAGCGCGTCGCTGATCCCAATTTGTGGGCCCCCCACGAAGTTCATTCTTTTAACGACCTTGATGCTTATAAACCTTCGCACTTAGAATTTTTGGATAAAGGGAAGCTAAGTGGTGAGGATGCGTTTAATTTCATAATTGAATATTATGCGATTGCGCCATGGGTTGATGCGCATATTGATCTTTACAAGAGATGGTTCCAGCGACTTGCAGTAGTTGACGGTGCAGGGCTGATACATTGCGCTGCTGGTAAAGATAGAACTGGTATCGGGTGCGCTCTGACACTTGCTCTTCTCGATGTCGATCATACGACGATCATGCAAGATTATCTGTTGACCAATGAGACGATAGATTTTGAAGCGCGGATCCCAAAAGTGCGCGCAAAATGGGAAAAACGACTTGATGTCGTGATAGAAGAAGACGAGGCCATTTACCCATTCCTTGGCGTTCGGGAAGAATATTTGGTGCGCGCTGTAGAAGAAATCACACGAAAGCACGGTTCTTTGCGCGCATATGCGTACGATGTGTTGGGCGTCGATGATGCGTTAGTTCAATCATTAAAAACTAAATTGCTCGACTAGTTTGGATTTGTGATTAGTCTATTGACATGAATGTATATTCTTCAAATCTGTTCCAGTGCATTGAATATCCTTATGGAAATCCCGTTGAGGTATTTGAGCCGCTGCGCGATTTGCCTTTTGCCATGCTCATGCATGGAAGAGGAAAAAGGTGGAGTTATATTTGTGCCAATCCAATTAAAATTGTTGAGTTTAAAGATGGCTCTAGTGCGGATCCGCTGTCTGCAATTGAGAAGAGCTTAAAGGGGCTGCGGTTTCAAAGACCCAAGGGTGCGCCGCCTTTTTGTGGTGGTTGGGCTGGTTTATTCTCTTATGAGTTTGGGCGATCTGTATTGCCAAAATTGGAAGAGGGGCCGCCGCGCGGGAAATGGCCTGACTTGGCATTTGGGTTATATGACCAAGTGCTAGCTTTTGATCATGAAGAGAAAAAAGCTTGGCTGTATATCTGGCAATGGAGCGATGCGGAAAGCCTCGAAAAACGAAGTTTGATTTCTGCGCTCAAATCTTCCGATTTGTTGAATAATTGGAGTGTTCAGCTGTGTCAGGAAAAGCCTAGTCCACGAGAGCAAGAAGCAGATTATAAAAAGAAAATAGAACGTACC
Source organism: uncultured Hyphomonadaceae bacterium (assembly GCA_964352025.1). Classification (GTDB taxonomy): domain Bacteria; phylum Pseudomonadota; class Alphaproteobacteria; order Caulobacterales; family Hyphomonadaceae; genus Hirschia. The sequence continues at coordinate 55,839 of CAYGPZ010000003.1, forward strand.
GTCTCATATATCTATGAGGGAGATTGTTTTCAGTCGAACATATCTCAGGCTTTTGATTTTAAATTACAAAAAGGCGCTCACCCCTACCATTTAATCAAACGGTTGAATGAAGCTAGCGCTGCGCCATTTTCTGCGTATTTTAGATTGAATGGACTTGCGCTGGCGTCAAACTCTCCTGAACGTTTCCTTAAAACACGGATTGGCATAGATGGAGACCTGTATGTGTCGACCAAGCCTATCAAAGGAACGCGGCCTCGTGGTCAGACGCAAGAAGAAGATGTGGCATTAGCCGCTGAATTGCTGTCATCCGAGAAAGACCTTGCTGAAAACCTCATGATTGTCGATTTGATGCGCAACGACCTGTCTCGGGTGAGTGTGCCGGGTTCAGTGAAGGTGCCCAAGCTGAGCGCACTAGAGAGTTTCTCAAATGTGCATCATCTCGTATCGACAATTACCGCACGACTTGAGGACGATAAGGGACCGATAGATTTGTTGCGCGCTTCTTTTCCGGGTGGCTCAATAACGGGCGCACCAAAAATTCGGGCCATGCAAATCATTGCCGAATTAGAAGATGCAGCGCGCGGACCTTATTGTGGTTCATTGGTCTGGATATCGCCTGACGGATGTATGGATTCATCCATTTTAATTCGCTCGACTGCGTTTGATGAGAGTGGTGACGAATGGCACGGTGAGTTTCGAGTTGGCGGCGGTATCGTAGCAGACTCTGATCCGAACTCTGAATTTCAGGAAACAATAGATAAAGGAGCCGCTTTGGTTGGTGCTTTGATGTCTGATTCAACTGAGAAGGGCCCCGACAATGGATAACTCGGTATGGGTAGACGGCGAATGGAGACACCCCGACGAGGCTCTGGTCTCGGCGCTAGATCGCGCATTCTTGCTGGGTGATAGCTGTTTTGAAACGCTTCGGTTCAGGAATGATAAGCTGGAAGGCAAACGAGAACATATCTCTCTTTTGCGTCAGTCTCGTAATGTTTTGGAGTTTGAAAGTGGGCCGACCGATTCAGAGCTGTTGAGCTTTCTTGATGAAGCTGAGCACAAATTAAGTGCTAGTCATTTGTCTGGTGCTGTTGTGCGTCTAACGCTTAGTCGAGGGCAAGGCAGGGGAACAATCCTGACTTCTGGCCCCAATCTTGTCATTCAGATTTTTGAGCATTCATTTGAAATACCCCTAAAGCCCCTTGAGCTTGTCACCAGCAAAATTCTTCGCAATGAAACATCGCCTCTGTCACGTATAAAAGCTGGATGTTATGGGGACAATCTTGCAGTATTGCGAGAAGCGTCGAAGCAGGGGGGTAATGAGGCGCTGATGATCAACACGAAAGGTAACGTGGCGGGGCTAGCCATGGGTAATATCGTTGGTGTTTCAAAGGGTATGTGCGTGTCCCCTCCGCCGGAGGATGGTGTCAGGGCAGGTTTTATGCGGGGGCAGCTCTTAGAGACGGCGCGTGCTAACGGCGTTGCTGTTCAAGAGCGTTCATTGCAAAAGCAAGAGGTTCACAATCAAAAATTTGTTTTCTTTGGTCTGAATAGTTTATGGGGTGCTCGCCGAATAATATCATTGGATGGTGTAAAGCTGTCCAGCAAAGCTCAAATCCCATCATGGGTGGAAACGACTTTAAACTCTATGAGTTAGCAGTTCCCAGGATTAGAGGTTGAGCCTACCCACGTGACTTTTTTTGATTGTCTTGGGCGCAGATAAAATTGTTTTTTTAACTTAGACGTTGACGGAACTATGTGTTGGAATGGTGTGTCATAGCTGTATTCGACTTCGGCAAAAATGACCGAACCGGCGCTTGGCATGATGCCGGTTTCTACAGTGACGTTTGTGCCTTCGGCGTGTGCAGATTGACCGCCTCGCCCTTGGCTCCACTCGACGGTCGGTTTGCCTGATTTGGGGTCTTCAACAATGCTTGTGATCCGCATTTTGACTTTTGTTGGGTCTTTCTCGCGGATAATTCTGCTTGATGCAAAGAAGACATCTTCAATTTCACAATAATTGACTTCGCTAGTACGTGCAACAAGGTCTGCTATTGAGCTGGTCGTTGAAGTTACACGACGATTTGCTTCAACAAGGAGTGATATTTCAATCGTTCCAAAATACATGATCGCAAGAAGGGGGAGGATGAGAGCGAACTCGAGTGCTGCTACACCGTCTTCATTCTTCCACAGCGTTTTTAGAGGAAACTGTTTCATTAGAATGGCTCGTTTCTAAATACAGCGGTGGCGTGCAGAAGGCGTTTCCCGTCTCCCATATTGTTTAAACCCGCTGAAATTATTGGCGTAATTAGGCTCCATTCATAGTAAACTTGTACGAGTACGATCTCGTTTGGTCCACCTGGATTGAAATCAAAGCTGTTGACGAGGTTGCCGTCGCCATCCAATGGAAGCCCGTCCCCATCTACGGATGCAACGAAGTCATCATACCTCTTCACATCTATATGTAGGCGGCCATCGCAATCTAAAAGTTTCAAAAGATTGCCGCAGACTAATTTTTCGAATTCGTCTTTTACGCCAGAGCGAGCTTGTATGGCTCCGGTTCTAATTTCTCGAGATGCTTGGCTTACCCCATAATCCAATGTTGTTGACATTAGAAATATGAGCGCGATCTCGATCAATCCGAAAAGAAGTATAAAGAATGGTGCAGCAACGAGAGCAAATTCTACAGCGACAACACCTTCGTTATTCTTGACGAATGCGTCAAACTTCTTCCTCCAAAGAGGTGTGCTCCGAGATCTATTATTTCTAATGAGCATTGTTTGATACCTGAGAGTTACGAATTCAACTCACAGCTTATCAAGAATATATGAAATATTCGTTTGTGGTATCGATATAATTTTTAGTTTCCAGCGCCGCCTGGAAGTTCGCCAAGAAGTCCTGGTTGAATGTCAGACTTTACCGGACGACATTTTTGACTACACGCATATGTGTTTGTCTCTTGCCCGCGTGCAACTGTGAGAATTCCATTTCCTGAACGTTCAGAAACTAAAAGAAGGCTTTTGTGAATGGGGCGACCTAATGAATCGAGAACTATCAAATTAGTTGTTCCAAACTTGAGGCCTGTCAGGAGGAGGGTGTGACTGTCGTGGACTGCAGCAGTTGCAATTTCAGGGTTACCTATAACAATTGTTCCCATCGCTTTGCCAAGATGTAGAAGCTGAGTCTGATCTATGTAGACGTCAATTTCTTTTTCTACGGAAGGCGATGCAGCTTGAGCTGAAATTGGTGCCGTGAATAAAAGCGCAGACATCACTGCAGATTTAGTGAGATTTAAAGTCATCAGAAATTCCTCTTAGCCGCTATTACGACGAATTGTATTAAAATTAGACGGAAAGACTGAATCAAAACCTAAAATACAAATTCTTTTAAAATGCTGGATTGATTTTTTTTTGTAGTTGGGTGGGGAAGGGCTATGTGGTGGCAAAAAAATATTTGAAAAAAAGTCATTTTTGCAAATAAAAACCGCGCCTTGAAGGTAAACCAAATAATAATTTTGAATTTAAAATGATCAGACAAGTAAATGATAGGTTATTTTATTTGATAACAATATTATGAATGTGCTGACTTCGATATAGGTGAAAGAGCTCCATATATGCCCTATAGTTTTGGTATATATAAGGATTATACACGCGCGTGCGCGTTTCTTCGGTTTTTGGATGGCACTATCACTTTAGTTGTGGTGAACCAAAAGTTACTGAAATACATCATGTTTTTATGGTAAACAAGTAATTACTCATTTACCAGGCAAGTTTTTGCTTAGTTAAACTTCGATTTCATCAATCTATTCTATAAACAACTCATCCGCCGCCGAGAAGATATAAAAACATGGGGGTGGAAACAAATATAAGCCATGCAAACTAAATGCGGAGAATACAAAATGAAAAACCTATTGAAAAAGTTCTTTAAAGACGAGTCTGGTGCTACAGCTATTGAGTACGGTCTAATCGCTGCTCTTGTTTCTGTTGCTATCATTGGTGGAGTATCTACTGTTGGTTCAAGTACCCAAAGTACTTTCGCAAACGTTGGTACTGAGATTGGTAAAGGTGCTGCTTCTTCTTCAGCTGGTTAATATCAGCCCTAGTACAAATCTAAAGAAAAGGCCGTCGGATATTCCGGCGGCCTTTTTTGCATTATTTGATCTTCAATAGTGAAACCGTGGGTAACCTAAAATTCACTTTGCTGCATTAATAGTCTGCAAACGATTTGAGCTTGTTGGCTAGTGGGGTGAGGGAATGGTTTTGTTTGGTGCTGTAATCGTTTTTGCTGCTCTTAATATATGTGCGGCAATCTATGATGCGCTAATTCGTTTAATACCAAACTGGGTTTCGGTTGCGATAGCGTTGCTATTTTTACCAGCCGCGTATTTCGCCGGATTGTCTCTGGAGCAATTTGGCTGGCATCTGGTCGCTGGTGTTATTGCTTTTGCTATTGGTGTCGGGCTTTTTTATCTGAAAATTTGGGGTGGCGGAGATGCTAAGCTAGTTGCTGCGGTCTGTTTGTGGATGGGGACGACAGGTAGTTTGTCTTTTGTTACGGCATTCGCGATTGCGGGTGGTGTTGTTGCGTTGCCATTGGTCGTTTTGAAGCGACTGAAATTACAACATAAAAATGAACGTGTTGCTCGCGCATTGGATGTGAAAAAAGTCCCATATGGAATAGCCATAGCAGTCGGTGCATTTTGGGCCGCGCCATACTCTCCAATTCTGCAGCAGGTAATTCGTTAACAAATTAACGATACGTTTAGGACATATGTGAAATTGTATTGCAACACATTTGAAGTCTAAGGGCTTTGGGAGAATCAAATGCCAATTATGCGTCTTGTCATTCTGTTGATTGCAGCGGCTGCAGCTGTTGCTGCGGCTTTTCTCGTGAATGGCATGCAGAATTCATCATCTCCAGCTGTTATGCCCATTCAGGCATCTACGTTATCAGGGCTAGGTGAGCAGAAACAAGAAATGCCTGTTTTGAAAGTGCTTGTTGCTGCGGCCGATTTGAAAGTTGGACAGTTTATACAAGAGGGGCATCTGAGCTGGGAGTCTTGGCCTGAAGAAGCGAATACGACTTCGTTTTTCACAGAAGAAATTAGTCCTGACGCTATTGAAGCTATGCAGGGAGCAGTCGTTCGCACCACTATGGTCGCAGGTGAGCCCCTTACAGCGACCAAAGTTGTTCATCCTGGTGAGGCCGGATTTATGTCCGCAGTTCTTACGCCGGGTATGAGGGCTGTCGGTGTCGAGATTTCAGCGGAAACAGCTGCTGGTGGGTTTATTTATCCTAATGATCATGTCGATGTCTTGTTGACATTTGAAGTGGATGTAATGGGACCGGGCGGTGTAACAGAAGAAACCGCCATCGATACTATTCTTAACAATATTCGAGTGCTTGCAATTGACGGTTATTATCGCCCTGTAGAGGGACAAGAGCAGGGTGACGCCGTCGTCGGGCACCGTGCGACGCTTGAATTGAAAAAGCAGGACGCCATGGTTCTTATGGCGGCTCAGGAACGTGGTGAAATTTCATTGGTATTACGCTCGGTTTCTGAATTGGGCGGTCCATCTGGTGCCACCGCTAGTGGGCTTGCCATCGCATCACGTCGCGGTGGTGGTTCTGATGGTGTGCGTGTCTTTGAAAAAGGTGTGGGGGTCGCGCCAATGAATGCTCCTCCGGGGGTGCCGCAGTGATTTGGCGTGAGTGGAACTCGGTAATGAGTGTGAAAATTATGAGAATGATAAGCAGAATTGTAATTGCTTTTGCGGTGGTTGTCAGCTCTTTGGTTGGGGCGGTGAGTTTTGCGCAAGTGAATGAAACCCCAAGCCAAACAATTCGCGTGAAAGTGACTGAGCCAGGGCAAAGTGCGACGTCTCGTGCTCTTAATATTGCTCAAAACAAAACCGCTATCCTCGAGTTTGAAGAAGATGTCGATGATATTCTTGTCGCTAACCCTGAGATTGCTGATGTTTTAGCGCGGTCTAAGAGAAGAATCGCTGTGCTAGCCAAGGGTAAGGGCGAAAGCAGCATTATCTTTACGAATGTGAATGGCGAAGAAATATTGGCTCTTGATGTCATTGTTGCAGGTCAGGGCGTTAGCGAGTTGCAGGCACTGTTGGAACAATATGTCCCACGTTCGTCTGTGAAGGCTGAATTTGTGAATGGTGCCATTGTTCTTGCGGGTAAAGCTCCTAGCCTATCCGATGCTGATATGGCAATTCAGCTTGCTCAACAATTTGTTGTAGAAGAAAGCCCTGTCATAAATATGATTTCGATTGAAGGAAAAGATCAAGTCCTTCTGAAGGTTCGTATTGTGGAAATGCAGCGCTCTGTCATCAAGCAACTTGGGGTGAACCTTAGTGGTTCCGTGAGTGTTGGTGAACTTGCGAAAAAAGTTGTTCAGACTCCATATGACGCTGCGGGACTTCCGTTATTGGATGCCTTCGGAAATGTTATCGAAAATGCTTTCTTGCCGGGGGCTCCGTGGGATCAATCCGTTACATTTGGTACTTCAAATTCTCTAGGTATTTCTGGTGAAGCTCTTGGCGGACTAAGTTTTAAGCCAAGTTACAACAATTTCGTTGGTGATAAATTGCAGAGTTCGGCAGGATTTTCCGTCGATATGCTGGAGCGGATCGGTCTTGTGCGCACGCTGGCTGAACCTAATTTGACTGCTCTTTCTGGTGAAAGTGCAAAATTTTTGGCTGGTGGTGAATTTCCTGTACCTTCTGAAGTCGACGATGATGGTGAAGTGGTTATTGAATTTAAACCTTTCGGGGTGGGGCTTGGTTTTACCCCCGTTGTTCTATCCGAAAGTCGTATTTCAATGCGTATTTCAACCGAAGTATCTGAGTTGACTAATCAGGGTGGATATCAAGTCGGTGGAGGTGTAACTGTCGATGCACAAGGAAATACTATATCTCTACCTGCTGTTGTTATTCCTGCATTGAAAGTTCGCCGAGCTGACACAACCGTTGAAATGCCTTCAGGTGGGTCATTGGTTATTGCTGGTCTGATCCAGGAGCAAACACAACAAGCAATGGATAAAGTGCCGGGAGTTGGTAATTTGCCTGTCCTTGGATCATTATTCCGCTCAAGAGAGTTTAAAAACGACGAGACAGAACTTGTCGTCATCGTGACACCCTATTTGGTGGACCCAACAGACCCGAAAAAGCTTCGGTCTCCGGATGATGGCATGGTTACCGTCCGAGATTCTAAAGCAATTTTCTTTGGAAAAATGAATGAAGTTTATGGTGTCGAAGGTGCTGATGTTGATGAGACAGCAGGTACAAACGGCGCTGGTTTCATATTTGATTGAAGGTAAGAGGCGATTATGAGCAACTGGAAAAAACTCGCGCTTCTGGGCGCTTCAGTAACATTTATGTCTGCATGTTCTCATTCAGATGAAACGCGTAACATTTTGGACGGAAAACACCGTGAAATTCAGGTCAAAGAAGATACGCACTATCTAGAGCTGTCTGATTTGGGCGTTGGTCACCTGTCGGCTCTGGATAGAAAACGCGTTCAAGAGTTTGCTCTTGCGTTTGATAAAGATGGGTATGGCCCGATTGTCTTGAGCGCACCTGAGGGGTCTAAAGCGGCGCGCAATGCGATTACGTCCATACGTTCTATTTTATCTCAAGCAGGTGTTTTGCCTGCAAAGATTTCAGTTGGTGGATATACACCGGATGCCGCCGATAAACTTCCCCCACTGGTCATGGCCTACAAATCCTATGAAGCGCATGTGCCTGGGTGTTCTTCTATCAATGAACATAGCATTACGAATTTGAGTTCAAACGGCTCACTTCCAAGTTTTGGATGTGCTGTAAATGAGAATATTGCGATGATGATCGCTGAACCTGGAGACATTCTCGGGCAAAGAGAGATCGGTCCGGGAGATTCTTCACGACAGCTGACTGTTTATGAAAAATATAGATTGGGTCAAAGCACAGCTTCCTCACAGGAAGCCGATGGCGGCAGCACTCAAGAGAATTAGACCAAAGAATTAGGAGGGCTTCATGACAGGTCCCAATGACACGCTTGATGACGAAACCTACGAATCCCTAATCGAAGAATTAGGGTTGGATTTAGATATTGATGACCCGATTGGGGATGTCGATAGCGAAAGCGCCGTGTCTTCCGAAACTACATTCTCTAATGAAATACCTGAGAGTCAGTCTGAGCCTAATTGGGCAAAGAATGAGACTGAAGATCTCGGTGTTGAGCTGTCTGCTGATCTTTTGGCTGAGCTTCAAAGCGTCATTGGTGGAAATTCTGATACGGCTGGTTCTTTTGATGAAGAGGCGACTTTCGCTGAAGACCAAATTGGGACCGAGACCGAGAATAGTGAAGCTGATTTAACTTCTGCACTTCTGGGTGATGTCGCTGCAGAATTGAATGCAGTTTCAGGGACGAAGGTAAGCGTAGGTGAGCCTGCAGTTGTTTCTGATGACGAAACTGATTTTGGTGCAACAGGTATTCAAGAAAACGAAGATTCGGTCTTTGAAGGATTGGACTTATCTGAAGATTTTGAAGCATCTGACAGTAAAACGTCGGAAGATTTCTCTATTGAAATAGAGGAATTTGAAGAGGATGATGAACTGGAAGTTGAAGAAATTTCAGCTACTGGCGATCTGGATTCTATTCTAGAGGATGCACTTTCTCGTGACTTTGAGCCTCCTGTAGATGATGGACAATTCGCGGATCGGTTCCAGGAAAAAGAAGAGTTGCTTGAGAGTCCGGTCGAAGAAGAAGCTGTTGTAGCTTTTGACGCAGAAGATGTAATTGCTCAAGATGACGAAATTGACGCTGGATTTAGTTTGGACGACTTTGCAGATTCTGTCGGTGATTATGAAGATGAAGAAGTCGATGTCTCTGCACCGGTATCTTTGGGAGCATCTACAGCGCGTCAAAAAGAAACTTATGAAGAAGAATATGTAGCTGCCGCGCCTGAAACTATTGGAGAGGCTGATTCAGACGATGAGATTGATTTTGCAATGAGCAAAATCCAGGGGGGTGATAGAGTTATCCCTCGCATCACGATGCATGCATTTTGTCAGACTCAGACCTGTCAGCAAATGTTGAATACATCTCTTCAAGATCGACGCATGGTCAATGTGGCGGCGGAAGTGGTTGAAGGTGGTGTTCTAGCAGCGATTAATTTCTATCAGGAAAATGAATTACCTCATTTGATCGTTGTTGAATCAGTTGCAAAATCAGCGAGACTTTTGGCCGAACTGGATGAGTTGGCCCAAATGTGTGACGAAAACGTAAAAGTCGTTGTCATTGGTGCTGCAAATGATATTCGACTTTATCGTGAATTAATGAGCCGCGGTGTTTCCGAGTATATTGTTCCTCCGTTAGAGACAGTTCAATTAATTCGCGCGATTTCCAGTCAATTTGCCGATCCAGAACAGCCATTTGTTGGTAAATCTATAGCTGTAACAGGCGTTAAAGGTGGGGTGGGTGCATCAACTATCGCACATAACCTAGCTTGGACTCTGGCTGAACGTTTGAACGTTGGTACGACACTTGTTGACTTGGATCTGAATTTCGGGACTGCGGGGTTGGATTTCAATAATGAAAGCAATCAAACTATTGCAGATGCTTTGCTGGCACCAGATCGTTTCGATGAAACTGTGATGAGCCGTTTGCTGACACAGTCTACTGAAAACCTTTCATTATTTACAGCACCCGCCAGCTTAGACAGAACGTATGATTTGAGCGAAGAAACTTACGAAGCAGTTTTAAGCAAAGTAAGAGAGTCTGTTCCATTTGTCGTTCTTGACTTGCCACATATCTGGACAGATTGGTTTAAGGGCACGGTTATTTCTGCGGATGAAATTATTGTCGTTACACAGCCTGATCTGGCTTCTCTACGTAACGGTAAAAACCTCATTGATTTCTTGAAAGCAGCACGTCCAAACGACGCCATGCCAAAGCTGGTTATAAATCAGGTAGGGGTGCCTAAGCGCCCAGAAATTCCGGTGAAAGACTTTGCTCAAGCGATGGAATTAGAACCTGATCTAGTGCTTCCATTTGATCCGCAGTTATTTGGAACTGCTGCAAATAACGGTCAGATGATCGCAGAACTATCTGAAGAATCTAAATGCGCACAAGGTATTGATTATATTGCATCTCTTGTATCTGGGCGGGAGATGAAAACAGAACGCAGTTCATTGTTGACTAAGTTGTTCAAGCGTTAGGGGAATTGCATGTTTGGTAAAAAAACAGGATCGTTTGGTGCCGGACCTTCGGCTCCCCAACCACCGCTTGAACAATCAAGTGCTGATGCCGCAATAGAAGCTGTAGAACCGCCACCGAAGGCTAAGGTTTCTAAGCCTGCCTCAAAGGCTCCTGTTGAATCTAGCGAGCAGTCAAAACCGGTCGCGAAGCAGCCAGTAAAAAAGGCAAAGCCAGCCGCTCCCTTAAAGGAATCCAAAAAGCGTGCTGTTGTTGACGTGGAGGAACGCTCTGAAGAGTATTACCTCACGAAAACAGAGATTTTTAATGCTCTGATCGACACGATTGATTTGTCTCAATTAGCGCAATTGGATCAAGAAAGCGCTCGTGAAGAAATTCGCGATATTGTGATCGAAATTATCTCGATTAAAAATGTTGTGATGTCTTTGGCAGAACAAGAGTCTCTGCTTGAAGATATATGTAACGACGTTCTTGGTTACGGACCTCTAGAGCCATTGCTAGCGCGTGATGATATCGCGGATATCATGGTTAATGGTGCAAACACGACCTATATTGAGGTCGATGGTAAGATTGAACGCACGAATATTCGTTTTCGTGACAATGGTCAGTTGATGAATATATGTCAGCGCATCGTGTCTCAAGTTGGACGTCGTGTTGATGAATCAAGTCCCATTTGTGATGCGCGTCTTGCTGATGGTTCTCGTGTGAACGTTATCGCGCCTCCATTGGCGATTGATGGTCCAACACTCACCATTCGTAAGTTTAAGAAGGATAAGCTTCAGATCAGCGACCTTGTTGATTTTGGTGCGATTTCTCCTGCCGGTGCCGAGATTCTTCGTATTATTGGAACGTCGCGTTGTAACATTCTTATTTCGGGTGGTACGGGTTCTGGTAAAACAACGCTGCTCAACTGTCTGACTGCTTTTATCGAGCCAGGTGAGCGAGTAATTACTTGTGAAGATGCGGCCGAGCTTCAGCTTCAACAGCCCCACGTTGTTCGCCTAGAGACACGTCCTCCAAACATCGAAGGACAGGGTAAGGTTACAATGACCGACCTTGTTAAAAACTGTCTACGTATGCGTCCTGACCGTATTATCGTGGGTGAGGTGCGTGGCCCCGAGGCCTTTGACCTTCTGCAAGCAATGAACACAGGTCACGATGGATCAATGGGCACGCTTCACGCCAATACGCCTCGTGAAGGGCTGTCTCGTGTAGAATCCATGATCACAATGGGAGGTTTCGCGCTTCCTCAGCGTACAATTCGTGAGATGATCGTTGGTTCAATTGATGTTGTTATTCAGGCAACACGTTTGAGAGATGGTTCTAGAAAGATTGTGTCGATTTCCGAAGTCATGGGGCTAGAGGGGGATGTGATTGTTACTCAGGATGTCCTTCGCTACGAAATTGACGGTGAAGATAAAAACGGAAAAATTGTAGGTCGCCACCGCGGAACCGGTGTTGGACGTCCACGCTTCTGGGAACGTGCCAAATATTATAACCTAGAAGCAGAACTTGGTCTCGCACTGGATCAGTTGGAGACAGCTTGATGGATCAGTCAATGACAGTCTACCTCATTGCAGGCTTGGCTTTTATTAGCGTCGTAGGCGTAGGTTTTGTTCTAACGGCTGGTGGAAGTACACAGGCGCAGCAAAAGCGTTTTAAGCAAGTCGCTGTAGGCGCGGGTACTGGAGATAAAAAGTCATCTGCAAATGATGCGAATGCAATGCGTCGCAAGCAAATGCAGGACTCGATGAAAACTTTGCGCGAACGCGAACAAAAGCGACGCAAAAACAATAAGTCTCACTCAATAAAAGAAAAACTTGCGCAAGCTGGATGGACGGTTGATCCGACGATGTTTTGGATACTGTCGGCGGTGGCAGGTATCGTTTTTGCCGGGATTGCGTTTGTATTGGGACAAACACCTTTAGTGGTAGGTGCAGCAGCATTTGCCGGGGTGTTTGGGTTTCCGCGCTGGGTTATTGGTATGGGAATAGCTAAGCGTCAAAAGAAGTTTAGTTCTCAATTTGGCGATGGAATTGATATCATTGTGCGTGGAGTGAAGTCAGGACTTCCACTGATTGAATGTCTACGAATAATTGCAACTGAATCTCCGGCTCCTTTAGGAAGTGAATTTACACGCGTTATAGATTCTATCCAGATGGGGACGACAGTTGATCAGTCTTTAGATCGTCTATATCAACGGATGCCCCTACCTGAAGTGAACTTCTTCAGCATTGTAATCGGTATTCAACAGCAATCGGGTGGTAACCTATCTGAGGCGTTGGGAAATTTATCCGAAGTTCTGCGGTCTCGGAAAATGCTTTTTGAGAAAGTGAAAGCGCTTTCTTCTGAAGCTAAAGCATCAGCAATGATTATTGGATCATTGCCTATAGCGGTTATGACTTTGGTCTATTTCACCTCTCCAGATTACATGATGGTGCTTTTCACGTCTTCAACAGGACACTTTATCCTAATGATAGGTGCCGGATTGATGGCTGTGGGTATTTTCGTGATGAAACAAATGATGAAATTGGATGTGTAAAGTAAGTTACATAGGATTTTTGCGACTATGACAGAGACATTTACAGATCCGGGTTTTTTAGCGGCACTTCTTGCTGGACTAGCTAGTTTTGCAACTATACTTACGATTGCTGCTCCTGCTTTACGTGGAAATAAGTTGGAAACAAGATTGAAGTCAGTTTCCAACCGTCGTGAAGAGTTGCGACGGAAAAGTCGTGAACAGTTAAAGGATAAGAGTTTGCGTCATACCGATGAAGGTATGATGCGAAATGTGGTGGAGAAGCTCGATCTACAAAAAGCTCTTAAGGATGACAATCTGGAAAAGGCGCTCATTCAGGCAGGACTTCGTGGTCCTAAACCAATTTCAGCATTCTATTTTGCTAGATTTGCCTTGCCGTTTCTTTTAGCTTTAGGTGCTTTTCTATATTTGCATTTCGTCAATGACTTTGAACTGAATCTTCAGCTTAAAATATGTGTGATTATGTTCATGGGGGCGGCAGGCTTTTACGCACCCAACATGTATCTCACTAATTTGGCTGATAAAAGAAAAGCTTCGATTATGAAGGCCTTTCCAGACAGTCTTGATATGATGCTGATTTGTGTTGAATCAGGTATGTCTATTGAAGCTGCATTTGGTCGTGTAGGTGAGGAGATTGGAACGGCCTCGATAGAGCTAGCTGAGGAATTAGGCCTCACGACGGCTGAGCTTTCTTATTTGCAGGAACGGCGGCAAGCCTATTTAAACCTTGCAGAGCGTACCAACCACCCTGGGATTAAGTCAGTTGCAACCGCTTTGGTTCAAGCTGAAAAATACGGGACGCCTATGGGAGCTGCGCTAAGAACGATGGCAAAGGAGAACCGTGATTTAAGGGTATTGGAGGCTGAAAAGAAGGCCGCTGCTCTGCCGGCGAAGCTGACTGTGCCTATGATTGTGTTCTTCCTGCCAGTTTTGTTCCTTGTAATTGGTGGACCAGCTTACATCCAAATCAAAGGGATGGATGATGAAGAGGGCGCAGAAGCAAGCCCAATGGTTCAGTCAGTCAATTAAAATCCGACCATTCTCGGATACAATCAAATTTAAAAAAATCCGCTCAAACGAAAAGTGTTTAGAGCGGATTTTTTGTAAATGAGTGCCGTGAGATCAGGTTAGTCTTGTGTCTTTCTTAGAGCATTCCAAGTTCTTGATGGAGGCGTTAGAAGCTTACGGTAATATTCTGTGTTGGATTTTACCGCGTGGGGCGGCAAATCAATAGCTGCTAATTCTTCTGCTTCTTTAAACTTACCTTGGACGCCAAGTACGAGTGACAAATTCTGACGCACACGAGGGTCTACAAATTCATTGTTTTCAATCGCGTAACGTAGCTTTTCTTCGGCTTCTTCTGGTTTTCCTTCCAGAGCTAAAGAAAGAGCATAATTAGCTAGAATAACTTGGTTGTCCGGTGAAATATCTAACGCTTTAATGTAGCGAAGTTGAGCCTTTGGGTGGTCTCCCATTTGATCCAGCGCTATTCCGTATAAGGAGTACAATGTCCAGTCATCACCAGATGGTTTGGCATTGTATAGTGCGGTTGTTGCTCTGTCAGGGCGACCTGTATCCATGTGGGCTTTAGCAAGCGTTTTCGATAGAAAGACATCACCTGGGTGCAGTGCGAGAGCCTGTGTGGCGACGTCAACTGCGCGATCGGCGCTTCCAATAGCGCGCAATGCACTGGCGAATTCAGCAGCAGCTTCATAATCAGAAGGATTAAGTTCAAACTGGTCGCCCCAGAATTTTGCTTGCGTGATCATGTCATGGTTTTTGATCAGTTCACGCTCTTTGGAAGATGCCGCGAGAATTTGTTTCTCGTTCGCGACCTGCTCCATGATTTCATCTTCTTTGCTTGTCGGAGGCTTGGTACAAGCCGAAGCGAGAAACAATGCAGTGCTAGAAAGCAAAATAAAACGAGTTAATGTAGTGGTCGCCATGACAAAGACCCCGTGGCATTGGTATAAGGGCGAAAAAAAAGATTCGAGCGTTATTATCTAACTTTCGGGTCAATGATTAGTTAACGCTTTCCTACAGTCCTTTTTTAAATTTGGATGAATTCATGAATTCTGTTTTTACATCTTCTTCAAAATCCGCAATTCGTCTTCATGTTTTGGGGGATGATTCATTTGAGAGTTGGTTGGAAAATCAAGACGAAGGTGTTGTCAATTTTCTTGCCTCGCTGAATTTCAAAGGTCAGTCCGGAAAACTTGTTCATGTACCTTCGCACACAGGGACTGTCGAAGATGTCGCATTTGGGTATGGTGATGGCAGCGATCCACTTATTCTTGCTAGCGCGGCATCAGCTTTACCTCCAGCGAATTACGTCATTGCAACCGCTCCAGAAGATGCCTCAATCGAGCAATTATACTCAGCTTGGATAGATGGAAGTTATAGTTTTGATCGCTACAAAGCAGATAAATCAACAGCGCCAGTGCTGGTTATCAAAGACAAAAAACAGCTGGAAGCTGCCCAAATTGAAGAAGAATCCATCAAACTTGTTCGCGACCTAATTAATACGCCAGCTGAAGATATGGGGCCGACACAAATTGCGGAAACGATTGAAGCGTTAGGAAAAGAATTTGGCGCAACTGTTTCTCAAATTGTTGGAGATGACCTTCTAAAAGAAAATTACCCAATGGTTCATGCTGTTGGGCGTGCGGCTGCTGATGCGCCTCGATATATAGAGCTTAGCTGGGGAAAGAAAGATGCACCTCACATTGCTCTGGTCGGAAAGGGCGTTGCATTTGATACAGGTGGTTTAAATATCAAGACCGGAAACTATATGCGCTTTATGAAAAAGGATATGGGCGGAGCAGCTCATGCCATCGGTCTTGCGCGCATGATTATGGCGTCAAAGCTCAATGTATATCTGACGCTTCATATTCCAGCTGTAGAGAATGCAATAGGTGCAGGCGCATTTAGGCCTGGCGACGTTCTAAATAGCCGAAAAGGGATCACAGTTGAGATTGACAATACGGATGCTGAAGGTCGCCTTGTGCTGGCTGATGCGTTAACGCGTGCAAGTGAGCTAAAACCTGAATTGGTTCTAGATTTTGCAACATTAACGGGGGCTGCCCGGGTTGCATTAGGGGCCGAAGTTGCACCTTTCTTTGCAACCGATCAGGCATTTGTCGCAGACTTGATGGCGCACAGCGAAAAAGTTGGTGATCCGGTTTGGCAATTACCGCTTTGGAAGCCATATACGGCAATGTTAAATAGCTCTGTGGCTGATATCGCAAATGGTGCAACGAGCGCTTTTGCCGGTACAATTACCGCTGCGCTATTTTTGCAGAAATTTGTTGATGTGAAATCTTGGGCGCACTTTGATGTCTGGGGGTGGAGACTTGGCAAATATGGACGTCCTGAAGGTGGGGCCGCTTTTGCTATCCGTGCGGTCCTCAACCAATTGAAACAAAAATATTAGAATAAATTCAACTCTAAGCATTGATTCGTGAATCGAATTAGGTGAGTCTAGTGCAATTATTTCGTTTTTTTGGAGAATTTATTGCTATGAACTTGGATCGGACGACTGCTTTGCAATTATGGCGAGATGTCTTGGCAGAGTCTGTTCGGTCTGAAGCGCCTGATTTATCAGCGCGTCAAATGGCTATTTTGATGGCAGTGTATTTAACGCCGCCACCTCACACGGTGCGTGGTTTGGCGCTGAGTTTGGATTTGGGTAAGCCAGCGGTAACACGTGCACTGGATACATTATCTGGTCTGAAGCTTCTTAAACGCAGAAAAGACCCTGAAGATTTACGAAATGTGCTTGTGCAGCGCACTGTGACTGGGTCAGTATTTTTGACCGAGTTTGGGGACGTGATTACCAAAGCGGCTTTGAGTGTTGAAGAAAAAGACCGACCAGCTCAGCAAAACGCCGCATAATACATTTCTGGTTAAGTGCTTTTTTCTAGGCTATGCGAGATCAAATTGGAGAGATATCCTTTTTACTCGCTATTGCTTGAAAGAATGCGATTATGACTGACCTCAATCCTCGTTTACATCCCTATCGTGATGATCTGGCCGCTTCTTTTCTAAAGGACAGGGTCGATGCTGTGCGTTATGTGAAGGGGAATAGGTTGCAAATTCAAGCACCAGTGGCGGGGCTATATAGAGAGTCTGTTGATGACGCGGCTTTGGATACGCAAGCCCAAATGGGAGAGGTCTTCACTGTATATGACCGACGTGATGGTTGGGCATGGGGGCAGCTCGAAAGTGATGATTATGTTGGCTGGATAAAAGCGGATCGTCTTTCTGAAATTCATTTTTCGATAACGCATAAAATCAGTGTTTTGCGTTCTATTGTGTTTTCCAAACCTGATCTGAAAACAACACCGATAGGTATGCTGAGTTTGAATGCTGGTGTTGAGGTCGTTGACGAGAAGGGCGATTTTAGTGCGCTCTCTACAGGTGGCTGGGTCTATACCGCGCATTTAGCAAAACAGGCTGAATTTCACACTGATTTTGTATCTGTCGCAGAAATGTTTTTGAGCGCCCCTTATCTGTGGGGTGGTAAGGATAGCTTTGGGTTAGATTGCTCGGGGCTTGTTCAGTCTTCCATGACGGCTGCAGGTTTCTCAGTGCCGCGAGATGCAGGGATGCAAGAGCCTGTGATAGGGCAAGAGATATATGACGCTGACACTATACCTGATCTACAGCGAGGTGATCTTGTCTTTTGGCCTGGGCATGTGGGCATAATGCAAGATGCAGAAAAGATGCTGCACGCGAATGCGCATCACATGATGTGTGCGAGTGAGCCTCTTAAAGAGGCTATAGATCGGATCGGACAAACAAAAACGGCCGTTCGATCAATCAAACGGCCGTCTGGATTATTTTATAGTCAGAGCTGAGCTTAGTTGTGAGGACCGTGCTGTGTTTTGACATCTTTTGCAGCGTCTTCAGCATCTTCAACAACTTCTTCAACCAGCGCAGATGCATCACCTGCTGCAGCGTCTAGCTCATCTGTTACAGTATCAGTCGCTGCATCTACGGCTGTGTCAGCAGTGTAATCCAGTGCTTCAACAGCAGCGTTAGCTGCATCAACAGCTTCATCCATAGCGAGAGATGCATCTTCAACTGCGAGTTCTACAGTTTCAACATGCTCTTCAGCGTGGACTTCAACAGCTGCGTGGGCTTCTGCATGTGCATCGTCTGCACTTGGCTCAATGAAAGCTTCCGCTGGAAGTGGAGCTGGTAGAGCAGCAGGAGACGGTGACAATGTACGCAAATAAGCGATCATGTTCATGCGGTCTTTTTCTTTAGATAGACCAGCATAGTTCATTGCAGTACCAGGAGCGTATTTTTTCGGGTTCTTCAAGAAACCGTCAAGCGCCGCATAATCCCATTGGCCGCCCATTGCGGTAAGAACCGCAGAATATCCAAAGCCTGCGACACCAGCGGTGTCACGCATCACGATATTGTAAAGTTCTGGACCAGTACCGTTACCGCCACCTTGTTCGAATTTGTGACAGCTAATACATGCTGCACTTTTCTTCTCACCTTTAGCGATATCCGCTTCAGCTAGAAGAACACCATAGTCAGTTGGTGGAACCCATTTAGGCGTGTCGTCACCGTGACCAGAGTCAGCTGATGCGACCTCGACTAGATAACCAGGTTCACCTGGCTTCTCGTGTGAGAAGAAAGCATCGCTTGCCGCGTTAAGACCAAGGATCGCTAGACCCGTTGAGAATGCCGCAGCCATTATTTTGTTTAAGCCCAAGTCGCTCATGAAACGCCCTTGCCGTTGATTCATATTTTTAGGTTTGCGCGGGCCTTTTGCCACGCTATTGCTTGATCTGCAACATAACTGTTCTTGTACGATAATCGACCCGCTTTTATAAGCGGCGAACCGTCGCACTCTAATTTAGTGTAATTTGAGTCGACAATGGTCTGCAACGACCCTGATGAAAGAACCAATGATGACGAAACGAATTGCATATCAAGGTGAACCAGGAGCGAACTCTCACATTGCTTGTTCGCAAGCGCGACCGGATCTAGAACCACTACCTTGCAGGACGTTTGAGGACGTGTTTAGCGCCGTACAGCAAGGGGATGCAGCCGAAGCGATGATCCCGGTGGAGAATTCTATTGCAGGACGTGTGGCTGATATTCATCATCTTTTACCGGACTCTGGCTTGCATATAAATGCCGAGCATTTCCTTCGGATCAGTTTTCATTTGATGGCACGTAAGGGTGTAAAGCTCGAGCAGATCGAGCGGGCACATTCTCATATTATGGGGCTAGGGCAGTGCCGAAAATTTTTGAAAAAACATGATATCGAAGCCATTACATCAGCTGATACAGCCGGTGCGGCGCGTGAAGTTTCCGAATCACCTGATTCAAATATCGCTGCGATCGCTCCAGAATTGGCAGCTGAAGTGTATGGCCTAGATGTGCTAGCGCGCAATATTGAAGACTATGCGCATAACACAACACGGTTTGTGATTATGTCGAAAGAGCCTGTTGATGTCGCGCGTACATCTGATGATGAGAAATTCGTCACCGCTTTTGTGTTTAAAGTCAGAAACGTACCTGCTGCTCTATACAAAGTGATGGGCGGATTTGCGACAAACAATGTCAACATGACTAAATTGGAAAGCTATCTCATCGAAGGCTCATTCACGGCAACGCTTTTCTACGCAGAAGTGGAAGGCCATCCCGATGATCGGAATGTGCAGCTAGCACTTGAGGAAATGAGCTTTTTCTCGACACGTTTGGACATTCTCGGTGTTTTTCTAGCCGATCAGTATCGTCAGACAGGTGTTCATAACTCTTAATCACGCTTGAGAGCATGTTTAGTGCTCTCGTGAATGTGTGTGGTTGGTGATCTGATGATGCTCTATACTATGTTCAACAGAGATCGAACTTCGGAGTAATAAAATGCGAAAACTCGTTGCGTCTTTATTTTTTATGTTTTCATTCGTTGCAGCCCCACAGGCTTTTGCACAAAAGGCTCCTGTCTACACAAGTGCGTTTAACAATATTGGCGTGAGTGGATATGACATCGTGTCCTTTTACTCCAAAACCGGCGCTGAAAAGGGAAGTAAGACATTTGTGACATCCCATAATGGTGCTGATTATAGGTTTGTGTCGCAGGAAAACCTCGACCTTTTCCTCGCCAACCCAGATGCCTACCTTCCACAATATGGTGGTTATTGCGCGTGGGCGATGGCGGATGGAAAATTCGCGAAAGGTGATCCCATGCATTGGAGCATGGTTGATGGAAAATTGTACTTGAACTTCAATAAGTCTATCAAGAAAAAATGGGAAAAAGACGTTCCCGGCTTCATTGAAGCCGCGAATGAAAAATGGCCAGCGGTTTTGGAAAATAACTAATTCTCCTTCTGCCACCTCAGACTTTTGCCTATCTATTTCGACTATTTTTATTTGAATTAGGATTTGTTTAAGTTGTATTTGTGAGTGGTGGCAATTGGAAGCGCTTTGCTTCCAATTTGGATAGGGGAAACCATGAAAGCTTCAATTATTTTTGGCGCAGCTATAGCAGCTGTGGCCTTAGTTCCGTCTGCTTTGGCAGAAGAGCAAAATGACAAAGTCAAAAAATCTGAAAAATCCTGGTATGGAGAGTTGGGGGTATCAAACGTCAGTGTAGATTTTGATGTGCCCGTAGTTGTGACCACTGGGTTTAGTCGATTTGAAACAACAGCGAATTTTAATGAGTCTTTATTCGGCGTGCATTTTCGCGGTGGATATAATTTCAATAAATATTTTGCATTAGAGGCCGATGGCACACTTACTTTCAATTCGAAAGAAGTTATTCCTGAGTATGACATGCGTCCAAGCGGTATCGCAGGTGTTTATATGCGGGCTAACCTACCTTTAGGTGAAAAATTTAAAGTGTTCGGGCGTGTAGGATACAGCCAAGTCAGCTACTTATTTGAATCTGATAATTTTGATATAGAAGATGATGAATTTGTTAGTGACCAGCATCAAGGGCCTGCTTTTGGAGGCGGTGCACAATTTGATGTGACGGATACTGTTGCAATACGAGGGGATTACACGTCGTTTCAGGTTGATGGATCTGACGTTTCTTCTGCCAGTTTAGGTGCGGTCTTCACGTTCTAATTGGCAAAGAATGATATCATCGCAGCTGTCTACCAGCTCTTTGAATCGACCCATGCTTTTAGAATATGATGGGCAATCGCGATATCAGAGGGCGCAATAAATTCTGGATGACTTCCATCTAGCATTTGTTGCGCTTCTTCGCGCGTGAACCAACGTGCTGATTCAATCTCGGTTTCATCGATGTTCAGCTCTTGGGATTCGACTTCCATGATCAGTCCAACCATCAATGATGATGGGAAAGGCCAGGGCTGTTCGAATAAATGCTCAACGCGTCCATTTGCGATGACGCCAGCTTCTTCAAATAATTCCCGCGCGGCGGCTTGCGCAATCGTTTCACCGGGTTCAACAAACCCAGCAAGACAAGAATACATGCCCGGTGCCCAAGGAGTCTGTCGCCCCATCAGGCATTTATCGTCTTTCACCGCGAGCATTATCGCGACTGGATCAATTCTTGGGAAATGTTCTGCTTCACACCCACCACAAACGCGTTTCCAGCCAGCTTCGGCGATCTGGGTTTTCTGACCACAATTGGCGCAGAATTGGTGTCGCCAATGCCAGTTAAATACCGCTGAACATGTAGATGCATATTGCGCGTCCTGTGGACTAATACCGCCTGATATTGTTCGTAAGTCTCCCAAGACGAGGTCAGAAAAATCAGATTTATCAAAGTCAAATGTCGGTGGGATTAGCGCTCCAAAGCGTGCATTGTTGTTTTCTTCGCCAAGGAAGACAAATTGGCATTCGCCAAATTTTGAGATGTCGTCTGAGTTCATCCATGCAATCTGGCGCGGTTCCTTCGAAATAGGCGTGCCGATAATAATGTCTTCGATAGAGACACCATTGTCGTGACAGAGTATTTTGCCTTTAAAGAATGGAAGGAAGCGCGTGTCTGGAGATTTGAGGGCTTTTGCGAGCCATTCTTTATCCGTGCGTCTGTGTGCTGCGCGTTCAAAAGGGGCGTTTGCAAATGTAATCGTTGGATTTAGCAGCATAAGGATGAATTTTTCTTCGATTCGTTGTGATTAAAATCAGACCTACTCTTGCTAAATGATACAAGCATTGCGATATATCAACCCGAAGCTGGTGGCGGACGAGCCGCTCGCGAACTCGGTCAGGTCCGGAAGGAAGCAGCCGCAACGGGTTTCGTTCGGGTCGTCGCCAGTTTCACCTTCTCCAGAAAATTTAGTGTGATGATGTGGCAGGAAGTGGCCCTAAGCAGCCGTTCAATTTTGGAATAAAAGCTCTGTTTAGACAAAGATTTTTTGAGATGAATATCATCACATGGGGATGCCTATTCTGTCACTTCACGTGCAATTCGGAAGCCTGAATAGGTATTTCCACCATCTAATGAGCGCAGATCGATACTAGCTGATCGAACATATGAAAGCCGAGATATCCAACCACCACCCCGAGTTACTTTATTGCGACACATAAATGAAGTCGGGTCCCTATTATGCATGCCCAAAGCTGCTTTCCAGACTGGCAGATATGCTGGAAGAGAAGTCGGATGCCAGTCTTGTACGTACTCAGATACATTTCCATGCATATCAAAAAGCCCAAAACCATTTGGCTCGAATGACCCCACAGGTAATGGTCGTTGGCGATCCATGTCGGTTGGCGCATTCTTATGGCTTAAGTCACCATCAAAATTAGCTTGGGTAGGTGTTATCGTCTCACCAGTACTAAATGGTGTTTGTGTCCCAGCCCGAGCGGCATACTCCCACTCTGCACCTGTTAAAAGACGATAATAAAAGCCCGTTTTCTTTGTAAGCCAGTTTGTGTAATCCACAGCATCATTCCAACTAACACTGTGAACTGGCAAATTAGATTCTGCCCACTTTTTTTGAAAGTCAACAAACCTTTCAATGTTTTTGCAACCATCATCAGATACGCAATCTTCCCATTGTGCTCTGGTCACTTCAAATCTGCCCACAGCGAAACTTTGGGCTATTTTAACTTCAGTCGGCATCTCTTCATGTTTGCCGCGTCCTTCTTCATCTTCAGGTGCTCCCATGATGAATTTACCAGCCGGAAGCACAATCATTTCAGGACAATTATAGCAATCAGAAAAGGTTTCCCCCGCCTCTTTTTTCTCAAATTTCACATAGGGAGGTGGAAGGGTTTGTTTACCATCAGGACAAGCAAAAGCAGCGCTCTGTTCATCTAATTTTGTTTTTGTAGGTAGCTCAACAGCAATTTCTTGAGGTTCACTTTGTATTTCGCTCTCACACCCTAAAGCCGTAAGAACGAACAGACTAAGACATGCTAATTGGAAAAATCGGGCCATTTTGTTTCCCCCAAAACAAATAATTCAAGAAAAAATCAATCTAAATTATAAGTGTTAAGCAAAGTTACTCAATGTCCGTTATTGGCGAATTTAAGCCGTTCGTATTCCCAGACTTGATCTGGGATCCAGCGAGTTAATTATGTCGCGCTAAGCGCGGCTTTATTTGTCTAACTGGATTCCTGCCTTCGCAGGAAAAATGCACTGGTATACAATAGGGCGCTTTTAGTTGCTTCGTCCCTCACAGAAAAGCTTCTAGATCTTGTCCACGTTTGAGTTGAAGTTGCGCAATGTGCGTTGGAAATGCATGAGGCCATATAGTGCGAAGGCACCGACACCAAATGCAATCCATAGGGCACCAAAGCCAAGACAGACTGGGACAACTTCTCCTAAATCACCTTCTATACTGGCATAGGTGAGCCCTGCGGCCCATAACAGTGCATAGAGTGCAAGGCTTGATTTCGCGTATTCCTTGGCGGCGTCTTTTAGGCGAAGATTGCGCATAAAATAGCGGATCGGGAATAATAAAGCACCGACTCCAGCTAACCCTACAGACGTAAAGGCTACGACTTCCGTCATTTCAGAGATGTCGAAGAAATCAATGTGGTCAAATCCGCCGCCTGTTTCTCCGCTAATTAAGTAGACAGTTGGCAAAATTAACAACGCATCAATCCATTTGAACGGAAGGAAATTGCGGTATTGTGTTTTGACTTTTCCGCGGCGAGGTGGGGTCGATTTTACTTTAGATTTTTGTGAGGCTTTATTGGCAAGTTTAGCGTCTGCTTTCGCTTTTTTCTCTGCAATTTTTAGGAGAGCTTCTTCGCGTTTGAGCGCTTCACGTCGGGCTTCTAAATCACTTGGATCAATGTTAGAAAAGGGAGCTGATTGCTTAGGCGTTTCAACTTTTGGAGCTGCTGTCGCTGCCGGAGTTTCACTTAAATCAGAGTTGCCAACAGCGGCTTCGGTCGTCTGGTTCGAATCTGATGTGGGAGCCGATTTAGTACCTGACAGACCACCGGGGGATGACTCAGCCAAGTGTAATAAACGGTCAGCCAGATTGTCGATTTTTTGATCAGCATTGGGGAAAATCTGAACCCAGTTACGTGCAGCTAGCTCGTATAGAAAATGACCTTTGGGTTTTGTGTCTTCAATTAGAACAGGGACAACGTTTTTGTCCATTTCATCGGCAAGTGCGAGTTCTTTTTTGAGCTGCTTGGACGCATTACATTCTTCAGAAAATAATATGACCAGCATGTCGGAAGAGATGAGGTTTTCAACAATCGCGTCGCGCCAGTCGACACCACCTTCGATTTTCTGATCCCACCACACGCCAACGCCGCGAGCATCCAAAGCTTCAACTAAAGCGCGAGCTAATTCTTGATCTGCGCGTCGATAACTTAAGAAAATATCGTAATTCATAGTATTCGCCCTCGCATACCCCGTCATATACTACACTAGCACTTTCGCGTGATAGGTGAAGCCCCTTATAAAAATAGTCAGAAAATTCGCAGATTTTAGGAAATTCATTAGCTTGCCGATTGGCACCACGCGCTAGGGGCGCTAGGTTCCGCCCATGAGCGACTCAAATGACGATATGCAAGACGAAGGATTAGACCCGAATACGGCGTCTATGTTTGGGGATGATAACCCCAATGCGGGCAGTGATGAGGCCTATCAGGTCCTCGCTCGTAAATATCGTCCGACCACTTTCGATGATATGGTTGGTCAAGAAGCAATGGTGCGAACGCTTACCAATGCTTTTAAGACGGGTCGTATAGCCCATGCTTTTATGCTGACCGGAGTACGGGGTGTCGGGAAAACGACAACGGCGCGTTTGTTGGCACGTGCGCTCAATTACGTCTCAGATAAAGTGGATGAGCCAAGCATTCATCTTGATCCACCGGGGCTTAATTGTCAGGCGATTATGGAAAGCCGGCACCCTGATGTGCTCGAGCTTGATGCTGCATCGCGTACAGGTGTCGCGGATATGCGCGAGCTACTTGATGGTGTGAGATATTCTCCCGTCAATGCGCGCTATAAAGTCTATATAATAGATGAGGTGCACATGCTCTCTACGGCGGCGTTTAACGCGCTGTTGAAGACATTGGAAGAGCCACCTCCACATGTGAAATTCATCTTCGCGACGACAGAAATCCGTAAAGTGCCGGTAACGGTATTGTCGCGTTGTCAGCGTTTCAATTTAGCGCGTCTCACAACGGATGCATTGGCCAAACATTTAGGGCGTATCTGCAAGAAAGAGGGGGCAAAAGTCTCCGAAGAAGGATTGGCTCTTATTTCGCGCGCGGCTGAAGGATCAGCACGCGATGCACTCTCTGTTCTTGATCAGGCGATCGTGCAATCCACAGGCGATGAAGTGTCTGCTGATGCAGTGCGCGATATGCTTGGGCTTGCTGATCGTGCGAGGGTTTTTGATTTACTCGATGCAGCGACAACAGGGCAGCATAAGGCTGCGTTGGAAGAAACAACTGCTCAATTGAATGAAGGTGCAGAGGCGCAAGTCTTGATTAAAGATTTGCTCGATGCGATGGCCGAAATTGCACGTGCTCAGGCAATGGGCGATGCATATACATTTGCTGGTCCTTCTGAATGGCAGGATAGAACCAAGAAACTAGCAGCGGGTATGAGCAATGCCCAATCAGCGCGTTATTGGAAGTTATTACTGCAGGGCTATGAAGATTGTGCACGTGCGCCTGATCCAAATGTAGCTGCTGAGATGGTTGTTTTACGCTTGGCTGCTGCTGCTGCACTACCATCGCCCGAAGCGGCAGCTCGTATGCTGCAAGGTGGTCCCAATGGCGGTCCATCTGGCGGTGGACCATCGGGTGGCAGCAGTTATTCGTCGGGTGATCCAGGGCCTGGCGCACAAAGCTATCAAGCTGGCGGCGGCGGGGGCACATCTGCGCACGCTGTTAGCAGGCCTGTTGTTGCAAGGGCGGTTCCCGATAGTCATGCCGAGGCAGCACCGGGGCCTGTGCTAGGATCGCTCAATCAGATTTGCGCTGCTCTGCAATCACATAAACAGATCAACCTTTTGTATGATGTTGAGCATTATGTGCGTCCTGCTGAGATTGTGTATGGCCGTTTTATCTACGCAGCAGCGCCCGGAATACCTAAAGACTTCCAGATGCGGTTGAAGTCGTGGCTGGAAGATAAAACCGGTGTGGAATGGGAAGTCGATTTAGGGCATTCGACACAAGAAAGCCTAGAAGAGATACGACAAAGAAAAGAGCAGGAGAGAATTGCAGAAGTGTCTGCGATTCCTAGAATTGCGGATGCGCTGAAGCACTTGCCGGGTGCTAAAGTCGTGAAAATTGAAAAAATAGATACGGATGAAGATGGAAATGTTGTGAGGGTGGACTTTAATCGCCGCCGAGACTTCTCCATATCAGACGAAGATTAACTGTTAGAGGAATGACCTCATGAATATGCAAGAGATTATGCGCCAAGCTCAGGAAATGCAGGGCAAGCTGGCAGAAGCTCAGGAAAAATTAGAGCTGATCGAAGCGACTGGTACATCTGGCGGCGGTATGGTGAAAGTTGTTCTAAAAGGTAAGGGTGACATGGCGAGCATGTCTATCGATCCAAGCCTTGTAGACCCCAATGACGCTGAAATCATCGAAGATTTGGTCAAAGCAGCTCATGATGATGCGCGCCGTAAACTTGAAGAAGCGCATGGTGATGCAATGAAAGACGCAACGTCGGGCATGGGCATGATGCCTGGCTTTAAGATGCCGTTTTAAGTTCTGTCTCTGCTTTTGCCATTTCTTGAAGGAAGATCACAATGATTGATACGACACGTAAAAGTGATTTTGACGACATTCCGCTGGATGGCTTTCGTAGAGATGCCGAGCCGGTCCCGCAGAAGAAAAAAGAAAAGATAGCGCGCGTCAAAAAAGTACCTGATGACGAAAATCGTGGTTTTCTTCCATCCAATACACCTATTCCTTTCTGGTTGGATGTCGTGTTCTTTTTCTTGTGGTGCGGCGGAGTTGGACTTTCTATCGTGACCGCATTCTTTATGGCGAATTTATTCCTCGGCGTATTGGTGTTTGTTGGCGGAGGTGCGCTTATTCTTGCGATCCGCATGGCTATCAAACGCTTTTTGCTAGCGCGGGCTTAGAATAAACATCCATGTCATCTCGTTCTACAGGCCCTGAAATAACCCGTCTCATCGAAATGATGTCGAAGCTGCCGGGAATGGGGCCGCGTTCTGCACGCCGCGCAGCGCTACATTTGTTGAAAAAACCAGAACAGTTATTAGCGCCGTTAGCGCGTGTTATGGCGGATGCGGCGCAGAAAATCACTTCATGTGATAATTGCGGAAATTTCGATACGACAAATCCATGTTCAGTGTGTCAGCTAACTGGCCGCGACGACAGTGTGATTTGTGTGTTGGCAGATGTTGGTGACCTATGGGCCATGGAGCGTTCGGGTGTTTTTCGTGGGCGGTACCATGTATTGGGTGGGTGCCTGTCTGCATTAGAAGGTGTTGGGCCAGAAGATCTCAATATTTCCCGTTTGGTGGAGCGCGCAGAAAAAGAAGAAACAAAAGAAGTTATTCTTGCTTTGAACGCGACTGTCGATGGGCAAACGACTGCGCACTATGTGGCTGATCAGCTTGAAAACTCAGGCGTTTCTGTGACGCGCCTTGCGCATGGGGTGCCAGTTGGTGGCGAGCTTGGTTCACTTGATGATGGAACGATTGCAGCAGCGTTTTCCTCACGAAGATAAAACTTGACTCTCTGTGAATAAGTGATTCGTTTTAAGTTAAATATCGCCTTGTAGGGGAATAAAAAACGAGTTATGATCTCGTTATGTTCTCATTTTCATTTGGCGAAACTGCCGTCGTATTTGATTTGTATCACATTTGTTTCCTCGCTGTTGCGGTGGTTGCAGTATTTTTATCCTTAATACTTGGGTTTCGCGTATCACGTGTGCGTAAATCCATGCGGGAGCAGTTTGATGCGGAGACACATCAGCTTAAAGGTGAGGTCGAAGTTGGTGCATTGAGGCATCAAAATTTAGACGAAACCTATCAACGCGAAGCAGATATTTGGGCAGGGGAAAGAGCTGGTCTCGAGCAGCAGCTAAAAGTTCAATATGAAAAAGTAGAACACTATCAAACGCATCTGGAAAAATACCGTTCTCAAGCAGAAGCACTGTCACGCAAGCTAGCGGGATTAGAGGCTGGGCAGCAAGAACGAGAGAAAGCGTTTGAGGCAGAGCGTACCTCAATGAAAGCCTTGAATGAAGAAATTCATCAGAAGTTCCAGCACCTTGCCGATAGTGCATTACGTCAGTCTCAAAAACAGTTTCTGGAACTTGCTGATCAACAAATGCGACAGCACAAGGAAACGTCTAAAGCTGACCTTTCCAGCATGATTGGGCCAATTAAAGAGAGCTTTTCTCAGTTTAGCCAAAAGGTCGAGAATATAGAGAAAGTTCGGCATGAAGATCGTGCGTCTTTGCGGTCGGAAATTGAAAAACTTTCCCAGACCATGGCTGACACACAAAACATTACCGGCAAGCTGGCGAACGCTTTGTCTGCGCCTAAGTCGGGTGGACGTTGGGGAGAAGAAACACTTCGCAATGTGTTGGAGATGGCAGGGTTATCAGAACACGCTGACTATATTGAACAGCTTCATGCCAATGTTGAAGATGGTGCCAATATTAGGCCGGATGTCATGGTGCGTATGCCGGGCGGACGGCACCTTGTCATCGATTCAAAGGTGAGTGTGGATGACTTTCTTCAGGCATCTGAAGAGCCAGATGTTCAACGTCAAAACCTGTTATTGCAAACACATGCACGCAAAATGAAAGATCATGTGACGACGCTTGCGCGCAAGGCATATTGGGCGAATTTGCCAGACACAGTCGACTTTGTGGCGATGTTTGTTCCGGGCGAGAATTTCTATGCAGCGGCGTTGAGTGCTGATCGGGATTTGTTCGATTATGCTGCCCGCAACAAAGTTATCATCGTGACGCCGTCGACTTTGGTCGCGCTTGCAAAGGCTGTTGCTTTTGGATGGAGACAGGAAAATGCGGCTCGCAATACGAAAGAAGTGACGGATCTCGCGCGGGAGCTTTACAGTCGAATTGCTGTGATGGGCGATAAAGTCTTGCGCATGGGGCGGAGCTTGAATGGTGCTTCTGCGGCCTATAATGAATTGGTCGGGACGTTGGAAACCAAGGTTCTGCCGCAAGCGCGTAAATTTGATGCGTTGGGTATGAGTGCAGAAGGCAAGGAATTGCCCGACCTAGAAGAAATCGAAGATAATATGCGTGAGCCGCGAAAAGGGCGCGATTTATTGTTTAATGTCGATGAAATCTCTAAAATTCCGGAACTAAATACATCTGAAACTTAGAATATTTATAATTCAGCTCAACTGCCGCTTGACGAAAAAGGACATGAGACTTAGCTAAACGACATGACAATACGACCTATTTTAACCGTCCCGAACCCTATTCTTAAAGAAGTTTCCAAGCCTGTTGAGGTGGTAACGGATGAAATCCGTACGCTGATGGATGACATGGTAGAAACCATGTATGATGCACCCGGTATTGGCCTTGCGGCCGTGCAGATTGGTGAGCCTGTCCGTGTGATCGTTATGGACATTGCGGGTAAGGATGAAGAACCTAATCCACAGTATTTTGTGAATCCTGAGATTTTGGAAAAAGTCGAAGAGACTGCACCATATGATGAAGGGTGTTTGTCTGTCCCTGAGATTTACGAGACAATAGAGCGTCCCGAACGTGTTCAGATTAAATATCTCAATTATGATGGTGAAGAAGTAACGGAGTGGGCTGACGGTTTGTATGCTACGTGTATTCAGCACGAGATGGACCACCTGGAAGGCAAGCTTTTCATCGATTATCTATCTCGTCTGAAACGCACACGTGCCGTCAACAAAGTGAAAAAAGCACAGAAATTTGCGCCTCCTCCCCACGTTCATGGTCCAAACTGTAACCACTAGAATACGAGTGACAACGCTTTAAAAAAGGGGATCGCTAAATGAGCCTTAGACTTGTGTTTATGGGATCTCCGGATTTTTCAGTACCTTGCCTGAAAGCATTGGTGGATGAGGGCCATGAAGTGGTGTGTGTGTATTCTCAACCGCCTCGTCGTGCCGGACGCGGAAAAGCGGAACGCAATACACCTGTGCATGACGCAGCGCTTGAATTGGGCATTGAAGTTCGCACACCAAAATCTGTAAAATCGGAAGAAGAGCTAGCTGCTTTTGCTGGGCTAAATGCCGATCTGGCTGTTGTTGTCGCCTATGGTTTGATATTGCCACAGGCTTTGCTGGATGCGCCGCGCCTTGGATGTATCAATGCCCATGCATCTTTGCTCCCACGTTGGCGAGGGGCTGCACCTATTCAGCGTGCGATTATGGCGGGCGATGATGTGACTGGTGTTCAAATCATGCAGATGGAGGCGGGGCTAGATACTGGTCCTGTCATGGCATCTGTAGAGGTCGATATTACACCTGAAACAACGGTAGATGTTCTTCACGAACAATTGTGCGAGGCAGGTGCTAATCTGCTCGTTGATGCAGTTGCTCAGCTAGAGGCTGGCGAGGCGAAATTCACGCCACAATCTGAAAACGGTATCGAATACGCGGACAAACTCACAAATGAAGAAACGCGTATCGATTGGACTAAATCTGCTAGAGATGTGCGCCAGCATATTCATGGGCTATCACCATTTCCCGGGGCATGGTTTGAGATGGAAACATCCAAAGGGCCTGTGCGCGTGAAAGTGCTGGAAGTCGCTGACAGTCTTGGCGACGGAGCGGCTGGAGAAGTTCTCGATGATAACTTGCTTATCGCTTGTGGTGAAAATGCAGTGCGCATAAAACGCCTTCAGCGCGCAGGCAAACCAGCAATGGATGCAGATGTTTTCTTGCGCGGAAATGACCTGCCAGAGGGTGCGATTGTCGCTTAATTTATATGCACCGATATAAGCTCACAATTGAATATGATGGTTCGCCTTATGTCGGGTGGCAACGCCAGAAGACTCATCGTTCTGTGCAGCAAGTTTTAGAAGAGGCCATTCCAAAGTTCTCCGGTGAAACCGTGACAGTGCATGGCGCAGGGCGCACAGATGCTGGTGTGCACGCTATAGGGCAAGTTGCGCACATTGATCTGGAAAAGGAATTTACGCCGGATAAAATTCGTGATGCGATGAACCATTTTATGAAAGATGAGCCAGTCTCAATCTTACTGGTTGATGACGTTGATGAAGACTTTCATGCGCGGTTTTCAGCCTATGCTCGGCATTATATTTATCGCATTGTCGATCGGCGTGCTGATCTAACGTTTGATCGAAAATTGGCATGGCGCGCAATGTCACCTGTTGATGCTGAGGCTATGCATGAGGCGGCGCAATGTCTTGTTGGAAAACATGATTTTTCAACATTCCGCGATGCGCAATGTCAGGCAGATAGCCCAGTTAAATCATTGTCGAAAATAGAGGTTCAACGCGATGGAGATGAGATAAATATCTATGTCTCTGCGCCATCATTTCTGCACCGCCAAGTGCGCTCAATTACCGGATCTCTCATGGAGATTGGTCGCGGTAAAAAGCCCGTTTCTTGGATGAAAGAAATCCTAGATGCAGCTGACCGTTCGCAATGTGGAACGGTCGCGCCGCCAGATGGACTATATCTTAGTCAGGTTGATTATCCCGCCGCTAAATAAACGACGGGATTATCTAAATTTAGTCTCTCAAAAGTTCGTTTACGCCAGTCTTAGAGCGCGTTTTTGCATCCACTGTTTTCACGATAACAACACATGCCAATGATGGGCCGCCATTTTTAGATGGCATCGCACCCGGTACAACAACTGAGTAAGGTGGAACTTCACCATATGTGAACTCACCAGTCGCACGGTCTACGATTTTTGTGGACTGGGAGATGAATACACCCATCGCAAGGACTGAACCTTCGCGAACAATCACACCCTCAGCAACTTCGGCACGCGCGCCGATGAAACAATTGTCTTCAATGATAACAGGGCTAGCTTGAAGCGGTTCAAGAACACCACCGATACCAGCACCACCAGAGATGTGAACATTCTTACCGATTTGCGCACATGAACCAACAGTCGCCCATGTGTCGACCATAGTACCTTCGTCAACATACGCACCAATGTTGATGAATGATGGCATAAGGACAGCATTCTTGGCGACGAATGATCCACGACGGACTGTACAATTGGGAACAGCGCGGAAACCAGCTTCTTTAAATTCAGCTTCGCCCCAGCCATCAAATTTAGATGGAACTTTGTCATACCAAGTTGCTTCGCCCGGACCACCTTTGATGATCTCATTCGGGTTTAGACGGAAAGATAGAAGAACAGCTTTCTTTACCCATTCATTGACTTTCCAGCCACCGTTTCCGTCTGGCTCAGCGGCACGCAAGACACCTTGGTCAGTCAGGAGGAGTGCTTTTGTTACTGCATCGCGAATGTCACCTTGTGTATCTGTGGATACTGTGTCGCGTGCATCCCATGCAGCGTTGATGGCGTTTTCGAGCGCGGAAATGTCAGTCATAGATTTGGCTTTCATCTAAATTTCAGGAATTACCTGCAGGGGGTAAACTGCTTATGCGTTTGATGCAATGTTTGTTGCGATATCGGACAGAAACTTTGGTAAATCATCCGTCGTGTGATGCACGTGGTCTGGCTTTTTATCAGACGCGTGAGCAGGGCGAACACCTTCAGGCTCGTGGCTCCAGTCTTTCTCAGATGTGACCAGCACTGTCTGAAAACCAAGCTTGTGCGCAGGAACGAGATTACGCGATAAGTCTTCGAACATGGCAGATTGATTTGGATCAACGCCGGTCAATTCAATGAATTTTTCAAAAGCGCCATTTTCGTGCTTGGGCAGAAAATCAGCTTTTGCGATACAGATCATGTCTTCGAATAAATGGTCCAGTCCCATATATTTGGTGACTTTTTCAGCATGGCAGGTCGAGCCATTCGTGTAGATATATTTCTTGCCCGGCAATGCAGATAATTGAGACGTCAGGTTAGGAGCTATATCTAACGGGCTATGATCAATATCGTGCACGAAACTCATAAATAGATTTGGGTCCAGCTTATGTTCGACCATCATGCCGCGCAGCGTCGTGCCGTATCTGGCGTAATAATCTTTTTGAACGGATCGTGCTTCATCATGAGGAAGATTCAATTCCTGCATAACAAATGACGTCATACGCTGATCTATCTCTGCAAATAAATCACACGCGGCCGGATAGAGCGTATTATCCAGATCAAACACCCAATTGCTCACATTGGAGAAGCTGGATGATAGAGACGCGTTTTCAGAGACTGTCAGATGATCTGTCATAGAAATCTACTAATCCTGCAATGGTTCTTCTTCGAAATCGCGTTCAAAAAATTCATAGATAAGGCGACCGTCTGTCGGAGATTCTGTTTCAACAAAGTCAGCCTCTTTATAAGCACGTACTTCACAACCTTCGCGTCCGACAATCGCAAATTTCGAACGTGCTATACAGAAAATATGCTCAGCGACTTTAAGTCTACGCATGCCATCTTCTGTTTCCATTTCAGCAAATACGTAATGCGAAGTGGGGATGAGGCTCTCATCGATAGTCCGTGCACAAGAGTCTGAATCGAGTGTCCACCAACCGCGACTTTCCCATCCATTACCGCGACGTCGACCAATAGCGGTCCACAATCGATTGGGCGTGCGATTACAAATCGTCATTCCAACGTCACGGGTGCGGTTATTAGCAACTTCTTCGAGTATATCGATGAGCGTCGCGTCGGTTGTGTCTTTGGGTAGGTTATTGGCGTTTAGAAAAGCTGCAATCGCGCCTCTTGTGCGGCGTCCAACATATCCATCAATGGAAGAGTTCGTCACACCTGCATCGCGAAGCAAACGTTGTAGGCCCGCACTTTCTGAACGCTTCGTTCCATAAGGTTCGGTTTCAGTCAGCCGCGTAGTCCAGTTATTCCGGTTCTCGATTTTGACAGTGCGGAAATGTCGTTCCTCTAGGCCCATCGCGATACATGAGGGAGGACTTTCAACGGCAAATGAGCCTGTAGAATCAACACATAATGGCATTTCACCACCCCAAATGCGTTGTCCGCCTTGGTGAGCCGATGATGAACGAGACATGACAAAGTGATCGCCAGGTCGTAGCGGAGGTGGAACGGCAATACGGCATTCACCGGGACGCAAGCGTGTCCATCCTTCCACAACAACCGTAGAAGCGCCTTCTGGGCGTCCCGTTGCAGCTTCTAGAATGAAGCTGGTCTCATTGCACAAGCGCCATCCTTGCGCGCTTTGCGCATGGGCAAACTGGCTTGTTAATGCGAGTAAGCATAAAATATTGATCGCTAATATTGAAGCGAAGCTCTTAAGAGATAAGCGTTCCAGCACCATGGTCAGTGAATAACTCCGTCAGAAGGGCGTGAGGTGTTCTGCCATCAAGAATAACAGAAGCCTTTACGCCATTTTTCACAGCTTTGAGGGCAGTCTCAATTTTCGGGATCATGCCGCCACTAATCTCACCTGTAGAGATAAGCTTGGTTGTGGTTTTCTGATCCAACTCACGGATTAGCTCTTTGTTGCCGTTTAGAACACCCTTAACATCAGTTAGAAGCAGTAAACGTTCAGCATTAAGCGCACTGGCTATCGCACCAGCAGCTGTATCAGCATTGATGTTATAGCTCTCGCCATTTTCTCCAAAACCAACAGGCGCAACGACAGGAATGAAGTCTTTGCCTTGAGACGCTAGCGTTTCCAAAATAGCAGGATTTATCATTTTTGGTTCGCCGACAAATCCAAGGTCCAACACTTTTTCAATGTTGGAGTCGGGATCCTTACGCACTTTCTTGGCTTTCTCAGCGAGGATCAAATTCGAATCAGCACCAGAAAGACCAACTGCGTTTCCGCCAGCCATGTTGATGGCGCGGACAATCGTTTTGTTGATGGAGCCACTTAGGACCATTTCAACGACTTTCATCGTCTCAGCATCGGTAACACGAAGCCCATCTTCAAACTTGCTGACAACATTTAGCTGTTTCAGTGCTTCGCCGATCTGGGGGCCACCACCGTGCACAATAATAGGATTTACGCCCATTTGTTTGAGCAGCACAACATCGCGTGCAAAGTCTTTTGCAAGTGATATGTCAGCCATCGCATGGCCGCCATATTTTATGACAATCGTTTTCTTGTCATAGCGTTGAATAAATGGCAGCGCTTCGGACAGTGTGTTGACTGTTAGCGCGCCCTCAGCATTTGGGGGTAGGTGTGTCATGAAGTCTGTTTAACGCTAAAGCGCAAAAGGCAAAAGTGGGCATTTGCATTATCTGGCAATTATTCAGACATTTTTGAAAGCTAATCACGCTTCGTTTTGAAGTTTAGACGTAAAAAAGGGAGCATATTTTCGTATGCTCCCTCTGATTTAAATAATTGTCTGGCCGATTAGAACGCTTTCTGCCAGCCTATGTTTAGCGTAAAGTCGGTTTCCATTTGGGGGCCATTTAAGTCTTGGTAGAAAGGCATACCAGCCTCTACTGCGACGCGTTGGCCTTTAAGAAAGCCCTTTTGTCCGACATAGTTGAAACCGATAAGTGCTTCTACTTTTTCACCACCATAGTTTGCTGGATCAGCTGTTTGGACTGGAGCCATGATGTTTGTGTCTTGGCCATCAATAGCACCTAGTGTTTCTCCGCGCAGACGACCTGACACAGAAAATGACGGCACAAACTCATATGCTGCCCATGCTGTGGCTTCAAACTTATCACCGAGTGTGTAGTTCTCGTCGTTTTCGTTTAAGCGAATAACGGCACTTGCTTGCCCACCAAAGCTCCATTTGCCCTTAAGGGTACGAGCAGTCAAAGACGGTTTTAGGTCGAAACTACCAGACCCTAATTGCATCGCATATGGGGAACGCGGTGTCGGTGTTTGGTTCATTGGTGTCAGGATTTGTCCAGTCTCTTCAATAGAACCTGTTGGGAGAGAAAGGCTGATTCCAAGGTTGAATTGTTGGTGAGGTATTTTCCCATCGTCCAGTCCGATAATGGCTCCAATAGTTGTGTCACCAAAACCAGATGTTTCAACGTTAAAATCGCCAAGAACATTTTTTCCCATGCCGCCCATATAGGTCGTGTGGTTCATATCGTTCGTTGTGTACATGGCCATCGCCATCAGTGTGACGCGGTCAGACAGGCCATACATACCGCCGAGCATGTGCATTTTCATGGTCATGTCATCTGGAACAACACGCAGTGTTGGAGGCATCATTGGCATGCCAGCAAATCTATTAGGTATAGTCGTTACGATTTCGTCGTTTGATATGGAGTCAGTGCCATCGCGATTGCCTTCCATGTCCATATACATGAAGCGATAGGAGGTCATCCATTCGCCCTTTTTGTGGCGGTGATCTGCCATAACACCAATAGGAGCGTGGTCAGTTGCGTAGTTAACATGACCGCCATCACCATCATGCGCATAGGCTGGAAAAAGAGCAGATACGGAGGCGCTAAGCGCAATCGCGCTGGCAGAGAGTTTTGATTTAAAAGACATTGTTTTTACTTGCAAAAAGAGGCCCGGTAGGAGCCGAAAACGTGAAACGGGTGAGAGTTAGACGTGTTGCAAGAGAGGGGGGCCACGTGCAGGCAGCGGTGGTGCGCTTGAATACAATACAGCTGTATCTGCGCGGTCTATCGTCAGATATGTATTGGAAGTATTGGGAACTTTTACATTCTCAACTTTTAACGCATGCGTCCAATGCGTCGCTGCACGAATGTCACAGCTTTCATCGGATTCGAGGTCTGCATCATCATGTTCGGGAGAGGATATTTCTCCGGTTATTAGGTCTAGAACAGCGGTACGGTCATCATGGCCGCCACCACAAACCTCGATGATAATCTTGCCCGCTTCATTGCGATCAACCATATAGCCAGATGGTATTGCGGCATGAAGCGCTGCAATACAGATCGCAAAGAATGCGAAAAATCTGGTGATCGGATTGGAGGACAAATTAAATCTTACTTTGGTCTGTGAATTATACGCCAACTAGCAATAAAATGATCGACCGTACATGCGTTATTTTGTGCCAATTTTATTTCGGTTTGCAAGCGGC
The DNA here is from genome assembly GCA_964352025.1 of uncultured Hyphomonadaceae bacterium. Classification (GTDB taxonomy): domain Bacteria; phylum Pseudomonadota; class Alphaproteobacteria; order Caulobacterales; family Hyphomonadaceae; genus Hirschia. Next base: position 93,103 of record CAYGPZ010000003.1, read on the forward strand.
ATTAAATCTTACAATAGGGCCACGATTTCAGCTTTGAGTTCCGCAAGGCCTATGCCTTTTTCAGAAGAGGTCAGCATTATGCGCGGGTGGGCAGCTGGATTTTTTGCAATAGCGCCTACAGCACTGTCTATCACTTTGTCGAGTTCCGACTTTTTGAGTTTGTCAGCTTTTGTCAGCACAATTTGGTAATTCATGGCCGCGCGATCCAGAACTTTCATAATGCCTTTGTCGACATCGCCGACACCGCGACGGCTATCAATGAGGAGGAAGACGCGCTGAAGATTAATCCGGCCACGTAAATAGTTCTGGGTAAAATTAGTCCACTTATCGACAACTGCTTTAGGAGCCTTGGCATAGCCATAACCTGGAAGGTCAACGACATACATGGCTTCTAAAATTGAGAAGAAATTGATTTCCTGTGTACGGCCTGGTTGACCAGATGCGCGCGCCAGCTGCTTGCGATTGAAGAGGGCGTTGATAAGCGACGACTTACCGACATTGGATCGACCCGCAAATGCGATTTCTGGCCGATCTGCGTCAGGCAGGCCTTTCATGTTGACGACACCTTTGACGAAGTTGACCTCAGACGCAAAAAGCTTGCGGCCATCTTCTATCTGTATTGCTGGGTATTCATATTCGTCACTAGTCATGAATTGGCTCTGTTAGATCGTCAAAAGAGAACGGGGCCTATTGGCCCCGATCAAATTGGATTGATTTTAGTGTTTCGTCCACGCCGAATTATTATTCGGCTGGTTCGGTCCCTTTGCCAAACTTGGCTTTTAGGAATTTATCTAGCTGTGTTTCCACGCCATTTTGGCGCATAATGAAATATTGTTGTGCGATGGACAGAACGTTTGACCATGTCCAGTAAATCACAAGACCTGCTGCGAAACCTGCAAAGATAAATGTGAATACGATAGGCAGGAACTGCATCATCATACGCTGTGTCGGGTCTGGTGGAGGGGCGTTCAGGCTTTGCAATGCCCACATTGTAACACCATACATGATTGGCCACACACCAATTGATAGCATTGCGATAAGTGGAATTCCCGATGGATCAAATGGCAATAGACCAAACAAGTTCATGAATGAAGTTGGGTCTGGTGCTGAAAGGTCTTTAATCCAGCCAAAGAATGGTTCGTGACGCATTTCCAAAGTTACAAATAGTGTTTTGTACAGGCCGTAGAAAACGAACATTTGCGGGATGAGTGGCAAACAACCAGAGAATGGGTTTGCTTTCTCGCGCTGGTAAAGCTCCATCGTTGCTTTTTGTTGCGCTTGCTTGTCATCAGGGAAACGTTTTTTGATCTCTTCCATTTGAGGCATCAATTTACGCATTTTCGCCATCGATGCGTATGCTTTGTTCTGAATAGGGAAGAAAGCTAGCTTCACGATAACGGTCAGCGCAAGAATGGCGACACCAAAATTGCCGAACCAACCATTAAACATGTTTAGGAACCAGAAGAATGGTTTGGTGAAGAACCAGAAATTACCCCAATCAACAGCATCGGTGAAACGTGGAATAGCTTCTTGTCCTGTTTCGCCGTTTTCATAAGCATCAAGAACTTTTACGCGCTTGGCACCTGCGAAAATACGTTGAGAATAAACAATGTTCTGACCTGGTTGAATGGTGCGGTCCGTCCCTTCTATAGAAGCGACATAAGTTGGACGAAGGCCATCCATGACCACTTTGGCTTGAACGGCAATGTTCTCTGCTTGAGGCGGCACAAAAGCTGTCATCCAGTATTTCTGAGTAAGACCAATCCAACCACCTTGAGAGGTGAATGAAAGTGCTTTGCCTTTATCAAGCTTCTTATATCCGCGTTGCTGAAGCTTGTTACCAGCCATACCAATGGCACCTTCGTGCAAGATATAGAATGGCTTCCAGTCATCTGGCATTCCAAACTGGCGCATTAGACCAAATGGACGAAGAGACACATCTTCACTGCTTTTATTGGTAACAGTGTCTGTGTAGGTGAACATGTAGTTTTCATCGACTTCGATTTTGCGAGAAAAGCTTAGTTCATTTGTATCATAACCCAATGTAATTGGTGATGAAGGTGTTAGGTTCGTACCCGCTGTTTGCGTCCATTGCGTATTAATGCCTGGCAAACGATCAGCATCACCTGTCCATCCAAGTGCAGAGAAGTAAGCACCTTTGGCTCCTTGCGGAGAAAGTAGGTGGACTTCTTCTTTCTTTTCCAAAGTCTCAAAGTGACGTTTCATCGACAAGTCGTCGAGGCGAGCACCTTTAAGTGAGATCGATCCATCAACGCCAGGTGCATCAAATGAGATACGTGCATCGCTTGAGGCTGATTCGAGGATCTCCTTACGATCAACTTGGGCAGCACTTTGCGAGGAGCCGACACCTAGATCTGAGTTTTGAGGAGCCGCAGCTGCTGCGACCTTCTGAGCTTCAAGGCGTGCTTGTTCACGTGCTTGTTGTTCTGGACCCCAAATGAAAATTTGAGAAACGGCCATGACGCAGAGGACAAGGCCGATCATAATCATCATATTTTTTTGGTCTTGAGGTTGTTGCTGCATAGTCGCGCGTTCTCTACTTCTTTTGGCTCAACTTCTTTTGCTTACCATTTGCGTTATTTTTGGAACGCGGTCTGGTAGGGCGGTTCGGCTTCGGGTCAGGTGGAGCACCTGATAATATTTTCTGACGCAGGCTTACCAATGCACTTTCCACATCGTCAAGCAATCCATCCCATTGGCGGGTTGCTGTGTCACGTCTTGCTATAAACACATAGTCTACGTCAGCAAGGGCATGTTGATGCATAAATTGGCTTGAAGCCTCACGAAGGCGTCGTTTTGCGCGATTTCTCGTCACAGCGCCACCTATTTTTTTTGTGGCTGTAAAACCAGCACCCGCGGTGAGTTCTTCTGCGTTAGGAGAATCGTTGGAGCTATTGGCTTTGTCAGAGGATTTCTCTGCACGTATTCGAGCTTGAACAACAACAGATCTGCGGCGTTCGGAATATCCTTTCGCCACATACAAAAACACGCGCCGAACACGTATGCGCTCGACGCGGTCTATTTTTGTCTCGTCCAGCGTCTCAGACGCCATCGCACTTAAGCCGAAAGCTTTTTGCGACCTTTCGCACGACGACGGGCCAAAACTTTTTGACCGTTTGCTGTGGCCATCCGCGAGCGGAAGCCATGGCGGCGTTTGCGAACGAGGTTGCTCGGTTGAAATGTACGTTTCACGGCTCACGCCCTCTAAAAAATTAATTCTGTAAGAAGGGGCGGTTGCTACAGATAAGGAACAAGTTAGTCAAGAGGTTTATGCCAAAAGTTTAGTCAATTGCATCACTATGATAAGAATAGCCACATTTCAAATGTTTACCTTAGCTGGCAGATGGTGCAAAAAGAATGCGCTAGGGCTTTTTTCTATAGGGATGTCTGACGTTTATGGGCGCTCAATCAAATAATGATATTGCAACACGGGTAGAAACCGTCGGCACGCTAATGGGGCGTCGCCTGTTTCAACCTGCGAGCATTCAGCGTGATTTCAAATGGGAAGCATCTAACTGTGTCGCTTTGTTTGAAGATATATATCGCGTGTTTTCAGCACACTATATGGGTGAGGAAGATGAGGAAGAGCTGAGTTTACCCTCTCTTTCAGAAGAAGACCTTCAAGCAGAAGATTTATCCGGTGTTGCACCGCAAATAGATGCCATTATTGAGGGGCCGCCGAACGCTTATCTATTGGGACCTATGTATCTCGCACCTCCAAAGAATGGCATTAGCGAAGTCTATGATGGTCTGCAGCGTCTCACGAGTTTAACAATTTTGCTGTCCGTATTACGAGACCGCATTACACAAGTTTCTACCGAGTGGGGCGATTGGCTTCACTCGTTTGTTGAAGATCCACAATGGGGATACCGACTCACCTACCCAACAAAGAGTCACAAAGAAACCGGAACAGCGAGATGGTTGGCCGAGCTCGCCCAAAAGCGTGGCGAAAGCATAAAACCGCGCCGCAATTTGGAATCAAATACACCTAGAGGACGGGTGACACGGGCAATTCGTGAGTATCGTCGCTTAACGCAGGATATGAGTGCGACTGAGTTAACTTCGTTTGCTGAGTTCTTGATGACCCGTGTGCGTGTTGTCGCCATTCAGATTTCTGACATGAGATTAGCGCGTCAGGCTTTTGTGACATCAAACCAACGTGGTGTTGCTTTGTCGTCAGTTGATATCCTCAAAGGTGTTTTGATGGATATTGCGGGTAATGACGAGCGTGCGAGACAAGTGAAAGATACTTGGGACCGCATTGCAACGACACCAGACCTTGAGAACTTCATGTCTGCCGTGGACTATATAGAAAGACGTGAACAGCAGGGGCCATCTCATCTTGTTGAGTTTGGAGACTATTTGGCAGAAGCGCGTCCTGGCTTTGCTATTCTGGAGTGGATGGAACGTCTGGAAGGCTTCTCGGCAGCTTGGCGCCTCATGAAAACTGCATTGTTCGACCCTCAACAAGATCCTTTTGGTGGTGATTTGTGGCGTCTTGGGCTGCAGAACTGGAATGAATGGAAGCCGCTAGCGCTTCATTTCCTATACGTGTACTCACAGGCTAAGTCTGAGAAGAACAAGCGAAGAATGGATACGGTCGAAAATCGATTTAATGATTTTCATCGTCGCGCCATGGCAATATCGCTTGCTGGTTTGGGTGCCAAAGCACGTCACGCAATTATAAAGCGGGCTATTGAGCAATCTGAAGGTCTGACGGGTGAAGGCAAATCTCGCAATTGTATGTCACTAAAATATGGTGCATTGCGTTTGAAGCCGACACAAAAAGACAGAGCAATGCGTCAATTATCAACTGGGTTTGATGATTATGAAGCGCGAGCATCTTTCTTAAGGTGGCTCGAAAGCCTGCATTGGACGCGCCAAGCTCTGCCAGATTATGTCGCTGGTGGAACCGTTGAACACGTTATGCCAACATCTCCTTCTGCAGATGCAAAGCAGTGGGCAATTGATTTCCCTGATTCTGATGCGCGCCTCGGATTGTGTAATATGCTGGGTAATTTGATCCTGATTGACCGCGATACAAATAATAAGGCTGGTTCGGGTGATTTTTCCGAGAAAGTGCAATTCTACAGAGATATGCCAAAGCCGTTTGCTATGTCAGCCGAAGTAGCACAATTGAATAAATGGCGACCTCAGGACATTGTTGCACGGACAGAGCGGATGCGTGAGTTTGCTGTTGATCAACTTGCTTGGGATAATGACGCGTAACTCACAAAAACTCCAATTAACCTAACGGTCTGATCACACGCTTGTTAGAAGCGTGAATAGGGTTGTGAGGATATTTTTGCTAAAAAGTCTGCTACTTAAATAGAAATTATTCTTTTAAGGACGACTTACAATGCGCTTTTTAGTACTTTCATTTTGGACAGTCATTTGTATTTCATTCACTAGTTCAGCAGTGGCTGAGTCACATGGTGCTTGGACGAAAATCCTGAGTGAATACGTTGTGGAAAGTGAAGACGGTATAAATCGTTTTGACTACGCACGTTTAAAAGAAACGCGTGAAGATGCAGATGCACTCGAGAGCTACATAGATACGCTAAGTGATAGTGATGTATTCGAAAATGGTACGCGGGACGAACAGTTTGCCGCTTGGGCCAATTTGTATAACGCTGTCACCGTTAAGCTCATTGTTAATAATTATCCGGTCAAGTCGATTAGAAGTTTAGGGCCATTTGGAATACTTGGACCGTGGGATAAAAAGCTGATCGAACGTAACGGTGAAAAACTGACTCTCAACAATGTGGAGCATGATATACTTCGCAAGCAATGGAGTGACCCCCGTGTTCATTACGCTGTGAATTGTGCGTCAATTGGGTGCCCGAATTTGCAAAATAAAGCTTGGGAAGCTGAAACATTGGACAGTGATCTCAATGAAGCTGCAAAAGAATTCATAAACCACCCACGTGGTGTCGAGGTCCTTGCTGATGGACGATTGAAAATCTCAAAAATCTACAAATGGTTTAGCGAAGATTTTGGAAATTCCGAAGTAGGAACAGTTATGCACTTTATGAAGTATGCATCTCCGGAATTGGCGTCACAGCTAAAAGCCGAAACTATGATTAAGTCATCTCAGTATGACTGGTCTCTCAACGAAATAAAAAATAAATCCAGTCAGGAATAAAAAAATGAGCAGTCTAGAGGGTGCTGAAATGTCGAATTCACAAAAAGCTCCATCCGTTTGGGTGCGATTATGGCCACTCTATCTGATTGCGGCTGTCATTACGGTCGTTATCATGAATGGCTGGCATAAAGTGCTGTCATTGGAAACCTTGAGAAGCCAGAGAGAGCTACTTACGAGTTTTGTATCTGAGAACTTCTTCATCGCGATCGCGGCTTATCTTTTGATTTATGCATGTGCGACTTTGTTTATGGTTCCTGGTGCTTTTTGGATCACTATCGCAGGCGGGTTCCTTTTTGGTCTAACAGGAGGCAGCGTTATGACTGTCTTGGGCGCAACTTTAGGCGCTTCGGCTTTGTTCTTTGCCGCCAAAACATCACTAGGCACGACATTGCAGGAAAAGGCGGGACCTTTCGTCAAGAAAATGGAAGCTGGTTTTAAAGAAGATGCACTTTCCTACATGTTTGCATTGCGTTTTTTGCCTGTCGTTCCATTCCCCGTCGCGAATATTGCGCCAGCAATTTTGGGTGCAAAATATAGCCAATACGCGATGACGACCATGCTCGGCATTATCCCGGGTGTTGTTGCCTACACTTGGATTGGCGCAGGTCTTGGAGCAACTTTTGATGCAGGTGAAACGCCAGATCTAGCTGGATTAGCTAAGAATTTAGCGCCTGCCTTTGCTGCCTTGGGAGTGGTTTCACTAATCCCCGTGGCTTGGAAAAAATTTGGTGCTAAAAAATCGAATTCAAATACAGACAATACAGTGTCAGAGGAAAATTAAGAGCGATGACGAACGAGAAAACAGCTGACACATCTAAGGGTAAAAAGCGCTTAAAAGCAGACCTAGTGGTCATCGGTGCTGGCGCAGGTGGACTTTCCGCAGCAGCTGGCTGTGCGATGCTTGGCTTAAAAGTTGTGCTCTTTGAAAAAGGAGAGATGGGCGGAGATTGTCTCAACTATGGATGTGTTCCGTCCAAAGCATTGATTTCAGCGGCACGACATGCACAGGCGTTTCGCGAAGCCGATAAATACGGACTTACGCCTGCTGACCCTGGTGTTGATTGGCAGCGTGTGAAAGCGCATGTGAAAGAAGCGATTGCTGCGATTGAGCCCAATGATAGTCAGGAACGTTTTGAAGGAATGGGTGTAACTGTCATCCGTGAAGCCGCACACTTTGTGAACGAGAATGTTGTTGGTTCTGATACCACATTGGTTGAAGGAAAAAGGGTTGTTATCGCAACTGGGTCGCGTGCCTTTATTCCTCCCATTGAGGGACTAGAGGGAACAGATTACCTCACGAATGAAACTCTGTTTGATATTGATGAACTGCCCGAGCATTTGATTGTATTGGGTGGCGGCCCAATCGGAATTGAAATGGCCCAAGCCTTTCGTCGTTTAGGATCAAAGGTAACAGTTGTTGAACGTGCTCAAGCATTAGAGCGTTCCGATCAGAAACATGCTGAGATAGCATTAGATACACTTGAAGAAGAAGGCGTATCTATTCTCGAGAGAACGACTGTAACTGCTGTTTCACAGACTGGCGGCGGTATTCGTGCTGAGACAAAGAATGCTGAAGGTGAAGTATCTTCGGTAACGGGGTCTCATCTGCTTGTCGCGACAGGGCGTGTGCCAGTTCTCGATAGTCTCGCGCTTGAAGCGGGTGGTGTTGAGTATGACCGCAAAGGTATTACGACGAAGCCAAATCTGAGATCAGTGTCCAATGGCCGTGTCTGGGCATTGGGTGACGCTGCTGGTCGCGGACAGTTTACTCACCTTGCCGGTTGGCATGCATCTGTATTTGTTCGTAACGCGCTATTTAAATCTTCGGCGAGGGCTGATTCTCTGCCGACACCAGCGGTGACTTATACATCGCCTGAAGTTGCGCAAATTGGTATGACCGAAGCGGAAGCACGCAAAGAGCACGGCGATAAAGTTAAAACATCCGAGTTTCATTTCTCAGAGAATGACCGCGCTATTGCCGAAAAAGAAACCAAAGGTGAAGCTAAAATTGTAACGTTGAAAAACGGAACAGTGTTGGGCGTATCGGTTGTTGGTGAAGGTGCTGGTGATATACTTCAGACTGCGGCTATCGCCATGTCTAATGGACTGAAGATCCGTGCTTTTACGAATTTTATATCTCCATACCCAACGCGTGCGGAAGTTTTAAAGAGAGCCGCTTCGAAGTGGTATGAGCCATTAGTTTTCGGGAAAAAAGCAAAAGTTATGGTAAAGTTTTTGCAATCATTCTAGGAAATTAAGGGTCAACTAAGCAAATAGTCGGGGATTTGTGAAAAAAGATTTGAAGCCAGAAGAAGCAGGGGATTTTTCTGATGAATCCCAAATTGATCACGCAGCGAAGGGCAGCGTGGTCAAAAGGCTTTTGTCTAAATTTTTTCGTACTGAGAACTTTGAGCTTGGTCTGCCCGGACGGCTATTAAGCTTGACTATCGTTTTTGTGCTTGTTGCTGAATTCCTGATTTTCCTCCCGTCTGTTTCAAAGTTTCGTACAAATTGGTTGAACGAGAGAGTTCAGGCTGCGGAAATTGCTGCAATAGCGCTGGAAGTTGCGCCCAATAGCAAACTGTCTGACGGCTTGAGCGAACGTCTTTTAAATGAGACCCAATTGCTCGCCGTTGCCATGGGCGATGAAGATATGTGGGAATTGGTGTTCAGCCCTAAAATGCCAATAACATCCACGCCGGTGGTCATGGATTTGCGAAAAGAAACAGGTCTTCAGTCTTTTTTACGGACGATAGGCCATGCAACAGCCAAAGAAGGTCGCATTCTTCGTATTTTATCTAATACTGGCATGGAAAGAAATGGACGTTATCTGGATATATTTGTTCCGGAGTCAGCTTTGCGTTCAGACCTTCTCGACTATGCGCTAAATATCCTATTCCTTTCTTTGCTCATTTCTGGTGTGACTGGGGCGCTGATTTCTTGGTCGCTATTTCGATTGGTCGTTAAGCCAATGATGAAGATTACGAGTGCTGTTGCTGCTTTTGGTGAGGCACCCGAAAAGCAGGTTTCGTTTAAAGCCTCTGGACGGAATGATGAGATTGGAAAAGCTGAAAATGCATTGATTGAAATGCAGGAAACAGTGTCGAACTCTTTCCGTCAAAAGCGTCGCTTGGCAGAATTGGGTGAAGCCGTAGCAAAGATTAGTCATGACCTAAGAAACTCACTTTCAGTGGCGCGTCTAGCATCTGATAGTCTGAGGCGATCCAACGATCCGCGCGTGCAGTCAGCTGCTCCTCGTCTGGAGCGTGCCATTGAACGCGCAATTGGCTTGGCCGAAGAGACATTGCGATATGGGAAAGCTGATGCACCCAAAGTAAATTTGGCGATGATCAACCTTAGAAACGCTGTTGAAGACGCGATGGTTGAAGGTGTTTCTTCGAACACAGAAATTGATTGGCTAAATGATGTCGATGAAGATCTTAGCGTTTATGCAGATGGTGATGTGCTGCATCGCCTGATCGCGAATTTGGTGCGCAATTCTGGTCAGGCCATCACCCAAGAAGAGGGCGGTGTCGATACTGGTTTGATACGCGTTGCCGCTGAAAGATCGGACGATTGGCTGGAAATAATCGTAGAAGACAATGGGCCGGGTATTCCTGATCATGTGCAGGAAAATTTGTTTAAGCCATTTTCCGTTTCTGAAAGTCGTGGTGGAACAGGCCTTGGCCTTGCGATAACCAGAGAATTGGCGCAATCAATGGGTGGTAGCGTTCGCCTGCAAACATCGTCGCCCGAAGGCACAACATTTGTTGTTAAGTTGCAGGCGATTGATCCAACATTAGATAATTGATTTGATCTCTACTCGTCTGAATTAGAAACTTCGACAGTCGCGATAACGCCTTCTCTTCGCATGTCGGCTGCGCCTTCATAATGATCTGAACGTGCCACGATTGAGTGGATTCCTGAATTCTCGCCTTGGCGCTGCTGCACGATATATCCTGCGTCTTCCAGAATTTGTGCCGCGATATCTCCGTTATCCACGCCGACTTCGACTTTTACGTTTTGCCCCCGTGCAATAATATTGGGAAGGTCAGCGGCTGCTTGCGCACCTAGCTGCCAATCCAATACACCCAAGAGTGATTTTGACGTATAAGCGATAATGGAATTTCCGCCTGGCGAACCCGTTGCCATGAATAATTCGTCATTAGCATCAAATACTAATGTTGGTGACATTGAAGAACGCGGCCGTTTTTTGGGGGCGGGTGCATTTGCGACGATTTTACCGTTTATACGCGGCGTACGCGCAAAATCAGTCAGCTCGTTATTTAACACGAAACCGCCTTCAGAGACCCAAATCGCTGACCCAAATGGGCTCTCGACTGTTGCAGTCATCGAGACAGCATTTCCGTAAATATCTATTACGGAAAGGTGCGTCGTTCCGGGTTTATCATCGCTCGTATCGCGTCCCCACATATCAATGATAGGTGTGCCGTTTAGGACTTCACCAGGGTCACCAGCTGTTGGCTTGTCTGCTGGTGCAAAGCGTTCTTTTGCGCGTGCATCTAGATAGGTCGGATCAATGAGTTCATTGACAGGAACAGACACAAAGTCTGCATCAGCGACATAATGATCTCGGTCTGCATATGCCAATCTTTGTGCGTCCACAAAAGCTTTTAAATGGGTATCAGATGGCAATACGTTCGAGCTAGATGACGCCTTGAATTCCAAACCGTCCGTGAAGCGTTCATAAAGGCCCATAATCATCGGTTGCGTAATCCCGCCAGATGAAGGCGGTGGCGCTGAACATATTTTGTAGCTTTTAAAAGGCCCACATAAAGCTTCGCGCTCTATGGCCTTATATTCTCGAATATCTTGCGCGGTTAAAGCGCCGGGTATTTCAACAGATTTCACAGCTGTTTCGATCGCGTCCGCTAATGGACCTTCATAAAACCAATCGGCTCCGTTTGTTGCGATGTTTTTCATCAGCTCTGCATAGGCGGGATTATCGCGCACAGTCCCAGTCGGGAGGGGTTCGCCTTCAGGATAAAAATAATCGGCGCTGGCTTTTCTATCGTCCAGTTGTGTGGCTCCGCGCAGACGTGGATTAGAAAGCATTCCAGTTAGGCGCGGTGAAACTTCAAACCCATTGCTTGCTAAATCTTCTGCATGAGAGAAAAGTGTATCCCAAGCGGCTATGCCAAAATCTTCGTGCGCTTGGCCATATGTTCGTACAATGCTAGGCACGCCAACGCTGCGACCACTTTGCCAAGAATCGACATATCCAAGCGTGTTTCCATCTTCGTCTAAAAACAGGGTCTCATCGATGGAAGAGGGAGCGGTTTCACGTCCATCATACATACGTATAACGCCGCTTTTGCGGTCATAGACCATCATAAAGCCACCACCGCCTATGCCGGAGCTTTGCGGCTCGACCAGTCCTAGAACGGCATGTGCCGCAATGGCTGCATCAACAGCGTGACCACCTTTTTTTAGAACGTCCTCTGCGGCTTTAACAGCGTGAGGGTTTGCAGCTGTCACCATTGCTTTGCCAGCTAATCGCCACTCACTATCTTTTGTCGATATTTGCGAAGGCGGAGTCGGCGAGGAGGAAGGTTCTGATTTGGATGAAGGATCAGTTCCCAATTGGCATGCAGAAAGGGCGGTCAGTATACTAGCTGACAATAAAAAAAGCTTGATACGCATATTGGCTGGTTTCCCTTTACAGCATTAGCTTGCACGTTTCTTATGTGAGTCGCATACAGAAACATAAATTATGTTCGATCGACATTGTATTTTCTATAGATAATGACAGGCGACCCATGTCTTCAACACGTGCTGGCGAGAAAAATTTAATTACCGATGTTCCCGGCCTGAAAGTTGGTAATGCACATGACGAAAAAGTGCTGACGGGTACAACGATTATATTGCCCGATGAGAGAGCCGTTTGTGCAGCCGTCATAGCTGGTGGCGGTCCCGGCACGCGAGAAACTGATGCATTGGGTGCCGACAAGCTGGTCGATGCGGTAGATGCTGTCGTGCTGTCCGGTGGCTCAGTATATGGTCTGGCGGCGGCTGACGGTGTTGTAACCGCCATTGGAGCCAAGGGGGACGGCTTTGCACTCATGGATTTGCCAAATGTGCCACGTTCGCCAGTTGTACCGACCGCTATTCTTTATGATCTCGCGAATGGCGGGGATAAAGCATGGGATGAGAATACACCTTATCGAGAATTGGGACGCAGTGCGTATCTTGATGCGCTCAATTCAAACCAAGATCATGACGTTGGGCAGGCGGGCGCTGGTTATGGCGCGCGCGCAGGGGCAGAGCGGGGTGGTCTCGGGAGTGCTAGCGTGGTCTCCCGAGGAGTAGGCACGGTAGGTGCGTTGGTGGCCGTCAATTGTTTTGGCGCGACCCGCATGCCCAACACGCAAGCTTTCTGGGCGCATCCTTATGAAATCAATAATGAATTTGGTGGTGTCAGACCGCCAAGTGATTTTGCGCTTGATCCAGACGATTGGGGAGCCGCGAAGGTAAATCCATTGGCAAATGAGGCAAGCTCAACGGATCGCGAGAATACGACGATTGCGTGTATTGCAACGGATATTGCTTTGACGCCTGCGCAAGCAAAGCGGGTTGGCCAAATGGCGCTTTCGGGCCTTTCTAGGGCAATTCGTCCAGTCTTTGCGCCATTTGATGGTGATGTTGTGTTTGTCTTATCAACCGCCAAGCAGGCTTTGCCAGATCCGAATCCATTGGCATTGGCAAGAATTGGTGAATTGGCCGCCGGTACATTGGCCCGCGCGGTTGCGCGCGGTGTATTTGAAGCGAATAAATAACAATAAAAACAAGGTAAATCGAAGTTTTTTTTTAAGAACTCGCTATGTTTTTGAAATTGTCTCTTGCATCCTTTGAGCGAGGACGTTAGAAACCGCCTCTCAGACGAGATGGTGAATGGTTTGGTAGCTCAGTTGGATAGAGCACTTGACTACGAATCAAGGGGTCGGGGGTTCGAATCCTCCCCAGACCGCCATCATCTCTCGTCTGACTATTTCATGAAAATAAATTCTATACGTCTGACGCTTGAGAATTCTGTGCGGCGGTTTCTGCTGGTTTTGGACCATTGGGTCTGGACCAGATAAATAAGCCAACCAGCGGTAAAATGATAATTTGTGCAATTATCACAGCTTTAGGCGCGTGCAACAGAAATGCAGATGCTAGCGCCAATCCCATCATAATTGTTGCGATTATTTTCGCATTGAATGGAATAGCTCCATGTTCATTCCAGTCCTTTATGGGCGGCCCGAAATACTTGTGGTTTATCAACCAATTGTGCAATCTCTCTGACCCGTGAGAGAAGCAAAAGGCTGCAATCAGTAGAAAAACAGTGTGCGGGAGCAGGGGAAGTATAAAACCGGCAATTCCTAAGCCTAGAGCGATGAAACCACCGATCAACCAGAGGAAGCGTCTTGCACTTTGCGTCATCGCGTTTTCTTCCCCCTAAGCCATATCCAAGTGATTGTTTGGCCGACAATGCTGGTCTATCTGAAAGAGATTTGCATTTGCAAACTAGTCTATCAGTATTGGCCCTTTACCGATATCCCTAAACCATTTTGTGATGACATATTTTTCGCCAGATTTTACTTTTGTACCGTGATGCAATGTGTAGGGGTTGGGGTCGCCTTGATCTGAAAGATTATTCCACATCACAGCTTTTCCGGTTTGTGGCGTGAAAACTTTGTCTAGTTTTCTAAATCGGGTACCACCACCTTCGCATCCTTCATTCAGATAGACCATGAAAGTCCATGTGCGCTGACCTGTTTGAGTGCAGTATTCTTTATATTCTGGTGTGCCAGGTTCGAAGTAGTCTGTATGGGCTTTGAACTCTTGTCCGGCTGTGTATTTTTGAGCTTGATTAGGTTCGGCCCATTGTTTTGAAATACCGAGTGTTTTTGAAATTCGGTCATCTACATCATGCACAATGGGCTGATCGAATTTGTCTAAATAACAAGTCTTGGAGGTCCGAAAAGCGTAGTCTTTTTCGGTTTTCTGCGTTGTTATCGTGCTGTCGTGTAAGCTTGTATTTACAAGTTTTATCAATTCCTGACATTCTTCTTCACTCAGGAAATTGTCTAAAACATACACCTGAGCTTTGGATGTAAGGACTTTCTTTAATCCGACTTGTTTGCTCTTTGTGACGGCGCAATTGGCGATCTCTGCATAATTAACAGTGCGATTTGATGGGTCCTGATTTTCGTCGCTAAGCGGTGCATCGGGAAAGTTTGCGGCCATTCCTTCTTTGATAGCACCGACACCAAACCCTGCCGTTCGCATGTTTGTGTATATGGTCTGTCTTGGGACGCCGCGTCTCAAATTGGTTGAAATCCATTCATGCCATGTTTTCGGCAATAAAGATTGAGCTGCTCTCTTTGATTTTACTGACATTGCATACCTAAATTTGATGGTATTTGTAGGTGTGGCATGATTTACGATGAATAAAAGTAATAATGCAATGGGAAAGTAACTCTATAAATATTGCGACTACATAAGCTTGCATATGACGATGAGAGACGCCATATATGCGCGCATGACACAGAAAACTCTTTACGATAAAATTTGGGATGCTCATCTAGCGCATGAAAATGCCGAAACAGGTGAAGCTTTATTGTTCATTGATTTGCACTTGATCCACGAAGTGACAACGCCACAAGCGTTCTCAGGGTTGAAGGCTGCTGGTCGCAAAGTACGACGACCGGACCTTACTCTGGCGACGGCAGATCATAATACGCCAACTGAAAACCAGAGCGCTGGCTTAGAAGGTGTGCAAGATGATCAAGCCAGAAAGCAACTGCAATTGCTGTCGGCTAATGTAAAAGAGCATGACATTGAGTTTTACCCAATGGGGCACATCAATAACGGTATTGTGCACGTTGTTGGACCAGAACAAGGGCGTACTCAGCCGGGTATGACGATTGTGTGCGGTGACAGTCACACGTCAACGCACGGTGCTTTTGGTTCTTTAGCACATGGTATTGGTACGTCTGAGGTCGAGCACGTATTAGCGACCCAGACTTTGCGCACACGCAAAATGAAAAACATGGCCGTCAAGGTTAGTGGGAAATTCCAAGACGGTGTTGGAGCTAAAGATTTAGCTCTGCACTTGATTGCTCAAATCGGGACTGCCGGAGGAACAGGTAGCGTTATCGAATTTATGGGTGAAGCCATAGAGAGCATGTCTATGGAAGCACGTATGACTTTGTGTAACCTGACTATTGAAGGTGGTGCACGTGCGGGTCTTATTGCGCCGGACCAAACAACCTTTGATTATGTTCAAGGGCGTCCAGCAGCACCAAAGGGCGGCCAATGGGAAGCTGCACTTTCACATTGGAAAACGCTATTCTCGGATGAGGGTGCACATTGGGATAGTGTTGTCGAAATTAGAGCTGAAGATGTTGAGCCTACTGTAACATGGGGAACATCTCCTGAGCAGGCTTTGCCGCTGTCAGCAAACGCACCAATTCCTGCTGAAATTGAAGACTCTATCAAGCGTTCAGCTGCTGAGCGTTCTCTGGAATATATGGGAATAAAAGCTGGCGAGCCGCTTAAAGACCTTAAAATTGATCGTGTGTTTATTGGTTCATGTACCAATTCACGGATTGAGGATTTCCGAGCTGCCGCTGAAGTTGTCAAAGGCAAGAAAGTTGCTGAAGGCGTTCGTGCTATGGCGGTTCCCGGTTCAGGTCTTGTAAATGCTCAAGCTGAAGAAGAAGGGATTGATCAGATCTTGATCGAGGCTGGCTTTGAATGGCGCGAGCCTGGGTGTTCAATGTGTTTGGGTATGAACCCTGATATACTTGCACCACAAGAGCGTTGTGCATCGACTTCAAACCGAAATTTCGAAGGTCGCCAAGGACGCGGCGGTCGGACACATTTGGTAAGTCCTGTATTGGCTGCAAAAGCTGCCATAGCAGGCGTATTGGGTGGTTGATACCTAATCCAAACAAAAACAGGGAGCATTGAGCTCCCTGTTAAAATTTCCATTTTATCAGCTTCTAATTTATTTCAGCGATAAGAAAGTGTCTTCATTCCGCATTGAGTGAAGCAGCAACATGGCACCAATAGTTGGTAAGGCAGCCATGAACAATATATTGAAGTTTTCTGTTCCCGGAACCAAGTAAGGCAGAGTCATTGCCGTTCCAATGGTATGTAGACCTAGCACGATAGCGTAGCTAAATTGCTTTTTAAAACCGGTCACAAACGCCAACAATAAAATCACCCAAAGTACACCTACACCGGTATTTACGATGTCGGGTAGGGTGGAAACTTTATAGTATTTGGCCGCAATACCTTTAGAGGCATCCGGTGAGGTAAACCTCATAAGAACCCAAGGTGTTAGAAACAGTGTTATCAGTATTCTGGTTATGAATAGAGCGTATTTAACTGGCATAAGTGCACCCCTTTGATTTATTGCCCGATAGTGTTGTGACGACTTTTGTGATGTGATTCAAAACACAATCAATCACAAAAAGGTTATATCATTTGCTGGATGATGTATAGGAAGCTAGCTATTAGCTGAAATAAGCCGCTGAATCTCAGAGTTTTTTAAGCCGTTTACAAACGTCCATAAATTCGTTTCATCAAAAAGATAACTCGTTATTCCCGCACTTTTACCAGCCTCCAAATCTTTGTCTTTATCACCGATAAGAATCGACTTTTGGTCATCTACGTTGAAATCGTTTAGCGCTTTGATTATCATTCCGGGAGATGGTTTTCGGTCATAACTATCAACAGCATATTGCGGTGTGCTGCCTCTTATGTCGTAAGGGCAGTAGTAGATGCGATCGATATGCGCTTTTTGCTTTGACAGCTCAGAACTCATATAGGCGTGGACACGAAACATATCCGCTTCAGTATAGTGTCCGTGCGCAATGCCAGTTTGATTAGTGACGATAAATACAAGCCAATTGGCTTGGTTGAATTTTGCGATCGTTTTTATCGCGCCCGGTATAAATTCGAAACCTTCAGGTGTATCAACATAGCCTTTGTCGACATTGATGACGCCATCTCTATCTAGGAACAGAGCAGGACGTTTTTGTTTTTCAAGATTTGTCTTAATGTCCGGCATTTAAAATCTCGAGCTTGCACAAAGCTGTAACGATGGTTATTTGCATCTGTGATGCATGTTAAAAGGACGATATACAACCCATGACTTCGCTTTCAGACACAGACAGTTTTATTCTTCGCTTATCTTGTAAAGATTCAATCGGAATTGTGTCGGATATAGCTAGTTTTTTGGCAGATCGCAGGCTCTTCATTACAGAAAGTGCGAACTACGGAGATCAGGCGACTGGATTATTTTTCTATCGCGTTAAGTTTGAACCTGAAGGCAATGGATTTTCACGTTCTAAATTCACGAAGGAATTTGAGCCACTCGCGAAGAAGTGGAAAATGGATTGGGAATTGCGCGACGTAAAGGTCAAACCGAATGTCGTGATTTTCGTATCCAAAGGAGACCATTGTCTGAATGATCTTCTTTATCGTCACCGGACAGGTGCTTTAAACATCAATATATCAGCCATCGTTTCAAATCACATCACATGTGGTTGGTTAGCTGAAAGGCACGACATTCCTTATTTCTATGTGCCAGTGACAAAAGAAACGAAGCCTCAGGCTGAAGCGCGTATGCTTGAAATCATTGAAGACGTGAAAGCGGACTTGGTCGTACTTGCCAGATATATGCAAGTTCTTTCAGATGACATGTGTCGCAGTCTGCATGGAAAATGTATCAATATTCACCATTCGTTTTTGCCTTCCTTCAAAGGCGCAAAGCCTTATCATCAGGCATTTGATCGCGGTGTGAAGCTAGTCGGGGCGACAGCACATTATGTGACGCCAGACCTAGATGAAGGTCCAATCATTGTTCAAGCTGTCGAGCCCGCAGATCATCGTTTAACTGCCGAAGATATGGCTGCATTAGGCCGAGACACTGAGACAAGAGTGTTGGCCAAGGC
Organism: uncultured Hyphomonadaceae bacterium; assembly: GCA_964352025.1. Classification (GTDB taxonomy): domain Bacteria; phylum Pseudomonadota; class Alphaproteobacteria; order Caulobacterales; family Hyphomonadaceae; genus Hirschia. The sequence continues at coordinate 111,238 of CAYGPZ010000003.1, forward strand.
TGTGAAGTATCACACTGAAGGTCGTATCTTTAACAATGAAAATAAGACTGTTGTATTTGGCTAGAATTTAAATGCGCAATTAGGTTGCGCGAACAACTATAAATTGCAGAATCGGCTGTGATTGCTTGTGGACGGTGATGTTTTTGCTGTGTAGTGCTAATCTTGGAGAAACTATTGAGGGAATAGTTTTGACACATGAGCTAATATAGGGGTTTGATTATGCAAGATTTATTACCATTACTGCTAAACGGAGTCGGTGGCGCGGTCCTTGGTCCGATTTTAATGAAACTCGTCGGAGGTAAAGGTGGGCTCGGTGCAATTATGGGGCTTATCGGTGGTGTAGCTGGTGGCGTCGGAGCAGGGCATGTTTCCGAACTTGCAGGGCTAGATTTGGCCTCTTTAATGGGCGGCGGTGACATGATGAGAATGGTCGCCAACCTATTAGAAGGTGGCATAGGCGGCGGTATTCTCGGTGTACTCGCGGGAAGAATTGCTAAGTAAGCAATAGAATTTAAAACCAAATGAACGCGCATCGATATATCGGTGCGCGTTTTTTTATTGAGCTTCAGGCTCCACAGCCTTTTCCTGGATTTGTTCTTTATCTTGTTCTGATTTATTGCGAGAGTGTTTTAGACCGATCCAGATTAGAGGAAGTGCACAGCTAGCTAGAATAGCTGCCATGACGAACGGCGCTCCAATAAATTGAACAGGGGCATCATCCGAAGAAAACGTAGACAAGACTTGTGTCATCAAAAGCGGCGCTATGATTAGGGCGAGTGCATGAATACTTGATTGCGCGCCTTGTAATTCTCCCTGCGCATTTTTGGGAGTTTGGGAAGATGTTATCGAGTTAAGAGCTGGCATAGTTAGTCCGCCTAGAGCCGAAATCGGAATAATGACATACACGAACCAAGGCACATTTGCGAAGGCGTAGCAGATATAGCAGAAAATCGACACGCCAATGCCAAGCCATACTGTTTTGGGCGCACCCATTTTTTTCAATACAGGGCCAATAAGTCCACCTTGTACGATAGCTGCCGTAAGACCAACAAGACCAAGCGAGTTACCAATTTCATTGGGTGTCCAGTTGTAGCGTATTTCCCCGTGGAATGCCCAAATTGCCGGGTATACATTGTGCGCCAAGGAAAACAGGCCGACCGCCAAAAGCAACCAAGCAATGTGCGGTAATTTTGAAAAATGCTTAAACGCACCAAATGGGTTTGCGCGCTTTAAATCAAAAGGTCTTCTGTTTTCCGGTGCCAGAGATTCAGGAAGAACAAATACACCGTAAATGACACTGATAAAGGATAGGATTGCCGCCGCAAAGAAGGGGGCTCTTGGATCAATTTGTCCTATATATCCCCCAATAACTGGGCCAATAATAAAGCCTAGGCCGAACATTGCTCCGACCATTCCAAAAGCTTTTCCGCGATTCTCAGGTTCTGTGACGTCGGCTATGTAGGCGTTGGCTGTTGAAAAAGTAGCCCCTGAAATGCCCGATAGCACACGCCCAATAAACAGCATCCATAGAGAGCTTGCTAAACCACTTATCAAAAAGTTCACACCTAGCATTGCTACGGAAATCAGGATAACCGGACGCCGCCCATATCTATCGGAAAGTCCGCCGAGGAGTGGCCCGAATAAAAAATTCATGAGTGCATAAACAGCGATAATTGGACCAGCCCAAGCAACAGCTTCGACGTTTTCTAGTCCCGTTAAGTCGCTAATCAAAGCTGGCATAACAGGCATAACGAGGCCAAATCCAATCATGTCCAGTAACACGACGACTAAGACAAAGAAAAAGGCATTTTTGCTCGGCTTATTGGGCATAGAGATCAAAGAATCTTTCGTGTTACGAACAAATAAAGTCGTTGGAATAAATTTGGGGCGGACAATTTATCGTTAATCAGAAAAATAACCCTGCCATCTTCTTATAAGAGGCAGGGTAAATATCTAGTCGAATAGTGAATTATTTTGGAAAAACAAAATTCATCTATTAGTATTGGAAAGAAATATTATCCGTTTTTGGCCTGATTGTAGGCATTTTTGAACGTCTGCATTTCTTCAGCATATTTTGCACCTTGGCCGATTGAATTTGTATTCAAAGGCTGGTTGAGTTTATATACACTTGTTCCAATCACTGGGTTTTGAGTTAGCGTATGTGTAGCTGGAGCATCAGATACTGGGTTTAAACCACAGTGTGCATATATTTTTGCGCGCTCTGCCTCTGGGTTGCTGACAAGGTCTTCATAGTTGACGACAAGCACTGAGTTTCCAAGGGAAGGCAATATTTTTTCAAATAATGCTTCTTCACCAGCCAATTGCTTACCAAGGCTTTCTTGGGTGAATGACCAGCGTGCATGCGTCGCAAAACAAGTTTTAAACTGTGATAAAGCGGTGTCTTCGAGGTTTCTTCTCACCCAGATTAGCGGTGCTTTCGGAAGTACATGATGAATCAGCGGCATTAGACGTGCCTGAGGCATTGTACGGTCTACAACACGTCCTTCAGCGCCAAACCTCGACTTTATCATGTGGTGGTAAGCCGCTGCAAAGTCTCTCCATGGATTTTCATATTTGCCTTGGACTTCTTGCAAGTCTGTGGGCGATAATCCTTTTAATGCAGTTGCAGATAAAGTGAAAAGACCAGTTGTATCACCACCTGTTACTTCAGGGTGGCCAACTAGCATACGCTGCACAATTGTTCCACCAGACCGGAGGTTACCAAACACGAATATTGATCGGTTTGATGCATCTGGGCTAGGTTTTAATTGCGAATAGGCGTTTTGATCGATGGATTGGAATACGCTTTCTAGACTTTGCGTGTTTCCAGCTTCATCAAAAACGCGAGAAGGGCTCATAAGTTCATTAGCATGAGTGTAGGCTTGCCATGATTTCTCATTTTCACCTAAATCATCGAACATTTTTGCGATAGCAAAAAGAAGCAGTGAATAGTTGGTGTCACTCATTGAGGAAATGGCGGGTTGTTGGCTTAACATTTCTTGGACCAATGGGTCCTTAGCCGTAAATTTATGAAAGGAAGAGAGTTCAAGCCAATGTACAGCATTCTTTGGTTGAACATAAATTGCTTTTTCAAAGCTCTCTTTTGCTTCTTCAAACATACCTTGCTGAGCTTGAAGAGTTCCTAAAACATTCCAACCCGGAGCAAATTCTTTTGCTGTTTTAACGACACGCGTCGCCATCTTGATAGCGTTCGTATAGTCTCCAACATCTGTGAGCAATGTTGCGGCTCTTAGAGCTGTATTGGAGCTAGTATCTCCTGCGACTGCGTGCGTTGCATAAAAGCGCGTTGTGGCTGTTTCACCGATGGCGGCAGCTAACTGAGCTAACCCTAATCTGTTGACAGTGTCCTCAGGAAGGTCTTTAGCCTGCTCGGTTAGTAGACGAGCGGCTTTGTTGCGATTTTGGTTTTCTAGCGCTTCCTGAATTTCTTTCAGCTTAGCAGGCAATACAGTCTCGGTTTCCATAACTCACTTCATTTTACTAAGTTTTCACAGTATATCTGTGATGGGACAAATCAACTCTAACTATACTCTTAGGGGTATTTGCCGTTCCTGATCGTCGTTTGAAATTAGCATAACCCTCTAACTTAAAGTGTTCTAGTCGTTAATTGGGATGAGGAGAACGTCTTATTTGGAGATTTTTACAGTTTTGCGTTGTCTTTTTACAAAATGACGGAGTATTGCTCGAGTAATGTTGTTGAAAAGTTCAATCTCTTCTAGATTTTCGCCTATCTTTCGGACAATCTCCGGCAATGGAAAAAAGACTTCTCTTAAAAATCCTTGAAGGTCCCGCATGGGAGGCTGCAATTGCTGGTGCTGAGGTGCAGGCTCCCGTGGATATTGCAGATGGGTATGTTCACTTCTCTACTGCGTCTCAGGTTCAAGAGACTTTGGATAAATGGTTCCAAGGCATAGAAGGGGCAGTATTGATCGCATTTGATGCGCGTGATTTTGAAGACACCCTAAAATGGGAAGTCTCCAGAGGTGGTGATTTATTTCCGCATGTTTATGGCAAGGTCTCTGCTGACAAAGCTGTCAAACACTGGAAAATGTCTTTAGGCTCTAATAACGCACCAATTGCACCTGCTGAAGCGTTGAACTTTGAGATAATTTGATGAGTATTGTGGATGATATTGGGCTGTCATTGGTGCAGAAATTGCCACCTGAATTAGCTCACAAAGTAACAATTCATGCACTTCAATCAGGCTTGGCATCTAAAGCAAAGCCAATGTCTCCAGCAAAGCTTGAACTATTAAAAACAAATTGGCCGATATCGCGTTTCGCGCTGACTAACCCATTAGGCATTGCGCCCGGGTTTGATAAAAATGCTGAGGTTTTTATAGCTTGTTTGGCGATGGGGTGTGGATCTGTAGAGTGCGGAACTGTAACGCCCGAACCGCAAGCGGGTAATCCTAAGCCACGATTGTTTCGCCTTCCCGAAGATAGTGGTGTTGTGAACCGTATGGGGTTTAACAATGATGGTCTGGTTGCGTTTGCAAAGAGGTTAGAAAAAAACACCCCTTCATCAAGTGTAGTCGGCGCAAATGTAGGTGCAAATAAAACATCTGAAGGTGAAAAGCGGATCGAGGATTATGAGAAGGGCATTAGGGCTGTCTGGCAGCATTCTTCTTATCTGACTTTGAATATTTCATCCCCAAACACACCAGGTTTGAGAGGACTTCAGAACAAGGCGGATTTGGAAGCTCTATTGCGCGTCGCTTCCAATACAATTGCGGACATGGAAAATACGCATGGTGTCGAACGCCCAGTGTTCTTGAAAATCGCCCCTGATGTCGATGATGAAGCTATCAAGGATATTGTTGATGCTCTTATCGCCGCAAATGGAATGACTGGGATAGTCGTATCCAACACAACAATTGAGCGTCCAGAAACTTTGAAAAGTTCGAATGCTGAGCAGGCTGGCGGATTATCCGGTGCACCTTTGTTTGAGAAATCCACAGAGGTTTTAAAACAAGTCGCACGTCACTCTGATGGGCGATTGGACATTATCGGCGTAGGTGGCATTGATAGCGCTGAAACAGCCTATGCTAAAATTCGCGCTGGAGCGCATAGCCTTCAATTATATTCTGCGCTTATTTATAGCGGAGCAGGGCTGATACAAGAAATTCTATTTGGACTATGTGATCTGTTAGAAAAAGACGGATTTAGTCATATCAACCAAGCGGTTGGTGCTGATTTATAGCGCACATCAAGCGTTGTTTTTCGCGTCTGTTTTGTGACCTTTTTTCTCTAAATGTTTGATCAGCATATTGATGTTCATTGAGTTGGAGCGAAAAGCTAAATCAAATACATCTCCGACAAGTGGAAATGCGCCTAGTATGGCGTCGATCAATAGATTGAACAGCATTCTGAGAATGAGCAAGAATGATCCACCTAGAACAGCAGCGCGTCCTATTATGTAGAGGCCTAGCAAGGCGGTCAGGAAATCGCCAATCCCTGGAATTAAGCCGATAAGACTGTCGATACCGAATTTCATATTCATACCTGGAATAGTGAATTTCGAATCCAGCAATCGAGCGAGCGCTTCGATGTCAGAGATTTTATCAAATCTCTGTTCTTCTGAATTTTCGTCTGAATAGGTATCTGAAGTATCTTGTGTGCGGGTCATATTGCTTTGACGTCCTCTGATCTACTCAGCATTTCAATACGCCGGATTAATCGCGGCATATAGGCCCCAAGTGTAATTGCACGCAGGATATAAGATACGCAAAACGCTATCCACACCCCCCAATTTCCAAGTGGACGAAACAGTATGTCTAACCCAATGTAGATTATGAGGGTCAGAATTGTGCTGGTCCGCATAGCTGCAGATTGCGTCGTTCCAATGAAAATGCCGTCCAATTGCCAACTCGCAACCCCAAGAATAGGGGCGAGTGCGACCATGGGTAAGTATGTGGTTGCGATTTGTTGAACATTTGGTTCTTGAACCATGAGCTGGATATAGGTCGCGCCAGCGGACAGTATCAGCAGCGAACAGATAATAGCGCCTGCAACGGCAAATTCAGTGGTTAAACGGATAGCTGTCCAGAACTGTTTCTTTGATCCAACACTATAGGCTGCCCCCACGCGAGATTCTGCGGTAACTGCAAACGCGTCTAATACATAGGCTGATACTGCCAATAATTGCATAAGAACGTGATTGGCTGCGAGAAAGCTGTCACCTTGCCGTGCACCTGAATTTGCAAACCAAGTCATCAAGCCCAGCAACGCCATCGTGCGAACCATTATGTTGCCATTGACTGAGAACATTTCTTTTAAGCGGTCCGGTGATAAGAGGTTGCTTCTTTTCCATAGGCCAGATGCTGTTCCACCATTTTTCTGTATGATGTAGAAACAAATGAAAGAGCCGGTAATGACAGAGCACCATTCAGCAGCGGCGGTGCCATATCCAACACCTTCAGCACCCATATTCAGACCAAGCACGAAATAGGTGTCGAATATGATGTTGGTGGAATTGACGATAATCTGAAGCAGCAAAGCTTGTCCGCTTTTACCTTGCCCTAACAGCCAGCCATTAATCGCATAGCTTGCGAGTGCCGCAGGTGCCCCTAAAAAGCGGGCGGATGAATAGTCAGCAGCTGATGTTTCGACAGCTGAGCTAGCCTGCAATATCTGGTAAGCGCCTGAGATAAATACAAATTGAAGCAGGAATAGGCCAGCGCCTATCAATCCACCTAAGATGAGTGCCCGTATCAATACGGACTGGGTTTCTAACTCGTCGTTTTTTCCAAATGACTGGGCGGTCAGGCCGGTAACACCCATTCGTAGAAAGCCAAAACTCCAGAATATAAACCCTATAACTGACGCACCTAATGCGACACCGGCGAGTTCGATCGTGTCACCCGTCTGTCCGATAATTGCAGTATCGACCAATCCCACGAGAGGCATAGACGCTTGTGACAATAGTATCGGCCAAGCCTGAGCAAAAACGTCTTTGCGCGTAAGAGGAAGAGGTTTGTGCATTAAGTTGGGCCTAGGATTTGCATAGACATTGGTACTTTGAAACAGGCGTTTAAGAGAAGAAAGTCAATGCGCTAGACGCAACATTTTTAAATTTTGATGACGTCGTGATTTTAAGGATTAAAGAGTGTTCTTTTGCGGAATAAATATTCCAAATGGTAAAATTCGATCGCTCACATTTAGTTGATCGTAGTTAAACTAAAGCGTGAAAATATCCGTCTTGTTATGTGCGGTTCGCATCCCATTTAATTTCCATAAAGAACAGAAATAGGTGCCTCCCATATTACGCACCGAGGATGTAAAAAATGAAAAGACTATTATTATCCGCTCTAATTTTGTCAGTCGCTCCTGTTGCTCAGGCTGAAGCGCCTACTTATGTCGTTAAAACAAGTGCAAATGTTACTTCTCAAAGTCCTGCTCGCCCAGCAGATGCGAGTTCCGTTGTGGATTTAGCCGGTCATTCTGCAATCAAATATCTAGATGATGGATTATTGAGTGACACGGAAGCCAAAGCTTTGCTCGGTTTTCTCGATGTTGATCGTGTCGCCAAATTTACGCTTGGTCGCTATGGGCGAGGGCTGACTGATCAGCAATTTGATGCATTTAGAGTCGCATTTGATGAGTATGTAACTCACCAGTTCCAGACGCATTTATCGTCGTTTTCCGGTGCTGATTTACGCATAGTTGAAACCGTAAAACGAAGACCGAATGATGCTGTTGTAAAAACCGAAATCGCCACCCAAAGCGGCGATGTTCAGAAAGTGAACTGGCGTGTCATCAAAAGAAACAACGAATGGAATGTGGTCGATGTTGAAGCCTTAGGTTTCTGGTTTGCTATTGAGCAACGCGCGCAATTTACGGCGCAATTGGATAAATCAGGCGGTGATATAGATGCATTGATTGCGAAAATTTCCCGCAAGAATTAATTGCGCGGACCCAAAATATTAAACGGATTTATCGAAAGGCTCTTCACATTTGGGTGGAGAGCCTTTTTCTATGGACATCATATAAATAGAAAAATGAGTTCAAAATGCTGCCTATAGTTCATCATCCTTTATACGATGCTGCATCCGTATCTGATGAGCATAGGTTTCCAATGCGGAAATATACACGATTGCCCATTCGGCTTATCGAAGAACGACTTGCTTACCCCAATGGATTTCATTTGCCGGAGCTGGCATCGCGCGATGAACTTTTAGCTAGTCACTCTGAGAGTTATGTCGACGCCGTATTGAACGGCACGCTGGATAGGCAAGCGCAACGCAAAATAGGGTTTGAGTGGAGTGAGGACGTCTCCAATCGTGCACGGGCGTCAGCGGGTGGAACTCTATTAGCTGCGCGACTTGCTTTGAAAACTGGTGCAGCTGCCAATACTGCAGGCGGATCACATCACGCATCATTTGAGTCAGGTGCGGGTTTTTGTGTGTTCAACGATGTCGCTTTTGCAGCAGCCAATCTGCTCAAAGAAGGTAGTGTTCGAAACATATTGATAGTGGACCTCGATGTGCACCACGGAGATGGTACAGCGCGGATATTTGCGAATGAGAATCGCGTGTTCACATTTTCAATGCACTGTCAGGACAATTGGCCAACCGAAAAGCCACCATCTGATCTAGATATTGGATTGCCAAAAGGTATGACGGATGACGCATATTTGGAGTGTGTGAATAGCAATCTAAAATCTGTTTTTGAGACGTCTAACGCTGATCTCGTATTTTATAATGCTGGTGTTGATATTCATCGGGACGACCGATTGGGTCACATAGATGTATCTGACGAAGGTATTGCGCTGCGAGATAAAATGGTCGCTGATTTCGCGCAGCAATATCAAATACCTATCGTAGGTGTTCTGGGTGGTGGATATAGCAAAATCACGGATGAGGTTGTCGAGCGACATGTCAGCATGTTTCGGGCTTTGTCACTTGAATAAAAATGAAGACCGGAGTTATGGGGAACTCCGGTCTTCGGTATGTCCGATGTCTCAGGGGGTATATTGAGATATTCGGGCAACCTATTTAATGAGTTAATAGAAATGTAGGGGGCGGAGTAGCTGGGCGGTGCTACTCCGCAATACACAGTGTCTTTCGTTGAGGGGTCATATTGAAAGACAAAATATATTTATTGTTTTTCGATATAAATTGCAAGATAAACAATAAGGAAATTTCAAGGCAATATGGTTTTGCAGTAAAAGGTCATTGTTTTTAAAGTATATTTGCTACAGTTGTAGCGATAAATTTTTCTTTGAAAGCAAAAGAAACTTTGTTTTTTGAAAAATATTCGGTCGCATGATGATTGGGTGCAGAGTAGTATTTGGGGATGATAAGTGAGTCGGTTCAAATCCAGCCCCAACATTCAGAAGACACAAACTTTTCTGCCGCAGGTCTGGAAGACGCTGTGCGCGTGCTTCGTCAGGTTTACGGATATGATAATTTTCGTGGGTTGCAGGCTGATGTTATTTCTCATGCGCTGGCGGGTGACGACGTTTTAGCAATCCTGCCGACAGGTGGTGGAAAGTCGCTTTGCTATCAAATTCCTGCCTTGGTCCGGCAAGGGGTGGGGTTGGTGGTATCACCATTGATCGCATTAATGGCTGATCAGGTGGATGCATTGAAGGCTGCTGGTGTTAGGGCTGCGAGACTCGATTCATCGATGGAATTTGAAGACCGTATGGTTGCGTTAGATTTAGCAGCCAATGGTCAAATGGACTTGTTATATGTCTCTCCAGAAGGCCTGATGAGTAACGGTTTGCGGTCCCGGCTGCAGACATTGGATTTGTCCCTAATCGCGATTGATGAAGCTCACTGTGTGAGCCAGTGGGGACATGATTTTCGTCCAGATTACAGGGCATTGGGAGAACTCAAAGAGTTGTTTCCTAATGTGCCGCGTATCGCCGTTACCGCGACTGCGGACCCCAGAACACGAACTGATATCAAAACACAGTTACAATTGACTTCTGCTGCTGAGCTTGTCGATAGTTTTGATCGCCCAAACCTTATTCTTCACGCTGAACGCAAGGGAAGTAAGAGTACAGATCGAGTTGTGCAATTGGTAAAAGCACAGGCTGGAAAATCTGGAATTGTTTATACCGGGTCCCGTGATGGGACAGAAAGAATAGCAGAAGCACTTGAAAAGGCTGGCATTCCTGCGCTGGCTTATCATGCCGGATTAGACGCAGAAGTCAGAGAAAAACGCCAGCGACGGTTTTTGCTTGATGATGGATTGGTGATGTGTGCGACCGTCGCATTTGGGATGGGCGTAGACAAACCGGATGTACGATTTGTCGTACATGCTGACCCTCCCAAGTCGATTGAAGCCTATTGGCAAGAAGTAGGACGCGGCGGACGAGATGGTGAAATAGCCGAGGGGTATTGTCTGTATTCGCCATCAGACATGCGTAAATTAGTTCGATGGGCTGAGCAGTCTGACGCCAAAGAAGAAGTCCGTCAGGTTCAAATCCGCAAGACGCGCCAATTGTTTGGTTTTCTCGATGGTATGGCGTGCCGACGTGCTGGTGTGCGCCGTTACTTTGCCGAGCAAGATGTTCAGGAATGTGGCGATTGTGACAACTGCAAGAACCCTCGCGACGAAGGATATGATACGACTCGCTGGGCACAAATGGTCGTCTCAGCAGTTCTGCGTACTGGTCAGCGATATGGTCGTGGAAGGGTCGTAACGCACCTCCGCGGTGAGGCTAAAGATCAGATCGATGAAGATCTATCAAAACTCACGACGTTTGGTGTTGGTTCTGAGTTGGGACCAGTAGGGTGGCGGTCTGTTATCGATCAGCTTCTCTTCGATGGTTACTTGGCAGAAGATGACAATGATAATCGGCCCACCTTATATGTGCCTGATAAAGACATGACGCGTTCATTGTTTTCGGGCGATGTGACTATATCCATGCGCGAAGACCCGACGAAAATAAGAAGGCGCGAAAAAACCAGATCGAGCGGGACGAATATCCGCGATGGCTTAAGTCGCGAGGATATTGATCTTTTTGAAGATTTGCGCGATTGGCGTCGAGAGCTAGCAGCCGAGACTGGCCTGCCGCCTTATGTCATCTTCAACGATAAGACTTTGCGCGGAATTGCAGAGGCAAAGCCGCTTAGCAAGTATGACCTTCTTCAGATTGCCGGTGTTGGTGAGAAAAAGGCCGAGCGTTATGTCGACGATGTTTCACGTATCGTCGAAGGGGCTGTGCAGGGCAATTAAGCTGACCAATTGATTTAGATGACGAGCCTGTTTTTAGGTGAAGATGATTACTCTGAAGAACCTTGTTCTAGATCAACTTCTTCTGTGCTGAAGTCATCTATTTCACCAAGCGCATATGCGTTTAAGTCATCTGTTGTTAGGCCGCGCAATTCATTGAACGCAATACGAGTTCGCATACTTGGTGTGTCGTCTTCATCCGTTTCAATGACCTCAAAAGCAGCTTCTAAAAGATCGGTGACATGCGCGTTGCGAGATTTGGAGGTTGCGCCACCTAGCATAACAGCAATCACGCGGTGACCATCACGTTCTGCTGAAGCTAAGAGGTTGAAGCCAGACGCGCGCGTATAGCCGGTTTTAATGCCGTCTACGCCGCGGACATTTTCAAGAAGTTTATTGTGGTTTTTATACTTGGCTTTGCCGAATTTAAATTCCTGTGTCGCGAAATAGTCGTAATAATCGCCATGGTCGACAAGTATCGCTTCGCCGAGAATAGCTAAATCGTGTGCTGTAGAAATTTGTGATTTATTGGGTAGACCAGATGCGTTTTTGAAACGTGTATTCTTAAGACCTAGCTGGCGTGCCTTAGCTGTCATAAGGGCGGCAAAACGTGATTCTGAGCCGCCAAGGCGTTCAGCTATAACAACAGCAACATCATTGGCAGACTTGGTGACAAGCGCATTGATTGCATCTTCTAGTTTGATTGTTTCGCCTGCCTTCAAATATAACTTTGATGGAGGTTGTTTAGACGCGTTTTTTGAAATTTTAATTTCGTCGGACAGCATGAGGTCGCCAGTTTTTAGCGCGTCAAACACCATATAGAGCGTCATAACTTTTGTGATTGAAGCTGGATAACGAGGTTCTTCTGCATTTCTCGCGTGCAGGACCTTGTTGGTATCAATGTCAATCACGTAAGATGCGTATTTTTCTGCCCATGCGGGAGACATTAAGAGTGCAGACAATGACAGTGCAATTGTAAGCTTCCGAATATAGCCGGAAATTCGTGATTGAATTGTCATGACTTTTTGCACCATTCCAAATTTACGTTTAGTTTTTTGTTGATGATAGGTGCCAAACCTTGAAGTGTAGTTAATGAGACCTTTTTGCTAACGCGTAAATTAAACAAAGAATTGCAATTTGAATGTTAAGCATCAAAACACTGGTGTTACCCAAAACGCCGAACACCTATCTACTTGCACCCAATGGATATTGTGAGACAGCGATTCCCAATGGTGCCGCACCAGTATTCAACGGTATGCCTGCAAAAGACTTAAAGGTTCATTTTGTTCGAGCTATCGAGAGCGAGCCAAGATTGGTCACTTTAGCCGATGAACCCTTAGCGATGGAGTTCCGCCAGAAGACTCCGATTTTTGGTTGGCCTGATTTTATAACGGTGGAATTCATTGAAGTAGAAGAAGGAGGGGCGACTTTCGCCATTTACTCTCGGTCTAAATATGGGAAGAGTGATTTTGGTGTAAATCGCAAACGTATTGGGCATTGGCTAGATTTACTTGGTAATAAGTCATAAGAGAGAGTGCAATTATTATTCATTACCCCTTACATTGCTAAAGTGTCGTCATATCTTAGTATATGATTACACTGCTTGAGATTCTTAATGTTTCAAGGGTAAGTATTTGTTGGTTAGCTTTTGATAGGTTCATGTCAGACGAAAATTCCCCAACAGGCACCGATGACGAAACTGGTGTCGTCACGCGTACTGAGACGAAAACAAAACGTCCGTCCATGTACCGTGTTTTAATCTTGAATGACGACTTCACACCAATGGAGTTTGTTGTTCTAATTCTTGAGCACTTCTTCAACAAGACTCGTGAAGAAGCGACGAAAGTCATGCTGCATGTCCATAATACGGGCGTTGGCGTGTGTGGAGTGTTCACTTATGAGGTTGCTGAAACAAAAGTGGCGCAAGTAATGGACCTTGCACGCAGAAGTGAGCATCCTTTGCAATGTACTATGGAACGCGAAGAGTAGAGGTTTTTATATGCCTTCAATGACCCCCAGCCTAGAGCGCGCGCTTGAAAAAGCGTTGCATCTTGCCTCCGATCGTAAGCATGAATATGCCACGCTTGAGCATTTGTTGTTTGTGTTGACTGAAGACGAAGATGCATCAGAGGTCATGCGGGCGTGTAAACTCGATATTGATAAGCTACGCGCTGATCTAAATGATTATATGGATGAAGAGCTCAATTCGATTGTTGTCGATGATGATGAGCATGTGCATCCAACAGCCGCGTTTCAGCGGGTTGTTCAGCGTGCAGTGCTGCACGTAGAGAGTTCAGGCCGTGACGAAGTTAGCGGCGCGAATGTGTTGGTATCTATTTTTGCTGAACGCGAAAGTCACGCTGCATACTTCCTGCAAGCGCAAGACATGACACGTTACGATGCAGTGAATTACATTTCTCACGGAGTTGCCAAGAAACCCGGCATGTCTCGTACGCGTTCGGTTGAGGGTTCTGGTGAAGAAAAAGAAGAGTCAGTTAAATCTGGCGGCGAAGCGCTTCAAGCCTATTGTGTCGACCTGAACGAAAAAGCACAGTCTGGAAAAACTGATCCATTGATTGGGCGTCAGCCAGAGGTTGATCGTTGTATTCAGGTTTTGTGTCGCCGCCGCAAGAATAACCCGCTTTTAGTGGGTGACCCAGGTGTTGGTAAAACAGCTATCGCTGAAGGTTTGGCCAAACGCATTGTCGATGGTGAAGCACCTAAGATCCTTGATGAGAGTATTATCTATTCTCTAGACATGGGATCTTTGCTAGCCGGTACGCGTTATCGTGGTGATTTTGAAGAGCGTTTGAAACAAGTTGTTAAAGAGCTTGAGGAACAGCCGCGTTCCGTCTTGTTCATTGATGAAATTCACACTGTTATTGGTGCTGGAGCGACATCAGGTGGAGCGATGGATGCGTCTAATCTGCTAAAGCCTGCGCTTCAATCTGGTGAACTTCGCTGCATGGGTTCAACGACGTATAAAGAATATCGTCAGCACATCGAGAAAGATCGCGCATTGGCGCGTCGTTTCCAGAAAATCGATGTGGTTGAGCCGACCGTTGCAGACTCGATTAAGATCCTTCAAGGACTTAAGACGAAGTTTGAAGAGTTTCACGGTCTGAAATATACAAATGATGCGATTAAGGCAGCCGTTGATTTGGCTGCACGTCACATCACTGACCGGAAGCTTCCAGATAAAGCGATCGACGTGATTGATGAAGCGGGTGCTAGCCAATGGTTATTGCCGGAATCAAAGCGTCGCAAGCAAATTGGAACAAAAGAGATTGAGCAAGTGATTGCGAAGATGGCTCGTATTCCATCCAAGCAGGTCAACAAATCTGACGAGCAGGCGCTTAAATCAATTTCTGCTGATCTTAAGCGCGTTGTTTACGGGCAAGATCCAGCGATTACTGCGGTGTCTGATGCCATTAAGCTTGCGCGTGCAGGTTTGCGTGAAGCGAATAAGCCTATCGGGTCTTACTTATTCTCTGGACCAACAGGTGTTGGTAAAACCGAAGTTGCACGTCAATTGGCGTCTATCTTGGGTGTGGAGATGTTACGTTTTGACATGTCCGAATATATGGAGCGTCACACTGTATCGCGTTTGATCGGTGCGCCTCCTGGATATGTTGGATACGATCAAGGTGGATTGCTAACAGATGGTGTGGATCAACATCCGCACTGTGTCTTATTGCTTGATGAGATTGAAAAAGCACACCCAGAATTGTTCAACATACTTCTTCAAGTGATGGACAATGGAACGTTGACGGATGCCAATGGTAAGAAGATTGATTTCCGTAATGTGATTTTGATCATGACAACCAATGCTGGTGCATCGGATGCTGCAAAAGAAGCAATTGGATTTGGTCGCGGTAAGCGTGAAGGTGAAGATGAGGAAGCTATCAAGAAGCTCTTCACACCTGAATTCCGTAACCGTCTAGATGCGATTGTTCCATTCTCTCCATTGGGAGAAGAAGTTATCAGCCGCGTTGTCGACAAGTTTATTCTTCAGCTTGAAGGCCAATTGTCTGACCGCAATGTTGATATCGTTCTGACTGCAAAAGCCCGCGCTTGGCTGGCTGAACGTGGTTATGACAGAGACTATGGTGCACGTCCGCTTGCACGCGTTATCCAAGAGCATGTGAAAAAGCCTATGGCTGAAGAACTACTCTTTGGTAAGCTCAAAAAGGGTGGCGTGGTGACGATTGATGTCGACATCAAGGATACCAAGAAGCTCGCTTTCATCTATGATGATGACGGCGCTTCGAAGTCTTCTAAGAAATCTCAAGAACCTGAATTGACTGACTAATCTTTGTTGCAAATTCCATGTGGTAAATAAGGGTATTTCAGTTTTCTGGATTTTGAGCTAGATAAACGCTAAGAAGTTTTGGGCGAGGGCATTTATGTTCTCGCCCGACTGTTTTTACATCCCTGATTTAAAGTACCGAACAGAATATTATGAGCCAGATTGTCGTTGCCGCCCTGTATCACTTTGCCAAGCTTCCTCACTATGAAGAGCTTCAACAGCCATTGCTGGAAGCATGTGAAAAAGCAGGCACGAAGGGGACTATATTGCTGGCGTCGGAGGGGATTAACGGCACTATTGCGGGTTCCCGTGAAGGTATAGATGCTGTTCTTGCGCATATCAGATCAATCCCAGAGTTGGAGAAGACTGAGCACAAAGAAAGTCACGCGGAAGAGATGCCTTTCCTTCGGATGAAGGTGCGTTTGAAAAAAGAAATCGTGACAATGGGCGTGCCGGGAACAAATCCAAACAACATTGTTGGGACCTATGTTGATCCAAAAGACTGGAATGACCTAATCGAGCAAGATGATGTGATCTTGATAGACACGCGCAATGATTATGAAGTTCAGATTGGAACGTTTAAAGGCGCGGTGAACCCAAAGACAGAAACCTTCCGTGAATTTCCAGAATGGTTTGAGAAATTTCAACGTACGCACAATAAGCCAAAGGTGGCGATGTTCTGTACAGGCGGCATTCGCTGTGAAAAATCGACCGCTTTGGCAAAAGATATGGGCTTTGAAGAAGTCTTTCACCTTAAAGGCGGCATTCTTAAATATCTTGAAAATGTTCCTGAAGAGGAAAGCACTTGGGAAGGCGATTGTTTCGTCTTTGACCAGCGCGTATCAGTAAAACATGGTCTAGAGCTTGGTGATTACGACCAGTGTTTTGCCTGTCGCCGTCCGATAACAGAAGAAGATAAAGCCAAACCTGAATACACGAAGGGTGTATCCTGCCATCAATGTTATGATGAATATACTCCCCAAAAGAAAGCTGCCTTTGAAGAGCGCCAAAAGCAAATAGAGCTAGCAAAACAACGCGGTAAATCGCACGTTGGACAGAACTTGAAAGCTGAAAAAGAAGCAGCCCGCATTGCAGCTGAAGAGGCTAGGTTGAAATCTATTGCTGGTAAGGGTGTAAGCGGAGACTAATAGAAATATTGGTCGGTTTTACGCGTCGGCACTGAGGCGTCGGCTATTTGCTTTAGATAATACCACGCTACATTGGGCTTCGTTTCTATGCGTTACTTTGCTTTGTGCAAGATGTGCGTTTATCGTGGAATGACAATATTTTCCTAATTGAAAGTTATGTCATGCCACGTGTCCCGCATCTTGCTTTTCTAGCTTCTTTTTCTGCTCTTATGTTTGTCGCTTGTGCGGGTTCGGAAACGGAAAATATTCCGAGGCAGGATACATTTGAAATAACAGGCAGTGATGGCACAAAATTGAGGGGTGAGACCCTCGGTGTTTTTGAAGAGCCTTGGGCGTTGGCTTTTCTGCCAAATGGAAATTTGCTTATCACAGAGAAGGACTTTCGAATGGTCCTTGTAGAGTCGGATGGAAATTTATTGGGTGAAATTCAGGGTGTGCCAACGGCCGAAGTCGTTGGGCAAGGCGGTTTTGCGGATGTCACGCTTCACCCAGATTTTGAAACCAATGGCCAAATCTATATTTCATACATTGAGACTGAAGAAAATCGGTCCGGTTCTATCGTGCAAGTTGGGAATTTGGTCCTCAATGAGAATGGTGGGACATTATCAGACCTGAAGACAATTTGGACCCAAACTCCAAAACTCGACGGTGGTCGTCATTTTAGCCAGCGGCTGATTTTCGATCGCGACGGTTACCTTTTCATTACATCAGGCGACCGTGGTCGGAAAAATCCATCTCAGGAGATGGACAATAATCTGGGTAAAATTATTCGATTACATGCCGATGGAAGCATTCCCGAAGATAACCCGTTCGCTGGGCAGGGTGGTGTGAAAGAACAATTCTGGTCGATTGGGCATCGCAATCCGCTGGGTATTGCATTGGATGGTGAAGGTTACCTGTGGTCTAACGAAATGGGACCGCGAGGTGGAGATGAACTGAATAGGATCGTCAAAGGCGAAAACTATGGGTGGCCAATAGTATCGGATGGTCGCAACTATGTGATGACCGATATTCCAGATCACGACACACGCGAAGATTTTAAACCGCCTGCAATTTCGTGGGTGCCGTCAATTTCTCCTTCAAGTTTAATGATTTACGACGGACCGGCATTTTCGGACTGGCAGGGGGATGCATTGTTGAGTGCTCTTAGTGGAGAAGCGATTGTGCGTGTATCCATCACCGGAGAGAAGGCGACTGAAGAAGCGCGCTATGCGTGGGGAGAACGTGTGCGGGCAATCAATATTGGAGCTGATGGATCAATCTATGCATTGGAAGATGGTTTTGAAGGACGTCTGATCCGAATTACACCTCCAACCAACTAGGTCTTGATAAATTTTTGGCTTCATCTATCCATAGCCAAATGACTGACCTTCCTATTCTCTATACTTTTCGTCGTTGCCCTTATGCTATGCGGGGGCGGATGGCGTTGTTTGCGTCC
Organism: uncultured Hyphomonadaceae bacterium; assembly: GCA_964352025.1. GTDB lineage: Bacteria > Pseudomonadota > Alphaproteobacteria > Caulobacterales > Hyphomonadaceae > Hirschia. The sequence continues at coordinate 129,340 of CAYGPZ010000003.1, forward strand.
GGCCAACCCTTTGAATGGCGTGAGATATTGCTGCGCGACAAGCCACAAGCCATGCTGGATGCGAGTACCAAGGGGACGGTGCCGACATTTGTATTTTCCAATGGCAAGGTCATTGATGAGAGTCTTGATCTCATGTTGTGGGCGCTCAGCCAGAATGATCCATTAGAATGGCTGCCAATTGATGTCATGGAACGGTCAGCAACCTATGAGCTGATTGAACGTAATGATGGTCCGTTCAAAGCTCATCTGGATCGGTACAAATATGCTAATCGGTATGAAGATGTGGACGCAACAGAGCACCGCACTGCCGGTTTTGAAACCATATTGGATCTGGAAAGCAGACTAAGTGCGCGGCCGTATTTGGCTGGTGATAATATGGGGCTAGCAGATTATGCTATTTTCCCGTTTATCCGGCAGTTTCGTATCGCTGATCGTGACTGGTTTGATGCGCAGGACATTCCACACATTCATAAATGGCTTCACGCAGCTATGGAGTCTGAATTGTTTGAAGCCATTATGGTCAAACGCGATCCATGGAAAGAGGGCGATGCGCCCATATTCCATCCGCCTAAAGATTAGATTTCAGATCTGATCTCAGCAGCAATCGCCTCTAATTCACTCATATCGGCCATGCCACCGTTTGCATGTGAGCCTAGCTGTTTGTCGCTCCAGCGTGGGATGATGTGAAAGTGAAGGTGAAAGACTGTCTGGCCAGCTGCTTCACCATTAAACTGAGTAATAACAACACCATCTGGACCAAGCGCGCTTTCTACAGCGAGGGCTACTTTTTGCACGCTTTGCATATAGTGGCCGATCTTCGCTGTTGGCATTTCTAGAAAGTTACGCGCTTCAACGCCTTTGGGAATGACGAGAGTATGACCATGTGATTGCGGGAATACATCCATGAATGCCAATGTCGCTGCGTCTTCATAAACTTTCACGCATGGAATTTCGCCGCGTAGTATTTTCGCGAAGATGTTCTCTTTGTCGTAATTTCCATGAAGGCTCATGTGATATGCTCCGAATGGTTTCCGTAAAAAAATCGAGTGTATTCTCTTTGCATTCTTCAGAAGTGTTCTCAATATGAATTTAAGGATATATTTCGATATGTTGTAAATCGTGGAATTGGGTGTTGGGATTTAATTTGGAAAGGTGATGTTGAATATTAAAAATATTGCGAAAGTTGTAGCGTTAAGCATGGAATAATTGCGGCAATGAGGATGGCCGCCAACAATCCATATAGCCAGCTTTTTAGGCCATTTTTGTATTCTATTCGAGATGAGGTATCGAATGCATAGCCCTACAATATCATGATTAGGAAGAGAAGGTTTAGTCCAAAAAGTAAAGAGAATAAATGAATCCAGGTA